>NZ_JBIAOF010000003.1:0-1153084 GCF_042878785.1 Nonomuraea sp. NPDC003560 | reverse complement strand
CTGTGCCTCAACGTCGAGGTGCTGTCCAGCGACGGCATGTCCATCGAGATGCGCGACACCGACGAGGACGTCTTCCGCGCGGCGGAGGAACTCGGTATCGATCTGTCCCGGCGTGAGCCGAGCAGCGTGGAAGAAGTCTGAGGGGGAGATCGCACACAATGCTAGACGTCAACTTCTTCGACGAGCTCAGGATCGGTCTTGCGACCGCCGACGACATCCGTCAGTGGTCGCACGGCGAGGTCAAGAAGCCCGAGACCATCAACTACCGGACTCTCAAGCCGGAAAAGGACGGACTCTTCTGCGAGAAGATCTTCGGTCCGACCCGCGACTGGGAGTGCTACTGCGGCAAGTACAAGCGCGTCCGGTTCAAGGGCATCATCTGTGAGCGCTGCGGCGTCGAGGTGACCCGGGCCAAGGTGCGTCGTGAGCGGATGGGCCACATCGAGCTGGCCGCGCCCGTCACGCACATCTGGTACTTCAAGGGCGTGCCGTCGCGCCTCGGCTACCTGCTCGACCTGGCCCCGAAGGACCTGGAGAAGGTCATCTACTTCGCGGCCTACATGATCACGCACGTCGACACCGACATGCGTGAGCGTGACCTGCCCTCGCTGGAGGCGAAGATCTCCGTCGAGCGGCAGCACATCGAGCAGCGCCGTGACGCCGACGTCGAGTCCAGGCAGAAGAAGCTCGAGTCCGACCTGGCCGAGCTGGAGGCCGCCGGCGCCAAGGGCGACCAGCGGCGCAAGGTCCGCGAGGGCGCCGAGCGCGAGATGCGCCAGCTCCGCGACCGTGCCCAGCGCGAGCTGGACCGGCTCGACGAGGTCTGGAGCCGCTTCAAGAACCTCAAGGTCCAGGACCTTGAGGGCGACGAGCTGCTCTACCGCGAGATGCGCGACCGCTTCGGCCGCTACTTCAAGGGCGGCATGGGCGCGCAGGCGATCCAGGACCGCCTGATCAGCTTCGACCTCGACGCCGAGGCCGAGAACCTGCGCGAGACCATCCGCAGCGGCAAGGGCCAGAAGAAGGCCCGCGCCCTCAAGCGGCTCAAGGTCGTGTCGGCGTTCCTGAACACCACCAACTCGCCGCGCGGCATGGTGCTCGACTGCATCCCGGTCATCCCGCCGGACCTGCGCCCGATGGTGCAGCTCGACGGTGGCCGGTTCGCGACCTCCGACCTCAACGACCTGTACCGCCGGGTCATCAACCGGAACAACCGCCTCAAGCGTCTGCTCGACCTCGGCGCCCCCGAGATCATCGTGAACAACGAGAAGCGGATGCTCCAGGAGGCCGTCGACGCGCTGTTCGACAACGGCCGTCGCGGTCGCCCGGTGACCGGCCCCGGCAACCGGCCGCTGAAGTCCCTCAGCGACATGCTGAAGGGCAAGCAGGGTCGTTTCCGCCAGAACCTGCTGGGCAAGCGAGTCGACTACTCCGGCCGTTCGGTCATCGTCGTCGGCCCGCAGCTCAAGCTGCACCAGTGCGGTCTGCCCAAGCAGATGGCGCTGGAGCTGTTCAAGCCGTTCGTGATGAAGCGGCTCGTGGACCTCAACCACGCGCAGAACATCAAGTCGGCCAAGCGGATGGTCGAGCGCGCCCGCCCCGTCGTGTGGGACGTGCTCGAAGAGGTCATCACCGAGCACCCGGTGCTGCTCAACCGCGCTCCGACGCTCCACCGTCTGGGCATCCAGGCGTTCGAGCCGCAGCTGGTCGAGGGCAAGGCCATCCAGATCCACCCGCTCGTCTGCACCGCCTTCAACGCGGACTTCGACGGCGACCAGATGGCCGTGCACCTGCCGCTGTCGGCTGAGGCCCAGGCCGAGGCGCGCATCCTGATGCTCTCGACCAACAACATCCTCAAGCCGGCCGACGGCAAGCCCGTGACGATGCCCACCCAGGACATGGTCATCGGCCTCTACTGGCTGACCACCCAGAAGGAAGGCGCGACCGGCGAGGGCCGCGTGTTCGGCTCGATCGCCGAGGCGCAGATGGCCTTCGACCGCCGCGAGCTGGAGATCCAGGCGAAGATCCAGATCCGGGTCAAGGACGTCCTGCCGCCGCGCGACTGGGTCGCTCCGGAGGGCTGGGAGCAGGGTGACCCGATCCGGCTGGAGACGACGTTCGGGCGGTGCCTGTTCAACCAGACGCTCCCCGAGAGCTACCCGTTCGTCAACTTCCAGGTGGGCAAGAAGCAGCTGTCCACGATCGTGAACGAGCTGGCCGACACCTACCCCAAGGTCGAGGTCGCCAACTCGCTCGACGCGCTCAAGGACGCGGGCTTCCGCTGGGCGACCCGCTCCGGCGTCACGATCTCGATCGAGGACGTCGTCGCGCCGCCGAACAAGACCGACATCATGGAGAACTACGAGCGCCGGGCCGACAAGGTCCAGCGCGAGTACGAGCGTGGTCTGATCACCGACGAGGAGCGCCGTCAGGAGCTCATCGAGATCTGGACCCACGCCACGGCCGACGTCGAGACCGACATGGTCAACGCCTTCCCGGCGACCAACCCGGTCTGGATGATGGTCAACTCGGGCGCCCGTGGTAACAAGATGCAGGTCCGGCAGATCGCCGGCATCCGTGGCCTGGTGTCCAACACCAAGGGTGAGACGATCCCGCGGCCGATCAAGGCCTCCTTCCGCGAGGGCCTGTCGGTGCTGGAGTACTTCATCTCCACCCACGGTCAGCGAAAGGGTCTGGCCGACACCGCCCTGCGGACCGCCGACTCGGGTTACCTGACCCGTCGTCTGGTGGACGTCGCCCAGGACGTCATCGTGCGTGAGATCGACTGTGGCACCGACCGCGCGGTCCCGCTGCACGTCGGCGAGCGTGACGCGTCGGGCAACCTGGTCAAGGCGGAGAACGCCGAGTCCAACGTGCACGGCCGCATCATGGCCGAGGACGTCGAGGTCGACGGCAAGGTCATCGTCCCGGCGGGTGTCGACATCAACGACATCCACGTGACGAAGCTGGTCGAGGCCGGCGTCGAGACCGTCCGCACCCGCAGCGCGCTCGTCTGCGAGGCCAAGATCGGTGTCTGCGCGACCTGCTACGGCCGCTCGCTGGCCACCGGCAAGCTCGTGGACGTCGGCGAGGCGGTCGGCATCATCGCCGCCCAGTCGATCGGTGAGCCCGGCACGCAGCTGACGATGCGTACGTTCCACACCGGTGGTGTGGCCGGCGCCGACATCACCCACGGTCTGCCCCGTGTCACGGAGCTGTTCGAGGCGCGCATCCCCAAGGGTGTCGCCCCGATCTCCGAGGCCGAGGGCCGGGCCCGGATCGACGAGACCGACAAGACCAGGAAGATCGTCATCACCCCCGACGACGGGTCGGAGGAGATCGCCTACCCGGTCTCGATGCGTTCGCGCCTGCTCGTCCAGGACGGCCAGCGCGTGACGGTCGGCCAGCAGCTGATCGCCGGTGCGGTCAACCCCAACGAGGTGCTGCGCATCCTCGGCCCGCGGGCCGTGCAGCTGCACCTGGTGGCCGAGGTCCAGCAGGTCTACCGGTCGCAGGGTGTGTCGATCCACGACAAGCACATCGAGATCATCGTGCGGCAGATGCTCAAGCGCGTGAACGTGCTGGAGTCCGGTGACACCGACCTGCTGCCCGGTGAGCTGGTGGAGCGTCCGCGCTTCGAGCAGATGAACCGTGAGACGGTGGCCGAGAGCGGCTCGCCGGCCGCGGGCCGTCCGGTGCTCATGGGCATCACGAAGGCGTCGCTGGCCACCGAGTCGTGGCTGTCGGCGGCCTCCTTCCAGGAGACGACCAGGGTTCTGACGGACGCGGCGATCCACGCCAAGTCCGACTCGCTCCTGGGCCTGAAGGAGAACGTCATCATCGGTAAGCTCATCCCGGCCGGTACGGGCATGCCCCAGTACCGCAACATCCGGGTCGAGCCGACCGAGGAGGCCAAGGCCGCCATGTACACCGTCGGCGGTTACGACGGTTCCGCGGCCGACTACACCTTCGGCACGGGCAGCGGCGAGGCCGTCCCGCTGGAGGAGTACGACTTCGGTCAGTACAACCGCTAGCAGTTCGCAGGCGCCGCGCCCGGGTCTCTCTCCGAAGAGGCCCGGGCGCGGCGCTGTTCCGGCCGTACGCGCTGCCGTAGACGCTCCCAGACGCCCTGTGAGGGTGGGGCGGGCCCCGGGGGAGACGGTCCGCCGGCCTGGCGGTCTGTGGGCCGGTTGGGGGGGGGCTCCCCGGCGAATCGGCACACGTCGGTCCCCAGGCCCGGTATCATTGCCGCGGCGCTTCGGATGGGCTGGATGAGACAGGCCCCGGTGGCACGGAGCGGCGAGGCCGACAGGCGTTGCCGTGCCGTTTTGACGTGTCGGCTGGGCCTGGGTAGTCTTGAGCATCGTGCCCGTCTCTAGCGGGCTTTCGGCTGTGCGCTCATATCCATAGGGAGAGCGTCGGCTGGACTCTCAGGCTCGCAAGTCTCCGTGGCTGTGTCTGTGTGAATAGCGCGACACGCCCGACCGCGGGGGCACCGAGACGAGGAAAACCAGCAGGTCATGACACCGGCAGAACCTGCGAAATGCAAGACCCAATGACGTAACACCGGCCAAGGCACGAAACGGAGTGGCAGTGCCCACTATTCAGCAGTTGGTCCGCAAGGGCCGGCAGGACAAGGTCTCCAAGACCAAGACTCCTGCCCTCAAGGGGAGTCCGCAGCGGCGCGGTGTGTGCCAGCGCGTTTACACCACGACCCCGAAGAAGCCCAACTCGGCACTGCGCAAGGTGGCCCGCGTTCGGCTCACGAACGGCATCGAGGTCACGGCTTACATCCCCGGTGTGGGCCACAACCTGCAGGAGCACTCCATCGTGCTCGTGCGTGGCGGTCGTGTGAAGGACCTGCCTGGTGTTCGCTACAAGATCATCCGCGGTTCGCTCGACACCCAGGGTGTCCGCAACCGCAAGCAGGCCCGCAGCCGCTACGGCGCGAAGAAGGAGAAGAGCTAACAATGCCTCGTAAGGGTTCTCCTGGCCGTCGTCAGCTCATGTCTGACCCGGTTTACAGCTCGCCGCTGGTGACCGCCCTGATCAACAAGGTGCTCCTTGACGGCAAGCGCTCCATCGCGCAGTCGATCGTCTACGGCGCCCTCGAAGGCTGCAGGGAGAAGACGGGCAACGACCCGGTCGTCACCCTCAAGCGCGCGCTTGACAACGTCAAGCCCACCCTCGAGGTCCGCAGCCGTCGTGTCGGTGGCGCGACCTACCAGGTGCCGGTCGAGGTGCGCGCCGCGCGCAGCACCACCCTGGCCCTGCGCTGGCTGGTGCAGTACTCCCGCGCCCGCCGCGAGAAGACCATGACCGAGCGCCTCATGAACGAGCTCCTCGACGCCAGCAACGGCCTCGGGGCGAGTGTCAAGAAGCGCGAGGACACCCACAAGATGGCCGAGTCCAACAAGGCCTTCGCCCACTACCGCTGGTAACCCGGCGGGTTCGACGAGACGACGAGGACGCGAGTTAAAGTGGCCGCTACGACCGCTCTTGACCTGGCCAAGGTCCGCAACATCGGGATCATGGCCCACATCGACGCGGGCAAGACCACCACGACCGAGCGCATCCTGTTCTACACCGGCATCAACTACAAGATCGGTGAAGTCCATGAGGGCGCTGCCACCATGGACTGGATGGAGCAGGAGCAGGAGCGCGGCATCACGATCACGTCTGCCGCGACGACCTGTGAGTGGATCGGTCACACCATCAACATCATCGACACTCCGGGTCACGTCGACTTCACCATCGAAGTGGAGCGCTCGCTCCGCGTCCTCGACGGTGCCGTCGCCGTGTTCGACGGTGTCGCCGGTGTCGAGCCGCAGTCGGAGACGGTGTGGCGGCAGGCTGACCGGTACGAGGTCCCGCGCATCTGCTTCGTGAACAAGATGGACCGTGTCGGCGCGGAGTTCCACCGCTGCGTCGAGATGATGGTCAGCCGCCTGGGCGCGACCCCCGCTGTGATCCAGCTTCCGTGGGGTGTCGAGGCCGACTTCAAGGGCGTCATCGACCTCATCAAGATGAAGGGGCTCATCTGGAGCGCCGACGCGGCCAAGGGCGAGATGTACGACACCGTCGACATCCCGGCCGACCACGCCGACGCCGCCCGCGAGTGGCGTGACCGCCTCATCGAGACGGTCGCCGAGAACGACGACGAGCTGATGGAGCTCTTCCTGGAGGGCACCGAGCCCACCGAGGAGCAGCTGGTCGCGGCCATCCGCCGCGCCACGCTGAGCAGCGCCATCAACCCGGTGCTGTGCGGCACCGCGTTCAAGAACAAGGGCGTTCAGCCCCTGCTCGACGCGATCGTCGCCTACCTCCCCGCCCCGACCGACATCCCGGCGTTCAAGGGTTACGCGGTCGGCAACGAGGAGAAGGTGATCGAGCGTCACGCGGACCCGGCCGAGCCGTTCTCCGCGCTGGCCTTCAAGATCGCCAGCGACCCGCACCTGGGCAAGCTCACCTACATCCGCATCTACTCCGGCACCCTCGACACCGGTTCACAGGTCGTGAACTCGGTGAAGGGCAAGAAGGAGCGGATCGGCAAGATCTACCAGATGCACGCCAACAAGCGCGAAGAGCGCCCGCAGGCGATCGCCGGTCAGATCGTCGCCGTCATGGGTCTTAAGGACACCACGACCGGCGACACCCTTGCCGACCCGGCCAACCCGGTCGTGCTCGAGTCGATGACGTTCCCGGCTCCGGTCATCAACGTCGCCATCGAGCCCAAGACCAAGGGCGACCAGGAGAAGCTGTCCACCGCCATCCAGCGGCTGGCCGAGGAGGACCCGTCCTTCCAGGTCCGTCGTGACGAGGAGACCGGTCAGACGGTCATCTGGGGCATGGGCGAGCTTCACCTGGAGATCCTCGTCGACCGTATGCGTCGCGAGTTCAAGGTCGAGGCCAACGTGGGCCGCCCGCAGGTGGCCTACCGCGAGACCATCCGCCGCAAGGTGGAGAAGGTCGACTACACCCACAAGAAGCAGACCGGTGGTTCCGGTCAGTTCGCGCGGGTGATCATCGACCTGGAGCCGCTGGGCGAGGGCAACGACGGTTACGAGTTCCAGAACAAGGTCTCCGGTGGCCGCGTCCCGAGGGAGTACATCCCCTCGGTCGACGCCGGCGCCCAGGAGGCCGCCGAGTTCGGCGTGCTGGCCGGTTACCCGATGGTGGGCGTGAAGGTTACGCTGACCGACGGTGCCGCCCACGACGTCGACTCCTCGGAAATGGCGTTCAAGATCGCCGGCTCGATGGCCTTCAAGGAGGCCGCGCGCAAGGCGGACGCCGTTCTTCTCGAGCCGATGATGGCCGTCGAGGTCACCACGCCCGAGGACTACATGGGTGACGTCATCGGTGACCTCAACGGTCGCCGCGGGCAGATCCAGGCGATGGACGAGCGGGCCGGCGCCCGTGTCGTCCAGGCGCTCGTGCCGCTGTCTGAGATGTTCGGCTACGTGGGTGACCTGCGTAGCAAGACGCAGGGGCGCGCGAGCTACAGCATGCAGTTCGACTCCTACGCGGAGGTGCCTCCGGGCATCGCCAAGGAGATCGTCGCGAAGGCCCGGGGCGAATAACTTCCCGGTCCCTGGCGGGGTGGTGTGAGCCACCCCGCCGCCTAGGGGTCTGGGATTTCCCGGGCCCGAGTGTGTAGACAAGTCAGTCAGATTCTCAAGGAGAGAACCAGTGGGCAAGGCCAAGTTCGAGCGGACTAAGCCGCACATGAACATCGGCACCATTGGACACATCGACCACGGCAAGACCACGCTGACCGCGGCGATCACCAAGGTGCTTCACGACCGTTTCCCCGAGCTCAACAAGGCGACCCCGTTCGACAAGATCGACAAGGCGCCCGAGGAGAAGGCTCGCGGTATTACGATCTCCATCGCGCACGTCGAGTACCAGACCGAGAAGCGTCACTACGCTCACGTTGACTGCCCCGGTCACGCCGACTACGTGAAGAACATGATCACCGGTGCCGCTCAGATGGACGGCGCGATCCTCGTGGTCGCCGCCACCGACGGCCCGATGCCGCAGACGAAGGAGCACGTCCTCCTGGCCCGCCAGGTCGGCGTCCCCTACATCGTCGTGGCGCTGAACAAGGCCGACATGGTCGACGACGAGGAGATCCTCGAGCTCGTCGAGCTGGAGGTCCGTGAGCTCCTGTCCGCGCAGGAGTTCCCCGGCGACGACCTGCCCGTCGTCCGCGTCTCCGCCCTCAAGGCTCTCGAGGGTGACGAGAAGTGGGCCGACAGCATCATCGAGCTGATGAACGCGGTGGACGAGAACGTCCCCGAGCCTCCCCGTGACACGGAGAAGCCGTTCCTCATGCCCGTCGAGGACGTCTTCTCGATCACCGGTCGCGGCACCGTCGTCACCGGTCGTATCGAGCGCGGCATCGTCAAGGTCAACGAGCAGGTCGACATCATCGGCATCAAGCCGGAGAAGACGACGACCACCGTCACCAGCATCGAGATGTTCAACAAGATGCTCGACGAGGGTCACGCCGGCGACAACGCCGCCCTGCTGCTCCGCGGCATCAAGCGCGACGACGTCGAGCGCGGCCAGTGCATCATCAAGCCGGGCACGACGACCCCGCACACCGAGTTCACCGGCCAGGTCTACATCCTGTCCAAGGACGAGGGCGGCCGCCACACGCCGTTCTTCAACAACTACCGCCCGCAGTTCTACTTCCGTACGACTGACGTGACCGGTGTGGTGAACCTCCCCGAGGGCACCGAGATGGTCATGCCGGGCGACAACACCGAAATGCGCGTTGAGCTGATCCAGCCCATCGCCATGGAGGAAGGCCTCAAGTTCGCGATCCGTGAGGGTGGCCGCACCGTCGGCGCCGGCCGGGTCGTGAAGATCATCAAGTAGCTCGACCGTCGGGGCGGCGGTCGGCCCCACATTCAGGGCCGACCGCCGTACCGCGTCAGGGGCCTCGCGTAAAGCGCCGTGATCCAGCAGTCGCTTCGGCCATAGTGACCGAAGTAACTGCCGGATCACGGAAGAAAAGACAGATCAACAGTGTCTGTCTCGTGGGGTCACGCAGGGTCAGACCTGCAGCAACACAGCGGCACAAGGCCGCACGATACTTTTTCAGACGACAGCGAAGGACACCGAGGCCACTATGGCGGGACAGAAGATCCGCATCCGGCTTAAGGCCTATGACCACGAGGTCATCGACAGCTCGGCCAAGAAGATCGTCGAGACGGTGACGCGGACTGGCGCGAAGGTCGCGGGCCCGGTGCCGCTGCCGACCGAGAAGAACGTGTACTGCGTCATCCGCTCGCCGCACAAGTACAAGGACAGCCGCGAGCACTTCGAGATGCGCACGCACAAGCGGCTGATTGACATCATCGACCCGACCCCCAAGACGGTTGACTCGCTCATGCGGCTCGACCTCCCCGCGGGTGTCGACATTTCGATCAAGCTCTGAGGGAACGCACTGACATGGCTAAGACGATCAAGGGCGTCCTGGGCAAGAAGCTCGGCATGACCCAGGTCTTCGACGCGGACAACCGGATGGTTCCGGTGACCGTGGTCGAGGCCGGTCCGTGCGTGGTGACCCGGGTCCGTACCGCAGACAAGGACGGCTACTCCGCCGTTCAGCTCGGCTTCGGGCAGGTCGACCCCCGGAAGGTCAACAAGCCGCTCGGCGACTACCTGCGTAAGCACGACATCACCCCGCGCCGTTACTTCGCGGAGATCCGCACCGACGACGCGAGCGACTACACCCTGGGCCAGGAGCTGCTGGCCGACACCTTCGAGGCCGGCCAGTTCGTCGACGTGACGGGCAAGAGCAAGGGCAAGGGCTTCGCCGGTGTCATGAAGCGGCACGGCTTCGGTGGTCTGGGCGCGTCGCACGGTACGCAGCGCAAGCACCGCTCGCCGGGTTCCATCGGTGGCTGCGCCACCCCGGGCCGCGTATTCAAGGGCCTGCGCATGGCCGGTCGGATGGGTAACGTCCGCACCACTGTGCAGAGCCTCAAGGTTCACTCCGTCGACGCCGAGAACGGTCTCATCCTGATCAAGGGTGCGATCCCCGGCGCGAACGGCAGCCTGGTCCTCGTCCGCACCGCTGCCAAGAAGGGGGCTGCCAAGTGAGCACCACTATTGACGTCCTCGACGCCAGCGGCGCCAAGGCCGGCACCGTCGAACTGCCCGAAGACGTCTTCGGCACGACGGTCAACGTTCCGCTGATCCACCAGGTGGTCGTGGCCCAGCTCGCCGCTCGCCGGCAGGGCACCCACAAGGCCAAGACCCGTGGCGAGGTCAGCGGTGGCGGCAAGAAGCCGTACCGCCAGAAGGGCACCGGCCGCGCCCGTCAGGGCTCGACCCGCGCGCCGCAGTTCACCGGCGGTGGCACCGTCCACGGGCCCGTGCCGCGTGACTACTCGCAGCGCACGCCCAAGAAGATGAAGGCCGCCGCGCTCCGCGGCGCCCTGTCCGACAGGGCCGGTGGCGGTCGCGTCCACGTGGTCAGCACGCTGGTGACGGGGGAGACCCCCAAGACCAAGGCCGCCCTGGACGCCCTTCGCAAGATCACTCAGGCTCCCCGCGTGCTCGTCGTCGTCGACGAGGCCGACGAGCTGACCTGGATGAGCCTGCGTAACGCTCCCGAGGTCCACCTGCTGGACGCCGGGCAGCTCAACACCTACGACGTGCTCGTGCACGACGACGTGGTCTTCACCCAGGAGGCGTACGACCAGGTCGTCGCGCGGCTGAGCCAGGGCGGGAAGGAAGACGCCTGATGGAGAAGATCGCCGACCCGCGCGACATCATCATCAAGCCGGTCGTCTCTGAGAAGAGCTACGGCCTGATCGATGAGAACAACAAGTACACGTTCCTGGTGAAGAAGACCGCGAACAAGACCCAGGTCAAGATCGCCGTTGAGCAGATCTTCGGGGTCAAGGTCACCAGCGTGAACACCATCAACCGGACGGGCAAGCGCAAGCGCACCCGCACCGGTTTCGGCAAGCGTCCCGACACCAAGCGCGCGATCGTGAGCCTGGTCGAGGGCGATCGGATCGACATCTTCGGTCAGATCGGCTAGCAGCGCCATAGATAGGAAGCGGGCCGAAAGGTCTGCGAGGGACGAGACCGTCGCATTTCGGTGCGGCGGGCTCGCCCATGTAACCGACGAAGGATGAACGAAAAAGATGGGCATCCGTAAGTACAAGCCGACGACTCCGGGTCGCCGCGGGTCGAGTGTCTCGGACTTCTCCGAGATCACCCGCAGCACTCCCGAGAAGTCGCTGCTTGCGCCCCTTCACAGCAAGGGCGGCCGGAACGTACACGGCCGGGTGACCGCGCGCCACCAGGGCGGCGGACACAAGCGCGCCTACCGGATCATCGACTTCCGTAGGCATGACAAGGACGGCATCCCGGCGAAGGTCGCTCACATCGAGTACGACCCCAACCGCACCGCCAACATCGCTCTGCTCCACTACGCCGACGGTGAGAAGCGCTACATCATCGCGCCGACCGGCCTCAAGCAGGGCGACCGAATCGAGAACGGCCCCGCTGCCGACATCAAGCCGGGCAACTGCCTGCCGCTGCGCAACATCCCGACCGGTACCTTCATCCACGCGGTGGAGCTCCGTCCGGGCGGCGGCGCGAAGCTCGGTCGTTCCGCGGGCGCCCAGATCCAGCTGCTCGCCAAGGAAGGCCAGTACGCCACCCTGCGTATGCCGTCCGGTGAAATGCGCATGGTCGACGTGCGCTGCCGGGCGTCGGTCGGCCAGGTCGGCAACGCCGAGCAGGCCAACATCAACTGGGGCAAGGCCGGCCGTATGCGGTGGAAGGGCAAGCGCCCGACCGTCCGTGGTGTCGCCATGAACCCCGTTGACCACCCGCACGGTGGTGGTGAGGGCAAGACGTCCGGCGGTCGCCACCCGGTGAACCCCAAGGGCAAGCCCGAGGGCCGCACCCGCCAGGCCAACAAGTCCAGCGACCGGCTGATCATCCGTCGTCGGAGCAAGAGGAAGAAGCGGTAGGAGCAGCCGAAATGCCACGTAGCCTTAAGAAGGGTCCCTTCGTGGACGACCACCTTCAGAAGAAGGTGGACGCCCAGAACGAGAAGGGCACCAAGAACGTCATCAAGACGTGGTCGCGGCGCTCCATGATCGTTCCCGACATGCTCGGGCACACGATCGCCGTGCACGACGGCCGCAAGCACGTCCCGGTGTTCGTCACCGAGTCGATGATCGGCCACAAGCTCGGAGAGTTCGCCCCCACGCGGACGTTCCGCAGCCACGTCAAGGAAGACCGGCGCAGCCGGCGATAGACGCCTTCAGAAGCATTTAGAGGAGTAAGCGATGGAAGCCAGGGCTCAGGCGCGGTTCGTCCGTGTCACGCCCCTCAAGGCCCGCCGCGTGGTGGACCTTATTCGCGGGCTGCCCGCTTCGGAGGCGCAGGCCGTGCTGCAGTTCGCTCCCCAGTCGGCGAGCGAGCCGATCTACAAGGTGCTCAGCAGCGCCATGGCGAACGCCGAGCACAACTTCAACCTCGACCCCAGCACGCTCGTCGTGAGCCGCGCCTGGGTCGACGAGGGCCCGACGCTGAAGCGGTTCCGCCCGCGTGCACAGGGTCGCGCCTATCGGATCAACAAGCGGACGAGCCACATCACCGTGATCGTGGAATCCCGCGAGCCGAAGGGAAGGACCCGATAGTGGGCCAGAAGGTTAACCCGCACGGGTTCCGCCTCGGCATCACGACCGACTTCAAGAGCCGGTGGTACGCCGACAAGCTGTACAAGTCGTACGTCGCCGAGGACGTGGCGATCCGTCGCATGCTGCAGAAGGGCATGGAGCGGGCCGGCATCTCCAAGGTCGAGATCGAGCGCACCACGGACCGTGTGCAGGTGGACATCCACACCGCGCGTCCGGGCATCGTGATCGGCCGCCGCGGCGCCGAGGCGGACCGCATCCGCGGTGACCTCGAGAAGCTGACCAAGAAGCAGGTCCAGCTCAACATCCTCGAGGTCAAGAACCCGGAGATCGACGCCCAGCTCGTCGCTCAGGGCGTCGCCGAGCAGCTGTCCAGCCGTGTCTCGTTCCGCCGCGCCATGCGCAAGGCGATGCAGTCGGCCATGAAGTCCGGCGCCAAGGGCATCCGTGTCCAGTGCGCCGGTCGTCTGGGCGGCGCCGAGATGTCGCGGTCGGAGTTCTACCGTGAGGGTCGCGTGCCGCTGCACACCCTCCGCGCGGACATCGACTACGGCTTCTACGAGGCCCGTACCACCTTCGGCCGCATCGGCGTGAAGGTCTGGATCTACAAGGGCGAGGCTCCGACCAGCCGCGCCGAGCGTGAGGCGGCTGCCGCCGGCGCTCGTGCCGGCCAGCGTCGCGAGCGTGACGACCGTCGTGGTGGCGGCGGCGACCGTCCGCGTCGTGGCGGCGGTGACCGTCCGCGTCGTGGCGGCGGCCGTGGCGACCGCGCCCCCCGTACCGAGGCAGCTTCGCAGGCTGCCCCTGAGACCGGCCCGGCTGCGCAGCCGGGTGCTGAAGGGAGCTGACCATGCTGATCCCGCGCAGGGTCAAGCACCGCAAGCAGCACCGGCCTGACCGCAGCGGAGCCGCCAAGGGCGGCACCAGGGTCGTGTTCGGCGAGTTCGGCATTCAGGCTGTTGAGCACTCCTACGTGACCAACCGCCAGATCGAGTCCGCTCGTATCGCCATGACCCGTCACATCCGCCGTGGCGGCAAGGTGTGGATCAACATCTACCCCGACCGTCCGCTCACCAAGAAGCCGGCCGAGACCCGCATGGGTTCCGGTAAGGGTTCGCCGGAGTGGTGGATCGCCAACGTCAAGCCCGGACGCGTGATGTTCGAGCTGTCCGGCGTGGCGGAGTCGGTCGCGCGTGAGGCGCTCACCAGGGCGATCCACAAGCTGCCGATGAAGTGCAAGATCGTTAAGCGTGAAGTGGGTGAGGCGTGATGGCTAAGGGCCTGACCGCCGGCGAGCTGCGAGTGGAGGACCAGGACACCCTGGTCCAGAAGCTCAAGGAAGCCAAGGAGGAGCTGTTCAACCTCCGCTTCCAGGCAGCGACCGGTCAGTTGGAGAGCCACGGGCGGCTGCGCGCCGTCCGCCGCGAGATCGCCCGTATCTACACCGTGATGCGCGAGCGTGAGCTCGGCATCGTCACGGTCGAGAAGGAGACGAGCGATGGCTGAGACCGAGACCACCGGAACCACCGAGGCGAACGACGCGCGGAACTTCCGCAAGGTCCGTGAGGGCCTGGTCGTCAGCGACAAGATGGACAAGACCGTCGTCGTCGCCGTCGAGGACCGCGTCAAGCACCGTCTGTACGGCAAGGTCATCCGCCGTACGACCAAGTACAAGGCACACGACGAGGCCAACGCCTGCGGCGTCGGCGACCGCGTGCTGCTCATGGAGACCCGCCCCCTCTCCGCCACCAAGCGGTGGAGGGTCGTGGAGATCCTCGAGAAGGCCAAGTAAGGCTCTTCTCGGATATACCGCGCCTCGTGGGGGCCTCAGGGCCCCCATGACGGCGTCCAAGGACGCGAGGTCCTCCGGGCCTCGCGTCGCCTGCGGTGCGGCCCCCTCGTGGACTGTGGCCGTGGGAACAAGACAACGACAGGTTCCGCCAGGCTCAGAGATGAGAACCGGCGCGACTAACAGGAGTTCAAGTGATCCAGCAGGAGTCGCGGCTCAAGGTCGCCGACAACACTGGTGCGAAGGAGATCCTTTGCATCCGTGTTCTCGGTGGCTCGGGCCGACGCTACGCCGGTATCGGCGACATCATCGTCGCCACTGTCAAGGACGCGCTGCCGGGCAGCACGGGCGTCAAGAAGGGCGACGTGGTCAAGGCCGTCGTCGTCCGCACGGTCAAGGAGCGCCGCCGGCCCGACGGCTCCTACATCCGCTTCGACGAGAACGCCGCCGTCATCATCAAGGACAGCGGTGACCCTCGTGGCACTCGTATCTTCGGCCCGGTCGGCCGCGAGCTGCGCGACAAGAAGTTCATGCGCATCATCTCGCTCGCCCCGGAGGTGCTGTAATGCCGAAGCTGCATGTGAAGAAGGGTGACCTGGTTCAGGTCATCGCCGGCAAGGACAAGGGTGCCAAGGGTCACGTCATCGCCACGTACCCGCGCGAGGACCGCGTGGTGATCGAGGGCGTCAACATGATCAAGAAGCACACCAAGGAGTCTCTCCAGGGTCCGCGTGGCGCCAAGACCGGCGGCGTGCAGACGATGGAGGGCCCCATCCACGTGTCCAACGTGAAGAAGCTCAAGGACGAGAAGCCCGCCGACAAGAAGGCCGACAAGGCCGAGGAGACGGGTGAGGACAGCTGATGACCGCCACGACCACTGAGACCGAGCGCCCGACGCCGCGACTCAAGACGAAGTACCGCGAGGAGATCGCGGCCCAGCTTCGCGAGCAGTTCGGCATCGAGAACGTCATGCAGATCCCGGCCCTGACCAAGATCAAGGTCAACATGGGTGTCGGTGAGGCGGCTCGCGACTCCAAGCTCATCGAAGGCGCCGTACGCGACCTCACCGCGATCACCGGCCAGAAGCCGGCCGTCGTCCGGGCGCGCAAGTCCATCGCGCAGTTCAAGCTGCGTGAGGGCATGCCGATCGGCGCGCACGTCACGCTGCGCGGCGACCGCATGTGGGAGTTCCTCGACCGCCTGCTGGCGCTGGCGCTGCCCCGTATCCGGGACTTCCGCGGCCTGTCGCCGAAGCAGTTCGACGGCAACGGCAACTACACGTTCGGTCTGACCGAGCAGGTCATGTTCCACGAGGTCGACCAGGACAAGGTCGACCGCCCGCGGGGCATGGACATCACGGTCGTGACCACCGCGACGAACGACGACCAGGGCCGGGCGCTGCTGAAGCTCCTCGGCTTCCCGTTCAAGGAGGCCTGATCCAATGGCGAAGAAGTCGCTGATCGCCAAGGCGGGGCGCAAGCAGAAGTTCGAGGTCCGGGCCTACACCCGGTGCTCGCGTTGCGGTCGTCCGCGCGCGGTGTACCGCAAGTTCGGTCTGTGCCGCGTGTGCTTCCGCGAGATGGCGCACCGGGGCGAGCTGCCCGGCATCACCAAGTCGAGCTGGTAGATACTCTGGGGGGCGGCTCCGCGTCGTCCCCCGGAGTCCATGTTCAGAAGAAGACAGGACGCTTCGCGTCCATGACCGCGCCGAAGGTCCACCGGCAGAGCGCTGCTTGGCCGACTGGAAACCGCGGCGAGGAAGGCCACTGGCCATGACGATGACCGACCCCATCGCAGACATGCTGACGCGTCTGCGCAATGCGAACTCGGCGTACCACGAGAGCGTGTCGATGCCGTATTCGAAGATCAAGGCGCACATCGCCGAGATCCTCCAGCAGGAGGGTTACATCCAGTCCTGGGCCGTCGAAGACGCCAAGGTCGGAAAGAACCTCGTGGTGGAGCTCAAGTTCGGGCCTACCCGTGAGCGTTCGCTCGCGGGCCTGCGCCGGGTTTCCAAGCCCGGTCTGCGGGTTTATGCGAAGAAGGACAACCTGCCTCGAGTTCTGGGCGGGCTGGGCGTCGCGATCATCTCGACGTCCGCCGGTCTCATGACTGACAAGCAGGCCGGCAAGCGTGGCGTGGGCGGCGAAGTCCTCGCCTACGTCTGGTAGAGGGGAGGAACACAGCATGTCGAGAATCGGACGGCTGCCCATCCCTGTGCCCAGTGGCGTAGACATCACGATCACCGGCCAGGATGTCCAGGTCAAGGGCCCGAAGGGCACGCTTTCTCACACGGTCGCGGACCCGATTACGGTCGGTCGTGACGACGACGGCGCCATCGCCGTCTCCCGGCCCAACGACGAGAACAAGGTCCGTGCGCTGCACGGCCTGTCCCGGACGCTGATCGCCAACATGGTGCAGGGCGTCACCCAGGGGTACACGAAGTCCCTGGAGATCGTCGGCGTCGGTTACCGCGTCCAGGCCAAGGGCCCGACGCAGCTGGAGTTCTCGCTGGGCTTCAGCCACCCGGTCATCGTCGACGCCCCCGAGGGTGTCTCCTTCCGCGTCGAGAAGCCGACCCTGTTCCACGTGGACGGCATCGACAAGCAGAAGGTCGGCGAGGTCGCGGCCAACATCCGCAAGTTGCGCAAGCCTGACCCGTACAAGGGCAAGGGCGTGCGTTACCAGGGCGAACAGATCCGCCGCAAGGTCGGAAAGGCTGGTAAGTAGGCATGGCTCCGAAGACTGCGTTCAGCAAGCACACGGCTGCCCGCACCGTCTCGCGGGCTCGCCGTCACCGCCGCGTCCGCAAGTTCGTCGTCGGTACGGCCGAGCGTCCGCGCCTGGTCGTCAACCGTTCGACCCGTCACATGTTCGTCCAGATCGTGGACGACTCCGTCGGTCACACGCTGGTGAGCGCCTCCACCATGGACGCCTCGCTGCGCACCCTTGAGGCCGACAAGACGGAGAAGGCCAAGAAGGTCGGCGAGCTCCTCGCTCAGCGGGCCAAGGAAGCCGGGATCACCAAGGTCGTCTTCGACCGCGGTGGCAACCGCTACGCCGGTCGCATCGCGGCTCTGGCGGACAGCGCCCGCGAAGGCGGGCTGGAATTCTGATGGCAACTGAGAAGAGGAACCACTGATGGCTGCAGCTCCGCGTCGCGGTGGCGGCACCGGTGGCGAGCGGCGGGACCGTCGTGACGATCGCCGCGGTGGCGCCGCCGACAAGGGCGTCTCGTACATCGAGCGCGTAGTGAAGATCAACCGAGTGGCCAAGGTCGTGAAGGGTGGTCGTCGCTTCAGCTTCACCGCCCTCGTCGTCGTCGGTGACGGCAACGGCCTGGTCGGCGTCGGTTACGGCAAGGCCAAGGAAGTCCCCGCGGCCATCGCCAAGGGCGTCGAAGAGGCCAAGAAGCACTTCTTCAAGGTGCCCCGCATCCAGGGCACCATCCCGCACACCGTGCAGGGCGAGGAGGCGGCCGGTGTCGTCTTCCTGCGTCCGGCGTCGGCCGGTACCGGCGTCATCGCCGGTGGCCCGGTGCGCGCGGTCCTGGAGTGCGCCGGCATCCATGACGTGCTGTCCAAGTCGCTCGGCTCGGACAACCCGATCAACATCGTGCACGCCACCGTGGCGGCTCTGAAGGGCCTTTCCCGCCCCGAGGAGATCGCCGCCCGCCGTGGCCTGCCGATCGAGGACGTGGCTCCGGCTCGCATGCTCAAGGCTCAGCGCGAGGGCATCGCCGAGGCCGCGGCCGCGAAGGCGGTGAGCTAGTCATGGCACGCCTGAAGATCACTCAGGTTCGCTCGAAGATCGGTGGCAAGCAGAACCAGCGTGACTCGCTGCGTTCGCTTGGCCTGAAGCGAATCGGCGATGTCGTCGTCAAGGAGGACCGTCCCGAGATTCGCGGGATGGTGTCCGTGGTGACGCACCTCGTCGAGGTGGAAGAGGTCGACTAGTCATGACTGACAAGGCTCCGCTCAAGATTCACGACCTGCGTCCTGCTCCGGGTGCCAACAAGTCGAAGATCCGCAAGGGTCGCGGCGAGGCGTCCAAGGGCAAGACTGCCGGTCGCGGCACCAAGGGCAGCCACGCCCGTACCACGGTTCCCCTCGGCTTCGAGGGTGGCCAGGTGCCGCTGCAGAGGCGTCTGCCGAAGCTCAAGGGCTTCTCCAACGCCCTGTTCAAGACGACCTACCAGGTCGTCAACCTGGACAGGCTCGGCGAGCTGTTCCCCGAGGGTGGCGACGTCACCGTCGAGGCCCTGGTGGCCAAGGGCGCCGTTCGCAAGAACCAGCTCGTGAAGGTGCTCGGCACCGGCGAGATCTCCGTCGCTGTGAACGTTACGGCTCACGCCTTCTCGTCCGCCGCGAAGGAGAAGATCGCCGCCGCCGGTGGTTCCGTTACCGAGCTGTAGCTCCGCTATGACGAGGCGTGGGGGTTCCGACAATGGGCCCCCACGCCCTTAGTGCGTTAGAGTTCGGCGAGACGGCAGGATTCTGTCCGGCTCGTTTGACTTGAGACTTGACATGGCAGATCCCCGCACCACCGCATACTCACATCGCCATAAAGGCGCGCAGGAGGGACCGTGCTGACCGCGTTTACCCGGGCGTTCCGGACACCGGACCTGCGCAAGAAGTTGCTCTTCACCCTGGGCATCATCGCGCTGTTCCGTCTCGGCTCGGTTCTTCCGACTCCGGGAGTTCACGTCCAGAACCTCGCGGCCTGTTTCGATCAGGCCCGTAACGGAGCCACCGGCAACATCTATGGGATGGTGCAGCTGTTCAGTGGTGGTGCGCTCCTGAAGCTGTCGGTGTTCGCGCTGGGCATTATGCCGTATATCACCGCGAGCATCATTCTTCAGCTGCTCGTCGTGGTGATTCCACGTCTTGAGGCTCTCAAGAAGGAAGGCCAGGCGGGTCAGGCCAAGATCACGCAGTATACGCGTTATCTGACCATCGGCCTCGGCATCCTCCAGTCGACCGCCTTCATCGCGCTCGCGCGGTCCGGTCAGCTGTTCCCCAACTGCCAGCAGGACGTCCTGCTCGACCCCGACAACATCTTCGGCATCGTCACGATGGTCATCATCATGACGGCCGGCACGTCGGTGATCATGTGGCTCGGTGAGCTCATCACCGACCGCGGCGTCGGCAACGGCATGTCCATCCTGATCTTCACCCAGGTCGTCGCGGTCTTCCCGTCCGAGCTGACCAACATCTTCCAGGCGAACAAGTTCACCTTCGCGGTCGTCATGGTCGTCGGTGTCTTCATGATCGCGGCCGTGGTCTTCGTCGAGCAGGCGCAGCGCCGCATCCCGGTCCAGTACGCCAAGCGCATGGTGGGCCGCAGGATGTACGGCGGCACCTCGACGTACATCCCGCTCAAGGTCAACCAGGCCGGCATCATCCCGGTCATCTTCGCCTCGTCGCTGCTCTACCTGCCGCAGCTGCTGACCTCGCTCTTCCCGACCTCGAACAACGCGGTCGTGCAGTGGATCTCCCAGTACCTGGTCAGGGGCGACCACCCGGTCTACATGATCACGTTCTTCGTGTTGATCGTCTTCTTCACGTACTTCTACGTGTCGATTACGTTCAACCCCGCTGAAGTCGCCGACAACATGAAGAAGTACGGTGGGTTCATTCCGGGCATCCGTCCCGGCCGTCCGACGGCTGAATACCTGAACTTCGTGCTCACCCGTCTGACCGCGCCCGGCGCGCTCTATCTGGGTCTGATCTCCATGATCCCGATCGTCGCGCTGGCGGTGGCCGGGGCTAGCCAGAACTTCCCGTTCGGAGGGACGAGCATTCTGATCATGGTTGGTGTCGGCCTGGACACGGTGAAGCAGATCGAGAGCCAGCTCCAGCAGCGTAACTACGAAGGTTTCCTGCGGTAGTGCGTCTCGTTCTCGTCGGGCCCCCCGGAGCGGGTAAGGGGACACAGGCCCA
This sequence comes from Nonomuraea sp. NPDC003560, assembly GCF_042878785.1. NCBI lineage: Bacteria > Bacillati > Actinomycetota > Actinomycetes > Streptosporangiales > Streptosporangiaceae > Nonomuraea > Nonomuraea sp. NPDC003560. The sequence continues at coordinate 1,132,676 of NZ_JBIAOF010000003.1, read as the reverse complement.
GTACATCGCATCGAACCTGTCCATCCCGAAGATCTCGACAGGTGACATCTTCCGTGCCAACGTCTCGGGCGGCACGGACCTCGGCAAGCTGGCCAAAACCTACATGGACCGTGGCGATCTCGTGCCCGACGAGGTCACCATCGCCATGGTCCGCGACCGACTGTCCGAGGACGACGCGCAGGACGGGTTCCTGCTCGACGGCTTCCCGAGGAACGTCGCGCAGGCGGAGATCCTGCGCGACATGCTCAAGGACTGGGGTCTGGAGCTCGACCTGGTGCTGGAGCTGGTCGTGGACGACGACGAGGTCGTCCGGCGGCTGGCGGGGCGGCGCACGTGCAGTCAGTGCGGCCGTATCTGGCACGTGGAGTTCGACGACAAGAAGGACGACAAGTGCGACGCCTGCGGCGGCGCGCTGTTCCAGCGGGACGACGACAAGGAAGAGACCGTCAGGCACCGCCTGGAGGTCTACCAGGAGCAGACCGCGCCGCTGGTCTCGTACTACGTCGACGAGGGCATCCTCGTGGGCGTCGACGCGACCGGGCCGGTCGAAGAGGTGACGCAGCGGGCCATGGAGGCGATCCGCCCGTACCTGGGATGACGCCGGACACGATCTCCTGCGAAGGTGGCACGGATCTCCGTGCCACCTTGCTTTTTTGTGTGCGGCTATTGTGGGGGAATTAGGGCTCCCACGAGGCCCGTCAGAAACCCCGGGGGGTGCCGAACAATGTTCAAGAGAAACCGACACGGAATCCAGATCAAGTCGCCCGAGCAGCTGGAGAAGATGCGGGCCGCCGGCCTGGTGGTCGGGCGCACGCTCGATCTGCTGAAGCGCTCCGTCGAGCCCGGCATGACGCCGCTCGACCTCGACTCCATCGCCGAGAAGGCGATCAGGGACGAAGGCGCGATCCCGTCGTTCAAGGGCTACCAGGGCTTCCCCGCGACGATCTGCGCGTCCGTCAACGACGAGGTGGTGCACGGCATCCCCACGGACGCCCGCAAGCTGCGCGAGGGCGACGTCATCTCCATCGACTGCGGCGCGATCCTGGAGGGCTGGCACGGCGACTCCGCCGTCACGGTGCCGGTCGGCGAGGTCGACCCGAAGCTGGCCGAGCTGATGCGGGTCACCGAGGAGGCGATGTGGCGCGGCATCGCCGCGCTGAAGGTCGGCCGCCACCTGTCCGACATCGGCTACGAGATCGAGCGCTACGTCAAGACTCAGGGCCGCTTCGGCATCCCCCCGGAGTACGGCGGCCACGGCATCGGCACCGAGATGCACATGGACCCGTGGATCGCCAACCACGGCAAGCCGGGCCGCGGCCCGCTGCTGGAGGAGGGCATGTGCCTGGCCATCGAGCCCATGGTGAACCTGGGCACCGAGCGCACCCGCGTGCTGGCCGACGACTGGACGGTCGTGACGATCGACGGGAAGGCCTCGGCACACTTCGAACACAGCGTCGCGGTGACACATAATGGACCTTGGGTGCTTACCGCCCTGGACGGTGGCGAAGAGCGCCTGAGTCACCTTCAGCCCTGACCCCCGGGAGTGGTGGAATGGCGAACAGCCCCGAGATGCGTGCCTCGGACGTCGACCGCGATCGGGTGGCCGCCATCCTCCGGGAGCACACCGCGCAGGGCCGCATCACGATGGAGGAGTTCAACGAGCGGCTCGAAGAGCTCTACAAGAGCAAGACCTACGGTGACCTGGCCAAGCTGACCGCCGACCTGCCCGACGTCGACCTGCGCCACCGGCCGGCGAAGCCCGAGGCGGCGCCCGCGACGCGCGGCAACCTGCATCCGGGCATGCGGGCGGCCTGGGGCGCCTGGGCCACGGCCAGCGCCATCAACTGGGTGATCTGGCTGATCGTGAGCCTCTCGTCCGATCACATGATCTATCCGTGGCCGCTGTGGGTCATGGGGCCCTGGGGCGTGATCCTGCTGATGAGCACGATCTTCGGGAACGGGCCGAAGCGCAGTTAGCCCGGAGCCGTGTGTGCCGTAATGCACTGTGTGTATTCCTCCGCAGTGCCGGGCGGCGCTGGTTCCTAGCGTGTGCCGTGTCGGGAACACGACTCACGGAGGAATCAGATGCGCAAGGTCCTCGCAGCCGCCGCCCTCGCCGGCTCGATCGCCGTCACCGGTCTCGCCGTCGCCCCCGCCGCCCAGGCGGCCTCGTCCGGGGGGTGGGGCACGTTCTACGCGGCCAACCACAAGGCGTACACGCACGGCAGCACGTACCGGTCGCACGGCAAGGTCTACACCCACTGGTACGGCAAGGAGGCCACGCCGAAGTTCGGCTACGTGTGGTTCCGGTACTACGCGAACGGCAGCTGGCACCAGTTCTCCCGGAAGTGGGACGGGGGCCACGACGAGACCTGGTCCGGCCGGGGGATCAAGAAGATCTACACCTGGACGTGCTGGGGCGGCTCGTCCACGTACTGCGGTGACCGGCACCGCATCTTCTAGGGGCGCTCCGCGAAGGGCTCGCCGGTCCGCCCGGCGGGTCCTTCGGTGTGGGGACGAAGGAGTGCGGGCCGTGGGGTAGACTCTTACATGGTTGTGTCAGGACACCTGGCACGCGTTTCGCGTTTTGGGCTCAGGTGTCGTACACTCCTTAGTCGGCTCACTATGACTATCACGCGTCGGCGGTCTTTGCCGATCGCCGCTCTCTTCGAAGCGTGAGGTCGCGGCTGCTTAGTGAACCGGAGCCTCAGACGACCGATCAGTGAAACGCGAGGGATTTTGGCCAAGAAAGACGGCGCCATCGAGATCGAGGGCACTGTGGTTGAGTCGCTCCCGAACGCCATGTTCCGGGTGCAGCTCGACAACGGCCATAAGGTCCTGGCCCATATCAGCGGACGGATGCGGATGCACTACATCCGAATTCTGCCGGACGACAGGGTAGTCGTTGAACTGAGCCCCTACGACCTGAGTCGCGGGCGGATCGTCTACCGATACAAGTAAGACGTCTGAGGAACACGAAGGACAATGAAGGTAAAGCCGAGCGTCAAGAAGATCTGCGACAAGTGCAAGGTGATTCGCCGGCACGGTCGCGTCATGGTGATCTGCGACAACCTGCGCCACAAGCAGCGTCAGGGTTAGTCGTACGCAAGGTTTCTCCGAGTCCGCCCCGATTTAGGGAGCGGGCTCGACGCATGAGGAGCCCGCGACAGTAATCGCGTCTCACACCTGGGCCGGCGGAGCGATCCGTACCACTCAGGAGACCCCCGGTCGGAGGCCGGGGCCCTCACCCCGGGCATGGGGAGGGGTAGTGCGGCGCAAGACCTCCGCCCAAAAGAAGGAGAATGCCCGACCATGGCTCGCCTGGTTGGCGTCGACCTCCCCCGCGAGAAGCGGCTGGAGATCGCTCTCACCTACATCTACGGAATCGGCCGCACCCGCGCCCAGGAGATCCTCCAGGCGACCGGTGTCAGCGGCGACCTCCGCGTGCACCAGCTCTCCGACACCGAGCTCGTCCCGATGCGTGACTACATCGAGGCGAACTTCAAGATCGAGGGTGACCTGCGCCGCGAGGTCCAGGCCGACATCCGTCGCAAGATCGAAATCGGTTGCTACCAGGGCATCCGGCACCGCAAGGGCCTTCCGGTCCACGGTCAGCGCACGCAGACCAACGCGCGTACCCGTAAGGGCAAGAAGAAGACCGTCGCCGGTAAGAAGAAGCCCGGTAAGAAGTAGTCCACAGCCGCGGACCGAAGATCTCAGGAGTAATGGCAAACAATGCCTCCTAAGAGCCGTCAGGGTGCCCCGAAGAAGGTGCGCCGCAAGGAAAAGAAGAACGTCGCTCACGGGCACGCCCACATCAAGAGCACGTTCAACAACACGATCGTCTCGATCACCGACCCGAACGGGAACGTGATCTCCTGGGCCAGCGCCGGCCACGTGGGTTTCAAGGGCTCCCGTAAGTCCACCCCGTTCGCCGCCCAGATGGCCGCCGAGAACGCCGCCCGCCGCGCCATGGAGCACGGCATGCGCAAGGTCGACGTGTTCGTCAAGGGTCCCGGCTCCGGCCGCGAGACCGCGATCCGCTCCCTCCAGGCCACCGGCCTTGAGGTGGGTTCGATCCAGGACGTCACGCCGGTCCCGCACAACGGCTGCCGTCCGCCGAAGCGCCGCCGCGTCTGAATTTCCCCAGGAGATATTGAGAAATGGCTCGTTACACGGGCGCGGACTGCAAGCTCTGCCGTCGCGAGAAGACCAAGCTCTTCCTCAAGGGCAGCAAGTGCGAGTCCGCCAAGTGCCCCATCGAGATCCGTCCTTACCCGCCGGGTGAGCACGGCCGCGGACGCCCCAAGGAGTCCGAGTACCAGCTTCAGCTTCGCGAGAAGCAGAAGACCCGTCGCATCTACGGCGTCCTCGAGAAGCAGTTCCGCAACTACTACGAGGAGGCCGCGGGCAAGAGCGGCAAGTCGGGTGAGGTGCTGCTCCAGATCCTGGAGAGCCGTCTCGACAACGTCGTCTACCGCGCCGGCTTCGCCCAGTCGCGTGACGCCGCCCGCCAGCAGGTGCGCCACGGCCACATCCTGGTGAACGGCAAGAAGGTCGACATCCCGTCGTACCGCGTTCGCGAGCACGACATCATCGAGGTCCGCGAGACCAAGCGCAACCTGCTGCCCTACGAGGTCGCTCGGGCGACCGCGGGCGAGCGCACGGTTCCCGCGTGGCTCGGCGTCGTGCCGGAGAAGCTCCGCGTCCTGGTCCACCAGCTGCCGGTTCGCCAGCAGATCGACACCCAGGTCCAAGAGCAGCTCATCGTCGAGTACTACTCCAAGTAGTCACTGACGTCCTAGTTCGGGTGCGGATTTCCGTACCCGAACTAGACTGTTTATCGGAGTGGCGTCATATAGCGGGCGCCACACGACAAGGGGAGAACCCACCATGCTGATCGCTCAGCGTCCGACTCTTCTCGAAGAGTCGATCGACGAGACCCGGTCCCGGTTCGTCATCGAGCCGCTGGAGCCGGGCTTCGGCTACACCATCGGCAACTCGCTGCGTCGCACGCTGCTGTCGTCCATCCCGGGCGCGGCCGTGACGAGCATCCGCATCGAGGGCGTGCTGCACGAGTTCTCGACCGTTCCCGGGGTCAAGGAAGACGTCACCGACATCATCCTGAACCTCAAGGAGCTGGTCGTCTCCTCCGAGCACGACGAGCCGGTCGTGATGTACCTGCGCAAGCAGGGCCCGGGTGAGGTCACCGCCGCCGACATCGCGCCTCCGGCCGGTGTCGAGGTGCACAACCCCGAGCTGCGCATCGCCACGCTCAACGGCAAGGCGAAGCTGGAGATGGAGCTGACCGTCGAGCGCGGTCGCGGCTACGTCTCCGCCGCCCAGAACAAGCAGCCGGGCCAGGAGATCGGGCGCATCCCGATCGACTCGATCTACTCCCCGGTGCTCAAGGTCACCTACAAGGTCGAGGCGACCCGAGTCGAGCAGCGCACCGACTTCGACCGTCTCATCCTCGACGTCGAGACCAAGCCCGCCATGAAGCCCCGCGACGCGGTGGCCTCGGCCGGCAAGACCCTCGTCGAGCTCTTCGGCCTGGCCCGTGAGCTCAACGTCGAGGCCGAGGGCATCGACATCGGCCCGTCGCCGACCGACGCCGCCCTGGCCGCCGACCTGGCGCTGCCGATCGAGGAGCTGAACCTGACCGTTCGCTCCTACAACTGCCTCAAGCGCGAGGGCATCCACACCGTGGGTGAGCTCGTCGCCCGCAGCGAGCAGGACCTTCTCGACATAAGGAACTTCGGGGCCAAGTCGATCGAAGAGGTCAAGCAGAAGCTGCACGAGATGTCGCTGGCGCTCAAGGACTCCCCGCCCGGGTTCGACCCGAGCGCGGTGGCCGGCGGCGGCTACGACGACGACGACAGCGCGTACGTCGAGACCGAGCAGTACTGAGCCTCGTGCGGAGACCCGTCTCCGCACGTGCCCCGCACGCGCCGAGTGGCCCAGCCGCTCGGCGCGTGACGAACGTAACGGCCCAGTCGTGGTGACTGCGGCCGGCCCGACTCCGGTACCTGGTACGGCCGGGGCGGGTTAACCCAAGAGGAGAAAGCAATGCCCAAGCCCACCAAGGGTGCACGTCTTGGCGGCAGCCCGGCGCACGAGCGGCTGATCCTGGCGAACCTCGCCACGGACCTGTTCCGCCACGGCAAGATCCGCACGACGGTCGCCAAGGCCAAGCGCCTTCGTCCGCTGGCGGAGCGCCTGATCACCAAGGCGAAGAAGGGCGACATCCACAACCGTCGCCAGGTCCTGACCGTGGTCAAGGACAAGGGCGTGGTTCACCACCTGTTCACCGAGATCGCGGTGACGTTCGCCGAGCGTCCGGGTGGTTACACCCGGATCACCAAGGTCGGCGCGCGTAAGGGCGACAACGCTCCGATGGCCGTCATCGAGCTGGTGTCCGAGCCGCTGAACGGTGTCACCACCCGCCGTACCGAGGCTCCGGCCGCCGCTGCCGCTCCGGCTCCGGCCGCCGAGGAGACCGAGGCCGCCGAGACCGAGGCGCCCGAGGCCGCCGCCGAGGAGACCCCGGCTGCCGCCGAGGAGGCTCCGGCCGCCGAGGCCGAGGCGAAGAAGGACGAGGCCTGATCTCTCAGGCTGGTTGAATCGGGCCCGGATCCCCTTCACGGGGGTCCGGGCCCTTTTCCGTGAACGCGAAAGGGACGATCGTGCTACGGCTCCGCCTGGATCTGGCATACGACGGGACCGACTTCTCCGGATGGGCGAGGCAGCCCGGTCGCCGTACGGTCCAGGGTGAGATCGAGCTGGCGCTCACCAGGATCCTGCGCCTGGGCGAGCCCGCCGCGCTGACCGTGGCCGGGCGTACGGACGCGGGCGTGCACGCGCGCGGCCAGGTGGCGCACGTGGATGTGCCGGCCGCGTCGTTGGCCGAGCTCGACGGCAACCGCGGGCCCCTGGAGCTCGATGAGCGGCTCTCTGCGCTCGTCCGGCGGCTGGGTGGGATCCTGCCGCTGGATGTACGCGTTCATCGGGTCTCGGTGGCTTCTGAGGGCTTTGACGCCCGTTTCTCCGCGATGTTCCGGCGGTACGCGTACCGGGTGTGCGACACGGCGGGCGGGGTCGATCCGCTGCGGCGGCACGAGGTGGTCTGGCACAGCCGTCCGCTGGACCTCGACGCCATGAACGAGGCGGCCCGGCGGCTGGTGGGCGAGCACGACTTCGCGGCGTTCTGCAAGAAGCGCGAGGGCGCCACGACGATCAGGGAGCTGCAGCGCCTGGAGTGGACGCGCGAGGCGGACGGCGTGCTGGTGGCCGCCGTCGTGGCGGACGCGTTCTGCCACTCGATGGTCCGGGCGCTGGTGGGCTCACTGCTGGCCGCGGGCGACGGGCGGCGGCCGGTGGAGTGGCCCGGCCAGGTGCTGACCCGGGCCGTACGCGACTCCGGGGTGCACGTCGCGCCGGCGCACGGGCTGTGCCTGGAGGAGGTGGGCTACCCGGCGGCGGACGAACTCGCCGCGCGGGCCGCCGCCACCCGGCGGGTCCGCACGCTCTCAGCCCTTGGTGACGCGGCCTCAGCCCTTGGTGACGCGGCGCTCCAGGACGAGTGAGGTCTGGTCCCGGAACGCCCCGCTGACCTTGGCCAGCGTCTTGTCGCCGGCGTCCGGGGTGTGGCCGTCGGCGTGGGTGGCGTAGCTGAAGACGATGTACCTGCCCCACACCAGGCCGGCCGCGTAGCCGCCGGCGATGGACACCCGCTCGCCCCCGCTTCCCTTCGCACCCGGCAGCGCGCGGAACCAGACGTTGCGCGAGAGGTTCTTGGCCTGGTCGGTCTGGACGGCGTCCTCCTTGGTCGGCAGCACCGCGATGCCGGTGGTCACGGCGTAGCGGCGCTTGCTGTCGACGAAGGTGGCCCGGATGATCCGGCTGCACTGCCGCTCGCGCAGCGCGTCGGCGAACGCGCCGGTCGCCGCCTTGTCGCAGCTCGTCTCGGTGTCGGTCTTGACCCTGGTGAACGTCGTGCCGGCGGCGGAGACCTTCTTCTTCGGGAACGCCTCCGTCAGGGACATCTTCTTCGGGTCGGTCTCCTCCGAATTGAGCATGGACGCGCCCGGCACGTCGGCGGGCGGGCTGGTGGTCAGCTCCGAGGTGGGCAGCAGCGTGGGCGGGGCGGGGGTGGCGCCCGCGGTCGTGGCGACCGGCGGGGCGGTGTTCAGCGCGCGGTAGGCGAAGAAACCGCCGGTCGCGACGCCGGCCAGGGCCAGGGCGCCGAGGGTCACGAGCAGGGCTCGCTTGCTCTTGCCGCGGGCCGGGGGCGGTGGCGGCGGGATCTGGAACGGGGGCTGCCGGAACGCGCCAGGTGGGAAGGTGGGCGTGCCGTGGGGCGGGGTGGGGAGGTCCAGGGCGGTGCCGGGCCTCTTCGTCCACAGGTCCTGGTTGAAGGGCAGGTCGGGGAGTTTGTCCTGGGTCGGGGACGGGTCCTGACGCGGCTCTGGTGAAGGCTTCAGTTCGGCGTGCTTGTCGTCCTGGCTCTGTTCTGCTGGGTGGGTGTTCTGTGCAGGCGTGTCGGGAGAGTGGCCGGTTGTGCGTTGCGTCGCCTCGTCGGGGCTTTCGTCCGGGTGCCTGTCCTCCGGGCGCTTCTCCTCGGCGGGGGGCATGGGGGGCCATACGGGGACGTCGCCCGGCTCCGGGGGGCGGCCCGTCGGGTTGGTGGGGTGGGGCTCGACGTAGTGGGCCGTCCGCATGGGGCCGGTGGGCTCCTCGCGGGGATCGGACGCGCGCATGCCCTGAGGCGGGGTGTCCAGGGCTGCCGGGTCGTGCTCCTCGTGCGGAGGGGCGGAGGTGGCGTGCTGCTGGACGGTGGCGGCGGCGTCGCGCTTGGCGGCCTCGGGGTCGAAGTAGTGGGCCGCCTTGGGGATGCCGCCCGGACGGGTGGCATCGGGGTCGTACGAACCGGCATCGGGCTCGTACGAACCGGCGCCGGGGGCGTATGACCCGGCATCGGGCTCGTATGAATCGGCTTCGGGAGCGAAGCGTCCGGCGGCGGGGCCGAAGTGTGCGGGCTCGGAACCGAACCGTGTGGCGTCAGGGCCGTCGTGTGGTGCGGCGTCCGGGGTGTCGAGGGCGTCGGCGGGGTACGGCGGGTGGCTGGGGGCGTACGGGGCGGCGTCCTGGTCGTACGGCGTGGCGGGGTCGTGCGGCGTGGCGGGGTCGTGGGGGAACGCCGGTGCGGTGGCGTTCGGGTCGGCGGCCACGCCGGTGGCGGGGGTGCCGGTGGCGGCGGTCGACGGGGTGACCGGCGGCTCTGTGGGGCGGCCGGCCTGGGTGGTCGGGAATCGGGCGGTGGGGTCGCCGAGGGCCGGGTCGTCGGTGTCCGGCTCGGCTACGAGTTCGCCCGTGGCGGCGGGCCACGGGGGCATGACGTGCGGGTCGGCGACCGGGGCGGGCCACACCTGAAGACCCGCGGCGGCGGCCGTGAACGCCGGCGGCGGCTCCCACGGCGGCGCACCCGGTACGACCGGCCCTGGCTGCTCCCACGGCGGCGCACCCGGCGTACCCGGCGCGGCCGACTGGCCTCGCCAGGCGGGAGGGTCTTCCTCCGGGACGGCGGCCCACTGGCCGGGAGCAGGGGTCCAGGAGGCGTCGTCCTCCGGCTGCGGACCCCGCGTGGCGTTCTCCGCGGGCTGTGGACCCTGTGTGGGGTTCTCCACGGGCTGCGGACCCCGGCTGGCGTCGTTCTGGGGTTGCGGACTCCAGGGGGCGCCGGCCTCCGGCTGCGAGCCCTGGGCGGGGCTGCCCCCTGGGTGCTGGCTCCAGCTGGTGTCGTTTTCGGGTTGCGGGCTCCAGGGGGCGTCGGCCTCCGGCTGTGGGCCCACGGCAGGGTTGCCTCCTGGGGGCTGGCTCCAGCTGGCGTCGTTTCCCGGCTGTGGACCCCAAGTGGCTTCGGTGGCGTTTCTGGGGGTCCAGGCGGTTTGGTCGGGAGCTTGGGCGGCCCAGGCGGGTGTGTCGGTGGTGCCTGCGCTCGGCCCGGTCTCGCTGGATGGCCTGGGGCCCCAGCCGGCTTCGGTGGGGGTGCCGAGGGGGCGTCCGGGGCCGGTGACGGCTCTGGGCGGCGACACGGCCTGGTCGGGAGCTTGGGGCGCCCATGAGGGCGGCTGGGCGGGCGATCGGGACGGCTCGCCGGCTGTGTCGGAGATCTGGGGGGCCCAGGCGGGCCTCGTGGGGGCGTCAACAGCCCACTCGGGAGCATCGGCAATCCCTGCGGGATCGGAAGCCGAGACGGGCGTTCCGGGCATGTGGGACGTGGAGGCAGGCGTTCCCGAGGTGCCGGGGGCGGAGGCGGGGGCTCCCGGGTTGGGGCCGGGGGCGGGTGTGCCGGGGATGCCGGATCCGGAGACCGCGGGGCCCGAGGCCGAGGCGGGGGAAGCGCCGGTGGGGGCGGGGGAAGCGCCGGTGGGGGCAGCGGGAGCGCCGGTGGGGGTGTTCGGTGTGCCGGTTGGCCAGGGACCGGTGTCTCTGCGGGGGACCCGTATGGCGGCCACGGTGTCTTCGTCGATTCTCGGGCCCTGAGGGGCGTCGGCCTCGGGAGGCGCGAAGGGGGCGCCGGTGGTGGGGACGGGCGCTCCGTAGGGGGCGTGATGCCCAGGGACGTTGAAGGGGCCAGAAGCTTCGGAGGAGCCCCCCGCGCGGTGGCCGGAGGTCGCGGGAAGGGCACTGGGCCCGGAGGTGGCGCCTGGGGCTGAGGGCCCGGAGACGGCGCTTGGCGAGCGAAGCCCGGAGGACGCGCCTGGGGCATGGGGCCCGGAGGAGGCGACTGGGGTGCCGAAGGGGGTGCTGATGGAGGGGTGTGGAGCGGAGGCGGGGGAGGTCGGGGATGGTGGAGCGGTGGTGTCGGGAGCGTCGTCGGCGAACCAGTCGTAGGGGGCCGAGTCGTCGTCGGCCACCTCCCACGGCTGTACGCCGGCGGACGCCTCCTCGGGCTCCGGTGGAGTGCCACCTGGAACCCGCGTCTCGTCGCCGGTCGGCTCACCTGACGGAGAGAACGCCGACGGGACGCCGCTGCCGATGCGGCCGAAACTCGGCGGTGGCATCGGTGATGCGGTCGTACGGTCGGCTTCCCTGCGATCGTGCTCAGACCCGGGTTCCTGGCCACGCATAGGGCGAGCCTAGCGAGAGTAGCGAGATCGTTATGTCGGTATGGGGGTTCCCCACGGGATCCGCTGCCCTCTTTGGGGGGTTATCGGGCGGGATGCCGGTTCAGCTGAGCGCGCTCCCCGTCATCGAACGGTTGTCCAGAGCCTTGAAGACGGTCGCGTCGCTGAGGTCCTTGATGGCTTCGAGGATGCGCTTCGATTCCTTCTTGTCCGGCTTGCTGCCGTCCTTGTTCTGGAACCACACCATGATCGCGTAGTGGCCGTGGGTCGAGATCTTGGCGCCGCCGCTGCCCGAGCCGAGCATCTTGGTGACGCTGTCCTTGCCGGCCAGCGGCTTGACGTAGTTGCTCGCGTCGCCGACCTTGGCCACCTTGCTGGCGGTGCCGCTCGTCTTGAGGTTGGCCACGCCGATCGTGCCGATCACCTTGCCGGACTTGTCGCGGAAGCTGGCCCGGAGGAGCTGGGTGCACTTGCCCGACTTGAGCGCCTTCTGGAGCTTGTCGCCCAGGGCGCCGTCGGTGCACTTCTTGTCCTTGCTGGTGACCGTCATCTCGTACGAGCGGCCCGAGACGTTGATCTTCTTGGTCGAGCCGAAGATCTCCTTGACCGTGATCGGGTCGGGGTCGGTCTTGCGCTCGGCGGCGAAGCCGTACTTGCCGGGCGGGGCAGAGGGGAGCGGCGCGGAGGTCCTGGTGGGGGCGCCGGCCTCGGCGGTGCTGGGGCCGTCCGCGTTCCACATCAGCGCCAGGCCGCCGCCGAGCAGGCCCAGCAGCAGGACGCCGCCGATCGCGAAGTACAGCGGGGCGCGCGAGCGCCGGCCCTCGTCGTAGGGGCTCCAGCCGACCCGGCTCTGCTGTGGCTGCGGCGGCTGCTCGGACTCCGCCGCCTGCCCTGACTGGCCCGGCTGTCCCGGCTGTCCCGGCTGTCCCGACTGCTCGGACTGCGACGAATACGGCGGCTGACCGAACGACCCCGACTGGCCGAACGATCCGGACTGCCCGAACGATCCGGACTGGCCGAACGACCCCGACTGACCGAACGGCCCCGGCTGGCCGGGCTGCTCGGGCGGCAGGAACTGGCCGGTGCGGGCGGACTGCGGCGGCTGCGAAGGCCCGGGGAAAGGGGACTGCGAGGACGGAGCCTGCGAGGACGGCGGCGGCGGGAACGGAGACTGCTGAGTGGTCTCGCTCTCGGCGGCGCGCTCCCTGCGCAAACGGCGGGGACCGCTGTCCATGCCACGTTCCTCATTGCCGTTGGAAACCATGCGGAGACATTACCGTGATGTTCGTCATTGAGTTCCGAAGTCCTGGGTCCACCATGGGCCGTCCGGTCCGGCGGCGACGCCGACGCCGATGGCCTTGAGGGTGCAGTCCAGGATGTTCCTGCGATGGTCGCGGCTGTCCAGCCAGCCGCGTACGGCCTGCTCGGGCGTGCTGTAGCCGTTGCCGATGTTCTCGGCGGCGCCCCAGTGGTAGCCGGCGCGGTCCATGCGGTCCCAGGGGGAGGCGCCGTCGGGGGAGTTGTGGGCGAGCTGCCCGGTGCGCGCCATCTCCAGCGAGTGCTCGCGCGCCGAGCGTCCCAGCCTGCCGTCCACCCGCAGCGGCCCGCAGCCGTGCTCGGCGCGGGCGGCGTTGGTGAGCGTGACGACCCGGGCGGCCATGCCGGGGATCACCTTGGCCTGGTCGCCGCCGCCGGTGAACACCTGGGTGGGGTCGTCCGCGGCGTCGAAGCCGGCGATCTGCCCTTCGGGGGTCTTCGTGGGCCTCGGGGTGGACCTGCCGCGCGGCGTCCTGACCGTGCTGGCCTGTCGCGGGATGCGGTCCAGCTCGGGCCGGGCCTTCTGCCCGGCGGTGGGCGCGGGACGCGCGGTGGCCGCGGCCGGCGGGGCGGTCTCGTTGAGGTAGATGTGGGCGGTGGGCTCGACGTCGTCGGACAGCCGGCCGAGCAGCACGCCGGTGAACAGCGCGGCCATCAGGCAGGCCAGCACGCCCAGGCTGTTCCGGCGCCGCGCGCCCCGCTGGGTTTGCCGGGTGTGAGAGTTCCGCCACATACCGCAGCTAACGATAGAGATGTCGGGTACTGGGAAAGAAGGGATCCCAGGGAAACGAAATGGAACCGTTCTGCTGTCAGGTAGACTCGTGCAGGGTTACCGGTCTTTTGACCTGCGCGCCGATAGGCGGGTAACCTAATCGTTCGTTGTGTGCATAGGTCCAGCGTGACCGATGCGCGGCGCGTCCGGCGTCATCTCCCATCGTCAAGCCCATCGGGCTCGGGAGACGGAAGGTCCGGGCTGCCGTGTGCCCGCACCGACCGACCCATGTAGCTGTCGCATCCGACAGCGCCGAAGACGCGAGCAAAAGAAGGCTACGACCGTGCGCACGTACTCACCGAAGCCCGCCGACGTCCAGCGTCAGTGGTACGTCATCGACGCGACCGATGTCGTGCTGGGCCGGCTGGCCAGCCACGTCGCGAACCTGCTCCGCGGCAAGCACAAGCCGATCTTCGCCAACCACGTCGACACCGGTGACTTCGTCATCGTCATCAACGCCGACAAGATTGCGCTGAGCGGTAACAAGCGTGAGCAGAAGAAGGCGTACCGTCACTCGGGCTACCCGGGCGGTCTGCGTTCCGTCACCTATGGCGAGCTCATGGACAAGCGGCCGGAGAAGGCCGTCGAGAAGGCCGTCAAGGGCATGCTGCCGAAGAACTCCCTCGGCCGGAAGATGGCCAAGAAGCTGAAGGTCTACGCGGGTTCCGACCACCCGCACCAGGCCCAGCAGCCGGTGCAGTTCCAGATCACCCAGATCGCCCAGTAGTAGTTCGAAAGAGTTAGAGGAGAACCGTGGCTGAGCCCACCGGTGTCGAGACGGTCGTCGAGACCGAGCTGGAGGAATTCTCCGGCGAGGACTTCCCGTCCGAGTACACCACCGAGTCCGCTGCCAGCGCTGACGCGCCCGTGCGCAAGCCCGTCACCACGGGTAACTCGTACGGCACCGGTCGCCGCAAGGAGGCGATCGCCCGCGTGCGCATCGTCCCCGGCACCGGCAAGTGGACGATCAACGGTCGTTCGCTGGACGTCTACTTCCCGAACAAGGTCCACCAGCAGATCGTCAACGAGCCCTTCGTGGTCCTCGGCGCCGAAGAGGCGTTCGACGTCATCGCGCGCATCGACGGCGGCGGCGTCACCGGCCAGGCCGGCGCGCTGCGCATGGGCCTGTCCCGCGCCCTGGCGATCCTGGACGTCGACGTCAACCGCCCGCCGCTGAAGAAGGCCGGCTTCCTCACCCGTGACGCCCGCGCCACGGAGCGGAAGAAGTACGGCCTCAAGAAGGCCCGCAAGGCTCCGCAGTACAGCAAGCGCTAAATTGGCGCGCCTTTTCGGCACCGACGGGGTACGTGGGGTCGCTGGTCGCGACCTCACGGCCGAGCTCGCCATGGACCTGTCCGTGGCGGCCGCCCATGTACTCGGTGATGCGGGCGCGTTCGCGGCCACGGGACGTCGTCCCGTGGCCGTCGTGGGCCGGGACCCGCGAGCCTCCGGGGAGTTCCTGGAGGCCGCAGTGGTCGCCGGCCTCGCGGCGTCCGGAGTGGATGTGCTGCGCCTCGGCGTGCTGCCCACCCCGGCCGTCGCCCATCTCACCGCCGCGCTCGGCGCCGACCTCGGCGTCATGCTGTCCGCCTCGCACAACGCGGCGCCGGACAACGGCATCAAGTTCCTGGCCAGGGGCGGCTTCAAGCTGTCCGACGCGGTCGAGGACGAGATCGAGCGCCGGCTCGGTGAGAGCTGGTCCTTCCCCGTCGGTTCGGGGGTCGGCCGCGTGCGCGACGCGTACGGCGAGGCCGACCGCTACATCTCGCACGTCCTGACCACGATGACCGCCGCGCTTGACGGCCTGCACGTCGTGGTCGACTGCGCGCACGGCGCCGCCCACATGGTCGCGCCCGAGGCGCTGGTGCGGGCGGGCGCCCGGGTCGAGGCCATCGGCGCCAGACCCGACGGGCTCAACATCAACGCCGGGCACGGCTCCACCCACCTGGACAAGCTCCAGCAGATAGTCGTGTCCAGGGGTGCCGATCTGGGCGTGGCCTACGACGGCGACGCCGACCGCTGCCTGGCGGTCGACCACACCGGCGCGGTCGTCGACGGCGACCAGATCATGGCGGTGCTCGCCGCTGCCATGCACGGCGACGGCCTGCTGTCCAAGGACACCGTGGTCGCGACCGTCATGTCCAACCTGGGCTTCAAGCTGGCGATGCGCGAGAGCGGCATCACCGTGATCGAGACCGCGGTCGGCGACCGTTACGTCCTCGAACGCATGAAGTCCGACGGGTTCAACCTGGGCGGCGAGCAGTCCGGTCACGTCATCATGCTCGACCACGCCACCACGGGCGACGGCCTGCTCACCTCGCTCCACCTGCTGGGCGTGGTGGCCAAGTCGGGCGTCCCGCTGAAGGAGCTGGCCTCGGTGATGACCCCGCTGCCGCAGATCCTGATCAACGTCAAGGACGTCGACAAGGGCAAGGCGTCGGTGCCCGAACTCATCGCCGCCGTGGCCGAGGCCGAGGCGGAGCTGGGGGAGACCGGCCGGGTGCTGATCCGGCCGAGCGGCACCGAGCCCATGATCCGGGTGATGGTGGAGGCCGCCTCCGAGGAGCACGCCAACCAGGTGGCGGGCCGCCTGGCCGACGTGGTCCGTACGGCCTGCGCCTCCTGACGCGCCTGGGCGGGTACGGCCGCGCGCCGTACCCGCCGGGCCGCTACTCGTCGCCGGTGAGAGCGAACGCCCGCAGCCTGCGGCCGGCCCAGAAGACCGCCGCCACGGTCACCACGATCAGCGCCGGCACGGCGAAGCCCATCGCGACCTTCGACTGCAGGAACGGCGAGTCGGAGATCTGGTCGGCGATGGCCATGGCCCACGCCTGGATCGAGAACTTGCCCGCCCCCTCGATGAAGCTCACCACGGTGACCTCCCAGACCAGGGCGTAGATGACGCCGATCGTGACCGCGTGCTTGGTCACGACCCCGAGGAGCAGGAAGAGCGCGGCGTAGGCGATGCCGGCGATCAGGGCGCCGAGGGCGAAGCCGGCCGCGATGCCGTCCTCGCCGCCCACCAGGATCCAGGCCGCCACGTACGTCGGCAGGGCCCCGAACACGGCCATGAGCGAGGCCGCCACCCCGAACTTGGTCAGGGCGATCACGGGCCTGGAGATGGGCTTGGACATCAGGTGGATGACGGTGCCGTCGTCGATCTCCGGTGCGATGACGCCGGTGCCCGCGATGACCCCCAGCAGCGGCAGCATCGCCTGGACGGCGAACTTCTGCATCAGGTCCACGGCCAGCTTCTGGTCGGCGCCGGTCGCCACGCGCAGCAGCACGGCCAGGGCGATCAGGGCCAGCGGGAGCAGCAGGAGCAGGATGATGCGGCGACGCCCGAGCAGTGAGCGGTACGTGATGCCCGCGACCACGGTGTTCATTCAGGTGCTCCTGTTGATCAGGTAGGCGAAGACGCTCTCCAGGTCCTCGTCGGCGGGGGAGACCTGGTGCAGGCGCACACCCTCGTCGCGGGCGACGCGGGGGAGCAGCCGGGCGAAGCGCCGCAACTCGGTCGCCTGGACCTCCAGGCCGTCCGGGCGGAGCGTGATGCCGCCGGCCGACTCGTCGCGGATCAGGGCCGCGGCGAGCTTCCTGTCGTCGCTGGACCGGATGACGAACAGGTGGGGCCGGTCGGTCATCAGGCGCCTGATCTCGCGGAAGTTGCCCGAGGCGGCGTGCCGGCCGGACACCAGGACCTCGATGTGCTGGGCGACCCGCTCGACCTCCTCCAGGATGTGCGAGCTGAACAGGATCGTCTTGCCCGCGGTGCCCATGGCGCGGATGAGGTCCATCAGGTGGAGGCGCTGGCGCGGGTCCATGCCGTTGAACGGCTCGTCGAGCAGCAGCACGGCCGGGTCGTGGACGAGGGCGGCGGCCACCTTGACCCGCTGGCGCATGCCCTTGGAGTACGTCTCCACCCGGCGGTCCTTCGGCTCCTCCATCTCGACCGTGGCCAGGGCCTTGCGCGCGGCCTCGACGGGGTCGGGGAGGCCGTGCAGGCGGGCGGCGGACAGGACGAACTGCCAGCCGGTGAGGAAGCCGTACACGCCCTCACGTTCCGGGACCAGACCGATATTTCGGTAGATGTGGTGGTTCTTCCAGACCTGGGTGCCGTCCAGCGTGACCGAGCCGCCGGACGGCGCCAGGAACCCGGCCATCATGTGCAGCAACGTCGACTTGCCCGCGCCGTTGGGCCCGAGCAGGCCGGTGACGCCGGGGCCGATCGTCATGGTCACGTCGTTGACCGCGACCACGTTGCCGTACCAGCGGGACACCTGGGAGAGCTCGATCTTCATCGCGAGGCCGCCTTCCTGTAGCGCAGCGCGAGAGCGGCCAGGCCGACGCCGATCAGCACCACCAGGATCGCCGCCGAGGCGGGACCGTTCGGGTACGGGCCGTCGGCGTGGGACGGGGTGCCGAACAGCCACGACTGCACCGAGTCGACCAGCCAGAACGGGTTCATCAACCAGGCCCAGGCGGCCCCCGACTCGTTCCCGGTGCTGATCATCGTGCCGTAGAGCAGCGGCACCGACGCCGAGGACAGCAGGTAGACCGTGATCACCGAGGCCACCCCCAGCCCGCGCCGCGGCGTGAACGAGGCGAGGGCCAGGCCGAACGCCGACAGCAGCAGCGCCAGCACCAGCGCCATGAGCAGCGCGCCGACGTACTCGCCGGTGGCGGGCGGCCCCGGCATGTCCACGACCAGCTCGCCGATCCACAGCAGCGTCAGCGGCCCGGCGACCAGCAGGAACAGCGCGGCGGTCATCGCGATCACCTTGGCGGCCACGTACTGGAAGACCGAGATCGGCCGCGACAGGTACAGGGGCAGCACGCGGTGGCGCAGGTCGGGGGCGACGACCGTGGGGGCCTGGGAGGCCAGGAAGATGGCCACCACGGCCTGCATGAGGACCGCGAACCCGCTGTAGGGGATGCCGCGCTGCTGGGCCAGCGCCATGAGCGCGATCGACACCACCATGGGCAGCAGCATGATGACGACCAGCGCGAACGGCACGATCTTGCTGCGCGCCGGACGGCCGAGGCCGAAGATGCCGCGCAGGCTGTGGACGGTGAGCGCGCGGGTGGCGTACGCGCCGCCCATGCGGGGGCCGTCGTAGTGCCGGTAGCCGATGTCGTAGATCTCAGACATTGGCCGCCTCCTCCCTGAAGACGTCCTCGATGCGGTGGCGTCCCTGTTCGAGGCGGATCAGGCACAGGTCGAGGTCGACGGCGGCGTCGCGGACGGCGTCGTAGGTCTCGGGCCCGAGCACCTTGACCACCAGCAGGCGGCCCTGCTGGGAGACGGTCTGGCCGGTCTCGGTCAGGCGCCGGGCCAGGGGCTCCAGGCCGTCCTCGACCTCGACCGTGACGGTCTGGGTGGCCTGGGTGAACTCCGAGATCGCCGACGAGCGCAGCAGCCGGCCGCCGTCGATGACGATCACGTGGTCGCAGATGCGTTCCAGCTCGCCCAGCAGGTGGGAGGTGACCAGCACGCTGATGCCGAACTCGGTGCCGATGCGCCTGATCAGCGTCAGCATCTCGTCGCGGCCGCGCGGGTCGAGCCCGTTGGTGGGCTCGTCGAGGAAGACGAGCTTGGGGTCGTGCACGAGAGCCTGGGCCAGCTTGACCCGCTGCTTCATGCCGGTGGAGTAGCCGCCGATCGGGCGGTAGCGCTCTTCGGCCAGGCCCACGTGGCGCAGCACGTCGGCGGCGCGCTCGCGGGCGGCCGTGCGCGGCAGCCCGGAGATCCTGGCGAGGTGGACGACCAGTTCGGTCGCGGAGACGTCGGGAGGGAGGCATTCGTGCTCGGGCATGTAGCCGACGAGCCGGCGGATCTCGGCGCCCTGCGCGGTCACGTCGAGGTCGAGCACTCGCGCGGCGCCCTGGCTGGGCGGCAGCAGGCCGAGCAGCATCTTGATCAGTGTCGACTTGCCCGCGCCGTTCGCCCCCACCAGCCCGGTGACGCCGGATCCCACGGTCACCGTGAGCCCGTCGACCGCGGTGACGGTGGGGAAACGTTTGGTCAGCCCCTCGGTGGCGAGGATGTGCATGTGGCGGACCCTACCGGGCGCGGGGTGGGCCTGGCCTCGTTCACACGGATGAACGCTGTCCTACTTGAGGCCAGAATCTCCGCTGGACCACGAGCGTGGCGGTGCCCGAGATGACCATGCCGAGGATGTTCACCGCGAGCTGCGAGAGCGACCCCGCGACCTCAGCCCAGTCGCCCAGGGCGAGCGCGACGGCGAGGTAGCCCGCCGCCGGAACCGTGGTGACCGAGATGAAGACGCCGATCAGCGCCGAGGACTTGCCCGCGGTCACCGACAGGACCCCGGCCCCTCCGGCCAGCAACGCCACGATGAACGACCATTTGTCGGGCGTGACGATGAAGTGGACCTCGGAGTTGACGGCGAGGTTCTTCTCGGTGATCCAGCCGAGCCAGGTCGAGACCAGCGCGCAGGCGAAGGTCAGGGCGATCGCCGCCGTGAACCCCACGACCAGAGTTCTGAACGAGCCGATGACCAGGTGCCACCGCCCGTGCAGCAGGCCGAAGCAGATCGCGGCGATCGCGCCGAACTCCGGGCCGAGCACCATCGCGCCGACGATCAGGATGGGCGAGTTCTGCAGCACGCCGATGCCCGCGAGCTGCGTCGCGATGGCCAGGAAGGCCAGGTAGGCCCAGGTGATGCGGGAGTCGCTGGAGACCTTGTGGGCCAGTTCCTCCCACACCACCGCGTCGTCGGGATCGCCGGGCGCCTCCTCGACCGCCGCCGTGGCGGCCCTGGACAGCGACAGGTCCACCTGCTCGATGGCGATCGAGCCGACGTCCTCCACCCACTTGAGCCGGCTGATCACCTCGTTGGCCGCCTCGCGGGCGGCGTCGCAGAGGACGACGTCGCCCGCCGGCTCGCGGGCCGCCCCGGGCAGCACGATGACGTTGGTGACGCCCGTGCACTCCTGCAACAGCGCGACGGCCTCGTCGGTGCGGTCGGCAGGGATGATCAGTCGGAGATGCAGCACCCCGCCATTGTTGTCCATCGGACATTGACGTCGCGTTGACCGCCGTACGCGAGGCTGCCTCACATGACTCGCTTCAGATGCCACGATCACGGTGAGGACTGCTGGTTCGCCGACATCGACGACCAGGAGTGCGCGGGCCGGTTCGCCGCCTATGTCTTCGACGAGGTGTTCAGGTCCGGCGAAGCCGTACCCGCCTGACCGCGTGGTCGGCGCCCTTCTGCAGGACGAGGTCGGCGCGTCCCCTGGTGGGGGCGATGTTCTCGACCAGGTTGCGCTCGTTGATGTCGCGCCAGACGTTGACCGCGAAGTCCGTGGCCTGCTCGTAGGTGAGCTCGGCGATGTACTTGAAGTAGGACTTCGGGTCCTCGAAGGCCGTGCGGCGCAGCTTGTGGAACCGTTCGACGTACCAGGTGCGGATGTCCTCGACCTTGGCGTCCACGTAGATGGAGAAGTCGAAGTAGTCGTTGACGGCCAGGGACGTGGGCGGGGCGGGCTGGAGCACGTTCAGCCCCTCGATGATCAAGATGTCTGGATTTTTCACGACCTGGCGGGCGCCGGGGACGATGTCGTACTCCAGATGGCTGTAGACCGGCGCGTACACCTCGGGAGCGCCCGCCTTGACCTCCGCCACGAACCTGACCAGCGCGCGCCGGTCGTAGCTCTCCGGGAAGCCCTTGCGCTGCATGATGCCCTTGGCCTCCAGCACCGCGTTGGGGTAGAGGAAGCTGTCGGTGGTGATCAGCTCCACATGCGGGTGCTCGGGCCAGCGGGCCAGCAGGGTGTGCAGCAGTCGCGCCGTGGTCGACTTGCCGACCGCGACGCTCCCGGCGATGCCCAGGATGTACGGCACGCGCGTCCCCGCGTCGCCGAGGAAGGCGCTCAGCACGCTGCTGCGCTGCTTGGACCCGGTGAAGTGCAGGTTGAGCAGCCGGGTCAGGGGGAGATAGATGTCGGTGACCTCGGTGAGGTCGATGGGGTCATCGACGCCGCGCAGGTCTTCCAGCTCGTCTGCGGTGAGAGTCAAGGGCGTGTTCTTGCGGAGCTCGCTCCACTGCTCCCTGCTCAGTTCCACGTAGCCGTTGTTCACCTAGGCAGCGTAGCGATGGGGGACAAATGCGATCATGGGCGGGTGGCGCGCGGCGGCCATCCACAGCCTGTGGATAAAAACGTGGGATTACCAAAGCATGATTCCGGGAAGAAAGACCGGTCCTGACGATCCGGGCGTGCCGGAACCGGCGGGCGGCTACTGTTCCGGACGTAGCCTCCCGGGAGGTCTTGTGGATCGCCGTCGTTTCCTCGCCAACGTGCTGGCCGTGGCCGGGCCCTTCGCCGGGGTCGCCTGCGCCGGGGCCAGGGGCGGCGTCCGGCCCGCCGCCGGCTACGGGCCGCTGCGACCGGTCGCCGACCTGCGCGACGGCAAGGTGCGCCTGCATCTCCCCGACGGTTTCCGGTACCGCTCGTTCAGCGCCGCGGGCGAGAAGTTCACCGACGGCTCCACCGTCCCCGGCCGGCACGACGGCATGGCGGCCTTCAGCGGCCCCAAGGACAGCACGATCCTCGTACGCAACCACGAGGTCACCGGCCCGGTCGGCGCGTTCGGCGACAAGGAGACCGCCTACGACCCGGCGGCCGGCGGCGGCACCTCGACCCTGCACGTCACCCGCCACGGCGAGGTGCTCAGCAGCGGCCCCTCGCTCAACGGCACCATGACCAACTGCTCCGGCGGCCCGATGCCCTGGCGGGCCTGGGTGAGCTGCGAGGAGACGGTCAACGGCCCCGACGTGGGCGACGACCCGTCCGGGAACGACAACACCAAGCTCAAGCGCAGGCACGGCTACCTGTTCGAGGTGCCGGTCGGCGGGGTCGCGAGCGCGCGCCCGATCAGGTCGGCCGGCCGCTTCCCGCACGAGTCGGCCGCCTTCGACCCCGCCGCCGGAGCCGTCTACCTCACCGAGGACAACTTCTCCTTCCCCTCCGGCTTCTACCGCTACCTGCCGCCCAAGCACCCGATGCGGGAGGGCCGGCTGCTCGACGGCGGCCGGTTGCAGATGCTCGCCGTCGACGGCGTCGAGCGCGCCGACCTGTCGCGCGGGCAGCGGGCGGGGGCCTCCTACGCCACGCGCTGGGTGGACATCGACGAGCCCGACCCCCGCTTCACCGGCAGGCCGCCGTACGAGGAGGCCGTCCAGGCGGTGGGCCGGCAGGGGCGCGCTGGCGGCGCGGCGATCTTCGCCAGGCTGGAGGGCGCGGTCTTCCACCAGGGCGTGGTGTACTTCGTCTCCACCCAGGGCGGAGCCACCGCGCCGGGCGACCGGCCGCCTCCCGGCTTCGGCGACGGGCGGGGCCAGGTGTGGGCGTACGAGACCTGGAGCGGGCGGCTGCGGCTGGTCTACGAGTCGCCGCGCTCGTCGGCGCTCGACCTGCCCGACAACGTGACCGTCAGCCGGCGCGGCACGCTGGTGCTCTGCGAGGACGGCGACGGCGACAACTTCCTGCGCGGCCTCACCAGGACGGGCGAGATCTTCGACTTCTGCCGCCTGCAGCCGATCCCCGGCGATCCGGGCGCCGAGTTCGCCGGCTCGACGTTCGGGCCGGGCGGCCAGACGCTCTACGTCAACGTGCAGGCCGTCCAGGGGCGGTCGTTCGCCATCTGGGGGCCGTGGGAGCGCGGCCTGTTCTGAGTAGCCTGGGACGATGATCCTGGGTATCGGAGTGGACATCGTCGACATCGCCCGCTTCGAGGCGGCTCTCGAACGTACGCCGCAGCTGCGCGAGCGGCTGTTCACGGACATCGAACGGCCGCTGCCGGCGCACTCGCTCGCCGCCAGGTTCGCCGCCAAGGAGGCCGTGGCCAAGGCGCTCGGCGCGCCCAGGGGGCTCGGGCACCTGGAGGCCGAGGTGCGCTGCGACGAGCTGGGCAAGCCCGAGCTGCACGTGTCGGGCAAGGTCGCCGAGGTGGCCTACGGCCTCGGGGTCAAGCGCTGGCACCTGTCGCTCAGCCATGACGGGGGCGTCGCCGTGGCCTATGTGATCGCGGAGGGATAGTTTCGGATCATGCGCGCCAGGGAGTGCCCTCGCGTGGAGCAGCGACCGGAGCGGGGGAAGGCGGCGGCATATGGCGACCGAGCAGCCGAACGGAGTGAGGCCATGAAGACCGCCTACACCGCCGACCAGATCCGCGACGCCGAGCGCACGCTGATGGCGCGCCTGCCCGAGGGCGCCCTCATGCAGCGGGCCGCCCACGGTCTCGCCGCCGCCTGCGCCGACCTGCTGGGCCGGGTGTACGGCGCCCGCGTCGTGCTGCTGGTCGGCAGCGGCGACAACGGCGGCGACGCCCTCTACGCCGGCGAGCGCCTGGCCCGCCGGGGAGCCCGGGTCGAGGCGGTCCTGGCCGGCGCGAAGACGCACGAGGGCGGCCTGCGCGCCCTCCTCGACGCCGGAGGCCGCGTGGCCGGCCCGTCAGCGGTCCAGGAGGTCCGGGACGCCGACCTGATCGTGGACGGGCTGGTGGGCATCGGGGCCGCGGGCGCGCTGCGCGAGCCGTACGCCCGGCTGGCCGAGGAGGCGAACGCGGCCCACGGCACGATCGTCGCGGTCGACGTGCCGAGCGGCGTCGAGGCGAGCACCGGGCGGGTCGCGGGCGCGGCGGTGCGGGCGCGGGTGACGGTGACGATGGGGGCCTGCAAGACGGGGCTGCTGGTCGATCCGGGCGCCGCGCACACGGGCCGGGTCGAGCTGGTCGACATCGGGCTCGGCCCCTTCCTGCCCGACCCCGACGTCGCGGCGCTGACCCGCGCGGACGTGGAGGACCTGCTGCCCAGACCCGGCAACGAGTCCGACAAATACCGCAGGGGCGTGCTCGGGGTGGCCGCGGGCAGCGACCTGTACACCGGCGCGGCCGTGCTGGCCGTGGGCGGCGCGCTGCGGGCGGGCGCGGGCCTGGTCCGCTACGCGGGCACCCACGAGCCGGTCCAGCAGGTGCGCGCCCACTGGCCGGAAGCGGTGATCACGCCGCTCGACCGGCCGTCCGTCGAGGACGTGGGCCGCGTCCAGGCGTGGCTGCTCGGGCCGGGACTCGGCACCGGCGACTGGGCGCACGAGCTGGCCGCCCGCGTGCTGGCCTCGGACGTCCCGGTGCTGATCGACGCCGACGGGCTCACCCTGGTGGCCCGCGACCGGTCGTTGCTGCGCAGGCGGGCGCCCGTGCTGATCACGCCGCACGCGGGGGAGCTGTCGCGGCTGATCGGCGTGAGCCGCGACGACATCGAGGCCGCCCGGCTGGAGCACGCCCGCCGGGCCGCGGCCGAGCTGGGCGTGACCGTGCTGCTCAAGGGCTCGACCACGGTGGTGGCCGAGGAGGCCAGGCCGGTCCGCGTCAACGAGACCGGCACGTCGTGGCTGGCCACCGGGGGCACCGGCGACGTGCTGTCGGGCGTGGCGGGCGCGCTGCTGGCCCAGGGGCTGTGCTGTTACGACGCGGGCTCGGTCGGCGCGTACGTGCACGGGCTGGCCGGCCGGCTGGCCGCCCGCGGCGCCCCGCTCACCGCGGCCGGGGTGGCGGCGGCCGTCCCTGAGGCCATCCGCTCCGTCCACGGCGAATCCCGTCCCTGAGGCGATCCGGTCCGTCCACGGCGAACGCCGTCGCTGAGCGGCGCGAACCGCGCTCGACCACCCGTCTGAGCTGCCACACTGGAGAGATGTACTCCTCGATGGCCACCCCCGCCGAGGCGCGGGTCGACCTGTCCGCGATCCGGCACAACGTGGCCCTGCTCAAGGAGCGGGCGGGCGGCGCCGAGCTGATGGGGGCCGTCAAGGCCGACGCCTACGGCCACGGGCTGGTGCCCTCGGCCAGGGCCGTCCTTGAGGGCGGCGCGTCCAGGCTGGGCACGGCCTTCGTCGCCGAGGCGCTGGCGCTGCGCGAGGGCGGCGTCACCGCGCCCGTGCTGGCCTGGCTGATCACCCCCGGCGAGCCCCTCGACCGGGCCGTGGCACAGGACATCGAGCTGTCGGCCGCCCACGAGAGCCTGCTCGACGAGATCGCGGCCGCCGCCCGCCGGGTGGGCCGTCCGGCCAAGCTGCACCTGGAGGCCGACACCGGCATGAGCAGGGGCGGCGCGCCGCTGGCCGCCTGGCCGGGCCTGCTGAGCAGGGCGCTCGCGCTGCGGGCGGAGGGCGTCGTCGAGATCGTCGGCCTGTGGTCCCACTTCGCCTGCGCCGACCTGCCCGGCCATCCCTCGGTCGACCAGCAGCTTGAGGCGTTCGAGAGCGCGCTGAAGCAGGCCGAGCAGGCGGGCGCCGCCGGGTCGTCGGTGATCAGGCACCTGGCAAACTCGGCCGCCGTCCTGACCCTGCCGGCCGCCCGCTTCGACCTGGTCAGGACGGGCATCGCCATGTACGGCCTGAGCCCCGTCCCCGAGCTGGGCGACTTCGGGCTGCGTCCGGCCATGACCCTGACGGCCAGGATCGCGCTCGTCAAGCGGGTCCCTCAGGAGTCGGGCGTCTCCTACGGTCACCTCTACGTCACCGACCACGAGACCACCCTCGGCCTCGTGCCGCTCGGCTACGCCGACGGCATACTCCGGCACGCGTCGGGAAGAGCCGAGGTGCTGGCGGGCGGGCGCCGCCGGAAAGTGGCGGGCCGGGTGTGCATGGACCAGTTCGTGATCGACGTCGGCGACGACCCCTTGTCGCCGGGCGACGAGGTGGTGCTGTTCGGTCCCGGCGACGGGGGTGAGCCGACCGCCCAGGAATGGGCGGATACCCTCGGCACGATCACGCATGAGATCGTGACCAGGATCGGTTCCCGGGTGCCACGGGTCCACCAGCATGTGACGGCGGGCACTCCGGAGCGGCCATGAGCGGAGAAGGATCGGGGACATGACGACGACAACACGGCGGCGCAGGGTCGGAATCGCCGGCGCGATCGTCGGAGCGGCGTCGGCCGGTGTCGCGGCGGCGGCTCTGGCCAAGCGCTACGCGGTCGGCCGGATCAGGCTGCGGCACGACGAGGAGGCCAGCGAGCCGTTCGGCGAGCTGCGCGGCAGGGAGCGCACGCTCGTCACCTCCGACGGGGTGGCGCTCCACGTCGAGATCGACGGCCCCGAGGACGCGCCGCTGACGATCGTGATGTGCCACGGCTACTGCCTCAACCTCGAATCGTGGCACTACCAGCGCAAGGAGCTGCGCGAGAACCACCGCCTGGTGCTGTGGGACATCCGCTCCCACGGCCGCTCGCAGCGCGGCACGGCCGACGACAGCACGATCGACCGGCTGGGCCAGGACCTCGCCGAGGTGATCGAGGAGTTCGTGCCCGGCCCGTGCGTGGTGGTCGGCCACTCGATGGGCGGCATGACGATCATGGCGCTCGCCGACAGCCGTCCTGAGCTGTTCGGCGACAAGATCCGGGCGGTCGCCCTCATCGCGACCTCGGCGGGCAAGCTGGCCGAGCTGACGCTGGGGCTGCCGGCGATGGTGTCCAAGGCCGTGCACAAGGTGGCGCCGTCCACGGTGTCGCTGCTGGGCAGGAAGGGCGCGCTGGTCGACAGGACGCGGCACGCGGGCAGCGACATCGCGTTCCTGATCACCCGCTACATGGGCTTCGGCGACTCCGCGAACGTGAGCCCGACCGTGGTCGACTTCGCCGAGTCGATGATCAGGCAGACCCCCACCGAGGTGTTCGCCGCCTTCTACCCGGCCCTGATGAACCACGACAAGTTGTCCGCGCTGCACGTCCTCGACCCGGTCCCGACCGCCATCGTCTACGGCGAGCGCGACTGGCTGACCCCGCCCGACCACAGCAGGGCCATCGCGGCGGCGCTGCCCAAGGCGCAGGTCACCGAGATCCCCGACACCTCCCACCTGATCCAGCTGGAGCGCCCGGGGATCGTCAACGACGCGCTGCGCGACCTGATCAAGCGAGTGGAGTTGTAGTGCGACTGGCGACAGCGGAGGACATGCGGGCCTACGGCGCCCGCCTGGCGGCCCACCTGCGGCCCGGTGACCTGATCGTGCTGTCCGGGCCGCTCGGCGCGGGCAAGACCACGCTCGTCCAGGGCATCGCCGAAGGTCTCAAGGTGCGCGGGCCGATCACCTCGCCCACCTTCGTGATCGCCAGGGTGCACCCGTCGCTGCGGCAGGGCCCGCCCCTGGTGCACGTCGACGCCTACCGCCTCGGCGGCGACCTGGAGGTCGACGACCTCGATCTCGACGCCTCGCTGGAGGAGTCGGTCACCGTGGTCGAGTGGGGCGAGGGCCTGGTCGAGGGGCTGGCCGAAGACCGGCTGGAGATCCACATCGACCGGGAGACCGGCGACGACGCCCGCCTGGTGACCCTGCGCGGGGTGGGCGACCGGTGGGCCGACACGCCGTCTGATCCGGCCTAAGGCTAAAACCTCCGTCAATTTCCGGCAAAGCTGTCACCCTTGACGTACCGGACCGATGACATAAATCATGATCGTTGGTCAGGGATTTGCCCAGAATTTCTGGGTATCAGGAGGGGCGACATCCACATTTTTGGTGGATGCTGGGTGCAAGACGGCAAAGTGGGGTGCGGCGGTGCTCAGGGTCAGTCGAGTCGCGTACGCGGGTGCCATCATGGTGGTCGGGCTGACCGGGTGTGCGGCCTCGGCCGAGACCACACCGACAGGCACACCGACGGCCACAGCCACGACGTCCACCACCGCCACCACGACGACCACCGCCACGACCACGACCACCGCGACCGCCCCGCCCACCAAGAGGCCGAGCATCGCGGTCCAGGTCAACCCCGACCGGGTCACCGCGGGGGAGACGTCCAAGGTGTGGATCCTGGCCAACTGCCCGCTGCCGTCCGGCGGACCGGCCCACACCGGCACCGCGACCTCGCGGGCGTTCCTCAACGGCGTCCCGCTCAACCCCGTGCCGGCCGGCTCGGCCACGCCGACCGCGACCAGCAGCCCGGCGAACGGCTCGCCCTGGGTCCGCGGCGAGGCGACGGTCTCCGGCACGGTCAAGCGCGGCTCGTACACCGTCGACGTCAAGTGCGACGGCACCAACGACGTCGGCAAGGCCACGCTCAAGGTGGCCAGGGCCGAGGCCGACCCGACCGGCGTGCCCACCAAGGCGCCCAAGGCGGGCGGCGGCGGCACCTTCGGCCGTGACGTCGACGACGAGTCCTCGATCCCGCTGGGCCCGGCCGGCGCGCTGGTGGCCCTGGTCCTCGTCGGCGGCGCGGTCGTGATGGTCAAGCGGCGCAGCCGGGCTTGATCGATGGCACGTCCAGGACGGGTGGTGCTCGCGGGCGCCGTCACGGGCCTGCTGCTGGTCGCCTTCGGCAAGAGCATGCAGAACTCCTCCACCCCGGCGGCGAGCGTGGTGCCCAAGAGCATCGACATCCCGTCGCTCGATCTTGAGGCCCCGCTGATGAAGCTCGGGCTGAGCAAGGACGGCGAGGTCGAGCTGCCGCCGTACGAGAAGCCGAAGATGGCCGGCTGGTACAGCGGCAGCGCGGTGCCCGGCGAGAAGGGCGCCTCGGTGATCATCGGCCACGTCGACACCAAGACCGCCCCCGCCGTGTTCTACAAGCTCAGGCAGTTACGCAAGGGCGAGACCGTCAAGGTGGAGCGCAGCGACGGCAAGGTCGTCAGCTTCAAGGTGGACGCCATCGAGCAGGTCTCCAAGGACCACTTCCCCGCCCGGCGGGTGTACGTCGACGACGGACTCAAACTCGTCACCTGCGGCGGTAAGTTCGACTACGCCAGAGGCGAATATGTCGACAACATCATCGTCTACGCGTCCCGAGCCTGATCATGGAACGATGAGCACTGACCTCAACCCGCCGGCGTCCGGCGCCCGCGTGCCCTGGCAAGAGGTTCACCCGCTGGTGCGCGAGGCGGTCGAGGGCTTCCTCGGCGGCCGCGTCGTGGAGGCCGTCACCCAGGAGGGCGGCTTCTCCCCGGCGGCCGCGGTGCGCCTGCGGACCGATGACGGCCGGCGCGCGTTCGTCAAGGCCGTCGGCCCCGAGCCCAACCCCGACAGCGTGCGCATCTACCGCTCCGAGCTCAGGAACGCCGCCGCGCTCCCCGAGTCGGTCCCCGCGCCGAAGCTGCTGACGGCGTTCGAGCTGGAGGGCTGGGTCGCCCTGGTCTTCGAGGACGTCGAGGCCGCCCACCCCCAGATGCCGTGGCGGCGCGACGAGCTCGACCGGGTCTTCACGGCCCTGAAGGAGATGTCCGCCGCGCTCACCCCGTCGCCGATCGAGGCCCGCACGATCGGCGAGGTCATGGGCGACTCCTTCCAGGGGTGGCGCAGGCTGCTCGGCGAGGACACCGCCGGGCTCGACCCGTGGGCGCTGCGCCACCTGCCCGAGCTGGCCGAGCTGGAGTCCGGCTGGGAGGCGGCGGCGGCCGGCGACACCCTCGTCCACGCCGACCTGCGGGCCGACAACATCCTGCTCACGCCCGACCGCGTCTACGTGGTGGACTGGCCGTGGGCCTGCCTGGCCGCGCCCTGGTACGACCAGGTGGCCATGCTGCCGTCGGTCGGCATGCAGGGCGGGCCCGCGCCCCACGAGCTGTTCGACGATCCCGACCCGGCCGTCACCGCGGTCGTCGCGGCCCAGACCGGCTACTTCGTCCGGAACGGCCGGCTGCCCGATCCGCCCGGGCTGCCCACGCTCAGGGCGTTCCAGCGGGCGCAGGGAGTGGTCGCGCTGGAGTGGCTGAAACGGCGTACCGGCTGGGTGTGACCCGTCCGGCGGGTAGGCTAAACAGTCGTGCTGGTCCTGGCCTTTGATACCGCGACGCCCGCCGTCACCGCCGCCCTCCACGACGGTGAGCGGGTGCTCGCCGAGTCCACGACGATCGACGCCCGCCGCCACGGCGAGCTGCTCGTCCCCACCATCGAACGCGTGCTGACCGAGTCGGGCGCCGCCCTGCGCGACGTGACGGCCGTCGTCGCGGGCAGCGGCCCCGGGCCCTACACGGGTCTGCGCGTCGGGCTGATGACCGCCCAGGGGCTCGCGACGACGCTCGCCGTGCCCGCGTACGGCATCTGCACCCTCGACGCGGTCGCCTACGGCAGCGGGCTCGGCGAGCCGTTCCTGGTCGCCACCGACGCCCGGCGCAAGGAGGTGTTCTGGGCGCGCTACCAGGACATGCGCACCCGTGCCGGCGGCCCGTTCGTCGACCGGCCCGCCGACGTGCCCGTCGAGGGCCTGCCGGTCGTGGGCGCCGGCGCCGGGCTCTACCCCGACGTCCTGGGCCGCCACGACGCCCCGCCCTACCCCTACGCGGGCGCGCTGGCCGCGCTGGCCGCCGAGCGGCTGGCCGCGGGCGTCCCGCTCGACCCGCCGCGGCCCATCTACCTGCGCAGGCCCGACGCCGTGGTGCCGGGCGCGCCCAAGAGGGTGACGGCGTGAGACTGCGGCCGATGACCGAGGCCGACCTGCCCGCGGTCATGGCGATCGAGCAGGCCACGTTCCCGCTCGACGCGTGGAGCGAGGGCATGATGCGCGGCGAGCTGGCCGACATGCCGCGGTCGCGGCACTACGTGGTGGCCCTGGCCGACGACGAGATCGTCGGCTACAGCGGCATCGCGGTCGCGTCCGACCAGGCCGACGTGCAGACCATCGCCGTGCTGGAGAAGCACCAGGGCACCGGCATCGGCAGCGCGATGCTGACCGAGCTGCTGGCCGAGGCGCGGCGCAGGGGCGCGCGCGAGATCTTCCTGGAGGTACGCGCCGACAACCCGCGCGCCCAGGCGGTCTACCGGCATTTCGAGTTCGAGGAGATCGGCATCCGCCGCCGCTACTACGACGACGGCACCGACGCGATCATGATGAGAAGGAAGCTGGATGGCTGACGCACCCCTGGTCCTGGGCATCGAGACGTCGTGCGACGAGACCGGCATCGGCATCGTCAGAGGCCACACGCTCCTCGCCAACACCATCGCCTCCAGCATGGACGAGCACGCCCGATACGGCGGCGTGGTGCCCGAGGTCGCCTCCCGCGCCCATCTGGAGGCCATGACGCCCACGGTCGAGGCGGCGCTGGCCGAGGCGGGGCTCAAGTTCTCCGACATCGACGCCATCGCCGTCACCGCCGGGCCCGGCCTGGCCGGGGCGCTGCTGGTGGGCGTGGCCGCCGCCAAGTCGTACGCGCTGGGCCTCGGCGTGCCGCTCTACGGCGTCAACCACCTGGCCGCCCACGTGGCCGTCGACCAGCTCGAACACGGGCCGCTGCCCAAGCCGTGCATCGCCATGCTGGTCTCCGGCGGCCACTCCTCGCTGCTGCTGGTGCCCGACGTGGCCGAAGACGTCATCTCGCTCGGCTCGACCGTCGACGACGCGGCCGGCGAGGCGTTCGACAAGGTGGCCCGGGTGCTCGGGCTGCCCTTCCCCGGCGGCCCGCACATCGACCGGGCCGCCCGCGAGGGCTCCGGCACGGCCGTCACCTTCCCCCGGGGCAAGATCGACGACGGCACGCTCGACTTCTCCTTCTCCGGGCTCAAGACGGCCGTCGCCCGCTGGGTCGAGGCGCGCGAGGCGTCCGGGCAGTCGATCCACGTGCCCGACGTGGCCGCCTCCTTCCAGGAGGCCGTGGTCGACGTGCTGACCCGCAAGGCGTTGCAGGCGTGC
Source organism: Nonomuraea sp. NPDC003560 (assembly GCF_042878785.1). NCBI lineage: Bacteria > Bacillati > Actinomycetota > Actinomycetes > Streptosporangiales > Streptosporangiaceae > Nonomuraea > Nonomuraea sp. NPDC003560. The sequence continues at coordinate 1,100,824 of NZ_JBIAOF010000003.1, read as the reverse complement.
AAGAAGTACGACGTGCACGACCTGCTGATCGGCGGCGGCGTGGCGGCCAACTCGCGGCTGCGGGCGCTGGCCCAGGAGCGCTGCGACGCGGCGGGCGTGCGGCTGCGGGTGCCCCGGCCGGGGCTGTGCACCGACAACGGGGCCATGGTCGCCGCTCTGGGGTCCGACCTGGTGGCGGCGGGGGTCACCCCCTCGACCCTGGAGATCCCGGCGGACTCGTCGCTGCCGATCACGACGGTCCACGTCTGAGCCCTGGCGGGGCCGGAGGCCGGCGGTGAGGCGCGGGAGGTGCCCCACCGCCGGGCGGGTCAGTCTTTGGTCCTGGTGGGCCGGAGCAGGGCCTCGGCCAGCGCCAGCATGGTCTCCTCCAGCGCGGCCAGCCGCTTGGTGAGGTCGTCGGTGGCCGGCTGCACGATGCCGCTGACCGTCTCGCTCAGCTCGTCGCGGTCGGGCCGGGAGCGCACCAGCTCGGTCAGCGCGTCGGCGGCGGCCGACAGGCGGTCGGCCTGCGCGCCGGCCTGCGACTCGATGAGCTCGCCGACCCGCTCGGGGATGGCCAGGGCGGCCGGGAGCTGGCTGACGTGCTGGTTCATGGCCTCGATGCGGTCGTCGACCGACTCCAGGTGCTCGCCGGCCTGATCGGCGCGGGCGGCCAGGCCGTTGAGGTGGGTGTCGAGGCCGTTGAAGCGGCTGTCGAGCCCGCTGAACTGGCCGTCGAGGGTGTCGAACCGGGTGATCAGGTGCTCCTCCGCCTCGACCAGCCGCTCGTCGATCGACTCCATCTGGTTGTCGAGCTTGTTGAAGCGGCCCTCGCTGCGCACGGCGGTCTCGGCCAGGCGCTGGTCGGTGGCCGAGGCGCGGTCGTCGAGCGCGCTCAGGCGGCCGTCGAGGGCGTCGAAGCGGTCGTCGTGGCGGACGAGGTGGCCGTCGATGGCGCCCATGCGCTTGCCGAGGCCGCCGAGCTGGCCGTCGACCGAGGTGAGGCGCTTGTCGACGCCGCTGATGCGGCCGTCGACGCCGTCGAGCCTGGTGTCGATGTCGGCCAGGCACTCGTCGGCCGACTCCAGCCGGCCGTCGAACCCGGTGAGCCGGGTGTCGAGCCCCATGAGCCGGCCCTCGACCCGGTCGAGCCGGGAGTCGACGCCGTCGAGCCGCCCGCTGAGCCGCAGCTCGCTCTCCCCGAGCTGGACGGCGAGGTGCTGGTCGGCCTCGTCGAGGCGGGCGGTGAGCCGCTGCTCGACGTCGGCCAGCCGGACCGTGAGCCGCTGGTCGCCCTCGTCGAGCTTGGCGGCCAGGCGCTCGTCGGCGCGGTCGAGCCGCTCGTTCAGGCGCTGGGTCAGCCGCTCGTCGGTCTCGTCGAGGCGGCCGGCCAGGCGTTTGTCGGCCTCGTCGAGGCGGGCGGCGATGTGCAGGTCGGTGTCGTCGAGGCGGCCGGTCAGGCGCTGCTCGGCCGCGTCGATCTTGACGGCGACCTGCTGCGACGTGGCCGCGACGCTCTCGGCCAGCTCGCCGACCACGCTCTCGACCCGTTCGGCGCGGCTCGACAGGTCGGCCACCGACTTGTCGAGCCGGGTGAAGCGGCTGGCCGCGGCCTCCATGCTGGAGTTGAGCTGCGTCAGCTTGGCGGCGAAGCCGGACATGTTCTGGGTGATGCCGTCGGTGGTGTCGAGCACCGACTGCAGGCGTTTGAGCGCCTCGTCGACGGCCTCGCCCACGGTGCCCAGGTCCGCCCACAGGCTCGGCAGCTCGGCCACCGGCGCGACCCGGGCGTCGACGTGGCCGATCTTCTCCCCGACGGCGTCGACGTGGTCGCGCACGGCCTCGACGTGCTGGGCCAGGCCCTCCGCCCACATCGGCGGCTTGGCGGTGATGTCGTCGAGCCGCCCGCTCACCGCCTCAAGGGTGCCGCTCAGGCCGCCGAGCTCCCGTTCGCGCACCTCGCGCAGCAGCCACTCCATGCCTTCAAGACGCTGGCGGATCTCGTCGAGCACGGCTCCCTGGGTGCGCTGCTCGTAGACATGGTCCTGGGCGGCGCGCGCGAGGAGGTCTCGCATCCTCTCGGAGATGGCGGACTGGCCGCCTGCCTGAAGAAGGGTGGTGTGGTTGGAATGGTCCACCGAAAGGCTCCTTCGCTCGCCGACGGTCTGCCGCGCAGCGGTGGGATAGGTCCGGTTTGCAGATGAAAGGGCGAGTACGCGGGTTACCGCATAAGGGGGAGAACTCCCGCCCGTCCACCTTAGCCTTTCGATCAAGGTCAGGCGGCGTCGAAGTGAAAGATCGTATTTAGCGGAAGAATGACCGCTTTGGAGTGTTCAGGCAGGTGGGAGGGGGTTGCAGATGATAACTGAAGGCTTATCGAGAATGCGGGTCAGGATAATGACGATCGAGTTCTCGCCGGAAAGGCGGAGATCGGCGCGCAGGCGTTCGATGTCGATCGCCGACGCGCGTTTCTTGATGGTGACATTTCCGATCCGGCGTTCGCGGAGAGCGGCTCGGAGTTTTTTCAGCGAGAACGGCATGACCTCGTCCACCTCGTACCCGGAGGCCCAGGGGGTGTGGCTGGGCTCGTCGGTGGTGATGTAGGCGATCATGGGGTCGGGCAGGCGTCCGCCGATCAGCTCGGCCACCTCGCCGACGAGGTGGGCCCGGATCGCGGCGCCGTCGGGCTCGTAGACGTAGCGGCCCATCGGGCCGACGGCGGCCTGCACGCCGGTGGCGGTCAGCGTGTGGCCGCCGGGCAGCAGGGTGGCGCGCCGGGCGGGGCCGACCTGGGGGCCGGTCCAGAGGGTGGCCTCCTTGACCTCGCCCTTGTAGGAGACCCATTCGGCCTCCGCGCCCTCGGGGATGAACTCGTACGGGATGCCGGGGGCGACCTTGAGACAGGCCCGCGGCGCCCGTGCGACCAGGTCGAGCACGACCGGCCAGGGCGGCGAGTAGGCCATGGGGTCGAACGTGCGGCCCTTGCCGCTGCGCCGGGCCGGGTCGGCGAACAGCGCGTCGTACTCCTCGGGCCGGACCTGCGCCGCGTCGCCCACGCGCACCCGCACCCGGCCGGCCAGCCCGAGGGCGTCGGCGTTGGCGCTGGCCACGGCGACGGTCAGCGGGTCGAGGTCGACGGCGTCGACCTCGCAGCCGGCGCGGGCGAGCGCCAGGAGGTCGCCGCCGACCCCGCAGCAGGCGTCGATCACCCGCCCGGCGCCCATGCGCCGGGCGCGGTGGTCGGCGACCTCCCGGCGGGTGGACTGCTCCAGGCCGTGCGGGGTGAAGTACATGACCGCGGCGTCCGCGCCGAACTTCGCCGCGGCCCGCTCGCGCAGCGCCGCCTGCGTCAGCGCGGCGGAGGTGAGCGCCGCGTCGTAGGAGCGGCGCAGCCTGGTCGCCGCCGCGACCGGATCGGTCCCGGCCAGCTCCGCGGCCTCGGCGAGCGCCCGCTGCCCGCGCGGGGTCAGCAGCTCGCCGAAGGCGTCGAGATCCATGTACGCACTCCGCTCACAACTCGGGATCGCTCACAAGGAGGTGTCGCCCAGGGAGACCAGCAGGCTGCGCAGCAGCCCGGCCAGGGCCTCGCGCTCGCCCTCGGACAGTCCGGCGAGCAGCCGCTCCTCGTTGGCGGCGTGCCGGACGAGCATCTCGTCGGCTACCTTCCTGCCCTCGTCGGTGAGGGCGACCAGCGTCATGCGCCGGTTGTGCGGCGCCGGCCAGCGATGGACCAGGCCGCGCCGGACCAGGTGGTCCATCCGGTTGGTGAGCGCGCCGGGGCTGACCATGGCCGAGCTGGACAGGTCCTTCATGCACATCGTGGCGTCGGCGCCGCTGCGCAGCAGCGTGGCCAGCATGTCGAACTCCCACGCCTCCAGCCCGTGCTCGGCCAGGAAGTCCTTCACGCCGCGCTCCAGCAGGCGCGAGGCGCGTGAGATCCGGCCGATCACGCCCATCGGGGACACGTCGACGTCGGGCCGTGTCCGCGCCCACTGTCCGAGAATCACGTCCACCGCGTCATCCACGGGGCTCACCCTACCAAAGCTTCGACGTTGAAATGTTCGGCATCGTGCAGTACTGTCCACGACGTCGAAATGTTCAACGTAGAAATTTTCGAGGTAGGTTCATCATGAAGGTGCTGGTGCTGGGCGCGACGGGGTACATCGGCGGCGCGGTGGTCGAGCGGCTGGCCGAGCAGGGGCACGAGGTGGCCGTCCTGGTGCGGCCCGCCGCCGACGGCTCCCGGCGCGTGCCGGGCGTGGCGGACGAGCGTCACGGAGACCTGAGTGACGTCGCGGGGCTGGCCGCCGCGATCACCCCGGACATCGACGCGATCGTGGTCGCCGCCCAGCTCGGCGGCGACAAGGAGGCCGACCTCGCCGCGATCGGCGTGCTCGCCGCGTCGGGCCGGAAGGTGGTCTTCACCAGCGGCGTGTGGGTGCTGGGCGCCACCGCCGACGGGCACGAGGACAGCCCGGCCGACCCGATTCCGCTCGTGGCGTACCGGCACGAGATCGAGCAGCTGGTCATCGACGGCGGCGGCTCGGTGATCCGGCCCGGCGTCGTCCACGGGCGCGGCGGCGGCATCCCCGCCATGATGCGCGCGCAGGCCGCCGAGCGCGGGGCCGGGGTCTACGTCACCGCCGGCGGCGAGCCGCACACCTGGACGTTCGTGCACGTCGACGACCTGGCCGAGCTCGTCGTGGCCGTCCTGGAGAGGGGCGGCGCCCGCGTGTACCACGGCATCAGCGAGGAGGCCGTGCCGGTCGCCGAGGTGGCCGAGGCGGCGGCCCGGTCCGCGGGCGTCAAGCCGCAGGCCGAGCCCTGGCCGCAGGCCGAGGCGGCCCAGGTGCTGGGGGCGGGCTTCGCCGAGGCCCTGGCGCTCGGCCAGCGCATCAGCGCGACACGCACGCGCGCCGAACTCGGCTGGAACCCCTCCCGGCCCGGCGTCGTCGCCGATCTGACCGAGGGTTCCTACGTCTGATCGCTCTGAGCAGACGCGTTCGTGTTGACTGTCAAGGCCCTCTTGCATATGTTTCCTGTTGGCACTCTCACCTTGAGAGTGCCAACGTGCGACGAGGCAGGTCTGACACCCGCGACGGCAGGCCCCGCTGGTCGCCTCTTCTAGATCATTCAAATCTGAAGGGGAGGTCCGATCGTGACGACCGCCACCAAGGTTCCCGTTAAGCCGCTCGGCGACCGCATCGTGGTTCAGCCGCTTGAGGCAGAGCAGACCACCGCTTCCGGTCTGGTCATCCCGGACACCGCCAAGGAGAAGCCGCAGGAGGGCAAGGTCCTCGCGGTGGGCCCCGGCAACTGGGATGAGGACGGCGACAAGCGTATTCCGCTCGACGTCTCCGAGGGCGACGTCGTCCTCTACAGCAAGTACGGCGGCACCGAGGTCAAGTACGGCGGCGAGGAGTACCTCGTGCTCTCCGCCCGCGACGTTCTCGCGATCATCGAGAAGTAAGCCGGTTGTGTCGAGCCCCGGGCGCTCTTGAGGGCCCGGGGCTTTCGACGCCAGGAGAGGACTTTCAGCATGGCGAAGATCCTGCAGTTCGACGAGGACGCCCGTCGCGCGCTTGAGCGCGGTGTCAACGCCCTCGCGGACGCCGTGAAGGTAACCCTCGGCCCGCGTGGCCGTAACGTCGTCATCGACAAGAAGTTCGGTGCGCCGACGATCACGAACGACGGTGTGACCATCGCTCGTGAGATCGAGCTGGAGGAGCGCTACGAGAACCTCGGCGCCCAGCTCGCCAAGGAAGTTGCCACCAAGACCAACGACATCGCGGGCGACGGCACCACCACCGCCACCGTGCTGGCCCAGGCCATGGTCCGCGAGGGCCTGCGCAACGTGGCCGCCGGCGCCTCGCCGCTGTCGCTCAAGCGTGGCATCGACAAGGCCGCCAAGGAGATCAGCGACCGGCTGCTGGCCAGCGCGCGCGAGGTGGGCGACAAGAAGGAGATCGCCAACGTCGCCACCATCTCCGCCCAGGACGCCAAGATCGGCGAGCTGATCGCCGAGGCGTTCGACAAGGTGGGCAAGGACGGTGTCCTCACCGTCGAAGAGTCCAACGCCATGGGCATGGAGCTCGAGTTCACCGAGGGCATGCAGTTCGACAAGGGCTACCTGTCGGCCTACATGGTGACCGACCCCGAGCGCATGGAGTCCGTCCTGGAGGACGCGTACATCCTGCTCACCCAGGGCAAGATCTCCTCCATCGCCGACTTCCTGCCGCTGCTGGAGAAGGTCGCCCAGACCAAGAAGCCGCTGCTCGTGGTCGCCGAGGACGTCGAGGGCGAGGCCCTGGCCGTCCTGGTCACCAACAAGATCCGCGGCACCTTCACCTCCGTGGCCGTCAAGGCCCCGGGCTTCGGTGACCGCCGCAAGGCGATGCTCCAGGACATGGCGATCCTCACCGGCGGCCAGGTCGTCAGCGAAGAGGTCGGCCTCAAGCTGGAGCACGTCGGCCTCGAGGTGCTCGGCACTGCCCGCCGCGTCGTCGTCACCAAGGACGCCACGACCATCGTCGACGGCGCCGGCGACCAGCAGGCGATCGAGGACCGCGTCAAGGAGATCAAGATTGCCATCGAGCAGTCCGACTCCGACTGGGACCGCGAGAAGCTGCAGGAGCGTCTGGCCAAGCTTGCCGGCGGTGTGTGCGTGCTGCGCGTCGGCGCCGCCACCGAGGTGGAGCTGAAGGAGAAGAAGCACCGCCTTGAGGACGCGATCTCCGCGACCCGCGCCGCGATCGAGGAGGGCATCGTCTCCGGCGGTGGCTCGGCCCTCATCCACGTGGGCAAGGAGCTCGACGACCTCGGCCTGACCGGCGACGAGGCCACCGGTGTCGGCGTCGTGCGCCGCGCGCTGGTCGAGCCGGCCCGCTGGATCGCCGAGAACGCCGGCCTGGAGGGCTACGTGGTGACCCACAAGGTCGCCGAGCTGCCCGCCGGCCAGGGCCTCAACGCCGCCACCGGCGAGTACGTCGACCTGATCGCCCAGGGCGTCATCGACCCCGTCAAGGTGACCCGGTCCGCGGTGCAGAACGCCGCTTCGATCGCGGGCATGCTCCTGACGACCGAGGCGCTCGTGGTGGACAAGCCCGAGGAGGAGGCTCCGGCCGCCGGCCAGGGCCACGGCCACGGTCACGGCCACTGACCCGGCTGTTTCCCCCGCGCCCGTACGGCCCGCCCGGTTCCCTCCGGCGCGGGCCGTCGGTTTTCCACGGCCCGTTCCCGGTCTCGCCGGTGCGGGCCGTCGGTTTCCACGGCCCGTCCCTGGTCTCGCCGGTGCGGGCCGTCGGCTTTCACGGCCCGTCCCTGGTCTGGCGGATTCGACGGGGTGTTGCAGCACCTGATCAGTTACCGGCCGCAGCCGGCTCAGCGACGGTGCGCACTCTCGGTGTCTTCGGACGCCGGGCGTTCTCCGAGCGGGCCGGACCAGCCGCTCGAAGGATGCCCAAGCACGGGCGCTTTCGGCGATCTTCATGGCATCCTTTCGAGACATGCCCCCTACTCCGCCTGTGTCGGTCGAGCTGTCCACGGCGAAGTTCGTCCTCCGGCCGCCAAGTACGGCGGACGCTCCGGAGGTCCTGCGCCTTGCCAGGGACCCGGACGTGCTCCTCTGGAATCCCCGCTGCCGCATCGAGGACGAGGCCGCAGCCGTTGCGGACTGCCTCAAGGGCGCCGATTGGTCAGACGGGACGCACGCCACGTTCTCGATCCTCGACGCCGAGTCCGGGCGCTACGTCGGCAACATCGCGCTGCATGGGCTTGACCTGGAGAACGCTCAGGCCCGGATCGGATACCGGATCGCGCCTTGGGCACGTGGCCGTGGCGCCGCCACCGCATCCGTCCAGGCGGTCACGACATGGGCGACGTCCACGCTGCAGCTTGAACGGATCGTGCTCACTCATGCCGTCGAGAATCACGCCTCGTGCCGGGTGGCGCAGAAGTCGGGGTTCGTGCTGGAAGGCGTGATGCGATCAGCGAAGAGGTTCGGTGACGGCCGGCTTCACGATGAGCACCTTCATGCTGTCCTGGCCGCAGATCTGGCCTCCTGATCATCTCTCACCCGCCCGGCTACCGGGTCGGTGTACCAGGGGTTCGGTGAGGCGCTCGCTGATCACGACCATGGGGTGCTGTGGCGGGCTGGCGAGGCGGTGCGGGTTGCGCGTGGCGCGACCGGCGTGCAGCGCCTTCGTCAGTTCGCGTCACGCTCCCCGCGCCTTGGATGTAGGGGGCCTGGTGGATGGTCTCGTGGCACGCGTGCGCCTCCGGTCGCTCGGAAAGGCTCGGCGCAGGCTCTGGATGACCTGCTCTGGGCTCCAGCGCTTGTGCGGGTAGTCCCGTAACTCCGGGTTCTGCCCGTTTTTGCTGCGGTTGGGGCGTGGGGTGGGTGCCGCGCGTCGGCGCCGGCCTGGGGCATGCGGCCGGTACTCGCCGTTGCCGCGGTCCTGGTTGCGGTGGATCTCCTGGCTGACGACCGAGGGCGCGCGCCCGAGCTTCCGTGCGATCTGGCGGAAGTGCCGCCGATGTGATCGGCAGCGCCCACGTGCTTGCCGGTCGGGTCGCGGCCATTACGGCATCGTCGGCCGGGTCGGGAGCTGATGCCGGCGACCTGGCACGCCTCCTGGTTGCCCGGGCCCTGCTGCGCGAGCCGCAAGCATGCCGTCCGCTCACGGGAAGGCGCACTGCGACGACCAATCGAAGCACAGCAGCTTCGGTAGGCCGTTGGCCTCTCTCGATCCGGTCTTGATCCCGCCGACAGGACGTCTCGGCCCCTTCGGTGCGGGCCGTTGGTTTCCAGGGGGCGGTGGGTGAGGGGCGGGTAGCGGAGACGGTGCTGGTGGGTTTCGGGTGGTGGGAAATGTGGCTGGGGCTTACGGGGCGGAAGGGGGTGGGGGCGGGGGAAATTGGGGGAAGAGGTGGATTATTGGAGTAAACCGGCAGTGCTGGTTAAGCGTCGGGGTCTGGCAATTGTCGTGCATTTCGGCTTATGGCGTGAAACATTATGTCAGCTCATCAGGCTTAGTGTGGTCGGCTGATTACTGCTAGTTATCGTCGCTTCAATGTGACCAATCCGTAGCCGTTCGCCATGGGGACAGGCCCGATCAGTGCGGGCATCATGCCTATCGTGAGCGAGGGAAGCGTCGCCGACGCCAAAATTGGGGTAAGGCTCGCGTCGAGACTTCCGGCACGGACGGATGACTCCGACCTTAGGGAACTGACGAGCCTCGCCGTGCAGGGAGATCGCAGTGCGATCGAATCCCTGCTCGGGGAGTTGCGTCCCATGGTGGTGCGGTATTGCCGCGCCAGGCTGGGCAGGGTTTCAGGGCAATATCACATTGCCGATGACGTAGCCCAGGAGGTGTGCATCGCGGTGTTGTCCGCGCTGCCGCGATACCGGGACATGGGGCGGCCTTTCGCGTCCTTCGTGTTCGGGATCGCCTCGCACAAGGTGGCCGACGCGCTGCGCAGTTCGGTGCGCTCGGCCGTGCCCACCCAGGATCTGCCCGACGGGCCCGACGACGGCCCGGGGCCCGAGGAGACGGTGGTCCGCTACATCGAGGTCGAGCACGCGCGCAGGCTGCTGGCCAGGCTGCCCGACAACCAGCGGGAGTTGCTGCTGTTGCGGGTGGTGTCGGGGCTGTCTGCCGAGGAGACCGGTAATGTACTCGGCATGTCACCAGGTGCGGTCCGCGTAGCCCAGCATCGGGCGCTGGCCAGGTTGCGGCAGATGGCCGAGCTGGAGTCGGCTTGACGCCGGAGGACGAGCTCCATGCGCTTCTCGAGGCCGACGACCTGCTCAAGACCGACGAGCTGCTCGACGCGGTCGCGCGGGGCCGGGCGCGGGACTCGTCCGACCCTGCGGTGCGGTTGCTGGGCGCGCTACTGAACGATGTCTCGGAGGAAGTCGATCAGCGGCGCTCCTCCGTGTCGATGACGCCGTCGACGTAGCCTCGGGCGTACTCCCAGCTGACGTAGTCGGCGGGGTCGGGGTGGAAGGCCGGCTCGTGCACCTGGGGCTGGCCTTTCTCGATCATCTGGCGAAGGTTGCCGCGCAGCAGCTCCCAGTCGAAGAAGTGCTGCTCGCCGCACTCGGGGCAGTCGAGCACGAGGCCCAGCACCCCCTGCGGTTCGAGCAGGGAGCGAAAGACCTCGACGTCTGCCAGGTCGGTGATGGCCTCGTCGCGCTCGGCCGCGGTGAGTGGCTCGGCGTCGTCGAGAGCGCCCATCGCCGAGGACGGGTCGTTCGGGTCGTCCGCGAACGGGTCGCGGGGGACGTCTTCCAGCACCTTCCCACCATATGACCGAAGCGGCCCCGGCGGAGAGTATTAGCTGAGCCATCCCCGTCTGGCGGCCTCCACGCCGGCGTGGAAGCGCGACTGCGCGCCCAGCTCGGCCATGGCGTCGGCGAACCTGGCCCGCACCGTACGGACCGAGACGCCGAGCTGGCGGGCGATGGAGTCGTCGCACACGCCCTGCGCGGCCAGGCGGAGCACCTGGACCATCCCGTCGCCCCTGCGCCCCCAGGGCAGCGGTACGGCCCGCCCCCAGAGCTCCTGGAACAGCGAGCGCAGCATGCCGACGACGATCGGCGTGCGCACCAGGTAGAAGTTGTAGGCGTGGTCGGGCAGGTTGCCGCCCCACAGCGCGGGCAGGCCGGCGACCTCGGGCCCGGCCGTCATGAACCAGCTCGGCACCCGGTCGAGCGTGCGCACCTTTCCGCCGGTGTCGAGCAGCCGGGTGAGCTGATCGCGTACGCCCGGCAGGCTCAGCGTGGAGACCGGAATGATCGCCTGAACGGTAAGAAGTTGCCGTTTTTGCGCATCAATCCATGGGTCCGCAAATTTACGAACAAAATCTGCCATTGTGCGCTCGTCCGGGATTGCGGTCAACAACTCCATGGGCGGCGATTGCACGGCTATGCCGACGACGCTCTCGTAGAGGACGTCCGCGCCGTTCACCATCTCCACCGGGAATGTGCCGCTCTGATAATCGCGGCCGGCGTCGTAGTCGTGGATCAGGCCGCGGATGGAGCCGAGCGCGGAGTCGATCCTGCGGCTCTCCTCGGCCAGCCGGTCGAGCCGCTCGGCGATGACCCGGCCGAGCGCCGCCGCCGGGTGCCTGGCCAGGTACTCGCCGGACTGCTCGTCGACCACCCCCAGCCTGACCAGGTCGTCGAGCTGGCGGCCGACCTTCTCGACGGGGCCGTCCATGGCCTGGGCGAGGTCGGTGCGCGTGGCCCTGTGCAGGCGTAGCAGCGCCGTGTAAAGGGCGGTCTGCGCCGGGTCGAGGCCCAGCGTCTCGAAGGGCTCTGCGACGCGCCTGGGCTGATTACGCATTATGGGCGGCTCCGTCGGGGGGACACGGGCGTGCCGCGAGGATAACCCCGTACCGCCTGCGTGTCCGGGGCTTGCCGCGGAATCGTCGGCGGAACGTGCAACTTCGTGCAATTGCACGTTTTCACATTGCGTCGTGCCGTTGAGTGACGCAGGCTTTACCTAGCGTCGGCACCCTGAAGCGGGGCCTTGCGGCAGCCGCCATCAGGACGCGGAGGGGGGTTCGGTGGCGTGAACACGCCGCCTGGCCTGGGTGCCGGTGGCCGGGGGATGGGACGGATCACCGACCGTCCCATCCCCCTGCACTTTGCGCGTTCCGGACGGCGAGGCCGGGCGCACGACGGGGCGTGGGGCCGTCGTGCTCCCGGCTTCGTTGCGTTTTGGAGGCAGGCCCTAGACTTAGGTCAATCAGCGCAGAGGTCAGGAGGGGGCCGAGGCATGTCCAAGTTCACCGAGATGGGTTTGACCTTCGACGACGTGCTGCTGGTGCCCGGCTACTCCGATCTCCAACCAGGTGAGGCCGACACCAGATCCCGTCTGTCACGGGACATCACGCTGTCCATCCCGCTCGTCTCCGCGGCCATGGACACCGTCACCGAGGCCCGCATGGCGGTCGCCATGGCGCGCCAGGGCGGCATCGGCATCCTCCACCGCAACCTGTCGGTCGAGGAGCAGGCCCAGCAGGTCGACCTGGTCAAGCGGTCCGAGGCCGGCATGGTGACCAACCCGGTGACCTGCAGCCCCGACGACACGCTGGCCGACGTCGAGCGGCTGTGCGCGACGTACCGGATCTCCGGCGTGCCGGTGACGGACGTGGCGGGCACGCTGGTCGGCATCGTGACCAACCGCGACATGCGCTTCGAGACCGACCAGAGCCGTCCGGTGCGCGAGGTCATGACCAAGATGCCGCTGGTCACCGCGCCGGTGGGGGTCTCGCGCGACGACGCGTTCGCGCTGCTGCGGCAGAACAAGATCGAGAAGCTGCCCCTCGTCGACCCCGACGGCAGGCTGCGCGGCCTGATCACGGTGAAGGACTTCACCAAGAGCGAGCAGTACCCGCTGTCCACCAAGGACGCCGACGGCCGCCTGCTGGTCGGCGCGGCCATCGGCGTCGGCGGCGACGCCGAGCTGCGGGCCAAGGCGCTGATCGAGGCCGGGGTCGACGTCGTCGTCGTCGACGTGGCCCACGGTCACTCCAAGGGCCTGGCCGACATGATCGCCAAGCTCAAGGCCAACAGCAAGGTCCAGGTCATCGGCGGCAACATCGCGACCAGGGCGGGCGCCCAGATGCTGGTCGACGCGGGCGCCGACGCGGTCAAGGTCGGCGTCGGCCCCGGCTCCATCTGCACCACCCGCGTGGTGGCCGGCGTGGGCGCGCCGCAGGTCACGGCCATCCACGAGGCGTCCAAGGCGTGCGCACCGGCCGGGGTGCCGGTGATCGGCGACGGCGGCCTCCAGTACTCCGGCGACATCGTCAAGGCCATCGCGGCCGGCGCCGACACGGTCATGCTGGGCTCGCTGCTCGCCGGCTGCGAGGAGTCGCCGGGCGAGCTGATCTTCATCAACGGCAAGCAGTTCAAGTCGTACCGGGGCATGGGGTCGCTCGGCGCGGTGCGCAACCGCGAGCGCGGCGGCACCTCCTTCAGCAAGGACCGCTACGCGCAGGCCGACGTCGGCGGCGACGACAAGTACATCCCCGAGGGCATCGAGGGGCAGGTGCCCTACCGCGGGCCGGTCGCGGCCGTCGCCCACCAGCTCATCGGCGGTCTGCGCCAGGGCATGTGGTACGCCGGCTGCCGCACGATCGAGCAGATGCACACCGACTGCGAGCTCATGCCGATCACGGCAGCGGGCCTCAAGGAGAGCCACCCCCACGACATCCAGATGACCGTGGAAGCTCCGAACTATCACAGAAGGTAAGTTCATGACTCAGCAGGTGGAGATCGGCCGGGGCAAGACCGGGCGGAGGGCGTACGCGCTCGACGAGATCGGGCTCGTGCCCTCGCGACGCACCCGTGACCCGGAAGAGGTGTCGATCGCCTGGCAGATCGACGCCTACCGGTTCGAGCTGCCCGTCGTCGTCGCCCCCATGGACAGCGTGGTCTCGCCCGCCACCGCGATCGAGATCGGCCGGCTCGGCGGCCTGGCCCCCCTCGACCTCGAAGGGCTCTGGACGCGCTACGAAGACCCGTCCCCGCTGCTGGAGGAGTGCGCCGCCCTCGACGCCGCGGCCGCGACCCGGCGGCTCCAGGAGATCTACGACGCGCCGATCAAGGAGGAGCTGATCGGCCGCCGGATCGAGGAGATCCGGGCGTCCGGGGTGACGACGGCCGTCCGGCTGTCGCCGCAGCGCACGGTCCAGTACCACAAGGCCGTGATCGACGCCGGCGTGGACATCTTCGTCATCCGCGGCACCACCGTCTCGGCCGAGCACGTCTCGGGCCGCGCCGAGCCGCTCAACCTCAAGCAGTTCATCTACGAGCTCGACGTGCCGGTCATCGTCGGCGGCTGCGCCACCTACACCGCGGCGCTGCACCTGATGCGCACGGGCGCGGCGGGCGTGCTGGTCGGCTTCGGCGGCGGCGCCTCGCACACCACCCGCAACGTGCTCGGCGTGGCCGTGCCGATGGCCACCGCGATCTCCGACGTGGCCGCGGCGCGCCGCGACTACATGGACGAGTCCGGCGGCCGGTACGTGCACGTGATCGCCGACGGCGGCATGGGCACCTCGGGCGACATCGCCAAGGCCATCGCGTGCGGGGCCGACGCCGTCATGGTGGGCTCGCCGCTGGCCAGGGCGTCCGAGGCCCCTGGCCACGGCTTCCACTGGGGCTCCGAGGCCCACCACCCCGACCTGCCGCGCGGCCGTCGCGTGGAGTTCGGCACGGTCGGGACGCTGGAGCAGATCCTGCACGGCCCCTCCAGCGTGGCCGACGGCTCGATGAACCTGATGGGCGCGCTCAAGCGCACGATGGCCTCCACCGGCTACTCCGACATCAAGGAGTTCCAGCGGGTCGAGGTCGTGGTCGCGCCGATCCAGCGCTGAGGCGGCGGCTGGCCGACGTCTGCGACGGCTCCCGGGGGTTGCGACCTCCGGGAGCCGACTGCTTTCCGGGGCCTCACCGGCCCGCCGGAGCCGGCTGCTTTCCGGGGTCCCCGCCGGCTCGCGGTGTCGAATCGGGACACCGCCGTTCGTGTAGGACGTGCAAGGTGACGCGCGTGTCGGCGAGGTGGTTGCAGGATGTCCGATCAGGTCGAACGGGCCTTCCGGGAGGAGTACGGCCGGGCGGTGGCCGTGCTCGTCCGCGTGTTCGGTGACATCGACGTCGCCGAGGAGGCCGTGCAGGAGGCGTTCGCGATCGCGCTGCGGCAGTGGCCGCAGGCCGGTCCGCCGCCGAGCCCGGCCGGCTGGATCATCACGACCGCCAGGAACCGGGCCGTCGACCGGCTGCGCAGGGAGTCTGGCCGCCACGACAAGTACGTGCAGGCGGCGCTGCTGCACGCCAGGGACGAGCCCGTCGAGGAGGGGCCCGTACGGGACGAGCGACTGCGCCTGATCTTCACCTGCTGCCATCCGGCGCTCGCCCCGCACGCGCGGGTGGCGCTCACGTTGCGGCTGCTCGGCGGGCTGACCACGGCCGAGATCGCGCACGCGTTTTTGGTGCCCGAGGCGACCATGGCCCAGCGGCTGGTCAGGGCCAAGAGCAGGATCCGGCAGGCGGGGATCCCGTACCGGGTGCCGGCGGCGGCGGACCTGCCAGACCGGCTGCGCGCGGTGCTGGCGGTGATCTACCTGATCTTCAACGAGGGTTACACGGCCAGTTCGGGCGAGCGGCTGGTGCGCGAGGACCTGTGCGCGGAGGCCGTCCGGCTCGGCCGCCTGCTCGCCGAGCTGATGCCGGACGAGCCCGAGGTGTGGGGCCTGCTGGCGCTGATGCTGCTGGTCCAGTCGCGCCGGGCGGCGCGCACCGCGGGCGGCGGCGAGCTGGTGCCGCTGCCCGAGCAGGACCGCGCCCTGTGGGACCGCGCGCTGGTCGAGGAGGGGCAGGCGATCGTCCGGCGCTGCCTGCGGTGGGGGCGGCCGGGGCCCTACCAGGTGCAGGCCGCGATCAACGCCGTGCACGGCGACGCGGCGAGCGCGGGGGAGACCGACTGGCGGCAGATCGTCCAGCTCTACGACCTGCTGCTGGCGTTCACGCCGGGGCCGGTCGTGGCGTTGCACCGCGCGGTGGCGGTGGCCGAGGCGGAGGGCCCCGAGGCGGGGCTGGCGCTGGTGGAGGGGCTGGAGGTGACAGGCTATTACCTGTTCCACGCCGTACGGGCCGACCTGCTGCGGCGGCTGGGACGCGACGAGGAGGCGGCGCGGGCGTACGGCGAGGCCATCGCCCGTGCGGGCAACGAGGTCGAGCGGGAGTTCCTGCGGCGCAGGCGCGCGACGTTGAGGGGGACGTGAGATGGACCGGGTGTGCGTGGTCACGGGGGCCAACCGGGGGATCGGGCTGGAGGTGGCCAGCCAGCTCGCGGCGGCGGGCGACACGGTGGTGCTGACCGCCAGGGACGAGCGCAAGGCCGTCGAGGCGGCGGCCGGGATCGGCGGCGAGGTGCTGGCGCGGCGGCTCGACGTCGCCGACGAGCGGTCGGCGGCCGAGCTGGCGCGGGAGCTGGAGAAGACCCACGGGCGGGTCGACGTGCTGGTCAACAACGCCGCCATCCACTACGACACCTGGCAGCGGGCCTGCGACGCGGACCTGGGCGTGGTGTCGGAGGCGCTGGAGACGAACCTGCTGGGCGCCTGGCGGGTCACGCTCGCGCTGCTGCCGCTGTTGCGCGGCAGCGCGCACGGCCGGATCGTCAACGTCTCCAGCGAGATCGGCTCGCTGGCCTCGATGGGCGGCGGCACGCCCGCGTACACGGTGTCGAAGACGGCGCTGAACGCGCTGACCAGGATGCTCGCGGCCGAGCTGCGCGGGGACGGCATCCTGGTCAACGCCGTCTGCCCGGGGTGGGTGGCGACCGACATGGGCGGCCCCGGCGGGCGGCCGGTCGCCGAGGGCGCGCGGAGCGTAGTGTGGGCCGCGGACCTGCCCGACGACGGGCCGACCGGCGGCTTCTTCCGCGACGGCCTGCCGCTGCCGTGGTGACCGGCGGCTTCTTCCGCGACGGCCTGCCGTTGCCGTGGTGACGGGCGCCGGCTCGTAGGGCAGGCCGTATCCTGCCGTAGCATGGCCGATCTCGTGCACACCCACGTCCTCGACATCGACGGCGACGTCGTCACCAAGCGCTACGTCGACGGCAAGGAGGGCGCGGCCGAGCGCGAGTGGCGGGCGCTCACCCTGCTGGCCGAGCACGCCCCGGGCCTGACCCCGCGGCCGATCGCCTTCGAGGACGGCGTCGTCCGCATGACCAGGATCGACGGCGTGCCCCTGCGCGGCCTGGCGGCCGGGGAGGCGCCGCTGACCGCCATGGCCGAGGCGCTCACGCAGCTGTACGAGGCCGTCCCGCCCGGCGTGCTGGCGGCCGTCCCGGTACGTCCGTGGCAGGTCGAGGCGGTCACCGGCCAGGTCATGGAATGGCTGGCCGCCTGGCGCCCCCGCGGTCCGGAGGCCGACCGCGCGGCCGAGGAGGGCCTGCGCTGGCTGGCGGGCTGGCGTCCGGGGGAGTCGGGCGTACGTCCGGCGTTCGGGGCGGGCGACGGCAACCTGGCGAACTTCCTGTGGGACGGCGTCCGCGTGCGCATCGTCGACTTCGAGGACTCCGGGCGCAGCGACCTGGCCTTCGAGCTGGCCGAGCTGTCCGAGCACGTCTCCATGTGGGTGGACGGCGAGGTGGAGATCGCCGACCGGTTCGAGCTGAGCGGCCCGCAGGCGCGCCGGCTGCGCGACTGCCGCAGGCTCCAGAGCCTGGTCTGGCTGTTCCTGCTCTCGCACGACAGCCCGCGCAATCCGCCCGGCACCTTCGATCGTCAGGTCGACAGGGTGCTGCGATCATTGGGGGCATGAGACTGGCGCAGGAGGCCGACAGGGCCGCCGTCGAGCAACTCGTCCATGACGCCTACCAGCCATGGGCCGAGATCATCGGCACCCGGCCGCTGCCCATGGAGGCCGACTACGCGGCCCTCATCGCCGCGGGCCGGGTGCACGTCACCGACGGCCTCGAAGGGCTGGTCGTGCTCATCCCCGAGGAGGGCGCGCTGCTGGTGGACAACGTGGCGGTGCGGCCCGACCTGCACGGCAGGGGCATCGGCCGGGGCCTGCTGGCCTACGCCGAGCGGGAGGCCGCCCGGCTCGGCCTGCCCGCCCTGCGCCTCTACACCAACGTCAAGATGGCCTCGAACATCGCGCTGTACACCTCGCTCGGCTACGCCGAGATCGGCCGGGCCGACCTCGACGGCCGGTCGGCCGTGGTGATGCGCAAGGAGCTCAGCCGGTGAGCACGCCCAGCAGGTGACTCACCTCGCGGGCCACGGCGTCGCGGCCCGCGTTGAGGTATTTGCGGGAGTCGACCACCCGCTCGTCGTGGGCCAGGTAGTCGCGTACGGCCCGGGTGAACGCCTTGTTCAGGTGGGTGGCGATGTTGATCTTCTTCATGCCGTTGGCCACCGCCTCGCGCAGCACGTCGTCGGGCACGCCGGACGAGCCGTGCAGCACCAGCGGCACCGGCACCGCCGCCCGCAGCTCGGCGATGAGCTCCAGGTCGAGCACTGCGTCCTTGGTGGTCATGGCGTGCGAGGTGCCGACGGCCACGGCGAGCGCGTCGACGCCGGTCCTGGCGACGTAGTCGACCGCCTCGTGCGGCTTGGTGCGGGCGCCGGGCGCGTGCACGCCGTCCTTGCCGCCGACCTCGCCGAGCTCGGCCTCCACCCAGACGCCGCGCTCGTGGCACCAGGCCGCCACCTCGGCCGTGGCCGCCACGTTCTCCTCGTCGGGCAGGGCGGAGGCGTCGAACATGACCGAGCCGAGGCCCAGCGTCACCGCCTCCTCCACCAGCGCGCGGTCGGTGGCGTGGTCGAGGTGGACCGCGACCGGCACCTCCGCGCGGCGCGCGACGGCCAGCGCGGCCAGCGCGACGGGTTCGAGCGCGCCGTGGTAGCGCACGCAGTTCTCGCTGATCTGCAGCACGACCGGCAGGCCGAGCGCCTCGGCGCCGGCCACGATCGCGGTGGCGTGCTCCAACTGGATCACGTTGAACGCGCCCACCCCTGCGGGGGACTGCCGGACGATGTCGCCGATTCCGGCGAGGGCCATGACGAGCTCCTTACGTGATGACGATCTGGGGGTGTATGTCGGCGTAGACCTCGCCGTCGAAGTCGCCGGCGACCGGCGCGGCCACGGCGGCCGCGCCCAGCGCCGCGGCCCGCCGCAGCCGGTCGGGCCACGGGGAGCCCTCGACCAGGCCCAGCGCGAGCCCCGCGACCAGCGAGTCGCCGGCCCCGGTCGGGTTTCCCCGCACGGTGTAGGGCATCCGCGCCCGGAAGGTGCCCTCGCCCGTCACGGCGAGCAGCCCGTCGGCGCCCATGGAGACGACCACGGCCTCGGCCCCCCGCTCGCGCAGCGCCTGGGCGCCCTCCTCGGGGGTGCCGCCGGGAACCGCCCTGGCCAGCTCCTCGGCGTTGGGCTTGACGACAGCCGGACGGCCCTCCGGCGCGTGCCGCAGCGGGTCGCCGTCTGCGTCGACGATGGCCGGCACGCCCGCGCGGGCGGCGACGGCGGCCAGCGTCGCGTAGAAGTCGGCGGGGACGCCGCGCGGCAGGCTGCCGGAGACCACCACCGCGTCGGCCCCGGCCAGCAGCGACGTGTAGTGCTCCACGAACGCGGCCAGCTCGGCCGCGCTCACCTCGGGGCCGGGCTCGTTGAACAGCGTGGCCCCGCCCGGCTCGGAGACCACCAGCGTGGTGCGGGACTCGGCGGCGATGCCGGTCAGCGCGGCGGGCAGCCCCGCGGCTTGCAGGTCGTGCTCGATCGCGCGACCCGTGGGCCCGCCCGCCAGCCCCGTGACCAGGACGTCCTGGCCGAGGGCGGCCAGCACGCGGGCCACGTTGACGCCCTTGCCGCCGGCCCGCCGGTGGACGGCGCCGACCCGGTTGACGCCGTCCCAGGCGACGGACGGGACCTCGTAGGTCACGTCGAGCGCGGCGTTGAGCGTCACGGTGATGATCATCAGGGCTCCGTGATCCAGTCGCCGTTCTTCATCACGCCGTCGACCTCCAGCTCGCCGGAGAGCACCACCAGGTCGGCCGCCTTGCCGACGGCGATCGAACCGATCTCCTCGGCCAGGCCGAGCACCTGGGCGGGGGTCAGCGAGGCCACCTGGACCGCGTCGGGCAGCGACATGCCGAGCTCGCGCACGCCGCGGCGGAAGGCGGCGTCCATGGTGAGGGTGGAGCCCGCGATCGAGCCGCCCTCGACCAGCCTGGCCACGCCGTCGGTCACGCGCACCCGCATGGGGCCGAGCACGTAGTCGCCGTCGCCGAGGCCCGTGGCCGCCATCGCGTCGGTGATCAGCACCGTCCGGCCGGGCCCGGCCACCTCGTAGGCCAGACGCAACATCGCCGCGTGCACGTGGACGCCGTCGTTGACCAGCTCGACCGTGACGCGCTCGTCCTCCAGCAGGGCGGCGATCGGGCCGGGCGCGCGGTGGCCGAGCTGCGGCATCGCGTTGTACAGGTGGGTGGCGACGGTGGCGCCCGCCTCGATGGCGGCGATCGCCTGGTCGTAGTCGGCGTCGCTGTGGCCGAGCGCCGCGATCAGGCCCTCGCCGACGGCCGTGCGGATCGTGTCGAGGCCGCCGGGCAGCTCGGCGGCGACGGTGACCATGCGCGCGTGCCCGCGCGCGGCCTTGACCAGCCCCGACAGCTCCTGCGGCGACGGCTCGCGCAGCAGGGCGGGGTTGTGCGCGCCGCAGCGGGCCTTGGCGATGTACGGCCCCTCGAAGTGGATGCCCGCCAGCAGCCCCTCCTCGCACAGCTCGGCCAGCGAGGCGGCGGCCCTGGACAGCTCGTCGAGCGTGTCGGTGACCAGGCTGGCCATCATCGTGGTCGTGCCGTGCCGCCGGTGCAGGGCCACGGCGTCGCGGGCCTTGTCCTGGTCGCCGGTGGGGAACGACCCGCCCGCGCCGCCGTGGTTGTGGATGTCGACGAACCCGGGGACGACGTGCCGCCCCCCGAGGCTCAGGCCGGGGCTGGGGGCCGATCCGTGGCCGACATGCGTGATGCGGCCGTCTTCGATGGTCAGCCACCCTTCGTGCACCCCTTCGGGGGTCACGATCCGGGCGTCGGCGAGAGTAAGGCTCATGAAGAAAGGATCACAGATCGCGTGAGGTGCATGGGCTCGTCGGGGTTCAGCCCGCGGGCGAAGGCCCGCGCGACCGCCACCCGCTGGGCGCGCACCAGCTCGGCCATGGGGTCGAGGCCGCTCTCGAAGAACGTGCCGCCGGTCGCCTCGACCTGCTCGCGCAGGCCCTCGGGGGCGGTGCCGAGCATCCAGGTGACGCGGCCGGGGCCCGCGATGCTGATCGGGCCGTGCCGGTACTCCATCGCCGGGTACGCCTCCGTCCACGACCGGGACGCCTCGCGCATCTTGAGCGCGGCCTCCTGGGCCAGGCCGACCGACCAGCCGCTGCCGAGGAAGCTGAACTGCTCGGCCTCGACGAGCCCGGCGGGCAGCGGCTCGGCCAGGGCCCGCTCGGCGTCGGCGATCGCGCCGGTCAGGTCCTCGCCGAGGCTGGCGCGGAGCATGGCGAGCTGGGTGGTGGCGAAGCGGGTCTGCACGACGGAGCTCTCGTCGGCGTAGTCGAGCACGATGACCTCGTCGGCGGCCGTCATGACCGGCGTCTTCGGGTCGGCGGTGATGGCCGTCGTGCGGGCGCTCGTCCTGGACAGCAGCTCCAGCACCTCGGTCGTGGTGCCGGACCGGGTCAGCGCGAGCACCCTGTCGTAGGAGCGGCCGACCGGCGCCTCGGACGCGGCGAACGCGTCGGTCTCGCCCTGCCCGGCCCGCTCGCGCAGCGTGGCGTAGGCCATCGCGATGAACCAGGACGTGCCGCAGCCGACGACGGCCACCCGCTCGCCGGGCTCGGGCAGCGCGCCCGCGGGCACGTCGGCCACCGCGCGGCGCCAGCAGGACGGCTGGGACTCGATCTCGGCTTCGGTATGGGTGGTCACCGCGTTCCTCCCCGTTGGTGTTTGTTTCTGCCTTTTTTATACAGTAAAAGCGCAGTTTTGTGCAGTGGTCGCTCTCACCTCCCCGCCTGTGCCACGCTTGATCCCGCCCGGATCTCATTGGAGGCTTCGTGTCCCGCTACGATCGCTGGAACGCCATCCTGGAGCTGCTCGCCCAGGAGGGCAGGCTGTCGGTGGAGGAGGCCGCCCAGGCGCTCGACGTCTCGACCGCCACGATCCGGCGTGACTTCGACCAGCTCGCCCAGCAGCAGATGCTCATGCGCACGCGCGGCGGAGCCGTCGCCCAGAGCGTCAGCTACGACCTGCCGCTGCGCTACAAGACGGCCAGGCACGCCGACGAGAAGCACCGCATAGCGGCCGCGGCGGCCGACCTGGTGAGCGCGGGCGCCGTGGTCGGGCTCAACGGCGGCACCACCACCTCCGAGCTGGCCCGCACCCTCGCCACGCTGTCCACGCTGGAGAGCGGGTTCACGATCGTCACCAACGCCCTGAACATCGCCGCCGAGCTGACCGTGCGGCAGCACGTCAAGATCGTGGTCACCGGCGGGGTGGCCAGGCAGCAGTCGTACGAGCTGATCGGGCCGCTGGCCTCGGGCGTGCTCGAACAGGTCACCCTCGACGTGGCCTTCCTCGGCGTCGACGCGATCGACGTCGAGCTGGGCGCCTCGGCCCACCACGAGGGCGAGGCCAGCGTGAACAACCTGCTGATCAGCCGGGCCGCCCAGGTCGTGGTGGTGGCCGACTCCTCCAAGGTGGGCCGGCGGGCCTTCTCCCGCATCTGCCCGATCGAGCAGATCGACACGCTGGTCACCGACGAGCGGCTCTCCGACGAGCTCACCGGCCGGCTCACCGACGCGGGCGTCAAGGTCGTACGCGCCTGAGCCGTCCCTTGCGTTACATGGAACCGGGCGTACGGGTAGGTACTGACCGCAGTCGACGCAAGGGGAGACGATGACGGCGGGTAGGAGCGTGGCCCGGCTCGGGCCCACCGAGCGCGCGGCGGCGCTGGCGGAGATGTCCGCCCAGGAGTTCGACGTGGTCGTGGTCGGCGGCGGCGTGGTGGGGGCGGGCACCGCGCTCGACGCCGCCACCCGGGGCCTCGACGTGGCCCTGCTGGAGGCCCGCGACTTCGCCTCGGGCACCTCGTCGCGCTCGTCCAAGCTCATCCACGGTGGCCTGCGCTACCTGGAGCAGCTCAACTTCGACCTGGTGCGCGAGGCGCTGCAGGAGCGGGCGCTGCTGCTCCAGCGCCTGGCGCCGCACCTCGTCCGGCCGGTGCCGTTCCTGTTCCCGATGACCCATTTCGGGTGGGAACGCGGCTACGTGGGCGCCGGCGTGGCGCTCTACGACACGCTCGGCTTCGCCTCCGGGGTCACCCGCGGGGTGCCGGGCCACCGGCATCTGTCCAGGTCACGGGCGTTGCGGCTGGCCCCGGCGCTGAAGAAGAGCGCGCTCACCGGCGCCGTCCAGTACTGGGACGCCCAGGTCGACGACGCCCGCTACGTGATGACCATGCTGCGCACCGCCGCCACGTACGGCGCCCGGATCGCGCCGCGCGCCCAGGTGGTCGGGTTCCTGCGGGAGGGCGAGCGGGTCACCGGCGTGCGGGCGCGCGACCTGGAGACCGGCGCCGAGTTCGACGTACGCGCCCAGCAGGTCGTCAACGCCACGGGCGTGTGGACCGACGACATCCAGGAGCTGGTCGGCGGGCGCGGCCAGATCCACGTACGGGCCTCCAAGGGCATCCACCTGCTGGTGCCGCGCGACCGCATCCACTCCCGCACCGGCATCATCCTGCGCACGGAGAAGTCGGTGCTGTTCGTGATCCCGTGGGGCCGCCACTGGATCATCGGCACCACCGACACCGAGTGGACGCTCGACAAGGGCCATCCGGCCGCCTCCCGGGCCGACATCGACTACCTGCTCGACCACGTCAACGCCGTGTTGTCGGTGCCGCTGACCCGCGACGACGTCGAGGGCGTCTACGCCGGGCTGCGCCCGCTGCTGTCGGGGGAGTCCGACGAGACGTCGAAGTTGTCGCGCGAGCACGTCGTGGCGCATCCGGTGCCGGGGCTGGTGATGATCGCCGGCGGGAAGTACACGACGTACCGGGTCATGGCCCGCGACGCGGTGGACGCGGTGGCGCACGGGCTCGACCAGCGGGTGCCGCGCTCGTGCACCGACCGCATCCCGCTGGCCGGGGCCGAGGGCTACCAGGCGCTGTGGAACTCCCGCTACCGCCTCGCCCACACCTCGGGCCTGCACGTCGCCCGGATCGAGCACCTGCTCCAGCGCTACGGCTCGCTCATCGACGAGGTGCTGCAGCTGATCGAGGACGATCCGTCGCTGGGCCGGCCGCTGGCCGGGGCCGACGACTACCTGCGGGCCGAGATCGTCTACGCCGCCACCCACGAGGGCGCCAGGCACCTCAACGACGTGCTGACCAGGCGCACGCACATCTCCATCGAGACCTTCCACCGCGGCCTGGCCGTGGCGCAGGAGGCCGCCGAGCTGCTGGCCGGGCCGCTCGGCTGGGACGCCGAGCAGGTGAAGCGCGAGGTGGAGTACTACACCAAGCGCGTCGAGGCCGAGCGGCGCTCCCAGGAGCAGGACTCCGACCAGGAGGCCGACGCCATCCGGCTGGGCGCCCCCGAGATCGTGCCCGTGGTCGCGCCGGAGCGCGGGTGACCGGCGGACCGATCACCCGCCCTCAGGGGGTCAGCGCAGCGGGATCCAGGCCTGACGGGCCAGCGTCGTGGCGTCGTTGACCTGGAGGCCGTCCCAGGACAGCGTCCAGAGGGCGTCGCCGATGACGATCGAGCGCTGGATGCCGGGCTGGTAGGTGTAGTCCTTGTCCTGGTGGGTGGGGTGCTTGATCATGCCGAGCCTCTTGACGGCCGAGTCGTCGATCTTCAGCACGAGCGCGCCCGACTCCTTGGGGGTCATCAGCGGCAGCACCGACAGGCCGGTCTTCGGCCAGTACAGGAACGCGTGCGGGTCCCACTCGGCCTCGGAGCCCGACTCCTTCTGGAAGAGCTGCGACAGCCTGCGCGGGGCGGCCGGGTCGCTGACGTCGAACAGCGAGACCTGCGTGCCGAGCGTCCTGCCCTTGTCGCTGGCCTCCTGGCCGATGCCGATCAGCCGGCCGTCCGCGCCGGGGTGCAGGTAGGCCGAGTAGCCGGTGATCTTCAGCTCGCCGGTCACCTTGGGGGCGGCCGGGTCGCGCAGGTCGAGCGTGTAGAGCGGGTCCACCTGCTTGAACGTCACGACGTAGCCCACCGGGCCGATGAACCGGACCGAGTAGATGCGCTCGCCCTTCCCGAGGCCGCCGACCTCGCCGGCCTTGGCCATGGTGGCGGCGTCGAGCACGTACACGCTGCTGGCGCTGTTGCCGCCGTCGGTGGCGGTGAGGGTGGTGGCGACGCGGAGGTGGCCCTCGTACTCCGACAGCGAGTACTGGTTCAGCAGGCGGCCGGGGACCTTGCCGGAGGCCACGTACGAGGGGGCGCCGGCGGCGCTGATGTCGAACCGGTGGACCTCGGTCTCCTCGGGCGGAGCCGTGGGGGTGGGCTCGGGTACGGCCTCGGAGGTGGCGGGCGTGGCCGGGGCGCTGCTCGTCACGGCCGGGTCGCTCGGGGTGGGCTCGACGGCCGGGGCGGCGCCGTCGGTGGCCGTCGGCACGGGCTCGACCGGCATCGGCTCGGTGACCACCGGGAACCACCAGCGGGGGTTGCTGGCGACGTACAGGCTCGTGCCGCTGCCGTAGACGGTGTCGCCGTCGGCGGCCAGGCTGATGGGCTCGGTGCCGGTCGCGGCGACGTCCTGGGTCAGGTCGATGCTGTGGACGGTGAGCAGCGAGGTGCCGGTGTAGTCGGCGGGGTGGCTGACCCGCTCGCACTTGACCGTGTCCTTCTTGACCGCGCCGGACCCGCCGGTGATCTCGACGGTGGGCAGCCAGGCGGACAGCGGCGCCCGCCGGACGACGTCCTGGTTGGCCTTCTTGCGGTCGGCCTCGGAGGCGTCCGGGCTCTTGGGCTCGGGGAAGGTGATGTCGGGCTGGCTGCGGGTGACGAGCCGGACCGTGGAGCCGATCATCCTGGCGTCCACGTACGAGCCCTGCGCCCGGATCGTGCTGAGCACCTTCGGCTGTCCGGCCAGGTCGACCACGACGTAACGGGTCTCGCCGGGCGGCGCGAAGGACTTCACCATGATGTCGCCGCCGCGGAACAGCACCAGCGCGCGGTCGCCGGAGAGCAGCAGGTCGGCGGGGGCGAAGGTCGGCTCGTCCTTCTTGGTGAGCTTGAGCGAGGCGGTGACCTTCTTGGTCGCGGTGTCGATGACCCGCAGGGTGCCGTCCACGACCGTGACGATCCGGTTGCCGTCGGTCTTGACCAGGTCGGGCTCGTCCACGCCCGCCTCGTGCACGTTCGTGGTGGAGTGCTCGGGGGTGTCGGAGGTGGTCTTCGCCCGCGCGGTGGCGGCGGTGTCCTCCATGTACATGATCTGCGGGCCGCCGAACCCCCACGGGCCGACGTTCTCCGCGGCGTGCTCCCGCAGGCCCGACAGCATGTCGTCGCAACTGTCGTAGGCGACCAGGCGGACGGCGTCGAGCGTGACCTTCGGCACGGGCGCCTGGCCGGTGGCCGCCGAGGTGCAGGCCGTCGTGGCCATGGCGAGGGCCGCGGCGGTCACGGCCGTACGGAACAGCGTCTTCATGACCTCCATGACGGCTGCGCGGGCCGGATGGTTCAGGAGCCCTTGGCCGGGTTGGCGGTGAAGACCGGGCTGAAGTCGACGTCTTCGGGCACGTCGAGGATCTTGCGGAGCAGGGTGCCCTTGAGGTCGACGACCTGGATCTCGTCCCTGGTGTTGTTGTCCTGCTCCCAGCAGTAGAGGTGGGTCTCGTCGTACCAGCCGAGCACCTTGTCGCAGTCGGAGGCGAACTTGTGCGTGCGGTCGCCCGACTTGACGTCCCACACGCAGGTGTCGCCGTCGCTGCCGTTGGGGCAGGTGGACAGGAACGACTCGCCCGAGGGGGAGAAGACGTCCTGGGTGCCGGCGGGCAGCGTGCCGATCGAGCGCAGGTCGCGGGTGGCCTTGCCGTCGGCGTCGAAGAAGCGCAGGCTGCGGTTCTTCTCCGGGCCGAAGATGTTGATCACGCCCGTGCCCTCGCCGTCCCAGCCGAAGGCGGTCTTGCGGACGGCGGAGTCGTCCACCATGACGGTCTTCGCCTTCTTCGTGGCGACGTCCACGATGACGAAGCCGGGGTAGGTCCAGGTGTCGCCGCTCTTCCGCTCGATGTTGAGCAGGATCTTGGAGCCGTCCTCGGACCAGCCGCGGATGCTGGCGATCAGCGGGCCGCGGACGGTCTTGATCGTGGTGCGCTCGCCCGTCTGGCGGTCGCTGACGATGATGTAGTCGTAGTTGTCGTCGGTGTACTTGCGGCCGCGGGTGGCCAGGTAGCGGCCGCCGGGGGAGACGTTCGACTCCCAGTTGCCGGCGTACTTGCGGAACGGCCCGCGCAGCGAGTCCCTGGCGTGGTCGATCCAGTCCTCCTTCTTCTTGTCGTAGATCTCGTAGGAGGTCAGGACGATCGCGTCGGAGGTGTTCTCGTACAGGCCGATCGCGGCGCCGGGCAGCGCCTTGCGCGGCCCCTCCTCGGGGACGGAGACCGGCGCGACCGACGCCGCGACCGACGGCGTGGCGGGCGGCACGCTGCGCCCGGACGGCCGGCCGGACGCGGGCGTCGTGACGCCGCCGTCGGCGGCCAGGGTCGTCCTGTTGTTGGCGATGAGCACGGCGAGCCCGGCCAGCACGAGTAAGGCGACGGCCAGCGTGGCCCCGATGACCAGCGGCGCCCTGCCCTTGCCGGCCGGCTGCCGGGGGTGGACGCCCGGGTGGGTGGGCTGCGCGTACGGGCCCGGCGGGTGCCACTGCTGCTGCGGGTATGGTTGCCGGCCCCCCGGCACCGGGCCGGTCATCGGCCCGTGCGCAGGCCCCTGTGCAGGCCCCTGCGCGGGCCCGTGCGGCGGCCCCTGCGGCGCTCCCTGCGGGTGCTGCTGCGGCGGCCCCGCCATCGGCCCCGCCATCGGCCCGGTCATGGGCGGCCCGGCGGGGCCGGCCTCGGCGGCGGCCGCGGCGAGGATGGGCGAGTTCGCCGGCATCGGGTGCTGGAGCAGACGCATGATCACCTGCTCGGCCGTCGGCCGCTGCGCCGGGTCCTTGGCCAGGCAGGCGGCCACGACGTCACGCAGCGCGCCGTCGAGCACGCCCAGGTCGGGCTGCTGGTTGAGGACCCGGTTGATCACCGCGGGCATGGTGTCGCTGCCGAACGGCGCCCGCCCCGACGCCGCGTAGACCATCGCGCTGGCCCACGAGAACATGTCGGCCGCCGGCCCGGCGGTGTGGCCCATGATCTGCTCGGGCGGCATGTACGACGGCGTGCCCACGACCATGCTGCTGATCGTCGAGGTCGCGTTGAGCGCCCGCGCGATGCCGAAGTCGATCACCCGCGGGCCGTCCGCGCCCAGGATGACGTTGGCGGGCTTGAAGTCGCGGTGGACGATGCCGGCCTGGTGGATGGCGGCCAGCGCGGTCGCGGTGCCGATGGCCAGCCGGTGCAGCGTGGACCCGGTGCGCGGCCCCTCCTCCTGCACCACCCGCTGCAGGGATGGCCCCTCGATGAACTCGCTGACGATGAACGGCCGGTCCAGCTCGACGCCGGTGCCGAGGACGGCCGCGGTGCAGAACGGCGCCACCTGCTGGGCCACCTGGACCTCGCGCAGGAACCGCTCGACGCTCACGTCGTCGCCGGACAGGTCGGGGCGCAGCCATTTGACGGCGACGTGCGCGCCGGAATGATCTTTCGCGAGGTAGACGACGCCCTGGCCGCCCTCGCCAAGCCTGCCGAGGAGATCCATGCCGGCCAGACTCGCCGGATCTCCCGGGCGTAGCGGAGCGAACGATGGCATAAGAGGATTCTGACCCCACCCCGCGAATCCGCAAAAACTACCCGCCGGTAGCCAAGCGGAATATCCTTCGGGCATGCACGTCACGTCCAGCGGCAAGACCCGGCAGATCACCGCCCCCTTCACCGGCGAGCCGCTCGCCGAGCTGCCCATTTCCACGGCCGACGACGTACGCCTGGCCTACGAGCGCGCCAGGGCCGCCCAGGCCGAGTGGGCGGCCAGGCCCGCCGCGGCGCGGGCCAGACCGTTCCTGCTGCTGCACGACGCCATCCTCGACCGCAGGGACGAGATCCTCGACATCGTCCAGAACGAGACCGGCAAGGCCCGCAAGCACGCCTTCGAGGAGGTGCTCGACGTCGCCGGGTGCAGCCTCTACTACGCCCGGCGGGCGTCCGGCCTGCTCGCGCCGCGCACCCGCAAGGGCATCTTCCCCGGCGCCACCCGGGTGACCGAGCTGCGCCAGCCCAAGGGCGTGGTCGCGCTGATCTCTCCGTGGAACTACCCGCTCTCGCTCGGCGTCACCGACGCCGTGCCGGCGCTGCTGGCCGGGAACGCGCTGGTGCACAAGCCGGACACCCAGACCGCCATGTCCACGTTGTGGACCATCGACCTGCTGGCCGAGCTGGGCATGCCGCGCGAGATCTGGCAGGTCGTGCTGGGCGAGCCCGCCGAGATCGGCGACGCGCTGCTCGACGACGCCGACTACGTCGCGTTCACGGGTTCGACCAGGGGCGGCAGGAAGATCGCCGAGGAGGCGGCCAAGCGGCTCATTGGCTGCTCGCTGGAGCTCGGCGGCAAGAACCCGATGGTGGTGCTCGAAGACGCCGACGTGCCGCTCGCCGTCCAGGGGGCGATCCGGGCCTGCTTCACCAACGCCGGCCAGCTCTGCCTGTCCATCGAGCGGCTGTACGTGCACACGTCGGTGTTCGACGACTTCGCCGCGCGCCTGGTCAGGCAGGTCGGCAACCTCAAGCTCGGCGCGGGCCACGACTGGTCGGTCCAGATGGGCTCGCTCACCTCGCAACGCCAGCTCGACGCGGTCAGCGCCCACGTGGACGACGCCGTGGCCAAGGGCGCGACCGTGCTGACCGGCGGCCGGGCCAGGCCCGACCTCGGCCCGCTGTTCTACGAGCCGACCGTGCTCACCGGCGTGCGCGACGACATGGACCTGTGCCGCAACGAGACGTTCGGGCCGGTGGTCGCCCTCTACCCCTTCGACTCCGAGGAGGAGGCGATCGAGCTGGCCAACGACACCATCTACGGCCTGAACGCCTCCATCTGGACCACCAATCCGGCCCGCGGCCGCGCCCTGGCCGCCCGCGTCAAGGCCGGCACGGTCAACATCAACGAGGGGTACGGCTCGGCCTACGCCTCCTACGACGCGCCCATGGGCGGCATGAAGGCGTCGGGCCTCGGCCGCCGGCACGGCGCGGAGGGGCTGCTGCGCTACACCGAGTCCAAGACCGTGGCCTCGCAGGCGTCCTGGCTGGGCTTCGAGCCGCCCTTCGACCTGACGTACGAGACGTGGGCCGACGTCCTGGCCGGCACCCTCAAGGCGATGCGGAAGCTGCGGATCAAGTGACGTTCGACGTTCTGGTCATCGGGTCGGGGTTCGGCGGCAGCGTCTCGGCGCTGCGGCTGAGCGAGAAGGGGTACAAGGTCGGCGTGCTGGAGGCGGGCCGCCGGTTCGACGACTCCGCGCTGCCGGCCACCTCGTGGAAGCTGCGCGACTTCCTGTGGGCGCCCTGGCTCGGCATGAAGGGCATCCAGCGCATCCACGTGCTGCGCGGCGAACGCGGCACCGGCGTGATGGTGCTGGCCGGAGCCGGGGTGGGCGGCGGGTCGCTGGTCTACGCCAACACCCTCTACGAGCCGCTCGACCCGTTCTTCCGCGACCCGCAGTGGGCCGGCATCACCGACTGGAAGTCGGAGCTGGCCCCCCACTACGACCAGGCCAGACGCATGCTCGGCGCGGTCACGAACCCCACCGTCACCCGCGCCGACGACGTCATGCGCCGGGTCGCCGAGAAGATGGGCGTGGGCGACACCTTCCACCTGGCCCCGGTCGGCGTCTACTTCGGCGAGGACGGCGTCGACCCGTACTTCGGCGGCGCCGGGCCGCGGCGGCGCGGCTGCATCGAGTGCGGGCAGTGCATGACCGGCTGCCGCCACGGCGCCAAGAACACGCTGGTCAAGAACTACCTCCACCTGGCCGAGCGGGCGGGGGCCCGGGTCTACGCCGAGTGCACGGTCACCTCGGTGCGCCCGCTGCCCTCCGGCGGCTACCGGGTCGTCGCCCGCCGGACGGGGTCGGCGCTGCGCCGCCGTTCGTTCACGGCCAAGCAGGTGATCTTCGCGGCCGGCACGTACGGCACCCAGCGCCTGCTGCACAAGCTGCGCGCCACCGGCGACCTGCCCGGCCTGTCGCCCAGGCTCGGCACGCTGACCAGGACCAACTCCGAGGCCCTGCTCGGCTTCGAGCGCACGTCGGCGGGCGGCGAGAAGCTCAACAAGGGCGTGGCCATCACCTCCTCCATCCACCCCGACGCCGAGACCCACATCGAGCCCGTGCGTTACGGCGACGGCTCCAACGCCATGGGCCTGCTGCGCACCCTGCTCGTGGACGGCGGCCAGCCGAGGTGGCCGGCGCTGTTCCGGGAGATCGCCGCCCGGCCCCTGGAGGCGCTGCGGCTGCTCGACCTGCGCCGCTGGTCGGAACGGACCGTCATCGCGCTGGTCATGCAGGCCAAGGACAACTCGATCACCATCCGGCGCACCCGCTGGGGCCTGCGGTCGGCCCGCGGCCACGGCGAGCCCAACCCGACCTGGATCCCGGCCGGGCACGAGGCCGTCCGGCACGCGGCGGCCGAGATCGGCGGGGTGCCCGGCGGCACCTGGCTCGACCTGTTCGACATCCCGACGACGGCCCACTTCCTGGGCGGCTGCGTGATCGGCGACTCGCCCGAGACCGGCGTGATCGACGCCTACCACCGCGTCTACGGCCACGAGGGGCTGCACGTCGTGGACGGCTCGGCGGTGTCGGCCAACCTCGGGGTCAACCCGTCGCTCACCATCACCGCGCAGGCCGAGCGGGCCATGTCCCTGTGGCCCAACGCCGGCGACCCCGATCCCAGGCCCGCCACGGGCTCGCCGTACGTCCGGCTGCCCCCGGTGGCGCCCCGCCGGCCCGCCGTGCCGGAGCGGGCGCCGGGGGCACTCCGCCTGTATACACTGTAAACGTGAGCGAACGAGGGACGGCTGCGCGCATCGAGGCCGTGGCCCGGCAGATCCTGCTGGAGGAGGGCGCCGACGCCGTCAGCATGCGGCGGGTCGGCGAGGCCGTGGGCGTCACCGCCATGGCCATCTACCGGCACTTCCCCAACAGGGAGGCGCTGCTGCGCGCCGTCGCCGACGCCGCCGCCCGCGAGCTGGCCGAGGCGTGGACCCGCCGGCCCGGCACGGGCGACGTGGAGGAGCGCATGATGGCGGCGCTCGACGACTTCCTCGACTTCGCGCTCGGCAGCCCCCACCTGTACAACTTCCTGACCTCCGACGCATGGGCGCGGGCCCGCCGCTTCCCCGACGACTTCCGCGACGGGGAGGGCCCTCCGTTCAGCGTGGTGGTGGCGCTGGCCGAGGAGGGCATGCGCGCGGGCGTGCTGCGCGAGGACGACCCGCTGGAGACCGCGCTCGCGGTCACGGCGAGCACCCAGGGCCTGGTCCAGCAGTACCTGAGCGGCCGGATGAGCATGGCCGAGCCCGACTTCCGCGCCCTGTGCCACCGCACGGTGACCCGCGTGCTCAACGGCGTACGGAATAAACCTTATGTACCCCCGTGTCCTTGACGGACATGAAGATTCGTTACGCCGGTGGCCCGACCGCCGTCATCGAGCTGGGCGGCGTCCGGCTGCTGGTCGATCCCACCTTCGACGCGCCGGGCGACCACCCGGTCGGCGCCAGGGTGCTCAAGAAGACGGCCGGCCCCGCCTTCGGCCCCGACGAGGTGGGCCCGGTGGACGCCGTGCTGCTCTCGCACGACCAGCACCCCGACAACCTCGACGACGCGGGCCGCGCGTTCCTCGCCACGGCCCCGCTGGCGCTGTCCACCGCCTCGGCGGCCGAGCGCGTCGGCGAGCCGGTGCGCGCCCTGCCCAACTGGAGCGAGACCGAGGTCGGCCCGCTGCGGGTGACCGGCGTGCCCGCCCAGCACGGCCCCGACGGGACCGAGCACCTGACGGGCGAGGTCACCGGCTTCGTGCTCAGCGGCGAGGGCCTGCCCACCGTCTACGTGAGCGGCGACAACGCCTCGCTCGACGTCGTGCGGGCCGTGGCCGCCAGGTTCCCGCGGATCGACGTGGCGCTGCTGTTCGCGGGCGGCGCGCGCACCCCGCTGGTGGCCGGGTTCCTGACGCTGACCAGCGAGGACGCCGTCACCGCCGCCGACATCCTGGGCGCGCGGCACGTCGTCCCGCTGCACTTCGAGCAGTGGGCGCACTTCACGCAGGGCCGCGACACGCTGGAGAAGGCGTTCGCGGGGCTCGGCGAGCGGTTCGTGCTGCTCGCCCCTGGCGAACAGGTCGAGCTTTCCTGAGCTCGTCCTGACAAGGTGGTCCGGTGAGCTGGAGCACGCGCGCGCTCGACGCGCTGGCCGCCGGGCCGCCGACCAGGCTGATCGACTTCCCCGTCCGGGTCCCCGGCGTGCGCCTGCTGTTGAAGGACGAGTCCGGTCAGCCCACGGGCAGCCTGCGGCACCGGCACGCCAGGGCGCTGTTCCGGCGGGCCGTGCTCGACGGCTCGATCACCGAGGGCACCACCGTGGTCGAGGCGACCGGCGGCAACGCGGCGGTCGCGCAGGCGTGGTTCGCCCGGCGGCTCGGCCTGCCCTACGTCGTGGTCATGCCGGGCGCGCCCGACCCGGCACGGGCCCGCGCGGTCGAGGCGCTGGGCGGCGAGTGCAGGTTCGTGACGCCGCCCCTGGCCATCTACGACGCGGCCATGGAGGCGGCCGGGCAGGTCGGGGGCCACTACCTCGACCAGTTCGGCCGGGCCGCGCCGCACGACCTGGCCGAAGAGCTGTTCGCCCAGGTCCGTCCCGACTGGGTGGTGACCGGCGCGGCCACCGGCGCGACCTCGGCCACGCTCGGCGCCGTGGCGGGGGAGCACGGCTGCCGGGTGGCGGTCGCCGATCCCGACAACTCCGCCTACTTCCCGGGCTGGACCCTCGACGTGCCCGACTACGCCACCGGCATGCCCTCGCGGATCGAGGGCGTCGGCCGTCCGCGCGTGGAGCCGGGGTTCCGGCCCGACCTGGTCGATCTGGTGGTGCCGGTGCCCGACGCGGCGAGCGTGGCGGCGGCCAGGCGCATCAGGGAGGTCACCGGGCTGCCGGTGGGCGGCTCGTCCGGCACCGCGCTGTGGGCCGCGCTCGAACTGGCCGGGCGCATGCGGGCCAGGGGCGAGAGCGGCACGATCGTCTCGCTGGTGGGCGACGCGGCCGAGCGGCACCTGGCGACGTACCACGACGACGCCTGGGCCGCCGGCAAGGGCCTCGACGTCGCCGGCCGCCTCACCGAGCTGCGGCAGCGGGTCTGATCCAGCCTTCCAGCCCGGCCAGGAAGTCCTCGAACAGGTGGCGGTGGATCGTGTGCTCGGCCCCCGTGACCACGCGCACCTCGAACCCCTTGCCCCGCAACTCCTCCTGGAACGCCGGCGGCACCAGCAAGCTCGGATCGGCCACCTGCACCAGCGACGGCACGACGGGAGCGGGCGTGAAGTCCATGCCCGACGCCTCGACGAGCGACAGCGCCGACCGCCGGTCCCAGCGCGCGAGCATCTCGACCTCGACCGCCACCTCCTCGGCCGAGAAGCCGGGGTGCAGGGCGGCGATCAGCTCGCCGGTCTCGTCGGTGAAGCCGGCCATCGACTCCAGGGCGCCGCTCTCCGGCGTCGGCAGGCGGAAGGCCGGGTCGGAGTAGATCGCCCGTCCGGGCATGAGCCGTTCGACGGCGAGGCCGAGCGTGAGGCCGCCCAGGGAGTGCCCGATGGCCAGTTCGGGGCGCGCGGGCACCGACTCCGCCAGCGACGAGGCGAACAGCTCGGGCGGGTAGGCGTCGGCGCGGGGGCTCTCGCCGTGGCCGGGCAGATCGACGGCGATGACCCGGTAGCCGCGCGCGGCCAGCTCGGGGCCCACCCGCCACCAGCATCGCGAGTCGGCCATGATGCCGTGGACGAGGACGGCCAGGCGGTCGCCCGAACCCCATTCACGAGTGTGCAGCTTCATGCGGCGGCCTCTCCTGATTATACGTATAAGCAGTTGATACCATCCACCCCGTGAACACGACAAGGGGGGACCGTCCGCCGACCAGCGTCGACGTGGCCAGGGCCGCGGGAGTCTCCCAGGCCACGGTCTCCTACGTGCTCACCGACAACCCCCACGCCCGGGTGAGCGAGGAGACCCGCAGGCGGGTCCGCGACGCCGCCGCCCGGCTCGGCTACGTCCCCGACGCCGCCGCCCGCGCGCTGCGCACGGGCCGCAGCAACATCGTGCTCATGCCGCTGTCGCGGGCCAGGACGGGCCGGCTGGCGCAGCAGGTGTCCGAGGAGCTGGAGGAGGAGTTCAGGACCCGCGGCTACACCCTGGTCCAGTACGGCGAGCGCACCCTCAAGGGCGTGGCGGCGGCCAGGAGCTGGCTCGCCCTGCGGCCCTCGGCCGTCCTCGTCGAGGCCGCGCGGCTGACCAGGCCCGCCGTGGACCTGCTGCACGCCTCGGGCGTCCGGGCAGTCGTCGGCCTGTCCGACCAGCCCTCGCCGCTGGTGCCGGCCCTGGTGTTCGACCACCGGGCCCTCGGCGCCGTGGCCGCCCGCCACCTGGTCGCGCGGGGGAGCAGGCGGCTGGCGGCCGTCGTGCCCCGGGAGGAGGGCGTCGACGCCATGGGGCGGGCCCGGCTGGCGGGGGTGCGGGAGGTCGTCCCGGGGGCCGCGCGCATCGACCTGGCCTTCTCGGAGGAGGAGGCGGGGCGGATCGTCCGCGCGGGCGACCTGCCCGACGGCGTCTTCGCCTACAACGACGAGTACGCGATGCTGCTGATCAGCGCGTTGCAGGACGCCGGGCTGCGGGTCCCCGGCGACGTCGCCGTGGTCGGCGCCGACGACCTGCCGATCTGCACGCTCATGCGGCCCCGGCTGACCAGCGTGCACTTCGACGCCACCGCCAGCCCGGCCGATCTGGCGGAGGAGATCGACGGGATAGTCCGCGGTGTGCGGCCGTCCGTGGCGGGCGAGGTCGTCGCCCGGTTCGAGCCCCGGCTGGTGGTCCGGTCCAGCGCCTGAGGCGCGTGACGAGGGGCCGGCGCCTGAGGCGCGTAACGAGTTGGACGCGCGTCTTGTCAGCCCTTCCCGCGCGACCTACAGTCCAGAGCAATCGTCGGTGATACGTATCACCATCGCTCGGAGAGGTCCCCCCATGGCTGAAGTTCTGAGCGGCGCGCACCGGGACACCCGGCGCCTCGGGCCGCTCTACCTGACGCTTCCGCTGGCCAACGTCGCCGTCATGTTCCTGTGGTTGAGCGTGGGCGCGTTCGTCCTGCCCGTTCACGTGCAGCGCATCACCGGCGTCAACGACGTGGCCGCGCTGGGCCTGGCCAACTCGATCGGCCCGCTCATGGCCACGCTCGCCAACCCGGTCTTCGGCCAGATCTCCGACCGGACCAGGTCGCGCTTCGGCCGGCGTTCGCCGTGGATACTCGGCTGCGTCGTGCTCGGCGTGCTCGCCCTGTTCGCGCAGGCCAATGCGGGCAGCGTGCTCATGCTCGGCCTCAGCTGGGCGGGCGTGCAGACCATCATGAACGGCTACCAGGCCGCCATGACCGCGATCCTGCCCGACCGGGTCCCGCCGAGCCGGTACGGCACCTACTCCGGCCTGTTCGGGCTCGGCACGCCGCTGGCCACGATCGCGGCGGCGATCATGTTCATCGTGTTCCCGCAGCTGGCCGCCGGCGGGGCGTACTACGTGGTGATGGCGCTGCTGCTGGTCGCGGCGGTGCTGGTCGTGGTCGCGACGCCGGACACGTCCTCGGTGGGGATGGCGCGCGAGCCGTTCGGGCTGGGCGCGTTCCTGGCCGGGTTCCTGCGGCCGCTGAAGACCCCGGACTTCGCCTGGGCCTTCGTGTCGCGTTTCGGCGTCATGCTCGGATATTTCGTCATCTTTACCTTCAACCTCTTCCTCCTTGAGGACTTCATCAAGATCCCCAAGGGCGAGGTGGTCGCCACGATGGGCCTGCTGATGCTCATCGGCCAGGCCGCCACGCTGCTCGCGGTGCTCGTGATCGGCCCGATCTCCGACCGCCTCGGCCGCTTCCGGCTGTTCGCGCTGGTCGCCGGGCTGTCCTCGGCGGTGTTCCTGGGCATCCCGCTGGCGATGCCGACGTTCGAGGGCATGATCGTCTACAACGTCGCGCACGGCATCGCGTTCGGCGTCTACATGGCCGTGGACATGGCCCTGGTGACGAAGGTGCTGCCGGACCCCGGCGACGCGGGCAAGGACATGGGCGTCCTCAACATCGCCAACGCCGGGCCGCAGATCCTGGCGCCCGCCCTCGCCGCCGTCGTGGTGGGGACGGGCGGCTATCCGGCGCTGTTCGTCGTGGGGATCGTGATCTCGCTGGTCGGCTCCGTCGGGGTCCTCAGGATCAGGGGTGTGCGCTAGCGTCGGCGACATGACGGAACTTGACCCCAGATTGCGCGCGATCACCGATTTGATGGTGTCCGAGGCACGCGAGGGGGGCGGCAGGCACGAGTACGACGGCCAGATCCAGGACCTGTCGCCCGAGGGCGTACGGGACGGCCTGGCGCGCCTCGGCAAGGGCGACGCGCCGGCCGACCCGCACGACGCCGAGCATCTGCAGATCTTCGAGGAGGCCATGCGCGTCCAGTTCGGCGAGCTGGAGCTGCACCGCAAGAACCCGCTGATCCACCTGTCCAACCTCGACCTGGCCTGCTACGACCGCGACTACGGCCCCGAGGCCGAGCGCGCCGCCGCCAGGGCCGCCCACCTCGCGCAGTGGCCGGCCGCCGTGGACGCCGCGGTCGCCTCGCTCGACCAGGTCGCGGCCCCGGTCGCCACGTCCCTGCTGGGCGCGGTCAAGGGCCTGGCCGCGGGCATCACCGACGAGGCCGCGATCGAGGCCCACGGCAGGCTCGTGGCCCACGTGGCCCGCGCCGCCGCCGAGGGCGACCCCGACGCCGCGCTCGGCGGCGCGGCCCTGGTCAAGCTCATGAGCAGCGCCGAGGGCCTGCCGGTCGACCTGGGCAGGCTGGCCGAGCGCGCCGACGCCGAACGCGACCGGCTCATGGGCCTGCTCGCCGAGTCCTGCGCCAAGCTCGGACGTTCCGAGCGGCCCCTCGACGTCGTGCGCGAGCTGGTCAAGGACCACCCCGACGCCGACGGCGTGATCGAGGCGGCCCGGGTCGGCACCGAACGGGCCATCGCCTTCACCCGTGAGAAGGACCTCGTGCCCTACCACGACGGCGAGTGCCAGGTCGGGCTGGCGCCGGAGTCGCGCCGCTGGGCCATGGCCATGATGGCGTGGAACTCGCCGGGCGAGCCCGAGGGGCCGTCCTGGTACCACATCACGCCGCCGGACGCGTCCTGGAGCCAGCAGGACCAGGAGGAGTGGCTGGAGGTCTTCAGCGCCACCACGCTGCCCGCGATCAACGTGCACGAGGTGGCCCCCGGCCACTTCTCGCACGGCCGCGCGCTCCGCCGGGCCCCCTCCGACGTGCGGCGGCTGCTGCAGTCGATGGCCTTCGTCGAGGGCTGGGCCCACTACGCCGAGGAGCTGTGCGTCGAGGAGGGCTACGCGCCCGACGACCCGCGGTTCGAGATCGGCGTCTGGGTGGAGG
This sequence comes from Nonomuraea sp. NPDC003560, assembly GCF_042878785.1. Taxonomy (NCBI): domain Bacteria; kingdom Bacillati; phylum Actinomycetota; class Actinomycetes; order Streptosporangiales; family Streptosporangiaceae; genus Nonomuraea; species Nonomuraea sp. NPDC003560. The sequence goes on along the minus strand of NZ_JBIAOF010000003.1, from coordinate 1,062,455 downwards.
CCCTGATCCGGGTCACCCGGCTGGCCTGCGCGATCGGCGTGCACACCGGGCAGATGACGGTCGAGGAGGGCGCGCGGCGCTTCGAGTCCGACACCCACCTGGCCGGTCCCGCCGCGCTGTCGGAGGCCCGCCGTGCCTCCTTCGACCCGACGTACGGCCGCTACACCTGGGGCAAGCTGCTCATCCTCGACCTGCGCGAGCAGGCGCGCACGCAGTGGGGAGCGGGGTTCACGCTCCAGCGCTTCCACAAGGCGCTGTTCGACCTCGGCTCGCCGCCCCTGGGCCTGATCGGCGCGATCCTGTAGCGTCGGGGTAGCCGAGCGAGCGCTAGGGAGGTTCAGGCGGTGCGTGAACTGTCCGGCAGGGTCGCGGTGGTGACGGGCGCGGCCAGCGGCATCGGCAGGGCCCTGGCCGTCCGGTTCGCCGCCGAGGGCATGGCGTTGATGCTGGCCGACGTCGATCCCGGCGGGCTGGCCGAGACGGCCGCGCTCGCGGGGAAGGCGTCCGCCGGGCCGGGCGAGGTGCTCACGCAGGTCACCGACGTCTCGGACGCGGCGGCCGTGCAGCACCTGGCCGACCGGAGCTTCGGCGAGCTGGGCGCGGTGCACGTGCTGTGCAACAACGCCGGCGTCCACCAGGGCGGCCGCCTGTGGACCAGGACCGCCGAGGACTTCGCCTGGCTGCTCGGCGTGAACCTGTGGGGCGTGCTGCACGGCGTGCGCGCGTTCGTGCCGCGCATGATGGCACAGGACACCGAGGGGCACGTCGTCAACACCGTGTCCGTGGCGGGGCTGCTCGCCGCGCCGGGCGCGGGCGGTTACGCGGTCACCAAGTACGCCGCGCTGGCCGCCTCGCAGTCGCTGGCCCAGGACCTGGCCGCCGTGGGCTCCAAGCTCCGCGTGACCGCGCTGTGCCCCGGCGCGGTCAGGACGCGGATCGACGACTCGGCCCGCTCCCGCCCGGCCGACCTGGTCAGCACCCCGACGGACGACGAGACGGCCGCCCGCGAGGCCGTCGGGGCGGCCATGGCGCGCGGCGTCGAGCCCGCCGAGGTGGCCGCCCTGGTCGTGCGGGCCATCCACGAGGAACGGTTCCTCGTGCTGACCCACCCCGAGTTCGCCGACCGGCTGCGCAGGCAGACCGAGCTGCTGCTGGCCGGCGAACTGCCCGGCGCTACCAGCGGCGCTCGTGGGACAGCACGCTCACCACGCTCCCGCGCCGCGGATTGACCAGCAGCCGGACGAAGTCGCCCGGCAGCACGTCCTGGTAGACGCGCTCCTTGGCCCGGTACGCCGGCGCCCGCTCCGACGTGCCGTCGTGCACCGCCAGGTAACAGGTGCGTGAGGAGGACAGGTCGTCGCCGTGCTCGGTCACGATCCAGCGCTTGACCACCCGCCCCTCGACCTCCTGCCGCTTGGGCCCGCCGCCGTCGCGCGGAGCGGGCTCGACCAGGACGCCGCGCCACCCGTCGCCGGTGAAGATCCACTCCTGCCGCGGGTCCACCGGAGCCGGCTCGGGCCCGGCGACCTCACGGCCGAGCGGCGTCAGCACGAACCCCCGCCCGCCCAGCAGCAGCGCGGCCCCGGCCACGAACGCCCCCGCCGTCGCGATCCAGCCGGGCCACGACACGCCCGCCTGCGAGATGGTGACGTACCAGGGCACGGCGAGCCCGGCGGCCAGCAGCAGCGGCACGAGCATGCTCTGCCAGCGCCGCCGGGCCAGCCCGAGGTCGATGGCGCTCTGCCGCACCAGGGGCACGAACTCGGCGTCGAGGTCGCCGCTGTCCGGCATCAGGGCGACGACCGGCGCCTGCGGCGCTCCGCCCATCCGCGCGGCCACCCGGTCGAGCACCCATCGCTCGTACGGCCACACCTGCCCCTCGCCCGTCGCGGAGAGCGTGAGCCGGTCGCCCCGGATCGTCAGGAACCCGCGCCTGGCCAGCTCGAAGACCGTGGCGTGGAAGACCTCACCGGCCCGCAGCCCGCGTAAGAGCTCGACGACGGCGGGCGGCGCCGGGGGAGCAGGGGCCGCCGGGGGCGCGGCGGCCCGGCGCGTCGTCAACCCGAACGCGGCGGCCAGCGCGGCGAACCACAGGGCCCACGCCGAGGCCGGCCAGACAAGATCCACCGTTCTGTGTTAGCACGAGTGACGGTGTGAGGCCAGGCGTAATACCCGAGGCCGATACAATGAAGGCACCGCATTTCGCCTTTGGGGGGTTCTCACGGTGTCTGAATTCGACACAGTGCTGGTGGTCGACTTCGGCGCACAGTACGCGCAGCTCATCGCGAGGCGGGTGCGCGAGTGCCACGTCTACTCCGAGATCGTGCCGTCGTCGATGTCCGTCGAGGAGATGATGGCCAAGAAGCCCAAGGCGATCATCCTGTCCGGCGGCCCGTCGTCGGTCTACGCCGAAGGCGCGCCGCCCGTGCCGCACGGCCTGTTCTCGACCGGCGTGCCCACGTTCGGCATCTGTTACGGCTTCCAGGCCATGGCCCAGGCGCTGGGCGGCGAGGTCGCCCGCACGGGCGTCGCCGAATACGGCGGCACCGCGCTGGAGGTGCTCGACGAGGGCGTCATCTTCCAGGGGCTGCCCGCCGCGCAGACCGTCTGGATGTCCCACGGCGACAGCGTGGCCGCGGCCCCCGAGGGCTTCGCGGTCACCGCCTCCACGAGCGAGACGCCGGTCGCCGCCTTCGAGCACCCCGAGCGCGGCCTGTACGGCGTGCAGTTCCATCCCGAGGTGCTGCACTCCGAGCACGGTCAGGCCGTGCTCAAGCACTTCCTCGACGCGGCCGGCTGCCGGCCGTCGTGGACCATGCTCAACATCGTCGAAGACTCCGTCGAGGCCGTGCGCCGGCAGGTCGGCGACGGCCGCGCCATCTGCGCGCTGTCGGGCGGCGTCGACTCCGCGGTGGCCGCGGCGATCGTCCAGCGGGCCATCGGCGACCGGCTGACCTGCGTCTTCGTCGACCACGGGCTGCTGCGCAAGGGCGAGGCCGAGCAGGTCGAGCGCGACTTCGTGGCCGTCACGGGCGTCAAGCTGCGCGTCGTCGACGCCGCCGACCGCTTCCTGAAGGCGCTGGAGGGCGTCACCGACCCGGAGGAGAAGCGGAAGATCATCGGCCGCGAGTTCATCCGCGTCTTCGAGGACGAGCAGCGCGCCATCATGGCCGACGGCCCGGTCGACTTCCTGGTCCAGGGCACCCTCTACCCCGACGTCGTCGAGTCCGGCGGCGGCACGGGCACCGCCAACATCAAGTCCCACCACAACGTCGGCGGCCTGCCGGAGGACCTCCAGTTCAAGCTGGTCGAGCCGCTGCGCGCGCTGTTCAAGGACGAGGTCCGCCGGGCCGGCGAAGAGCTGGGCCTGCCGCCCGCCATGGTCTGGCGGCAGCCGTTCCCCGGCCCGGGGCTCGGCATCCGCATCGTCGGCGAGGTCACCCGCGACCGCCTGGCGCTGCTGCGCGAGGCCGACGCCATCGCCCGCGAAGAGCTCTCCCGCGCCGGCCTCGACCGGCAGATCTGGCAGTGCCCGGTGGTGCTGCTGGCCGACGTGCGCTCGGTGGGCGTGCAGGGCGACGGCCGCACCTACGGCCACCCGGTCGTGCTCCGGCCGGTGACGTCCGAGGACGCGATGACGGCCGACTGGGCCCGGGTGCCCTACGACGTCCTGTCGCGCATCTCCACCCGCATCACCAACGAGGTGCGCGAGGTCAACCGGGTGGTGGTCGACGTCACGAGCAAGCCCCCGGGCACCATCGAGTGGGAATAACGCCGTGTGCGAACGGCCCGGACCGGCTGACGGTTCCGGGCCGTTCGCATGTCCGGCTATGAGCGGTTAATGCAGGTCAGGGCGTTGGTTATGGTGGAAGGAGGTCGATTCGCCAGACCCCCTCGACCCCGGCCCGTGACGATTGCTCAGCTCGTGGACGCATACCGGAAAGTTTCTTGGGAAAAGTGTGTGAGTTTGGGCCACTTCTTGGCCGTAGTGGGCAGTGGGGCACCTGAGGCGTCGATTCGTTAGAGCTCGGTGCCGGTGACGAAGGGTGCAATTGCCAACATGGCCCATGCGAGTGAGGATGTCCGGCAGCCGTTGGTGTTGCTCGTGGAGGACGATCCGCAGGATGCGCTGATCGTCCAGGAGCTGCTGGAGGACAGCGGCCTTGCCGTCCGGCTGGAGTGGGCGCGTTCGGTGGACGAGGCCCGCAGGGCGCTGGCCCGGCTGCGCCCTCAGTGCGTGCTGCTCGACCTCGGCCTGCCCGACGCCTACGAGTTCTCCGCCCTGTCGTCGGTGCTGGAGGAGGCCGGGGACGCCGCGGTCGTCGTGCTGACCGGCCTGGCCGAGGAGAGCGCGGGCCTGGCCGCGGTGACCGCCGGAGCCCAGGACTACCTGGTCAAGGGCCGGGTCGAGGCCGAATGGCTGGGCCGCACGCTGCGCTACGCCATGCAGCGCAAGCAGGCCGAGCAGGCGGCCGTGGCGCTGCACACCGCACGCATGCGGGCCAAGGAGAACGCCCGCCTGGAGCGCGGCCTGCTGCCGACGCCGCTGCTGCAGGAGATGCCCCTGGAGGTCGCCTCCCGCTACCGGGCCAGCCGCGGCTCGGCCACGCTCGGCGGCGACTTCTTCGACGTCGTCGAGACCGACGACAAGGTCGTGCACGCGGTGATCGGAGACGTCTGCGGCCACGGGCCCGACGAGGCGGCGCTCGGCGTCTGCCTGCGCATCGCCTGGCGGGCGCTGGTGCTCAACGGCATGACCGGCGTCCCGCTGCTGCGCCAGCTCGAACGCATCCTGCGGGCCGAGCGGGCCGGCTCGGAGATCTTCGTCACGATGTCCACGGTGGTCCTGGAGCCCGACCGGCACACGATGCGCGTCTGGCGCGCCGGACACCCCGGCCTGCTGGTGCACACGGCCGACTCCGTGCTCCTCGCCGACCCGCGGCAGGGGCCCGCGCTCGGCCTGCCCATCGAGGCCGACTGGGAGGAGGACCTCCTGGAACTGCCCGAGGGCGGCGGCGTGACGCTCTACACCGACGGCCTCTTCGAGCGCCGGCTGCCGGGCGACACGCCGCGGTGGCTGGGCGAGGAGGGCCTGCTGGAGCTGTCCTCCCGGTGGACGGGTCTGGGCAGCGAGGAACTGCTCGACGCGATCCTCGCCGACGTCGAGGCGGCCTCCGTCCACGACGCGGCGGCCGACGACGTCGCCGTCGTGCACCTGCGCTGGAAAGACGAATCGTGAGCGAACAGGCGTCCGTGCTGGAGAGGCAGGCCGTGCAGAAGGTTTCCCGTACGCGTGGCGGCGAGCAGGGCTGGCGGCGGCTGACCGTCCACGGCTGGTTCGTGCTGATGATCGCGGCCGTGTCGGTCCTGGTGGTCACCTGCGTCGTCGTCGCCACCGTGATGCTCGACCGCACCGCGCGGCTGTCCGACCAGGTCATCCTGCGCATCTCGCCGGCCAGGATCGAGGCCGCCCAGTTGCGCAGCACCCTGATCGACCAGGAGACCGGCGTACGCGGATTCCTGCTGACCGGCAACGAGGACTTCCTCCAGCCGTACACGGCGGGCGTGGCAGCCGAGCGGCACAGCCGCGAGCGCATCGCCGCGCTCATCGGCGACCGTCCGGAGCTGGTCAGTGAGCTGAACGCGGTCAGGGACGCGGCGGCCACCTGGCGGCGCGACTACGCCGAGCCGCTCACCGCCGACAAGCGGGCCGACGGGGTCATCTCCGCCGCCCGCATCGAGAGCGGCAAGCACGCCTTCGACCAGATCAGGGCGCTGCTCGACCGGCAGGACGACCGGCTGGCCAAGGCCCGGCAGCGCGCCCAGGAGGAGCTGCGACAGGTCGAGCAGATCCGCAACCTGGCCTTCGTCATCATGCTGATCCTGTTCCTGGTGGCCGGCGTCGCGATGGCGGTGCTGCTGCGGCGGGCGATCGGGCGTCCGCTCGACGAGCTGCGCGAGGCCGCCCGCGACATCGCCGCCGGCGACTTCGACCGTGCGATCCCGGTCACCGGGCCGGCCGACATCCGCGAGGTCGCACAGGACGTGGAGTCGATGCGGACGAAGATCGTCTTCGCCCTCGAAGAGTTCCGCAAGCAGCACGTCGTGCTGCGCGAGCAGGCGGCCGGCCTCGACGCCCAGGCAGAGGAGCTGCGGCGGTCGAACGCCGAGCTGGAGCAGTTCGCCTACGTCGCCTCCCACGACCTCCAGGAGCCGCTGCGCAAGATCGCCACGTTCTGCCAGCTCCTCCAGAAGCGCTACGGCGACGTGCTCGACGAGCGCGGCCTCCAGTACATCCACTTCGCCGTGGACGGCGCCACCCGCATGCAGGTCCTGATCAACGACCTGCTCACCTTCTCCCGCGTCGGCCGCCTGTACGACGACCGCAAGCCGGTCGACCTGGCGGAGTCGCTCGACAAGGCGCTGGTGGACCTGTCGGCGGTGATCGAGGAGACCGGCGCCGAGATCGAGCGGCCCGACCCGCTGCCCAACGTGATCGGCGACCCCACCATGCTCGGCATGCTCTGGCAGAACCTCGTCGGCAACGCGCTGAAGTTCCGCGCCCCCGACCGTGCCCCGCGCATCCGGATCACCTGCGAGCAGCGGGAGAACGAGTGGCTGTTCTCGGTCATCGACAACGGCATCGGCGTGGAGGCCGAGTTCGCCGATAAGATCTTCATCATCTTCCAGCGCCTGCACAGCCGGGAGGCCTACAGCGGCACCGGCATCGGCCTGGCGATGTGCAAGAAGATCGTGGAGAACCACGGCGGTACGATCTGGCTCGACACCGGCCACACCGAGGGAGCCCGGATCAGCTTCACCCTGCCCGCCGTCACCGACGAAGGAGCAACCGCATGACCGTCCAGCCCATCGAAGTGCTCCTGGTCGAGGACGATCCCGGTGACGAGCTCATCACCCGCGAGGCGTTCGAGGACAACAAGATCCGCAACAACCTCCACGTCGTGCGCGACGGCCTGGAGGCGCTCGACTTCATCTACCAGCGCGGGGCGCACGTGGGCGCGCCGCGGCCCGACCTCGTCCTGCTCGACCTCAACCTGCCCAAGTACGACGGGCGGCAGGTGCTGGAGAAGATCAAGGGCGATCCGGAGCTGCGGGCGATCCCGGTCGTCGTCCTGACCACCTCCTCGGCCGAGGAGGACATCCTGCGCAGCTACAAGCTGTTCGCCAACGCGTACGTGACCAAGCCCGTCGACCTTGAGCAGTTCATGGCCGTCATCCGGCAGATCGACGAGTTCTTCGTCACCGTGGTGCGGCTGCCGGGCCGTACCCGGCTGCCCGACGGCCAGGGCCTGGCCTAGCCGCCCTGGTCGTCCGGCCCGGTCTTGGCGGCGGGCGGGGCCGGCCGGCGCAGCGCGCGCCACGCCGACCGGGCCGCGGCGCGCAGCAGCCGCCCGGCGCTCGCCAGGAGCAGCGGCACCAGCAGCAGCCCGACGAAGATCGGCGCGGCCATGTACCGGAAGTCCTGGGCCGAGATGTTGGCCAGCACGGCGAGCTGCTGCCCGGCCACGACCGCCGCCACCCCGGCCACGTAGCGGTTGCGCAGGGCCAGCGCCCCCAGCGCCACCGCCGCGTACGACAGGTAGGCCCACGAGGCTCCCCGCCACAACACCCAGTCCCACTGCGGGAGCAGCGCCCCCGTCAGCCACGGCTCGGCCACCTGGTTCAGCTCGGCCGACAACGGCCGGAGCGAGAACACCCCCCGGCCGGCGAAGTCCGGCACCTTGCCGGGCCCCACGTAGGTGTCGGCGGTGGGCCGCCGCGAGAACCGGTACGTCATCCCGCCGACCACGTACGGGTCCTGCACCGGGCTCCACGCGATCGCCCCCCGGCACAGGCGGGTGCCGACGATCATCCCGGGGTCACTGGTCAGCAACCGCTCCCACAGGCCGAGCAGCTCGCCCGCGTGCGCGTCGGCGGCCGGCCAGCTGAAGTCGCGACGCCAGATCAGCAGGTTGACCGTGGCGCAGGTGCCGCCCTCCCACCACCTGCTGAGCGGCGCGACCGAGGTCATCAGCGCCTTGTCCTGCTCGGTGAACAGCTCCGGCCGCTCCCTGAACGCCACCGCCACGTCGGCGTAGGCCGTGTGGTAGACGTACGTGCTGGACGGCGGCGTGATGCCGAACCGGGGGAACAGCAGGTTCGTGAGCAGCAGCGGCACGGCGGCCGCCACCGTGCCGACGAGCGCGAGCCGGACCCGCCGCGTGGCGACGACCACCAGCAGGACGACGACGGCGATGCCCACCACCAGGAAGCCGTTCGCGCGGAACAGCCCGAGCAGCGTCATGAGCACGCCGAGCCCGGCCAGGGAGACCCGCCGGTGCGCGGCCATGCGCGCGCAGACCCCCGCGATCATGATCGCGCAGATCGTGAACGGCACGTCCTTCCACAACGTGACCGTGAACGCCCCCACCGTCGGCGTCACCGGCGCCAGCACCGCCACCAGCGTCGTGGCCCACCGCGGCGCCCCCAGCGCGCAGAGCGACCGCGCCAGGTACGTCAGCGCCCCCGCCATCGCCGTGGTCTGCGCGAACGTGACCGCCCCGAGGTCACCCGTCTTGGTGAAGCTCAGCCACAACAACGCGTCGTAGGCCACCGAGTGATCGCTCACCCACGGGCCGACGATCGTGTGGCTGAGATAGAGCACCGAGTCGCGGCTGAACAGCCCGGGGTAGAAGGCCGCCCACCAGCAGGCGAGCACCGCCTGAATGATCAGGAAGGTGACGAGGGCGACCCACGGCCTGGGACGTGCGGCGGCGGGGCTGACGCTCTCCATGGTTCCAGCACTCAGGAGGGAGACGTGCTCAGAAGTAGCTCAGTCCGGAGTCGGGCCCCTTGCCGCGCAGCAGCGTCGGGACGGTGACGAGGGTGTAGCCCTGCTTCTTGAGCTCCTTGAGGATCTCGGGCATCGCCTTGACGGTCTGCGGGACCGTGTCGTGCATGAGGATGACGCCGTCGCGCTTGGCCAGCTTGAGCACGGTCGCCTTGATCTTCTTGGCGTCGCGCAGCTTCCAGTCGAGGGTGGTGCCCGTCCACAGGATCTCGGCGAGGTCCTGCTGGTCGGCCATCCGCAGCACGCGTTCGTCGGTGTGCCCGTAGGGCGGGCGGTACATCGTCGGCCGCCGGCCCGTGGCGTCCTGGATGAGGGCCTGGGTGGTGCGCAGCTCCTCGATGATGTCGTCGTCGCGCAGCGTCGGCAGCGAGGGGTGGGAGTAGGTGTGGTCGCCGATCGCGTGCCCCTCGGCGGCCTGCTGCCGGGCCAGCGCCGGACGCCGCTCGACCTGCTTGCCGACGAGGAAGAAGGTGGCCTTGGCCCCCTCCTTCTTGAGCGCCTTGAGCAGCGTCGCCGTGTGCTCGCCGGGGCCGTCGTCGAAGGTCAGCGCCAGGCACTTGAGCCGGGCGCAGTCGATCTTCGGGGCGGCGGCCGCGGGCGTGGCGGTCAGGGCCAGGGTGGCCGCGAGGAGGGCGTGAATCACCACACGCGACAGCCTAGAACCATCCGGGCCCGTCCGCGTCACCGGACATCGACTTGAGACCTGACCCGGGCCTGTGGTGCGGAACCCGTCACCTGCCCAGTCTGGCCCGCAGGAACAGCGTCACGCCCTTCAGCGACCTGACCGGCAGGTAGCGCTCGGCGCGCACCACCATCGACAGGCCCGCGTTGACCACCGCGGGCGTGCGCTGCAGGTCGCTGCCCCTCGACCGCCGCCGGTGCCGGGCCACCAGCGGACGCAGCAGCACGTTCCAGCTCCACAGCCGGTCCACCCTCAGCCCGGCCTTCTCCACCACGACGGTCAGCGTGTCGCGGCCGTAGCGGCGGACGTGTCCCACGGCGTCGTCGTGCGCCGACCACAGCGCCATGTCGCACGGGACGGCGATCAGCGCGTGCCCGCCGGGCGCCAGCACCCGGGCGATCTCCTCGGTGACGAGATGGTCCTCGTGGATGTGTTCGAGCACGTCGAACGCGGTCACCAGGTCCATGCTCGACGACTCGAACGGCAGTGCCCGCGCGTCGGCGTGCACGGCCTTGAGCCCGCGTTCCCTGGCGACCTCGACCGCCGTCTCGCAGTAGTCCGTCGCGGTGGCGTCCCAGCCCGCCTCGACCAGCACCCGGGTGTTCCCGCCGCCGGCCGCGCCGACGTCGAGCGCCCGTCCGGGACGGCCCAGCTCGCGCAGCTCCCTGCGCAGGATCGCCCGGCGCTCGCGGTACCACCAGTGGGTGTCCTCAAGGTCGAGCAGCCGGCGGATCTCAGTGGTTTCCATGTGGTTGGTTCCTTGTGCGGGAGAAGACCCAGCGGTCCAGAGCGGTGAAGCGGATCAGGGTGAGCAGTCCGTACGTGGCGACCACCGCGCTCATCTCCATCAGCCGCCCGGCCCCCGGCGACACGCTGCGCAGGCCGAGCACGGCGGAGGTGGTCAGGAGGTAGTTCGCCAGGAAGAGCAGCGCCGCCCGGAAGTGCATCGCGGTACGCCGTCCGCCCAGCCGGTTGAACGTCCAGCGCCGGTTCGCCTCGGTGTTGACGAACCCGGTGAGCACCAGCGCGCCCAGGTTGGCCGGCGCGGGCGCCCAGACGCCGCGCAACGGCAGGTAGATGAGCGCGTACAGCAGGACGGAGAACACGCCGATCGCGGCGAACGAGGCGAACTTCGCCAGCGTCACCGCCCTCGGCCGGGCGACCACCGCGTCGGGATGCGTGGGCCTGAGCTCCGAACGCGCCACCTCGACGTCGGCCCGGCCCATGGACATCGACCAGGCGACCCTGGCCAGGCCCTTGAGGTCGTCGATCGCCGTCCTGACCACGCGGACGCGCGAGTCGGTGTCCTCGATCCAGTCGACCGGCACCTCGTGCACGCGCAGGCCGTTGTGCTCGGCCAGCAGCAGCAGCTCGGTGTCGAAGAACCAGGCGTCGTCCTCGATCTTGTCCATGAGCGGCCGGACCACGTCGGTCCTGGCCGCCTTGAACCCGCACTGGGCGTCGCTGAACCTGACCCCGAACCCGTACCTGAGCAGCGCGTTGTAGCTGCGCGAGACCACCTCGCGGCGGATCGAGCGCAGGGTGCGGGCGCTGTGCGCGAGCCGGGTGCCGATGGCGATCTCGGAATGCCCGCTCGCCACCGCCGCGACCAGCGGGAACAGCGCGCCCAGGTCGGTGGACAGATCGACGTCCATGTACGCGACGATGTCGGCCGGGCTCTCCCGCCAGGCCGCCTTGAGCGCGGCTCCGCGGCCCCGGATGTCCAGGCGGCGGGCATGCACCCGGTCGTGCTCGGCGGCCAGCCGGGTGGCGATGGGCCAGGTGTCGTCGGTGCTGCCGTTGTCCACGACCGTGATGCGCCACGGCAGCGGGAACCTGTCCTCCAGGAACGCGGCCAGCGTGCGCACGCAGCCCGGCAGCGCCCGCTCCTCGTTGAGCACCGGGATGACGATGTCGACGGTCGCCAGGCCGGCCGAGGTGTCCAGGACGTTGGGGCTCGGGTCCATGGCGGCACGCGTGTCCATAGAATTCCCTGATCGCTTGCGGCGGTAGGTTCACGGAAATGGTGCTGGGGGCGTCCAGCGGGGCGCGTGCCGTTTCTGCTCACCATTCCATGAACGGGGACAAGCTTTACCCGGTCGTGAGCTCGTACACGGAGACGTCGGCGTTGCGGAAGCGCAGTTCGGCGTATTTCTCCAACGCCGGATCATTGCTGGTGAACAGCCATTTGACGCCGTATTTCCACCGGAGCCGGCGGACGTTCGCGGCCGACGGCTCGCGGAAGGCCGCGTCGTTGTCCGCCAGCCTGGCCTGGTCGGCGAACGGCACCTGGAGGTAGGGGGTCACGAACATCTCGGCGCGCGACAGCGTGCTCTCGGCGTACGCCCAGCCCTCGACCAGCACCCGCCGCTCGGTGAACCCCGACACCCAGAAGTGCCTGCTGTCGCACGTACGGCGGGGCGCCGGGTTGCGGCAGTGGAGGTCGGTGGCCACCACGTCACCGGGCGCGGAATGGTCGCGCAGCCACCGTCCGGCCTCCAGCGCCCCGGCCGGGATCAGCCGCTCGCGCTCCCACGGCTCGGGCGCGACGTGCACGACCACCTCCCGCAGCGAGGTCGGCACCGCGTACCCCGCCAGCAGCGCCACCACCGCCAGCGAGAACCCCCTGCGCCGGAACGCCAGCACCACCACGGCCACCCCCGCGAGCACCAGGTACGGGACCAGCACCCGCACCAGCACCGCACCCGGCGGCACCAGCCGCGCGGCCGCGACGGCCACCGCCGCCCCCGCCCCGGCCAGGCCGGCGACCACCGCCCACGGCACCCGCCGCCGCTCCACGGCCGCCACCACCCCGCACACCGCGGCCACCGACAGGTACGGCCGCACCCCCTCCAGGAAGTAGAGCTGCGCGTCGGACGGATGACCGAGCACCATGATCGCGCCGATGCCCGCCAGCCCGACGCCCACCGGCAGCAGCACCCCCGGGTCCAGCAGCCGGGCCTTCAGCGCCGCCACGCCGCCCCACACGCAGAGCAGGCAGAACAGGTGCACACCGGCGAACACCAGCACCGGCCCCCACGGCTCGGCGGCCAGCGCGGGCGGCTGCACGTCCGCCACCACCCCCCACAACGTGCGCATCGTGGCGAACGGCGCCACCACCGTGCCCTGCGCCCCCCGCCCGAACACCACGAACTGCGCGATCAGCAGGCAGCCGGACGTGATCGCCGCCGGCACCAGCCACTCCCGCCGCAGCCGCCGCTCCACCGGCAACCGCACGACCAGCACGAACACCAGCCCGGCCAGCAGCAACGGCAGGAACGTCGCCTTCGCCCCGGTCAGCGCCAGCAGCAGCACGGCCACCGCCGTCCACCCCCGCGGCCGCATGGCGGTGAGCAGCAGCATCACGGGCGCGAACAACAACGCGCCGAACGTCTGCGTCGGGCTGGCCCACGCGGTGAACATCGACCGCGAGGTGAACACCACGCCCTCCTGCAACACCGGCGCGAACAGGAAGTACGTGACGCCGACCGCCGCGAGCCCCGCCCCCCACCGCCCGCCGAGCCGCCGCCCGAGCACCGCCACGAGCACGACCATCGCGAACGTCATCGGCAACGTGGACAGCCGGTAGACCAGCGTCACCGGCTCGATCCCGGTGACCCAGCTCGTGGCCGCCATCTCGGCGTAGACGAACCAGTGGTAGGACAGCCGCTCGCCCAGCACCGACGGCAGCGTGGGCGGCACGTGGTTCCTGACCTCGCCGAGCAGGGCCAGGTGGTAGGGCATGTCGACGTACGCGTCGGTGATCGGCACGCGGTAGAGCGACCGGGCGCAGAAGGCCAGCAGGTAACCGGCGACCCCCGCCAGCGACCAGGCGCACCACCAGGGCATCCGTTCGCGTTCGGCCCGGCCCCGCCAGTGGCGCCGCAACCGCGGCACCGCGAGGAACAACGCGACGGCGGTGACCGGCCAGCCCAGGACGAGCAGCGGCAGGCCGGCCGCGCGGGCGGGGATGTAGACCAGGACCTCGACCGCGTACCCGAGGGCCAGCCCGGCGGCCACGTCCTCGGCGAACGACCGGCCGCCGCCGGTGAGTGCCCGCCAGAGCAACGTCCCCGGCAGCGCCACCCCGAGCAGGACGTACGCGCCGAAGGCCGCCAGATCGCCCGCCGGAACGCCGCACCAGAGCAACACCCAGGCCGCCCCGCCCAGCACCGTCCCGGCCGGCAGCCACCCCGCGAGCAGCCGCCGCGCCCATTCCGGCGCCCGCGGTTCCCTGACCGCGGCCTCCGCCACCACAGCCGTCATCCCCAAGCCACCCCCTCATGCCCCCGAGCCCCGGCCAGGGATCGCGGGTCGTGTCCAGCCCGCATCGGCGCGACGACCACGAAGGAGAGCGCCAGGCGCCGGGGGCCGCCCGTCCCGGATGACGGGCCGGTCGCCACGGGGGGATCACCGCCCGGCGGCGCGATGGCCTGCGGAGGAGCGGTCGTCATCGGTGCTCCGGCCCCGAGTGCGGCCGGTTCGTCCGATGAGGGCTCATCTGACCACGGTCACCAGTCGCGTGAACTCGCCCGGCAGGTCGACGCCGTCCCACACCCGGTGGAAGCTCAACGCGCTGCCCACCGGCACCATGCGATCGACCCCGCGCCCGGCGAGCTCCCGGGCCAGCTCCTCCAGCTCGCCCAGCGAGAAGCCGAAGTGGGTCAACGTCTGGTCCTTGCGCTCGACCATCGGGATCAGCTCCGCCAGGGTCCGCACCCGCGCGTGCGCGAACGTGCCCGCGCCCAGCCACCGCCGCGGCATGGCGGCCGCCGCCGCCAGCGTCACGTTGGCCAGCGCGTTGCCCCGGAACTCGATCAGATCGACCAGCCCGTCGGCGGCCAGCCCGTAGACCGAGACCCGCTTCTCCACCGCCATCGCGGCGTCGACGTCCCAGCCGCGCCCGGCCAGCACCCGCGACACCTGCTCGGTGAAGTCGGCCCGCGCCGCCTCGCAGTCGTCGTCGGCCCCCACCCAGAACACGGTGCGGGGGGAGGAGCAGGCGGCCTGGTCGAACCAGTAGCTGTCGTTGACGAACCCCTCGGCCGCCGCCACCCTGGCCGCGCGCGGCGCGCACAGCCAGGCCGCCGCGTTCACCACCGCGAAGGACGAGCGGTCGGGGAAGGTCAGGTCGCGGGCGTGCGGCGCGAGCGGGTGGCGGCGCACCTCGCGTACGGTGTCGTCGCCGCCCCAGATCACCCGCAGGTCGCAGGCCGCCGACAGGGCGGCGGTGACCGCCTCGGCACGCCGGTCGTAGGAGACGATGCGCTGCGTGGCCGTCACCACCGGATCGGCGTCGGCCAGCGCCTCCCGGAGCGTGTCGAGGACGACCGCGGCGACCGCCCCCGCCCGCGGCGACAGGCGGACGACGTTGCGGTTGCCCATCAGGGCCGACAGGGCCCAGGAGTAGACGAAGACCGTGTCGACGTTGGCCGGCGGGAGGTGGAAGACCAGGCCGCGCGGCACGCGTACGTGCGGGGTGCGCAGCTCTTCGAGGGTGCGGGCCAGCTCGCTGGGCCGCAGGAAGAACCCCAGCGAGCCCAGCTCGGGATGGCGACGGGCCAGCGCGGGCCGCAGCAGCCGCTTGCCGAACGCCGCCAGGAACGCGCGCATCCGCTCGTCGCCCACCTCAAGGGGCTCACCCTGCCGCACCTGCGCGACCAGCTCCTCGACGGGGACGGGCGAGCCGCCGGGCGGAAAACGCACCTCGACCCCGCCCGCGTCGCCCACTCGCGGGATCCGGGTGGTGATCGATCGATCGGTCATCAGCCGCCCTGCCCGAACGTGTCGCTGCAGCCGCGCGCCTCGGCCCGCGGCAACCTGCCCAGCACGGTGAACCGCTTGCCCGGCCAGTGGCCGTCGTCGACGCCGTGCACCATGCCGAGGTCTTCGGTCAGCAGCGCGTGGCCGGGATAGGAGGTGGGCAGGGTGCTGACCACCTCGATCAGCCCCGGCTCGCCGGGCGGGACCTCCCGCCAGGTGCCGGGGTCGCGGATGACGACGTCGGCGAAGTCGGGGCAGTAGAGCCCGTCGCCGTCGGGGCCCTCCAGGAAGACCGTGCCGATCTGCTCGACCATGCCGTAGAAGTTGTGGACCCTGGTCAGCCCGCACTCGGACGCCAGCCGCCGGCGGAAGGCGTCGTTGTCGACCGCCTGCTCGGCCAGCCGCTTCCAGCCGCCCGAATGGATCAGCACGCCCTGGGACAGATCGGCCCCCAGGCCGAGCAGGTGGAGCCAGACCATGAACGTGAACCCGAAGACCAGGAACGGCTCGCCGCCGTGGCGGGCCAGGAACGCCCCGACGGCCGCCGCGTCGACCTCGCCCTGCTCGTCGAGGACGAAGGTGTGGTCTCTGCCGAAGTTCATCATCCCGAGCACCCCGGCCCCCCGGGCGCTCAGGGCCGGGCCGCGGACGACCGAGCGGCCGTCGACGATCAGCATCGGCAGCCGCCGCTCGCCCAGCACCGCCCGCAGGGTCGCGGCCAGCATGCGCGGCTGCGCGGCGGCCGCCTCCCGGTCGAGGTAGACCCGGCTCGGCCGCTGCCCGGTCGTGCCGCTGGAGGTCAGGACCCGGAACACCGCCTCGGCCGGGACGCTGCGCAGCTCGTGGGTCTTGAACAGCCGCACCGGCAGCCACGGCAGGTCGGCCACCCGCTCGTAGGGCGGACGGGCGCCGATCGCGTCGAGGATCCGCCGGTAGGGCGGGCACGCCCGCCGGTGCCGCTCGGTCAGCGCCGCCAGCTCCCCGGCCAGCACCTCCTCCCGCGCGGCCGCGTCGAGCGTGAACACGCTCACCGCCCGGCCTCCGCGGCCGACTCCAGCGCCCGGTAGTCGATCTTGCCGGTGGCCAGCAGCGGCAGCCGTTCGACGGCGCGCACGTCGAAGCCGCTCCAGTGGAGCCGCAGCTCGGCGCCCAGCCGACGGGCCAGGTTGCGGCACCCGGCCGCGTCGAGCCCTTCGGCCCACACCGTGACCCGGTCGTCGCCGCTGGTCGCCGCGACCGGCACGGTGTCGCGCAGCAGCTGCTCGACGTCGTCGAGGTTGATCCGTACGCCGAAGATCTTGGCGATGCGCCTGAGCCGGCCGGTGACGTAGAGGAAGCCCTCGTCGTCGAGCCGGCCGAGGTCGCCGGTGCGCAGCACCCCGCCCAGGTCGTCGGGCCTGGCCAGGTCGGCGGCGGTCTCGGCGTAGCCCATCATCACGTTGGGCCCCTGGTAGACGACCTCGCCGCCGTCGATCGTCAGCCGCCCGCCGGGGACGGCCTGCCCGGCCGAGCCCGGCTTGTCGGCGAGCCGGTCGGGCGGCAGGACGGCGATGCGGGCCGTGGCCTCCGTCTGCCCGTACATGACGAAGAAGCGGTCGGCCTGGGCGGCGAACAGGGACACCAGCTCGGGGCTGAGCCGGCCGCCGGCCTGGGTGAGCGTGCGGATCGTGGGATGCTCGGCGCGGTCGAAGCGGAGCCTGCGCAGCATCTCGTACTGGTAGGGGACGGCCGCGAGCGAGGTGCACTTGTGCTCGTCGAGGTGTGTCCAGAAGGACCGTTCGAGCAGCCCCGCCTCGGTCAGGACGACCGTCGCCCCCGCGTGCAGGTGGCTGTTGAGCACCGACAGGCCGTAGCTGTAGTGCAGCGGCAGGCTGGTGGGCGCGATCTCGCCGGGCATGATCGACAGCGCCGAGGCGATGGCGGCGGCGTTGGCCGCGACCGCCTCCCGGGACAGCCGCACCAGCTTGGGGTTGCCCGTCGAGCCCGAGGTGGCCAGGAGCACGGCCAGGTCGGGATGCGGGTCGGGGGCCTGGCCGCGGGCGCCCGGCGGCCCGTCGGGCGCGTGGGTGAACCCCACCAGCGCCGCGGGCCGGAACCGGCCCACCAGGTCGGCCAGGGCCGCGGCCGACAGGTCGGGGTCGAGCAGCGCGATCGGCCTGCCGGTCTGCCAGGCGGCGAGATAGCGCAGCACGGACGCCAGGTTGTTGCGCATGCCGCAGAACAGCGGCCCAGGGCGCAGCCGGGACAGGGCCTCGGCCACGCGGGCGACGCGCCGGGCCAGCTCGTCGCCGGCCAGCCCCTCCTGCTCGCCGGCGACGACGAGCCCGGCCTGCCGGGATGGGAACATCACGGCACCAGCCCGCCGTCGACCCCGAGCACCTGGCCGGTGATGTACGACGCGGCGGGCGAGAGCAGGAACGCCACCGCCTGGGCGACGTCGTCGGGCCGGCCGATGCGCCGCAACGGGGTCGCCGAGATCGCCGTCTCGCGGTCGTCGGGCCGCAGCGTCTTCAGCATGTCGGTCTCGACGTAGCCGGGGGCCACGGCGTTGACCCTGATGCCGGCCGGGCCCATCTCCCTGGCCGCGGCCAGGGTGAGGCCGATGACGGACGCCTTGGTCGCGGAGTAGGCCGCCTGGTTGGCGCCGCCCGCCCGGCCCATGAGCGAGGAGACCAGCACGACGGCGGGGCCCTGCCCGCGCAGCAGCAGCCGGAACGCCAGCTGCAGCGTGTGGGCCGGGGCCAGGGCGTTGGTGCGGTAGAGCTCGTCGAGGGTCTCGGCGCGGGTCATGGCCAGCGGGCCGGAGGCGTAGACGCCGGCGTTGACCACCAGGGCGTCGAGCCGCTCGTGGCGCCGGCCGATCTCGCGCATGTGGCCGGCGACCACGGCCCGGTCGGCGACGTCGCCGTGGACGGACCATGTGCGGCCGCCGGTCGCCGCGGCCACCTCGGCGGCGGCCTTCTCGGCGCGCTCGGCGTCGCGGCCGTGCAGGACGACGGTGTGGCCGGTGGCGGCCAGGGTGGTGGCGATGGCCCGGCCGATGCCCCTCGTCGACCCCGTGACCAGGGCGACGCGGGCCTCAGACCGCGGCTGCGCCGATGCCATGCTTCTCCAGCAGCTCGCCCGCCTTGGCGAACGAGCTCATGTCGATCATGTCGTCGGTGTCGATCATGATGGAGAACTCGTCCTCCATCGCCGCGATCAACGCCATGTGGGCCAGGGAGTCCCACTGGGGGATGCCGCGGTATTCGAGACCGTCGACGTGTGCGTCGGCCGGCAGGTTGAGCGCCGTGCGGAAGACGGCCCGCAGGCGGTCGAGATGACTCATGATGTCTCACTCTCTGTCCTCAAGCCACGACGCAGTGTAGCGGGGATTGCGGTGGCAGGAGAAACCAAACCCCCGACGTGAGTAATGGAAGCGTATAACGGCGCGTGGCCGTCGTTCGGGGCTGGGAATGTCCCAAGGGGCGCGCCAACCGCTACAGGGGGAATGATGGACGAATCCAATCACTGGTACGGGCACTCGCGCATTCTGGGCAGGTACTGCGAGCTGCCGGACGAGACGCCGAAGCGAATTCAGGGCTTCCTTCAACACGGATGGAACTATCTCCACGGATTTCCCCCGAACGACCATTGGTGCAGCCCCGGATATCCCCGTTTCGTCTGGTCTGACGTGCTTCGTCGCCGGGGCTGGTCGATGGGCAGACGCGGCCACTACCTCATCGGCGCGCCCTGGATCTACCTGCTTCACCTGGAGCCTGAGCTCGGCGTGGTCTCCGAACGCAAGGGTACGATCTGGTATCCCTTTCATGGGTGGGAGAAGTCGTCCGTGACCGGGGATCATGCCCTCCTCGCCGACGAAATCCGAAATGTCGAGACCGAACCGGTAACTGTCTGTCTTTACTGGCTGGAATATGCGAATCCGGACATTCGGCGGGCGTACGAATCGAGGGGATTCAAGGTCATCTGTCACGGCGAGCGCGGCTCCCGGTGGGAGAGCAAGGGGCGCGACTTCCTGCGCCGGCAGCTGATCCAGTTGCGGCGCCACCGCAGGGTGGCCTCCAACCGGCTCGGCAGCGCGCTGTTCTACGGCGCCTCCGTCGGCTGCGAGGTCGCCGTCTACGGAGACCCGATGCAGTACGAGGACGAGCGCCCCGAGTACGGCGGCACGGCGCGCCGCATGCGGCTCTGGCCCGAGCTGCACGGCACGCACGTCGATCCCGAGCTGGCCGCCGAGGTGGCGCGGCAGGAGCTGGGATTCGAACATCAGGCGACACCGGAGGAGCTACGGCGAATGTTCGGATGGAAGCGGGTGCCCGGGGGAGCGCCGCCGGGCGGAGGCGCGCCGGGAGCCGGACGTCCCGGGCCCTGGTTGAGGGCGACCGCCTCCGGGCGGCCGGGTGCGCTCCACGGGGTGACGTCATGAGCGAGCGCGTGAGCGAGGCGCCCGCGAACGTGCGCCTGATCGGCGGCGAGATGCTGCTGTGGTCGGACCTGTCCAACGTGGCCGGCGTCACCGACTGGCGCGGCGCGGCCCTGGAGCTGGTCAGCCGCGTGATCCCGGCGACCGGCCGGGTGCTGCTGGTCGGGCCGCACCCGCAGGTGCTGGTCGACGACGTGGTGGACCGGGCCGGCGAGACGGCCGTGCTGCTGCGCTCCTACCCCGACGCCTGCGCACTCGGCGAACGCCATCCGCGGCTCGCCGTCCACTGCGGGCGGCTCGACCTGTTCGACGCGGCCGAGCCGTACGACCTGGTGCTGGCGCTCGACGGGCTGCTGCGCACGCACTCGGCCGAGGCGCCGGCGGCGGCGTGGATCGAGTCGCTGCACGCGCTGTCGGCCCTCGTCGCGCCCGGCGGGCGGCTGGTGCTGGGCGTGCGCAACGACCTGGGCGTCGACCGGTTCATCGAGGCCAGGCCCGCCGACCGGGAGGGCGGCGACGACCAGTGGGCCCCGCACGGGTTCGACCCCAGCCACCCGAGCGGGCCCGGCGCGCTCGACGGCGCCCTTGAGGGGGCGGGGCTGAGCGTCGAGCGCTGCTACGCGGCCTATCCGGGGCGGCAGGCCCCCCGGGCGTTGCTGGCGCGCGAGGCGCTCGCCTTCGACCTGCCGGAGGCGATCACGTTCCCGCTGAGCGCCAAGGGCGGCGACCGCCTGCTGGTGGCCGACCCGCTGCGGCTGACCCGGCTGGTGTTCCGCCACCGGCTGGGGGAGGAGCTGGCCCCGCTGTGGCTCGCCGTCGCCACCCGGCCGCCGTCGCCCCCGCACACGCCAGGCGCGGAAGCGGCGGAGGGCGCGGTCGAGCTGCCGCTCGGCCTGTTCGAGGAGGGGGCCGTCGTCCACGAGCTGACCAGGGGCGGCATGCGGCGGTTGCCCGACGGCGCCGAGCGTCCGGTCCCGGCCGGCCGGGTGGTCGAGGAGATCCTGGTCGAGGCGTGCGCCCGCGAGGACACCAGGGCCGTGCGCGAGCTGCTGTCGGCGCTGGCCGACTGGCTGGAGACCGACGGCGGCCCGTGCGTGACCGCCGACGGCCTGGTCCACGACGGCGAGCGGTTCGCCGCCATCGTCCAGACCGCCGCGCCGGCCGTGCCGCCCGAGCCGCGCGTGGTGCTGTGCCGGGTCCTGTGGCGGTTCGCCGTACGGCTGCTCGCCGCGGGCCACCACCACCCGTGGCCGTGGCCGCTGGAGGCCGACCAGCTCACGCTGACCCTCTGCGGCATGGCCGGACGTCCGTGCGACCAGGGCGACCTCGACCTGGCCCGCAAGTTCGACGCCGAGCTGGGCCACCCGGCCGAGCACGCCGACCCGCCCACCTACCGTGACCTGCTCGGCGCCCGCGACCGCCTGGCCGACCAGCTCACCGCCGCCCTGGCCAGGATCTCCCGGCTGGAGACCAAGCTCTCCTACCGCGAGCGCGAGCTGGTGCGGGCCAGGTCCAAGCTGAGAAGGACCCAGCGCAAGACCGCCGCCTACCGGCGCACGCTCGGGTACCGCCTCTCCCGCCGTCTGGCCCGCCCGCGCAAGGTCGCCCGCCGGGTCTTCCGACTGCTGTCCGGCTGACGAGCCGACGACAACGCTGAGGAGTGCATGTGCCGGTTCTTTCGGTGATCGTCCCGTTCCACAACGTCGAGAAGTACATCGGCCCCTGCCTGGACTCCATCTCCGGCCAGACGATGTCCGACCTGGAGGTCATCTGCGTCGACGACGGCAGCCGCGACGACGGGTGCGCCGAGGTCGAGTCCAGGCAGGCGGCCGATCCCCGGATCCGTCTCATCAGGCAGCCCAACCAGGGCGTCGGAAAGGCCCGCAACGTCGGCCTTACCCAGGCCACCGGCCGCTACCTGGCCTTCGTCGACGGCGACGACACCGTGCCGCGGGAGGCGTTCAAGCGGCTGGTGTCCTCGCTGGAGTCCACGGGCTCCGACCTGGCCTGCGGGAACGTCATGCGGCTCTACCGCAACCTGCTCATCCCCTCCTGGGCCCATCGGGAGGCGTTCGCGACGCCGATGCGGCGTACCCACATCACCCGCCACCCGCTGCTGATCCGCGACCGCATGTTGTGGAACAAGGTCTACCGCCGGTCCTTCTGGGACCGGCTGGGCCTGAGCTTCCCCGAGCGCATGTACGAGGACCAGCCCGTCGCCATGGCCGCCCACGTGGGCGCCCGGTCGGTGGACGTGCTGTCCAAGGTCGTCTACCACTGGCGGCAGCGCGACGAGCCCGGCTCCTCGATCACCCAGCGCCGCCTGGAGCCGGGCAACCTGCGCGACCGGATGTTGTCGGTGCTGCAGACCGCCGACCTGCTGGCCCGCGACGCGCCCGGGCTCAAGCCCGACTTCGACCGCGACACGCTCGACATCGACATGACGGTGGCGGTCGAGGCGGCCGCCACGACGGGGATGCGGCCCGAGCTGCTCGACCTGATGGTCCGCTACCTCGACGGCGTGTCCCGCGAGTCCTGGCTGAGCGTCCCGTTCGAGCACCGGATCCAGGTGCACCTGCTGCACCGGCGGCGGCTGCAGGAGCTGGCCGGGGTGCACGAGCAGGCCCGCGAGGGCCGGCTGCAACCCCGCGTCAGACCGGCGGGCCTGCTGCGCAGGCGCTGGTTCGGCCGCCACCCGGCGATCCCGGCGCACCTGTCGGAGGTCTCCGAGGAGCTGGCCCTGACCGCCCGCCTGGTGTCGCTGGAGTGGCGCGACGGCGTGCTGACCGGGGCGGGCCGGGCCGCGCTGGGCCGCTTCGACGCCGGCGCGCTGCGCCGTGTGCGCCTGCGCGCCTGGCTGGCCGAGCGCGCGACCGGCGAGGTCATCCGCCTGTCGGACGAGGAGAGCGCCCCGGTCTGGGAGACCGTCGAGCTGGAGGAGGGCGTCGAGGCGCCCGAGCACGCCTTCCCGTTCGCGTTCGCGGTCGATCCCGCGGTGTTCACGCCCGTCCAGCTCGCCCGTCGCGGGCACTGGGACCTGCGCGTGCAGCTGCGGGGCCACGGGCTGAGGCTCGACGCCAGGGTGGCCGGCCCGCGCTGGCTGCCGCCGCAGGTGCCCGCGCCGCGCCGCAGGTCGGGCGTGTGGCTGGTGCCGGCGCGCGGTTCCAAGGGCGGGTGGGGGCTGCGGCTGCGCAACGCCCAGGCGCTCATCGGCGAGTGCCGCGTGGACGACGGCGACCTGGTGTTCTCGGGCCGGATCAACGACCTCGGCGACGGCGAGCCGGTGGTGCGGCTGCGGCGCAAGAGCGACGGCGAGGAGATGTACTTCCCCGTCGCGCTGGCCGGCCAGGACTTCTCGGCGCGGGTGCCGCTGGCCGGCATCGACGAGAGCGTCGGCCGCGAGTCGTGGTGGGAGGTGGTCATCGACCAGGGCCGGCCCATCCGCCCGCTCGTGCGGCGGGCCGGGCGCCAGGTCGCCACCGTGGACGACCGGCGCTTCCTCATCGACCGCAGCGAGGACGGCTGCCTGCTGCTGGCCGAACGCTGAGCGCCGGGCTCATCCGGCGAGGATCGAGGTGAGGGTCTCGACGACGAGGTCCTGCTCGCCGTCGGTCAGGTCGGCGAACAGCGGCAGCGACAGCTCCTCGGCGTAGTACGCCTCCGCGCGCGGGCACAGCCCACGCCGGTAGCCGAGGTCCTCGAACACCGGGTGCCAGTACGCCGGGATGTAGTTGACCTGCACGCCGATGCCGGCGGCCCGCATGCGGTCGTAGACCTCCCGGCGGCGGCCGTCGCGCACCCGGACGGGGTAGAGGTGCCAGCTCGGCGTGACGTAGGCCCGCCGGCCGGGCAGCGTGAGGCCGGGCACGTCGCGCAGCAGCGTGTCGTACCGGGCGACCAGCTCGGAGCGGCGGGCGCGGAACCGTTCGAGGCGGCGCAGCTGGCTGACGCCAAGCGCGCAGAGCACGTCGGGCAGCCGGTAGTTGAGGCCGAACTCGTGCACCTCCTGGTGCCAGCCGCCGTGGCCGGGGTCGCGCTGCCCGGCCGGGTCGCGGACCAGGCCGTGGTCGCGGAACCGGGCGGCCCGGTCGAGACGGCCGGGGTCGGCCACCGCCACCGCGCCGCCCTCGGCGGTCGTGACGGTCTTGGTCGGGAAGAACGAGAACGTCGTCAGGTCGGCCACCGACCCCACCGGCCGGTCCTTGTACGACGCGCCGATCGAATGGGCCGCGTCGGCCACCAGCACCGCGCCGGCCCGCTCGGCGACCGTGCGCAGCTCGTCGTAGTCGGCGGGATGGCCCGCGTAGTCGACGCCGGTGACGGCCTTCGTGCGGTGGGTGACCAGCGCGGCGACCGAGTCGGGGTCGATGTTGCCGGTGTCGGGCTGGACGTCGGCGAAGGCCACCCGCGCGCCGCGCAGCACGGCCGTGGCCGCCGTGGCGACGAACGTGAGCGGCGAGGTGATCACCTCGTCGCCCTGGCCGACGCCGGCCGCCACGTAGGCGACGTGCAGCGCGGCCGTGCCGGACGTGACCGACACGCAGGGCACGCCGCCGGTCCAGCGGGCCAGCTCGTCCTCGAACAGCCGGACCGCGGGGCCCGTGGTCAGCCAGTCGCCGCGCAGCACCTCAGCCACCGCCTCGATGTCGGACTCGATGATGGACTGCCGTCCGTAGGGCAGCATCAGCCGGCCACCATGTCACGCAGGTCGCGCACGGACAACCACCGGTCGTTGGTGTCGGAACGGTAGGAGAAGCCCTCGGGCAGCAGCTCGCCGGTCTGCGGCGCCTGGTAGCCCCAGGTCGCGATCGTGGGCTGGACGACGTAGCGGTCGGCCAGGCGGAGGGTGCGGCGGCCGTCGTCGGGGCCGATCATCTCCTCGTGCAGCTTCTCGCCCGGCCTGATGCCGATCTCGTAGACCGGGCTGTCGGGGGCCAGCGCCTCGGCCAGGTCGGTGATGCGCATGCTGGGGATGCGCGGCACGTAGAGCTCGCCGCCCTGCATGAGGTCGAAGGAGTCGACCACGAACCGCACGGCCTGGTCGAGGGTGATCCAGAACCGGGTCATGCGCTTGTCGGTGATCGGCAGGCTGCCACCCTGCTCGGCCAGGCGCAGGAAGAACGGCACCACCGAGCCCCTGCTGCCCACGACGTTGCCGTAGCGGACGACGGCGAAGCGGGTCTCGTGGGCGGCGGCGTAGTGGTTGGCCGAGACGAACAGCTTGTCGGCGACCAGCTTGGTGGCGCCGTAGAGGTTGATCGGGCTGGACGCCTTGTCGGTGGACAGGGCGACGACCCTGCGCACGCCGCAGTCGATGGCCGCCTCGACCACGTTCTGGGACCCGGCGACGTTGGTGCGGACGTACTCGAACGGGTTGTACTCGGCGGTGTCGACCTGCTTGAGCGCGGCGGCGTGGACGACGTGGTCGACGCCGTGCATGGCGCGGGTGAGGCGGTCGCGGTCGCGGACGTCGCCGATGAACCAGCGCAGCCGGTCGTCGTCGCGGAAGAGCTGCTTGAGCTCGTACTGCTTGAGCTCGTCGCGGGAGAAGACCACCAGGCGGCGCACCCCGAGCGAGTCGAGCGCGTGGCGGATGAACGCCTTCCCGAACGACCCCGTGCCTCCGGTGATCAGAATGGACGATCCACTGAGAATGCTCACGCGGCCCCCTGAAAATCGCGCTGACGAACTGTGGTCGTTGGAGCAGGCCGGTAGCATAGCGCGATCGATCAACCACGTATGGTCACACGGGGGAATGTGGTTTTGATGCGTATTGTCGGAATCATCCAGGCTCGGATGGGCTCCACTCGGCTGCCCGGGAAGGTGCTGCGCGACCTCGGGGGGCGGTCCGTCCTGGGCTGGGTCGTGCGCGCCGCGCGCGAGTCGCGGGCGCTCGACGACCTCGTGGTGGCCACGACGACGCAGGCCGCCGACGACGCGGTGGCGGCCGAGTGCGACCGGCTCGGCGTGGCCTGCCATCGCGGGCCCGTCGACGACGTGCTCACCCGGTTCGTGCAGGCGCTGGCCGGCCGCGAGGCGGAGGCGGTGATGCGGTTCACGGCCGACTGCCCGCTGCTCGACCCCGTCGTGATCAGGGAGGCGGCGCTGGTCTTCCGCGCGGTCCCGGGCCTCGACTACCTCAGCACGAGCCTGGCCAGGACGCTGCCGCGCGGGCTCGACGTGGAGATCGTCGGCCGGGCGGCCCTGGAGCGCGCCGACGCCGAGGCCACCGGTTTCCACCGCACCCACGTGACCTCTCACGTCTACGCGCACCCGGGCGAGTCGCGGCTGCTCGGCCTCGCCCACCAGCCCGCGGCCGACGACCTGCGGGTCACCCTCGACACCGAGGACGACTGGCGGCTCATCGCCCGCGTGGTGGAGGAGCTGGGCGACGCCTGCGTCCCGGTGCGCACGCTGGTGAGCTGGCTGCGGGCCCGGCCCGAGGTCTGCGAGCTCAACGCCCACGTGCGCCAGAAGGAGCTGCAGGACGCATGAGCGGGCGGGTGGGCGTGCGCTGCGACGCCGCGGCGGGGAGCGGGGCCGGACATCTGGTGCGGTGCGTGGCGCTGGCCGAGGAGCTGTGCGCGCGGGGCGTCGAGGTGGTCTTCCTCGGCGCGGTCTCCGGTTCGGAATGGGCCATGGACCAGCTCAGGAGCCGTGGCCTGCCGCTGGTGGCGGCCCCCGGGCGGCCCGACCGGCTCGCCGCGCTGGCGTGCGAGCTGCGGCTCGACGCCGTGGTGCTGGACTCCTACGAGCTGCCCGAGGGCACCGGCGGGGCGCTGCGGGCGGCGGGCTTCCCGGTGCTGGCGATCGTCGACGGCGACCCGCTGGGCCAGGAGGCCGACCTCTACCTCGACCAGAACCTGGGCGCCGAGGACCGGCCCTTCCCGCTGCCGCGCGACTCCTGGCGGCTCGCCGGCACCCGGTACGCGCTGCTGCGCGACAGCGTCCGGGGGCGGCGCAGGGTGCGGCAGCCGGGGCCGGTGCCGCGGGTGTTGTGCTTCTTCGGCGGCACCGACAGCGCGGGCGTGGCCCCCGCCTGGGCGGAGGCGCTGGCCTGCACGGGCGTGCCGTTCCAGGCCACGCTGGTCAGCCCGGAGCCGTTCGAGGCGGGCGAGGGCATCACCGTCATCCCGCCCACCGACCGCCTGCCCGAGCTGATGGCGGCCGCCGACCTCGTGGTCACCGCCGCCGGGTCGGCCATCTGGGAGCTGCTGCACCTCGGCGTGCCCACGGCGCTGAGCTGGGTGGCCGACAACCAGCTCGCCGGCTACCGGGCGCTGGTGGGCCGGGGGGTGGCCGCCGGGCTGGGCCGGGCGGCCGACGCCGAGGCCGTCGGCGTGCTCGCCCGGCTGCTCGCCGACCCCGCGCTGCGGGAGGAGCACGGCAGGCGGGGCGGCGGGCTGGTCGACGGCAAGGGCAGGGAACGCGTCGCCGACGCCTTCCTCGACCTGTGGGTCAGATGAGGTCCCAGGTCAGCGGCGTGCCGAGGGGCGCGTCGCGGGTGAAGCGGCGGCCGGTCACCTCGTCGATGGCGTCGGGGGGCAGGCCGCCGGCGGGGCGGATCGACCGGACGTTCTCCCTGGTCACCGCCTCGCCCGCGCGAACGTCGCGCACCACGTGGAGCGAGCGGCGGAAACGCAGGCCCTCGCGCTCGGACTCGCGCGGCCCGAGCACCGGCCGGCCCAGCGACTGCCACGCGCGCTCGCTCTCCTCCACCAGCGCCGCCAGCTCGGGCGGCTCCAGCGAGAAGGCCGCGTCGACGCCGCCGTCGGCCCGCGACAACGTCACGTGCTTCTCGATCAGGCACGCGCCCAGCGCGACCGCCGCCAGGGCGGCCCCGATGCCGGGAGTGTGGTCGGAGACGCCGACCTCGGCGCCGGTGAGGGCGGCCAGCAGCGGCAGCGAGCGCAGGTTGCTCTCGGCGGGGGAGGCGGGGTAGGAGGCGGTGCAGGACAGCACGGCGAGCTGCGTGCAGCCCGCCTCGCGGGCCGCCGTCACCGCCGCCTCGATCTCGCCCGCCGTGGCCATGCCGGTGGAGATGACCAGCGGCTTGCCGGTGGAGGCGGCCAGCCTGATCAGCGGCAGGTCGACGATCTCCGACGACGCGATCTTGTACGCCGGCGTGTCGAGCTTCTCCAGCAGCTCCACGGCCGTGGGGTCGAAGGGCGCGGAGAAGGCCAGCAGGCCGTGCTCGCGGGCCCGCTCGAAGATCGGCTCGTGCCACTCCCAGGGGGTGTGGGCGCGTTCGTACAGCCGGTAGAGGTTCTCGCCGCCCCACAGCGCGTGCCCGTCGCCCACGCGGAAGGCGGGGCCGTCGGCGTCGACGGTGATCGTGTCGGGCCGGTAGGTCTGCAGCTTCAGCGCGTGCGCCCCGCCGGCCGCCGCCGCGTCGACGATGGCGAGGGCCCGCTCCAGGCTGCCGTTGTGGTTGCCGGACATCTCGGCGATCACGAACGGCGGCCGGTCGGCCCCGATCGTCCGCCCTCCGATGGACATCATCCTTGCTCCTCCTTGGTCAGCTGGACGGCGACGACCTCGCGCGGCACCCCGTCGACCGGCATCCGGTAGGTCGCGACCTCGGCGAACCCGAAGCGCCTGTGCAGCCGCCGTACCGACTCGTTGTCGGCCAGCACCTCGCCGCGCAGGGTCGTCAGCCCGAGCGGGCCGAACGCGTGGTCGATGGCGGCCCGCTCCAGGCCCACCCACGCCCTCAGCACCGCGCCGGACCGTTCGAGGCCGTCGAGGTCGAGGTAGAAGCCCCAGTAGGCGCTGTCGCCGCCGAGCTCCGAGTACGTCACGACCCCCGCGCCGGTTCCGGCGTGGTCGTAGATCAGCACCTGCCTGGTCGCGTCCGCGCGGACGGCGGCCCACCAGCGGGCGTGCTCGTCCTCGGAGATCTCGTGGCCGGTGAAGCTGGCGGCGCGCACTTTCGGATGGTTGCGCCAGTGGCGCATAACGGGCAGATCATCGTCCCGGACGCGTCTCAGCACCGCTCCCCCTACCATTCGTGCTCGACTCATTGCACAACGTAGCGGATTCGGTGCCGGGTAAAGAGCTCATCAGGGACGGGCATCGAACGCGGAACAGGCGAGGCGGCCACGGCATGCTGCCCTCGACCGCCTTCCACGAAAGCCAAGGAGCGTCATGATCCCCCTGCTCAGTGTCGTCGTCCCGGTCCACAACGTGGAGCCGTACCTGACGGAGTGCCTGAAATCGCTGGCCGCCCAGACCATGGAGGACTTCGAGGTCATCATGGTCGACGACGGCTCGATCGACGGCAGCCGGCGGCTGGCCGACGACTTCGTGGCCCGAGATCCCCGCTTCACGCTGATCGAGCAGCAGAACCTGGGGCCGGGGCCGGCCCGGAACGAGGGCGTCAGGCGGGCCAGGGGCACCTACCTGGCCTTCGCCGACAGCGACGACGTCGTGCCGCCGCACGCGTACGAGGTGCTGATCGCCAAGCTCGGGGAGACCGGCTCCGACCTGGCGTGCGGCGCGGTCAGGCGCATGGTGGACGGCGTGCTGGAGGAGTCGATCCTGCACGAGCGCGTCTTCCGGCGGCCCGTGCTGTGCACCCACATCACCGACAAGAAGGTGCTGGTCAGGGACCGTACGGTGTGGAACAAGGTCTACCGCGCCGACTTCTGGCGGCGGCACGGCCTGCGCTTCCCCGCCGGCATCTACGAGGACGTGCCGGTCGCCATGCAGGCCCACGTCCTGGCCACCAGCGTGGACATGGTGAACGACGTCGTCTACCACTGGCGCCGGCGCGACGAGGGGGAGACCTCGATCACGCAACGCCGCTCGCAGCTGCCCAACCTGCACGAGCGCCTGACCGCCATCCGCGCCGTGCGCGCCTTCCTGGACGACGGCGCGCCGGAGCTGCTGCCCGAGTTCGACGCCCTGGTGCTGGAGAAGGACATCGTCTTCCTGTTCCAGGCGCTGGAGTCGGCGCGGGAGGCGGGCGAGGACCTGGTGCCGCTGCTGGGGCTGGCCGACGCCTGGCTGGACGAGCTGAGTCCCCGCGCGCTGGCCGGCGCGCCCTCGCTGCGCCGCCTGGAGCTGCACCTCGTCCGGCGCGGCATGATCGACGAGCTGCGCGCGGTCCGCGACTTCCGGCGCAGCCGCGTGGACGGCACCCGCGTGCGCCCCCGCGGCTTCCGCACCGTCAACTGGTACGGCGACTACCCCTACTTCCGGCGGCGACGGCGGCTCGGCATCCCCGACGACGTCTACGACGCCCGCGACGAGCTCAAGCTGATCGCCAGGGTGGACGACTGCTCCTGGACGGGCGCCGCGTACCGCCTGCGCGGCGAGGTGGCCATCCACCGGGTCGAGCGCAAGGTGGGCAAGGTCAACGTGTGGCTGAGCGACGGCCGCCGCCGGGTGCCCCTGGAGGTCCGGCGCACCGGGCGCCACGGCGTGGTGGCCGACATCGACCCCAGGGCGCTCGAAGGCGGCGGCCCGACCTGGCGGCTCCTGGTCAAGGCCGAGACCCGCGGGCTGGTGCTCAAGGGCTCGTTCCGGGACGGAGACGCGCACGGTGCGTGGCGGTTTTCCCTGCAGGGTTGGTCAAGAAGCGGCATGGACATGCCCCAGTAGTTCCAGACAGTAATCGTCAGACGGCGTTCCGTAGCCATGCTGGGATCCATGAGGACCTATTCGCTGGATGACGTCTACGAGACACGCAAGCGGAGAGACTCCTGGTGGACCGTGTATTTCGTGGATCCGGTCGCCTGCCGGGTCGCCCTTCCCGTCGCCAACCGCACCCGGATCACGCCCAACGGGCTCACGGTGTTCTCGCTGGTCCTCGGCATGGTGTCAGCCGCCTGCTTCGCGCTGGACCAGCTCGTCGCCGGCGCCCTGATGTTCTACCTGAGCTTCACCATCGACTGCGTGGACGGCAAGATAGCCCGGCTCAAGGGCACGGGGACGCCCTTCGGCCTCTGGCTGGACTACGTGGGGGACCGGGTCAGGGTCGTCCTGTGCGCCGGGGGGCTGGCGTACGGGCAGTACGTCCTGACGGACGATGTCCGCTACGTGGTGCTCGGCGCGGCGGTGGCCGTGCTCGACCTGTTCAGGTACGTCAACGCCCCGCAGATGAAGCGGGTGCGCGAGGCGGTCAGGGAGGAGCGGGGCGAGCCGGAGCTGCCCGGCGAGGACACCGTCCCGCTGGAGTGTGCGCCCGCGGACCTCGACCTGCACCTGCTCGTGGAGCGCGGTCCGCGCCCCGGCGGCCGCAGGCGGCGGCTGCCTTCCTTCTTCAGGCGCCTCAACAGGTTCCTGGCCAGGCACCGGGTGCGGTCGCACCTGATCAGCGGCATCGAGTTCCACGCCGCGGTCTTCGTGGTGGCCCCGCTCGCGGGGGCGTGGGCGCTGATCCCGCTCGCCATGGCCGCCGGCGTCCTGCTCCTGGCCAACGAGATCTTCCTTGTCTACCGGATGTGGCTCTTCACGCGCAGGCACAGCGTGCCCTCCCAGGAGAGCCGAGAGCACGTTCTCGTCTAAGTTTTCGGGGGTTAGTACGAAATGTCCGACCGGCCAGTCTTCGTCATTGGATGCCCGCGGTCCGGCACCACGATGCTCCAGCTCATGCTCCACTCGCACCCGCGCATGGCGGTGCCGCCGGAGACGCGCTTCCTCGTTCCCGCTTATTACCGGCGCCGCACATGGGGCGACCTGCGGGTCCCCCAGCGGCGCAAGGCACTGGCGCAGTGGATCGCGACCGACCGCAGCACGAAGTTCCGCGAGCTCAAGATCGACAAGGACGAGTTCATCCGGCAGGCCGTGGAGGGGCCGGGCTCGCTCGGCTCGGTCATCGGCACCGCCTTCCGCATGTACGCCGACCGCTTCGACAAGGCCCGCTGGGGCGACAAGAGGCCCAGCTACGTCAAGCAGACCGACCTGCTGCTGCGCCTCTTCCCCGACGCCCAGTTCATCCACCTGATCAGGGACGGCCGCGACTGCGTGGCCTCGCTGAAGGAGATGCCCTGGTACACGCTGGACTCCTTCCACGCGATCTCCACCTGGGCCGAGGCCATCGACGCCGGCGAGCGGCTGCGGCGCACGCTGCCCGACGACACCTACTACGAGCTGCGCTACGAAGACCTCACCGACGACCCGATGACCGAGATGAAGAAGCTCTGCCACTTCCTGGAGGAGGACTTCGCGCCGTCGATGATCTCCCCCCGCGAGGCCGCCGTCCAGGCCGTCCCGCAGCACAAGGTCTGGCACAGCAACACCCACCGCGAGGTCACCCGCAGCCGGGTCGGGAGCTGGGCCAACCGCCTGGACGACTGGGAGATCGCGCTCTGCGAGCAGGTCCTCGGCGAGCGCCTCCAGGCCAACGGCTACGAGCTGACCGGCGCGCCCAGGCCGGCCAAGGAGCACCTGACGGCCTGCCAGAAGACCATGCAGAAGCGCAAGGCCAGCCGGTCGCGCAAGGCCATGCGCGACCGCTTCAACCGGCTGCGCGAGCCCAGCCCGGTCGGCGCGCTGCTCACCTCCACGCAGAAGACGCTGGCCGGCATCCCGCAGCAGCGTCCCGAGGTGACCGTCTAGCGCTGGATGTGCGCGAACAGCCGCTCCCAGCGGTCCAGCACGTGGTCGAGGCGGAACGCCTCGGCCCGTGCCCGGGCGGCGGCCCCCAGCCGCCGCCGCTCCGGCGCCGATCCCATCAGCGCGGCCAGCTCGGCGGCGAACGCGTCCACGTCCCCCGGCGGCACCCGTACCGGGCCCGCCGAGCGCACGCCGCCCGACACGTCGAAGGCCACCGACGGCACCCCGTGGGCGCACGCCTCCAGCAGCACGACCGGCAGGCCCTCGTGCTCGCTGGTCAGCGCCACCAGCGAGGCGTTCAGGTACTCCTCCCGCATCCGGTGAGCGGGCACCAGGCCGCGGAAGACCACCCGGTCCGCGACGCCCTCCCGGGCCGCGTGCGCCCGCAGCCGCTCGCGTTCCGCGCCGTCGCCGATCAGATGCAGCTCCCAGGACGGCGGCGGCTCGGCGCGGGCGAACGCGCTGATCAGCCGGTCGAACCGCTTGACGCCCTCCAGCCGCCCCACGCCCAGCACCCGCGGCACGTCCAGCGCCGACGTCTCCCGCGGCCAGGCGCCCAGCGGGTTGGGCAGCGTCCAGGCGTTGGGCAGCAGGGCGTGCTCGGAGAAGGCCCAGGCGTCGTCGTCGCTGAGGAAGAGCGCCTGGTCGAGGTCGGGGTAGTGCTTCTTGATCGAGGCCAGGTGCCAGCAGTCGCGGGCGTGGTCGTAGGAGCCGTGGTACTGGCCGATCGAGCGGAACCCGGCGGGCAGCAGCCCTGACAGCCTGGTCACCACCGACGGCGACGTCAGCACCGCGTACCCGGGGCGCACGCCGCGCAGCAGCTCCTTCACCCTGCGGTCGGCCAGCCGCCTGGCCAGCGGGCCCTGCTCGCCGAGCGGGCCGCCCACGACGTGCTGCCGGTAGAGCGGCCGGTCCACGTAGCGGAAGGGCGCGGCGGCGCGGTGCAGGCCGACGACGTGCACCTCGTGGCCGCGTTCGGCCAGGCCCTGGGCCAGGGTGTGGGTGACCCGCTGGACGCCGCCGAGCGTGTCGGCGTCCAGGCAGGCGAAGACGACGGTCATCGCGCGCGCCCTTCGAAGAAGTCGTCCACGATGCGGGCGGAGGCGTCGCCGTGCTCGTCGGCGCACCACAGGGCGCGGAAGGCGGCGTACTTGGCGGCGAAGGCGGCGTGCACCTCGGGCAGGTTCCGCAGCACGTCCACCAGCTCCGCCGTGGTCGTCACGCACGGGCCAGGGGCGATGGCGGGCAGGTCGTGGTAGACGCCGCGCTCGGAGAGCCGGTAGTCGTCCCAGTCGTCGATGAGGAACACCATCGGCCGGCCGGTCAGCGCGTAGTCGCACATCACGGACGAGTAGTCGGTCAGCAGCGCGTCGGAGGCCAGCATCAGGTCGTTGATCTCCGGATAGGACGCGGCCGGCCGCACGAAGTGCCTGAGCCGCTCGGGCGGGTCGTACTTCTCGACCGGATGCGTGCGCAGCACCACCACCCACTCGCCGGCCAGCTCCGCGGCCATGAGGTCCAGGTCGGCGCGTACCGAACGGCCGCTCGTCCTGTCCCGGTCGCGGTAGGTGGGCGCGTAGAGCAGGACCTTGCGCCCCGGCGGGATCTCCAGCCGGGCCCGCACGTCGCCGGCCGCCTCCGCCCGCACCAGCGCGTCGCAGCGCGGGGTGCCGCACCGGTAGACCTTGCCGTCGTAGCCGTTGGAGGGCAGGAACACCCGCGAGAACTCGGCGCTCGGCGAGACCAGCGCGTCCCACCGGGCGACGGCGGCCCGCCACTGCTCGCGCGGCCGGTCGAAGTCGCCGCGCAGGTCGGGCGCGTCGAAGCCGATCGACTTGATGCCCTGCCCGTGCCAGGTCTGCAGGTAGCGGGTGCCGGGCGGCTTGGGGTAGTCCAGCGGGAAGCCGTGGCTGTCCACCCAGATCCCGGCGCGGGCCATCGTCCACAGGTAGCGCCAGCTTCCCCGGCGGACCAGCCGCACGTCGGCGGGGAAGTTCTTGCGGCCCTTGGCGACCGACCAGACCGCCTCGATCGGCAGGCCGCGCCGCCGCACCTCCTCGTAGATGGCGCGGGGGCTGCCGTTGTAGCCCTTGCCGACGTCCGACTCGAACAGGGCGAGGTCGTCGCGCCGCGGCACCACCCTGATCAGCAGCTTGTACGCGCGCAGCTTGGCGCGCGGCGTGTTGAGCTTCCTGAGCAGCAGCCGCCGCGCCCGCCGCAGCGCCGAGCGGGTGCGCGAGTGCGTGCGCACGCACAGGTAGGCGGCGTAACCCTCGGCCTTCACCGTGCAGGCGGGCAGCTCGATCGGCTCCAGGTTGGGGTCCACGATCAGCCGGTCGGTGGTGACGTGGCCGTCGGAGCGGCGCCGGAAGCCGATGCGCGGGTCGCTCCTGCCGCAGGGCGCGAAGACGACCTCGCTGACGTAGCCGCCGTCGCCCGAGGGGACCGGCCGGATCGGCACCCGTTCCCGGCCCGCCTCCAGGAAGGCGTCCCACTCGGCCGGCAGCACGCCGAACGGGTCGTAGGTGCGCACGGTCATCCGCACCCGCTCGCCGTTCGTGGCCAGGCCGGTCACCTCGTGCCGCAGCCGGGAGTCGGTGTAGGGCAGCTCGGCCAGGCGCAGCGCGGTGATGTCCAGCCCGGGCGCGGCCGTGGTTCCCCAGTACGTGCGCCCGTCCACCTGCACGGCCGCCCGCGGCGCGGCCCGGGGGCCGGTCAGCGAGCCGGCCGCCACGCGCAGGTCCTCGATCCGGTCGTCCAGGATGAGCCGGCAGCAGACCCGGTCCATCGGCTCGATCCGGTCGAACACCGCGCCGGGGATCTCCTCCAGGTACGGCCGCACGACCGAGGCGAACTCCTTGACCCACACCAGGTCGCGCGCGGGCAGCGGGTTGAGGTAGACCCGCAGGTCCTGTCGCAGGAACCGGTACTGCCGGTGCGGCACCAGGTCCTGCGCGCCGTAGCCGCGCAGGATGTCGTCGCTCAGCCGCGCCGCGATCACCCGCTGCCGCACGTTGTCCATCTCGTCGATGCTCAGGGAGATCGACTCGTTCGAGCTCGCCCGGTGCCAGTGGTAGACCACCCACGGCACGATCGCGAACCGGCGGGCCAGCGCGTACAGCTCGGTGGCGAAGACGTGGTCCTCGTAGTGGATGTCCTCGGGAAAGCGCAGCACGTTGTCGCGCAGCCAGGCGACGTCGTAGAGCTTGTTGGTGCTGAAGGAGTCGAGGAAGAGCTCGGGCTCCGCGCGGATGCCCTCGACCACCCGCCGCCGGGCGAACAACGACGGATAGTACGGGCGCAGCCGTCCGTCCCGCTCGAACAGCCGGGAGATCTGCCCCGACACGAAGTCGGCGCCGGTGCGCTCGATCTCGGTGAGCAGGCTCTTGCACGCGTGCCTGGGCAGCTCGTCGTCGCTGTCGAGGAACATGGCGTACGGCGCCCTGGCCGCGTCGATGCCGTCGTTGCGCGGGGCTCCGCAGCCGCCGCTGTTGCTCTGCCTGCGCAGGTAGCGCACCCGCGGGTCCTCGGCCATGAGCCGCGCGGCCACCTCGGGCGTGCCGTCGGTGCTCGCGTCGTCGGAGATGATCACTTCCAGGTCGCGCAACGTCTGCCGCAACACCGAACGCACGGCCCTGGGCAGGCGGGCCGCGTCGTTGTACGAGATCACGACGACGCTGCAGTCCGGCATGCCCATGTCCCCCCAGAAATGACCTGCGGGAATGGCACTTCCCCCTGATAGCGGGAAGTGACCGGACTTTATGTGGTTTTTGCTGAAAATCAGCGCATAAGGCGACGAACCACCCAGATGAGGATCGTGAGCGCCAGCAGGCCGCCCGCGATCGGCGCGAGCCGCCTGAGCAGCGGCTGTCCGGCGATCTCCATCAGGTCGAGCGCCTCCTCGTCGGGCGTGCGCGAGGTCCGCAGCGTGCCCGCGGGCCGCACGTCCGGCTCGGGGACGGTCACCGTGCTCAGGTGCCGCTCCTCCTCCTGAGGCTGCTCCTGCTCCTGGGGTGCGACCGGCTCCACCATGGGCTCGGAGAGGAGCTGGGCCAGGTTGCCGGCGAACCTGTCGATCAGCTTGGCCCCGACCTCGGCCATGACCCCGCGCCCGAACTGCGCCGGCCGCCCGGTCACGTTGAACGTCGTCTCCACGGCCACCGACGTGCCTCCCTCGGCCGGCGTCATGCGCGCCCTGACCGTGGCCGAGGCCGTGCCGGAGCCCCGGGCCTCCTTGCCCGACGCCTGGATGGCCAGCGTGTGGGAATCCTTGTCGACGTCCTCGAACCTGGCCGAGCCCCGGTAGGTGACGGTGATCGGGCCGACCTTGACCTTCATCCGGCCGGTGAACTCGTCGCCCTCGAAGATGTCGAGCGTCGCCCCGGGCAGGCACGGCGCGACCCGTTCGACGTCGAGCAGCACCGCCCACGCCTGCTCGACCGGAACCGGGACAGTGAACTCGTGCTCGAACCGCATCGCCATCGATCCGCTCCTTCCGAGGTTGGTTGCGACACTACGTCGGGGCGGGGGCGCCCGGAAGAGGCGCCCCCGCCTCACTCAGGGGGTCCCGGCGGCCGTGCGCACTGCCCGATGGGTCAGCACCCGGGCCAGGTGACGGCGGTAGTCGGGCTGGGCGTGCAGGTCGGCGGGGGGCGAGGTGCCCTCCGCCGCCTCCTCGCACGCCTGCCGCACCCGGTCGCCGAGCTCGACGCCGCGCAACGCGGCCTCGGTCGCGCGGGCGCGCACCGGGGTCGGGCCCATGTTCGTCAGCGCGACCCTGGCCTCGGCGATCGAGCCGTTGGCACGCCTGACCGCGGCCGCCACGCCGACGATCGCCCACGACTGCGCGGTCCGGTGGAACTTCTCGTAGTGGAAGCCCCAGCCCTCGCCCAGCTTCGGCACCTTCACGCCGACCAGGATCTCCCCGGCGCGCAGCGACGTCTCCAGGTAGTCGACGAAGAACTCGGCGGCCGGGATCTCCCGTTCGCCCCGCGCCGACGCGGCCACGATCACGCCGTCCAGCGCCAGCACCACGGCCGGCAGGTCACCGGCCGGGTCGGCGTGCGCCAGCGAGCCGCCGAACGTGCCCCGGTGCCTGATCGCGGGGTCGGCCACCCTGGCCGTGGCCAGTGCCACCAGCGGGGCGCCGGCGTTCACCACCGGCGACCGCATGACCTCGTCGTGCGTGGCCAGCGCGCCGATGAAGACGTGGTCGCCCCGGTCGTGCACGCCGTTCAGGCCGGGCAGCCGCCCGATGTCCACCAGCTTGGACGGATACGCCAGCCGCAACCGCAACAACGGCAGCAACGACTGCCCGCCGGCCAGCGCCTTGGCGTCCTCGTCGGCGGCGAGCTCCGCGCAGGCCGCCGAGAGCGAGTCGGGACGCACGTAGTCGAACGGTGCGGGGATCATCGCCGCGCTCCTTCCAGCGCTCGCCAGACACGCTCGGGCGTGCACGGCATCCGGATGTCGCCGACGCCGTAGGGCCGCAGCGCGTCCACGATCGCGTTCACCACCGCCGGGGTGGAGGCGATCGTGCCCGCCTCGCCGACGCCCTTGACGCCCAGCGGGTTGCCGGTCGCGGGGGTCTCGGTGCGGTCCGTCGTGAACGACGGCAGGTCCGCCGCCGACGGCAGCAGGTAGTCGGCCATGGTCGCGGTCAGCAGGTTGCCCTCGGAGTCGTGGACGGCCTCCTCGAACAGCGCCTGCGCCACGCCCTGCGCGATGCCGCCGTGCACCTGGCCCTCGACGATCAGCGGGTTGACCACCTTGCCGACGTCGTCCACGGCCACGTACGAGCGGATCCTGGTCATGCCCGTCTCGGTGTCCACCTCCATCGCGCACAGGTGCGTGCCGTGCGGGAAGGAGTAGTTGTCCGGGTCGAAGGTGGCGTCGGAGTCCAGCCGCGCCTCCACGCCGTCGGGCAGGTCGTGCGCCTGGAACGCGGCGTAGGCCAGCTCCTGGATCGTCCGGCCCGACCCGGTGCCGCGCACCTTGAACACGCCGCCGTCGAACTCCAGGTCGTCGGGCGAGCACTCCAGCATGTGGGCGGCCAGCTTCCTGGCCTTCTCCCTGACCTTCTCGCACGCCTGGAGCACGGCGATGCCGCCCACGACCAGCGAGCGCGAGCCGTAGGTGTCCATGCCCTTGTGCGCGACGGCCGTGTCGCCGTGCAGCACCCGTACGTCCTCGAACGGCACGCCCAGCGCGTCGGCCACGATCTGGCTCCACGCCGTCACGTGCCCCTGGCCGTGCGGGGACGTGCCGGTGATGACCTCGACCTTGCCCGTCGGCAGCATGCGCACCGAGCCGTGCTCCCAGCCGCCCGCCCCGAACCTGGCCGCCCCGAGCAGCCTCGACGGCGCCAGCCCGCACATCTCCGTGTACGTGCTGACCCCGATCCCGAGCTGCACCGGATCGCCCCGGTCCCGCCGGTCGGCCTGCTCGGCCCGCAGCTTGTCGTAGCCGAACAGCGACAGCGCCCGCTCCGTGGCCGCCTCGTAGTTGCCCGAGTCGTAGGTCAGCCCCGAGATCGTCGTGTACGGGAACTCCTCGTGCCTGATCCAGTTGCGCCGGCGCACCTCCAGCGGGTCCAGGCCCAGCTCGGCGGCGAGCTCGTCCATCGTCCGCTCGATGCCGAACGTCGCCTCGGGACGGCCCGCGCCCCGGTAGGCGTCCGTCGGCATCTTGGTGGTGAACACGCCCCGGCAGCCGAACTCGTAGGCGTCCATCTTGTAGATCGCGTTGAACATGGACGCCCCGAGCAGCGGCACCCCCGGCGTCACCAGCATCAGGTACGCGCCCATGTCGGCCAGCAGGTCGACCTGGAGCCCCCGGATGCGCCCGTCGGCGTCGGCCGCGAGCCGGATGTGCTGGAGCTGGTCGCGGCCGTGGTGCACGGTCAGGTTGCCCTCGGAGCGGGACTCCGTCCACTTGACCGGCCGGCCCAGCCGGCGCGCCATCAGCAGGCAGAGCACCTCCTCGGCGGTGACCTGCAACTTCGAGCCGAAGCCGCCGCCCACGTCGGGGGCGATCACCCGCAGGTCGTGCTCGGGGATGCCGGTCACCACCGCGAGCATGACGCGCAGGATGTGCGGGATCTGGGTGGAGGTCCACATCGTGAACGAGTCGCCGTCGGTGTCCACCAGCACCGCCCGCGGCTCCATGGCCGTCGGGATGAGCCGCTGCTGCACGTACGTCCGGTCGATGACGACGGCGGCGCCCTCGAACGCCGCGTCGACGTCACCCGAGGTGATCTTCATGGAGAACGCCTGGTTGCCCGCCTCGTGCACCTTCGGGCTGTCCGGCGACAGCGCCTCGGTCATGTCGAGCACCGCGGGCAGCGGCTCGTAGTCGACCTCGATGGCCTCCAGCGCGTCGGCCGCCCGGTACCGGTCGGTCGCGACCACGCAGGCCACGGCCTCGCCGACGTACCGGACCTCGGAGGTGGCCATCGGCGGGTGGTCGGGGATGACGACGTCGTCGGTCACCGGCCACGCGCACGGCAGGCTGCCCTGCTCGGCGGCGAAGTCCTGGCCGCTGAACGCGGCCACCACGCCGGGCAGGCCGCGGGCCGCCGACACGTCCACCCGGACGATCCGGGCGTGGGCCATCGGGCTGCGCAGGAACATCACGTGCAGCGTGCCGGGCCTGGAGAGGTTGTCCGTCCAGCGCGTCCGCCCCGTCAGCAGCCGGGCGTCCTCCTTGCGCCGGCGCGGCCGGCCCACCTCGTGCACGCCGGCCGGCTCGTTGATCTGGCCGCTGCCGGCGATCTGCCCGGCGACGGCCTCGGGGCTCAGCTCGCTCACTGCGTCCTCACCGCCTGCCCCATCTCCTGCGCGCCGCGCTTCACCGCGCGCACGATGTTGCAGTAGCCCGTGCAGCGGCACAGGTTGCCCTCCAGCCCGTGCCTGATCGACTCCTCCGACGGCTCCGGGTCCTCCCGGACCAGGTCGATCGCGGCCATGACCATGCCGGGGGTGCAGTAGCCGCACTGCAGGGCGTGCTCTTCGTGGAAGGCCCGCTGCATCGGGTGCATCGACCCGTTCGCGCCCAGGCCCTCGACGGTGACGACGTCGCCGCCGTCGGCCTGCACGGCGAGCACGGAGCAGCTCTTCACGCTCTTGCCGTCGAGCAGCACCGTGCAGGCGCCGCAGTTGCTGGTGTCGCAGCCGACCGGGGTGCCGGTCCTGCCGAGCCGCTCACGGAGTAGATGGACGAGGAGGAGCCGCGGCTCGACGTCCTCCTCGTACTTGATCCCGTCGACGGTGACGGTGATTCGGGGCATACGTCCTCCCTCAGGAGCAGGGGGAAAGGCGGACACACCCGAAACTACGCCGGTGTTTTTCCCGGTCAAGGGTTACTTGCCGCGGACCACCCGAGCGATGATCGCCACCACCCCCGCGAAGGCCAGCCCCACCACGGTCAGCCCGGCCAGGAGCAGCGCGTCCGTGAGCACGCGGGTCACCACCAGGATGCCGAGCACCACGAACAACGTGCCGCTCAGCAGGGCCATCCAGTCGGTCCGGTGCACGCGCCGGACCCGCTCGACGTCACGCGCCACGCCGCACCTCCATGTCGCCCAGGCCGCCCCGCAGGTTCAGCACGATCGTGAACTCCTCGTCCTCGGACCTGACCTCGGGCTCCAGCACCTTGTCGAACTTGACGTCCACGCCGCCCCTGATCGACTGGTCGACCTTGATGTCGCCGACCTTGTTCATCGCGTGCACCTCGACCCTGGCCGTCGGCGGCACGATCACCGTCAGCTCGCCCACGGAGACCCGGGCGTCGAACGTCAGGCTCGTCCCCGGCAGCGCCTTCAGCTCCGTCAGGTCCAGCCGGCCGTCGCCGACGCCGACGTCGTAGACCTTGCCCGCCTCCGAGGGCTTGGTCAGGTACCAGGTGGAGTCGCCGAAGTTGCGGGGCAAGCTGCCCAGCATCAGCCCCACGCCGATCAGCAGCGCGACCGTGGTGCCCGCCGCGACGAGACCGGCGCCGCGGCCCCACCAGGCGGCGATGAGCAGTCCGGCGCCGATGGTGATGAGCACGGCGCCGCCGACGATGGTCGGGCTCACGCCCGCGGCCGACCTGGCCTGGACCGCCACGACGATCCCTCCCACTATGATCGCGAGCAAGATGGTGATGACCCCGATGAACGACCTGGGGCGCCGGGCCCGGGGGGCCGGGGCGGGGGCCGGGCGGCCGTACAGGGCGGGGTCGTAGGGCGACTGGCCGGGCCGCCTGGCCGGGTCGAGCGGGCGGTAGGGGCCCTTCGGGGCGAAGGGCTCGCCGTAGCCGCTGTAGTCGATCGCGGTCCTGGGCTGGGGGCGGTAGGCGGGCGGCTCCTGCCGCGACGCCGCCTGAGCCTCGGCCTGCGGCCGCGGGGCCTCGACCTGTGTCTTCGGGGCCTCAGGGGCCTCTGTGTCTGGCGTCTGTGCCTGGCGGGTCGCGTCGCGGGGGAGCTGGTGCTCCGCCGTCACGGCGCCGGCGGCCTCCATCGCCTGTGCGGCCTCGATCTTCGACATCTCGGCCTGGCCGGCCGCCGCCTGTCCCGCTTCAGGGGTTTCGGGCCGGTCCGTACGGGGTGTCCCGGCCTGCCGGCCGGCGGACATCGCCCGCAGCCGGGCGGCCACGGCCTCGGCGTGCGCGGCGGCCGTCGGCCGGGGAGCCGGGGCCGGGGCCGGGGACTCGGGGTGGGCCGTCACGGTGTCGCCGAGGCCGGACCAGCCGGGTTCGGCGGGACGTACCCGAGGTGCGGACGCGGGCGGCGCGTAGGGCGGCGCGGGCGGCTCCGCGTCGGGGGAGCGCCGGCGACCGAGCCGCTCGGGCATGGAGCGGGCCAGGCCCAGCAGGTCGACGCCTCTGGAGTGGGCCGCGAGCAGCGAGACGGCCAGCAGCACGCCGACCACCAGCGTGCCGGTGTCGAGCCAGACGGTCGCGAGGTTGAGCGCGAGGCCGAACCCGAGCACCGCCGTGAGCAGCGCCATCACGGCCTCGGCGTCGAGGTCGCGGCGGGTCCACTGCTCGATGATCCCCGGCCCGCCGTTGGGCTCCTTCATCAGCAGGTAGGCCGCGATGTACAGGAAGATCCCGATGCCCGAACCGAGCAGGAGCACGGCGAACGCCACGCGGAACACCACGGGGTCGATGCCGGTGTGCCGCCCGAGACCGGCGCAGACGCCCATGAGGAAGCGCCCCTCGCTGCTGCGTCGCAGCTCCCGGGGCGGGGCGGCGGGTTGCCTGGGCGGAGCTTCTGTCATGGAACCATCGTGGACCGTCGGGCGGGGTGGCCGCATCCGGGAGACCCCTGACTCGACCCTGGGGGTTGTTCCCTGATGCCCGAAGTGCCCGCGACATGTGACGATGGCGATGTTATGGCAGACCAGAAGACACTTGCCGAGCCCACCGGCGATCGACCCTATCGCCGGATGCTCCGCCCCATGGAGGGCCGCCTGCTCGGCGGCGTGGCCCAGGGGCTGGCGGCGCAGCTCTCCCTCGATCCCGTCGTGATCAGGCTGATGTTCGTGCTGCTCAGCGTCGTGGACGGGGTCGGCATGGTGGCGTACGCCGTGCTGTGGATGATCACTCCGCGTGAGCCGTACGAGGGGCAGCCGCCGCAGCGCGACTGGAGCCAGCTCGCCGCGTTCAGCGCGATCGGCGTGGCGCTGGCCGCGTTCGGCTGGCTGACCGGGGCCTCCAAGGGCGGGATCGGCATGTTGCCGTTCGCCGTCGGCGGCATCGGCGCGCTCATCCTGTGGCAGCAGGCCGACCCCGAACGCCGCAAGAACTGGGTCAGCGGGGCCACCAAGAGCATCCGGACCAACCGGGTCCGTACGCTGCTCGGCGTGACGCTGGTCGTCATCGGCGCGGCCGGCTTCCTGTACGCCCAGGGCGAGCTGGCCCAGGCCAGGCCCGGTCTGCTGTTCACCGTCGTCGTGGTCGGCGGCATCGCGGTCATCGCCGCGCCGTGGCTGGCCGGCCTGTGGAAGGAATTGCAGCTCGAACGGCGTGAGCGCATCCGCCAGGAGGAACGCGCCGAGGTGGCCGCCATGGTGCACGACTCGGTGCTGCACACGCTCACCCTCATCCAGCGCGTCTCCCACGACCCCCGCGAGGTCACCAGGCTGGCCCGCTCCCAGGAGCGCGAGCTGCGCAACTGGCTCTACCAGCCCGCCCAGGACGCCGACGCCACCGTGGCCGCCGCCGTACGCCGGATCGCGGCCGAGGAGGAGGACTCGCACGGCGTGCCCATCGAGGTCGTCTGCGTCGGCGACATCGACCTCGACCCGCAGGGCAAGCTGGCGGCGATGCTCAAGGCGTCCAGGCAGGCGATGGTCAACGCGGCGAAATATTCTGAGAGCCCGGCCATCTCCGTCTACGCGGAGGTGGAGGGCTTGGAGGTGACCATCTTCGTGAAGGACCGCGGCAAGGGCTTCGACCTTGAGGCGGTGCCCCTCGACAGAATGGGCATCAGGGAGTCCATCATCGGGAGAATGGAACGTCACGGCGGCACGGCCAGGGTCCGCACCGAGCCCGGCGAGGGCACGGAAGTGATGCTGACGATGAAGGTGGACAAGCAATGACACGCGTGTTGATCGTCGACGACCACCGGCTGTTCAGATCCGGCGTACGCGCGGAGCTGGGCGACTCGATCGAGGTCGTGGGCGAGGCGGAGGACGTCGAGACGGCGGTCAAGGCCATCGCCGAGCACCAGCCCGACGTGGTCCTGCTCGACGTGCACATGCCCGGCGGCGGCGGCCAGGAGGTGCTGCGCCGCGTCCTCAGCACCGGCTCGCAGGTGCGCTTCCTCGCGCTGTCGGTCTCCGACGCCGCCGAGGACGTCATCGGCGTCATCAGGGGCGGCGCGCGCGGCTACGTCACCAAGAACATCAGCGGCAAGGAGCTCACCGACGCCATCCGCCGGGTGGCCGACGGCGACGCGGTCTTCTCGCCGCGGCTGGCCGGGTTCGTCCTCGACGCCTTCGCCTCCTCCGAGGCGCCCTCGATCGATCCCGAGCTCGACTCGCTGACCCAGCGCGAGCGCGAGGTGCTGCGGCTGATCGCCCGCGGCTACGCGTACAAGGAGATCGCCAAGGAGCTGTTCATCTCGGTCAAGACCGTGGAGACGCACGTGTCGTCCGTGCTGCGCAAGCTCCAGCTCTCCAACCGGCACGAGCTGTCCCGCTGGGCCACCGCGCGCCGCCTGGTCTGACCCTGCTTTCTGGACCGTTACAAGGTCGTTACGGCGATTCGTAGACGAATCAGGCGTCTCAGTAGTCACACATGGAAGGAGAAGCACATAATCCAGGAGTAACCCCCTTGAATCGCGTCCCCCGGTTGCTTGCCATGGTCGCACTGGTCTCGGCTGCGGCCTGTTCGGCAGAAGGCGTGCCAGCCTCGCAGGCCCCGGCGGTCCGGACGACCGCCCCCGTGGGCGTCGCCGCGGCTGCCCACGTCGCGGCTCCGGCCAAGAAGGTCA
This sequence comes from Nonomuraea sp. NPDC003560, assembly GCF_042878785.1. Taxonomy (NCBI): domain Bacteria; kingdom Bacillati; phylum Actinomycetota; class Actinomycetes; order Streptosporangiales; family Streptosporangiaceae; genus Nonomuraea; species Nonomuraea sp. NPDC003560. The sequence continues at coordinate 1,017,697 of NZ_JBIAOF010000003.1, read as the reverse complement.
AGCTCGACATCGCCGACATCACGCCCATGGCGGAGACGGCGGAGAAAGTCGGTGTCGGTTTCCCGATCATCGTCACGTTCGACCGGGATGTGAAGGACAAGGCCGCCGTGGAGGCGCTGCTGGAGGTCCAGGCCGACAAACCGGTCGAGGGCGCCTGGCGCTGGGTGTCGGCCCGCAAGGTCATCTACCGGACGAAGACGTACTGGAAGCCGCACCAGAAGGTGCTGTTCACCGCGCGCCTCAGCCAGCTGCCCGGCAACAAGGCCGAGGACGTCACCCGCCGCTTCGCCGTCGGCACCGCGAACATCTCGGTCGTCGACACCCGCAGGCACCAGATGAAGGTCTACCGGGACGGCAAGATCGCCAAGAAGATCGCGATCAGCGCCGGCCGGGGCGGCCTCGTGCGCAACGGCGTGGACGTCTACCTCACCACCAGCGGCGTGCATCTCACCATGGGCAAGAAGTCCGTCGAGACGATGACGTCGTCCTGGATGGGGGTGACCGACCCCAAGGACCCGCGCTACTACAAGGAGGAGATCCCTTGGGCGGTGCGCATCTCCGACAGCGGCGAGTACGTGCACCAGAGCGCCGGCTACTACCAGTACCTCGGCCGCTCCAACCAGAGCCACGGCTGCGTGCGCGCCACTCCGCAGGGCGCCAAGTGGTTCTACGGCATCGCCCAGCGCGGTGACGTCGTCAAGATCACCGGAACCAAGCGCAAGCTCGACTGGCGCAACGGCTGGAGCTACTGGCAGCTCAACTGGACCCAGTGGAAGCAGGGCAGCGCCCTCAAGCCCTGACCCGGAGGCGGAGCGGCAGGGCCACCTCCAAGCGCCCTGCCCTCACCACCGCGAACCAGGCGCCTCACCCCCCGACCCGCCGCCGGGACCCGGCTCCTCAGAGCCTGGCCCCCGCTGTCGTGGGCCGGGGCCTCAGAGCTCCGATCCGCCCTGCGCCGTCGGGCGCCCGTCGACCCTCAGAGGTCAGAGCTTCTCCAGGGGTGCGTACGCCAGCAGCAGCGTCTTCTCCCCGTCGGCGCCGAAGTCGATCTTGACCTTGGTCTTCTCCGCCACCCCGTCCACGGCCACCACCGTGCCGAGCCCCCACTTGTCGTGCGTCACCCGATCGCCGGGCGTCAGCGACAGGATCTGCCGCGACCCGCCGCCGCCGCTCCTGGGCGCCGGCCGCGCAGCCGGCTCCCGCCGCGTCGCCGCGCTCCAGGCCGACTTCTCGGGGTCGGTACGCCAGTCGATGAGCTGCCCCGGCACCTCGTTGACGAACCGCGAGGCGGGGTTGAACGACGGCGACCCCCACGAGCTGCGCACCGCCGCCCGCGTGAGGTAGAGCCGCTTCTGCGCCCGGGTGATGCCGACGTAGGCCAGCCGCCGCTCCTCCTCCAGCTCCTTCGGCTCACCCAGCGACCGGACGTGCGGGAAAACGCCGTCCTCCATCGCGGTCAGGAAGACGACCGGGAACTCCAGCCCCTTGGCCGTGTGCAGCGTCATCAGCGTGACGACGCCCTGCCCGCCGTCGGCGTCGGGGATCTGGTCGGCGTCGGCGACCAGCGACACCTGCTCCAGGAACTCCACCAGCGTGCCCTCGGGGTTGGCCTCCTCGAACTCCGAGGCCACCGAGACGAGCTCGTTGAGGTTCTCCAGGCGGGACTCGTCCTGGGGGTCTTCGGAGGCCTCCAGCTCGGCGCGGTAGCCGGTGGCCACCAGGATCTCCTCGGCCAGCGTCGACGGCGGCACGCCCTCGGCCTTGGCGATCAGCTCCTCCAGCATCGCCACGAACTCGCGCACCGCGTTGAGCGAGCGCGTCGCCATGCCGTACGCCTCGTCGGCCCGGCGCAGCGCGTCCCAGAACGAGATGCGCTCGCGCGAGGACAGCGCCTCGATCATGGCCTCGGCCCGCTCGCCGATGCCGCGCTTGGGCACGTTGAGGATGCGCCGCATCGACACGACGTCGGCCGGGTTGGCCAGCACCCGCAGGTAGGCCAGCAGGTCTTTGACCTCCTTGCGCTCGTAGAAGCGCACGCCCCCGACCACCTTGTACGGCAGCCCGGTGCGGATGAAGATCTCCTCGAACACGCGCGAGGCGGCGTTGGTCCGGTAGAACACCGCGACCTCGCTCGGCTTGACGCCCTCCTCGTCGCTGAGCCGGTCGACCTCCTGGGCCACGAACATGGCCTCGTCGTGCTCGTTGTCGGCGACGTAGCCCACGATCTTGGGACCGTCGCCCTGGTCGGACCAGAGGTTCTTCGGCTTGCGGCCCTCGTTGCGCGCGATCACCGCGTTGGCCGCGGCCAGGATGTTCTGGGTGGAGCGGTAGTTCTGCTCCAGCAGGATCGTGCGGGCGTCGGGGTAGTCGCGCTCGAACTCCAGGATGTTGCGGATCGTCGCGCCGCGGAAGGCGTAGATCGACTGGTCGGCGTCGCCCACCACGCACAGCTCGGACATGTCGGCGCCCGGACGCACGACGTCGCCGTCGGCGGTGCGCAGCTCGGGATGGCCCACCAGCTCGCGGATCAGGATGTACTGGGCGTGGTTGGTGTCCTGGTACTCGTCGACCAGCACGTGCCTGAACCGCATCCGGTAGTGCTCGGCCACCTCGGGGAAGAGCTGGAACAACGTCACCGTGTTCATGATGATGTCGTCGAAGTCCATCGCGCCGGCCTCGGTCAGCTTGAGCTGATAGGCCTTGTACGCCTGCGCGAGCGTCTTCTCCAGGTGGGAGCCCGCCCTGTCGAGCGCGGTCTCGTAGTCGACCAGCTCGTTCTTGAAGTTGCTGACCTGCGCCGAGAACGAACGCGGCGGGTAGCGCTTCGGATCGAGCTCCATCTCCCTGCAGACCATCGCCATCAGCCGCTGGGAGTCGGCCTGGTCGTAGATCGAGAAGCTGGACGGGAAGCCCAGCCGCTTGGCCTCGCGCCGCAGGATGCGCATGCAGGCGCTGTGGAACGTCATCACCCACATCGCCTTGGAACGCGGCCCGACGAGCTTGTCGATGCGCTCCTTCATCTCCCGGGCGGCCTTGTTGGTGAAGGTGATGGCCAGGATCTCGCCCGGATGCGCGTTGCGCTCGGCCAGCAGGTAGGCGATGCGGTGGGTGAGCACCCGCGTCTTCCCCGACCCCGCCCCCGCCACGATGAGCAGGGGGCTGCCATGATGGATCACGGCCTCGCGCTGCTGGGGGTTGAGGCCGTCGAGCAAGGGGTGGTCAACAGAGACTTGGGTCGGCACCCACCTAGGTTAAGACGCGCCACCGACAAACGGCGCCCGGAATGCCTCCGACGGGGTGCCGGTTGTCCTCCGTACAGGGTCCAGGAAGGGAAGCCATGCTGGCGAAAGCCGAGATCAACCGGGTACTTGTCGTGACCGCGCATCCCGACGACGTCGACTTCGCGGCGGCGGGAAGCGTGGCGCTGTTCGTGGAGCGGGGCGTGGAGGTCACGTACCTGCTCGTCACCGACGGCGACGCCGGCGGCAACGAGCGCACCCTCGACAACTCCGGCATGGCCGAGCTCCGCAGGACCGAGCAGCTCGCCGCGGCCAAGGCCGTCGGCGTGACGGACGTGCGCTTCCTCGGCTACTCCGACGGCCGGGTGGTGCCCTCGCTCGACCTCCGGCGCGACATCGCCCGGGTGATCCGCCAGGTACGCCCCGACCTGGTCATCACCCACCACCCCGACCGCAACTACCAGTTCGTCGCCCCCAGCCACCCCGACCACCGGGCCGTGGGCGGGGCCGCGCTCGACGCGGTCTACCCCGACGCCCGCAACCCCTACGCCTTCCCCGAGCTGCTGCGCGAGGAGGGCCTGGAGGCGTGGACGGTCAGGGAGGTCTGGCTGAACGGCGGCTCCACCCCCAACCACTGGGTGGACGTCACCGCGGTCATGGACCGCAAGCTCGCGGCCTTGCAGTCGCACGTCAGCCAGGTCGCCCACGTCGAGGGCTTCGTCGACTTCGTCCGTGGCCGCTTCGCCGCCTGGGCCGAGCAGGCCGGCTTCGGCGAGGGCCACTACGCGGAGGGCTTCCAGGTCGTGCCCACGGCCTGACCCGGTCGTTCCGCTCCCGGCTCAGGGGATCGAGCCCGGCGGCACCACCCAGAGCGCGGGCTGCCCGGTGACCTCGGAGATGATGTCGAAGGCCCGGTCGTAGTGCAGGATCGTCGCCTGGTGCACCTCGGCACAGGCGGCGATCAGCAGGTCGCTCGGCCCGATGCCGCGGTGGTGAGAGATCCCGACCAGCTGCCTCTGCACCTCGACGGCCCGCGACTGCACCTCCTGGTTCAGCGGCAGGCTGACGCACTGGCGCTGCGCACGCAGGATGCGCCGGTAATGGGGGAGATCACAGGCGCTGCGGAGCACCTCCAGATCGATGACGGCGCAGGTCGCGACGACCCGGGCCAGATAGAGCGGGTGAAGAGCCCTGGCGACCGCGTCGCTCGTCCGGATGCGGGTGAGGGCGCTCTTGTCGAGGAGGTACGTCAGTCCTGTGGTCGCCACACATGCCGGATGATCCCCCGGTCCAGGAGATCCGGGCTTCCCTCGGTACGCCAGAACTCGAATGCCTCGAATGCGCCGGCCCTCTCCTGGTCCCTGTCGACGTCGATCAGCGTACGCATGCAGCACCACCTCCGTACCTCCACCGCATATCAGGACTTTGATCTTGATAGCCGCATTCAGGGAGTCAGTGAGAGCTCCCGCGATGCGTGTCTCGGGTGAAGGTAAAGGCAGCGAGGCGAACTTCCTGGACCGTTCCAAGGACGTGAGGAAGGATTCTCATCTTCTGAGGTGGAAATCTCATCCCCCGCCGGAGGAAGTCTTCCCCCGGCTGTCGCGCCCGGCCTTCGCCGCGATCCTCGCGAAGAGGTAGCCGAGCGAGTTGGTCGCCAGGTGCAGCATCGACGGCGCCAGCAGCCCGCCGCGCCGTCGGAGCTCGCAGAAGAGCACCCCCGCCGCCGCCGTGGACACCACGCTGCCCGCCACCACCCGCGCGACGTCGAGACGGGCGGGCGACTCGCCCGCGGTCAGCGCGCCGAGCGCCGGGTTCGCGCGGGCCATGTCGATCGCCGGGAGGATGTGCCAGAGGCCGAACAGGGCCGAGGAGACCGCCGTGGCGGCGGCCGGGCCGTGGCGGCGGGCCAGCATGCCGTGCAGCGCGCCGCGGAACCCGACCTCCTCCAGCAGGACCGTGCCCAGGGGGACCTGGAGCAGGGCCTCCTCCAGGGCGCGGGCGCGCGAGAGCGACAGGGCGCGCTCGTCGTGGAAGAGCGGCCTGGTGCGGGGCACGGAGATGCCCACGGTGTAGATGGCGGCCACCGCTGTCGCCAGCGCGCCGCCGACGGCCGCTCCGCGGGACGCCTTCTCGAACCCCAGCTCACGCCACGACACCCCGTGCCCGCGTGCCATGGCCACGAGCGCGGCGGTGGCGGCGGCGGAGGTCAGCGGAGCGAGCCTGGGGGCGATCTTGTTGTTGAGGACGTTGGCGGCGGTGAGGACGGCGATCGAGCGCAACAGCACCCTTGCAGGCTACGTCGCATCACAGAACGCCGGCGCCCGGTGGGGGCGGGGTGGTCGGTGGGTGGGGTCAGGAGGCGGCGGAGTTGCGCCAGCCGGCGGGGAAGCGGGTGCGGCGGCGTTCCTGGGGGGTGAGGCCGCCCCAGATGCCTTCCGTCTCGCCCTCGCGTAAGGCGTAGGAGCGGCACTCGTCGATGACCGGGCAGCGGGCGCAGACCGCCTTCGCGCGGGCCTCCTGCAACGGTGAGGGCGCGAGCGGGAAGAAGAGGTCAGGGTCGCTGGACCTGCACGCGCCTCTGCGCAGCCAGCCGATCTCCTCCAGTGGCATGCCTCCACCGTAGAGGCAGGTCATGATCAGACACATCATCCTCTGGGTTGACCCGCGCGTACACCCTCAGCAGGCGCCCACGCCGTCCTCGTAGCCGCCGGCGAAGGAGGACTGGCGTTGCTCGGCGGTGCCGTGGGCGGCGGGGTCCAGCCAGTCGTCCGTGGGGTCGCCGGCGGCCTCCAGGCTGGTCATGAGCTCGTCCTCGTCACCGGGCTGGGCGCGCAGGGAGCCTGAGCCGACCAGGGCCGCCAGCGTCCCGCCGGCGTAGCAGTCGGCCTGCAGCTCGGCCTGGACGTTCAGCTCGAAGCCGGTCCTGAGCTGGGCCTGTACGGCGTGCCCGAACTCGTGGGGGATGATCACGTACACCGAGCCGTCGCCCATGTCGTTCCACAGGGACTCCATCCAGGCCTGGTCGTAGGCGATGAAATGGCCCTCGGGGCAGTAGAAGGCGTTGTTCGGCACGGACGGCTCGCCCCCGCAGGAAGGCCCCGAACTCCCGGAGTAAGGGATGAAGTCGGCTATAGGCCGATAAGTCATCCCCTGCTGGTCGAAGAACTCCGTCCAGAACGACTCGGTGAGCGTGCGCGCGGCCCGGATGTCGTCCTCGAACGTGTCGGCCCCCTGGACGTCCCTGGACGCGGGCCGGGTGAGGCCGCAGCCGGCCAGCAGCAGGACGAGGGCCAGGACGAGGAGGCGGGGTCGCACGAGGTTCACACGTCCCAAGTGTGCACCGGATCGTTGCCGTGCATGCGCTCGATGTAGTCCAACGTCATGGCGCGTAACGCCTCGTGGCGGTCGCCGCCCTGCGCGCGCACCCGTTCGACCTGCCACGTCGCGCCCGTGCGGCCGGTCAGGCAGCGTCCCTCGATGATGCCGAGCAGCCGGTCGGCGACCGGCGTGTGCACCCCCCACGCGGCCAGGCCCTCGCGCGCCATGGGCAGCAGCCGGCGCAGGATCAGCTCGGCCGCCGGCACCTCGCCCAGCCCCGGCCAGTACAGCCGGGCGTCCAGGCCGTGCCGGGCCGCGGCGGCGAGGTTGTCCTCGGCGGTGCGGAAGGACATCTGGCTCCAGATCGGCCGCTCGGCCGACGGGAGCACGCGCATCAGGCCGTAGTAGAACGCGGCGTTCGCGGCGATGTCGGCGACCGTGGGCCCGGCGGGCAGGACGCGGTTCTCCACGCGCAGGTGCGGCACGCCGTCCACGACCGCGTAGACGGGCCGGTTCCAGCGGTAGATGGTGCCGTTGTGCAGGGTCAGCTCGTGCAGCTGGGGGATGCGTCCCTGGTCCAGCTCGGCCCGCGGGTCCTCCTCCTCGCACAGAGGCAGCAGCGCCGGGTAATAGCTGACGTTCTCCTCGAACAGGTCGAAGACGCTGGTGATCCAGCGTTCCCCGAACCACACCCGCGGCCGCACGCCCTGCGTCTTCAGCTCGGCCGGACGCGTGTCGGTGGCCTGCTCGAACAGCGCGATCCTGGTCTCGCGGTGCAGCTCCTTGCCGAACAGGTAGGGGGAGTTGGCCGCGACGGCGACCTGGGGGCCCGCGATGACCTGGGCGGCGTTCCAGTGCGGCGCGAACGCCTCCGGGCTGACCTGGAGGTGGAGCTGGACGCTGGTGCACGCGGCCTCGGGCGCGACGCTGTCGGCGTGGGTGTCGAGGCGTTCCACGCCCTCGATGCACAGGTGCAGGTCCTCGCCGCGGGCGGCGAAGATCTGCTCGTTGAGCAGGCGGTAGCGGGGGTTGGCCGACAGGGTGCCCTCGCTGATGTCCTGCTCGCGCAGCGTGGGCAGGATGCCGACCAGCACCAGGTGCCCGTCCTGGGAGCGGGCGCGCTCCTCGGCGTGGTTGAGCCGCCTTCGTACGTCCGCCTCCAGGTGGAGCGGGCCGTCGCCGGTCAGCTCCCGGGGCTCGACGTTGATCTCGATGTTGAACTGGCCCAGCTCGGTGGCCCAGTCCGGCTGCTCGATCGCGGCCAGCACCTGGGCGTTGCGCATGGCGGCCTCGCCACGGGCGTCCACGATGTTGAGCTCGATCTCCAGGCCGGCCTGGGGGCGGTCGAACTCGAAGCGGGACTCGCGCAACATCTGGGCGAAGACGTCGAGACATCGACGCACCTTTTCCCGATATTTCCGGCGATCGTCCCGGCTGAACACGACGACTGGCACGTCCCTGCCCATACCAGGAAATGTCGCACGGCTGGGCCGTCATGACCAGCCGGAGATCGACACGATGTCTCCCGCGGGCCGGACCACACGAAGATCATCGAGACGGCGCGCGCCCCCCTGACATCCCCGTAGGGTTCGGGCATGCGCGTATTGATTACCGGTGGGGCGGGCTATATCGGCAGCACGATCGGGTCGGCGTGTCTCGACGCCGGCATCGAGCCCGTGATCCTCGACAGCCTCGTGACGGGCCGCAGGGAGTTCGCCGACGGACGGATCTTCTACGAGGGCGACATCGGCGACGGCGCCCTCGTCGACAAGATCTTCGCCGAGCACCCCGACATCGAGGCCGTCGTCCACTGCGCGGCCCTGATCGTCGTGCCCGACTCCGTCGCGGACCCGGTCGGCTACTACCGCGCCAACGTCGCCAAGAGCCTGGAGTTCGCCGACCACCTGCTGCGCAACGGCTGCGAGCGGATGATCTTCAGCTCGTCCGCGTCGATCTACCAGGCCGGCGCGGACCACACCGTGGACGAGAGCTCGCCGCTCGCCCCGCAGAGCCCGTACGCGCGGACCAAGGCGGTCTGCGAGGCCATGTTCGCCGACATCGCCGCCACCCGGCCGATCCGCATCCTGTCGCTGCGCTACTTCAACCCGATCGGGGCCGACCCGGCGATGCGCACGGGCCTGCAACTGCGCCGTCCCAGCCACGCCCTGGGCAAGATGATCGAGGCGTACGAGGACGGCGTGCCGTTCGCGATCACCGGCACCGACTACCCGACGAGCGACGGCACGGGCATCCGCGACTACGTCCACGTCTGGGACCTGGCCGCCGCGCACGTGGCGGCGCTGCGCCGGTTCGACTCCCTGGACGCCGACGTGATCAACCTCGGCACCGGCGCTGGCACGACGGTCCGCGAGCTGGCCGAGGCGTTCAACCGGGTCGTCGACCGGCCGATCGACGTGGTCGAGGCGCCCGCCCGGCCCGGTGACGTGGCGGGGGCGTACACGCGCAGCGACCGGGCGCGGCGGCTGCTCGGCTGGGAGACGAGGTTCACCGTCGAGGAGGGCATCAGGCACTCGCTGGAGTGGGCCGCCCTGCGCGACTCCCGCCTCGCCTGACCCGGGCCCGGCGGGCCGGGCGCCGCGCCCGTCCCGCCAAGCGGCGACGGGACGGGCGCGGGCCTCGGCACGGGCGGGTGCTACTTGGCGACGCTCACGCCGAACGGCAGGTCGAGGGAGGAGATGTCGTCCTTGCCGTTCTCGAACTCGCTGGAGACGTCCTCAGCCGTCGGAGCCTTGATCGACACGGCGCCGCCCCAGCCGGTGAAGCGGGTGTCGACCCGCACGCCGTCCTTCTTGGAACCGGAGCCGGTGATCGCGGCCTGCGGGAACGTGGCCACCAGGCGCACCGGCAGGCCGGCCGCGTCGAGCGTGAGCTTCCAGCTGATGACGCTCTTCAGCGCCTTGGCCGTGGGCCGCGTGTCGATCCCGGTCGCCCGGTACCAGGGCGAGACCTTCCGCAGGTCGCGGACGGTGATCGTGCCGGCGTAGCCGCCGCTCACCGGCTTGGCGGTCTTGAGCAGGGTCTTGAGCGTGGCCTGCTCGGCGACGTTCACCGGCTGGCCGAACACGCCGGTGATGCCGCCCGTCGGGCCGTTCTTGGCCTTGAACCAGGTCTCGCCCTCAGGCAGGACCGTGGTCCACATGCCGCCGGACAGGTACGACGTCGTGCCGATCCGGATCGTGCGCTCGGGCGTGGCGAGGGCCTTGAGCTCTTCCGAGGCCTCGTCGCCCAGGTCGGACATGTTGAGGGCGAACTTGCCCGTGATGTCCGAGGCGGCGACACCCGACCTGCTGAACTGGAAGGTTCCCGTGCGCCGGATGAAGACCTCGCTGCGCACGCCGTCGGTGACGCTGATGCGCTCGCTGAACTTCACCCCCTTGCCGGGGACGAGCTGCTTCTTCACGGCGGCCACGGGGTTCTTGGGCGCGGCCGCCTGGGCCGGAGTCGCGAGCAGCGCGGGGGTGGCGGCCACCAGGGCGGCGGCCGTCGCCAGCGCGACGCCGGTGAGGGTTCGCTTCATGTGCGGTTGTGTCCTTGATTCGAGGGGGATTGTCGACAGCTCGGCGGCTCAGTCGAACAGGCCGAGCGAGCTGGTTGAACCGTCGGGGATGGCCTGGCGGAGCTTCTCGGCTCTCGCCCGCTTCTCGGCCATCAGCTCCTTGTAGGTGATGACCTCGTCCACCGGAGGGGCCTTGACGCTGACCTTCGCGCCCCAGCCCGAAAGCCGGGTCTCGACGACGCTCCGCGAGCCCGGGGTGAGGCTCTGGCCGGTGACGACGCGGTCGGGCAACGCCTGGGCGTTCAGGCCCAGCCGGTAGCGGAAGCCTTCGTACGCGCCGGCCCCGCGCGCCTGCGCGAGCGTCAGCGCGCCCTGGCGGAGGCCGTCCTTGACGCCGGCGGCATGCGAGACCAGGGCCTTGACCGTCCTGGGCGCCAGCACGTCGACCGGCTGGGCCGAGGTGATCACCTTGCCCTTGAGGTGCTCCATGAGCACCCACGTCCTGCCCATGGGCAGGTCATCGGCCAGGTCGGCCGCCTGCACGTAGACCTTGCCGCCGACGCTGATCCAGCGTTGCCGGCTGTCGTCCGCGCCGATCGTCCGGAACACGACGTCGGCCGCGACGGGCCCGGACGCGCCGAACTCCACGGAGCCGGCCATGCGGGTGACCTGGCCGTCACGCGGACGCTTCGACTCGGTCCGCGCGGTCTCGGAGATCGTCACCCCGTGGCCGGGGACGAACTGCCGCTTCAGGGCGGCGACCGGGTCCACGGCCGCCTGTGCGGGGACGGCCGGGATGAGAGCCGCGGCCGTCACCGCGGCCGCGAGCAATCGCTTCATGAGTGTCCTTAGGAGGGGGGGCTACCTGATGCTGCCCAGGGAGTTGAGGGAGCCGTCCGGGATGTCCTGCGGAACGGCGCTGTCGTCGCCGAGGTCGGTGATGTCGGCCACCTGGTCGGCCGGCGGGGCCTTGACCTTGACCTTGGCGCCCCAGCCGGTGAAGCGGGTCTCGGTCGTGCTGTGGCTGGCGCCGAGGATGCCGAAGTCGAGGGTCCAGTCGCTGACGACCCTGGTGACCAGGCCCTTGGAGTTCACGGCGAGCAGGTACGAGACCTTGACCTTGGCGATCTTCTTCTCGACGCTCTGGCCGTAGATCTTGCCGAGTTCCTTCACCGTGACCGAGCCGCGGTAGATCCCGCCCTTGGTGCTCGCGGCGTGGGAGACGAGCATCTTCAGCACCTTGGGCTCGAAGACGTCCAGCATCTGGTTGGAGGTGCTCATCCGCAGGCCGGTGTCGGGGTAGCGGACCCACTTCTTGCCCTCGGGCAGGCCCTCGCTGTAAAGGCCGCCCTGCGCATATACGTGCTTGCCCACGGTGATGGTCCGCGACGGCAACAGTGACGCGTACAGGTCGGCGTTCTTGCCGGTGCTGCGATTGCGTACGTCCGAGGCGACGATTCCGGACCTGCCGAACTCCAGAACGCCGGACGTCTTCATGGTTCCGGTGCTCTTGCCGTCCATCGAGGAGCGGGACGTCTCGGTGAACCGTACGCCGTGTCCGGCGACGTACTGCTTCTTCAGCGCCTTCGCCGGATCCGCGGGCGCGGCCTGGGCCGGGGTCGCGGTCACGAGCGCCGCCGCACTGGCCAGGGCCAGGCCCGCGATAATTCGCTTCATCCGATTCCTTCAGATCAAGAATGAGGGGAGCAGGAATCCTGCCAATTGAAGATCACGACCATATATCGACAGACACCGCATAAGGCAGCAAATTGGTGCACTTTCGGTGCAGAGGAGGACATGGTGAAGTGAGATCACCGTCACATAGCGGAAGAACCGTGCCCCGATGACCTGTGCAGGTCAAGCTTGGGGCTAGGCTTCACTGGCGGAAACGCCCGGCACGCACCCCTGAGCGTAGGAGCTCGCCGTGAGAGAGCGAGGCACGAAGCCGACACGAGCGGCGAGCGGACGCGACCGTCAGCGCAGTTGCCCGGGCCGTCGAACATCAGTCGGATAAGCAAGGACGGACCCTCGTGGACCTGTTCGAACATCAGGCGAAGGAGCTCTTCGCTGACTACGGCATCCCGGTGCCACGCGGCATCGTCGCCAACACCGTGGAGGAGGTGCGGGCGGCGGCTGAGGAGCTGACCGGCCGCGTTGTCGTCAAGGCCCAGGTCAAGACCGGCGGTCGCGGCAAGGCCGGCGGCGTGAAGGTGGCCGACGACGCCGCCGACGCCGTCGAGAAGGCCACCGCCATCCTCGGCATGGACATCAAGGGCCACACGGTCCACAAGGTGCTCGTGGAGGAGGCCAGCGCGATCGCGGAGGAGTACTACTTCTCCTTCCTGCTCGACCGCGCCAACCGTACCTTCCTCGCGATCTGCTCCGCCGCCGGCGGCATGGACATCGAAGAGGTCGCCCACAGCACGCCCGAGAAGGTCGCCAAGGTGCCGGTCTCGGCCCTCGACGGCATCGACCGCGCCAAGGCCCGCGAGATCGCGGTGGCCGGCGGGCTGCCCGAGAAGTCGCTCGACGGCGCCGCCGAGCTCATCGAGAAGCTGTGGCACTGCTTCGTCGACGAGGACGCCACGCTGGTCGAGGTCAACCCGATGATCCTGTCGGCCGACGGCCAGGTGAAGGCCCTCGACGGCAAGGTCACCCTCGACGAGAACGCCGGCTTCCGCCAGGCCGACCACGAGGCGCTGGCCGACAAGGCCGCCGAGGACCCTCTGGAGGCCAAGGCCAAGGAGAAGGACCTCAACTACGTCAAGCTCGACGGCAACGTCGGCATCATCGGCAACGGCGCGGGCCTGGTCATGTCCACCCTCGACGTGGTGGCCTACGCGGGCGAGGCGTTCCCCGGCAAGCCGTCCCCGGCGAACTTCCTCGACATCGGCGGCGGCGCCTCGGCCGAGGTCATGGCCGCGGGCCTGGAGATCATCCTCTCCGACCCGAGCGTCAAGTCGATCTTCGTGAACGTCTTCGGCGGCATCACCGCCTGCGACGCCGTGGCCAACGGCATCGTCTCGGCGTTCAAGCTGCTGGAGAGCCGCGGCGAGGCCGTGACGCACCCGCTGGTGGTCCGCCTCGACGGCAACAACGCCCAGCTCGGGCGGCAGATCCTGGCCGACGCCGCGCTCCCGCGGGTCGAGCTGGTTGACACGATGGACGACGCGGCCAAGCGGGCCGCCGAGCTCGCTGCGGTAGGTGCGTGAGTCATGGCTATCTGGCTGACCGAGAACAGCAAGATCATTGTTCAGGGCATGACCGGCGGTGAGGGCACCAAGCACACCCGCCGCATGCTCGCCTCCGGCGCGAAGGTCGTCGGCGGCGTCAACGCCCGCAAGGCGGGCATCACGCACGAGGGCCTGCCCGTGTTCGGCACGGTGAAGGAGGCCATGGAGCAGACCGGCGCCGACGTGTCGGTCGTCTTCGTGCCGCCGGCCCACACCAAGGCCGCCGTCAAGGAGGCCGTCGACGCCGAGATCCCGCTCTGCGTCGTGATCACCGAAGGCATCCCGGTCCACGACTCGACCGAGTTCTGGGCGTACGCGGTGGCCAAGGGCAACAAGACCCGCATCATCGGGCCCAACTGCCCCGGCATCGCCTCGCCCGGCGCCTCCAACGCCGGCATCATCCCCGCCGACATCACCACCGCCGGCCGCATCGGCCTGGTCTCGAAGTCCGGCACGCTGACCTACCAGCTCATGTACGAGCTGCGCGACTTCGGTTTCTCGACCGCGGTCGGCATCGGCGGCGACCCGGTCATCGGCACCACGCACATCGACGCGCTCCAGGCCTTCCAGGACGACCCCGACACCGACGCGATCGTGATGATCGGTGAGATCGGCGGCGACGCCGAGGAGCGTGCCGCGGCCTACATCGAGCAGCACGTCACCAAGCCGGTCGTGGCCTACGTCGCGGGCTTCACCGCCCCCGAGGGCAAGACGATGGGCCACGCCGGCGCCATCGTCTCCGGCTCGGCCGGCACCGCCCAGGCCAAGAAGGAGGCCCTGGAGAAGGTCGGCGTCCGCGTCGGCAAGACCCCCTCCGAGACGGCCCGCCTGATGCGCGAGATCATGCAGTCCCGCTAGTCACGCTGGAAAAGCCCCGCCTGGCCGCCGCCATGCGGGGCTTTTCCATGCCGCCGGGCGTCCCAGGGCCCGCCGGGCGGCGCGTAAAGGGCGGGAAAAGGGCGCGGGGCGCGTTCGCGGGGGTCTCACGGCGACAAAGTGGACCCGCTGCGGCGCGTCAACCAAGCGATGGTTGGGAAAGATTGAGAAAATCACATCTGTGACGGCCATTCTCGACCAGTTGCGTACCGCCCCCAAGTCGGTGCTCGGCAAGCTCCCCGGGGTCTCGACCGACGACGACGAGACGAGGCGGCCGCTACCCGTGTCGGGCATGCTCGCCGCCGCCTGCACGCTCGGCGTCGGTCTGGCCGTGCTCACCACGCTCACCCTCGTCGGCTGGATCGCCGCGCCGCGCGGCACGCTCGGCGCGGGCCTGCCCGGCGTGTTCCGCGCCGCGGCGCAGCTCTGGCTGGCCGCGCACCACGCGGGGTTCGCCATGCCCGGCGGCCGGGTCGGGCTGCTGCCCCTCGGGCTGATGGTGCTGCCCGCCTTCCTGCTCTACCGCGCCGGCCGGTGGATGGCCCGCGACGCCGACCTGCGGCTGCGCCTGCCCGCCCGGCTGCCCAAGAACAGCCCGCGCGAGCAGGCCAACGCCCGCCGCCGCGCGCAGCTCGTGCTGGTCGGCCAGGCCGGCGTCTCGCTGGCGGCCCCCTACGCGCTGCTGGCCGGGCTGATCGCGCTGGTGGCGAGCAACGAGATCACCCAGCCGTTCATCGGCGAGGCGCTGCTCAGCCACTTCGTGCTGGCCTTCCTGGCGGGCTCGCTGGCCACCGCGCGCATGATCGGCCCGTGGCGGATCATGCTCAAGCTGCTGCCCGAGCGGCTGCGGGCGGTCACGGTCGGCACGGCGGTCGCCACCACCGCCCTGCTGGCGTCCGGGCTGGGGCTGGTGCTGGTCGCGGTCGTGCTGAACTTCGGCCAGGTCAGGGACCTGTCGAACGTGCTCGCGCCCGGCTTCGTCGGCGGCGTGCTGCTGTTGCTGCTCCAGCTCCTCTACCTGCTCAACGCCGTGATCTGGGCCTCCTCCTACATCGCCGGCCCCGGCTTCGCCATCGGCGCGGACACGCTGGTCGCCCCGACCGGCGTCGAGCTCGGCACGGTGCCGAGCCTGCCGCTGCTGGGCGCGCTGCCCGAGAGCGGGCCCGTGCCCGCGTGGATGATGGCGGTGATCGCGCTGCCGTTCGCGGCGGGCGCGGTGGCGGGCGTGTTCGTGGCCCGGATCTCGCCCTCGCATTCGTACGAGGCCGCCCCCCTGTGGGGCTTCCTGACCGGCGTCTCCACCGGCCTGGTCGCCGGCCTGCTGGCCGCGCTGTCCGGCGGGCCCATCGGCGGCGGCCGGCTGTCGGCGATCGGCCCGTCCCCCTGGGAGGTGGCCCTGTCGGTGGCCCTGGAGGTGGGCGTGGCGGCCGGCATCTCGGCGGGCGTGGCCAACCTGCTGCTGCTCAACAAGAAGGCCCGCGCGCCGCTCGACAAGGCCGCCGCCCCGGTCCGCAAGGCGGGGGCGGCCATCGCCAAGGCGGCCAGCAAGGTGGGCCTGGCCGAGTCCGACCCGCGCCCCCTGCCCGGCCACTGGATGGACGCCACCGAGGCCGACACCCAGGAGATCCCGGTCATCAGGGACGACTGGCAGGACGAGCACGCCTCCGCCGAGGCCGAGACCCTGGCCCAGGCCCGCCCCCGCCCGGCCGAGCCCTCGGACGGCCCGGCCCGCCCGCCGCGCAAGGACATCGTGGACGAGTCCGACGACCGCGGCGGCCACGTCATCTACGTCGACCCCTACGCCTGGGACCGCGACTAGCCGGGGCTCGGGGCTAGGACTGCATCGCCCCGAGCAGCTGGAGGACGTCGGGCGGCAGCTTGCGCTGCGCGGCGTCCCTGAACTGGGTGAAGCACTCGCCCTGGGCCGAGACCGTGCCCGCGCCCTTCATGCACTCCTGGTAGGCGGAGTATTCGTCCATCAGGTAGAGCTGCATCCCCGTGGCCATCGCCGACAGGGCCAGCGCGATGGAGGAGATCGTGATGCCGCCGACGGCCGTGCCGGTGGGCTTGTGGGCGCTGCGCAGCCGCGGTAGCGCGCGGATGCCCGACATGAGTGCGAACAGGGCCATGACCAGGCCGGCGAGCGGCAGCATGAACGTCATGGCCAGCGCCGCGATGGACAACCAGATCGCACGGCGACCCGCTGAATCGGCGGGCTGCTGACCCGCCGGTGCCTGCACCGGTGTCGACACCTGACCTCCTCTGCGTCGCCGGGCGAGGAACAGATACCCTGTCAGCCCCACCCTGTTTCCATTCTTTGGAGTGTGCGTGTCAAAGGCTGGGCGGCTCGTCGTCCTCGTCTCCGGCTCTGGAACCAACCTACAGGCCCTGCTGGACGCTTCCGCCGACCCGTCGTACGGTGCGCGCGTGGTGGCGGTGGGCGCGGATCGGGACGGCATAGAGGGCCTGGCCAGGGCCACCAGGGCAAATGTCCCGACATTTGTTGAAAAACTGGGCGATCATGCGACTCGGGCGGACTGGGATGCCGCTCTCGCCGCCAGGATCGCATCGTACGAGCCCGACCTGGTGGTGTCGGCGGGCTTCATGAAGATTTTGGGCGCGCCCACGCTAGACGCGTTCCCCGTGCTCAACACCCATCCGGCGCTGCTGCCGTCCTTCCCCGGCGCCCACGGCGTGCGCGACGCGCTGGCCCACGGGGTGAAGGTGACCGGCTGCACCGTGATGCTGGCCGACGCGGGGATCGACACGGGCCCGATCGTCGCCCAGGAGGCGGTGCCCGTGCTGCCGGACGACGACGAGCCGGTCCTGCACGAGCGCATCAAGACCGTCGAGCGCCGCCTGCTCGTCGACATCGTCGGCCGGATGGCCCGCGAGGGCTGGACGGTCAGCGGACGCACCGTCCGCATCGGCAACCAATCAGGAGGGGAAAGCACGTGACTCGCATCGCCATCCGGCGCGCGCTGATCGCTGTCTACGACAAGTCCGGGCTCGAAGAGCTGGCCAGGGCACTCGACGGCGCCGGCGTGGAGATCGTGTCGACAGGCGGCACGGCCGCCGCGATCGCGTCCCACGGGATCCCGGTGACCAAGGTGGAGCAGCTCACCGGCTTCCCCGAGTGCCTCGACGGCCGGGTCAAGACGCTGCACCCGCGCGTGCACGCCGGCCTGCTGGCCGACCTCACCAAGCCCAGCCACGTGGCCCAGCTCGACGAGCTGGAGATCGACCCGTTCCAGCTCGTGGTGGTCAACCTCTACCCGTTCCAGCAGACGGTGGCCTCCGGCGCCTCCGACGAGGAGTGCGTCGAGCAGATCGACATCGGCGGGCCCGCGATGATCAGGGGCGCCGCCAAGAACCACGCCACCTGCGCGGTCGTGGTCGACCCCGCCGCCTACGGCGACGTGCTCACCGCGCTGGACGAGGGCGGCTTCACGCTGCACGAGCGCCGCCGCCTGGCCGGGGTCGCCTACGCCCACACCGCCGCCTACGACGTGGCCGTGGCCAACTGGTTCGCCGGGCCGTACGCGGGCGGGGAGGAGGAGTTCCCCGAGTTCACCGGCGTCGCGTACGAGCGCAAGGCGACCCTGCGCTACGGCGAGAACCCGCACCAGCGCGCCGCCCTCTACACCGCCGGCTCCGGCGGCCTGGCCAACGCCGAGCAGCTGCACGGCAAGGAGATGTCCTACAACAACTACCTCGACTCCGACGCCGCCTGGCGGGCGGCCTGGGACTTCGCCGAGCCGTGCGTGGCCATCATCAAGCACCAGAACCCGTGCGGCATCGCCGTCGGCGCCGACGTGGCCGAGGCCCACCGCAAGGCCCACGCCTGTGACCCCGTCTCGGCCTACGGCGGCGTGATCGCGGTCAACCGCGAGGTCACCGTCGAGCTGGCCCGGCAGATCGCCGACGTGTTCACCGAGGTCGTCGTGGCCCCCGGCTTCAGCGCGGAGGCGCTGGAGGTGCTGCGCGCCAAGAAGAGCCTGCGCCTGCTGCGCTGCCCGGAGGGGCCGTCCCAGCCGCTGGAGTTCCGCCGCGTCGACGGCGGCCTGCTGCTGCAGGCGGTCGACCGGATCGACGCCGGCGGCGACGACCCGTCGGCGTGGGAGCTCAAGACCGGCGCGGCCGCCTCGCCCGAGCTGCTGGCCGACCTGGCCTTCGCCTGGCGCGCCTCGCGCTCGGTGAAGTCGAACGCGATCCTGCTGGCCGCCGGCGGCGCCACGGTGGGCGTGGGCATGGGCCAGGTCAACCGGGTCGACTCCTGCCGCCTCGCGGTGAGCCGGGCGGGGGAGCGGGCGGCCGGCTCGGTCGCCGCCTCCGACGCGTTCTTTCCGTTCCCCGACGGGCCGCAGGTGCTGATCGAGGCCGGGGTCAAGGCGATCGTGGAGCCGGGCGGCTCGATCCGGGACCAGGAGGTGATCGACGCCTGTGAGCAGGCGGGCGTCACCCTCTACTTCACCGGCACCCGCCACTTCTTCCACTGATCACCGGTTCATCGGATAGAGGGCAACAAGAGATCACTTGTTGCCCTTTATCCGTTTTGGCGGCGAGCATCGGCACTCCCCGGTTACCCTGATTGCCGCCCTGCTGTGCTGATTCCCCCGGAGTTTCCATGCTCGACGCGACCCTGCATGCCTTCGTGACCATGAACGGCTTCTCGACCAGCCCGTTCGTCCTGCTGGTCCTCGCCTTCATCGGTGCCTACCTCGGCGGCCGGGTCGTCGAGCTCATCCCGTACACCCGCCGGATCATCGAGCGCCGCGAGGCCCGCTTCGCCGAGCGCGACTAGCCGCCGGTTCTCGCATCTGCTGACGGACGCCGACGCCGTCGAGGTAGGTCTCGATCGCGCCGAGTTCGGCGGTGCCGACCACGGCCGCGACGTATCCGTCCGGCCGGATGAGCGCCCACTGCTCGGGCGACAGCCCGTACGCGCTCCGGACATGGCCTCCGGTGTCGAGGACGTCGTCGCCGATGACGTGGATGCGCAGGCCCCTGCGCGGTTCCGGGACCGCGGCGTCGCCGGGCTCGTAGCCGAGCAGGGTCCAGTGCGGTCCCTGGAACAGGCTGAACAACCGCGTGGCCGGCCCGCCCGCGCCGGTGACGGGGGCGTCGGGCGCGCGGTCGCCGGCCGCCACGCCCTTGGAGGGCTCCAGGCCGGTCAGCGACAGCGAGGAGTCCGGGTAGCCGACATCGAGCTGGGTCACCTCGCGGCCCCGGCGCATCTCCCGGTTCCTGGCCGCTTCGAGCAGCTTCTCGGACAGGCCGAGGACCGCCTCGGCGACCGGCCGGCGCTCCTCCTCGTAGGTCGCCAGCAGTGACTCCGGCGCGCCGTCGAGCACGGCGGCGAGCTTCCAGCCGAGGTTGTAGGCGTCCTGGATGCTCGTGTTCAGGCCCTGCCCGCCGGTCGGCGGATGGCAGTGCGCGGCGTCCCCGGCCAGGAGCACGCGCCCACGCCGGTAGGCGTCGGCCAGCCGGGCCTGCATCGTGAACACCGATGCCCAGGAAACCTCGCGGATCACGATGTCGTCCTGACCGCCGCGCTCGTGGAGCAGGGCGGTGAGCCCTTCGGCCGAGAGGTCGACGTCCACGTCGAGGGGGACCGGGGCCATGTACTGGAACATGCCGGTGCCGTGGAGCGGGCACAGCGAGACGCTGCGCTCGGGCTGCTCGTCGCCCCAGCGGTGCCAGACGCGCGACGAGGCGCCGTCGGCCCGCACGTCGGCCACGAGCGCCCGCACGCCGAGGGACTTCCCGCGGAACTCGATGCCGAGGGCCTTGCGGACGAAGCTCGATCCGCCGTCGGCGCCGACCAGGTAGGCGGCTCGCACGGTCCGCTCCCCGCCGGAGGTGGCCATCCGCGCGGTCACGCCGTCGGGGTCCTGGTCGAAGCCGACGAGTTCGCAGCCGTACTCCGGGGCGTGGCCGAGTTCGGCCAGCCGCTCCCGCAACCGGCGCTCGGTGCGGAACTGCGGAACGAGCAGCGGGATCTGGTACGGCTCGGCGGGCGTCGGCTCCGGCAGGATCCCGGCGTGCTTGTCGACCGGTCCGTCGGGGGTGTAGGTGCGCAGGGGAGGATATTCGCCTCCCGAGGCGACGATCCGGTCGACCACGCCGAGGTCCTCGAACACCTCCTCGGTGCGCGGCTGGATGCCCTTGCCGCGTGAGCCGATGAACGGATGCGGCGCCTTGTCGATCAACCGGAACGCGATGTTCCTGCGGGCGAGATCGATGGCGAGGGTCAATCCCGCCGGACCGGATCCACAGATGATCACATCAAGGTCTTCGTTGCGTGCCACGGTTCACTCTCCGTCGGTGGCGGCCGGGCAGGTCGGCCCGCCCGGTGCGAATTTATGTGTATTTAGCACGGAGTATGATCCGTGACTGGAGCGGCCGTCAAGCCGCCGGCCACGGTCGACGCGGCTTCCTGGTCATCGAACACGCCGTCTTGAGCTGCTCTTTCATGGTCAGCCATGTAGGGAGAAAAGTCCGATCCGGGTGTTGTGATCACGCTGTCCCGATGCCTGGAAATTATGTGTATTGTGAGCGCATCTTCGCGTCCTCGCCGTGCGGAGGCGGCGTCTCCGCAGGGCTGCCCGGAGGCTGCCGGTATCCTTGGCACCTCCCCGTCCGCAAGGGCACGTAAGGCATCGGTGGCGAGCATGGCTTCCCAACACCGCCGGCACATCACGTTCCGGCGCCTGCATGAATCGCTCGTCGACCTGATCGCGCTCATGAACCTGCCGCAACGCGACGAGGTCCTCATGGCCGAAGCGGGCATCGATCTCGACCGCGCGTTGTTCAAACTGATCGTCGGAATCCGGCGGTTCGGGCCGATCGGCGTGGTCGAACTCGCCGAACGGGCCGGACGCGACCACACCACCGTCAGCCGGCAGGTGGCCAAGCTCGCCGAGCTCGGCCTGATCGAGCGGCGTCCGAACCCGGCGGACCGACGGGTCAAGGAAGCCGTCATCACCAGCGCGGGCCGTCGCGTGACGGACGCGCTTGAGGAGGCCCGGCAGCGGCTCGTCGACTCCGCGTTCGCCGAATGGAGCGACCGGGACCTCGTTCAGTTCGAGCAACTGATGCGCAGGTGCGTCGACGACATGCTCGCCATGTCCGCGGCCGACAAGGAAGAGAGCGGCTAGGGCGTCGAAGCCGGCGGGCCGCCCCCGGCCATCGCCTGCTGCGCCAGGTTGTCGACCGGCTCGGCGACGACCGGCGTGCCGAGCGCGACCTGCAGGACGTGCTCGCCCCGGCCGACGGTCGCCGATGTCGGGCTAGTGGAAGTGACTGCCGGACGGCTCGGCCGCGGCCCGCAACCTGCGCAAGTCGGGACTGGCGATCGCCGGCTCGCCGACGGGTTCGCGCAGGTGGACGTCAGCCTCACCGAGCTCACCCTCCAGCCCGCCGCGCAGGCCGTCTGACGCGGCCTCCCGCCCGGCTCCGCGCGAGGAGCCGGGCCGGCCTCCGCCCGGCGCTCCACCATCTCGCCCGAGCCGGCCGAACGACGCCCGGACAGCAAGAGCCGCCCCCGGGCGTCTGACGCGGCCTCGGCCGGCGCGACCGGGTGGACGCGGAGGGCCGGCGGCGCTCCAGCTCGGCGAACCAGCGCTCAACCTGGTCGAGCCGGCAGCAGGACCGCCGCTCGCGGCCGGCGCACTGGCCGGATGGCCGCTCGCGGCCGGCTCACTGGCCGGACAGGCGCCAGGCCAGCCGGGCGGCCCCGGCCAGGCCCGCGCGCACGCCCAGCGTGGTCGGCCGCACCTGGACCGCCCGGACGAACGCCAGCCCCGCGACGTCGTCGAGCGCCCGCTCCAGCGGCCCGAACAACACCGCGCCGGCCGCCGACACGCCGCCGCCGATGACCACGGTGTCGAGTTCGACTGCGGCCGCCGTGGAGGCGATCAGGCCGGCCAGCGCCCTGGCGCCGCGCTCGAAGGCCGAAAGCGCCACCGGATGCCCGGCGGACGCGTCGGCGGCCAGCGCCCTGGCGTCGCGGTCGCCGGCGGGCGCCCAGCCGTTCTCCAGGGCCCAGCGGGCCAGGTTGGGGCCGCTGGAGTAGCGCTCGACGCAGCCCCGGCCGCCGCACTCGCAGCGCTCGCCGCCGGGATCGACGCTCATGTGGCCGACGTGCCCCGCGTTGCCCGCCGGGCCGAGCAGCGGCGCGCCGTCGATCACCAGGCCGCCGCCGATGCCGGTGGACACGACGACGCCGAGCAGCGACGTGCTGCCCTGCCCGGCCCCCAGCCAGTGTTCGCCGAGCGCCATGCACTGGGCGTCGCCGGCCAGCACCACGGGCAGGCCGGTCAGCCGCCGCAGCTCGTCGCGCAGCGGGAAGCCGCGCCAGCTCGGCATGTTCACCGGGCTCACCGTGCCCGTGGTGAGGTCGAGCGGGCCCGCGCAGCCGACGCCGACGGCGTGCGGTGCCGGCCCCCCGCCGGTCACCTCCGCGACGAGGGCCGCCAGCGCGGACATGACGTCGGAGCGCGGCGTGGGCCGCGCGGCGGAGCGCAGCAGGGAGCCGGCCTCGTCGACCAGCGCGGCGGCGAGCTTGGTGCCGCCGATGTCGACGGCGAGTACGCAGGTCATCCGGGTATGGGGTGGCCGGGCCGGCGGAGGCCGCCGAGGCGTGGCAGGGGGCAGCGGGCGCGCAAGGGGAACCTCCGTGGGACAGGGTGCCGGCGCCCGACACGATATGCCCTTCCTTGATCGATGACAACGATGTCATCGTTTCCCTGTGGACAACGGACGCCGCCTGCCTCCCATCTGTGGAAAAACTGTGGACGGACGCGCGGCCGGTGCCGGGAAGCCGACCAGTCATGGAAGGATTGACGGCATGAGCGCAGTGAAACTCGACGGCAAGGCGACAGCCGCCAGGATCAAGGCAGACCTCGCGACCCGGGTGGCCGCGCTCAAGGACCGCGGCATCACGCCCGGCCTGGGCACCGTCCTGGTGGGCGACGACCCCGGCAGCCAGATCTACGTCGCGGGCAAGCACCGCGACTGCGCCGAGGTCGGCATCGCCTCCATCCGCGTCGACCTCCCGGCCACCGCCACCCAGAAGGACGTCGAGGCGGCCGTCGACGAGCTCAACGCGTCCCCGGCCTGCACCGGCTACATCGTCCAGCTCCCGCTGCCCAAGCAGATCGACACGATGGCGCTGCTGGAGCGCATGGACCCGGCCAAAGACGCCGACGGCCTCCACCCGGTCAACCTCGGCCGACTCGTCCACATGGTCGACGCGCCCCTGCCCTGCACGCCCCACGGCATCGTGCTGCTGCTCCAGGAGTACGACGTGCCGATCAAGGGCGCCGACGTCGTCGTGGTGGGCCGCGGCATCACCGTCGGCCGCTCGCTCGGCCTGCTGCTGACCCGCCGCAGCGAGAACGCCACGGTGACCCTCTGCCACACCGGCACCCACGACCTGGCCGCCCACGTGCGCCGCGCCGACATCGTCGTGGCCGCGGCCGGCGTGCCCGAGCTCATCACGCGGGACATGGTCAAGCCCGGCGCGGCCGTCCTCGACGTGGGCGTGTCCCGGGTCCACGGCAAGATCGCCGGTGACGTGGCCCCCGACGTCGAGGAGGTCGCCGGTTTCCTCACCCCCAACCCGGGCGGGGTCGGGCCGATGACCCGCGCGCTGCTGCTGTCCAACGTCGTGGAAGCGGCCGAGCGTTCCTGAGTGATCGGGGGATGAAGCCCTGACGGGGGGAATGGGAAGAAGAGCCAGCCCTACCCCCATCACGGAAGGCCGATTCATGGACACCCCGCTCATCGCTGTCGAGGGCACCTACGAGGAGATGGGGGCCGAGGTCGGCCACCGTACCGCCGACCTGGTCGCGCGGAGCGTCGAGACCTACCTGCGGCGGTTCCGCGACAAGTCCGGGCTCTCCTCGGCCGACGTGCTGCGCTGGGGCCAGACCTTCCTCGACGTGGCCAGGGCGTACGACCCGAGCATCGCCGCCATGCTGGAGGGCCTGGCGGCGGGCGCGGCGCAGCCGGTCGAGCACATCGCCGCGCTCAACGCCCGTACCGAGCTGCTCGACGGCACCGGCTACCACGACGACGGCTGCACCGCGCTGGCCGTCCTGCCCAAGTACACCCGCGACGGCCACACCCTGCTCGCCCAGAACTGGGACTGGCATCCCGAGCAGGGCGCGGTCACCTTCCTGCTGGCCACCCGCGACACCGAGGGGTTCGCGGTGCTCACGCTGGCCGAGGCGGGCATGCTCGCCAAGTCGGGGCTCAACTCGGCGGGGCTCGGCGTGTGCGCCAACCGCCTGCAGTCCGACCGCGACCAGGCCGGGGCGGGGGTCCCGTACCACTTCCTGCTGCGCGGGGTGCTGCAGTCCGACCGCATGAGCCGGGCCCACCGCAAGGTGCTCGACGTGCCGCGCGTCTCCTCGGGCAACCTGCTCATCGCCGACGCCGGAGGCGAGGCCATCGACCTGGAGGTGGCTCCGGGCGCGTTCGGCGCGCTGCTGCCGCGCGACGGCCTGCTCACCCACGCCAACCACTTCGAGGCCGAGCTGCCGCTGGAGGACATGAAGGCGGCCAGGTCCGGCCTGACCCTGCTGCGCCCCGAACGCGTGCGCCACCTGCTGGAGGACACCGCCGCCGAGCGCGCGGTCGGCCTCGAACACGTCGTCGCGGCCCTGCGCGACCACTACTCCTTCCCCGACGGCGTCTGCCGCCACCTCGACCCCGACGCCGGCCCGGCCGAGGAGTGCCACACGGTCTACTCCGTCGTCATGGACCTCGACGCCCGCGAGCTGGCGATCGCCGGCGCGCCGCCGTGCGCCCGCCCGTACGAGCGGTGGGCCCTGGACGAGGTCTTCAAGCCGGACGCCGCCCCCGAGCTCTGCTTCGACCCGGCAGCCGACGACGGTCGCCGCCCTCCGGCCTGGTGAGCCGGCTCACGGCCGGAAGTCCCGGTCCACGGCCACGGTGACGTCGAGCAGCAGGGGCTCCTCGCGGGCGGCCAGCGACGGGATCACCTCGTCGAGCACGGTCCCCAGCTCGGCGGGGCCGTCCACCCGCCGGGCGGGGCAGCCCAGCGATCTGGCCAGCGCGGCCATGTCCACCTCCGCGAACGGCGGCCAGGGGGCCTTGCCGCCCTGCCGGTCGGCCAGCCGGTCCATGACCGCGTAGCGGCCGTTGGCGAGCACGACGAACAGCGCGCCCACCCGGTAATGGGCGGCGCTCCACAGGGCGTGCACGCCGTACAGCGCCGAGCCGTCGCCCACGACCGCGACCACCGGGCGTCCGGGCAGCGCCATGCGCAAGCCGACCGCGGCCGGCACGGCGAACCCGAGCCCGCCCATGGCCGCCGAGACGAAGCCCAGCGGGTTCCTGGCCGGGACCAGCCGGTGCAGGTCGGGACGGGACGACGGGGTCTCCTCCAGCAGCACGACGTCGCGGGGCAGCCGCCGGGCCAGCTCGCGCAGCACGTACGCGGGCCGCAACGGCTCCCCGCCGGGCACCTCAGGAGCCGGGGCCGGTGGAACGGCCGCCGCGGCGGCGGGACGGGCCGGCAGCAGGGCCGCCAGCCGCTCGCAGACGGCCCCCGGCGGGGCCAGGACGGCGAGGTCGGCCGGGCTCCGGTGCGCCTCGGCCGGGTCGTCGGTGACCACGGCGACCGCCGTCCCCGGCTCGACCAGCGGTCCAGGCGCGTACGGGTACTGCCGGAAGACCGGCGCCCCCACGGCCAGCACGACGTCGTGCGGCGCGAGCACGGCCCGCAGCCGCTCCCGGTCGGCCGGCAGCACCCCCGCGTACTGCGGATGGTCCTGCGGGAACCCCGCCAGCGCCCCGAACGACTCCTGGAACACCGGGCACGCCAGCCGCTCGGCCAACCGCACCAGCGGCCCCCAAGCCGCCCCCGCCCCCGCCACGATCGCCGGCGACCGCGCCCCGGCCAGCAGCTCGACCAGCGGCGCCAGGCCGGCGTCGGGCACGGCGGCTGGCCGCAGCACCCGGGCCGGGGCCGCCGGGGTCTCGCCGGCGAAGGGCGCGTCCCAGTCGTCCATCGGCACCACGACCAGGGCGGGGCCCCGGTGCGTGACCGCCTCGTGAAAGGCCCTGGCCAGCGCGCCGGGCACGTCCTGCGCCCGCACCGGCTGGTCGGTCCACACCGGGTAGTCGCCGGCCAGCCCGGCCAGCCGTCCGGCGAGGAACGGCTCCAGCGCCAGGTGCCGCCGGTCCTGCTGCCCCACCAGGACGACCAGGGGCGCCCGGTTCGCCCGGGCCGTGGCGAGGGCGCCCACCGCGTTGCCCAGCCCGGCCGTGGTGTGCAGCACGGCCAGCGCGGGCTCGGCGTGCCCGATGGCCCAGCCGGTGGCCATGCCGACGACCGAGCCCTCGTGCAGGGCGAGCACGAAGCGGAGGTCGTCCGGCAGGCCGGTCAGCAGCGACACCTCGGTCGAGCCGGGGTTGCCGAAGATCGTCGTCAGGCCGTACCGCCGCAGCACCTCGAACGCCGCCGCCCGCACTGTGCTCATCGTGCCCCTCTCGCCTGCTGGACCCGCCGGTGGACCTGCCCGCGCAGCTCGCCGAAACGCGGCAGCGACCGGGTGGTGAGCTGGTCCCCGTCGCGCGGCAGGTCGATGGCCAGGTCCTCCAGGTCGGCCCTGGTCTGCGCGTCCGCGGCGGCGAACGGCTCGTGGCGGAAACTACGCCCTTGTCGGCTTCTGTCAAGGGATCACCATGGTCGATCATGTGCAGTCGCCGGCCAGAGGGCCGGCGGTGATCCGCGCGTTCAGCGCCGCGGCGCCCGAGCTGACGCTCAGCCAGGTGGCGCGGGCGACCGGCCTCAGCCGCGCCGCCGCCAGGCGTTTCCTCGTCACGCTGGCCGACCTCGGCTACGTGCGCAACGACGGCCGGCTGTTCGCGCTCACCCCGCGCGTCCTGGAGCTGGGGTACGCCTACCTGTCCGGCCTGTCGCTGCCCGAGGTCGCCGGCCCGCACCTGGAACGCCTGGCCGCCGAGGTGCACGAGTCCGCCTCGGTCGCGGTGCTCGACGGCGAGGACGTCGTGTACGTCGCCCGCGTCGCCACCGCCCGGATCATGAGCGTGTCGATCAGCATCGGCACCCGCTTCCCGGCCTGCTGCACAAGGTCTCGGTGACCCGCGCCTGACGCCCTCCTGCCGGTCGCCGGTCGTCCGTCACCGGTTGCGGTAGCGGTCGGTCGCGTCGCGGGTGGCCCGGATCGCCGCCTCGGCCCGGTCGTAGGTGCGCTGGGCCAGGCCGACGAAGATGCAGTCGACGATCAGCAGCTGGCTGATCCGGCTGGCCAGCGCGCCGGGCCGGAAGGCGGTCTCCCGGCCGGCCGACACCAGCGTGTGGCTGGCCAGGTCGGCCAGCGACGAGCGCGGGTTGTTGGTGATGGCCACGATCAGCGCCCCCGCCTCGGCCGCCGTACGGGCCGGGACCAGCACGTCGGGCGTCTCGCCGCTGCAGCTGATGGCCACCGCGACGTCGCCGTCCCGCAGTAGCGCCGCGCTGGTCAGGGCCAGGTGGGCGTCGCTGAACGGATGGCTGGACAGGCCGATGCGCAGCAGCTTCTGCGACATGTCGGCGGCCACCAGCCCGGAAGCCGCCACGCCGTAGACGTCCACCCGCCGGGCCACCGCGATGGCCTGGACGACCTCGCCGAGCTGGTCGGGGTCGAGCTGCGCCGCCGTGTCCGCCAGCGCGTCGGACTCCGCCCGCGCCACCTTGGCGATCACGTCGGTCAGCGGGTCGTCGGGGGCCAGGTCGCCGGGCACCAGACGTTCGGGCTGCTTGGCCACGGCGGCGGCCAGCGCGAAGCGCATTTGCGAGTAACCGGCGAAGCCGAGCGCCCGCGCGGTGCGCACGATCGTCGCCTCGCTGGTGCCCGACACTGCGCTGAACTCGGTGATCGTGCTCCGCACGACCAGTCCCGGGTCGTCCAGGATGATGCGCCCGATGGCCTGCGCCGCCGGGGTCAGCGACGGCAGCACCGCCCGCACGGTGGCGACCGGGTTCGCGGGCTCGGTGTTCAACGGGTCAGCCATTCGGCCGCCGCCTGCGCGGAGACGCGGGAGATGCCGTGCGTGGCGAGATGGGCGGCCCCGACGGGCGCGTCGCTGATGCCGGTGTCCACCACGATCGCGTCGGGCCGGACGGCCAGCGCCCGCGCCAGCGCCTCGCGCACCCACGGATGCCGGGCCGCGTCGTGCACCACGAGCACCACGGGACGGTCGTCGAAGGCGGGCAGCTCGCCGTCGCGGTCGAGGCGCACCCTGGCGGTGTTCGGCAGGCGGGCGGCCAGCGCGGCCGCGATGCCGGTCGGCGTGGCGGGATCGACCGCCTGGTTGAGCCGGGTGTTGACCTCCACGACCAGCGGCCCCCGGTCGAGCACGGCGGTGCCGGTGGTGGTCAGCGCGGCCCTGGCGGCCTCGAGGCCGACGCCCTCGTCGATGTCGGCGCGGGCCTTCTCGCGCAGCTCGGACCGCTCGGCGTACCAGGCGGACAGGGCGAGCACCCGGCCGGCCGCCTCGGCCAGCCGCTCCTCCGCCAGCCGGCCCGTGCGCACCGCCTCGACGACGGCGTCGCGCATCTCGTGCAAGCTGCGCTCGTCGGCCCGGCCGGCGCAGATGGTGTCGACGCCGGCGGCCAGCGCGCGCACCGCGATCTCGCCGGGGCCGAACATGGCGGCCACGGCCTGCATCTCGATCGCGTCGGTGACCACCACGCCGTCGAAGCCGAGCTCGCCCCTGAGCAGGTCGGTCAGGGCGCTGTGGCTGAGCGTGGCCGGCATCGACGGGTCGAGCGCGGGCACGAGCAGGTGGCCGGACATGATCGAGCGCACCCCGTGCGCGATGGCGGCCCTGAACGGCGGCAGGTCGCGCTCGTCGAGCACCGCCCGCGAGGCGTGCACGGTGGGCAGCGCCAGGTGGGAGTCGGTGGTCGTGTCGCCGTGCCCCGGGAAGTGCTTGGCGCAGGCGGCCACGCCCGCGCCCTGCACCCCGGCCACGTACGCGACGGTGTGCCGGGCGACCAGCTCGGGGTCGGGCCCGAACGAGCGCACGCCGATGACCGGGTTCTCCGGGTTGGCGTTCACGTCGGCGGAGGGGGCGTAGTCGAGGGAGATGTCCAGTTCGGCGAGCATCCGGCCGATCTGCCGGCCGACCCGCTCGGTCAGCTCGACGTCGTCGGCCACGCCCAGCGCCCGGTTGCCGGGGAAGGAGCTGCCGGCGAGCACTTCGAGCCGGGTGACCGCGCCGCCCTCCTCGTCGATCGCGACGATCGCGCCGGGGTTCTCGGCGCGCACCGAACGGACGAGCTGCTCGCCGATGGAGTTGCGGGCGAACAGGATGACGCCGCCCAGGCCCTCGCCCAGCGCGCGGCGCAGCCAGTCGGGAGGCGACGTCCCTTCGAACCCCGGCTGGAGCACCGTCATCGCAAGTCGGACCAGCTCTGCGCTCATGCGGCATTTTCCTTCACGGTTGTTGATCTGAAGGTAATTTTCTGTCATCGTCGCCCTCGACACAACCATTGTCGAGAGGCCACCCCCCATGCCCAGCAGAAGGACTCTCCTGAAGGGTCTCGCTCTCGCCGCCGCCGCGTCAGCCGTGCCGCTGCCGGCCTTCGCCCAGGCAGACTACGTCCCCCCGCTGCGTCAGATGCGCGGCATGTGGATCGCTTCCGTGGTCAACATCAACTGGCCCTCGAAGCCGGGGCTGAGCGCCGACGAGCAGAAGGCCGAATACCTCGCCTGGCTCGACGTGGCCGTGCAGCGCAAGCTCAACTCCGTGTTCGTGCAGATCAGGCCGACCGCCGACGCGTTCTGGCCGTCGCCGTTCGAGCCCTGGTCGCAGTATCTGACCGGCACCCAGGGCCAGGACCCCGGCTACGACCCGCTTGGGTTCGCCGTGGAGGAGACCCACAAGCGCGGCCTGGCCTTCCACGCCTGGTTCAACCCCTACCGCGTGTCGATGCAGCCCGACCCGGGCAAGCTGCACCCCGATCACCCCGGCCGCAAGAACCCCGACTGGATCCTGCCGTTCGGCGGCAAGCTCTACTACAACCCGGGCATGCCCGAGGTCCGCAAGTTCTGCCAGGACGCGATGATGGACGCGATCACCCGCTACGACATCGACGGCCTGCACTTCGACGACTACTTCTACCCGACCAACACCACTGCTTTCGACGACAGCGCCGCCTTCGCCAAGTACGGCGCCGGCTTCCCCGACCTGGCCTCCTGGCGGCGCAACAACGTCGACCTCATGGTCAGCGAGATGCAGCAGCGCGTCCTGCAGGCCAAGCCGGAGATCGCCTGGGGCATCAGCCCGTCGGGCATCTGGCGCAACAAGGGCACCGACCCGCTCGGCTCCGAGACCAACGGCGGCCAGTCCTACGACAACCTGCACGCCGACACCCGCGGCTGGGTCAAGAAGGGCTGGTTGGACTACATCGCGCCGCAGCTCTACTGGTACATCGGGCAGCCGCCGGCCGACTACTCCAAGCTCGTCCCGTGGTGGTCGGACGTGGCCGCGGGCACGAACACGCTGCTGTGGATCGGGCAGGCGGCGTACAAGGCGGGCGACCCGGCCCAGGCCGCCGAGTGGCAGAAGCCGGACGAGCTGTCCAGGCACCTGACGCTCAACCGCGCCCACCCCGAGGTCGGCGGCGACATCTGGTACAACGCCAACGACGTCAAGGTGGACCGGCTCGCCTCCATCACGACCGCCGTCAACGACCACTACCAGCGCCCCGCGCTCGCGCCCGTGCTGCCCCGCCTGGCGAACGGCGAGCCGCCGCGCCGCCCGGTGGTGGCGTACGCGCTGCGCCGCACCGGCGGCGTCGAGGTGCGCGTGGTCGCCACCGGCCGGGACGAGCCGTTCCAGTTCGCCATCTTCCGCTTCCCGGACGAGGCCGGCCAGAACGCCTTCGCCGACGCGCGCAACCTGGTCGCCGTCGTGCCCGCCGACCGTCAGATCCGCTGGACGGACCCCGACGGCAAGCGCGGCGACCACTACTACGCGGTCGCCGTCGACCGGGCCAACAGGACCAGCAAGCCCAGCCACGGTTTCCGGGTGATCTGAAAGACACCGGTGAAGGAACGCTGACCTCCGGCGTCGCGCGCATGGCTCACCAGCGCGCGTCGCCGGCACGTTCCCTGACCGGCGTCGAGCACGGCGCGCGCCACCGGCCTGTCGGCCCGCGGTCGCCCGCCGTCGCCCGTTCCGCGCCCAGCAGGGGTGAGCGCAGTGATCTCTCGATGGTTCCGACGCTGCCGGAACCCCTCGCCGAAGCCCCGGTCGCGATCTGGTTCCTCTAGGAAGCCCTCCTACCGGCCGCCGACGGCTGCTGCTCAGCCGTGGCGCCCGCCGACCGCTGTGGTGGCACCACAGGGGTCGGGCGCACCAGCCCGAGCGCGACGACCTCGTTGGCGAGGCGCGTGCGGCGGTTGGTGCCCTCAGGAATCCTGAACTTCTGGTACAGCCGCAGCAGGTGTTGCTTGACCGCGGCTTCGGTCACGACCAGGTCGTCGGCGATCTCGCGCGCCGTCGCCGGAGCGACGAACGCCTCGTCGGACAGCGCCGGCCTGCAGAGCGAGGTCAGCACATCGACCTCGCGCCTGGTCAGCTCGGGCGCCGCCGCCCTGCGCAGCTCGACCTCGGGGGTGAAGTCCTCACGGGGGACTCCACCGATGCGACCCCGCGCCGCGCCGAACGAGACGACGTCTCCGTCGTCAAGGACCCTCCGGGCGATCGGCCTGCCGTTCACCCGTGTGCCGTTGCGGGACAGGCCCAGATCAACGACGTACAGGTAGGGTCCTCGTCTGACGAACTCGGCATGGAGTCGAGACACACTGGGGTCGGTGAGCCGGATGTCCACACCCCGGCCTCTCCCGACCGTCGTGATCTCGGGGCGCAACGGGACCACGTCGCCGGTGTCCTCGATGCGTATGAACGGCCCCTCCACGGCAGTTCCTCCCCAGGTAGCCCGCCGTAACTATTACTACAGCTCCGGCTTACCCAACCGAGGGGATGCGGAATCTCCTTTGCCGAAAGGAGAATCCCCCGTGAAATTGGTCTGGACCTCTGCGGACGGTTTTACCTGCTCACGGGTAGACTTCGGAGGAAGATAAGCGGAGGAAACACTCATGGCGGACAAGCCCACGAAAGGCCTGGCCGATGTCGTCGCCGCGTCCACAGCGCTGAGTGACATCGACGGCAAGGCCGGTCGCCTGTTCTACCGTGGATACGACATCCACGATCTGGCCGGCCGAGCGACGTTCGAGGAGACCGCGTACCTGCTGCAGCGCGGCAGGCTGCCCGACCGGGCCCAGCTGGAGGCGTACGGCGCCGACCTGGCCCAGGGCAGGGAGCTCGGCGCGCTGGTCGCCGCCAACGTGGCGGAGATCGCCGAGAAGCAGAAACCCATGGAGGCGCTCCGCTCCCTCGTCTCACTCTCCGGCGCCGACGACCCCGACAAGGACTCCACCGCCCCCGACGCGAACCTGCGCAAGGCGGCCCGCCTGACCGCGCAGCAGCCCGTGCTGGTCGCCCGCTACCACGCCGCGCGCACCGGCGGCGCGGCCCCCGAGGCCGACCCCGAGCTCAGCATCGCCGGCAACTTCCTGCTCCAGGTCACCGGACGCGCCCCCGAGCGGCGTGCGGTGGAGATCTTCGACGAGTGCCTGGTGCTGCACGCCGACCACACGATGAACGCCTCGACGTTCGCCGCCCGCGTCTGCGCCGCGACCCTGTCGGACATGCACTCGGCCATCGTCGCGGCCATCGGCACGCTCAAGGGCCCGCTGCACGGCGGCGCGAACGAGCAGGTCATGAAGACCCTGGAGTCGATCCCGCCGGGCGGGGTGGCCCAGGCCGTGCGCGACAAGCTCGCCGCGGGCGAGAAGATCATGGGCTTCGGCCACCGCGTCTACAAGACCGAGGACCCGCGCGCGACGCACCTGCGCCGCATGTCCGCCGAGCTGGCCGAGGCCGCCGGCGACGACACCTACTACCGGATGTCGAAGGAGATGGAGGAGGTCGTCTTCGAGACGAAGGGCCTCTATCCGAACGTCGATTTCTACGCGGCGTCGGTCTACCACTACCTTGGCATTCCGACGGACCTGTTCACCCCCGTCTTCTCGATCAGCCGCATGTCCGGCTGGACCGCGCACGTGATCGAGCAGCATGCCGACAACAGGCTGATCCGGCCCGACAGTGAATACATTGGCGAGCGCGATCAGAAGTGGAAGCCAATAGAAGAGCGTTGAGCCGAGAGAACGAACGTGAACGCTGGGGACCGTTCCCGCTGATCGTGGCGGGAGCGGTCGCCGCCGTGCTCGTGATCCTGTTGGTGGACCCGCGCTGGGGCGGGTTCGCGCTGGGCGGTGTGCTGATGGTCGCCGCCGCGCTCCGGTTCGCCGGGTTCGACGGGCAACTGGCCGTCCGCGACAAGAAGACGGACGTCATCACGCTGATCGCGTTCGGCTTCCTCATGGCCCTGACCTCGCTCGCGCTGTACAACAACGGGTTCAAGGCCTGGCTCCTGTCCCTTTTGGCCGGTTGACGGGACGGTCCGATAGCCTCAACGCATCCATTCATTGAAGGGGAACCATTCGCATGCCCAAGATCAAGGTGGAGGGTCCGGTCGTCGAGCTCGACGGCGACGAGATGACCAGGATCATCTGGCAGTTCATCAAGGACCAGCTGATCCTTCCCTACCTCGACGTCGACCTGAAGTACTACGACCTGGGGATCGAGTACCGGGACTCGACGGACGACCAGGTCACCATCGACGCCGCCAACGCCATCAAGAAGTACGGCGTCGGTGTGAAGTGCGCCACCATCACCCCCGACGAGGCGCGGGTCGAGGAGTTCGGGCTCAAGAAGATGTGGAAGTCCCCCAACGGGACCATCCGCAACATCCTCGGCGGCGTGATCTTCCGTGAGCCGATCATCATGTCGAACGTGCCGCGCCTCGTGCCCGGCTGGACCAAGCCGATCGTCGTCGGCCGTCACGCCTTCGGCGACCAGTACCGCGCCACCGACCTGGTCATCCCCGGCGAGGGCACCCTGACCCTCACGTACACGCCGAAGGACGGCTCCGAGCCGATCGAGCTCGACGTGTACGACTTCCCGGGCGGCGGCGTCGCCATGGCGATGTACAACCTCGACGAGTCGATCCGCGACTTCGCCCGCGCCTCCATGCGCTACGGCCTGGCCCGCAACTACCCGGTCTACCTGTCGACGAAGAACACCATCCTCAAGGCGTACGACGGCCGCTTCAAGGACATCTTCGCCGAGGTCTTCGAGGCCGAGTTCAAGGCCGACTTCGAGAAGGCCGGGCTCACCTACGAGCACCGCCTCATCGACGACATGGTCGCCGCGGCGCTCAAGTGGGAGGGCGGCTACGTCTGGGCCGCCAAGAACTACGACGGCGACGTGCAGTCCGACACGGTCGCCCAGGGCTTCGGCTCGCTCGGCCTGATGACCTCCGTCCTCATGACCCCCGACGGCCAGACCGTCGAGGCCGAGGCCGCCCACGGCACCGTTACCCGCCACTACCGCGAGCACCAGAAGGGCAACCCCACCTCCACGAACCCGATCGCCTCGATCTTCGCGTGGACGCGTGGCCTGGCCCACCGCGGCAAGCTGGACAACACCCCCGCCGTGACCGACTTCGCCAACAAGCTGGAGCAGGTCTGCATCGAGACCGTCGAGAGCGGTCAGATGACCAAGGACCTCGCCATGCTGGTCGGCGGCGACGCCAAGTGGCTCACCACCCAGGACTTCCTGGCCGCCCTGGACGAGAACCTCAAGAAGAAGATGTCTGCTTGAGAGAAAGCGGCCTCTACCTGCGGCTTCGTCGCACGGTAGGGGCCGTTTCGCATGTCCGGGGCCGTCCGCGGGCCGTCCCGGCTCACCCGCTCAACCGGTCACCCGTTCGCGCGGCGCCAGTCGCTCGCGGTGAGGCGGTACAGGACGTGGCGGCGCAGCCGGTGGCCGGGCGGCAGGACGGGATGGTCGAAGTCCCCCTCGGGGTCGTGGACCATCCCGAGGCGGCGCATGACGGCACTGGAGCGGGTGTTGACCGTGGCCGTGAAGGAGACCACCTCCGTCAGGCCGAGCCGGTCGAAGGCGAAGCCGAGCGCGGCTCCGGCCGCCTCGCTCGCGTAGCCGTGCCCCCACGACCCGCGGTCAAGCCGCCAGGCGATCTCCGTCGCGGGCATGAAGGGGGCCTCGAACGTCGGCCGGTGCAGGCCGGTGAAGCCGATGAACTCGCCGGTGTCCAGCCGTTCCAGCGCCCAGCGTCCCCAGCCCTGCCGGGTGATCAGGTCGTCGCTGGCGTCGGCGAGCGCGTCGCTCTGCTCGCGGCTGAGCGTGGCGGGGAAGTGTTCCATGACCTCGGGATCGGCGTTGAGCTCCGCGAAGGGCTCGCGGTCGGAGGGGCGCCAGGGCCGCAGCAGCAGGCGCTCGGTACGCAGCTCGACCGGCGGCAGGTGGGTGGAGTCGATCACCGGGAACATCTTATGCGCGGGGCGAGGTGGGGAAGCTCGTACTCTTGGTCCCGTGTTGAGTAGTAACCGGCTGCGTGTCCTGCTTGAGGTGTTCAGGACAGGCAGTATCGCCGGTGCGGCCAGGGTGCTGAAGTTGTCGCCGTCCGCGGTGTCCCATCAGCTGTCCCGGCTGGAGCAGGAGGCGGGGGTCGGGCTGGTCGAGCGCAACGCCCAGAGCCTGCGGCTGACCGAGGCGGGACGCCGCCTGGCCATCCGCGCCCAGGAGGTCGTCGACATCATCGAGGCGGCCGAGAAGGACCTGCTCGCCCAGGCCAGGGTGGACGCCGGCGAGCTGCGCATCGGCTTCTTCGCCTCCGCCGGGTACCGGCTGCTGCCGCTGGCGTTGTCGCGGTTCGCCTCCCGGTATCCCAAGGTGGCGCTCGACCTGGTGGAGGGCCAGCCGTACGAGCTGCTGCCCGATCTGGAGCGCGGCGCGCTCGACGTGCTGGTGGTCTTCGAGCACGCCCTGGACCCGTGGCAGTGCCCGGAAGGGGTGGAGGTCGTCCACCTGTTCGACGAGCCGCAGCTGCTGGTCCTGCCGACCGGCCACGCCGCCGCTCAGCGGCCCAAGGTGCGGCTGGCGGACCTGGCCGAGGAGCCGTGGATCACCACGTTCGGCGCCGAGCACCCGGTGTCGATCCTGGAACGGGCCAGCACGCTGGAGGGCTTCTCACCGCGGATCCGCTGCCGCAGCGACCACTACGAGGTGACGATCGGCCTGGTACGGGCCGGGCTCGGCGTCGCGCTGGTGCCGAGCCTCGGCCTGCAGGGCGCGACCGGGCTGCACACCTGCCGGCTGGCCACGCCGAACCTGTTCCGCCGGATCGGCGTGGCCAGGCGGCCGACCAATCCCAACCCGGCCGCCCGGTCGTTCCTGGCCTACCTGCGTACGGCCTCGGCCCAGCTCAGGAACTCGCTGGAGCCGTCGCTGCGCTGAGGCGGGCGGCGACGTCCAGGCCGGCCCGCCGTACGGCGGAGGTCAGGTCGTGCTCGCTGCCCGCGGGGCCGTGGGCCAGGACGGCGTAGGCGATGCGGCCGTCCATGATGCCGACGTCGGACCGGACGCCCTCGTCGGTGCCCGTCTTGTTGGCCAGCCAGTCGCCCTCGGGATCGTGCCTGACCAGGGCGGGGACGAGCCCGTGGTCGGTGTTCTGCCGCATCCAGCCGCGCATGAGCGCCTGCCAGCCGCCCGGACCGGCGAGCAGCGCGGCCAGGCCGGACAGCTCGGCCGCGGTGCCGATCGCGAACGTGGGCGGGTCCTGCGGGGTGCGCGGTTCCCTGATGCGGTCGAGCAGCCTGGTCCGCGACAGCCCGAGGGCCGCGGCGGCGGCGTTGACCCGGTCCAGGCCGATCGTGCGCAGCAGCGCGTTCGTGGCGGTGTTGTCGCTGACGGCGGCGGTCAGCAGGGCGAGGTCGCCGATCGTCCAGGCGCGCGCGGACAGCGACGTGAGCAGCCCGGAGCCGCCGCAGTAGTCGTCGTCGTGCAGCGTCACGGGCGTGTCGGGGGCCAGGATGCCGCCCTCGACGCTCATCGCCACCTCGGCCAGCAGCAGCAGCTTGCCGACGCTGGCCAGCGGCAGCTCGGCGTCCTCGTTGACGCCGTGGAACTCGCCCGTCACCAGATCGCGCGTCGCGACGGCGAGCGTGATGTCGTTCACCGCCCGATGATCCTTCCTGGTCTGTCCTCGGTGAGCCTGTTGTCCTCCACGGCGAGCCGTCCGGCCACCACGACGGCCCTGATGCCGACGGGAGGCAGCAGCGGGTCGGCGTAGGTCGCGCCGTCGGCCACCGTCGCGGGGTCGAAGAGCACCAGGTCGGCGTGCGCTCCGTCGCGCACGACGCCCCGGTCCGCCAGCCCGAACCGGTCGGCCGCCATGCCGGTCATCTTGTGGACGGCGGTCTCCACCGGGAACAGTCCCTGGTCGCGGGAGTAGCGGCCGAGCACCCTGGGGAAGGTGCCGGCCAGCCGGGGGTGCGGATGGCCCGGCTTGGGCACGCCGTCCGAGCCGATCATGACGTACTCGCTCGCCAGGACCCGCTGGACGTCGTCCTCGCGCATGGAGTGGCTGATGATGGTCACCTCGCCGTCCTCGGCGAGCAGCAGCTCGGCCGCCGCGTTCACCGGGTCGCCGCCCAGCTCGGCGATCGTGCGGCCCTCGGCCTCGGGATGACGGGTGGCGCAGGCGACCGAGATGCGGTCCCAGCCGCCGTTGCCGACCGTGTTCTCCCAGCCCGGCACGCCGTCCTCGATGGCCGCGCGCATCCGGTCGCGCTGGCCGGGGTCGCGCAGCCGGTCGAGCAGCGCCTCGGTGCCGCCGTCGTTGGCCCACGGAGGGAACATCGCCGACAGCGACGTGCTGCCCTCGGTGTAGGGGTAGACGTCGCAGGTGAGGTCCATGCCCTGGGCGCGCAGCGCGGCGATGCGGGGGAGCGTGCGCAGGGTCTTGCCCCAGGCGTGCTTGCCGGCCGTCTTGTGGTGGCTGACGTGCAGCGCGGCCCCGCTGCTGCGGGCGATCTCGACGGCCTCCTCCAGCGCCTCCTCCACGCGCGACATCTCGTCCCGCAGGTGGGTGACGTACGGCTTGCCGTGCCGGGCCGCGACGCGGGCCAGCGCGACCACCTCGGCGGTGTCGCCGTACGTGCCGGGGGTGTAGATGAGGCCGGTGGACAGCCCGGCGGCGCCGGCGGCCAGCGCCTCGTCGAGCAGCGCGCACATGGTGGCGAGCTCGGCGGGGGTGGCCGGGCGGTCCTCGTAGCCGAGCACGCCGGCCCGCAGGGTGCCGTGGCCGACGAGGGAGGTCAGGTGGTTCGACCGGGGGGCCCGCTCGTGCGCCGCGACGAACCCGTCGTAGTCCTCAAAAATCGGGATGTCACCGCCGAAACCGGCCCGGCTCGACCGGCGCAGCGCCGGCACCCGCTCGGGCAGCGCCGGGAACAGGCTCGACCCGCAGTTGCCGCAGATCTCCACCGTGACGCCCATGAGCACGGGCGCGGCGGCCAGCTCCCGGCCCGCCTCCCCGAGCAGGGTGACCGCGTCGGAGTGGGTGTGCACGTCGATGAACCCGGGCGCGACCACCAGCCCGGCGGCGTCGATCACCCGCCCCCCGCCGCCGTCGGACGGGCCGTCCCCGGGCAGCAGGACGAGGCGGTCACCGCGGACGCCGACGTCGGCCCGGCGCAGCGGCGCGCCCGTCCCGTCGGCCACGAGGCCACCGCTGATCAGCATGTCGAGGCTCACGTGGCCGAACCCTCCCTGAGAAGCGAGCCGTTCACAGCACCTGCCCGAGGAAGGCGCGGGTGCGCTCGTGACGCGGCGCGGACAGCACCTCGCGCGGCGGCCCCTCCTCCACGATCACGCCGTCGTCGATGAACACCAGGTGGTCGCCCGCCTCTCTGGCGAACCCCATCTCGTGGGTCACCACGATCATCGTCATCCCGCTGGCCGCCAGGTCGCGCATGACCTGCAGCACCTCCTGCACCAGCTCGGGGTCGAGCGCGCTGGTCGGCTCGTCGAACAGCATGAGCTTGGGGTCCATGGCCAGGCTGCGCGCGATCGCGACCCGCTGCTGCTGGCCGCCCGACAGCTGCCTGGGGTAGTGGCCGGCCCGGTCGGCCAGCCCCACCCGGTCGAGCAGCGTCATCGCGCGCTCGGCCGCCTTCGCCTTCGGCAGGCGCTTGACCGTGCACGGGCCCTCCATGACGTTCTCCAGCGCGGTCATGTGCGGGAACAGGTGGAAGCGCTGGAAGACCATGCCGATCTCCTGGCGCTGGCGGCACAGCTCGCCGGGCCGCAGCAGGTGCAGCTTGCCGCCCTGCTCGCTGAAGCCCATGAGCTCGCCGTCGACCCACACCCGGCCCGCGTCGATCGTCTCCAGCCGGTTGACGCAGCGCAACAGCGTCGACTTGCCGGACCCGGACGGGCCCACCACGCAGACCACCGCGCCGGCCGGCACGTCGAGGCTGACGCCCTTCAGCACCTCCAGCTGGCCGAAGCGCTTCCGGACCGATTCGATCTTCACCATGCTAGTGGCCACGGCTGAACCTCCTCTCCAGGGAGCGCTGGCCGAAGGTGGCCACGGTGGTGAGCAGCAGGTACCAGGTGGAGGCGACCACCAGCAGCGCGATCACCTCGAAGTTGTCCAGGTAGATGCGCTGGGAGACGGTCAGCAGCTCCGCGCCGGAGATGACCGAGACCATCGAGGTGGTCTTCAGCATGGAGATGAACTGGTTGCCGGTCGGCGGGATGATCACCCGCATCGCCTGCGGCAGCACGACCCTGCGCAGGATCTGCCGGTGCGTCATGCCCAGCGACTCGGCCGCCTCCCGCTGCCCGGGATCCACCGAACGGATGCCCGCGCGGACGATCTCGGCCATGTACGCGCCCTCGTTGATGGTCAGCCCGAGCAGCGCCGCCGTGAACGGCGTGATCAGCTCGTTGGCCGGCCACTGGAGGAACATCGGGCCGCCGAACGGCACGCCGAGCCCGATCTCGGGGAAGACCAGGCCGATGTTGAACCAGAAGATGAGCTGCACCAGCAGCGGCGTGCCCCGGAAGAACCAGGTGTAGAGGCCGGCCGCGCCGCGCAGCACCGGGCTGTCCGACAGCTGCATGACGGCGGCGACCACGCCGAGGGCGACGCCGATGACCATGGACAGCGCGGTGAGCGCGATCGTGATCCACAGGCCGCCGAGCACGCGGCCGTCCAGCAGGAACTCGGCGATGACGTCCCAGTGGAGGTTGGGGTTGACGATGACGGTGTAGGCCAGCCACGCCATCACCAGCGCCGCGACCACCGCCGCGACGAGCCGCCCGGGCCTGGGCGGCTTCACCGCCTCGATCGGGAGTTCCATCATGCGCCGGTGTTGATCGTGACCTTGGGCACGGCGTTGGCCGTCGTGCCGTACTTCTCCAGGATCTTGCCGTACTCGCCGCTGTCGATCAGTTCCTGGAGCGCCTTGGCGACGGCGTCGCGCAGGCCCGTCTGCTTCTTGTCGATCGCGATGCCCCAGGGGCCGGCGTCGTACTGCTCGGCCAGGACCTCGTACTTGCCGGTCTCCTTGGCGTACATGGCGGCCACGGGGGAGTCGACGATCGTGGCGACGGTACGGCCGGAGTCGATGGTGAGCAGGCCGGTGGGGGCGTCCTCGCTCTGCATGATCTCCATCTTCTGGGCGCACTTCTCGTTCTGGCGCTTGCCGATCTCCAGGTTGGAGCTGCCCTTGGCCAGGACGACCTTCTTGCCGCACAGGTCCCCAAGGGTCTTGATGCCCTCGGGGTTGCCCTTCTTGACCATGATCGAGCCGCCGGCGTTGAAGTAGTCGACGAAGTCGACGGCCTTGCGGCGCTGTTCGAGGTCGCTGAGCGCGGCCATGGCGATGTCCCACCGG
Source organism: Nonomuraea sp. NPDC003560 (assembly GCF_042878785.1). NCBI lineage: Bacteria > Bacillati > Actinomycetota > Actinomycetes > Streptosporangiales > Streptosporangiaceae > Nonomuraea > Nonomuraea sp. NPDC003560. Next base: position 976,569 of record NZ_JBIAOF010000003.1, on the reverse strand, counting down.
CCGCCCTGCAGGCCGGGGATGAGACCGTCGAAGGAGGCGTTGATGATCCGGGTCTTCAGCCCGAGCCGCTCGCCGACCGCCACGGCCAGGTCGGCGTCGACGCCGGTCATCTCCTGGGTGCCCGGCTTGTACATCTCCATCGGGGGATAGCCTTCCGAGGTCGCCATGCGGAGCTCGCCGGACTTCCGTACGGATTCCGGGACGAGGTCCTTGGCGCTCTTGCCGGTCGAGGAGGGCGGCGTGGGGGCCGCCGCCGTACCCGAGGTGGATCTCCCGCATCCCGCGCCGAGCGCGCAGGCCGCCACCAGGGCGATGACCAGGTGTGTTCGCATGGCATGTCATCGTGGCCAGGCCGTCAGGCGGCACCAAGCCTCGTGAAGGCATGCGACCCTCAGCAACGAATCCGTCGATGCTCGACCCTTCATGCCCTCGCGGTTGTTTACGCTCGCCCCTCATGAGTTTGGACATCTGGCCCCAGACCACCACATGGCACGACGGGGAGCTGCGGCTCGGCGGGATCGGCGCGGTCGAACTGGCCCGGGAGCACGGCACGCCCGCGTACGTGCTGGACGAGGCCGACTTCACCGCCCGCGCCCGCGCCTGGCTGGACGCGCTGCCCGACGGCGACGTGCACTACGGCGGCAAGGCGTTCCTCTGCCCCGAGGTGGTGCGCTGGCTGGACCGGCTGGGTCTGTCCCTGGACGTCTGCACGGGCGGCGAGCTCGCCGTGGCCATGGCCGGCGGGATGCCGCCGGAGCGGGTCGTCTTCCACGGCAACAACAAGTCGGCCGACGAGCTGCGCAGGGCCGTGGCCTGGGGCATCGGCTGCGTGGTCGTCGACTCCTTCGCCGAGATCGCCAGGCTCGCCGAGATCGCCGCCTCCCTGGGCGTCCGGCAGCGGGTGATGATCAGGGTGACGCCGGGCGTGGACCCGCACACCCACGCCTTCATCGCCACCGGCGGCGAGGACTCCAAGTTCGGCTTCTCGCTGAGCGCCGGCGCCGCCGCGCTCGCGGTGGCGCAGGTGACCGCCGAGCCCGCGCTGGAGCTGTACGGCCTGCACTCCCACATCGGCTCGCAGATCTTCGAGCTGGACGGCTTCGGCACCGCCGCCGCCAGGATGGCCGCCTTCGCCGACGAGACCGGCGTCACCAGGCTCGACCTGGGCGGCGGCCTCGGCATCGCCTACACGCCCGACGACCCCGCCCCGCCCACGCCCGCCGAGCTGCTCGCCGTGCTCAGGAAGGAGACCGCGGGCCTGCACCTGGCCGTCGAGCCCGGCAGGTCGATCGCGGGGCCGTCCACGGTCGCCCTGTACGAGATCGGCACGATCAAGGGCCGGTACGTGAGCGTGAACGGCGGCATGAGCGACAACCCCCGCCCCGGCATGTACGGCGCCGCCTACACCGCCGCCCTGGCCAACCGCGCCTCCGACGCCCCCACGAGCGCGTTCACCGTGGTCGGCAAGCACTGCGAGAGCGGGGACGTGCTGGTCAGGGACATCGCGCTGCCCGGCGACGTGCGGCCCGGCGACCTGCTCGCCGTCCCGGTGTCGGGCGCCTACCAGCGCTCGATGGCCGGTAACTACAACCACGTGCCCAGGCCGCCGGTCGTCGCGGTGCGCGACGGGCAGGCGCGGGTCATCGTCCGCCGCGAGAGCGAGGAGGACCTGCTGCGGCTCTACCTGTGACGCGGCCGCGAAGCGGCGCCGGCGCTCAGGGCGTGAGCTTGGCCAGGTCGGGGGCGTAGGCGGTCATCCAGCTCGGGTGCAGCCGGTAGTAGACCACGTCGTTCTCCCAGTCGAAGGCGTCCGCGCCGTAGAAGTCCTTGAAGTAGTCCAGGATGGCCGGCCAGTCGGCGGCCGGCTCGCCGTCCCGCGGGTTGAGGATCTCCACCCTGCCGTGGGTGAACACGCCCAGGTCCTCCCCGCGCATGTGGGCGACGCTGGCCGCCGGGCGGGCGGCGAGGTGGCGCGCCTTGGCGGCGCCGCGGGCCGTGCCGAAGTGCCATTTGCCGTGCAGGAAGTGGCCGTCGGCGCCGCTGATCCGCGGCTCGCCCTTCGCCGTCACGGTGGACACGGCGAGGACGCGCATGCCGGTCAGGAGCCCGGTGAGCTGCTCGGCGGTCAGGGTGCGCTCGGTGACGATCGAGCGCAGGTGCGAGGTGGAGCGGGAGAGCGAGGCGTCCAGGAGCGCCTGGAGCTCTTCGAGCTCCTGCGGGGTTTCGCGCATTGAGGTCCTTGTCTGTACGTACGTACCGGCCCGCGGTCGGCGCCGGCCGGTGGGACCATGCTCGACCGGAAACCCGACACCCTGTGTCGTCTTTTCCGGAACTCAGGCCGAATCTCTGACGCGGGCCGCCTGTTCCTCCTGGACCCTGCGGGCGGTGCGCAGGAAGCCGAGGATCACCGCCAGCTCGTCCGGCCCGTACCCCTCCAGCGCCCGCGCGCCCGCCTGGCCGACCGGGACGAAGATCTCGGCCTCGGCGGCGCGGGCGGCGTCGGTGGCGGCGACCAGGACGCGGCGGCGGTTGCCCGGATCGGGCGCGCGGGCCACCATGCCCGCGCGTTCCAGCCGGTCGATGACGGTGGTGACGGCCGCCGGGCTCAGCTTCAGCGCGAGGCTGAGCGCGCCCGCGGCGACCGGGCCCTCGGCCAGGACGACGTCGAGGCAGCGCAGGTCGGTGCGGTTGAGGCGGAGCCGGGCCGCGGCGGCCTCGTCGAAGGCGTCGAAGCTCTGCTGCAGCTGCCGGAGCTCCATGGCGATCTCTCCGATGACGGCACGTTTCGACATTCGAACCTTTCTGATATCGTACTTTTCGTCAGTCGAAATGACGATATCACTTCCGGAGGCACCGCCATGCGCTCGACCACCCTCGCCGCGTCCGACACCGCCGAGATCCAGCGGCTGTTCGCCGACTTCATGGCGGCCTGGACCGCCGGGGACGCCCGCGCGTTCGGCGCCCTGTTCACCGACGACTCCGACTACGTCTCCTACGACGGCACGATCGCCCGCGGCCGCCGCGCGCACGAGCTCAACCACGACAAGCTCTTCCGCGGCGTCCTGGCCGGCTCGGCGCTCGTCGGCGACCTGGAGTCGGTGCGCTTCCTCACCCCCGACGTGGCGGTCGTGCACGGCACGGCCTCCGTCCTGATGCCCTGGCGGTCCACGCTGCCCAGGCGGCGGCTGTCCCGGCAGACCGTCGTCGTGGTGCGGACGGGCCAGGGCTGGCGCATCGGCGCGATCCACAACGGCCGGGTCCGGCCGGTCACCGTCCCGGAGCCGGACGCGTTCCCGTCCCGGATGTCGCAGCTGATGGCCCGGGTCGCCGGCCGGCTCGGCCTCGGCAGGGGATGACGCTTTTCGCAATCCCTGACCCTTCTTTGACGAGGTCGCGGCGTGGCGCAGTTGATCATCTGGGTAAGGCCCAACCTGTAACAGTCGTACGCGTCTCGGGGGGTTCGGATGCGACTGGGTATTTTGACAGGAGCGGGGCTCCTTGCGGCCGCCGTCGTCCTGACCGGGTGCGACTCGCCGCCCGACACAGCCAAGATCACCGACAGCAAGGCCGAGGCCGCGGCCAGGCTGAAGCAGAGCAAGGCGGCCAAGATCGCGCTGGCGCGCAAGGTCAAGGCGAACGAGCTGGGCCAGATCCCGGTGCTGATGTTCCACCGGGTCATCAAGAACCCGGCCACCACCGACGACAGGACGCCGCAGCAGTTCCGCTCGGACCTGGAACGGCTGGTCAAGGAGGACTACGTCCCGATCAGCGCGTCGGAGATGGTGACCGGGAAGATCAACGTCCCGGCGGGCAAGCATCCCGTGGTCCTGACGTTCGACGACTCCTCGCCCTCGCAGCTCACGCTGAACGAGATGGGCGTCCCGCAGCCGGACACCGCCGTGGCGATCCTGCGCGAGGTGGCCGCCAAGCACCCGGGTTTCCGGCCGGCCGCCACCTTCTACGTCACCCGCGACATGTTCGGCAAGACCGTGCGCGAGGAGCAGGCCCAGACGCTGGGCTGGCTCAAGGACAACGGCTTCGACATCGGCAACCACACCCGTGACCACGTCAACCTGCACGGACGCTCGGAGAAGGAGGTGGAGGACCAGATCGGCGGCATCGCCAAGCAGATCGACGACCTGACCAAGGTCAAGCCCAACTCCATCGCCCTGCCGTACGGCAACCAGCCGCGCAACAAGAACTGGGCGCTGCACGGCAAGCTCTACAACCACGCCGGCGCGTTCCTGGCCGGATACACGCCCGCGCCGTCGCCGTTCAGCAAGGCGTTCGACCCGGGCGGCATCCCGCGCATCCGGGTCATGGAGAAGAAGGGCGACTGCGCGCAGTTCTGCTCGGCGGCCTGGCTCGACTGGCTCAAGAACAACCCGGACATGCGGTACACCTCGGACGGTGACGTCAGCACGGTCGCGTACCCGAAGTTCAAGAACCCGTACCTGCGCAAGTCCTTCACCACCTGGAGCCTGCCCTACTGACGGACGCGCCCGAGCACCACGCTCAGCTCGGCGGGTTGCAGCATGAAGTCGGCCACCTCGCCGGTGACGTCGACCGGGCGGACGGCCCCGGTGCGCAGGTCCAGCACCAGGTAGGCGGTCTCGCCCAGCGGGCCGTTCGCCCTGACCGTGAGGGTGTCCTCGTCCTCCCAGCGCAGCAGGGCGGCGAGCCACCAGCCGGTGGCCAGCCGCGGCGTGACCGTGCGCACGTGTTCGCCGGTCTTCGTGTCCCACAAGGCGACGCCCTGTGGGAGCACGCCGCCGGGGGTGAGCTCCCGGTGCCGTGACGCGATCAGGCGGCCGGAGGAGGACGGCTCGATGGCCCACTCCACGTTGCCCGGCATGGTGTAGCTGCGCAGCAGGTCGCCCTTGGGCGAGTAGACGGCGAACCACACCGACCTGAGGTGGCCCGGGGAGCGGCGGGCGGGCTCGACGCTCTTCATGACGAGACCTTCCGACGTCCATCCGGCGACCTGCCCGCGGTCCGGGAGGCGGGTGGCGGTGCCGCGCGCGACGTCCACGATCATGGGCGGCTCCAGCACCACGTCGGTGTCCTTGGTCAGATGGTCGGGCTGGAGGAGCACGTGCCGGCCGTCCAGGGAGAACAGCGGCGGCTGAGCGCCGGACAACGCCGTGACGGTCCCGCGCGGCTGCCTGACGGGGAGCCGTTCGACGGCTCCCGTCCGCAGGTCGGCCACGACGTAGGTGTTGCCGCTGTCCCTCAGGAAGGCCGCACGCCGGCCGTCCCGGCTGAGGGCGAACATCGTCTGGTCGAAGCTGTACGGCAGGCGGCCGCGCTCCGCGCCGTCCCCGACGAGGATCATGTGCGCGCACTCCTCGCAGCTCGGGACGTACGCGTAGCGGATCGGGGTGGCGTACTTCGTGCGCTTCGCAGGCTTCGCCGGCTCTTTGGCCGTCCTGCCGGGCGTGACCGGCTGGGAGCGGACGAACCGCACGCCGGGCTCCGCCGACAGGGGCGCGGCGACCCACGCGGCGGCCAGAGCCACGCTCAGGGCGGCGGCCCCCGCCCGCCAGGGGCGCCTCCGGCGGCGCGTCACGCCAGCCTGCCGACGACGACCTCGCCGAGGCGGGAGGGGACGTTCTTCACCTGGCGGCTCTTCCCCGTCTCCAGGTCCACGAGGTACAGGACGGGATCGTCCCAGCCGAGCAGGACGAGCAGGCGCCCGTCCTCCGTCCACCGCACCAGCTCGGCCTCGGCGCCCGGCCCGCCCAGCGTCGCGCGCCCCCGCACCCGGCCGCCGGTGCGCGGATCCATGGTCAGCACCTCGTTGTCCGAGACGAGGACCAGGCGGTCGCCGTCGGGCGTGAGCAGCGCCTGCAACGCCGGGTCGAAGGGCGTCCTGGTGCGTACGGCCCCCTGCGCGTCGAGCGTGACCAGCTCGGTGTCGGGGGCGCCCTCCAGGGCCCGTCGGCCGGTGGTGGCGACCACCTTGCCGGGCACGACGCCGATCACGCGGCCGATGCCGGGCAGCCGCCTCCGGGCCCCGGTGACGGCTGCCGATCACGCGGCCGATGCCGGGCAGCCGCCTCCGGGCCCCGGTGACGGCGTCCACCAGGTCCACTCCGTCCGGCCAGGTCAGGATGACGTGCCGGTCGTCCTGGCCGAAGGCCGCGTCGGGCACGCCTTCGCCGGGCCCGGTCAGCGGGCGCGCGGCTTTCTCGGCGGACAGGTCGTGCAGCACGAGACGGCCGGTCGCCGCGTCCAGGTAGATGAGGCGGTAGCCGTCGCCGCTGATCACGAGCGGCGCCCGCCGATTGCTGATCGGCACCACCGTGCGGGCCTGGGGAAGGTCGACCGTCTGCCATGAGCCGGCGCGTCTCAGGTGCAACCGCCACTGGTAGCGGCTCACGTCGGCGTAGCCGATGGGCGCGGGGAGCGGCCCGGTGAGCGCCGCGGGAGGAGGGGGAGAGCTGTAGCGCCGGACCACGAGGCCGTTCCAGGCCGTGATCAGGCAGACGGTGACCAGCGCCGCCAGTATGGCCCGCCACCGGCCCCGGCACACCGGGCCGGAAACGTCCGGAGAGGATCCAGGCGAGCAGGGGCAGTCCCCAAATCGCCACGTGGCTGAGGAGAAGCAGGTCGTCGCGGAGATCGGGCAGCTCGGAGAGCGGCGCCGCCCACAGCGCTGCCGCGCTCCCGCCCGCCATCAGCGCTGGAGGTCGATCGCTGGTGGGGGAGCGTCGCCGTGCGACCGGAGACCAACGGTGACTCGTTCCATGCGGCGGACCTCAGCTGCCGGTGACCGGCTCATGTTGATCAACCGTAGCGACCGGCAGAGTTGGGACGCCAGGTTGGAAGGAGGATTTCCTGATTGCAGCCTGATGTCCTCGGCGTGCGAGGAGGTCGTCGAAGACCCGATCCGTGATCTGCGACCAACCAGTCAAGACCGCTGTTACAGGGTCCGAATGGACGCTGTGTACGGGCTTTGTGCAAAAACCGGTGAGTCACGAACGGTTAACGGATCCCTGGGAAGTTGCTGAGCGTCGTAAAGTTTGCGTGGTTGGGGTTCAGTGAACGTGGGGAAAGACGAATGCCGCAGATCGCGCCGCTGGTGGCCGGCGATCCAGCGCTGCTGGGATCGTTCCGGCTGTCCGGACGGATCGGCGAGGGCGGCCAGGGGATCGTCTACCTGGGCGTCAACGAGCAGGGCGAGCGGGCCGCGATCAAGCTGCTGCACGTGAAGTTCAGCGGTGACACGATCGCCAGGTCGCGCTTCGCCAGGGAGCTGAAGGCGGCCCAGCGGGTGGCCTCCTTCTGCACCGCGCGGGTGATGGAGGCCGACCTCGACGGCGACACGCCGTACATCGCCAGCGAGTACATCGACGGGCGGGCGCTGCGCGACATCGTCGAGACCGACGGCCCGCTCAGCGGCACGGTGCTCGACCGGCTGGCCATCGGCACGGCCACCGCGCTCACCGCCATCCACCACGCCTCGATCGTCCACCGGGACTTCAAGCCCGACAACGTGCTCATCGCCGCCGACGGGCCGCGCGTGGTCGACTTCGGCATCGCCCGCATCATCGACTCGACCGGCACGATCACCAGCCGCGCGATCGGCACGCCCGCCTACATGGCGCCCGAGCAGATCGCCGGCGACGACATCGGCCCCTTCACGGACGTGTTCGCCTGGGGCGCGACCATGGCCTTCGCGGCCACCGGTAAGGCGGCCTTCGAGGGCAAGTCGATCGCCGTGGTGCTCAACCGCATCCTGAACCACGAGGTCGACGTGGAGATGATGCACGAGCCGCTGCGGGGCGTGGTGCGTTCGGCGCTGGCCAAGTCGCCCGACGAGCGTCCCTCGGCCGACCAGCTCCTGCTGCGCCTGCTCGGGCAGACCGGCACGGCGGCGGGGGCCTCGACGGCGGTGCTCACCAGGGGCGTGCAGGTGGCCGGCGACGACACGACGCCGTTCACGCGGGTGTCGGCCACGTCCATCACCGACCGGCCCGCCACGCAGGCCACCGGCCACCCCGCCGGCCCCCCGTCCGGCACGGCCGCCGGCCCCGCCCCCGCCCACCCGGCCACGACCGGCACCGGCTCCGCGCACCCGACCGGCGCCAGGTCCGCACACCCGACCGGGTCCGGCACCCCGCACCCGACCGGGTCCGGCACTCCGCACCCGACCGGCACCGGGACCGGTGTCTCCGGGCGTGTGGAGACCGTGCAGTCCGGCCAAGGCCAGGGCCAAGTCCAGGGCCAGAGCCCGGCGGTGAGGCCCCTCGACGAGCCCGTGCCGTCCGGCGGGCGGCGGCGGCTCAAGGTGTGGCTCGCGCTGGCCGCCGCGCTCGTCATGCTGGCGGTCGTGGCCGTCGCGGCGATGGCGAACGGCTGGTCGCCGCTGGCGTTCAAGGGCGAGGTCGTGACCCCCGTGCCGACGGGGAAGAAGAACTCGCGGCCCCCCACGTTCGCCTCGGTGGTGGACAAGGTCGCCCAGACCGGAAAGATCATCGTCGGCGTCAAGGGCGACCTGCCGGGCGTCGGCCTGCAGAACGGCGACGACTTCAGCGGGTTCGACGTCGAGGTGGCCAAGCTCGTGGCCGCCGCGCTCGGGGCCGAGGAGACGGTGTTCACCCGGGTCGGCCGCAACGACCGGGCGGCCGCGCTGGCCGAGGGCAGGGTCGACCTGGTCGTCGCCACGTACTCGGTGGACAAGAGCGAGACCAGGTTCGCCGGGCCGTACTACGTGGCCCACCGCGACGTGCTGGTCCGCGCCGGCACCGGCATCGACTCGCTGGACGACCTCAAGGGCAAGAAGATCTGCGCGCTCGACACCCCGACGGTCGGCGAGGTGCAGGACCGGGTGAAGGTCGAGCCCGTGACCGCCGGCGACTACGCGGCCTGCATGGACCTGCTCAGGAACGGCAAGGTCGACGCGGTGCCCGGCGAGGACCTGATCCTGGCCGGGTTCGCCAGCCGGGAGAACATGCGCTACAAGATCATCGGCGCCAAGCTCGACAACGAGCGGTACGCGGTCGGCATCCGCGACGGCGACGCCAAGACCTGCACCGCGGTCAAGGGCGTCATCGCCGACCTCTACCGCACGGGCGCCATCAAGAAGCTCCTGAGCAGCCACTTCGACAAGGTCGACTTCCGGCCCGAGCTGAAGGTGCCCGCGATGGAGCCCTGCGGATGACGAGCGGTAACATCCGAAAGTCCAACGAATTCATCCAGCGAGTTAGGGGAAGGCCATGGCCACGCCCGTCAAGGTAACCGTCACCGGGGCCGCCGGTCAGATCGGCTACGCACTGCTGTTCCGCATCGCGTCGGGACAGCTGCTCGGCGCTGACGTCCCGGTCAAGCTGAGCCTGCTGGAGATCCCGCAGGCGGTGAAGGCGGCCGAGGGCACCGCCATGGAGCTCGACGACTGCGCGTTCCCGCTGCTGTCCGGCATCGAGATCACCGACGACGCCAACGTGGCCTTCGCCGGCGCCAACGTCGCCCTGCTGGTCGGCGCGATGCCGCGCAAGGCCGGCATGGAGCGCGGCGACCTGCTCGGCGCCAACGGCGGCATCTTCGGCCCCCAGGGCAAGGCGATCAACGAGCACGCCGCCGACGACATCCGCGTCCTGGTCGTGGGCAACCCGGCCAACACCAACGCGCTCATCGCCCAGCAGCACGCGCCCGACGTCCCGGCCGAGCGGTTCACCGCGATGACCCGCCTCGACCACAACCGCGCGCTGTCCCAGCTCGCCGCCAAGCTCCAGGTGCCGGTCACCGAGATCAAGAAGATGACCATCTGGGGCAACCACTCCGCCACCCAGTACCCCGACCTGTTCCACGCCGAGGTCGGCGGCAAGATCGCGGCCGAGCAGGTCGAGGGCGAGTGGCTGCGCGAGACGTTCATCCCGACGGTGGCCAAGCGCGGCGCCGCCATCATCGAGGCCCGTGGCGCCTCCTCGGCCGCCTCGGCCGCCAACGCCGCGATCGACCACGTCCACGACTGGGTCAACGGCACCGAGTGGACCTCGGCCGCCGTCGTCTCCGACGGTTCGTACGGCGTGCCCGAGGGGCTCATCTCGTCCTTCCCGGTGCGTTCGGTCAACGGCCGGTACGAGATCATCCAGGGCCTGGAGATCGACTCCTTCTCCCGCGAGCGCATCGACGCCAGCGTGCGCGAGCTGACCGAGGAGCGCGACGCCGTCCGCGAGCTCGGCCTCATCTGAGCCCGGCGCGACACCTCGGACGCGCGTCCCCGGCTCAGCGGGGGCGCGCGTCCGCCGTCGTGAGGGGGAGCGCGGCCCCGCGGGTGCGCTCGGCCCAGCGCGTCACCGGCGGCACGGCCAGCCCGGCGGCCAGGAAGACCCCGCCGAACAGCAGCCAGCCCGGCAGCCCCCAGCCCACGATGACCGTGGTCATGACGGCGGGCACGACGATGTTGGACACCTGCTGGCCCATGCTGTACAGGCCCTGGTATTGGCCGATGGCGTGCGGCGGGGCCAGCTCGTACGACAACCCCCACGAGCCGGCGGCCTGCAGCAGCTCCCCGAAGACGTGCAGCAGCGCGCCGCCGAACAGGGCGACCACCGCCACCCAGGCCGGCTGTCCGGCGGCCAGGGCCAGCAGCACGCAGGCCAGCAGCAGGAACACGCCCGAGCGGCGCTGGGCGCGGGCCGCGCCGGCCGCGTCGTCGGTGCCGCGGCTGAGCCGCACCTGCAGGACCGTGACGGTGACGGTGTTGATCATGGCGACGGCCGCCACCGTCCACGTGGGCGCCGAGGTCCGGCCGGCCACCCAGAGCGGGATCGCGATGGTGAGCAGCCCGTTCTGCATGAACAGCACCGCGTTGAGCAGCGCCAGCACCGCGTACGGCCGGTCGCGCAGCACGATCCAGACCGGCTCGCCCGCCTTGCGCGGCACGGGCGCGACGGCCGGCACCCGGAACCCCAGCAGCGCGCTCCCGAGATAGCAGAGCGCGCACCCGAAGATCATCCCCAGGTACACGGGACGGCTGTCGAAGTGCAGCGCCGCGCCCGCCCCGAGCCCGCCGACCGACCAGCCGACGTTGGTCACGGCCCGCAGGTACGCGCGCACCCGCACCCGGTCGGCCGCCGGCACCGCGCCCCCCACCAGCGCCGCCCGCGCGGTGCCCTCACCGGCCTCGGCGAACGTCACCAGAGTGGCCACCACGACGAACCCGGCGAACCCCGACACCAGCGCGTACACCGGCACCAGCAACCCGCCCGCGGCGGAGAAGGCGATCTGCACCCCGCGCGGGCCGACCAGGTCGGACAGCCGCCCGGCGGGCAGCCCGGCGGCGAGCCCGACGGCCGCGGCGATCGTCATCCCCAGCCCGATCTCGCCGTCCGACAGGCCGACCGACAGTTTGAAGAACAGCACGCTCACCGTGACGAACAGGCCGCGGCCGAGGGCGCGCAGGAGTGTGGCGTACGTGAGCGCGCGCACGGGCCCGCTCTCGGGGAGGAGTGACACGGCGGAACAGGTTACTTGTGTGGGGAAACGTCCTTCTCATCCGCCCCCGGACAGGAAGGGGCGAGCTGGGCGGCCGGCGCGGGCTGGGAGGTCGCGTAGATCACCCCGGCCGCCGCGGCGAGGCTGCCCAGCAGGATGAGGGCACCAAAGAGCAGCTTCGTGACCCTTGGTGAAAAGCTCCTCACATTTCGGTATCACAGCATATAAACGCCGCCCGGATCAGGCGTTCCCGGAAAGTGCCGTCCACGCGTCGGAGACGATGTCGCGCAGCGCCGCCCGTTCCGCCTTCCATCCCAGGTCGCGCTGGATCCGCGCGGACGAGGCCACCAGGACGGCCGGGTCGCCGGGCCGCCGGTCGCCGACGACGGCCGGGATCTCGTGGCCGGTGACCTCGCGGCAGACCGAGATCACCTCCTGCACGCTGAACCCGGTGCCGCTCCCCAGGTTGTAGATCTTGTGCTCGCCCTCGGCGACCGCCTCCAGCGCCAGCAGATGCGCCCGCGCCAGGTCGCCGACGTGGACGTAGTCGCGCACGCAGGTGCCGTCGGCGGTGGGGTAGTCGGTGCCGAAGACGCTCACCGAGTCGCGCTCGCCGGTGGCCACCTTGAGCACGTTCGGGATGAGGTGGGTCTCGACCGTGTGGCGCTCGCGGAAGCGGCCGTAGGCGCCGGCCACGTTGAAGTAGCGCAGGCTCACCGCGCCGAGCCCGCGGATGCCCGCGTAGGCGCTCAGGGCGGTGTCCACGGCCAGCTTCGAGGCGCCGTAGGGGTTGGTCGGGCGCGTCGGGTCGTCCTCCTCGATGGGGGAGCGCTCGGGCTCGCCGTACGTGGCCGCCGTGGAGGAGAAGACGATCCGGCGCACGCCCTTGTCGCGCATCGCGTCGAGCAAAGCCAGCGTGCCGCCGAGGTTGCCGGCCCAGTAAAGGCCGGGCTTCTCCACCGACTCGCCCACCAGGGACTTGGCCGCGAAGTGCAGCACGGCGTCCATGCCGTCGAGCGCGTCGTGGGCGTTCGTGATCGACTCGCGCACGAACCGGGCGCCCTCGGGCACCGCGTCCTCGTGGCCCGTGGACAGGTCGTCGAGCACGGTCACCTCGTGCCCCGCCTCGACGAGCTGCGCGGCGACGACGCTGCCGACGTACCCGGCGCCTCCGGTGACCAACAGCCTCATGTGTACTCCTGTTTACATATGTTTGATTTTGTACGGCTTGCCGTTCAGCATACGCGGGAAACCCGCCGAGTACGCTGCCAACCACCATGTTTGACACCCTCGCGGCGAACATCGCCCTGGTCCTGCTCTTCATCCTGGTCGGCGGGTTCTTCGCGGGCGCGGAGATCGCGATGGTCTCCCTGCGCGAGAGCCAGGTCCGCAAGCTCGCCGAGCGCGGCCGGAGGGGCGAGCGGGTGGCCAAGCTGGCCCGCGACCCCAACCGCTTCCTGTCGGCGGTGCAGATCGGGGTGACCGTCGCCACGATGCTCTCGGCCGCCTTCGGCGCCGACCGGCTCGGGATGGAGCTCGTCCCGGTGCTCGAACGCTGGGGGGTGCCGCGGGGGGTCGCGCCCGTGCTCGGGCTCGTGCTGGTGACGCTGGCCATCTCGTACGTCTCGCTGGTGCTCGGCGAGCTGGCCCCCAAGCGGCTGGCCCTGCAGCGCACCGAGGGGCTGTCGCTGTTCGTCGCGCCCTTCCTCGACCGGATCGCCGCCCTGTCGCGCCCGATCATCTGGATGTTGTCGAAGTCGACCGACGTGGTCGTCCGGCTGCTCGGCGGCAACCCGGAGGCCGACCGGGAGGAGGTCACCACCGAGGAGCTGCGCGACATGGTCGTCGGGCACGCCGAGCTCACCGCCGACGAGCGCAAGCTCATCGCCGAGGTGTTCGCCGCCGGCAAGCGCCAGCTCCGCGAGGTCATGCTGCCCCGCACCGAGGTCGAGTTCATGGACGCCGAGACGCCGCTGGCCGAGGCCGCGAACCTGGCCGCCGCGCTCCCGCACTCCCGCTTCCCCGTCTACCGCGACTCATACGACGAGGTCATCGGTTTCGTGCACGTGCGCGACCTGCTCGACCCCCAGCTGATCGGGCGTACCGAGCCCATCAGCGCGGTCGTGCCGATCCGGCCCGCCAAGTTCGTGCCCGCCTCCAAGCGCCTGCTGAGCACCCTGAACGAGATGCGCGACGAGGGTCAGCACCTGGCCATCGTGGTCGACGAGTACGGCGGCACCGCCGGCATCGTCACCATGGAGGACCTGGTCGAGGAGCTGATCGGCGACATCAGGGACGAGTACGACGTCGAGGAGGACGTCGTCGTCCTGCCCGCCGGCGAGATCGAGATCGACGGCCTGACCAACCTCAACGACTTCGCCACCGAGACCGGCGTACGGCTGCCCGACGGCCCGTACGAGACGCTGGGCGGGTTCGTGATGGCCATGCTGGGGCACGTGCCGGCCGCCGGCGAGCAGGTGGAGATCCAGGGCTTCGAGCTGACCGTCACCGAGCTGGACGGGCGCCGGATCGCGCGGGTGCGGGTGAAACGCCGGGCCGCCGCCGAGTCGCCGCCCGACCAGGATTCCTGACACAATTGCCTGCTATGGCCAGACCTCGTGTTCTCTCCGGCATCCAGCCCACCGCGGACTCCTTCCACCTGGGCAACTACCTGGGTGCGGTCCGTCAGTGGGTCACCATGCAGGAGACCCACGACGCCTTCTACTGCGTGGTCGATCTGCACGCGATCACCGTGCCGACCGAGCCCGCCGCCCTGCGCCGGCGCAGCCGGGTGGCCGCAGCGCAGCTCTTCGCCGCCGGCCTCGACGCCGAGCGCTCGACCGTCTTCGTGCAGTCGCACGTGCGCGAGCACACCGAGCTCGCCTGGATCCTGATCTGCCTCACCGGCATGGGCGAGGCTGCCCGGATGACGCAGTTCAAGGACAAGTCGGCCAAGTTCGGCGAGAGCGCGGCCAGCGTCGGGCTGTTCACCTACCCGATCCTGCAGGCCGCCGACATCCTGCTCTACCAGGCCAACGCCGTCCCGGTGGGGGCCGACCAGAAGCAGCACCTGGAGCTCACCCGCGACCTGGGCCAGCGTTTCAACCACCGCTTCGGCGACACCTTCACGCTGCCCGACCCGTACATCCTCAAGGAGGTCGAGAAGATCACCGACCTCCAGGACCCGACGGCGAAGATGTCGAAGTCGTCCTCCAGCCCGGCGGGCATCCTCGACGTGCTGGAGCAGCCGGGGCCGCTGCGGAAGAAGGTCATGCGCGCGGTGACCGACACGGGCTCGGAGGTGCTGTTCGACGAGGAGAACAAGCCGGGCATCTCCAACCTGCTGCGCATCCAGTCGGCGCTGACCGGCACGCCCATCCCCGACCTGGTCGCCCGCTACGCGGGCCAGGGCTACGGCACGTTCAAGAAGGACGTCGCCGAGGCGGTCGTGGAGACGTTCACGCCGATCCGCGAGCGCACGGAGAAGCTGCTGGCCGACGAGGTCGAGCTCGACCGCCTGCTGGCCGTCGGCGCCGAGCGCGCCGCCGCCGTGGCCCGGCGGACGATGGCCGAGGTCCGCGACCGGGTGGGCTTCCTGCCCAAGGTGTGACGCGGGAAGGGCGGCGGGCCTGCCGCCCTTCCTCCGGTCGTCACAGGCGTGCGCGTTGGTCGAGGGGGCGTACGCGCAGGCGTGCGCGGAGCGCGGCCAGGCTGCGGCCGGTCAGCCGCACACCGCCCGACACGGCGGTCCAGCCCGACCGTCCCCGGCTGAACGCCCAGCCGGGGAACTCGCGCATGGCCTCCTCCAGCAGGCGTTCCATGACGACGTCAGCACTCGGCGTTGTGGTCATGGACGCACAGTGCCACTCCGGGCCCGCTGCGTGACGAACCGCGGCGACAGATCTCCTCGTTCGGCCGGAGCGAACTCAGAGTTCGGTGGACGGCCTCACACGTCGATGTTGTGGCGCTCGGCGAGGAAACGCACCTCCGGCGCCCACGACGGACGCGCGCGGCGCACCAGCGAGCGCACCATCTCCCGCAGCAGCAGCTTGTGGTCGAGCTCCTCGGGACTCTCGCGCTCGATCCGCAGCAGGTAGACCAGGCTCGCGGCGTCGTCGCCCAGGTCTTCGCAGGCGCGGGCGACCTGGCACAGATGCGTGGTGCGCCGCTCGATGGACGGGGTCCTGCGGATGTCGATGTCGTCGGCCAGCCGCAGCACGGCCTCGGGGCGGCCGGTGTCGTGCTCGATGCTGGCCATGTGGATGGCGACGTTGGTGGGGCCGAAGAAGGCCAGGTCGTAGGCGTCGGAGTGGTCGTCGGCGCGGTCGGCGAGCCGGGCGGCGGCGCCGCGCACGGTCTCCCTGGCCTGCTCGTCGTCGCCGCCCCTGGCCGCGCTGATGGCGGCCAGCAGGTGCAGCGCGCCGAGCGCCTTGATGTGCCGTACGTCGCCGTCGGCCACGTGGGGTTCGAGGATCTCGATGCCGCGCCGGGCCACGTCGTGGGCGATCTGGTGCATGTCGTCGGAGAGCATCGACTGGCCGAGGTTCCAGTGGGCCCAGGCGAGCATCAGCGGGTCGGCCGACTCCTCGGCGTAACGCATGGCCCGGTCGGCGGCCAGGTGCGCGAGGTCCACCCGTTGCAGGTGCTTGAGCACCCCTCTGGCCAGCATGTAGGCGTCCGTCGCGGTCCGGTAGGCCGCGGGGGTGCGCTCGGCCGCCAGGCTCTCGGCGTCGGAGACCAGCGAGGGCAGCGCGGCCATCAGGATCGAGTACCGGCGGGCCGAGGTGAACCAGGCGTTGCGTGCCGCCGCCACGCGTTCGGTCAGCTGCTCGGCGTCGGGCGGTTCGAGGTCGGGCTCGCCGGCGCGGCAGGCGAACAGGGCGCGCTCGATGTCGCGGATCTGCGGCCTGCTGGGCTCGTGGGAGTCGCGGGGGGTCTCGCCCAGGAGCACGGCGGTCCGTACGCCGAGGACCTTGGCGATCTCGCGGAGAAGGGGCAGCGAGGGGGTGCGTTTTCCGTGTTCGATCAGTTCGATGTGCCGGGTGGTGCAGCCGGACTGGGTCGCCAGCGCGGTCGTGCTCATGCCCCTTCGTTCGCGCTGGAGTCGCACCATCTGCCCGGTGCTGATGTCGGTCATGGGGGTGACGCCTCCTGGCTCGGTCCCAACACAGCACAGGCTAGGGTCACCGGAGCGGCCCTGCCATGCGTTCCCCCTGGTCAGGAGGTATGTCGGCAAGCTCCCGCGCCTCGGCTTTCACCAGGATTTGCCCGCCATTGGGCTGATCGGGAGTGGTGGTCGCGCAGCCGTCCGAGCAGCCCGACGAGCTGGTCGCGCTCGGGGCCGGTCAGGGGCGCCAGCAGCTCGTCCTGGACGTCGTCCACCAGCCCGTCGAGCCGGGTGAGCCGGTCGCGGCCGCGCTCGGTCATGGAGATGACGTTGCGCCGGCGGTCGGCGGGGTCGGGCGCGCGCTCGACGAGGCCGCGCTCGGCCAGCTCGTTGAGCAGCGCGACCATGTCGCTGCGGTAGATGCCGGTGAGCCGGCTCAGCTCGGCCTGGCTGGCCGGGCCGGACTCGCGCAGCGCGACGAGCACCGCGTAGTGCCACTTGCGCGCGTCGGCGCCCGCGAGCCGGTCGCTGACCAGCCGGTCGGCCTGCATCGCGACATGGGCCAGCAGCCGGCTCGGCAGGCCGCGCAGGCGGTCGGGGGCGGTCCGGTCGGCGGCGTCGGACATGTCGTGGCTCATGCCGGTGATCCTATCGCGTTGCGTTAGTCGCACTAACGATGTAAGTTCGTTAGTGTCATAAACGTTAGTGCGACGAACGAAAGAGGCGTGTCATGCCTGTTGCCGAGGTGCTGGACTCGACCATGTACTACGAGGACCGGGGGGAGGGCGTGCCGATCGTCTTCCTGCACGGCAACCCCAACTCCTCCCACCTGTGGCGCAACGTGCTGCCCGGGGTGGGCTCCGGCCGGTTGCTCGCGCCCGACCTGATCGGCATGGGCCGCTCGGGGCGGCCCGACCTCGCCTACCGCTTCACCGACCACGCCCGCTACCTCGACGCCTGGTTCGACGAGCTCGGCCTGGAGGAGGTCGTGCTGGTCGGCCACGACTGGGGCGGCGCGCTGGCCTTCGACTGGGCGGCGCGGCATCCGGGCCGGGTGCGCGGGGTGGCCTTCTTCGAGACCATCGTGCGGCCGATGAGCTGGAGCGAGCTGGGCGAGGGGCCGCGCGCCCGCAGCGAGCTGATCAGGAGCGAGGCGGGGGAGCGCCTGGTGCTCGACGACGACTTCCTGGTGCGGACGGCGTACACGGGCGGGGTGCTGAACCCGCTGGGCGAGGAGGAGCTGCGGCCGTACCTGGAGGCGTACGCGACCAGGGAGAGCCGCCGGCCGCTGCTGCAGTGGGCGCGCTCGATCCCGCTCGACGGCGACCCGGCCGACGTGGCCGAGGCCGTCGAGCGCTACGACAAGTGGCTGGCCGACAGCGACGAGGTGCCCAAGCTGCTGCTCACCTTCGACTCCTCGCCGACCCTGCTGATCCAGGGCGAGGTGCTCGACTGGTGCGCCCGCACCATCTCGGCCCTGGAGATCGAGCACCTGGGCCCGGCGGGTCACCACGCCCCGGAGGACCAGCCGGAGGCCATCGCGGCGGCGATCGGCTCCTGGGCCGACCGCCACGCCCTGCGCGCGAGCTAGCGGGCGCGTCCGGCGGCCTGGCGGACGGATCCGCGCGCGGAACGGCGGAACGGCGGGCTAGCGGAAGCGGCGGCGGCCGACGAGGGCGAGCACCTCGCGCAGAGCGTCGGCGGCGGCTCTGACGTCCTGCTCCGGCACTCCGGCCAGCACCTCCTCGTGCGCCCGCGAGGAGGCGTCGAGGGCCGCCAGGGCCACCCGGCGCCCCTCGGCCGTGAGCTGCACCCACCGGCTGCGCGCGTCGCCCGCGTTGGCCTCCCGCTCGACGTAACCCGCGGCCGTCAGGCGCTGGAGCACGTTGCTGGTGCCTCCCGAGGTGAGCAGCAGCGCCTTGGACAGCTCGCTCGGCTTCATCCGGTGCGGCGCGGGTGTGCGGGCGAGCGCGGCCAGCACGTCGAACTCGGCGTAGGTCAGCCCCAGCTCGGCCAGCTCCGCCTTGATCGCCTGCTCGAAGACCAGGTGCAGCCGGGACAGGCGCTTGCTCAGCTCCAGACCGGCGATCAGCGACGACGACAGCCCGGACTCCATCCAGCGCGGCACCATCGCGTCGATCTCATCCGGTTTCACGCCAACGAGGATACCCATCGCCAGATTGCTTTCTTAAAAGCTTAATGAGAAGCTTTTCGCCATGACAAAGACTCTGCTGATCAAGAACGGCACCGTGATCGACACCGAGCCCGAGCCCGTGGTGCTCGGCCAGGTCGATGTGCGCGTCGAGGACGGCGTGCTCGCCGAGGTGGGCCCCGGCCTGCCCGACGTCCCGGGCGCCGAGGTGATCGACGCGACCGGGCGGATCGTGCTGCCCGGGTTCGTCGACACCCACCGGCACACCTGGCAGGCCGGCATCAGGGCGGTCGCCCCCGACGTCGCCTTCGACGGCTACCTGAGCCGCGTGCTCGGCGAGCTGGCCCCAGCCCACCGCCCGGCCGACGTCTACGCGGGCAACCTCGCCGGCGCGCTGGAATGCCTCGACACCGGCATCACCACGCTGCTCGACTGGTCCCACATCCAGCTCTCGCCCGCCCACACCGAGGCCACCGTGCGGGCGCTGCGCGAGTCGGGGATCAGGGCCGTGCTCGGCTGGTGCCACGGGGGCGAGCCGGGCGGGCTCGTCCGCGAGGGGCTGCGGGTGCACGAGGAGCACTTCGGCGCGGGCGGCGGCCTGGTCACCATGGTCGTCGCCGCGCTCGGGCCGGAGATCGTTGATGAGGAGCACGCACTGGCGGAATGGCGGCTGGCCCGCGAGCTCGACCTGCCGGTCACCGTGCACATGGGCGTGGGCGGCCCGGACAGCGCCGCCCGCGGCCTGGCGTTCCTGGAGGCGAACGGCCTGCTCGGGCCGCGGACCACGTACGTGCACGCCAACAGCTACACCGACGACGACCTCAAGCGCGTCGCGGCCAGTGGCGGCAACGTGTCGGTCTCGCCGGTGGACGAGATGACGCTCGGCCTCGGCTACCCGGTCAGCGGGCGGGCCAGGGCGGCGGGCGCCCCGACCGGCCTCGGCATCGACACGGTGAGCTGCGCGCCGGGCGACATGTTCAGCCTGATGCGGGCGGCGTACCTGCTGGAGCGCGGCCGGCCGGACGGCGGCGGCATGGGCTTCACCACCCGCGACGTGCTGCGCATGGCCACCGTCGAGGGGGCCGAGGTGGTGGGCCTGGGCGACGTCGTCGGCTCGCTGCGGCCGGGCAAGCAGGCCGACCTGCAACTGCTGCGCACGGACACCCTCGGCATGGCGGCGGCGCACGACCCGATCGGCGCCGTCGTGCTCAACGCCGACCCCGGTGTGGTGGAAACCGTGCTGGTCGGCGGGCGTGTCGTCAAGCGAGATGGGCAGATGCTCCACCAGGATCTGGCGGCGGTCCTCGCGTCACTGACAGAATCGGCCGACGCCGTGACGAGGTGATCGTTCGCCTCCGGCGGGCGGGGGTGAGGGCGTGATGGCGGGTCTGACCGAGCGGATCGCGTCGCTGCGCGCCTGGGGCCGGACGACGCTCGACCACTGGCGGGTCCGCAGGCTGTGGATCGACCACCTGGTCAGGGCCGTGCGCCGCTACCAGCTCCAGGGAGGCGACCGGCTGGCCGGCTCGGTCACCTACTTCTCGTTCCTGTCCTTCTTCCCGCTGCTCGCGCTCGGGTACGCGGTGCTCGGCTACACCCTCGACGCCAGCAGCGCCACCAGGGAGGCGCTGGAGACCGCCATCAACGAACGGCTCCCCGGCATGGCGACCGACCTCAACCTGGAGCAGATCGCCGGCGCCAGGACGACGGCGGGCATCATCGGCCTCCTCGGCCTCCTGTACGCCGGGCTCGGCGCGATGGACGCGCTGCGCGCGGCGCTGCGCGAGATGTCGATGACCACCGTGCCGCCCCCGAACTACTTCCTGGGCAAACTGCGCGACCTGATCTCGGTCATCCTGCTCGGGGCGACGCTGGTCGTGTCCACGCTGGTGTCCGGGGCTGCCACCACGGTCACGGACAAGGTGCTCGACCACGTCTTCGGCGACAACTCGCCGCTCAGCACCGAGGCGTTCCGGATCTTCGTGGTGATGGCGAGCGTCGTGGCCGACTGGGTGCTGTTCGTGATCCTGCTCGGCTGGGTCGCCAAGCCGGCCGAGCCGTTCAAGGTCATCGTCAGGGGCGCGCTGCTCGGCGCGATCGGGTTCGGGCTGCTCAAGCAGGTGGCGAGCCTGCTGCTCAGCACCACGCTCAGCAACCCCGTCTACGGCGCGTTCGCCGCCATCGTGGGGTTGCTGGTGTGGATGAACTTCTCGGCCAGGCTCGTGCTGCTGGCCGCCGCGTGGACGTCCACCACGGGGTTGTGCCCGCCGCCGTCCCCGTCGCCGATCCCGTCGATCGGCGACCCGCTGGAGGTGCCGGCGGCCGATCCGCGCCAGGCGGCCCGCCCCGAGTGCAGGGGCACGACCCCGCACCCGACCTCGGAGCCCTGACCCGGCCCTGACGCGCCCCCTGGCGTCAGAGGCGGGACCTGTTGCGCTTGCGGCGGATGCCGAAGCCGAGCCAGACCAGCCCGAACAGCAGGCCGCCGCCGATGACGGCCGAGCCGACCGTCCGGGTGGAGTCGGTCTGCTTGGAGGCCGCCGCGTCCAGCAGCGGCGGCTGGGCGGCCGGCGTCACCCGCGACATGGGCGCCGACGCCTGCGGCGCGGCCCGCACCTGCTCGGGCACCGGCTCGACGAGCCGCCCGACGGGGGTCGCCTTCCCCCTGACCGTGAAGCCCCAGTCGAGCAGCTTGGCCACCTCGTCCCAGAAGTAGCCCTCGTGCCGCATGATCGTGACGAGGATCGTGTGGCCGCCGCGGGTGGCCGCGCCGACGAAGCTGCCCTGCGCCTTGGACGTCCAGCCGTTCTTGACGCCGATCATGCCCTGGTAGCGCCAGAGCAGCTTGTTGTGGTTGCTGATCTCGTAGTAGTCCTTGGGCGCCGGAAACTTGGCAACCTTTGTACTGATATATCGCCGGAAATCGGGGTTTGCGAGGCCAGCACGGGCGATGAGCGCCAAGTCGTACGCCGAGCTGCTCTGGCCGGGCTTGTCCAGGCCACTCGGGGTCTTGGCCACCGTGTCGTACGCCTGCAGCCGCCTGGCCTCGGCGTTCATGTCGCGCATGGTCTGGGCCACGCCGCCGTTCGTCTCGGCCAGGGCCATGGCCGCGTCGTTGCCGGAGGACATCATCAGCGCCCGGAACAGGTCGTCGACCTTGTACGTCATCTTGGGCGTCAGCCCGACCGCCGTGCCCTCCTGGTTGCAGGCGTTCTGGCTGGGCCGGACCCTGCGGTTCTTGTCGAGCTTCGGCAGCAGCGTCAGCGCCGTGAGCGTCTTGAGCGTGCTCGCCGGCAGGTAGCGGCCGTGCGCGTCCTTC
This sequence comes from Nonomuraea sp. NPDC003560, assembly GCF_042878785.1. Lineage (NCBI taxonomy): Bacteria > Bacillati > Actinomycetota > Actinomycetes > Streptosporangiales > Streptosporangiaceae > Nonomuraea > Nonomuraea sp. NPDC003560. The sequence continues at coordinate 954,549 of NZ_JBIAOF010000003.1, read as the reverse complement.
GCGGCGAGCACCTGACCCGTCTCCACGTCCGCGATGACGTAGGAAGTAGCCTTGCTCTCGGGGGGCGCTTTGACACCCTTGGGTTGCACCAGCCCACGGCTTCCCAGCGCGTCACCGCCGACGGGTGTCGCCGGGGCGGCGGATGCGGTCCCGCTCGTGAGCGTGACCGCGGCGAGAAGTGCCGTAACCGGCACAAATTTCGTCCACATGGCGGTCTCAGCGTAGCTCCGTGTGAATGCCCATGTGGCGACACATTCCCCGGATGATCCGCCTTCGATACTGGAGAGATGACCATGTCACCAAAGATCGCCGGTTTCCTCGTCATCCTCGGCGTGTTCATGATCGTCGAGTGGATCAACCTCGGGTTTAACTTGGCCGACGGGCATCCCACCGGCTTCTACGTCGTGCACGGGATCCTGATCGGGGTCAACGTGATCCTCGGTGCGGTGCTGGCCGTGATCGGGTGGCGCGGACTGCGGGAGGCGGGGATCAGGCGTCGCAGAGAAGGCGGCGGGTGAGCGCGTGCAGCTCGTCGGCCTCCTCGCGGGAGTCGCCGATGGAGGTGAAGCCCAGCTTGCCGTACTCGGGGATGGCGCCGAGCAGGTGGAAGACGTTGCCCGTGCGCCGGTCGGCGTCGAAGCCGATCCCGAGCCGCCGGGCGGTGCGCATGACCTCGCCCGGCGTGCGGCCGCGCAGGCAGGAGGAGGAGCAGTTGTCGGTCGCGGTGTAGTACTTCGGCTGGTCCCCGGCCATCAGGAGGCCGGTGACCGGGTCGTACCTGGCCCCGGTCGTCAGCACCACCGCGCCGTACGGGTGCGTCGTGCCGCCGATCCGCAGGTTGATCTCGCACAGCAGCGCGGCGTACCCGGCGTCGGCCTTGAGGGCGAAGAAGTCCATGCCGAACAGGCCGACCACGCCCCGCTCGGCCAGGATGCCGGCGATGCGCGCGGCCGACTCGCCCACCTCGTGCCGGTACTCGGGGGCGGCGGGGAACGTGCAGCCCTGGTAGACGTCGTTGTTGGGGCCGCCGAGCACCTGGTCGTGCGTGGCCAGCACGGCCGCGTGCCCGCCGGGCGTGATTCGGGCCAGGGCGCTCGGGTAGTAGAGCGGGCGATGTTCGATGAACTCCTCCACCACCGCGCCGCGTTCCCTGATCTTCGTCGTGAAGCTCGTCCAGGTCTCCCCGGCCGCCGAAAATCGGGTCAGCGAGCGGTCGGCCTTGTCGACGATGGCGTTGCCGAGGCCCGAGTAGCCGTCGTTGAGCTTGACGATCACCCGTTCGCCGGGGAGCGAGTCGATGGCCTCATCGATCGCGATGATGCTGTGCACGTCGCCGAAACCGCGTGCCATGGGCACGCCGGCCTCGTGCCCGACCTCGCGGGCGCCGCTCTTGGAGCCGTAGTAGGCCAGCGCGGTGGCGGGGCCGTAGATGGGGACGTTGAGTGACGCGGCCAGCTCCTCCTCGGTCTCGCTGAGGACGAACGGCACCAGCCAGGTGTCGGCGTCGATCGCCGACCGTAACCGGTCGAGGACGTCGGGTCGGCGCAGCAGCGTCCGGGTGAGGGGTTGCGACCAGGGCTCGTCGAGACTGATGAGCTCCAGGCGCTTGGCGGCGTCGTCCGGGTCGGGGAGGAAGCCGAGGTAGTAGTCGATGATGTCGGGATCGATCGGCGCGGAGGAGAGGTAGATCACCTTGACCCCGGGTTCCCGGAGCGTCAGGAGGAGGAAGAGCAGGCGCTCCTCGTACGACCGGGCTGCCGTGATGCGGCGCAGCTCGTCCTGCGGCAGGGAGAGCGAGGGTACGACCACCAGGGTCCCCTCGCTCGGCTCGAAGATGCTCAACCCGGCATACTTCTCCCCGAACGGGATATTAGTGATCATATAGCGAGTGAAACACGCATTCTTCACAAATGCAGCAAGCGCCAAAGTGTCATGACCATGACAGAAGGTGACAGGATTCGAAATCGGTGAGCACGTTTGGAAGTGGCGACATCGGGTCACCATCTAATGATCCCTTGTGACTATTTTCCGGATCAGGTAGGCATGTGCGGAACGTGACCACCTGCGGTTACGGGCATGCCGTCGGCCAACTTTTGGTGTATCTGTCGGCGCGAAGGCGCACGGGAGCGATAAAGTCAGAAGCATCGCCACCGGGCTCGCGGCTTACCGCCGTGCACCCGGGCTGCTGCGACCGATGAACGCGAAGCCCGTGCTGACGATCTCGCACCGAAACCTACGGGTGTGGCTTTTGATTCGCCGAACGGCCGCCTCAACCAGGTGGCTGCCGCAGGATGGACTTTTTCGAGAGCGTTATGAGCCGACGTCCGTGCGTGGGACGCGCGGCCTCGACGGGATGGATGGTGACATATGCGGGGACGTGAGCTGCGGGGAGAGCTGGACGCGTTCCTGGCGGAGATCGAGCAGGAGCTGGTGGCGTTCCGTCGCGACCTTCACATGCATCCTGAGCTCGCCTTCGCCGAATACCGCACGACCCAGCGCATCGCCGACCGGCTGACCGCCGCGGGGCTGACGCCCTCGGTGCTGCCGCGCGGCACCGGTCTCATCTGCGACGTGGGCAGCGGCGACGGGCCGACCATCGCGCTGCGGGCCGACATCGACGCGCTGCCGCTCCAGGACGAGAAGGACGTGCCCTACCGCTCCACCGTCCCCGGCGCGTGCCACGCCTGCGGGCACGACGTGCACACCACCGTCCTGCTCGGCACCTCGCTCTTCCTGGCCCAGCAGGCCGCCGCCGGGCTGCTGCCCGGCCGGGTCCGGCTGATCTTCCAGCCCGCCGAGGAGCTGCCCGGCGGCGCCCTTGAGGTCATGGCCCACGGCGGCATCAGCGGCGTCGACCGCATCTTCGGCCTCCACTGCGACCCGCGCGTCGACGTCGGCCAGCTCGGCCTCCGGAGCGGCCCGATCACCTCGGCCTGCGACAAGATCGTGGTCAGGGTCTCCGGCCCCGGCGGCCATACGGCCCGTCCCCACCTGACGGCCGACCTGGTCTTCGCCCTGGCCAAGATCCTCACCGAGCTGCCCGCCGCGCTCTCCCGCCGGATCGACCCGCGCTCCTCGCTCAGCCTCGTCTGGGGCCGGGTCGAGGCGGGCTCGGCGGCCAACGCCATCCCCGACGACGGCATCGCCGAGGGCACGATCCGCTGCCTCGACGAGAACGCCTGGCACGCCGCCCCCGACCTGATCAAGGCCCTGCTGGAGTCCGTCGCCGGCGCGTACGGCGTCGAGGCCGTCATGGACTACACGCGCGGCGTGCCCCCGGTCGTCAACGACGAGGTCAGCGTCGAGATGCTGGCCGAGGCGGCCGAGCGGGCCCTCGGCGCGGGCGCGGTGGTGCCCACCCAGCAGTCGCTCGGCGGCGAGGACTTCGCCTGGTACCTGGAGTCGATCCCCGGCGCCTTCGCCCGGCTCGGCACGCGCTCGCCCGACGGCGTCACGTACGACATCCACCAGGGCACCTTCGACGTCGACGAGAAGGCGATCGCGATGGGCGTGCGGGTGATGGCCGCCACCGCGCTGACCGCGCTGTGGGACGTCGGCCCGATCGACTCCATCAGCAACGCCATGGCCTGAGCGCCGCTCCGACGGCCCGCCGCGTCGCGCGGCGGGCCGTCGGCATGTCAGCCGAGCCTGCCGAACACCACCGGCAGCCGCAGGGACGAGTGCCCCGGCGACACGGTGACCCGGGTGCCCGCCGGATAGCGCAGGGTGTAGTCGCGGTCGGTCGAGATGATCACCAGGCCCAGCCGGTGGCCCTTCTTGAACAGGTAGTCCTTGGGCTGGAAGTCCCAGGTGAAGGTGTACTCCTTGCCGGGGCGCAGCGGCTGCGTGCGGTCGGCGCGGTGGCGGTTGCGCACGTCGAGCCACCCTCTGGAGACGATCTTGTACGCGGTCGTCGCCGTGCCGAGCCGCCTGAGCGTCGTGCAGCCCGTGTCACCCGGGACGCCCTCGCCGTAGCAGTAGGTCTGGCCGGTCGACAGCAGGGTGCCGTCCGGGCGCACGTCGGTGCCGTAGTCCACCAGCAACGCCGTCAGGTACGGCGAGGCGCCGTCCTTGAACGAGGCCCGCACCGAGACCGTCGGCGTGCCGGAGATGCGCACGTCGGCGGGCAGCTCGCCGGTCCGGTACGCCAGCCGGTTCGGGTCCGGCCCGGCCGCCTCCACCAGTTGCTCGGCCGTCCGCGCGCTCTGGTCCACGAAGGACTCCGCGGGCGACAGCGGCCGGGGCAGCAGGCCGAGCCGTTCGCCCGCGGCCGGGTGCAGCGCGACCGTGGTGGCCCCGGGCAGCGGCCAGGAGGAGTGCTGCTGCCACTCGCCGACGCCGATCTCGACGTCGGCCTGCGGCTCGCGCATGATGCCCGAGTCGATGCCCTGCAGCCAGTAGTCGAACCAGCCGTGCAACTGGCGCAGCCACTCGACGGTGCGCAGGTTGAAGGGGTTCATGTGGGTGCCCTGGTGCAGCCAGATCTTGCGCGGCACGTGCCGCTCGGCCAGGGCGTACCACCATTGGGCGAACTGCTTGGTCTTGACGTTCCAGTCGTTGAGCCCGTGCACGAGGAAGACGCTGGCCTTCACCTTGTCCACGTCGTTGAGGTAGTTGCGGGCGTCCCAGAGCGGGCCGTAGTCGCCGGTGATCCGGTCCTGGCTCGCGGTCAGCGCGTCCATCTTGGCGCCGCAGACCTCGAAGCCCCGGTCCCTGGTCAGCACGAACTTGGCCAGGACGTCCAGGTCCTCGCCCTGGTAGCCGCCGGGGGCCAGGACGCCGCCGTTGGCCCGGTAGTAGTCGTACCAGCTGGAGATGGCGGCGATCGGCACGATGGTCTTCAGGCCCTCGACGCCGGTCGAGGCGACGGCGTTGGGCAGGGTGCCGTTGTAGGAGACGCCGATCATGCCGACCTTGCCGGTGGACCAGGTGGCGCTGACCTCGTTGCCGTCGGCGTCGAAGCCGCGGGCGCGGCCGTTCAGCCAGTCGATGGCGGCCTTCGGGCCGGCCGTCTCGTTCCGGTCGCCGGTGGACGGGCAGCCGGTGGCGCGGGCGCTGCCGACGTTCTCGACCAGGGCGATGGCGTAGCCGCGGGGCACGAAGTAGTTGTCGTAGTAGCCGTCGAAGGGCTCGCCGGCGAGCTTGTTCGACAGGGACTTCAGGGTGGGCAGCGGGTTGCCGTTCGCGTCGACGTCCACCGGGTGGTTGGGCACGTCGTTGCCGGGGGCGTAGTAGGGGCTGGCCTCCATGATCACCGGGACCTTGAGGCCCTGGTCGGTCTCCTTGGGGCGCAGGATGTCCATGGCGACGCGGTCGGGCTGCCCGTCGTCGTCGCTGTCGGTCCCGGCCACCTCGACGAAGACCGTCTGCTTGACGGCGTCGGCGCGGGAGAAGACGGGCTGGGTGGCGTTGTTCTCGATCTTGAGGGTGGGGGTGGCGGCCGTCGCCGGGGCGGGCCCGCCCAAGGTCACGGCGAGGATCGCGACCAGCGGTACGGCCAGTGTCTTCCAAGGCTGCATACGGGGCTCCGATACGAAATTTCCACCGTTGATCGGAATCTCTGCCATGATCGACCGCTCGGCAAGGGCCCCTCCCATACCAAACTTGGGCAAAACTCTGCGGGAGCCGTCCCAAGTGCCTGAACCCAGATTCAGGTCACGGACGCGCTTGATGTCGATAACGGAGCGGTTGCGACCCTGTGTGCCGGTTTGGTCTGCCCTGGTCAAGCAACTATCTTCCGTGCAGGTGCCGTACGTTTCTTCGCGCCTGCGATGAAGTTCGACGGCGAGGAAATGGAAGGAGTCGCCTTGCTCGGCAAGCGATTCAGCAGGATTGCCGTCGGCTCGGTAGCCGGCGTCATGCTCATGGCAGTCGCGGCCTGTGGCGGCGATGGTGGCGGCACCTCGGCGAGCACGCAGCCGAGCTCCGGCGCCAGCAGCGAGGCCCCCAAGGGCGGCCTGAAGGTCGGTCTGACGTTCGACGTCGGCGGCCGCGGCGACAAGTCGTTCAACGACGCCGCCTACGCCGGCCTGGAGAAGGCCAAGACGGAGCTGAACGCCGACATCAAGGAGCTCAGCCCGGCGGCCGACGGCTCCAACCGCGGCGACCTGCTGCGCCAGCTCGCGGACGCGGGCTACAACCCCATCGTCGCCGTCGGCTTCGCCTACGGCGACGACGTCAAGAAGACCGCCGCCGAGTACCCCGACGTGCAGTTCGCCATCGTCGACTCGGCCTCCAACGGCCCGAACGTGACCGGCCTGCTGTTCGCCGAGGAGCAGGGCTCCTACCTGGCGGGCGTCGCCGCGGCGACCAAGTCGGAGGCCGGCCACGTCGGCTTCGTGGGCGGCGTCGAGAACGACCTGATCAAGAAGTTCCAGGCGGGCTTCGTGATGGGCGCCAAGTCCGTCAAGCCGGACATCAAGATCGACATCAAGTACCTCACCCCCGACGGTGACTTCTCCGGCTTCAAGGCCCCCGACAAGGGCAAGGTCGCGGCCGAGAAGATGTACCAGGACGGCGCGGACATCGTCTACCACGCCGCCGGCGACTCCGGCCTCGGCGTGTTCCAGGCGGCGGCCGCGGCCAAGAAGAAGGCCATCGGCGTCGACTCCGACCAGCGCCAGACGGTCAAGGAGGCCGACCTGCAGTCGGTCATCATGACCTCGATGATCAAGCGCGTGGACGTCGGCGTGTTCGAGTTCGTCAAGGCTGTCCAGGGCGGCACCAAGGGCGGCAGCAACACCGTCTACGACCTCAAGGTCGACGGTGTGGGCCTGTCCACCACCGGTGGCGAGATCGACGACATCAAGGACAAGCTCGACGCTGCCAAGAAGGACATCGTCGACGGCAAAATCACGGTTCCGTCCAAGCCGTAATCTGGGTAGGAACGGACGACCGAGGGCCCGGAGTCCCCACTTCGGGCCTTCTGGCTATCCGCCCCGTCCGCCCCCCATGCTCTAGGAGAGGCGAAATGAGCTCGGACACCCTCGCCGCGGTGCAACCCGCCGTAGAGCTGGAGGGCATCACCAAGCGTTTCCCCGGCGTCGTCGCCAACCACGACATCCGCATCACCGTCGAACCCGGCACGGTCCACGCGATCGTCGGGGAGAACGGCGCGGGCAAGTCGACCCTGATGAAGATCCTCTACGGCATGCAGAAGCCGGACGAGGGCACGATCAGGGTCAACGGCCGGGAGGTCAGCTTCCGCACCCCCAGCGACGCCATCGACGTCGGCATCGGCATGGTCCACCAGCACTTCATGCTGGCCGACAACTTCACCGTGCTGGAGAACATCGTCCTCGGCGCCGAGCCCACCAGGGCCGGCGTGCTCGACACCGGCAGGGCGCGGGCCCGCATCGCCGAGCTGGCCAGCAGCCACGGCCTGCGCGTCGACCCCGACGCGCTGGTGGAGGACCTCGGCGTCGGCGACCGCCAGCGGGTGGAGATCCTCAAGGTCCTCTACCGCGGCGCCCGCATCCTCATCCTCGACGAGCCGACGGCGGTCCTCGTGCCGCAGGAGGTCGAGGAGCTGTTCGAGAACCTGCGCGAGCTCAAGGCCGAGGGCCTGACCGTCATCTTCATCTCGCACAAGCTCGACGAGGTGCTGAACATCGCCGACGCGATCACCGTGATCCGCCGCGGCACCACCGTCGCCAGCGTCAACCCCGCCGAGGTGACCGCCCGCCGGCTCGCCGAGCTGATGGTCGGCAGCGAGCTGCCCACGCCGGAGACCCGCGAGTCCACCGTGCGCGAGAGCGTCACGCTGAGCGTGTCGCGGCTGACGATGGAGGCCGACGGCTTCCGTCCCGTCCCCAGGGGCGCCTCCGTCGACCTGTACGTCGACAAGCTGCGCGAAGAGGGCAAGCGCCTGATCCTCGACGACGTCTCCTTCGACATCCACGCGGGCCAGATCCTGGGCATCGCCGGCGTCGAGGGCAACGGGCAGTCCGAGCTGATCGAGGCGATCATGGGCATGCGTGCCGCCCACGGCACGATCACTCTCGGCGGCGTGGACATCAGCGCCTGGTCCACGCTGAAGCGCAGGGAGGCCGGCATCGGCTACATCCCCGAGGACCGCCACCGGCAGGGCCTGCTGCTGGAGGCGTCCCTGTGGGAGAACCGGGTGCTCGGCCACCAGACCAGGCCCCCGGCGCGCAGCGGCATCTGGGTCGACCGCCGCGCCTCCAAGGCCGACACCGAGCGCATCGTCAAGGAGTACGACGTGCGCACCCCCAGCGTGGAGACCCTGGCCCTGGCCCTGTCCGGCGGCAACCAGCAGAAGCTGATCGTCGGACGCGAGATGAGCGGCGAGCCCTCGTTCCTCATCGCCGCCCACCCCACCCGCGGCGTGGACGTCGGCGCCCAGGCCGCCATCTGGGACCACCTGCGCAACGCGCGGGCCGCCGGCCTGGCCGTGCTGCTGATCTCGGCCGACCTCGACGAGCTGATCGGCCTGTCCGACACGATCAGGGTCATCCTGCGCGGCCGGCTCGTGGCCGAACTCGATCCTTCCGACGTCACGCCCGAGCGGCTTGGCGGTTACATGACCGGCGCCATCGCCGGCACTGAGGAGACGTGATGCCCGCCGGGCTCAACCGGGCGCTGCTCACCGTCGCAGGCGCCGTCGTCGCCATCGTCCTGGCGATCGCGATCTCCAGCGTGGCCATCATCGCGGCGGGCGCCAGCCCGATCGACGCGTTCGCCGCCTTCTTCAACTTCGGCGAGACCGAGCGGGCGGTGTCCAACGGCATCGCGGCGTTCCTCAACCGGGCGGTGCCGCTGTTCATCGCGGGTCTGGCGGTGGCCGTCGGCTTCCGCATGAACCTGTTCAACATCGGCGTCGAGGGTCAGTACCGCATCGCGGCCATCTGCGCGGCCTACGTCGGTTCGACGTTCACCGCGCCGAAGCCGATCCAGATCCTGGTGATCATCGTGGTCGCGGCCGTCGTGGGCGGCGCGTACGCGCTGATCCCCGCGGTGATGAAGGTGACCCGCGGCGTGAACGAGGTGATCTCCACGATCATGCTCAACTACATCGCGATCGCCCTGGCCTCCTACCTGGTCCGCGGCCCGTTCGCGGGCCAGCGGGCGGCCGGCCAGCTCACCACGACCACGCCGCAGCTGCCCGAGTCGGCCATGTTCCCCAACCTGAACTTCGTCTTCGACTGGTTCGGGCTGCTGGCGCCCACCCGCGGCGGTGGCGTGTGGGGCTTCCTGCTCGTGGCCGTCGTGCTCGGCCTGGTGGTCTGGGTCGTGCTGGAGCGCACCCGCTTCGGCTTCAACGTCAAGGCCAGCGGGCTCAACGGCCCGGCCGCCTTCGCCTCGGGCGTCAACCCGAAGAAGATGGTCATCGCGGCCATGGTGCTGTCCGGCGCGATCGCGGGGCTCATCGGCCTGCCCGAGATCCTCGGCGACAAGGGCGCCTTCAACTCCAACTTCACCGCCGGCCTCGGCTTCCTCGGCATCGCGGTGGCGCTGCTGGGCAGGAACAAGCCCGTCGGCATCGCGATCGCCGCGCTGCTGTTCGCCTTCCTCGACCGGGCGCAGGGCGCGCTGCAGATCGCGGACGTGCCCTCGTCGGTCATCACGATCATCCAGGGCGTCATCGTCCTGCTGGTGGTCATCGCGAACGAGGTGACCAACCGCATCGCCATGCGGCTTGAGGAGCAGCGGGCCGCCCGGCAGCTCGACACGAACAGACCGGTTGAGGTGGCAGCATGAGCAGGGTCGGCAAATACCATCTGGCGCTGCTCGGCGTCGCCGCGCTCATCCTGCTGCTGTCGCTGGTGCGGATCATCTCCGGCCAGGACGACCTGACCTCCTCCGGCACGTTCAACGCGGCGCTGCTGCTCGCGGTGCCGATCGGCCTGGCCGGGCTCGGCGGCCTGTGGGCCGAGCGGGCCGGCGTGGTCAACATCGGCCTCGAAGGCATGATGGTGCTCGGCACCTGGTTCGCCGGCTGGGCCGGATACCAGTGGGGCGCCGTGGCCGCGCTGGTCGCCGGGCTGCTCGGCGGCGCGCTCGGCGGGCTCATCCACGCGATCGCGACCGTCACGTTCGGCGTCGACCACATCATCAGCGGCGTCGCCATCAACCTGCTCGGCCCCGGCATCACCCGCTTCCTGTCCGAGGTCCTCTACGGCGAGGGCACCTCGGCCAGCGCGAAGGGCGCCGGCATCACCACCTCGCCGGCGATCAGCTCGGGTGCGCCCGAGGTGAGCCTGCCCGTCCTGTCCGACGGCCCCGACCTGCTCGGCAAGCTGGAGAGCACCCACTGGTTCCTGCTCTCCGACCTGGCCGGCATCCTGCGCGGGCTCACCCACGACGTGAACGCGCTGGTCATCCTGGCCGTGCTGCTGCTGCCGGTGACGTACCTGGTGCTCTGGCGCACGTCGTTCGGGCTGCGGCTGCGGTCGGCGGGGGAGAACCCGTGGGCGGCCGAGTCGCTGGGCGTGAACGTCTACCGGATCAAGTACCTCGCGGTCGTCGTCTCCGGCGCGTTCGCCGGGCTCGGCGGCGTGTTCCTGGTCTTCGTCTCCAACAAGTACGTCGAGGGCCAGACGCAGGGACGCGGCTTCATCGGCCTGGCCGCCATGATCTTCGGCAACTGGCGGCCCGGCGGGCTCGCGGCCGGCTCGTCCCTGTTCGGCTACGCCAGCGGTCTGCAGCTGCGCAGCTCCGGCGAGGCCAACGCGGTCACCACGTTCTTCCTGTTCGGCGCGCTGCTGCTGGTGGTCTACCTCGCGCTGCAGATCCGCAGGCTGGTCGTGCCGAGCCAGCCGGCCGAGATCGTGGCCAGGGGCGTCAAGGACTACACCGTGATCGCCGCCGCGGCGGTCGGCGCGCTCCTGCTGTTCTGGCTCTGGCGGACCGTGGAGACGCTGCCGGGCGAGTTCGTCTTCATCACGCCACACGTGCTCACGCTGCTCGTGCTCCTGGTCGCCTCGCAGCGTCTGCGGATGCCCAAGGCCGACGGCGTACGCTTCCGTCGGGGGGATCAACATTGAACATCGATTGGGACGGCCTGCGCGCCGAGGCCGCCACGGCCATGCGCAACGCCTACGCGCCGTACTCCAAGTTCCCGGTGGGGGCGGCGGCGGTCGTCGACGACGGCCGGATCGTCACCGGCTGCAACGTCGAGAACGCCTCGTACGGGCTCGGCCTGTGCGCCGAGTGCGGCCTGGTGTCGGCGCTGCAGATGTCGGGCGGCGGCCGGCTGGTGGCCTTCACCTGCGTGGACGGCCACGGCGAGCTGCTCATGCCGTGCGGGCGCTGCCGTCAGCTGCTGTACGAGTTCGGCGGTGAGAACCTGCTGGTCGAGACCGTCGACGGCCCCAAGCGCATGGCGCAGATCCTGCCGTACGCGTTCGGCCCCGACGACCTCAGCAGGAGTACGTGACCATGGACGCCATCGAGGTCATCCGCGCCAAGCGCGACGGCGGCGAGCTCACCACCGCCCAGATCGACTGGGTGATCGCCGCCTACACCCGCGGTGACGTGGCCGACGAGCAGATGTCCGCCCTGGCCATGGCCATCCTGCTCAACGGCATGAACCGGCGCGAGATCGCCGACTGGACGCAGGCCATGATCCGGTCGGGCGAGCGCATGGACTGGTCGATGCTCGACCGGCCCACGGCCGACAAGCACTCCACGGGCGGCGTCGGCGACAAGATCACCCTGCCGCTGGCGCCTCTGGTGGCGGCGTGCGGGGCGTACGTGCCGCAGCTGTCCGGGCGCGGGCTCGGGCACACCGGCGGCACCCTGGACAAGCTGGAGTCCATCCCCGGCTGGCTGGCCTCGCTCTCCAACGACCAGATGCTGCACGTCCTGCGCACGGCCGGCGCGGTGGTCTGCGCGGCGGGCTCCGGGCTGGCCCCGGCCGACAAGAAGCTCTACGCGCTGCGCGACGTCACCGGCACCGTCGAGTCGATCCCGCTGATCGCCTCGTCGATCATGTCGAAGAAGATCGCCGAGGGCACCGGCTCGCTGGTGCTCGACGTGAAGGTGGGCTCCGGGGCGTTCATGAAGACGACCGAGAGCGCCCGCGAGCTGGCCGAGACCATGGTCGCGCTCGGGAGCGACGCGGGCGTGCGCACGGTCGCCCTGCTGACGGCCATGGACCGGCCGCTCGGCCGGGCGGTGGGCAACGCGCTGGAGGTCGAGGAGTCGATCGAGGTGCTGGCCGGCGGCGGGCCGTCCGACGTGGTCGAGCTGACCGTACGGCTGGCGCGCGAGATGCTGGCGGCGGCCGGGGTCTCCGGCAAGGACCCGGCCGACGCGCTGCGCGACGGCTCGGCCATGGACGCGTGGCGGCGGATGATCTCCGCCCAGGGCGGCAACCCCGACGCGGTCCTGCCGCGGGCGGCCGAGAGCATGACGGTGGCGGCGCCGTCGTCCGGCGTGCTGGCCCACCTCGACGCGTACGCCGTGGGGCTGGCCGCCTGGCGGCTGGGCGCCGGACGGGCGCGCAAGGAGGACCCGGTGTCGTTCGGGGCCGGGATCGTGCTGCACGCCAAGCCCGGCGACCTGGTGCGCGAGGGCCAGCCGCTGCTGACGCTGCACGCGGACGAGACGGCCAGGTTCGAGCGGGCGCTGGACGCGCTGGACGGCGGCTACGAGGTCGCCGAGTCGGGGCGCGAGCTGCTGCCCCTGGTCATCGACCGCATCGGCTGACCGCCGGAAGCACGCGTGTGCGGCGGCCGGACCCCTGCCCCGGGGACGGCCGCCGCCGCCTTCAGGTGGTGACGGCGGGGACCTCGGGCACGTCGGTGAACACGCCCGCGAGCACCGCGCGCTGCGTGGGCAGCGCCTCGGTGTACCGGGCGCGCCCCTCGTCGGTGATGCAGACGAACACGCCCCGGCGGTCGGAGTCGCACGTGCCGCGGGTGACGAACCCGCTCTTCTCCAGCCTGGCCACGACCCTGGACAGGGCGCTCTGGCTCAGGTGGACCTCTTCGCAGAGCTCCTGGATGCGCAGCTTCCTGTCGTGGTGGACGATCCGGTCGAGCACCTCGAACTCGCTGGGCCCGAGCCCGTGCCGCTCGCCCAGCTCCCGCTCCAGCGCGCACATGGCCTTCGCGTGTTTGGCCAGGACGTAATGCCAGGTCTCGACCACGAACTCCTCGTCCATGTCGCGGAGGTTACCATCTCGGGAAGATTCATGCAACGGCATTAAATGCGCTTGCATTAGATGCTGGTGCATGTATTGTTCTGACTCATGTCCTCTTCCTCATCCCGTTGGGGCGCGCTCGCCGTGCTCTGTGCAGTGATCTTCCTTGACGCCCTTGATGTCTCCATGGTCGGTGTCGCCCTGCCGGCCATCCAGCACGATCTGGGCCTCAGCACCTCTTCCCTGCAGTGGGTGGTCAGCGGCTACGTGCTCGGCTATGGCGGTCTTCTGTTGCTCGGGGGCAGGACCGCCGACCTGCTCGGGCGGCGCAGGGTGTTCCTGGTCGCTCTGGGCGTCTTCGCCGTCGCGTCGTTGCTGGGTGGCGTCGTGGACGACGGGGGCCTGCTGATCGCCGCCCGGTTCGTCAAGGGCGTGGCCGCCGCGTTCACCGCGCCCGCCGCTTTGTCGATCATCACCACCACGTTCCCGGAGGGTCCGGAGCGCAACAAGGCGTTGAGCATCTTCACCGCCTGCGGCGCGAGCGGCTACTCGCTCGGCCTCGTGCTCTCCGGCCTGCTGACCGAGATCGGCTGGCGGTGGACGCTCCTCATGCCGGTGCCGGTCGCGGTCATCGCGCTGATCGCCGCATTGAAGGTGCTGCCGAAGGGCCGGGAGGAGCGCGCCGAGGGCGGCCACGACCTCGTCGGCGCCGTGCTGATCACGGCCTCGATGCTGCTGCTGGTCTTCACCGTCGTGCAGGCTCCCGAGGCCGGTTGGGCCTCGTTCCAGACGATCGGCTCGCTGGTCGCCGTGGCGGTGCTGCTCGGCCTGTTCGTCCTCACCGAGCTGCGGATGAAGCACCCGCTGGTGCGGCTCGGCATCCTGCGCTCGGGCCACATCGTCCGGGCCAACCTGGGGCTGCTCATCCTGATGGGCTCGTACGTGGCCTTCCAGTTCGTGGCCATGCAGTACTTCCAGAACCTGCTCCACTGGTCGGCGCTCGGCACCGCCCTGGCGTTCCTGCCCGCGGGCCTGCTCGTCGCGGTCAGCTCGACCAAGATGGGCGACTTCGCCGACAGGTTCGGCACCGGCAAGCTGATCGTCATCGGCGCCGCGGCCCTGGCCGGCGGTTACGCGATCTTCCTGGGCATCGACGAGACGCCGAGCCTGGGCGGCATGGTGCTCCCCGGCATGGTCCTGCTGGGCATCGCGTTCGCTCTGTCCTTCCCCTCGCTGAACATCCAGGCCACCAACGGTGTGGACGACGACGAACAGGGCCTGGCCTCCGGGCTGCTCAACACCTCCGGCCAGGTCGGCGGCGCGATCGTGCTGGCCGTGGTGACCGCCGTGCTGACCTCGGGCGGCGAGACGCTGTCGATCGGCGCGCTGCGCTCGGCGATCGTGGTCGCGCTGGTGCTGGCCCTGGTCGGGCTGGTGATCTCGGCCACCGGGCTGCGCTCGCGCAAGGCCGCCGCGGTCGAGGCGGAGGACGTGAAGGTCTTCGAGGCCGTCTGACCTCCCTGTGATCGGGAAGAGGGTTCCGCCGGGGGGCGGGGCCCTCTTCCTCGTTTCTCCAGGGCCTTCCTCATCTCTCCAGGGCGCCGAGCGGGTCGGAGTAGTCGATCCACTCCGTCGCCGAGTCGCCGAGGTCGGCGCTCTCACCGGTGCGGACGTCCACCTGGACCAGGTGGACGTCCTCCTCGTCCCACAGGCGCACGAGGACCTTGTCGCGGCTCAGCCAGCGCTCCACCCGGATCACTTCGAGGTCGTCGACGTCCAGGCGGGGGCGGGGGCCGGTGACGCGGCCGGTGCGGGCGTCCATGGTGACCAGCCGGTCGTCGGCCGTCACCAGGGCCAGCGAGCGGCCGTCGGGGGCGAGCGCGGCGCCGTGCTCGATGAGGGCGGGGTCGATCCGGAAGCCCTTCGTACGGGCGCCCGCGCCGTCCAGCCTCAGCGTGCTGACGGAGGCGTGGCCGGGGACGGCGGTGGTGTCCCGGCGTTCGGCGACCACCCGCGTGCCGTCGTCGTGGACGGCCAGGATCTCGACGTCCGCGCCGCGTACCGTGCGGGTCGTGCCCGTGCGGAAGTCGAGCACCGCGCTGTCGTCCGCGTCGCCGAAGGACAGCGCGAAGTAGCGGCCGTCCGGGGACGAGCTGATGTGCGCCTCGCCGTCCCCCGCCCTGGCGTCGATGCGCTTGACCACACCCGTGGGCAGGTCGTGGACCAGGTAACGGCCCTGCGGGTTCTGGTAGAGGAGCCGGTGGCCGTCCTGGCTGAGGGCCAGCGGCATGTACTCGCCGGTGGCCGGGTCGTAGCCGGCCCGCGCGTCCGGCAGCCGCCACTCCGCGCCCGAGCGGGTCGTGAGCACCCACTGGCCGCAGGGTTGCGGGTCGCGGGCGTCGGCCTCGGCGTCGCGGCAGTAGCCCGGGTAGGCGAAGCGGACCGGTTCGGGGAGCGCGGCGGGCAGCGGGTCGCGGATCTCCTGGGCGGGGGCCCGCGTCCCGGGGGCGAAGGGGGAGCGGTCCGTCGCCTCGTCCATGCGGGCGGCCAGCGCGGACAGCCCCGCGGCGGCCGCCGCGACCATCGCGGCGACCAGGCCGAGGGAGGCGAGCGTCCACACCGACGCCCGGATCCGGCGCCGCGCCGTGACCCGGCGCAGCACGGTCTCGGCGAGGTCGGCGAGGCCGGCGCGCGGCATCCCGGCGGCCAGGGCGAGCAGGGCGGCCCGCAGGGCCGGATCCCCGGGGGCGGCGTCGTGGAGGCCCGCCGCCGGGGCGGCGAGCTCGGGAGCGGGGGCGAGCGTCCAGGGGGAGGCGGATTCGGGAGCGGGTGCGAGCGTCCAGGGGGAGGCGGACGTCGCGCCTTCCCGCGACCGGTCGCCCTGGCGACCCCCGGCCGGGTCCGCATGGTCCTCGGCCGGGTTCGCGCGTTCCTCGGCCGGGTTCGCACGTTCCTCGGCCGGGTTCGCGCGTTCCTCGGCCGGGTCCGCCGGGTTCTCGGACGGGTTCGCGCGTTCCTCGGGCGGGTTCGCGGGGTCCTTGGTCAGGTCTGCGGGGTTCTCGAACAAGGTCGGGTGGGTGGCGCGGAGCTGGGTGTGGGCTCTTTGCAGCTCGTCGTCCAGCGCGCCGATCCACAGGCCCGTGACCTGGGCCGCGTGCGGCAGGCTCAGCCCGTCGTGGAAGGTGACGACGACGGCCGCGCGGGTCCTCGGGGCGAGCCCGGCGAGCAGGTGGCCCGCCGGGACCGGCCAGGGCGCGCCCGTCGCGCCCAGGAACCGTCCGTACAGCTCGCGCAGCACCGCGTCGGCCGGGCGGTGGTAGCGGATCGCGGACCACCGGCGGCAGGACGCGACGAGGGACGCGGTGGCCAGCTCGCGGGCCTTGTCCGCGTCGCCCGTCAGCAGGTAGGCCGTGCGAGCGAAAGAGGGGGCATAAGACGCCAGAAAAGCCGATAAGTCGTGGGATTTGCTCACTTGTATGACTCCTTGGAGGTTGATCAGCGTAGAGGCAGTCCCGGCTCCGCGGAAGTGCCCGGGAAACCCGGGCCGATCCGTCGCCAAGCCGCTTGCAGGCCCGTGGGCTGGGCATCTACCGGGCATGCGCCCGTCATCCCCGGCCGGCGAGCGGTCGTCGCGCCTTCGCCTCGCCGTCCCGCTCGCCTGCCTCGCCGTCCTGACCGCGTGCGGCACCTCCTCGCAGACCGCCCGGCTGGACACCCCCGCGGACACCGGTCCCGGCACCGCCACCCCCCGCAGCGCCCCCTCGGACGTCCCCACCAGCACCGCCGAGGTGGACGTCGAGCGCGACGGCCTCGACCCGGCCGTGGTGACCGGCGTCCGGTACGCGACCCACGACGGCTACGACCGGGTGGTGATCGACCTCAAGGGCGACATCCCCGGCTACAAGGTGAAATGGGTGGACGAATTCCTCCAGGACGGTTCCGGCGAGCCCATGGGCGTCCAGGGCGGCGCGTACCTGCAGCTCACCCTCTTCCCCGCCAACGCGCACGACGACGACGGCTACCCCACCTGGAAGGGCGGGCCCGTCTACCGGGCCGGCCTCAGGAACGTCTCCCACGTCGTCAGGACTGGCGACTTCGAGGGACGCGTGGGCGTCGGCCTGGCGCTCGCCCGCCGGGCCGGCTTCCGGGTGAAGGAGCAGTCCGCGCCGAGCCGGCTGGTGCTCGACGTGGCACACTGAAGCCCGTGGTGAGAAAGATCGAGGGCCCGACCCGCATCCCCGTCCCCGGCGGCAAGATCATCGACGAGCACGTGGGGCGCGTCAACAGCGGCGACGAGCAGGTCTCGATCGCCCACATGACCGCCCCGCCCGGCTGGACCGAGCCCGCCCAGACCCCGTCGTTCGCCGAGTACACCGTGGTCCTGCGCGGCAGCCTGCTCGTCGAGCACGACGGCGGCATGGTCGAGGTCGGCGCGGGCCAGTCGGTGGTGACGTCGCCGGGGGAGAAGGTGCGCTACAGCGTGGGCCCCGACGGCGCCGAGTACGTCGCCGTGTGCCTGCCCGCCTTCACGCCGGAGAGCGCCGGCCGCGACTGACCGCCCGCGACTGGACTGGCCGCGACTGGACTGGCCGCGACTGGACTGGCCGCGACCGACCCCGCCGCGACTGACCGGGCGCGCCTCCCTGACGGGCGCGCCTCACGAGCGGGCTGACGGCCGTGCCTCACGGGTGTGTCGGAAGGGTTGTCCACAGGCGGGCGCGACGTGTGCGGCGGCGGAGGAGTGTGCTCATATCATGGCCAGATGAGCCCCACGCTTGACAAGATCCGGCAGGCTCCCAAGGTGTTGTTGCACGATCACCTCGACGGCGGGCTGCGCGCCGAGACGATCGTCGAGCTCGCACGGGAGATCGACTACGGGCGGCTGCCCTCCACCGACCCCGACAATCTGCGCCTCTGGTTCGAGGAGGCCGCCGACTCCGGCTCGCTGGAGCGCTACCTGGAGACCTTCGACCACACGGTCGCGGTCATGCAGACCCGCGAATCCCTGGTCCGGGTGGCCGCCGAGTGCGCCCGCGACCTCGCCGACGACGGCGTGGTCTACGCCGAGGTGCGCTTCGCCCCCGAGCAGCACACCACCATGGGGCTGAGCCTCGACCAGGTGGTGGAGGCGGTGCTCGAAGGGTTCACGCTGGGCTCGCAGGGTCGCGGCATCCGGGTCGGCACGCTGCTGACCGCGATGCGCCACATGGCCCGCTCGATGGAGATCGCCGAGCTGGCCGTCCGCTACCGCGATGTCGGCGTCGTGGGGTTCGACATCGCCGGGGCCGAGGCCGGCTACCCGCCCACCCGGCACCTCGACGCCTTCGAATACCTCCAGCGGGAGAACGCGCACTTCACGATCCACGCCGGCGAGGCGTTCGGGCTGCCGTCGATCTGGCAGGCCATCCAGTGGTGCGGCGCCGACCGGCTGGGCCACGGCGTCCGGATCATCGACGACATCACCGTGGCCGGCGACGGGTCGGCCAAGCTGGGGCGGCTGGCGGCGTACGTGCGCGACAAGCGCATCCCGCTGGAGATGTGCCCCACGTCCAACCTCCAGACCGGGGCCGCCGACTCGATCGCCGAGCACCCCATCGGGCTGCTGCGCAGGCTGCACTTCCGGGTCACCGTCAACACCGACAACCGGCTGATGAGCTCGACGAGCGTGTCCCTTGAGTTCGCCAAGCTGGTCGAGGCGTTCGGCTACGGCTGGGACGACCTGCAGTGGTTCACGGTCAACGCGATGAAGTCGGCCTTCCTGCCGTTCGACGAGCGGCTGGCGTTGATCAACGGCGTGATCAAGCCGGGGTTCGCGCAGATCAAGTGGCAGCCGTGAAACACACCTACCGGTCCAAGACCGGGTTCGTGCTGGGCTGCGCCTGGCTGGTCTTCGTGGCGTTCAACGTGTGGGACCTGACGGCCCACTACAACGGCAAGCCGTCCATGGTGGCGCTGGCCGTGCTCGGGGCGATGACGGCGCTCGTCTACGCGATCGCGGTCCGGCCCGCCACCGTGGTCGGCGAGGAGGGGCTGCTGGCCCGCAACCCGCTGCGCACGACGTTCCTGCCGTGGGCGTCCGTGGGCGAGGTGACGGTCACCCACTCCATCGCGGTCCGTTACGGCGGCGAGGGCGCCGACGAGCAGGTGCTGCGGTTGTGGACGCCCATGAGCAGCGCCAGAGAGCGGTCCAAGGCGCAGCGGCGCGGCGTGCCCAAGCCCCAGCGGGGCGGCGGCCGGTTCCGGGTCGAGGCCACGGTCAGCAAGGCCGAGCAGGCCGCCGCCGAGGCGTTCACCGGCAAGACCCACGCCGACTTCGTGGGCGACCAGATCCGCGACCGCGCCGAGGCCGCCCACCGCCGCGCGGACCCGGCGGCCGCGGCCGCCCCGGTCAAGGTCACCTGGTCCTACGACTCGATCGCCGTCCTCGTGGTCGCCGTCGCCCTGATCATCGCCGCCATCGTCATCGCCTGACCGCCCCCGGCCCGAAGGCGAGGGCTAGGGGGCAGGGGTTCAGCGAGCCGAAGGGCCCGGGGGCAGGAGGTTCGGCGGGTCAGGGGGTTCGGCGGGTTAGGAAGCGGGTCATGCCGGCCTGGGCGAGGCCCGACTGCTCCACCTGCCGGGCGGCCACGGTCTCGGCCTCGAAGGCGCGCTCGACCTCGGCCGGCTGCGGGCGCAGCAGCCCCAGGTGCACGGCGGTGGCGGTGCCCGGCCGGGTCCAGTGGCGCACCCGCGCGATCGCCGTCTCCACCAGCTCCTCGGCGGGCACGAGCTCGTCCAGCAGCCCGGCCGCCAGCGCGTCGGCGGCGCTCAGCCGGGCCGAGTCCAGCACCAGCCGCAGCGCGCGGCCGCCGGCCAGCCGGAGCAGCAGGTGGCTTGCGGCGTTCGAGATCGACAGGCCGAGGTGGTTCTCGGGGAAGAAGTACTCGGCGGCGGGGGCGCCGATGCGGCTGTCGAAGCAGAGCGTCCACTCGGCGGCGCCGCCGACGGCCAGGCCGTTGACCGCGGCGACCACGGGCACCGGGGTCTCCAGCACGGCCCTGGTCATGTCGTGGAACAGCTCGACCTCCGCCTCCAGCGGCTTGCCCGCCGCCTCGGCGATGTCCTCGCCCGCCGAGAACGCCCGGCCGGTGCCGGTCACCACGATGCCCCTGGCGGTGCGGCCATGCGAGCGGACGGCCGCGGCCAGGTCCTTGCGCATGCCGGCGGTCAGGGCGTTCAGCTTCTCGGGGCGGGCGAGGGTGATCAGGGCCACCTCGTCGCGTACGGTCACGTCGATCATGCCGGGTCCTCCGTGGGGATGGCGGGGGCGGCGCGCTGGTCGCGGCCGGGGCGGAGCAGGTGGCGCTTCTCGATGCGGGCGGACGGGGTGAGCGTGAACGACTCCACGAACTCCACGTACGCCGGCACCTTGAAGCGGGCCAGGCGTTCCCTGGCGTGGGCGATGACGGCGGCGGCCGTGCCGGCGTCGGCGGCGTGACCGGGGCGGAGCTGGAGGAACGCCTTGGGCAGCTCGCCGAAGAGGTCGTCGGGGATGGGCACCAGGGCCGCGGACAGGACCGCGGGATGCCCGGCGAGCACGCTCTCGACCTCGGCGCACGAGATGTTCTCACCGCCCCTGCGGACCATGTCCTTCAGCCGCCCGGCGTGCCGGATGCGGCCCCGCGCGTCGCGGACGCCGAGGTCGCCGGTGTGGTACCAGCCGCCGCGGAAGGCGTGCGCGGTGGCCTCGGGGTGGTTCCAGTAGCCGGTCATCATGGGCGTGCCGCGGACCAGGATCTCGCCCGTCTCCTCGTCGAGCCGGACCTCCTTGCCGGGCGGCGGCGTGCCCAGCGCGCCGGTGCCCACGGTGTCGTCGGCGTCCGGGTCGGCCATCAGGTCGCAGCCGCTCTCGGTGGAGCCGTACAGCTCGCGCCAGGGCGCGCCCCAGCGCTCCTCGAACGCGCGGTGCAGGGCGGGCGCGATGCCCGAGCAGAGCACGAGCCGCATCCGGTTGTCGCGGTCGAGGGGGCTCGGCGGCTGCTTGTGCATCAGCAGGGGCATGGTGCCCAGCACGTACGTGAGGGTCGCGCCGTGCTCCCGGACGGCGGGCCAGAAACCCGAGGCGGAGAAGCGGGGGAGCACCACCTGCGGGATGCCGCCGAGCAGGCAGAGCAGGGTGGTCCACTGCGGGTCCATGTACGAGTACGCCTGGGCGATCAGCAGCACGTCGTCGTCGCGCAGACGGACGAGGTCGGCGACGACGCGGGCGGTCCTGACCCAGTAGTCGTGGGTGAGCAGGCAGGCTTTGGGGAACCCCGTCGTCCCCGACGTGTACTGAAAATTGGCGACATTGTCCGCAACGAGGGATATGTCGAGAGGTGGGCCATCCGTCAGCTCGTCCACGAGGTGCACCACGCCCGGCACGCGCGCGGCATGCTCCGCGCCGGTCAGGGTGGCGACCGCGCCGGAGTCGCGCAGGACGTGCTCCAGGTCGGCGGCCTGGTACCGCACGTTCACGGGGACGGTGACCGCCCCCGCCTTCAGGACGGCGAACCAGCTCAACGGCCACCACGGCTCGTTGTCCAGCATGACGGCCACCCGGTCGCCGGGGCGTACCCCCTGGCCGGCCAGCGCGCGGGCCAGACGGTCGGAGACGGCGTCGGCCTCGGCGAAGCTCAGCGAGGCCGCCGGGAGGGCGGGTGAGGAAGCGGGGAAACGGAGGAACTCGCGCTCGCCGTACGTGCTAGCGGCGTGCCTCAGCAGGTCGGGGATCGTGGTGTGCATCCGGCGGCTCCCACGGGAAGACGGGCAGCAGGCTTCGATCGAGGGGCGCCACGACCGGGCCGGCGGCGCGTACGGCGGCCAGGCCGATCGTGACGAACTCCGCGCACACCTGCTCCAGCGTCGAGTCCCCGTCGGGGCGGTACCACTCGCTGGTGCCGGTGCACATGGACATGAGGGCGAGGCGGGTCAGCTTCTGGTCGGCGACGTGGAAGACGCCTTCGGCGACGCCGTCGGCCAGGGCGCTCTTCCAGTGGCTCTCGTAGGCGTCGCGCAGGGCGATGACCTCGGTGTGCGCGGGCGAGCCGGGGGTCAGGGAGCGGAGCTCGCCGTCCATGACGCGGCTGGTCAGGGGGGTGAGCGCGTGCAGGGCGGTGAGCGAGGTGATCAGCAGGGCGAGGCGGTCGGCGGGACGGGTGGCCCCGTCCAGGACGCGGGCGGTCGAGTCGATCAGTCCTTGCAGGCCGGTCCGCATGAGGTCGGCCAGCAGGGCTTCCTTGCTGTGGACGTGGTGGTAGACGCCGGCGTTGGTCAGGTTCACCGCCCTGGCCAGGTCTCTGATGCCGGTGGCGGCGTAGCCCTGCTGGGCGAAGAGCCGCACCGCGGCCGTCCTGATCCGGAGCAGTGGGTCCACGTCCATGGTGACCTAACGAACGTTCGGTTGCTTCTTACGCTGGAAAATACCCCATGTCCCTAGAAATCGCCATAGGTTGACTCTGACACCGTGTGAGCCCCTACTTCTGGACCCGACATGTTCAGCATCGGAGATTTCGCTCGGCTGGGGCTCGTGTCCGTACGCATGCTCCGCCACTACGACGCCATCGGCCTGCTGCGCCCCGCGCACGTGGACCCGCTCACCGGTTACCGGTCCTACCAGGCCGCGCAACTGGCCAGACTCAACCGGATCGTCGCCATCAAGGACCTCGGCTTCACGCTGGAACAGGTCCGGACGATCCTGGACGAGAAGGTCAGCACCGAGGAGCTGCACGGCATGGTACGGCTCCGCCGCGCCCAGCTGGAGGCGCAGATCAACGCCGACCTGGCCAGGCTGCGCGGCGTCGAGGCGAGACTCCGCAGCATCGAGACGGAGGGGCACATGAGAACCGCGGAAGTCGTGCTGAAGAAGGTCGACCCGGTCCGGGTCGCGCAGCTCAGCGCCAGGGCGGCCAGCTACGAAGGCGAGGACGTCGGCCCGGTGATCGGGCCGCTGTTCGAGGAGATCTGCGCCCGCGTGGAGCGGGCGGACGTCCGGGTGGCCGGCCCCGGCCTGGCCTACTACCGCCAGGAGGACGACGGCTCGGTCATGGTCCACGCCTGCCTGCCGGTCAACGTGGACCCCGACCCCCGCCACGACTTCGAGATCAGGGACCTGCCCGCGATCGGCACGGCGGCCACGATCATCCACCACGGCACGATGGAGGCCGTCGGACCGACCTTCCAGGCCCTGGCCCACTGGATCGAGGAGAACGGCTACCGCTCGCTCGCCCTGGCGAGAGAGGTGTCGCTGCACTGCCCGGAGGACCGCGCGGAATGGGTGCACGAGCTGCAGATCGAGGTGGCCCCGGCCTAGTGGAGGCGAGCGAGCTGGAACACCACCGGGTCGAGCTGACCGGCTACTGCTACTGGATGCTCGGCTCGGGCTTCGAGGCCGAGGACGCGGTGCAGGAGGCGTTCGTCAGGGCGTGGCGCACGTACGAGCCCGGGCGGGGGGCGTTGCGCCCGTGGTTGTTCCGGCTCGCCACGTCCGTCTGCCTGGACATGCTGCGCGGGCCGCAGCGGCGGGCGCGTTGCAACGGGCCCGCGCCCGGCTCCCGGAGGACGCCCCGGAGGACGCCCCGGAGGACGCCGCGGTGGACGGCAGGCTGCTCGACCGCTACGTCGCCGCCTTCGAGCGGTACGACGTGGCCGCGCTGGTCTCGCTGCTGCACGAGGATGCGACGATGTCGATGCCGCCGTTCGCGTGGTGGCTGCGCGGCCGGGAGGCGGTCAGGGCGGTCCTGTCGGCCGCCGGAGCTCCCTGCGCGAACGACCGCCTGCTGCCGGCTCGGGCGAACGGCGCGCCCGCCTTCGCCCAGTACCGGGACGGGGAGGCGTTCGCCCTGGTAGTCCTGGAGATCGGCGGCGGAGTCGTCACCGGCGTGACCACCTTTCTCGATCCCCGGCTCGTGCCGTCCCTCGGCCTGCCGATGAGTTTCGGACAGCCGCTCCGTACTGACAGGTGAAGGAGGACAGACACATGCCACAGATCGTCGAACTTCCCGAGCGTCCTTACCTCGGGATCAGGAAGACCGTCACGATGACCAGTTTCGGTCTCGTCGGAGACCGGATCGCGGAGATGATCGGCTGGCTCGCCGAGCGCGGGCACACGATGGCCGGAGCCCCGTTCTTCCGGTACCACAGCATCGACATGCCGCAGGACCGGCTGGTGGTGGAGGCGGGCGTGCCCGTCACCGAGCCTGTGGAGGGCGAGGGCGAGTTCCACGCGGGCACGCTGCCCGCGGGCCGTTTCGTCACCGAGTCCCACCACGGCCACCCCGACCGGCTCTCCGGCGTCATCGAGTCGGTGCTGACGTGGGCCGCCGAGCAGGGCCTGACCTGGGACCTGACCGAGAAGGACGGCATCGAGCACTGGGGCTGCCGGCTGGAGCTCTACCAGACGGACCCGCGGATCGAGCCCGACCTGAACAACTGGGACATCGACCTGCAGTTCCGCCTGGCCTGAGCCGGCCGTCACGCCGCGTTCGCGCGGGGCAGCAGCGAGGTCAGCAGCGCGGCCAGCACGAACAGGGCCGCGCCCGCCAGGCCGATCGCCACGATCCCGTTGAAGAACGCGGCGTGACTGGCCGCCAGCAGCTCGGCGGCCTGAGCCGGGGCGAGCCTTCCGGCCACGGCCGCCGCGCCCGCCAGGGTCTCCCTGGCCGCGTCGGGCACGTGCGCGGGCAGGGCGTGGTGGTAGACGGCCGCGGCGACCGTGCCGAGCAGGGCCAGGCCGAGCGTCCCGCCCAGGAAGTTGCCCGACTCGGCCAGCGAGGCCGCCGACCCGGCCTTCTCGGGCGGCACCGAGCCGACCACGATCCCCGTGCCCAGGGCGAACAGCGGCCCGGTGCCCAGCGCCAGCACCGTGATGGCGGTGATCACCAAGGGCAGCCCGGCCTCGGCCTGCGTGAGCAGCGCCGCCCCGGCGGCCGACAACGTCAGGCCGCCCATGACGGCGGCGCGGGGGGCGACGCGGCGGGTCAGGGTCGGGGTCAGCGTGGTGCCCAGCGCGACGCCGAGCCCCATGGGCGCGAACCACAGCGCCGACTGCGCCGGGGTGTACCCCAGCACCGACTGCAGGTACTGGGTGACCAGGAGCCCGGTGCCCGCCATGGCGATGCCCGCCAGCACGAGCGCGGTCAGGATCAGGGTGAGCGGACGCTGGGCGAACAGGCGCAGGTTGAGCAGGGGAGCGTCGAGCGTGAGCTGCCGCCGTACGAACGCCGCCCCGAACGCGAGACCGACCGCGATCGCGGCGAGCGGCGCGCCGGGCCCGGCCGACGCCGACGAGGCGGCCAGCTCCTTGACGCCCCAGACCACCGGCAGGATCGCCAGCATCGACAGCGCGACGCTGGCCAGGTCCATGCGCCCGCCGTCCGGGTCGCGGAACTCCGGCAGCAGCAGCACGCCGCCCACGAGCAGCACCGCGATCACGGGGACGGCCATCAGGAACACCGACCCCCACCAGAAGCGCTCCAGCAGCAGCCCGCCGACGACCGGCCCGAGCGCGGCCCCGGCGAACTGGCAGGTGGCCCAGACGGCGATGGCCGTGCCGCGCTGCCGGGCGTCGCGGAACATGTTCGTGATGAGCGCGAGCGTGGAGGGCATGAGCGTGGCGCCGGCGACGCCCAGCACCGTCCGCGCGGCGATCAGCATGGCGGGGCCGGCCGCGTACGCCGCCACGAGGGAGGCGACGCCGAAGGCCGCCGCGCCGGTCAGCAGGAGCCGGCGGCGGCCGATCCGGTCGCCGAGGCCGCCCATCGTGATCACCAGCCCGGCGACCATGAACCCGTAGATGTCGATGATCCACAACTGCTGGACGGCGCTCGCCCCCAGCTCCACGCTCAGCCGGGGCAGCGCCAGGAACAGCGCGTTGATGTCGACCGCGACGAGCAGGGTGGGCAGGGCGAGCACCGCCAGCCCGGCCCATTCGCGCCGCCCGGCCCTGGGTTCGGCGGCGGTCTCGGTGAGATGCGGCATGTCGGGAGCCTCCTGGTGTCGTCCGTTTCACCAGGAGGTCGGAGCCCGGCTCGCGCGCTCGACGTGCTTTCCGGAAAAGTTTCGCGGGGCATGTCGAGAGGGACGCGCCGGCTCCGACCCCAGCACGACGGAACTCGCCAGACCACGAGGAGAGACGATGAAGTTTCTGTTGATCATGCAGGTGAACCAGCAGGTCATGGACACCCTGAGCGAGGAGCAGCGCGAGCTGATCATGAGCGGCCACGGCGCGTTCATGAAGACGATCCAGGAGTCGGGCGAGATGATCGGCACGCAGGCGCTCGGCGACCCGTCCACGAGCGCGGTCGTCCGCACCCGCAACGGCCTGCCGGCCGTGACCGACGGCCCCTTCCTGGAGGCCAAGGAGTACATGGGCGGCTACTACATCGTCGACTGCGAGAGCCGCGAGCGGGCGATCGAGCTGGCCGGGATGATCCCCGACAGCAAGATCGAGGGCCTGGCGATCGAGGTCCGGCCGATCATGTTCTCGGCGGGCGCCGACATGTGACCGGGCGGTGGGCCCGCGGCGCGGGCCCACCGGCCTACAGGCCCAGGCAGGCGGTCAGGTCGGCCTTGAGGGCGTCGAGGTCGCGGGCGGCGAACGCGCGCGCCTGCGCCACCTCGCCGGTCACCGGCACCACGACCTCCAGGTAGCACTTCAGCTTGGGCTCGGTGCCCGACGGGCGGACCACGACGCGCCCGCCGTCGGACAGGTGGAAGCGCAGGCCCTCGGTCGGGGGCAGGCCGCCGTCGCCGCGGCTCAGGTCGTCCACGGCCTCGACCGTGTGGTCGCCCAGCGTGGCGGGCGGGGCGGCGCGCAGGCGGTCCATCGCGCCGGAGATCAGCGACAGGTCGGCGACCCGGAAGCTGAGCTGGGACGTCGCGTGCAGGCCGTACCGGACGGCCTGGTCGTCGAGCAGGTCGAGCAGCGTGCGGCCGGCGCGCTTGGCGGCGGCGGCGACGGCGGCCACGGTCAGGGCCGCGCCGATGCCGTCCTTGTCGTGGACCGGCAGGCCGGCGTCGGAGCCGACGCAGTAGCCGATGGCCTCCTCGTAGCCGAAGACCAGGCCCTCGCCCGCCTTGACGATCCACTTGAACCCGGTCAGCGTCTCGCCGTAGCGCACGCCGTGGGCCTGCGCGATCTTGCTCAGCAGGGTCGAGGAGACGATCGTGGTGGCCACCAGCCGGTCGCCGGTGGTGTGCGTGATCACGTGCTCGGCCAGCAGGCCGCCGACCTCGTCGCCGGTCAGCATGCGGCACGTGCCGTCGGGCAGCGGCACGCCGACCGCGCACCGGTCGGCGTCGGGGTCGTTGGCCAGCACCAGGTCGGAGCCGAGCTTGGCGGCCAGCGCGACCGCCAGGTCCATCGCGCCGGGCTCCTCCGGGTTGGGGAAGGCCACCGTCGGGAAGTCGGGATCGGGGTTGCGCTGCTCCTCCACGGCCATCGGCGTCTCGAAGCCCGCCGCGAGGAAGGCCCCCGTCAGCGTCCCCGAGCCCACCCCGTGCAGCGGCGTGTACGCCACCCGCAGCTCGCGCGCCTGGCCCAGCGGCAGGGCGGTCACCGCGTCGATGTAGTCGTCGACGATGTCCTCGCCCAGCTCGGTGAGCGTGCCCGGACCGTCGAGAGGGAGCTGGTCGACCCGGCCCACCGCGTCGATGGCGGCCGAGATCTCCCGATCGACCGGCGGCACGATCTGCGAGCCGTCACCCCAGTAGACCTTGTAGCCGTTGTCCCTGGGCGGGTTGTGGCTGGCGGTGACCGTCACGCCCGCGTCGGCCCCGAGATGGCGCACGGCGAAGGCCAGCACCGGCGTGGGCAGCGGGCGCGGCAGCAACGAGACGTGCAGCCCCGCGCCGGTCAGGACGGCGGCGGTGTCCCTGGCGAACACGTCGGACTTGTGCCGGGCGTCGTAGCCGATCACGACGTGCTTGCCGGCGCCGAGCACGCCGGCCAGACCGGCGGCGGCGCGCATGACGGTGACCCGGTTCATCCGGTTGGGGCCCGCGCCCAGCTCGCCGCGCAGGCCGGCGGTGCCGAACTCCAGCTTGGCCTGGAACCGCTCGCGAAGGGCGGGCAGGTCGTCGTCCTCCAGGAGGTCGGACAGCTCGGCCCGGGTGTCGGGGTCGGGATCCTGGGCCAGCCACTGGCGGGCGCGGCGCAGCAGGTCGGCGTCCACGGGCGGGAGCGGGACGTCCCCGTCGGCCTCCGGCGGGATGCCGGCGGTCACAGGCGGTCCACCACCTTGGCCAGCAGCACGCCCATGCGGGCGGCCGTGGCGCGGCCCACCTCCAGGACCTCCTCGTGGTTGAGCGGCTCGCCGGACAGGCCCGCCCCCGGGTTGGTGACCAGGGAGACGCCGAGCACCTCCAGGTTCGCCTCGCGGGCGGCGATGGCCTCCAGCACGGTGGACATGCCCACCAGGTCGCCGCCGAGCGTGCGCAACATCCGGATCTCCGCCGGCGTCTCGTACGTCGGGCCGCGGAAGGCCACGTAGACGCCGTCGGCCAGGGTCGGGTCGATCTCGCGGACCAGGGCGCGCAGGCGGCGCGAGTAGACCTCGGTGAGGTCGATGAAGGTGGTGCCGGTGATCGGGTTGGCGCCGGTCAGGTTGATGTGGTCGCTGATCAGCACCGGGTCGCCGACGTTCTGGGTCTCCGGCCGCAGGCCGCCCGCCGCGTTGGTCAGCACGACCGTGCGCACCCCCGCCGCGGCCGCCGTGCGCACGCCGTGGACGACCGCGTCGACGCCGAGGCCCTCGTACAGATGCGTGCGGCCGAGGAAGACCAGCGCGTGCCGCCCGGACGGCGTGCGCACGACGCGGATCTTGCCGCCGTGCCCGGCCACGGCGGGGGCGCGGAAGCCGGGCAGATCGGTGAACGGGATCTCGGCCACGGTCTGCCCGATCGCGTCGGCGGCGGGGACCCACCCCGACCCCATGACGAGGGCCACGTCGAAGGTGTCGAGGCCGGCCGCGCCGGTCAGGGCGGCGGCGGCCTCTGCGGCCAGGGTGTATGCGTCGTTGCTCACATCTCAGTAGTTTAGGAGCAGCCTGTCCAGAACCCGCACCCCGAACTGCAGCGCGTCCACCGGCACCCGCTCGTCCACGCCGTGGAACATCGAGGCGAAGTCCATGTCGCCGGGCAGCCGCAGCGGCACGAACCCGAACCCGCGCACGCCCAGGTCGGCGAAGAAGGTCTTGTTGTCGGTGCCGCCCGACATGCAGTACGGCACCGCCCGCGCGGTCGGGTCCTCGGCCTTCAGCGCCGCGATCATCGACTCGACCAGCGCGCCGTCGAACGTCGTCTCCAGCGCGATGTCGTGGTGCACGAACTCGCGGCGCACGTTCGGCCCGATGAGCGAGTCGACGGTCTTGAAGAACTCCTCCTCGAAGCCGGGCAGGAAACGCCCGTCGACGACGGCGGTGGCCTGGCCGGGGATGACGTTCGACTTGTAGCCGGCGTCGAGCTGGGTCGGGTTGGTGGTGTGGCGGAGCGTCGCGCCGACGAACCGTACCAGCGGGCCGAGCTTGTCCAGCAGCGGGGCCGGGTCGTCCTCGTCGAACGGCAGGCCGAAGGCGTCGGCGACCTCGGTGAGGAACTGGCGGACGGTCGGCGTGTAGGTGAGCGGCCACTCGTGCCCGCCGAGCCGGGCCACGGCCTTGGCGACCTCGGTGACCGCGTTGTCGGAGTTGAGCATCGAGCCGTGCCCGGCGGTGCCGTCGGCGACCAGCTTCATCCAGGCCAGGCCCTTCTGGGCGGTCTCGATCAGGTACAGCCGCAGCGACGGGTCGACCTCCAGCGAGTAGCCGCCGACCTCGCTGATGGACTCGGTCACGCCCTCGAACAGCTCGCGGTTGTTGGCCGTGAGGTACTTGGCGCCGTACACGCCGCCGGCCTCCTCGTCGGCGACCCAGGCGAAGACGATGTCGCGGCGCGGACGGCGTCCCTCGCGCTTCATCTGGCGCAGCACGGCCAGCATCATCGCGTCCATGTCCTTCATGTCCACGGCGCCGCGGCCCCAGATGTAGCCGTCCTTGACCTCGCCGGCGAACGGGTCGACCGACCAGTCGGCGGCGTTGGCGGGCACCACGTCGAGGTGGCCGTGGACGAGCAGCGCGGGCAGCGACGGGTCGGTGCCCTCGACGCGGGTGACCACGTTGCCGCGGCCCGGCTCGCTCTCGACGTACGTCGCCTCGATGCCGACCTCGTCCAGCCTGGCCATGACGACCTCGGCCGCGGCCCGCTCGCCGGGGCCGCTGCCGTCCCCGTAGTTGCTGCTGTCGACGCGGATCAGCTCCACGCACAGGTCGGCGACTTCGTTCTCGGCAGGTGTCATGGCGTCTTCTCCAGGGTGAGCAGTCCGGACTTGTGGAGGTGACCGCGCTTGTACGCGCGGGTGATGAGGGTCAGATCGCTGTCGGTGATCTCGTCGAGCCGGCCCAGCACGTCGGTCATGAAACGATAGAGGTCCGCCTCGTGGGCCACCGCCACCTGCACGATGAGGGAGTGGGTGCCCGAGGTGGCGGCGCAGTAACGCACGTTGGGGTGCTCGGCCAGGCGCCGGCCGGTCTCGCCCAGCCCGTACGGCCGCACCTTCAGCCAGAGCATGGCCTCGACCTCCAGCCCGAGCAGCGCGGGCTCGACCTCGGCGCGCGGCAGCAGTAACCGGCGGTCGATGAGCGAGCCGACCCGCCGGCGCGCGGTCGGCACGGACAGGTCGAGCCGTTCGGCGATCGTGGTGAAGGCGGCCCGGCCGTCGGCCGCCAGCAGCTCGGCGATCTCCTTCTCCAGCGGCGACAGGCCGTCCTCGTCGGGCAGGTCGGGGGGCGGCGGCGCGGGGCGCAGCTCGGCCACCTCCCGCTCGGTGAGGAAGGGCGCGTGCCACTCGGCCACGGTGGTGAACGTGTGCAGCACGACCTGGGTCTGCGTCTGGAGCACGCCGTCGATCTCGCTGATGTCGTGGGCCAGGATGGTGTGCAGATCCTGCCGGGACGGCGGCACCAGCTCGCAGGCCAGGTCGGCGGCCCCGGTCAGCGCGTAGACCGACCGCGTGTCGCGCCGGTCGGTGAGCGATCTGGCCACCTGGGCCGCCGTGCCGGGCCGCACCTGGACGTGCAGGTGCGCGGGGCGGCCGTGACCGGTGCGCAGGTCGTCGTAGATCGCGGTGACGCGGACGACGCCGTCGGCGATGAGCCGCTGGAGCCGGCGGGCGACCGTGCGTTCGTGCTCGCCGACCGCCCTGCCGATCTCGCCCCACGAGGCCCGCGGGCTCACCTGCAGCGCGGCCACGAGCCGCCGGTCGAGAACGTCCACCTGCAACCGCTTCCGTGTCGGGTTTGTAAATAATTGCCCAGACATTTGACTGTTTCGGTCTTCCGAATGCACAGTAAGCCATCACTCCACGTGTCAGCAAAAGGAGCACATGCCGTGTCGACCTCCCCCGTCGTGCAATCGCCGCTCGGCATACCGAAGAGCAGGGTCCGTCAGCTCATGGCGGCCAGCATCGGCAACGTGGTCGAGTGGTACGACTGGTACGCCTACACCTTCCTGGCCACGGTCTTCTCGGCGCAGATCTTCCCCGACAGCTCCGGCAACAGCCTGGTGCCGCTGCTGAGCTCGTTCGCGGTGTTCGCGGTGGGCTTCTTCATGCGGCCCCTGGGCGGTCTGCTGGTGGGCGCGTTCGCCGACCGGTACGGCCGCAAGTCCGCGATGACCTTCACCATCATCCTGATGGGCGGCGGCTCGCTGCTGCTCGGCCTGACCCCCACCTACGAGGCCGTGGGCCTGCTGTCGCCGGTCATCCTGACGCTGGCCCGGCTGATCCAGGGCCTGTCCGTGGGCGGTGAGTTCGCCGCCGCCACCACGTTCCTCGTCGAGTCGGCCCCGCCGCGCCGCCGCGGCCTGTTCTCCTCCTTCCAGTACGTCAGCACCACCATCGGCCAGCTCATCGCCTCCGGCCTGGCCGCGGTGCTCACCTCGACGCTGGTCAAGGAGGACATGAGCTCCTACGGCTGGCGCATCCCGTTCCTGGTGGGCGCGCTGCTCAGCCTGGTCGGCCTGTGGATCCGCAAGGGCGCCGACGAGACCTCGGCCGTCGCCGAGGAGATCCAGCGGGGCGAGGTCAAGCGGCCGGGCATGTTCGAGTTCCTCAAGCACCACCCGAGGTCCGCGCTCACCATCGTCGGCATCACGATCGCGGGCACCGTCGCCTACTACACCTGGACCAGCTTCCTGCCCACCTACGCGCAGATCACGGTCTCGTTCGACAAGGCCGAGTCGCTCCAGGTCGGCACGATCTCGCTGGTGTTCTTCATGCTGCTGCAGCCGCTGCTCGGCCTGCTGTCGGACAAGATCGGGCGCAAGCCGATGCTGATCGCGTTCGGGCTCGGCTTCCTGATCCTGCCGGTGCCGCTGCTCGGCCTGCTCACCGACTCCTTCGCCAGCCTGCTCGTCGTGCAGATGATCGGCATGGTGTTCCTGGGCTGCTTCACCTCGGTCTCGGCCGCGGTGAACTCGGAGCTGTTCCCGACCCGGGTGCGGGCGGCGGGGGCCGGGTTCCCGTACTCGCTGACCGTGGCGATCTTCGGCGGCACCGCGCCGCTGATCGGCACCGCGCTGCAGAAGGCCGGCAACCCCGGGATGTTCCCGTGGTACATGTCCGCCCTGGCGCTGATCTCCACGCTCGTGTACGTCTTCGTGCTGCGCGAGACCAAGGACGAGCCGCTCCGCTAGGGCGCCGAGGTGCAGGGGCGCTCCCGAAGCTCCTTGACGTAGTCGTCGGGGGCGCCCGCGCGCTCGGCCGCGTCGGCCAGGTTGCACAGGTAGCGGGCCGAGGGCAGGCCGCCCTCGTAGCCGTCGAGCACGTAGAACCAGGCGACGACCTCGCCGTCGAGGGTCTGCACCCGCAGCCGCACCTTGTGGTAGGCCCCGCGGACCGCGCCCTCCCACTGGTCGAGCGAGGTCTCCTCCCACTCGGGCACGTCGTAGAGCACGACGAAGACGTGCTCGTCGGGGTCCTCCACGATGGTGGCGATCGAGCTCTCCCACTTGCTGTCGGTGCGGCCGAAGGTCAGCCGCCAGCCGGTCAGCCAGCCGACACCCCAGATCGGGGAGTGCGGGGCGCGCATGGCCATCTGCTCGGGGTCCATGTTCATCCCGTAGGAGGCATAAAGCCGTAGATCATTCGGCTTCCCTGATTGATCCGAAAGCCACGCCACGATCCACCCCTCTCGCCGGGTGCCGCTCGTCATCCAGCTACCGCGCCATCCTGCCACGCTGACCCGGTGTGTCGGTCCATCAAGCCGGGCACGGAAGGCCCATGTGTCCCCCATGTCCGCCGGAGCGTGATCCCGTCATGGGCCGGTTGCGGCTTCCGGGGGCACGTGCGGGAGAATGGGACACGTGACGAGGATCGTGATCATTGGTGGCGGGCCGGGCGGCTACGAAGCGGCGCTGGTGGCCGCCCAACTAGGCGCACAGGTCACGATGGTCGAGCAGGACGGGCCGGGCGGGGCCTGCGTGCTCACCGACTGCGTGCCGTCCAAGACGCTGATCGCCACCTCCGTCCGCAAGCAGGCCCTGCTCGACGCGCCCTCGCTCGGCGTGTCGTTCTCGGGCGGCCCCGACGGCGACGCCGGCGTGGTCGGCGTCGACCTGCCGCTGGTCAACAAGCGGGTCAAGGAGCTGGCCCAGGCCCAGTCGGCCGACATCGCGACCCGGGTCGAGGCCGAGGGCGTCGAGATCATCAAGGCGCGGGGGCGGCTGGTCGATCCGCAGGTCGTGCGCGCGGGCGACCGTACGATCAGGGCCGACGTGGTGCTCGTGGCCACCGGCGCGACGCCGCGCGTGCTGCCGGGGGCCGAGCCCGACGGCGAGCGCATCCTCACCTGGCGGCAGCTCTACGACCTGGAGGAGCTGCCCGAGCACCTGATCGTGGTCGGCTCCGGCGTGACCGGCGCGGAGTTCGCAGGCGCCTACCGCTCGCTCGGCGCGGAGGTCACGCTGGTCTCCAGCCGCGACCGGATGATGCCCAACGAGGACGCCGACGGCGCCGAGGTCCTGGAAGAGGTCTACCGGCGGCGCGGCATGAACGTCATGGGCCGCTCGCGCGCCTCCTCCGTCAAGCGCACGGCCGACGGCGTGGTGGTGACCCTGGAGGACGGCCGCACGGCCGAGGGCTCCCACGCGCTGATGACGGTCGGCATGGTCCCCAACACCGGCGGCATCGGCCTGGAGGAGGCCGGCGTGCAGCTCGACCGCAACGGCTTCGTCAAGGTCGACAAGGTCTCGCGCACGTCCGCGCCCGGCGTCTACGCGGCCGGCGACTGCACCGGCGTGCTCATGCTGGCCTCGGTCGCCGCCATGCAGGGCCGCATCGCCGTGTGGCACGCGCTGGGCGAGGCCGTCCAGCCGCTGCGGCTGGCCACGGTGGCCTCCAACATCTTCACCGACCCCGAGATCGCGGCCGTCGGCGTGGCGCAGCGCTCGATCGAGGCGGGCGAGATCGACGCGAACGTGGTCAAGCTGCCGCTGGCCACCAACGCGCGGGCCAAGATGCAGGGCTTCAACGACGGCTTCGTCAAGCTGTTCTGCCGCCCCCACACCGGCATCGTGCTCGGCGGCGTGGTCGTGGCGCCGCGCGCCTCGGAGCTGATCCTCGCGGTGTCGCTGGCCGTGCAGCAGCGGCTGACGGTCGACCAGGTCGCCCACTCGTTCGCGGTCTACCCGTCGCTGTCGGGCTCGATCACCGAGGCGGCCCGCCGTCTCATGCAGCCCGAGGCCGCCATCGGCATCTAGCCGTCCCTCCGCAACGCGCGAAGCCGTGCGGGTCGTCCTGACCCGCACGGCTTCTTGCTGTCCGCGCTTGCTACCGCGCTCATTGGATAGTAGTGTTATCCAAAGTCGGATAACGGTACTATCCAATGAGGTGCTCCGGTGACGGTGATCGTTCTTTTGGTGGCCACGTTGGGCTTCCGGCTGCTGGGCGCGCTCGGCGTGCGGCGGTTCGGCACGTGGCAGGTGTCGGTGGCGCACGGGCTGGCCGTCATGGTGGTCATGACGGGAAGCGCGCACTTCGTCCCTGAAGGGGTGACCTTCATGCCGAACCACGGCGACCTGGTGCGCATGGTGCCGCCCTTCGTGCCGTTCCCCGCCGCCGTGGTCCACCTGACCGGCGTGCTGGAGCTGGCCGGGGCGATCGGGCTGGTGCTGCCCGCCACCCGCCGGGCGGCCGGGATCTGCCTGGCCCTGCTGTTCGTCGGCCTGCTCCCGGCGAACGTCTACGCGGCGGTCTCCGACGTGCCGTTCGCGGGCGGGGAGGCCACGCCGCTGTGGGAGCGCGTCCCGGAGCAGGTGCTGTACATCGCGGCGGCGCTCTTCGCCGCCTGGCGGCGGGCCGTGGCCGTCCGGGAGGGCGTGCGGCCCGTGCCCGCCGCCCGCTGACCCGTCCACTCCTATGCGGGTGGGCCGGTCAGGGCTTCCAGGCCGGGTCGCGGCCGATCAGGCCGAGCAGCCGGTCGAACGGCGGGGCGTCGTCCGGCACCGCCACCGGCGGCCCGAACGCCCCCCTCTGCCGGCCCATCTCCACCGACTGCTCCGTGAACCCCAGCGCGCGGGCGACGGCCTCGGCGTCCGGCTCGTACGCCTGGTCGGTGGCCCTGGCCAGGTCCCAGCCGTGCACGACCATGTCGACCAGCCACAGGTGGGCCACCATGGTCATCGGCAGGCCGCCCAGGGCGGCGCACGTGCCCTCCCACGCCTGCGGCCGCGACCAGGCGGCCAGCATGCGCTCGGCGCGTTCGGGGAAGTCGCCCGCGTACGGGCCCTGCTCGGTGCGCTCCCCGCCGTGCGCCAGCGACGCGAACATCTCCGCCACCCACTCCAGGTGGTTGACCAGCGCCTTGACGTCGAACTCCGCGCACGGCGTCGGGGACCCGAACTGCTCGGGCCGCACGGCGGCCACCAGGCCGGCGGTCCGGTGGGTGGCCCGGGTCATCAGCGGCATCATGTCTTCCATGGCAGACATGATGTCCCGCCTGCCTCGGGCGCGGCTTGTAGAAACGCGACAGCGCGGCTGGGTCAACCCCTACGCGGGGCTGGCCGCCTTCGACTTCGCGCGCCAGGCGCCGTCGCCGGAGCTGGCGGCGTACGTCGCCCACTTCTGGGTCGTCACCTGGACCGACCTCGCCGAGCCGTACGAGCAGCGCATCGTGTCGCACCCGACGGTGAACCTGACGATCGCCCAGGACTTCCACCGGATCGCGGGGGTGATCGACGGCGGGTTCTCGTACACGATGCGGGGCACCGGCCGCGCGCTCGGCACCCGCTTCCGCCCCGGCGGCTTCCGGACGTTCCTCGGCGGCCCGGTGTCCGAGCTCACCGGCCGCTTCGCGGAGATCGGCGAGATGTTCCCGGCCACCGGCCCGGCGCTGGTCGAAGGCGTGCTGGCCGAGCCGGACGCGGGCGCCGCCATCGCGCTGGTGGAGGCGTTCCTGCGGGCGCTCGGGCCGGCGCCGGACCCGCTGGCCGAGGAGGCCGCGGCCCTGGTGGGGCTGGCCGAGGACGACGTGACCGTGACCAGGGTCGACGAGCTGGCCGCGCGGGCGGGCCGGTCGGTGCGCTCGCTGCAACGGCTCTTCCGGGACTATGTCGGCATCGGCCCCAAATGGGTGATCCGCCGCTTCCGGCTGCACGAGGCCGCCGAACGCGTGCGGCAGGGCCTCGACCTCGCCACCCTCGCCGCCGAGCTGGGCTACACCGACCAGGCCCACCTGACCCGCGACTTCACCGCCGCCGTCGGCATGCCGCCCGCCGCCTACGCCCGGCTCAACGCCCGCGCCTGACGCGTCACCATTCGCGGGGGGCGATCAGCTCCTCGACGTCGGCCTCCGGGAAGCCGTAGGTGGTGGCCACGAACCAGAACTCCTCGGCGATCGCCTCGCGCGCGACGGTCTCGATCTCGCTGCCGGCCTCGTGGAACTCCTCGTCGAGCGCGTTGAACTCCTCCGTGGCGGCATGCGTCAGCGCGTAGAGGGAGGCCAGGTCGCCGGGCCGCTCGGTCTCGACGCGTTCGCACAGCCGCAGCAGGACGGCCCTGCCCTTGTCGACGACGTGGTCGGGGTAGTAGCCGTCGGCGTAGAGGGCCTTGAGGAAGGCGTGGCCGATCACCTGCGGATGCGTGGGGGACAACCCGATCTCCATTTCGTGCGGACGCGGTCGGACGGCTCGATCATGCCCGCCGCCACCGACAGAATCCGCCGGACGCGTCCAGGTCAGCGCATCAGCTCGTACGCCGCGTACGCCGTGATCCCGTACGCGAGGTGCGGGACGACGTCGGAGACCCACGCGCCAGCCGGCCACTCGCTCGGATGGGTGACGTCGAGCAACGTCAGCGGCACGTTCGAGCCGGACATGGCCAGAGCGGTGAGCGCCAGCACCCCGACCGGCCACGACCTGCGCCGCCCCGACAGGAACCCGTAGGCGATGGCCGAGGCGACGCCGGTCGCGTACCCCATGAGCGAGCCCAGCGCCTCCGTGCGGTTGGCGGCCCGGTCGCCCTCGCCGAGGTCGGTGTGCGTCAGGTCGGACAACTTCGCCACGGCCTGCCGCGGCGTGCTGCTGGCGGCCCGCGCCCGGACGAGCATGTCCAGGTAGGAGACGGTGTTGAGCGCCGTGGTGCCCGCCGCTCCCGCGATCAGTCCCTTGACGAGTGTGTGCATGCCCTGGCCGCTACCCCGACCGGCCCGCCCGTCACCCGCGCGCCGGACCTGGGGGACCGGCGCGCGGCCTTCGGGCCCTACCGTGGCAGGGTGAGCGCCGATGGAATGTCCGCCGCGCTGTCGCCGTACGTGACGACGCTGGCCGCCTACGACCTCGGGCCCGGTTCGGGCGGGGTTCATCGCGGGCTGCCGTCGTCCACGCTGTCGGTCACGATCCCCGAGGACGGCCCGGTCGACATCGCCTGGATCGGGCGGCCGGGGCCGGGGCGGCGGCTGCGCGCCGCGGTGGCCGGGCTGCACCTCGACGCGGCCGAGCTGCGGCAGCCGGCGGGCACGCGCGGGGTGTGGCTGACGCTCACCCCGCCGGGCGCCGCCGCCCTGCTCGGGGTCCCCGCCTCGGCGCTGGCCGGGGAGGTGGCCGACCTCGCCGACGTCGTCCCGGCGCTGGCCGACCTGCCGGAGCGGCTGGCGGGCTGCCGGTCCTGGGCCCAGCGCCGCGCCCTGGTCGAACACCGTCTGCTCGCGGGGCTGGCCCGCCACGGCGACCGCGCCGCCCGCCGCGCCTCGCGGGCCACGCTCGCGGCCCTGTCCGGGACCGCCCGGGTCGAGGAGGCCGCCCGGCTGCTCGGGTGCTCGCGGCGGCACCTGAGCGGGGCGGTGCGCGGCGAGTTCGGGGTGACGCCGAAGGAGTACCAGCGGCTCGTCCGCTTCGAGGCCGCCCGGCGCCGGCTGGTGGCCGCCGCGCGCTCCGGACGGACGGCGCTCGCGGAGGTGGCCGCCGCCTCGGGCTTCGCCGACCAGGCGCACCTGACCAGGGAGTGGCGCGCGATGGCCGGTTGCACGCCCACGGAATGGCTGCGCGCCGAAGGCCCGCCCGCCCCGCCCCCTCCAGTTCCACGCTGACCCCCGGGCCTCCGGCGCCCGCCGTGGTCCGTGCCCGTTTGTTCAAGACCCAGGCCGCCGCGCGCCGCCACGATGGCCGCATGAACCTGCACTTCGTTCCTCGCCTCATCGTGCCCGACCCCGACCGGGCGTCCGCCTTCTACCGGGATGCCCTGGGCAGCGAGGAGGTGTTCCGCGCCGCGCCGGGCGACGACGGGCGGCCCACCGTCATCGAGCACCGCCTCGGCCCCGCCGCCTTTCGGGTCTCGCCCGCCGTCGCCGACTGGGGCTGGCTCTCGCCGGACGACCTGGGCGGCTCCCCGGTGCTCCTGGAGATCGTCGTCGCCGACCCGGACGCCATCGGCGAGCGCATGACCGCCCAGGGCGCGCGGACGGTCGTGCCGATCGAGAACCGGCCCTACGGCCTGCGCTCCGGCCGCCTCCGCGACCCGTACGGCCACCTGTGGATCCTCACCGGCGACCCGCGCTGAGGCGCCGGGCGGCGCGGTGGCCCTTTTTTCCCGCAGGTCCGGCCTGTCATGCTGCTCGGCATGGAGGACATGGCTCAGGCGCACGTCCGCATCCGGCCCTACCGCGAAGAGGACCGTCCGGGGGTGCTGGCGCTGGCGCCCCGGCTGGCGGAGGGGGTCGCGGCCTGGCGGGACCCCGGCGCGGCCGTACGGGCGGCGGAGGGGTGGCTCGCCGGGTCGGTCGCCGCGGCGGGGGAACGACGGGGAGCGGTCTTCGTCGCCGTGCGCGGCTCCCGGGTGGTCGGCGTCGTCTCGGTGGACCGGCAGCGGCACTTCACCGGCGACAAGGACGCCTACGTCGGCGAGCTGGCCGTCGCCCCGGACGCCGTCCGCGCGGGCCTGGGCCGCCGGCTCATGGCGGCGGCCGAGGACTGGGCCCGTGACCAGGGGCTGCGCCACCTCACCCTGGAGACGGGCGCCGCCAACACCACAGCCCGCCGGTTCTACGCCGCTCTCGGCTACACGGAGGAGAGCGTGCGGCTGGCCCGGTCGCTGGACCGCGCCGTCCAGACCCGGCTGAGCTGAAGCACGCTGCCGGCGAACAGCAGCACGCCCAGCGGCACGTGCAGGGCCGTCACATGCGCGATGCCCAGCGCGACCTGGGCGCTGACCAGCACCAGGAACCCGGCCGCGGGCA
Organism: Nonomuraea sp. NPDC003560; assembly: GCF_042878785.1. Taxonomy (NCBI): domain Bacteria; kingdom Bacillati; phylum Actinomycetota; class Actinomycetes; order Streptosporangiales; family Streptosporangiaceae; genus Nonomuraea; species Nonomuraea sp. NPDC003560. The sequence goes on along the minus strand of NZ_JBIAOF010000003.1, from coordinate 914,661 downwards.
TGATCGGCTTCGGTGAGCCGCCGCCCGGCCGCCACGCCAGGATCGCGGCCACCAGGTGCAGCACCGCCACGACGAACACCGTGTACGCGGCGGCGCTGTGCAGCGGCTGCCCGTTGGGCACCGACAACAGCAGCCCGGCGGTGACCGGCGCGGCGAACAGGGCCAGGGTCTGCAGGATGATCGCGACACGTAGCAACATGGGGTACTCCTCGACCGCCGGGTGACGGCGGTCCGCTTCTGGGGCTTGCCTTCGAGAAGTCCGACGACGTGGCCGCCGGAAATGTGAGGTGGCGCGGTGACCTCACATCCGGGTGCGCCGTCTCGTCGGACACACTAGGGCAAATGCGACTAAGGGAGTCGTCCACATCATGACCACCGCACCCGACCCCGGCCTGGACGCGATCATGAGCGAGCGCCGGCAGCTCATCAACCTGGCCTACCGCCTCCTCGGCTCGCTGGCCGACGCCGAGGACGTCGTCCAGGAGACCTACACCCGCTGGTACGCCATGTCACCCGGGCAGCAGGAGGCCATCGAGTCGCCGGGCGCCTGGCTGACCAGGGTCGCCGGGCGCATCTGCCTCGACGTGCTCGGCTCGGCCCGCGCCCGCCGCGAGCGCTACGTAGGCGAATGGATCCCCGAGCCGCTGCCCGACCGCACGGAATGGGCCGGCGACGACCCCGCCGACCGGGTCACCCTGGACGAGTCGGTCAACATGGCCTTCCTCGTCGTGCTGGAGTCGATGACGCCGGCCGAGCGGGTCGCGTTCGTCCTGCACGACGTCTTCCGCTACCCCTTCGCCGAGGTGGCGGCGATCGTCGGCCGCACCCCGGCCGCCTGCCGCAAGCTGGCCTCCTCCGCCCGGCACCGCATCGACGCCGCGCGGACCTCGGTGACGCCGGCGGCCCGGCAGGCCGGCATCGTCCGCGAGTTCAAGCAGGCGTGGGAGGCCAAGGACATCGACGCCCTCGTCGCCCTGCTCGACCCCGGCGTGGTCGGCGTCGCCGACGGCGGCGGGGTGGTCAACGCCGTGCTGCGGCCGATCGAGGGCGCCGCACGGGTGGCCCGCTACGCCGTCGAGATCGCCACCAGGGCGCCGGCCATGACGCTGCTGGAGCGCACCGTCAACGGCCGTCCCGGCCTGGTGGCCCAGCGCGACGGGGTCACCGTGATGGTCGTGGCGTTCGACGTGGCGGAGGGCCGGATCAAGCGGCTGTGGGCGGTGCGCAACCCCGACAAGCTGCACCCCTGGACGGCGGCCTGACCCTCACATTCCCGGACGCTGCGTCGTCGGACCGCCGAGACAGGATTCGCAGAAGAAGGGAAGCCGATGTCCACGACGACCGAGCAGGAGTACCTCCAGTCGCGTCTGCCCGATCCCTCCAGGTTCTTCCCCGAGCTGGGGGAGATCGCGGTGGCCATGACCAAGGCCACCCGCAACGGCGCGATCCCGGGGAGCACCGTCGGCCTGGTGCAGCTGCGCGCCGGGCAGATCGTCGGCAGCACGTACCACACGGTCCGGCAGGCCGACCTGCTGCGCCGGGCGGGGGAGCCGGACGAGCGCCTGGCCGCCGTGGCGTCGTGGCGGGACGCCCCCTACTTCTCCGACGCCGAACGGGTGGCGCTGGAGCTGGTGGAGGCCGTCCTCACCGCGAACCCGGCCGGGGAACGCGTCCCCGACGAGCTGTACACCAGGGCGGCCGCCCACTACGACGACAAGGCCCTGTGGACGCTCGTCCTGGCGATCAGCCAGATCTGCTTCTTCATCCCCGTCGCCGTCATAGCCAAGCCGATCCCCGGCAGGCCCCCCGGCAAGAACTACACCGGCTGACGCCGGGCGGCTACGCGACCGGGACGGCGGTCCCGGCGAGCAGGCGGCCGACCTCTTCCCGGTCGGCCTTCCTGCCGTAGCCGGCGAACTGGAAGGTCTCCTCCTTCAGGAACTCCGCCCAGTGTTCGAGCACGAACGCCCGTCCGGCGGCCACGTCACCGGGCGGGGGAGCCTGGTCCAGGAAGCCCCGCTGCCACGGCGCGAACTCCAGGAACTGGGAGGCGTGGGCCAGGCACGCGTCGAGCTTGGCCGTCAGCACCGAGGACACGTCCACCACCACGTCGGGCCGGTGGACGGGGGCGGAGGCGTAGTCCGTCATGAGCAGGCACACCGGCATGCGCTGGAGGGCCGGCTTGCCCACCTCCAGGTTGCGCGTCATCGCGAACTCGACCGCGTGCGCGGCCAGTTGCCCGGCGGCCCGGTTGTCGGGGTGGCCGCCGCCGTCGGCGTGCAGGGCGATCACCAGGTCGGGCCGCCAGGCGCGGATCTGCGCCAGCACCCGCAACCGCAGCTCGACGGTGGGTTCCAGCATGCCGTCGTGCACGTCGAAAATCTCGTAGTCCACCACGCCCAGCGCGTCGGCCGCGCGCCACGCCTCCTCGGCGCGGCGGCGCGCCAGCGGGCCGCGCTCCAGCTCGTGGTGCCCGGCGTCGCCGTTGGTGAGCGTCAAAAACTTCACCGCGTGGCCGGCCTGTGCCAGCAGCGCGGCCGTGCCGCCCGCGTAGATCTCGGGCTCGTCGGGATGAGCGGCGATCACGAGGGTTCTCAACATGTGCGTCCTTAGGGGTTGGATTCACCGGTACGACCGGCCGTACCGGCTTGGAAGACCCGCTCGCGGGTCAGGTCCAGGGCGTAGCTGAGAGCGCCGCCGAGCACGGCGTTGCCGTTCACGGCGCTGAGGGCGACGGTCACCGGCACCAGCGGCGTCGAGGCCAGACGGTCGGCGACCCGCGCCCTGAGCGGCTCGCCTCCCGCGACGCACAGCGGCCCGGCCAGCACGACCAGGCCCGGGTCCAGCACCCCGATCGCGGCCGTCACGCCGAGCGCCACCCGCGCGGCGGCGTCGTCCAGGAAGCCCTGAGGGGCCTCGGCCAGCGTGCGGCTCACGGCGGTGAGCGTGGGGTCGCCGGGCAGGCCGTGCGCCTGCGCCAGCGCGGCCAGCGGCTCGGCGCCGAGCAGCGCGCCGAGCGGTCCGCCGTCCTGCCCGTAGCGGCGGCCGGTGGTCACCGGGTCGGGCACGATGACCGAGCCGACCTCGCCGCCGCGCCCGGTGACGCCCCGCCAGAGCGCGCCGTCGAGCACGACTCCCGCGCCGACCCCGCCGCCCACCCAGAACAGCACGAAACTGCTGTCGTCGTGCTCCTGGAGCTCGCGGATGGCGACCAGGTTGACGTCGTTCTCCAGGCGCACGTTGGCCGGCAGGTCGTCCAGGCCGGACCAGCCCGACAGCTGCACGGCCTGCCGCAGCCGCCGGCCGTCGGCCTCCACCACGCCCGGCACGCCCACCACGACCTGGTCGAGCCGGTCCAGCTCGAAGCCGGTCGCGGCGACCGTCTCGGCCAGCAGCCGCCGGGCGTCGCCGGTCGCCTCGGTGCGATGGGTGCCGAGCACCCGGCCGGTCAGGTCGGCGACCGACACCTCGATCGAGCTCGTGGTGAGATCGACCCCCGCGACGCGCGCGGCCGAGCCGTCGAGCTGCCACATCTGCGCGGCCGGCCCGGCGTTGCCCGGCTTGAGGCCGGCCTTCCTGGCCAGCCCGCTGTTCTCCAGCCTGCGCAGCACCTCGGCCGCCGACGCCTTGGACAGGCCCGTGTGCAGTTCCAGCTCGGCGCGGGTGAGGCCGCCGTGCTCAAGGAGCAGGGTGAGCGCGGCGCGCTCGTTGAGCGTGCGGAAGACGGTGGGGTTTCCTGAAGACATTCCTACTTCAGCGCTCCTGAGGTCAGCCCGGACTGGATATGTCGCTGGAAGACGATATAGATCAGCACGACGGGAAGCACCGTCATGCTGAGGGCGGCGAACAGTCCGGGCCAGTCGGCCTCGTACCCGGCGATGGTGGAGATGTCGGCCACGCCCTGGGTGATGACCCACAGGCTCTTGTCGCCGGGCAGCAGGACCAGCGGGATGAGGTACTGGTTCCACTGGCCGAGCACGTTGAAGATGGTCAGGCTGACCAGCGCCGGGCGGGCCATGGGCAGCATGACCTGGAAGAACGTGCGGGTGTGCGAGGCCCCGTCGATCATCGCCGCCTCGGCCACCGCGTCCGGCAGCGCCCTGAAGAAGGACGTCAGGAAGAACACCGTGAACGGCAGCGAATAGGCGATGTAGACCAACACCAGGCCGACGTGGCTGTTGAGCAGCCCGAGCCCGTCCACCACGAAGAACAGCGGCACGAGCGCCAGGAAGACCGGGAAGGCCATGCCGGAGACGAACAGGAAGTAGACCAGCCGGTTGCCCGGGAAGCGGTAGCGGGCCAGCACGTACGCGGCCATCGAGCTGAGCAGCATCGTCCCGGCCACGCCGAAGAAGACCACGATGACCGTGTTGAGCAGGTAGCGACCGATGTTGGCCCGCTCCCAGGCCCGCGCCCAGTTGTCCCAGCGCAGCTCGCCGGGCAGTTGCAGGGCGTCGCCGAAGATCTCGGCGTTGCTCTTGAACGAGGCCAGCAGGGTCCACAGCAGCGGGGCGATGATGAGCAACGCCCAGAGGCCAAGAACAGCCTGGATGCTGATTTTTCGGAACATTTCAGTAGACGACCTTCTGGCGGCGGGTCACGCGCAACGTCAGCGCGGCGAAGGTGAGGGTCAGGAAGAACAGCGCCACGCCCATGGCCGAGGCGTAGCCGAACCGGGAGTAGGAGAAAGCGTTCTTGTAGATCTCCGTGGCCAGCACGGTGGTCGCGCCGTCCGGCCCGCCCTGCTCCACCGACAGGACGTTGACCAGCGCGAACCCGTCGAACGCGGCGATCCCCAGATAGACCCAGGCCACCTGGACGGTGTCCCACACCAGGGGCAGCGTGATGGAGAAGAACGTGCGCAGCCGCCCGGCGCCGTCGAGGGCGGCCGCCTCGAACACGTCCTTCGGAATGGCCGCCATCCCGGCCGAGAACAGCACGACGTAGAAGCCGACCGCCTGCCACACCATCACCGCGATGATCGACCACAGCGCCAGGTTCTGGTCCGTCAGCCAGCCGACCGGCTCGACGCCCAGCTTCGCCAGCGCGCCGTTCAGCACGCCGCTCGCGTCCGGCCGGTAGACGGCCTTGAACAGCACCCCGACCACCGCGACCGCCAGCACCTGCGGCAGGAAGAAGATCACCCGGTAGAACCGGGCCCCCGGCGTGCCCGCCGAGTCGCCGAGCAGGTACGCGAAGACCAGCGCGAGCGCGATGGTCGCCAACGGCAGCGTGACCAGCAGGACCGCGTGGTTGCGGACCGCCTGCCAGAACGTGTCGTTGCCGAGCATCCGCCGGAAGTTGTCCAGGCCGACGAAGTTCAGGTTCGCCGACACCCCGCGCCAGTCCGTCAGCGCGATCTGGAACGCCTGGACGTACGGGCTGATCACGAACACCGCGTAAAGGACCACGGGCAGGGCGAGGAAGCCCGCGACGAAGCCGTGCCGCCTCATCGCTCAGACGCTCCTGGTCTGCTTGGCGATCGCGGAGTCCGCCTTGAGCTCGTCGGCCTTCTTCTGCATGTTCGCGCAGAACTGCTCGGGCGTGATGCGTCCGGACATCACCGAGTTGGTCTGGACCTGCCCGTGGTCGAACAGCTCCTTGTACCAGCCCTCGAAGCGGGCGTCGGTGATGATGTTCGTCCCGGCCGCCTCCTGGGCCTTGGCCGCGCTGCGCACGGCCGAGGTCAGGTCGAGGCCGTCCACCACGCCGTTGACGACGGTGAGGTTCTTGGTCAGCTCGGTGTAGCCGCGCGCGCCCTCCCGTGACAACATCATGCGCAGGTACTCCAGGCCGCCCTGCGGGTTCTTGCCCTTGGCCGCCACGAAGAACGCCTCGCTCACCCCGATCATGATCGCCTCGTACGGCATCGCGTCGGCGGCGGTGATGCTGGGCACCGGGGCGATCGCGTACTCGAACGAGGCCGGCCGGTCCTTGGCCATCTCGTTCTCCAGCCAGGAGCCGCAGGGGTAGAACAGCACCTTGTCCTGCAGGTGCTTGACCTGCGTCTGGGTGTGGTCGAGCCCGAAGTACGCCTTGTCGCCGAAGTCGCGCTGCACCTGCGCCCACGCCGCGACGGCCTGCCGTACGGGCTCGGCCTGCCAGGCGCCGTCGGCGAGGTTGTCGATGTCGACGATCACCTTGTTGCCGCCGATCTTGGCGGCGCTGTAGACCAGGTTCCAGAGCTGGTAGAACGGGCCGACCTGGCCCGGGTAGGCGAACAGCGCGATGCCGGCCTTCTTGGCCTCCTCGCCGAGGGCGTTGAACTCCGCCCACGTCTTCGGCGCCTGCCAGCCGCGCTGGTCGAACAGCTTGGCGTTGTACCACAGGGCGCGGTGGGCGACCGTGTACTGCAGCACCCGGGGCACGCCGTCGATCAGCGAGTTCTCGTAGACGCCGCCGACCAGGGTGTCGCGCACCTTCTTGGCCGGGTCGGCCAGGGAGGGGGCGTCGAACAGCGGCGTCAGGTCGGCGAGGTGCCCCTCGGCGACGAGCGACTGCAGGTCGAGGGCGTCGGGGCCGGAGTTGTTGACCACGTCGGGCGCGTCGCCGCTGATGAAGCGGGGGCGCAGCTGCGTGCCGACCTTCTGGGTGGGCACGTGCTTGATCTTGGCGGTCTTGTACGCCTTGCTGTAGAGGGCCTCGTGCAGGTCGGTCGCGTAGCCGTCGCCGTTGCCGCCGCTGAAGATCACGACTTCCAGCTGCCTGGCGGCGTCCACGCCGAGGGGGTTGGCGGCCGAGGTGGGCGCGGCCGAGGTGGAGGCGACCGGAGCGGCGGAGCGGCCCGTGGCGCACGCGGCGAGCAGCCCTGCGCCCGGGCCCGCCGTCAGGGCGGTGAGTCCGATACGTCGAAGAACCTCACGTCGGCTGGGGTTGGTGGACATGGGTGGCCTCCTTGACCGCCAACCGTCCGGATACTTTCCAGACGGTTGGCGGCTGACTCTAGACTTACCGCTCCACGTGCGTCAATACCGCTCTAGAACTGCGCTCGGATTCTCAGGACGCTGCCCGGACCTTCTGGAACTGCGCTCGAAGGTGAGCCTTGGCCTCCTCGGAGGCCCCGATGCGGTCCAGGCCGTTGAGCGCGGCCCCGACGATCGGCGGCTGGTCCGGGATCACCTGCTTGGCCAGCGGAGCCCGTACCGCGAACCGCTCCTCCAGCATCGCGACCAGCAGCGGGATGCGCGCGTGCAGCACCCCTCCGCCCAGCACCACCTCCGTCGGCGTCTCCAGCAGGTCCAGGCGGCGCAGGCACACCTCGGCCATCACCACGATCTCGTCGGCCAGCCGGGTGACCAGCTCCAGCGCGATCGCGTCAGCCGACGCGGCGGCCTCGAACACCTTGGGCGCGAGCGCGGTCAGGTGATGCCGCTCGATCTGCCCGAAGTGCACCCCGAGCACCACCTCCTCGACCGTCCGCGTGCCGAAGTGCTCCTTGATCAGGCCGGTGAGCGCGGTGGGGGCGCCCCGGCCGTCCTCGGCGCGGATGGCGTGCCACAACGCCTCCTCGGCCAGGCCGCCGCCACCGCCCCAGTCGCCGCTGATCCGGCCGAGCGCGGGGAAGCGGGCCACCCCGCCCGTGGGCGAGACGCCGACCGCGTTGATGCCCGCGCCGCACACCACCGCGACGCCGCTCGGCCCGGACGCCCCCGACCGCAGCAGCGCGAAGCTGTCGTTGCCCACGACGACGTCGGCCGCCATCCCGCGGGCGCGGAACTCGGCCGCCAGGGCCTCCTCCTCCACCGGCAGGTCGGCCCCGGCCAGGTAGGCGTAGAGCTGGTCGGCGTGCGGGGGAGCGGCCGCCGGTCCGAGCGCCCGCCGCACGGCCTCCTCCACGACGTCCACGGCCGCCGGCACGCCGACGGCCTGGGGCTCGAACGGCCCGCCGTCGCCCTGGGCCAGGATCGTGCCGTCGCCCGAGAGCACGACGACGTGCGTCTTGCTGTTGCCCGCGTCCACGGCGATGATCACCATGGCAGGTACCGCTCGTTCGCCGCCAGCAGCAGGCCGGTCAGCTCGTCCGCGACGGCCTCCTGGCCGATCAGCGGATGGCCCAGCAAGGCGTTGCGCACCCGGTCCGCGCCGCCGTGCAGCGCCGCGTCGAGGGCCAGTTCCTCGTACGCGGAGACGTTCGCGATCAGGCCCGCGTACAGCGGCTCCACCGGATCGACCGGCAGCGGCGCGGCCCCGGACGCCGAGACCCTGGCCGGGACCTCGATGACCGCCTCGTCGCGCAGGAACGGCAGCGTCCCGTCGTTGCGGGTGTTGACCACCTGGACGTCGCCCCGGTCGCCGAGCAGCGAGGCGATCAGCGCGACGGCGGCCTCGGAGTAGTAGGCGCCGCCCCGCTTGTCCAGCAGGTCCGGCTTGGTGTCCACGGCCGGGTCCGCGTACAGCTCCAGCAGCTGCTGCTCCATCGCCGCGACCTCGGCCGCGCGCGACGGCTTGGCCCGCTGTTCGCTCACCACCAGGTCGTGGGCGTAGAAGTAGCGCAGGTAGTAGGACGGGACCACCTGGAGCCTGCGCAGCAGCCCGACCGGCAGGCCGATGTCGGCGGCCAGCTCCTGCCCGTGCTCGGCGAGCAGCCGCGGCAGCACGTCCACGCCGTCGACCACCACCGACCGCTCCCACGTCAGGTGGTTGAGCCCGACGTGCCCGAGCGCGACCCGCTCCGGCGGCACGCCGAGGTGCCGGGCGAAGCGGCGCTGGAACCCGATGGCCACGTTGCACAGGCCGATCGCGCGGTGCCCGGCGTCCAGCAGCGCCCTGGTGACGATGCCGACCGGGTTGGTGAAGTCGACGATCCAGGCGTCGGGGGCGTGGGCGCGGACCTGCTCGGCCAGGTCGAGCACGACCGGGACCGTGCGCAGGGCCTTGGCGAGACCGCCCGCGCCCGTCGTCTCCTGGCCGACGCAGCCGCACTCCAGCGGCAGCGTCTCGTCCACGTTCCGCGCGGCCTGGCCGCCCACCCTGAGCTGGAAGAGCACGGCGTCCGCACCCGCGACGCCCTCGGCCACGTCGGCGGTGGCGATCACCTTCGCCGGGTGCCCGGCCCTGCGCAACATCCTGCGGGACACGCCCGCCACCAGGTCGAGCCGCGTGGCGTCGGGGTCGATCAGCGCGATCTCGGTGAGCGGCAGCTCGTCGTGCAGCCTGGCGAAGCCGTCGATGAGCTCGGGGGTGTAGGTCGAACCGCCCCCGATCACGGCGAGTCTCATGTGCAACTCCTCAATTAGGAAACTTTCCTAACCGCCGAACCTACCCGACCTCCTCCGATCCGACTCCTCCCACCCCGTTCCCGGAAATTTCCGCTCGCCATGTAGAGAGCCCGGCATCGGCTCCGACTCCCTGGTGAAGGCGCCGGACGGGCGCCACGGACAACAGGAGACGAACCAGGATGAGCAAGGTCACGTGCGACATGGGGATGTCCGTCGACGGCTACGTGGCGGGGCCGAACCAGAGCCTGGAGCAGCCGTTCGGCGACGGCGTGGGCGACCGGCTGCACGAGTGGATGTTCGCCGAGCCCGAGAAGCACGCCGAGGTCATCGAGGCCATCACGGCGGCCGGGGCGTTCATCATGGGCCGGAACATGTTCGACCCCGGCCGCGGCGCCTTCGACCCGAACTGGACCGGCTGGTGGGGGGAGGAGCCGCCGTACCACGCGCCGGTGTTCGTCCTCACCCACCACCCGCGCGAGCCGCTGCCCATGAAGGGCGGCACGACGTTCCACTTCGTCACGGACGGCATCGAGGCCGCCTTCGCCATGGCACGGGAGGCGGCGGGGGACCGCGACATCGCCATCGCCGGCGGCGCCGCCACCGTCAACCAATACCTGGCCGCCGGCCTCATCGACGAGCTCCGCCTGCACGTCGCGCCGGTGATCCTCGGCCGCGGCGAACGCCTCCTGGCCGACGCCGGCGACATCACCCTCACCCCCGCCGCCCCGCCCACGGGCACCGCCCTGGTCACGCATCTGACGTACCGGGTGGTCCGCTAGCGGTCGTTCTTTCCAGGTCGGCCCAGACGACGCGGTGGCCGTGCGGTCCGGCGGTGTGCGTGCCGCTCCTGACCGACAACGCGGCCACCAGGCCGAGGCCGCGACCTGATTCCCGCAGGGACCCCGCGTCCAGCGGGACGAAGCGCGGTTCCCGGTCCGCCGTCCCGGGGTCTACCACTTCGAGGTGTACGAATCCGTCCCCGACCCCGAGCAGCACCATGACCCAGTCGCGCTCGGGGCCCGGCGGCACATGCCGGACCGCGTTGGTGACCAGCTCTGATACGACCGTCAGGGCGTCGTCGCGAACCAGCGAGTCGACGGCCGCCAGCCAGCGCCGAATCGTCTGCCGACTTTCTCCGGGAGCTCGGTCATCGCGCCGCAGCGTCAAGCCTTGGTAGGTGTGGCAAATTGACATGGTTTCACCCCAAAGCCAATCGGGAGGTTCTGGCGGCCGTTTCTCGCGACAGAAACACTGTCGCCCGGATCAAGCATGAACGGTTACATGCTTCCGTGGTGCACCGGGCTGGCGAAACTCGTCCGACAAAGCGCTACACCCGCTCTGTATTGATTGTCGGAAGAATGTCGCAGTAGCCTGCCGTGAAGCCATCCCCTTGCTCCTGACCTGCGGAGAAGTCATGACTGTCGATGTTGGCGACCATTTGTCGCCCAGGGCGCGTTTTGCCCGCGACCTCGCGGAGCGCCGTAAAGCGGCTCGAATGACACAATCCGCGCTCGCATTGCGCATTCTCTGTCATGAATCGCTCGTCAGCCATGTCGAGAAAGGCCGCCGGGTTCCCACGCTGGAGTTCGCGCGCGAGGTGGACAAGGCGTTCGGCACCGACGGCCATTTCACCGGCCTCCACGAACGCATCTCCCAGTCGCCCGCTCTGGGCTGGTTCGCACGGTGGGTCGAGGAGATCGAACCGCAAGCCGTCATCCTGCAGTCCTGGGATCCGCTGTTGATCCCCGGCATCCTGCAGACCGCCGGCTATGCCCGCGCGATCTTCTCCGCCGCCACCCCGCCGGATCGCGTCGAAGAGCGAGTTCAGGCCCGCATCCGGCGCATGAGAATCTTCGACAGCGATTGCCCTCCGGCCTTCCTCGCGCTCATCGACGAAGGAGTCCTGCACCGCCCGATCGGAGGCCGCGAAGTCCTGGCGGAACAGCTCCGCTACCTGCTGGATCTCACCTGCCATCCCCGCATCACCATCCAGCTGGTGTCGGTTGCCGCCGGTTGCGTGGCGGGCACCATGAGCGCGTTCGCGCTGGCGCGGTTGCGTGACGGTGCGGAGGTGGTCTCCGCCGACTCGGTCCTCTCCGGTCATGTCACTGGAGATCACGACGCGGTCCGGCGTCTCAGGCAGAGGTATGACACCATCAGAGCGGACGCACAGCCGAAGAACGTCACACCACGGGCGATTGAGGATGCGATCAAAAAATGGACCCAGTAGACCTCCGCGGAGCGGAATGGCGTAAGTCCAGCGCCAGCGGCGACAACGGGCAGTGTGTCGAGGTCGCGACCAACCTCCCGGGGATCATCGCCGTCCGTGACAGCAAGAACCCGCAGGGCCCGGCGCTGATCTTCACGCCTGCGGAGTGGCAGGCGTTCTTGCATGGCGCCAACCAGGGCGAATTCAACATCTGAGGCAGGCGTCTGTCGCTTCGGAGTCGGGTTCGTCCGAGGGGTGCGGGGACCGGTAGGTCCCCGCTGGGGGGTGTGGGGGCTTGCCCCCCACATGGACGCAGCCTGAGCCCGCGTCGCGCGAAGCGCGCCCATCGGCGAAGCCCTTCGTGGCCTGTACGAGAACCGGATCCGAGTCATCGGGTGAAAGGGGGTGTTCAGTCCGAAGAACGGAGCCAAGAGTTTGACGCAGGACACCGAGGTGGACGACGCGGAGGTGATCAGACGTGCCCGCAGCGACCCCGCCGCCTTCTCGGCGTTGTACGACCGGCACGCCCCCGCGCTCCACAGATATGTCACCCGCCGCCTGGGCGATTCGCTGGCCGACGACATCGTGGCCGAGACGTTCCTGGACGCCTTCCGCCGTATCGCCCGCTACGACACCGCCCACCGCGACGCCCGCCCCTGGCTGTACGGCATCGCCGCCAACCTGATCGGCAAGCACCGCCGTACCGAGACCAGGGCCTACCGCGCCCTGGCCAGGACGGGCCTCGACGCGGTGGCCGAGAGCTACGCCGACCGGGTGGCGGCCCGCGTGTCGGCCGGGGCGGCGCACCGCGAGCTGGCGGGGGCGCTCGCGACGCTGTCGCCGCCGGACCGCGAGGTGCTGCTGATGATCGCCTGGGCGGACCTCAGTTACGAGGAGGTCGCCCGCGCGCTCGGCGTCCCGATCGGGACCGTGCGGTCGCGCCTGCACCGCGCCAGGAGGAAGACCCGGGCGGCCCTCGGCGGCATCGACCCGTCAGCCCTCTACGACACCGACGAGGAGGATCCCGGCCGTGGACGATGACCTCACGCTCCTGCGCGAGCTGCGCGCGGACGCCCCCGAACCCGACGCCGACCGCCTGCGCGCCGTGCGCGCCCGAGCCCTCGCCCCGGCGTCGGGCCGAGCCCCGGCCCGGAGGCGGCGCCGGTTCTGGGCGGTGCCGTCGCTGCTGGCCGCCGCGACAGCCGCCGCCGTCGTCGTGGCGGTGAACGCTTCCCACACCCCGGCCCCGCCCCAGCCGGACGCCGTGACCACCATGCCGGTACGGGCCGAGACCGTGCTGCGCCAAGCCGCACTGGTGGCCGAGGGACGCCGCCGGCGCCACGAGCCGCGGCCTGACCAGTGGTTGTACCGGAAGGACCTGGTCAAGCAGCCCGGCGAGGAGCGAGGCACGGTCCAGGAATACTGGACCCGGTACGACGGCACCCGCCAGGCCCTCCGCCAGAACGGCGGCCCCCTGGAATTCCAGGACATCACCCCCGACCCGGGCGACGACGACCTGACACCCCGGCAGTACGCGGCCAAGTTCGCCGACCTGCCCACCGATCCCGCCGCGCTGCTGGACCACGTCAGGGGCGACCGGCACTGGTCGACCTCGCCGAAGGGCGCGGACGCCGAGCAGCCGGACGCGCGGGCGTTCCGCGTGTTGTCGGTCTACCTCGACGCGGGCGTCCCCATGCCGCCGCGGGTCGAGGCCGCCGTCTTCCGCGCGCTCGCCGAGCTGCCCGGAGTGCGGGTGGACCTCGGCGTACGGGACGCGGCGGGCCGGGCGGGGATCGGCGTCGCCTACGAGCCGGCCGGTTCCGTCCCCGGCGGGTCGACGCGGGACGCGCAGGGGCGGATCGTCTCGCGGTCGTACCTGGTGCTGGACGCCGCGACCTACCGTTTCCTCGGCAGGCGCGTGGACAACCTCCAGGACGAGGTCCTCGGCGGCGAGGTGCTGGCCCGCAAGGGCACGTTCTACGCGAGCGCCGACCTGGCGGCGGGCGTGGTGGACGAACCAGGCCGGCTCCCCTGACCGCAGGCCGCTACGGACGTGCGCCCAGGCGGTTCACCCAGCCCATCTCCTCGTACGTGGTCTGGATCAGCGGCATGGATCACTCACCTGGCCTCAACGCGGAAGCGGGCCGGGAAGGTTGACACCGGAACGCGAAAAGGGCGCGCCCCCCGGAAAGGGAGGGCGCGCCCGTCAGGGTCGGCGCAGGGGTTTACCAGTCGCCGCCGCCGAAGTCACCGCCACCGAAGTCGCCGCCGCCGCCGAAGTCGCCCCAGCCGCCGCCTCCGCCGCCGAAGTCGCCTCCGCCGCCGAAGTCACCGCCGCCGAGGTCGCCGCCGCCGCCGTCCTGGTAGCCCTCGGCGTAGCCGGCGCCGTAGCCGCCGCCGCCCCAGCCGCCGTGGAACATGCTGCCCATCATCGTGCCGATGAACATGCCGGTCATGATGTCGCCGAAGCCGCCGTAGTAGCCGTAGGCGTACGGCTGGTAGGCCGGGCCCGCGTCGTAGTAGGGGCGACGGTGACCGTCGACCATGACCTCGCGCATCTGCGGGTCGAAGCCGCGCTCGACGGCCTCGGCGTCCATCGCGCAGGCCGGCACGTCGCGCACCGCGCCGCCGGGCGGGGCCCAGCGCACGTCACGGGCCGACGGGCCGTGCTGCGGGTTGAAGAAGCAGGGAGCGCGCCGCTCGGGGATCGGCTGGTTGTTGACCTTGGCCTTCACCACGGCCAGCGCGTAACGGCCGTCCTCAAGGGTCTGGGTGACCTCGCGGACCTGGTCGGGCCGCTGGACCGCGTTGAGCTGGACCTTGGCCTTCTCGTAGGAGTCGAGCGCCTGCTGCCACTCGGTGATGTGCCCGCCGCCCTGGCCGGCGAGGGTGACGTCGGTGTCGAGCTCGGTGATCTCCTCGCCCAGCTTGGTGACGTCCTCCTCCACGGTCTGCTTGACCGCGGCGAGGTCCTTGGCCTCCTGGATGGCGCGCTTCTTCTTCTTGTTCTTGGAGTAGAGGAAGTAGCCGCCACCGCCGACCACCAGCAGGCCGAGCAGGGCCACCAGCGCGAACTGGCCGCCGGCGCCGGGGTTGGCCTGGCTGCTGGGGCTGAGGGCGCCGCTGCGGTCGTTCTTGCCCGCCGCGTCGACCCGGTTCGCGAAGTCCTTCACGCCCGCGACGATGTCGCCCGAGTTGGCGTCCACCGAGAGCTTGACCAGCTGGCCGGCGAGGTTGTTCCGCAGGGCGTTGGACCCGGCGAACATCGTCTCGCCGTCGAACACCACCACCGTCACCCGGGGGCGACCGGCCTCGACCAGCGCCTTGCCCAGCGACGACAGGTACGGCCCGACGGTGGAGTTGTCAAAGGTGCCGTCGGGCAGCGCGACAGCGTAGATCTTGCTGTCGGCGTCCTTCAGCGCGTCGTTGATGTCACTCTGCTGGCTGGAGCTCAAGGGGGAGCCCGACACCACGTAGAGCGGGGCCTTCTTCCAGTTTTGCACCACAGTCTGTGCGTCAGGTGGCGCCGCCGCCGCGTTGGCGGCAGGGGACAGCGTGAGAACGACGAACAGCCCGGCGATCAGAGCCGCGATCGCGGCCCCTGCTCGGCGCAGCGAATGGGTCATTGGCAGCAAGCCTCCTTCGCCCATGAGGACGAACGGGCGGTCGGCAAAGTTCCTCACTGGGCACGTTACCTGCCTGCGACGGCGCGCAGGCACAGGGGAGCGGGCTCAGGCGTCCTTGATCTCGCAGATCGTGGCGCCCGACGTGACGGTCTGGCCGACGGCGGCCGACAGGCCCGTGACGGTGCCCGACTTGTGGGCCGTCAGCGGCTGCTCCATCTTCATGGCCTCCAGCACCACGACCGTGTCGCCCTCGCTCACCACGTCGCCGTCGTTCGCGACGACCTTGACGATCGTGCCCTGCATCGGGCTGACCAGCGCGTCGCCGCCGGCCGTCGCGTGCTTGCGCGCGCCGCCGGAACGGCGCGGCGCCTTGGCCGCGGCGGGCGCGGGCCCGGCCATGCCGAGCCCGGCCGGGAGCACCACCTCAAGGCGCTTGCCGCCGACCTCGACCGTCACCGTCTCGCGCGCCGCCGGCGCGGCCGGCGCGGTGGCCACCTCGCCCGCGTACGGTTCGACCGGGTTGTCCCACTCGGTCTCGATCCACCGCGTGTGCACGGCGAACGGCTCCGACGTGAACGCCGGGTCGGTCACGACCGCCCGGTGGAAGGGCAGCACCGTCGGCATGCCGTCGATCTCGAACTCGGCCAGCGCCCGCCGGGCCCGGTCGAGGGCCTCGTGACGGGTGCGCCCGGTCACGATCAGCTTGGCCACCAGCGAGTCGAACGTCTGCGGCACCGTCATCCCGGCCTCGTAGCCCGAGTCGAGGCGGACGCCGGGCCCGGCCGGGGCGCGCATGGCGGTCAGCGTGCCGGGGGCGGGCAGGAAGTTGCGGCCGGCGTCCTCGGCGTTGATCCGGAACTCGATCGAGTGGCCGCGCAGGGCCGGGTCGTCGTAGCCCAGGAGCTCGCCGTCGGCGATCCGGAACATCTCGCGCACCAGGTCGACGCCCGCGACCTCCTCGCTCACCGGGTGCTCGACCTGCAGGCGGGTGTTGACCTCCAGGAAGGAGATCGTGCCGTCCTGGCCGACGAGGAACTCGCAGGTGCCGGCGCCGACGTAGCCGGCCTCCTTCAGGATGGCCTTGGAGCTGGTGTAGAGGATGTCGATCTGCTCCGGCGACAGGAACGGCGCGGGCGCCTCCTCCACCAGCTTCTGGTGGCGGCGCTGGAGCGAGCAGTCGCGGGTGCTGACCACGACCACGTTGCCCGCGTGGTCGGCCAGGCACTGGGTCTCGACGTGCCGGGGACGGTCGAGGTAACGCTCGACGAAGCACTCGCCCCTGCCGAAGGCGGCCACGGCCTCGCGCACGGCGGACTCGTACAGCTCGGCGACCTCCTCCAGCCTGCGCGCGACCTTGATGCCGCGGCCGCCGCCGCCGTACGCGGCCTTGATCGCGATCGGCAGCCCGTGCTTCTCGGCGAAGGCCACGACCTCCTCCGCGCCGGAGACCGGGTCCTTGGTGCCGGCCACCAGCGGCGCGCCGACCTTCTGCGCGATGTGCCTGGCCTGCACCTTGTCGCCCAGCGCGGCGATGGCGGCCGGGGGCGGCCCGATCCAGGTGAGGCCGGCCTCGATGACGGCCTCGGCGAACGAGGCGTTCTCGGCCAGGAAGCCGTAGCCGGGATGGACGGCGTCGGCGCCGGAGCGCGCGGCGACGTCGAGCAGCTTGGCGATGTCGAGGTAGGTCTCGGCGGGGGACTGCCCGCCCAGCGCGTACGCCTCGTCGGCCACCCTGACGTGCAGGGCGTCGATGTCTTGGTCGGCGTAGACGGCCACGCTGCCGATCCCCGCGTCCGTGCACGCGCGGGCCACCCGTACGGCGATCTCGCCGCGATTGGCGATCAGAACCTTCCGCACCGACCTTCGTCCCTTCCTCGTGGTCCTCGTGGTCCTCGTGGTCCTCATGAGTGCTCAGCGGCCGAGGTACGCGCCGCCGTTCAGATGCAGCACCTGCCCCGTCATGTGCCCGGCTCCCGCGGATGCCAGGAAGAGAACGGTATCGGCCACGTCGGAGGGGGTGCCAGGGCGGCCGTTACGCGTGTTCTGCACGCGGGCCCTGATGCCCTCCTCGGTGAGCCTGCCGCGGAAGAACTCGGTCTCCATCACCAGGCCGGGAGCCACGACGTTGGCGGTGATGCCCCGGGGGCCCAGCTCGGCGGCCAGGTCGGCGGTCCAGGACTCGACGGCGGCCTTGGCGGCGCCGTACGAGCCGGACCCGGTGCCGCGCGCGGCGATCGAGCCGATGGAGACGATCCGGCCGCCCTCGCCCATGCGCGGCGCGAGCGCGGTCGTGACCAGCACGGCGGACAGCAGGTTGGCGTTGAGGTTGGCCTGCCACGCCCCGGCGACGTCCGCCAGGTCGCCGGACTGGTCGCGTTCCAGGTTCGTGTTGCCCCCGGCGTTGTTGACCAGGACGTCCACGTGGGCGGGCAGGCTGTCGAGTGCGCCCTGGACGGCGGCCGGGCTCGCGGCGTCGAACGGCACGTACGCCGCCCCCAGCCGCGCGGCGGCCTCCTTCAGCACGTGCTCGCGCCGGCCGGTGATCGTGACGCGGTCGCCGAGGGCGGCGAACGCCTCGGCGATCGCGTAACCGATGCCGGTGCCGCCACCCGTCACCACGACCTCGCGCATGAGTGGATCACTCCTTTAGATCCGAATAATCCTCTGGACGACCATAGCCGCTCGGCATAACGGGGGCGACGGGCGGTGGCCCGCTTTATGGTGAGGGCGCTTTCACCAGTTCCAGGAGGTATGCATGAGCCAGAGTATGCTCGGCGGCAACCCCGCGGAAATGCAGCAGATGGCCAGCCAGTTCACGCAGCAGTCAGAGGCGCTCCGCACCATCATGACCGCGCTCGACCGCGAGGCGGCCAAGGTCGGCACCGCGTGGACGGGCCCCGGAGCCCAGCGTTTCAGTCAGGCCTGGCAGAACTACCGCACGGCCTTCCAGCGCATGACCGAGGAGCTGCAGGAGGCTTCCCGGGTCATCGGCACGTACCAGCGGAACATCGAGTCCGCCACGCAGTGAGCACGGACAGGGGCCCTGGCCCGCCGCCGGGGCTTCTTCCGTCGTGAGGGGAGCTTTCCTCCCGGATCGGACAGGCTACGCTCTTTCTCCATGATTGGTCGCGCCTTGGCGGCGAGCGTGCTCGCCCTGCAGTTCGCGGCGGCGCCGGCGCAGGCCGCGCCCGTGCGGTGCACGCCCAAGAAGGCCACCATGGCGATCGCCGAGACCTGGGCGCAGCGGCGGGTCAACGCGGAGAAGGTGTGGCCGCTGACCACGGGCCGGGGCGTCACGGTCGCCGTCATCGACAGCGGCGTGGACGAGACCCACCCCCAGATCCGGCTGGGCGGCAAGGCCGACCTCACCAACACCGGCTTTCGCGACTGCGTCGGCCACGGCACGGCGGTCGCCGGGCTCATCGCCGGCCAGCCGCGCAAGGACATCCCCTTCCACGGCGTCGCCCCCGGCGTGAGCCTGCTGTCGATCAAGTACGTCACCGGCGACAGGGGCGACGTGGGCCTGCTGTCCAAGGCCATCAAGACGGCCGTGGACGAGCACGCCGACGTGATCAACGTCTCCGTCGAGGCCTCCAACACCCCCGACCTGAAGGCGGCCGTCGACTACGCGCTGGAGCGGGACGTGGTGATCGTCGCCGCCGCCGGCAACCTGTCCAACGACGACGGCACCTCGACCCCTTCCTACCCCGCCGCGTACGACGGGGTGTTGTCGGTGGGCTCGGCGACCCCGGACGGCGGGCGCTCGACGTTCTCCAACCCCAACGCGGTCGCCGTGCTCGGGCCGGGGGAGGGCGTCAGCTCGACCTGGCCGCTCAAGGGGTACCAGTCCGCCCTGAAGGGCACCAGTTACGCCGCCCCGTACGTGACGGGCGTGGTCGCGCTCGTCCGCGCGCGGCATCCCGGGCTGACGCAGCTCCAGGTGCGCAGGCGCATCACGCTGACCGCCGACGGCGCGTCCGGGACGGGCACCGGCGCCGGGATGGTGAACCCGCTGCTCGCGGTGACCGCGGTGCTGCCGTCGGAGCAGGTGGCCGTGGCGCCGCCGGTGCCGCCGCCGCTGCCCGCGACCGTCGTGCGCAAGGCCGTGCCGCCGGACCAGCGGTCGATGGAGGTCGCGACGGTGGTCGCGGCGGGCGGGTTCTCGCTGGTCGGGGTGGCGTTGGCGGCCTGGGTGTTCGTGCCCATGGGACGCAGACGGCGCTGGCGGCCCGGCTCGCCGCCGGATATCGGGAGAATTGACGGTTAACTGTAAGAGTGGCCGCCCGAAACTGCTGATGCTTATGGGGCTTATTTGGTTAAATGTCTCTGATCATGACGGACTCCTGAAAGGACGGTCATGGTGGAGAAGGACTCCCCCCAGGCAGCAGTACCGGAGCGGATCGGCGATCACGAGATCGTGAGCCTGTTGGGACAGGGCCCGCGTGGCGCCGTTCATCTGGGCAAGGAGTCCGAGGACGCCGATCCGGTCGCCATCAAGACGCTGACCGTGGACCCCGCGGCCGACCCGGACTTCGTGACCCGGCTCAAGGACGTCAGCCGGGTGTCCAGCTCGTACGTGGCCCGCACGCTCGACGCCGGCGTCCAGGACGGCCTGCTCTACGTCGTACGTGAGCACGTCGAGGGACGTTCGCTGGCCGAGACCGTCGCCGCCGACGGCCCGCTGACCGGCGACGCGCTCGAACGCGTGGCGGTCGGCATGCTCACCGCGCTGACCGCGGTGCACCTGGCCGGATTCGCGCACCGAGGGCTCACCCCCGACAACGTGATCCTCACCGGCGAGGGGCTGCGCGTCACCGACATCGAGATCGGCGACCCGGCCGGCGAGGTCGGCTACCGCGCCCCCGAGCAGCTCAACGGCCTGCAGTACGGGCCCTACGCCGACGTCTTCGCCTGGGCGGCGACCGTGGTGTTCGCTGCCACCGGCTCCGCGCCGTTCGGCCAGGACGCGCACGCCGTGCTCACGGACGAGCCCAAGGTGGACGGGCTGCCCGATCCGCTGCGCCAGACGGTCCTCGCGGCGCTGTCCAAGGACGTGTCCGGGCGGCCCACGACGTACACGGCGCTGCTGCGCCTGCTGGGGGACGACAAGGCCCCCATGCCGGCGGCGCCGATCGAGGGCGTGCCGGTGCAGATGCCGCCGTCGCCGATGGCGTCGTCCGACCCGGCGGAGCTCGTCACCCTGGTCGACGGCCAGCCGCCCGTGCCGGGCCAGCCTCCGGTCCCGGGCCAGCCGCCCGTGCCGGGCCAGCCCCCGGTGCTGCCCCTGGCCATCGAGGGCGCCCCGATCCCGAACGGCCCGATGCAGCCGGGCCCGATGGCGAACGGCCCGATCCCCAACGGCCCGATGGCGCACGACCCGATGCAGCCCGGCCCGTTCGTGCCCGGTGTGCCGCCGCAGGGCCCGATGGGGCATGAGCCCATGCAGCCCGGCCCCATGCAGCCCGGCCCCATGCAGCACCTTCCCGTGAACGACGAGCCGGTGCAGGGCGTCCCGGTGCAGTACCCGCCGGTGCCCGTGCAGGCCGCCTGGGGGCCGCCGTCCGGACCGCAGAACCCGCCCGTGGAGCCGGCGCAGCCCGCGATGGCCGGTGCGGGCAGCACCGGACCGGCGCGCAAGCCGTTCCCCATCGGCCTGGTCGCCGGTGTGGTCGCGGTCATGCTGCTGTCGGCGATCGGCCTGTGGGGCGCGAGCCGCTACTCCTCCAGCGTCACCTTCGAGCCCGCCGCTGCGGCGGGCTCGGCGTCGCCCAGCTCGGGCGCGGCGGCGGCGGCCCAGAAGGCGGTCACCACCGTGCCCACGCAGCCCCAGCCCGAGGTCACCGCCCCCTGGGCGACCACGCCGTCCCCCGACGACGACGGCGTGGGCCCGCTGGTGCTGCCGGACGACGACACCTCCGCCGACACCCCGCAGGTGCCGGTGCTGACCACGGTGCCGACGCCGACGGCGACCCAGCAGCTGACGGTGCCGACGATCCAGCCGACCGTGCAGGAGCGGAAGACCACCAAGGAGCCCGAGCCGACGGCCACGGTCACCCGGACGGTCACCCCGACCCCCTCTGCGACGCAGACGCAGCAGCCGACCGAGACGCCCACCCAGAAGCCGACGCAGAAGCCCACGGAGAAGCCGACCGAGAAGCCGACCGAGGAGCCGACGCAGAAGCCCACGGAGAAGCCGACGCAGAAGCCGACCGAGGAGCCGACGCAGAAGCCCACGGAGAAGCCGACCGAGAAGCCGACCGAGAAGCCCATCCAGGCTGCGCCGACCCAGACGCCCACGAAGGCGCCGGAGCCCAACCCCGCGAGGCCTACCCGGGCGCCGGAGCCTGCCAAGACCACCGCACCGCCGGTGACCAGGCCGACGCCGAACCCCTACACGCCGACGCAGGTGTGCGGATCCGGCTTCGTGGTCCAGCGGTCGACGCCGTTCGCCGGCGGCACGACGTACCAGCTCTACAGCAGCAGCACGGGTCAGAACTGCGTGGTCACCCTCAAGTCCGGCCCCGACGTCGGCAAGGCGACCCCGGTCAGCGCGACCCTGGAGGTGCAGGGCGGCCCGAGCAGCACCGACAGCGGCAACTACGAGTACTACGCCGGCCCGGTCAAGCTCCCCGCCAAGGGCAAGTGCGTGCGTTACGCGGGCAGCGCGGGCTCGGGCAACACCAGTGCGGACTGGGGGAACTGCGGCTAGGCCCGACACGGAGCCGAGGTCGGAAGGACCTCCTGCGCCATGCCCGGTGGCCCTGGTGGGCCATCGGGCATGGCATGACCTGCCGGACGCCTCATGGATCCGAAGCCTCCTGCGGCCGGGAGGTCCGAACCCCGTACAGGCGCCAGGTCTCAGTATCCGCGGTAGCCGGAGCCGGTCTTCATGCCGACGACCCCCGGCACCGCGGACACACTGCCGTAGCGCTCGATCGAGTAGCGCACGCCCGCGATGATGTTGTCCACCGGGTTGTAGATGTCCCGGTGGCCGTCCAGGGCGTGGGCGTTGAAGGTCGGGTCGATCGTCTGCATGAGCCCCTTGGAGGGGTGTCCGGCGGCGGCGTTGGAGTCCCACAGGTTGATCGCGTGCGGGTTCCCGCCGGACTCGTGCTGGATGATCATCCAGATGTCGTCGACGTTCATCTTCCCGACCGGGTAGCCGTGCTCCTTGAGGATGGCGACGGCCTCCTCGATCCACTGCTTCACCTTGCCCGTGGGCGCCGGCCCGCCGCCCGCGGGAGGGGGCGGGCCGCTGGAGCCGTAGCCGCCGATGATGGGGCTGCCGCCGGTGCCCGAATAGGGCGAGGTGTAGCTCTGGGTACGCCGCCAGTCGAACCGGTGCCCGGCGTCCGGCACGAACTCCTGGTCGCCGGCCGCCTTGATCTTGGCGAAGGTCGTCGTGCGCTCGCCCAGCGCCGTGCCGATGGCGCTCTTGGCGTCGGTGACGGCGTCCTTGGCGTCCTTGACCGGTTTTCTGGCGTTCTCGGTCTCCTCGCGGACCAGGCGGCCGATCTCGGCGTCCAGGTCCTCCTGCTTGGCGTCGGGGTTGGCCGTCCGGTGGTTCTGGACGCGGGTGAGCAGGCGGTCGCAGATGCCGTCCACCTGGCGCTGGGAGCTCTCCAGCACGCCGGCGGCGGCGTCGAGCGCGTCGGCGCAGGAGTTGAGCGCGTCGTGCAGGCCCTGCCCGGCCCTGCCGTAGTCCCCCATGTAGCGGACGAACGCGTCCGCCGAGTCGCCCTCCCAGGCCAGGTCCACGGTGGTGACGGCGCTGCCGAGCTGGCCGGAGTCGGCGAGCACCTTGCCCGCCGCCGTACGCCAGCGCTTGGCGATGCCGCGGATCGCGCCCGGGTCGCCGCTCACCTGCCCGGCCAGCGCGGCCAGCGTGGGGCCGCCGGGCAGGGCGTTGATCGCCTCCGGTGCGCTCATGCCGGGGAGTTCGCCTTCCGCACGTTGCTCTCCACCAGGTCCAGGGCCCGTTCGACGCTCTGGACGAGGCTCTTGGCCTTGCCGAACTCGCGGTCGGCGACGCTCTCCACCTGGTCCACGGCGGTCGCGAGGGCCGCGGAGTCGGCCAGCTTGCCGAAGATCGAGGAGTCGGCGGCGCCGGCGGGGAAGCTCTCCGCCAGGTCGCCGAACTTGCCCGCCACGGTCTTTGCCGCGATGCGGCAGTCGTCCAGGGCCTCGAAGTGAATGTCCAGTCCTGCCATCACTCCTCCTCCGCCGGCGGCCAGAACGCCGTCTGCGCCAGCCGCGAGCCGAACCTTCTGTCCACCACGAAACCGCGTCCCGGAGGCTGCGGCTGGGCGCGTACGTTGCCGAACAGGAAGCCCTCGTCCCTGCTGCCGGACAGGATCACCGCGGGGCTGGCCATGTCCTTGATGCGCTGGATCACCGGGTCGAACATGGCCCGGCCCAGGCCGCCCATGGCCCGCGACATGATCAGGTGCAGGCCGATGTCACGGGCCTGCGGCAGCAGCTCGACCAGCGGCAGCAGCGGGTTGTTGGACGTGGCCACCAGGTCGTAGTCGTCGACCACGATGTACAGGTCGGAGCCCTTCCACCAGTCGCGGGCGCGCAGCTGCTCGGGCGTGAGGTTGGCCGGCGGCAGGCGCTTGAGCAGGGCGTTGCGGGCGTCGTTGACCAGTTCGAGCGCGGCGGCGCTGGAGGCGGCGTAGCCGATGCGGTTCTCGCTGACCGCCGTGTCCAGCAGCGACCGGCGGTAGTCGATCACGATCATCATGGCCTCGCGCGGCGTGTGCCGGGCGACGACGTTCTCGGCGATCACCTTGAGCATGTTGGACTTGCCGCTCTCGGTGTCGCCGACCACGACGAAGTGCGGGTCGGCGTCGAAGTCGATCAGCACGGGCGCGAGCGCGGCCTCGTCCACGCCGATCGCGATCCGCGACTTGCCGGTCTCCTCCACGCCCGGCAGCGACGCGGCGGGCAGCACCGACGGCAGCAGCCTGACCTGCTTGGCGGGCGGGCCCTGCCAGGAGTCCCCGATCGCCTGCACCAGGCCCTGGAGGCCGGCGGCCAGGTCGTCGGAGTCCTGCACGCCGTCGATCCTGGGCAGCGCGCCGAGGAAGTGCAGGCCGTCCTTGGTCAGGCCGCGTCCGGGCACGCCCTCCGGCACGGCCAGCGACTTCTTCCTGTTGATCTCGGACTCGTACGCGTCGCCGAGCTTGAGCTCCACCCGCGTGCCGAACAGGTCCCGGATGCCGGGCCGGAACTCCGACCACTTGCCGGTGGCCGCCACCACGTGGATGCCGTAGCCGAGGCCGCGCGCCGCCAGGTCGGTGATGACCGGCTCCAGGGCCTCGAAGTCCTGCCGGATCGTCAGCCAGCCGTCCACGACGAGGAAGATGTCGCCCCAGCCGTCGCCCTGGAGCGAGCCGTCGGCGACCCGCCTGCGGTAGGTGCTCATGGAGTCGACGCCGTTCTCGGTGAACTCCCGCTCCCGGTCGCGCAGGATCGAGGCGATCTCGGCCACCGTGCGGCGCACCCGGTCGGCGTCCAGCCTGGAGGCCACGCCGCCGACGTGCGGCAGCCCCTCCAGCGAGGCCAGCGCGCCGCCGCCGAAGTCCAGGCAGTAGAACTGCACCTCGCGGGGGGTGTGCGTGAGCGCCATGCTGGTGATCAGCGTGCGCAGGATCGTGCTCTTGCCGCTCTGCGGGCCGCCGGCCACGCCCACGTGCCCGGCCGCGCCGGACAGGTCCAGCCAGTACGGGTCCCGCCGCTGCTCGAACGGCCGGTCGATGATCCCCACCACGGCCTGCAACCGCCCGCGGCCGGTCCATCCGGCCGTGGACAGCCCCAGCTCGGGCGTGACCGTCAGCGGGGGCAGCAGGTGCGCCAGCGTGGGCGGCTCGGCCAGCGGCGGCAGCCAGATGCGGTGCGCGGGCGGCCCCTGGCCCACCAGGCGGCCGACGACGATGTCCAGGAGGCTCTGCTGCGCCTTGTTGCTCTCCTCCTGCGCAGCGGGGTCCTCGGGTGGCTCCTCGACCATCGGGACGGGCACGAAGTCGGGGCCGTACTCGACGATCTCCCGGACCGTCACCGAGCCGTCGGTGGTGGCGACGTGCCGCGGGTCGACCTGGTGGGGACCGGACACGTACGCGGCCTTGAACCGGGTCATGCCGGACGTGTCGAACTTCAGGTACCCGTTGCCCGGCGCGGACGGCAGCTCGTAGGCGTCGGCCACCCCCAGCACGACCCGGCTCTCCATGGCCGAGAACGTGCGCAGACCGATCCGGTACGAAAGGTGCGTGTCGAGCCCGCGCAGCCGTCCCTCCTCCAGCCGCTGCGAGGCCAGCAGCAGGTGCACGCCGAGCGAGCGCCCGAGCCGGCCGATCATCACGAACAGGTCGATGAACTCCGGCTTGGCCGTCAGCAGCTCGCTGAACTCGTCCAGGATGACGAACAGCGTGGGCAGCGGACGCAGGTTGGCGCCCTGCTCGCGGGCCCTCTCGTAGTCGCGCAGGGAGGCGTAGTTGCCGGCCGCGCGCAGCAGCTCCTGGCGGCGCACCATCTCGCCGTG
Organism: Nonomuraea sp. NPDC003560; assembly: GCF_042878785.1. Taxonomy (NCBI): domain Bacteria; kingdom Bacillati; phylum Actinomycetota; class Actinomycetes; order Streptosporangiales; family Streptosporangiaceae; genus Nonomuraea; species Nonomuraea sp. NPDC003560. The sequence goes on along the minus strand of NZ_JBIAOF010000003.1, from coordinate 889,068 downwards.
CAGGGCGTCGTGCATGCGGTCCACGAGCGGCAGCTCGTCCTCCAGGTTCGTGATGACCGCGGAGACGTGGGAGAGGCCGTCCAGGCCGAGGAAGGTCGCGCCGCCCTTGAAGTCCACGAGCACGAAGTTGAGGATCTCCGAGGAGTGCGTGACCGCCAGGCCGAGCACCAGCGTGCGCAGCAGCTCGCTCTTGCCCGAGCCGGTCGCGCCGATGACCAGGCCGTGCGGGCCCATGCCGCCCTGGGCGGACTCCTTGATGTCCAGCTCGACCAGCCGGCCGTCGGCGCCGAGGCCGATCGGCACCCGCAGCCGGTTCCGTCCGGCGCGGGGCCGCCAGGTCACCGACGGCTCCAGGCGGGTGGGGTCGCCGACGCCGAGCAGCTCGGTCAGCGTCGTGTTCACCGCCAGCACGTCCTGGGCGTCGCCGCCCTTGGCCGAGGAGGCGCGCAGCGGCGCGAGCTGGCGGGCCAGCCCCTCGGCGCGCAGGTAGTCCAGCGCGTCGGGGTCGCCGAGCCGGTTGGTGTTCTCGCGGCCCGCGTGGTCCAGCTTGACCATGTGGAAGCCGGCGGCGTCGATGCGCAGCCGCAGCGTGCTGCGCTCCTCGACGGTCCCGGCCGAGTTCGACAGGTCGATCACGGTGACGCCGTCGATGGCGTCCGCGCCGAGCTGGGAGTCCTGCGGCACGTGCCCGCCGTCCAGGATGAGCACGTGGTACGGCAGCGCGTCCGGCGAGGCGCCCGGCTTGAAGCGGGCCCGCTCCTTCAGCTCCGCGCCCACCAGGCGGTCGAGCTGGGCCAGGTTCTCGGCCATGAGCCTGACCTGGCCGGCGCCGTCGGTCTCCTCCGGGTGCAGCGCGTGCGGCAGCCACTTGACCCAGTCCCAGTGGCTCATCCACTCCTTGCTCGCGCACACCATGATCCGCATGTCGTCGGGGGAGTGGAAGACGGCCATCTGCGCGATCATGGCCCGGACCAGGTCGCGGACCAGGGCGGGGTCGCCGTCCAGCTTGATGCGGGAGAAGGAGTGCAGCGCGACGGCGACCGGGAGGCGTTCGACGGTCGAGTGGGTGCGGATGAAGCGGCGCAGCGCGCCGGCCGACAGGGCGTCCAGGTCCTCGACCGGCTTGGAGTCCGGCGGGATGAGCTGGACGGCCAGCTTCTGGATGCCGGTGCCGAGGCGTACGGTGCTGAAGTCCTCGTCGCGGGGGCGGCGCTCCCACAGGCGCGGGCCCATCGCGGTCCACCACAGGGTGTCGGGGGCCGGGCCGCTCCACTCCAGGGCCTCGCGCTGCTGGATGGCCGCCTTGCGCACCTTCTTGCGGATCTGCGCCAGGTAGCGGAAGTAGTCGCGGCGGGCGCCGTTGAGCCGGGCCTTGCGCTCGCCGGCCTGGCGGCCCATCTGGCCGACCGTCATGCCGACCATCGAGAACGCGAACAGGCCGCTGGCGACGTACATGATGGGGTTGGCGTTGGTGCCCCCGGCGGTGAACATCAGGCCCATCGCCGCCGCGCCCGCCACCATCGGCAGGTACGTCAGCACCGCCATCATGCCTTGCGACTGGACCTCTGGGATCTCCGGTGGGGACTCCAGCAGGATCTCACCGCGCGGCGGCTTCGGGCTGGGGCGGCGCTCCGGGCGCCGTACTACGACGATGCTCACCCTTGTGACAGGCCCTTCTGGTGCTCGGAAGAACCTTCTTACCAGATGTGCCTAACGTCCGAGTTGAGGTCTGAGTTAACTCTGTCTCGCTATGTTGTGTTTGTGACATCGCTGGCCGAAATCCCCCCTCCACAGCAGGGCGCGTTGCACCAGGTGCCCGCTCCGCTCCCGCCGCTGTGCCACGTGACGGTGGTAGGGCCGCGCAGGAAGGCCGACCTGGCACTGCCCGCCGACATCCCGCTGCCGCACGTCCTGCCGGGGCTGCTCAGAGCCATGGGCGAGCTGGGCGGCGACATCGCCACCGCGCCCGGCTGGACGCTTCAGCGGCTCGGCGGCCCGCCCTTCGACCTGGGACAGAGCCTTGGCGCGCTGGGCGTGCTGGACGGCGAGATCCTCTACCTGCGCCCGCGCGCGGTGTCGCTGCCGCCGACCAGGTTCGACGACGTCGCCGACGTGGTCGCCACCGGCGTGCGCGAGGGCAAGGGCAAGTGGTCACCCGACCTGACCCGCGGGCTCGGCGGCGGGGCGGCCTGCGGGCTGCTCGTCGCCGGCGCCGTGGCGCTGGCCTTCGGCGGCCTGACCCCCATGGTGACCGCGATCGTGGCCGGGGCGCTCGCGCTGCTGATCGTCGGCGTGGGGATGGCCATCTCGCGCGCGGTCGGCGACTCCGGCTCCGGCGCGCTGATCGGGTACGCCGCCCTCCCGTACGCGTTCCTGGCCGGGCTGCTGGCCCCGGCGGCCGGCGGCGGGCTGATGACCGTCGGTTCGCCGCAACTGCTCGGGGCCCTGGCCTGCACCGCGCTGGTGGCCACGCTCGGCGGCACCGCGATCGCGGACGGCGTGCCGGGCTTCCTCGGCACGGCCATCGCCTCGATGACCGGCGCGGTCTGCGCGGCCGTCGTCATGGTGACGGGGGCGTCGCCCGCGGGCGTGGCGGCCGTGGGCGCGGCCGTCGTGATGGCGCTCAGCCCGCTGGTGCCCGTGTTGTCGTTCCGGCTGGCCCGCGTGCCGCTGCCGGTCATGCCCACCAACGCCGAGGAGCTGCGCGGCGACAACCAGCGGCTCGACAGCGCCTCGGTGCTGGAGCGCACCGGCGCGGCGCGGCGGTACGCCACCGGCATGGTCGTGGGCGTCGCGCTGGTCGGGGCCGGGGCGCACGCGCTGTTCGTCGCGGACGGCCGGTGGATCTCGGTGGCGATGTCCGTGGTGCTGGCGTTCACGCAGATCATGCGGGCCCGGGTGTTCCAGGGCGTCGGGCAGCGGCTCTGGCTGCTGCTGGTCGGCCTGGCCGCGCTCGGCGCGGTGGCCGTGTCCGTCGGGGTCGGCGTGGGCGGCGTGGCCTCGGTGGCCGTGGTGCTCGGGCTGCTGTGGGCGGCCATGGTGGTCGTCGGCATGGGGGTGTGGCTGCCCGGCGGCAGGCCCTCGCCGTTCTGGGGGAGGGCCGCCGACATCCTCGAATGGGCGCTGATCGTCGCGCTGGTGCCGCTGGCGCTCGGGGTGCTGGAGGTCTACGCCTGGGTACGCGGCCTGGCCGGTTGACCGGCTCAGCCGTCCGACAGGGCGCGGCGGCGGATGGTCTCCAGGGCGTCGAGGCGGTCGTGCATCTGCCGCGAGAAGCCGTCCTGGAGGTCCTGGAAGCGCCGGGTGACGGCCTCGGCCGACAGGCCGCCGAACGAGGTGGGCGGGAGCACGTCCCTGAGCCTGCGCGCCTGGTCGTCCTGGGCGGCGCGGACGGCCTGGAGAATCTCGCCGGTCAGCTCGTCCAGCTCCATGCGGCTCGTCCTGGGCGCCAGGCGCAGGCCGTCCAGGCGGCCGCCGGCGTCCACGCGAGCGGTGACGGCGCCGCTGCGGCTCTCGCCCTGGCCGGTGACCTGGCTGAGCTCGTCCAGCGCGCCGGCCAGGTTGCGGACCGAGCGTTCGCTCTCGCTGATCACGCGGTCGAGGTCGTCGGGGTCGAAGTCGATGGGGTCCATGTCCGGCACGCCACCGCCCGGAGGTTAACGAACGGGGAGCGGCGGCTGGCCGGTCCCTGAAGTGATCAAGAAAACCGCGCAAGGACTGCTGAAACAGGGGCAAAGCGCCGCAACAATCGGGCGTCGTGGCAACGAATCTGGAAATCCATATCACCTCGGCGACCATCGGCAAGACGCGGCAACGGGTGGAGTCCGAGCTGAAGAAGGAGATCATCGGCTTCGTCAAGGGCCTGGTCCCGCTCACGGCCGTGGACGGCCTGGGCTTCGGCGTCCTGGGCAACATGATCATCGCCGGCACGTACCGGAGCGTCATGGACCGCGCCGAGGGCCTGATGACGGAGGCCGAGGACGCCCTGGACGGCTGGTGCGGCGCGCTGACCGTCTGCGAGCGCAACTGGCGCGCGGCCGAGGACGCCAGCATCATCCAGTACCGCAAATGAGCGACCCCTACCTCAAGGCCGTCAACAAGGGGCGGGGCGGCTCGGGCGGCGGCGGTTCCCTGCTGAGGGCGGTCAACAAGGGCGGCTCCGTCGGGCCGCCGCGATCGCCGTCGATCCCGCTCAACCCGGCCACCGGCAAGTTCGGCCCGATCGGCGCCGGCGCCGGCTCCGCGGAGTCGCTCAGCACGAGGGTGCTGAACCTGCTGAGGAGCGTCGGCCGGTTCTCGCCGTACCTGGTGGCCGTGGCGGGCATCGTGGCGGTGGGCGCGGCTGACGAGTTCGCCATGGCCGAGGCGGCCAACACCTGGAAGTACGGCATCAGCGCCCGCCTCGACGACGGCGTCAAGAACCTCATGCCGCAGATCCTGGCCACCTCCAGGACCGGCTGGATCGCCGCCGACCAGACGGAGTTCGGCCGCGTGCAGGCGCTGTTCCACCAGGAGATCGGGGCGCTGCGCAACTCGTTCGGCGAGATCGGCGGCGTGCTGGACGAGGTGGCCGCCGGGGTCCGCAACTACTGGATGCAGATCGGCTCGACGGTCGTGTCGGGGATCACGCTGCTGCTCGCGGCCCTGCGGATGAAGATCACGCCGGTCCCGCAGGTCGCGGCGGCCGGGATGATCCTGGAGCACCTCGTCGGCACGGCGATGATCAGCGCCGCCGCTGTCATGACGGGGGTGCTGGCGCAGCTGCTCAGGGGCGGCATGCAGGTGCTCGGGACGCTGGTCAGGAAGCAGCACCAGTTCGGCTTCGTCCTGCCGGAGGGCGCGGCCGCCATCGACTTCGGCCGGGCCACGATCGACGCCAGAAACCTGCCCTCCTTCCGGGAGCCTGCCGCGCCCGGCCAGTTGCCCGCCGGCTACCAGAACTTCGACTGGGTCGTCCCCGAAGTGAACATCACGAAGCCCTGATTGTGGTTAACTCGCACCGATGTGCCCTATGGGAGGGATGGTGTCGGTGACGGATTTCGGGGACTTCGGCAACATCGACATGGACCGGCTCCTGAACAGCATGGACGAGCAGCTGAGCAAGTCCGAGGAGCTGCAGAAGGCCATGTCCGCCCTGGTGGGCAGGGGAGAGGACGAAGGGCACCTGGTCGTCGTCGAGTACGCCCAGGAGGGGCTGCGCACCCTGGACATCCACCCGAAGGCGATGCGGCTGAGCGCGGCCGAGCTGTCGGAGCGGATCAGGGAGGCCATCGCGGCGGCGACCGCCGACCTGCAACGCCAGGCCGACGAGCTGCTGACCGAGATCTTCGGCGTGCACGGCAACCCGATGCGCATGCTGGAGAACCCCGACCGGGCGCTGCGCGAGGTCCGCAAGGCCGAGGCCAGCTACGAGCGGGCGTTTGAGGACGTAATGGGAGAACTCGACAGAATCCGCCGCGAACTGGACCTGTGATTGACCAGGGCGTTTGCTGACATGTCGAGAAGTTGTTACATCTTGGCCATTGGGTCTGCTGTTACTCCTGGGCAGTTTGGTGCTTATATGGTTTAGCGACCGAAATGATCGTTACGGAGGTGACAAGTGTCCGAATTCTTTGGGGCAAGCCCGAGCCAGATCAAGGTGGCCTCTGGCCACGTGGTGGACACCGCCCAGTACATCGAGGGTCTGAGGACGGCGGTGGAGACGACCGCCAACGGTCTTCTCGCGACCGGCTGGCTCGGCCCGGCGGCGGCCCGGTTCAAGAACGCCATGACCAACTGGGACAACTCCATGCGGAACGTACGGACCGACCTGGAGGGGATCGCCGACAAGATGGGCGTCAACGCGGTCGTCTACTCCGCGGCCGACCAGGACGTCCAGGCCGGCATGGGCCGCGTCGAGTCCCTGATCAACGTCGACATCAAGTAGGAGGGGGACCGCGGTGTCCGCTGAGCTCGACTTCACCAAAGTCAACTTTGGGCACATGGAGCTCGCCCAGGGCGACTTCATCAAGATCCTCGGCTCCTTCGAGAAGGCCACCGACGACCTGATGGCCCGGCTGAAGAACGACCTGGCCGGCCATTGGGAGGGCCCGGACGGCGCCGAGACGTTCTTCCGGCAGCACGAGCAGAAGTGGCAGGCCGCGGCCGCCCAGATGCGCGGGCAGCTGGACGAGCTGCAGAAGGCCGTCCAGATCGCGAACGAGAACTACCGCGCGGCCGAGAACCGCAACAAGTCCATCTGGTACGACGGCTGACATCTTCTGCTCGGCCACCCGCGCGGTGGCCGAGCCTGGTGATGGGAGGATCATGGCCGGGCTCGAACCCGAACCGTGGCCGGGGCTCGACGACACCGACGCCGAGCTCTACTACAACGTGGGCAGGATGCGGGCCATCGCCGACGACCTGGAGATCGCCCTGGCGCTCACGCAGGGCGCCGGCGGCAACAGGGACGGCGTCACCGGCTCGGTCGAGACCCTCACGAGGTACTTCGCGCTGGGCGAGGAGCACATAGGGCGGTGGCCGGCGGCCAGCGCCCTGGCGCACAGCGTGGGCAGCACCGGCGCGGACCCCGGCGGCCAGGTGTCGATGGAGGGCCGCGGAGCGCTGCTGACCGCCCTGTACCAGGACTACGTCGAGTGCTGCCAGAAGCTGGTCAAGGCCATCAGGGACAGCGCCGACAGTTACGCCAAGACGAACCCGGGCCGAGAGTGAGCAGCGTTGGCTGAGCGCAAGGTCGACATCCGTGACAATTCCCGGCGGCCGAAGAGCGAGCCGGTCACCGCGTCGCGGGAGCAGATCGAGGGATGGCTCAAGGCCACCTCCGCCATGGAGGTGCACGACCGGGGCCTGTCCTACAAGCAGGTGGCCAAGGTCATCCGCGGGGTGGCCGACGCGCTGCCGCAGATCGGCAAGGATCTGTCCGGCGCCTGGCGGTCGGACACCTCCGCCCAGGCGCAGCGGGCGCTCCAGCTGCTCCACGCCTCCGGGCGCGAGATCGCCGAGGCCATGGACAAGATGTCCGAGGCGCTGATCCTGTACGGGCGCGACTACCTGCCCAAGGCGATCGAGGAGGTCGAGGCCGCCAAGAACCAGAAGACGGCGGTCCCGGCGCCCTCGCCCGGCGCGGCGCCGAAGCCGCCGTCCGCGACGCCGTCGCCGTCGGTCACGCCGCCGGTGCTCGGGCCCGTGACCTCGCACAACGTGCCGGAGCCCGGGCCGGGCCCCACCAAGTCGCCCACGGAGATGCAGGCCGACGTGGCCCGGCGGGCGCTGGAGAAGCTCAACAACCACATCGTCGACCTGTACGACTTCCGGATCCCGGAGAGCGTCGTCGTCGAGCTGCCCGAGGTGAAGCCCGCCGAGGCGCCGGCTCCCGAACGGGACATGCCGCTCACCGACCGCTCGCCGTACGGGAAGGGCTCGTACTGGACCGGCGGCGGCCATGACAGCGGCGGCACGGGCGGCTCGACCGGCTCCGGCACGCACGGCGGCTCCGGGGGATCGGGCGGCTCGGGCGGTTCGGGCGGCTCCGGCGGTTCGGGCAGCGGCGGCACCGGCGGCCACGACGGCGGCACCGGCACCGACCCCCGACCCGGGGACCAGACCCCCGGCGGCGACAACCCGGGCACCGACCGCCCGGACACCCCCGGGACGGACACCCCCGGCTCCGACCAGCCGGGCGGCCAGGGCGCCGGATCAGGGACCGGCGGCTCGGCCACCACCGGCGACGGCACCACGCCTCCCGTGCTCGACAACAACACCACCGGTGACCGCGCCACCCAGTCGCAGGACGTGGACGTCCGCGACCCGCGCGCCACCGAGACCGCCGGTTACCACCCGACCACCACCCCCGGGTACCCCGGCACCCCGAACCAGCCGTTCGTGACCCAGCCCGCCTACCCCTCGCCGTCCGCGGGGACGCCCGCGGTGATCGGCGGCCCCGGGTCGTACGTCCAGGGGAGCGCGCCCGCGGCGGCGGCCAGGACGGGCGCGATGGGCGGCGCCGGCATGCCGTTCATGCCGTTCGGCGGCAGCGGCGGACCGGCCCCCGAGGAGGGACAGGTCGAGACCTCGACCCTCCTGAAGGAGGACAACGACGTGTGGAGCCACCACGAGGGCTCCATCTCACCGGTGATCGGCTAAGGAGGCGGCCATGGCGCTCGAACTGGACCCCAACTGGCCCGGTCTCGACGGGGACAAGGACAACTACACCAACCGCACGGAGATCAAGCGCATCGCCGGCGAGCTGAGTGAGATGCTCAAGAAGCTGAAGACACCCACGCTCCCGCCGGTGACGCAGTTCCTGACCGCGCCGGGGCAGAAGGCCCCCGGGCCGAAGCTGCCCGAGGGCGCCGGCTCGCTGCCCGATCTCCAGCGCTACTGCGCGCTCAGCCAGAACCAGATGGGCGAGTGGCCCGCCGCCATGCACTTCGGGCTGGCGGTCAACTCGGCCTACTCCCAGCTGATCGGCGAGCCGGGCTCCACCAGCGGCCTGTACGCCGCCATGGTCGGGCAGGGCGACAGCACGGTGGAGGCGCTGCTCGACATCTCCAAGACGTCCGACGGCGCCGAGCAGGCGACCGAGGAAGCCGCCGCGCGGCGGGAGGCCTGACACCCATGGCCGAGCCCAAGAAGCAGACGTTCAAGCTCGTCTACAACACCGGCCCGGTCGACACCTCCACCCCGGAGGTGTCGTTCATGGGGAGCATGTTCAGCGACACGCTCGAAAAGGTCATGAAGTGGATCGACGACACCGACCCGGAGTCGATCAAGCTCGCCGGCCTCTACTACACGCGGGCCGAGACGCTGCTGAACGGCTTCGCCGGTGAACTGAAGGCCAAGGCGGCCGAGCTGGCCAAGAACTACACGGGCCCGGCCGCCGTCGAGACGCAGAAGCAGCTCCAGACCCTGCACGCCAGCGTGCGCGAGCTGGCCAGGAAGCTCGGCGAGATGGGCCGCCCGGTCCATGCGTACGGCGAGACGCTGAACTGGGCGCAGGCCAACGTGGTCGAGTCGATGGACCACGACTCGCGCACCGACCGCGACGTGGACTGGGCCGGACGGGTGCCGTTCTACCGGCTGTACCGCGGGGACAAGCGGGCCGTCGAGCATCTCAAGAAGGTCAACGAGCGCATCGTCGAGCACTACAAGCAGCTGCCCGTCGAGGTCCAGACCGCGCTGCCGGACCCGAGCGTCCCGGAGCTGCCGGACTTCAACAACGGCGGCGGGAGCGTGCCGGGCGCGCCGGACCTGGACGGCAAGGGCGGGGCGGGCAACATCCCCGTCTCCTCGATCGGGCCGGACGCCGTGCCGGGCGGCCCCGGGTACATCGACGGCAAGGTGCCGGGCGACGGGGGAACGGGCGCCTACCCGGCGGTCCACTATCCCGACGGCTCGGGCACGAACGGCTCCGGCGTGAACGTCGGCGGCGTCCAGGGCTACGACGCCGGGGACAACCCGTACGGCGGGGCCGACTCCTCGGCCCTGAACGGCGCCTCGCTGGGCTCCACGCCACCGGTCTCGACCGCCGGCCTGCCGTCGGGCACCGGCGGCGACACCGCGAACCTGGCCGGGTACGACCCGTCCTTGTCGGGGATGCCCAACAGCGCCTTTCCCACGACGACGGGCGGCTCGCCCTACGGCGGCGCGGGATCGGGAGCCGGAGGCGGCTTCGGAGCGGCGGGCGTGGGCGGGGGCGGGGCGGCGGGCGCCGCCATGTACGGCGCCGGCGGCGGCTCCGGGTTCGTCGCTCCCGGCATGATGGGCGGGATGCCCGCTCGTGGCGGCGAGAGCGGCGAGAAGCACGACAGCGAGAACTCGACCTGGCTCGCCGAGGACGACGACGTGTGGGGCGGCCCGGAGGGCACCACGCCGAGCACGCTCACCTGAGGCCGCGCTGCGCGCTCGCCCGGCGCCAGGAGCCGCCGCACCACGCCTGCGGGCCGATCCTCGCGACCGGCCCGCCCCTGGCGCGCGGTCCACTGCCCGCCCGCAAGCCGCTCCCCGTGCGGGGAGCGGCGGTGCGGGGGGCGCCCGGAGGCGCCGCCCCGCTCATGGACGCGCGGTCGCGTCAGCCGCAGTGCTCGAAGGGGCTGTCGTACGCGGTCGAGCCGATCGCGCCGCCCCACTTGACGCAGGTACGCAGGGCCTTGGCCCGGACGGGACCGGCGTAGTACTGGTAGCTGCCCGCGTCGGTGCTCCTGGCCTTGCCCTTGACCTCCAGGTAGGCCCGCACGGCCGCCTTGCCCGAGCCGCTGTTGCGCAGCGTGGTGACGCAGTTCTGGCCGGTGGAGGCCGAGTACAGCAGGACGACCCGGCCCTGGTTGCCGAGCGGCGCGGAGTCGATCTGCTTGTAGCCCGCACCGCAGACCTGCTCGGCCGAGTACGGGTTGCCGCCGCCGCCGGTGCTGGGCTTGCCCGGGTCGGCGGGCGCGGGCGTGCCGCCGCCGCCCTGGCAGTTGTTCGACTTCAGCGTCTGGTGGCTGTAGCCGAAGGTGGTGCCGTTGAACTTGGCCGGCACGATCTTGCCCGACGACGTGCGCTGCTCGTAGTGCAGGTGGGCGATGATGCCCTTGTACTTGGCCGAGGTGTTGCCCACCTGGCCGATCTGCTGGCCCTGCGCGACGTTCGCGCCCGGGGAGACCGTGCGCTTCTTCATGTGGGCGTACAGCGAGACGCTGCCGTCGGAATGCCGGATCTTGACCACGTTGCCGAAGCCGTCGGCGGTCCGGTATTCCGACATGATGACCTTGCCGGCCGCCGAGGCCACCACGGTACGGCCCATGTCGGCGTTGCCGTCGCCGTACGAGCCGTTGAAGTCGATCTCGTAGCCACCGGTGTGCGCGCTGCTGTCGTTGCTGTCGCCGGTCCAGGTCTCGCCGCACGGGAACGGAAGCTGGTGGACGACGGCGGCGCTGGCGCTTGCCGCGCTCGTGCCGGTGAGGGGCAGCGCGGCGATGCCGCACACGCCCACAATCAGGGTCTTGATCCGCATGTGGGAAAGGCTGCCATCCTGATCAACGGCCAGTCTAGATCATTCGCAAAGTGTTCACGCTAAAAGTTGATATTTGTCGATATCGTAGCCAGGACTGTGCAAAACGCAGTTTTCGGACAGGGAGGGTCAGATGGGCGCAGGGGAGAACTCCGCCGCCAGCCTGGGACTATCCCCGGCGGGCCTCGGCGGGGCCACGATCCGGTTCACCGACAAGAAGATCAGCAAACTGGGCAGCGACATCGCCGACCAGGAACCGGGCATGGGCAAGATCGAGACGAACACGAAGGGGATCAACATCGAATCCCCCGGGTTCGGCATCGTCGGCCTCGGCCTCTCCTACGCCCACGAGCAGATCAAGAACGGCGCCGGCGACGCGGTCGCCATGGCCAGGTCCGTCCTGAAGGACTACAAGACGGCGCTGGAGCAGCTGGAGAAGAACTACGAGAAGGTCGACAAGGACAACGACGGCCTGATCAAGGAGTACGGCGACGGCCCTCCCCCCGGCGGCGGCATCGATCCGTCCAAGCTGGGCGGTGGCGGTGGTGGCGGCCTGCCGCCGATGAACATGCCCGACAACAAGCTGCCGGACGACAAGCTCCTGGACAACAAGCTCCCCGACAACAAGCTGCCGGACGACAAGCTTCCTGACGACAAGCTGCCGAACGACAAGTTTCCGGACGACAAGCTTCCTGACGACAAGCTGCCGGACAACAAGCTCCCGGACAACAAGCTCCCCGACAGCAACCTGCCCGACCCCAACGCCATCAACGCGAACCTGCCCAAGACGCCGTCCATCGAGGATCAGCTCAACCACAACACCGACGTCCCGGACCTCAAGAGCACGCTCCCGGACCCGTCCCAGACCAAGCTGTCCGGTCTGGACCCCAACGCCCTGAACTCCGCCATTCCCAGCACCGGCAACCTGACCGGCCGTCCCATCGATTTCCCCACCTCGGGCGGCTACGGCGGCTCGTCGGGCCCCGGCGGGACCACCACGGGCGCGGGAGCGGCCGCGGGCGGCCTGCGCGGCGCCGGCGCGGCCGGCATGTCGGGCATGCCGTTCATGCCCATGTCGGGCGGCGCGGCCGGCAACGAGCAGAACCGCGAGCGGGAGAAGCCGGAGTACGTGCGCGGCGACGAGAACGACTGGCTCGACGACATGGACATCGCGCCGCCGGTCCTCGGCGAGTGAGAAGGAAGACGACATGCCATACGAAGAAGACCGCTGGCTGATCCTCGCCGCGGCCGGCGTGGCGACCGCGAACGCCGCGGTGCTCTTCGAGTACCCGCTGGCCAGGAACGTCGCGATCATGGTAGGCGCCCTCGTGTCCAACCCCGGCGCCGTGGCGAAGGCGGCCATTGAGTGGTTGGCGCCCGTCGTCGGCGAGGACGGGTTGGACTTCGAGGCCATCAGCGGCGCGATCGTCAAGCTCGCCGAGGAGGTCGCCAGCAAGGAGTACTGGACGGGGCCGGCCTGGGAGGTGTTCAAGAAGTCCGCGGACGACTTCGCCCAGCAGGTGAAGGTGGCGTCGGCCTACTTCCAGAACGTCTCCAGCGGCATGGACACGATCGCCACGCTCTACCACTATGCCGTCTACGTCGCCTGTCTGGTGGCCGCGATCACGACGGCCCTCGCCGCCGCGAAATGGCTGACCTTCATCGTCCCCATCTTCGTCGCGGTGGTGATGCGGGGGCAGATCAACGGCATCCTGATCTCGCTCGCCCAGATCCTCAGGGGCATCGTCGGCAAGAACGTCAAGTCCGCCGCCATGCTCGCGGGCATCCTGGCCACGGTGAACGGCATGTGCGCCATGATGACCCAGGTCATCGACAAGGGGCGTCCGAATGCCAAATTCGGGCCCAGCGACCTCGAGTACGTCAGCAACGGGGAGGAGAAGCCCGGCACCCTGCAGCGCAAGAACGGCGGCATGCCTGACTTGACGACGGCCGGCGGCCTCATCTGACCCTGACCCGCACCTCGTCCGGCGGCCCCGGCCCGGCGTCCGCCGGGCTGGGGCCGCCGCTCACTGGGCCGTGACCTGCACCGGTGAGCGCGCCGCCGTCGGGTCGAGCGCCGGGCCCTCCGGGATCAGGTGGACGAGGTTGTAGGGCACCGGCGTGACGTCCTCGGCGCCGTACCCCAGCTTGTTGATCTGGTCCCCGGTCTGCAGCGGGAACCTCCTGCCCTGGTCGGTGAGCAGGAAGTAGGTCTGCACGAACGCCTTCTGGCCGTCCCCGGGCAGCAGGCCGCCCAGGGCCGCGCCGCCGGCGGGCAGCAGCACCTGGTCGAAGTGCTCCTGGTCGCTCCGGGACGTGGGCACGGGGATGGTCATCGTCGCGCCGACCGTGATCTTCGCCTGCGCTGAGCCGTTCTGCGTGTCGGCGTACACCGCGCACAGCGCCGCCGAGGACGTGACCGTTCTGGGCAGGCTCGTCGGCAGGCCGCCGACCGTGAGGGTCTGGCGGGAGGTCCGGCCGTTCGCGGTGGCGGCGTCGATCTCCAGTGGGACGGCGGCGCGCCTGCCGTACGCGGCCTTGGTCCTCGGGTCTGCGAGCAGCAGCGTCGCCTGGGTGAGGTTGACGGGGGCGAGCCCGTCGGCGAGCAGCACGTACCAGCGGTCGGGAGCCCCGCCCATGCCCTTCACGGTGTAGACCTGACCGACCGCCCCCTTGCCGCCCCCGGGGGCGGCGGCGCGCCGGCCCAGGCCGGTGATGGGCGGCGGCATGAAGTCGGGGCCGGGAGGGATCGCGTTGATCCAGGTCGAGGGCACTCTTCTGGGATGGGCGTTGAGCGCGCGCACACCCGTCTCGGTGACCTTCATGCGCCGGTCGTTCCAGACCACCCAGCCCTGCTGGCCGTCCGTGACGACCAGCGCGTCGCCGCCCACGGGCGTCCCGCCGACGTCCTGTCCGCCCACCAGCGTGACGTACGGCCCCCGCGCCCCGGCGGCCTGCGCCGGCTCGGTCACGCACGCCGACCACGGGCCCTTCACCAGCTTCTCGCGGGCCGGAAGGCTGTCCGGCGCGCCCGCGATGCCCACCAGCGGCCCGCGCGGCAGCGTCGCCAGCGACGCGGCGGAGACGTTGCGCACCTTGAAGTCGGTCGCGTCGAGCAGCAGCAGCGCCGAGACGTAGTTCGCGGTCGGCAGCAGCCGCCCCTGCTCCTGGCTGTAGACGTAGGTGGCGCCCGTCTCCTCCTCGACCAGGAGCTGGCCGGCCTCGGTGAGGTTCGTCGCCCCGCCGGGCTTGAGCAGCCCCCAGATCCCGAACACCGCCGCGATGAGCACGCCCACGAGCACGCCGCAGAACATCGCCACGTTGTGCCGCCGCATGGGCGTCTCCGGTACATCGGGCTCAGCCTGCAGCAACGCCATGCCCAGGCGCTGCTGCATCAGCCGATGAGCCTGGTAGAGGTCCTTCCGGGTCTGCATCTCACCTCTCCCGTATCGCAGGGATCAGCATAGAACGCTCTTGTGTCATGAACCCCTACGGAAGTAGCAAACCCCAATAGAACGCCCACGGAACGAAGGCCACACCCGCCGCGACGAGCAGGCCCAGCCGTACCCGCTCGCCGGTCGCGCGTTCCCGCCGCCACGTGCGCGCTGCCAGCGCCGTCGCCACGACGGTGGCCACCGCGACGGCCTGCAGCGCCAGCCAGACGAGCGGCCTGCCGAGGAGCATCGGACCGGGCGCGGCCAGCTTTCCGCCGGTGGACATCAGGTAGAACAGGTAGGCGAACCCGCCCAGCGCCGCCACGAGCCCTCCGGCGCTGACCACCCGAGCCGCCGCCGTCCCCTTGGCCGACGTGCCCCGGACCGCCGCCGTTTCTCTGGCCGGCGTGGCCCGGACCGCTGCCGCTTCTTTGGCCGGCGTGCTCCGGACCGCTGCCGTCCCTTTGGCCGGCGTGCTCCGGACCGCTGCCGTTTCCGCGGTCGGCGTGCCCCGGACCCCTCTCGCTTCGTTGGTCGGCGTGGCTTGGGCGGCTGTCGTTTCTTTGGTCGGCGTGGGCCGGGTCGCGCGGCGGCCCCGGATCCGCCGGACCACGGCGACCGCCGGATATCCGGCGAACCCGGCCAGGAACAGCGCCAGGACCGCCGTCTGAGCGAAGGCCGACTCCCACCACGCTGGGGGCGGCGTCCCGACGGAGTCCTCCGCCTGGACGGGCGCGGGTCCCGACACCTCCGCGACCGGAGCCCGCCCCGAGGTCGCCTTCGCCACCCAGCCGCCCACCAGCTCGGCGTAACCGGGAGCGAGCTCGGGCAGACGTGTGACGCCGCCGTCCGGGGTCACATGAGCCGCGTGATCGGCCTTCTCGAAGAACCGGAACGTGTACCGCCTGTTGCCGCCCTTCTCCAACGCCGCGCGGAAGATCGGCGGCGTCTCGCGAGGCGGGGTCAGCAGGTCGTGCACGCCCCAGATCGCCAGCACCGGCTGCCGCACCGCGGCCAGGACCGGCTCGGGATCGTAGTAGGGCTCGGGGAACATGTCCCCGTCCGCGATCACCCGGTACAGCTTCGGCTCGGCATGCTCGACCAGCGACCCGCCGACCCCCGCCTTGCGCAGCCCGGCCGCCACGGCCCACGTCTGCTGCCGCAGAGGCTGCAACGCGTTGGCCCCGACCACCACCACGAACGCGATGTCCTTGGACTTGGAGGCGGCGAGCGGCGCCACCCACCCGCCCTCGCTGAGCCCCCAGATGCCGACCTTGCCGGGATCGACCCCGGGCTCCTTGCGCAGCGTCGCGACCGCGCCGAGCGCGTCGTCGGCGAGTTGCGCGTACGACCGATGGAACAGCGAATAGTCCACCGAGCGCTTGTCGTAGATCAGCACGGTCAGGCCCTGCCGGGCGAAGGCGACGGCCTCACCCAGCAACTTCTCCCGAGACGTCCCCGTCCCCGCCCCATGCACCAACACAACCCCAGCCCGCCCACCCCCACCGCTCGCGCCCACCCCGGCGAGGTCGTCCCGGCCTTGCCCGGCCGCGCGCCCTGTGCCGCCGGACTGGGCCGCGCTGCCGGCGCTTGAGGAGCTGATCGCGCTGGCCGGCGGGCTGATCACGCTGCCGTGCAGCTCCAGCCCGCCGCTGCCGCGGAACGTCACCTCATGGACCGTCAGGTCACCCGGAACCGCGAGGCCACCGGGAGCCGCCTGGCCACCGAGAGCGGCGAGACCACCGGCAACCGCCAGGCCGCCGGGAACGGCGAGGCCGCCCGGAACTGCCGGTCCCGCGCGATCGGGCTCGACCGCCCCGGCCCCAGCGCCGCGCCGTCCTTCACCGGTCATTGCAGCCCTCTGGCCGAGATCAGCCGTCGTTGCGGCGTTCGAGGTGACGTCGGCGGCGGGGGCGGCACGACCCAGTCCGGGCGTACTGAGCCATAACACGACGCCGGCGACGGCGCTGAGGGAGACGGCGGCAGAGGCCGTGAAGAGGTTTCGCATATTGCCGACAGTAGTCTGCAGAGACATCTCGGCAAAGACATGTCTGCAGATATCGTCCTCAAGGACTAGCCTGCTCCTCATGAAGGACGACGAGCCCCTGGTGCTCCACGATCCCGACCGGCTCAAGGCCCTGGCCCATCCCATGCGCCGCCGCATGCTGACCCACCTGAACATCCACGGCCCAGCCACCTCCACCACCCTCGGCGAGCTGCTCGGCGCCAAGACCGGCACCACCAGCTACCACCTGCGCCAACTGGAGAAGTACGGCTTCATCGAGGAGATCCCCGAACGCTCCTCCGGCCGCGAACGCTGGTGGCGCCGCGCCGAACTCCCCAGGGACATCCGCCTCCCCGAGCCCGGCGACCTCGGCCCGGAGGATCAGGCGGTCCTGATCGAGTTCCACCGGATCGGGCTGGAGGAGGACCGCGCCCTGCTGGACCGCCTCCCCGCCGCCTTCCAGACCGACCCCGACTGGGTGAAGGGCTCCCGGGGCCTCGCCCGCATGACCAAGGACGAGCTCAGGGAGTTCCACGACGCCTACGTGGCCCTGCTCCTGAAATACAGCCACCCCGCGGACGAGGCCCCACCCGACGCCCGCCCCCTGTACGTCCGCATGTACACCCTCCCCGCCGACGACTCCTGACCCCACAACGCCGCCGCCTGCACGCATCGGAACCCAGGGAGGCCGACCCGCCGCGGTGGCGTGGGCCTGCCCCCTCCCGTCCGACGAGCCTGACCTCGGATGCCATGTCCAGGCCGCCCGGACCCGTGCGGTGCCTCAAAGGGGGCGACATGGGATGGGTCGGGTGGCTTCGGCTGAGTGGCTCGGGCGGCTCGCGGAGGGAGGTTGGGCGCGTGGGTCAGGGGGTGTCGGGGAGGGCCGTTTGGATGGGGGTGATGTTGCCGGTGGTGACCAGGAGGCCGCGGCCAGGTGGGCCGCCGCCGGCCCCGCGGGGCAGGCGGATGCTGAACAGGTCGCCGTCGGTCGGGCCCTGGACCGAGAGGAGCACGCCCGTACGGGACTTGCGGGTCTCGGCCACGAACCCGCGATAGGCGACCGCCAGGTCACCGGTGGAGCCGGCGATCAGCAGGCCGTGATCGCCGTCCCTGCCCGAGCGGAGCACCTCCTCCAGGGACGTGCCCAGCGGTGAGTCGGGGTTGACCAGTTCGGCGTCGTCCACGACCACGACGTACTGGCCCAGGTCGGCGACCAGTTCGGATAGGTCGGCGGCGTTCCCGTCGAGGACGGCGACCGCGTCCGCCAGGTCGCGCAGCGGGCTTCGTCTGGGGGCGACGGCGACGACCGGCGTGCCCGCGGCGATGAGCGACCGCGCCGCCGTCACCAGGACGGACGACCGCCCCGACCGCGACGGCCCCGCGATCACCGCGCCCGGCCCGTGGGCCAGCAGGTCGACGCCGAGCGGGGTGAGCGCGTCCCCACCCGCCCCGACCAGCGCCCACAGCGGGGACGGCGGAGTGAACGCCGGATCGAGGTCCATCGTCTGGGACGCGGTGACCCGCATCGGCAGCGCGTCGACGCGCAGCGGCTGTTCGCCCTCCCCGGGGCGCCCCCCGCGCCCGGCGGCCTGCGGGCTCGCGCTGCGGGCCAGGGCCTGGAGGGCGGCGACCTGGGCGGGGCCCGCGGGGTCGGCGGAGAGGAGGGCGATGTGGTGTTCGGTGATGCCGTGCTCGCCCAGCGACAGGGCGCGGCCCGGAGGCATGGACGCGGGCAACCCCTTGAGCGGGAACCCGGCCAGCCCGTAGTCGGCCGTGTCGGACAGGCGCAGCAGCAGGCGGTCGTCGAAGACCGTCGAGACCTGGCCGAGCAGGCCGGACCGGTCGCTGGTGACCACCGCGCGCAACCCCACCGCCGGGCCCTCGCGCAGGAGCTGGAGCAGGGCTTCGATCAGGCGGCCGTAGTCGTAGCTCTCGAACGCGGCGACGAAGCCCTCCCAGCGGTCGAGCATGAACACCAGCCACGGCAGGCGGTGACCGGCCTGGCGGTATTCGGCGAGCGAGGCGTGGCCCGCCTCGGCCAGCAGTTGCTGGCGGCGGCCCACCTCGGCGCGCAGCCGGCCGAGCAGCCGCTCCACCCGTTCGATCTGGTCGCGGGTGACGACGGCGCCGCAGTGGGGCATCGCCATGACGGGCAGCAGCGCGCCCGACCCGCAGTCCACCGCATGGACGTGCACGTCGGCGGGCGACGTCCGGGCCGCGATGGCGCCGGCGATGGTCCGCAACGCCGTCGAGCGGCCGCTGCGCGGGGCGCCCGCGATCAGCAGGTGGCCGCCGTTGGCCAGGTCGAGCGCCAGCGGGCAACGGTCCTGCCGCCACGGACGGTCGGTCACCCCGAACGCCAACGGCGCCACCTCCTCGAACCCGCCGCCGGCCCCCTCGTACGCCACCCCAGCCGCACCTTCCGGCACCCCAGCCCCCTCGTACGGCGACGCGGGACCGGCGTGCCCGGCTCCGAGCGAGCCCTCCGGCGAGGCGGGCACCGGCGTGGCGGCGGGCAGGTCGAGCACCAGGTGGGTGGGCAGGGGGTCGAGCCACGGGCTCGGCTGGGCCGGGACGCCCGCCAACCGGCCAGCCTCGACGAGCGCGTCCGCGACCAGGCCCAGATCGGTGACCGCCGACTCCTCGGCCGGCTCCGGAGGCGGCGGAAGCGGCCTGCCGAGCGAGCGCCAGTCGACGTCGAGCACCCGCACCCGCCCGGCCGGCCCCCCGGCGGACGGAGCACGCGCGGGGCTGCGCCCGCCCACCCTGGCCGTCTGGACGGCGATCGCCGCCCCCACCCCCGACCGTACGTAACACCGGCCGGGGGTGGACTTGGAGATCGCGGCCGCGTCGGGCAGGTCGATGACGTCGGTGGACTCGGCGGGCTCGGTCACCCGCAGCGCGATCCGCAGCGAGGTGTTGGCCTGGATGTCGGCCGTGACGACGCCGGCCGGCCGCTGGGTGGCCAGGATCAGGTGGATGCCCAGCGAACGGCCCCGCCGCGCGACGTCCACCAGGCCGGCCACGAAGTCGGGCAGCTCGGCCACCAGCGCGGCGAACTCGTCGATGATCAGCACCAGGCGCGGCATGGGGGCCTGGCCGGCGTAGTCGTCGATGTCCTTGGCGCCCGCCGCCAGCAGCAGGCGTTCCCTGCGCCGGATCTCGGCCGCCAGCGAGTCGAGGGCCCGCTGGGTCAGGTGCCCGTCGAGGTCGCTGACCATGCCGACGGTGTGCGGCAGGCGTACGCACTCCTTGAAGGCCGCGCCGCCCTTGTAGTCGATCAGCACGAACGTGAGCTGGTCGGGCCGGTTGGCCACCGCCAGCGAGCAGATCAGCGTCTGCAGCAGCTCGGACTTGCCCGCGCCGGTGGTGCCGGCGATCAGCCCGTGGGGGCCGTCGAGCTTGAGATCGACCGAGAACGGGCCGTCGGGGCCGACGCCGATCAGCGCCTCGGTGGTGCCGCGGGCCCGCCACCGGCCGGCCAGCTCCTTGCCGGACGGGTCGGGCATGCCCATCAGGTCGAGCAGGCGGACGGCTCCGGGCAGGTTGCCCGACGGATCGTCCCGGCTCACGTCGCGGATGGGGGACAGGGCCCTGGCCAGCCGGTCGCACCAGGCGGCCGAGACCAGGTCGCCCAGCACCGGCCCGATCACGTCGAGACCGCCGCCGAGCAGGCGGACGAGTCCGTCGGAGCCGCAGGCCGCCACCGTCTGGCACTCCTCGGGCAGCAGCCGCTGGTCGTCGTCGATGGCGAGGGTGAACACCCCGGACCGGGGGCCCTGCCGCAGGACCTGGGGCATGTTGGGCAGGCCGCGCAGGATCTGGGCGCCGTCGAGGATCACCAGGACGTCGTGCGGACGGACGTCGTAGGAGGAGAAGCTGGGCTTCTCGGGGCCGCCCAGATCGTCCCAGCCTGTGGGGATCTTGCCGAACTCGGGGATGGCGGTGTTCTGGCGTTCGTCGATGAGCGCGGCCAGCTCGGCGACGCGGCGGGCGGCCGACTCGGGGTCGGTGCCGACCAGGGCCACGCAGTCTTCGCCCGCACGCGGGGCGCAGTGCGGCAGCCAGCGCGTCCAGCCCCAGCGGCGTTCGCCGTCGGCGCGCGCGGACACGACCACGATGGCCAGGTCGCGCGGGCTGTGCAGGGTGGCGGCCTGGGCGATCAGCCAGCCGGCCAGGCTGGTCGCGGCCCCGCGCGGGCCGGTGACGCCCGCGACGCCGAGCCGGCGCATGGCCAGCGCCACGGGCACGGTGCGGCAGAGCGGCGGCTCGATCGGACCGCCCTGCTCCTCCGACAGGTCGAGGTTGGCGGGCAGGTCGGCGAGGCCGACGCGCAGCCGCAGGGAGTCGGCGTCATGGATGCGGCGCTCCCACAGACGCCTGCGCGGCCCGGTCGCCGTGAGCAGGACCTGGGCCGGGTCGGGCGCGTCGGACCTGCGCGCGGCCTCGTCGGCGGCCCTGGCCCGCTCGACCTCCTCGTCGTAGGCCCGGACGCGTTCGCCGAACTCCCTGAGCGCCTGCTTGTGCTTCTTCCTGCCGTGGCGGCGGTCGCTGACCCACTGGCCGATCATGATGATCGGCGTCATCAGGGCGACGAGCAGGTAGTAGGGGGCGTGGAGGGCGAACGCCAGCGTCACGCCGAGCACGGCGGGCAGGAGCGCGGCCAGCAACTGCAGCCGCATGCCCTCGGACCTGGTCGGCTCCTTGGGCTTGACGAACCTGCGCTCCGGCTCGGGACGGCGCAGCCTGGGCGGCCGGTTGTAGGCGAGCCCGCCCTCGCCCCTGGGCGCGAGGTGGGCGTCCTTGGGCTCGATGGAGGTGAGCACGAACACCGAGGACCCGCAGGTCAGCACCGCCTGGTCGGGCCACTCGGCGGGCCCGGTGAGCGCCCTGCCGTCGAGCTCGGGCATGTCGCCCTGCTCGGCGGCGAACTCGGCCGCCTCCCGCTCGGCGACCCGCGCGGTCAGCTCGGCCACCTCCTCGGCCCACCGCCCCTTCAGCTTCAGCCTGGAGGGCTGCTCGGAGCTCTGCCGGTGCGCCCGTTCGACGGTGATCGCGTCAGGCGTCACGCGCACGGCGACGGCCTCGGCGGCCAGGAGGGGATCGGCGACGGCCATCGCGCAGGTCGGGTCGGACCCGATGACGTGCACGCCCAGCCCCAGCCGGTGGACGGCCCCCGCCGCCGGGCCGCCGATCACGCGGATCTCGGCCACCCCGCCGGGCTCCTCCACCACGGTGGCGCGGGCCAGGCGCGGGTCGAGCGTGACCTTGTCGCCGTCGCGCAGGACGGCCGCCGCCGGCGCCCGCGGATCGAGCGGACGCCCGTCACGCCAGAGCAGCGCGCCGGAATCGCCGGGCACGTCGGCGGGGACGTCGAGCCGGTCGGGGACGCGCGGACGGGGGATGCGCGCCTCGGCCCCGCCCCGCACCCCGGCCTCGGGCGCCAGGCCGTAGGGCGCCCGCGTCCGCGGCAGGTGGACGACCTTCGCCATGGACGTGCGCCCGCTCAGCGCCTCGGTCACCCCGGCCACCGTGGCGCCGCCGTCGCCGTCGATCACGACGTCACGGTCGCCCTGCTCGCCGAGCACGGTGAGCATGATCCGCATGTGCCGTCTCCTCGCTCGACCTCGGGCGCCAAGGTAGCGCCAGAAGCGAGAGTAGGTGTCCCGGTTGACGCCACCGGCATGAGAACGCGGTTCTGTGGATAACTCGCGCGCCCAGTGTCACGATCAAGCCTGAAAAACTTGTGACTAATGCGACTGAAGATAAAACTGTGACCAGCATGCCGATAAATCGGTATTCGTCAACTTGGTAGAGACAATAGGCATCGATTATTCCGGGTTGACATCGCGCCACCTGCGAAACAAGCATGGGTCCTCGCATTCCGCCCACGCCCCACCCGGACGCCCCACATAATGGGCGTGAATTCCGCATTTCACAATGGGAGCCCCCCACCCATGAGGACCAGTGAAAAACCTGTCGCCGACAACGCGGCGGCGGGGTTGTCCGGCCCGGCCTCGCGCAAGCTCCCCGTGCCCCCACGCGAACGCAAGCCGGCCCTCGCCGCGCTGGCGGTCCTGCTCATACTCGGCGGAGCGCTGGCCACCACGCTGCTCGTGCTGCGCAGCGGCGACCGCGTCTCCGCCATCAGGATCACCCAGCAGGTCGGCGCGGGCCAGAAGTTCGTGGACGGCATGCTCGAAGAGGTGAAGATCGCCTCGGACACGGGCGTCGACTACGTCCCCTGGTCCCGGCGGTCGGAGGTGACCAAGAGCTTCGCCGCGGTCACCATCCTGCCGGGCACCCTGCTGACCAACCAGATGGGCAGCAAGGCCAGCGACGAACTGGGCCCGGGAAAGGCGACCGTCGGACTCGCCCTCAAACCCGGCCAAATGCCCGCCGGCATTCAACAGGGCGACCGCGTCCAGGTCGTGTACGTGCCGAACCGGACGGCTCAGGGGCAAAGTCGCGTACTGGCCGAGAGCGCGCTCGTGTTCAGCACGGGCGACAAGAATCGGACCGGCGGTAATTCCGGGCAGATCACCGTGATCGTCGATTCGTCGGACTCACCGCAAATACTCGCCTATGCCTCCAGCGGAGAGATCGCGGTGGCCGAGCTCCCGGGAGCGCGCTGACGTGGCGCTGATCGTTCTGGCCGCCGACAAGGGCGCGCCCGGCGTGACCACCGCGGCCACCGCCCTCGCGGCGGTGTGGCCGCGGCCCGTGCTGCTGGCCGAGTGCGACCCGGCCGGCGGCGACCTCGCCTACCGGCTGCCGGCCGCCGACGGCGGCGTGCTCAATCCGGGCAAGGGCCTGCTCACGCTCGGCGCGACCGCCCGCAGGGGCCTCGAACCCGCCCAGATCCACCAGCACACGCAGAAGATCATCGGCGGGCTCGACGTGCTGGCCGGGCTCACCCACGGCGAGCAGGCGGCCGGGCTCACCTGGCTCTGGGGCCCGCTGGGCAGATCGCTGGCCGCCATCCCCGACGCCGACGTGATCGCCGACTGCGGCCGCCTGGGCTCCCACCCGCAGATCGCCGACCTCCTCGCCGAGGCCGAGCAGGTGCTCCTGCTCACCAGGGCGACCCTCGACCACGTCGCCCACCTGCGCGAACGCCTCCAGATCACCAAGGCGCACGGCGTCGTCGTGATCGCCGACCCGCGCAACTACCGGGCCTCGATCGAAGACGTGCGCAGGATCGTCGGTCCCATCGTCCAGTTCGTCCACGGGCTGGCCCACGACGCCAAGGGCGCCGAGCTGCTGCGCGGGCAGTGGGGCGGCCGGCTCGACCGGTCCCTGCTCATCCGCACGGCCCGGGACCTCGCCGCGAGGCTGGTGAGCCACCGATGATCGACCACTCGCTCGTCAAGCGTTTCCGCCAGGAGGTCGGCGACCGGCTGGCCCAGCAGCGCCGGATCGACCAGGCGAGCGGCGTCCCGCCGATGTCCGGCGAGGACGAGCGCCAGTTCGCCAGGGCGCTGATCTCACAGGTGCTGGAGGAGCACGCGCGCAACGAGATCGGCCTCGGCCGCACGCCGCCCACCATCGAGGAGGAGGAGGCCCTGGCGGCCGGCATCCACGCCGCGCTGTTCGGCGTGGGCCGACTCCAGCCGCTGCTCGACGACCCCGAGGTCGAGAACATCGACATCAACGGCTGCGACCGCGTGTTCGTCAGCTACGCCGACGGCCAGGAGCTCATGCAGGAGCCGGTCGCCGAGTCCGACGACGAGCTGGTCGAGCTGATCCAGATCCTGGCGGCGTACTCGGGGCTGTCCAGCAGGCCGTTCGACACCGCCAACCCCCAGCTCGACCTGCGGCTGCCCGACGGCTCCCGGCTGAGCGCGGTCATGGACGTCACCGTGCGCCCGGCCGTGTCGATCCGCCGCTCCCGCCTCGGCAAGGTCTTCCTGTCCGACCTGACCGGCAACGGCACGATCAGCCCGGAGGTCGGGAGGTTCCTGACGGCCGCCGTCGCCGCCCGCAAGAACCTCATGATCGCCGGATCCACCAACGCCGGCAAGACCACCCTGCTGCGGGCGCTGGCCAACGAGATCCCGCCCAGCGAGCGCCTGATCACCGTCGAACGCGCCCTTGAGCTGGGCCTCGACCAGTTCCCCGAGCTCCACCCCAACGTGGTGGCCTTCGAGCAGCGCCTGCCCAACTCCGAGGGCCAGGGCGAGATCTCCATGGCCGAGCTGGTCAGGCGCTCGCTGCGGATGAACCCCAGCCGCGTCATCGTCGGCGAGGTGCTGGGCGACGAGATCGTCACCATGCTCAACGCGATGACCCAGGGCAACGACGGCTCGTTGTCGACGATCCACGCCAACTCCAGCATGGAGGTCTTCAACCGCATCGCCACCTACGCCCTGCAGGCCGGCGAGCGCCTGCCGATCGACGCCACCCACATGCTCATCGCGGGCGCGATCGACTTCGTCGTCTTCATCGAGAAGCGCAACGACTACCACGTCGGCGGCACCCTGCGTCGCTACGTCTCCAGCATCCGCGAGGTCAACGGCTGCGACGGCCGCGTGTTGTCGAGCGAGGTGTTCGTGCCCGGTCCCGACGGCACGGCCGTCCCGCACGCGCCGGTCTCGTGCCTGGAGGAGCTCGTCGCCCACGGCTACAACCCGGGAGGCTGGTGAGGATGGCGTTCGACCTCGACCCGCTCGCGATGGTGGCGGGCGCGGCCGCCGGCGGCGGCCTCTTCCTGTTCTTCCTCGCTCTGTACGGCCTGCGCCGCCGCCCGTCCCAGCCCAGACGGCCGCTCGTCAAGATGCTGACCACCCGCACCGCCGTCGCCGCGGTGGCCGCCGGCCTGGTCCTGGTGGTCACGGGCTGGCCCGTCATGGCGGTGGGTACGGTGCTGCTGGTGTTCGCCTGGCGCGGCCTGTCCGGCGGCGCGGCCGAGGAACGCGCCGCCATGCGCCGCCTGGAAGGGCTGGCCGCCTGGACCGAGTCGCTGCGCGACACCATCGCCGGGGCGGCCGGGCTGGAGCAGGCCATCCCGTCCTCGATCAGGGCCGCCGCGCCCACGCTCCGGCCCCACCTGCGGGCCATGGTCGACCGCCTGCACACCAGGATGGCGCTGCCGGAGGCGCTGTCCCGCTTCGCCGACGAGCTCGACGACCCCTCGGCCGACCTGGTGATCGCCGCGCTCATCCTCAACTCCCGGCTGCGCGGCCCCGGCCTGCGCGACGTGCTCGGCGCGCTCGCCGTCTCGGCCCGCGAAGAGCTCGACATGCGCCGCCGCGTCGAGGCCGAACGCCGCTCGACCAGGCGCAGCGTGCAGATCGTGGTGATCACGGCACTGGTCTTCGCCGGGCTGCTCATCCTGTTCAACCCCGCCTACGTCAGCGAGTACGGCTCCACCCTCGGCCAGGCCGTGCTCGTGGTCGTCGGCGGCCTGTTCGGCGCCGGGTTCGCGTGGATGCGGCGGCTGGCCAGGTTCGACAAGCCCACCCGGCTGCTGATGGGGGGAGGCGGCCATGGTTGAGGGCGTACTGGCCGGAGCGGTGCTCGGCCTCGGCCTGTTCGTGCTGGTACGCGCGCTGTTCCCGGCCCGTCCCGGGCTCGTGGCGCGGCTGCTGGCGCTCGACGCCGTCCGCGAGGACGCCGACGCCCCGCGCATCCAGCTCCTGCTGCCCGACGAGGAGGTCAGCGCGTTCCGCCGCGGCCTCGGCGCCCGCCTGGCCCGCCTCTACGGCGCCCGCGGCTGGGAGGCCCGCTCGGTCAAGTCCGACCTGGCCCTGCTCGGACGCTCGTTCGAGGCGTTCCTGGCCACCAAGGTGCTGCTCGCCGCGAGCGGCCTGCTGGCCTTCCCGATCCTGCTCGGCTGGCTGGCGCTCATGGGGTGGGGCGTGTCGTTCACGGTGCCGTTCTGGTCGGCCGTGCTCGTGGCGCTGCTCTTCTTCTTCCTGCCCGACCTGCAGATCCGCAAGGAGGCCGCGGCCATGCGACGCGACTTCCGGCACGTCGTGGGCGCCTTCCTCGACCTGGTCTCGATGAACCTGGCGGGCGGGCGCGGCGTGCCCGAGGCGCTGATGATGGCCGTGTCGGTCAGCGGCGAGCAGCCCAACTGGGCGATGGGCCGCATCCGCGACGCGCTCGGCGGCGCCCGGATCGTCGGCATCACCCCGTGGCAGGCGCTCGGCCAGCTCGGCGAGGAGATCAACGTCGACGAGCTGCGCGACCTGTCGGCCGCGCTCGGCCTGGTGGCCGACGACGGCGCCAAGGTGCGCGCCTCGCTCACCGCCAGGGCCGCCACCCTGCGCCGGCGCGAACTGGCCGAGATCGAGGGACGCGCGGGCGAACGTTCGCAGTCGATGCTCGTGGCCCAGCTCCTCCTGTGCGCCGGTTTCGTGATCTTTCTCAGTTTTCCCGCCGCGATGAAGATGTTGGGGGCCTGATGAACCATCCCTGGATCGTCTATCTCACCGCCTACCTGGGGGTGCGGATCCAGCGCGCCCGCACCGCGCCCAGCAGGGGCGCCTCCGCCGTCGAGTGGGTGATCATCACGGCCATCATCGCGGGCGTCGCGCTCGGGCTGGCCACGCTGATCAAGACCCTGGTCGAGCAGAAGTCCAGCGAGATCCAGGGCACGTTCGGCGGTGGCGGCGGCGGTGGTGGCGGAGACTCGTGAGCGGGGCGCGACCGTGATCGAGCTGGCGTTGCTGATGCCGGTCATCCTCGCGGTCGCGCTCCTCGTCGTGCAGGTCGCGCTCTGGTTCCACGGTCGCCAGATCGCCGAGGCGGCGGCCAGGGAAGGCGCGCGGGTGGCCAGGTCGGCGCCGTTCGACTCGGGCGACTGGCAGGGCGCGGCCACGGCGAAGGCCACCGACATCGTCAAGGCGGTCGGCCCGCGGCTGCTGGAGAACGCCGCGGCCACCACCTCCGAGCGCGACCCCGACCAGCGCTTCGTCACGGTCACGGGCAGCGCCGTGCAGGTCGTGCCGCTGCTGCCGCCGCTCACCTTCACGATCACGGCGACCGCGGGCGGGCCGATCGAGTGCTTCCGTCCCGACAACGGCGGTGATGACTGCCGATGAAGCCGGGCGAGCGCGGCTCGATGGCCGTGGAGACGGTGATGCTCGCCCCTGTCTTCCTGCTGTTCCTCATGTTCCTGGTCGGGGCGGGGGTGCTGGTGGAGACGCAGGGGCGGGTCAACGGCGCGGCCAGGGACGCCGCGCGGGCCGCGTCCGTGCAGCGGAGTTTCGACGACGCCGGCGCCGCGGCGGAGAGCACCGCCAAGACCGCGCTGGACGACAAGTGCGGCGCCAGCACGGTGAACCTGGACGGATCCACCTGGGAGGCGGGCGGCCAGGTGCAGGCGGAGGTGACCTGCGAGCTCGACCTAGGCTTCCTGGGGTTCGGCGGCACCAAGCGGCTGACGGGCACCGCCGTGGTGCCCCTTGAGCAGCTCGTCAGGAGGGAGCCGTGAAGGCGGGGGAGCGGGGGTCCATGTCGGTCTTCACCGTGCTCTTCTCGGTCGTGGTGTTCCTCCTGGCCGGGCTGCTGGTCGACGGCGGCGCGGCGATCAACGCCCGGCTGCGCGCCGCCGACGTCGCCGAGCAGGCCGCGCGGGCGGGCGCGGACGAGATCGACGTCGACCGCCTGCGCACCGGCGGCGAGGTCGCCCTGCTGGACGAGGGCCAGGTCTGCGCCAGGGCCGACGAGATCGTCGCGGCCCAGGGCGGCGACGGCGTGGCCCGCGGCTCCTGCTCGGTCCAGCAGCAGCAGGTGACGGTCAGCGTCTCGGTGCGGTGGGAGGCGTTCTTCCTCGGGGCCCTCGGGTTCCCGGGCTCGGAGATGAACGGCGAGGCCACGGCCGCCCCGGAAGCCAGGTAGACCGATTCCCGCCACTCGGTGGCCGGGGCAACGCACGAGGCAGGACGCTGGACGGAAGAAGGGAGCGGCGATGCCGACGCGAGAGCCGACGCGAGAGCCGGCGCGCCCCCCGGGGCGGCACCAGCCCAGGCGGCCGCCTGCGCGCATCCCGGCCAGGCGGACCTTCGGCGACGTGCTCGCCGGGCTCGCGGCGCTGGTGGCGCTGGTGGCGTTGGTGGGCGGGGTGCCGTACGCGCTGCTCAGGTTCGCCGGGCCGCCGGTCACGTCCGAGATGCTCGATCTGCGGTTCTTCACCGCCGAGGCCGGGCCGAGCACGATCCAGGCCGTCCTGGTGCTGCTGGTGTGGCTGGCCTGGTTCCAGCTCTTCGTGTGCGTGCTGGTCGAGGTGTACGCCGGTGTCCGAAGAGTCGGGATGCCTGCCCGCGTACCGCTGTCGGGCGGCACGCAGGCGCTGGCCAACAAGCTCGTCGGCGCGGTGCTGCTGCTGTTCACGGCCGGGGCCATGATCGCGCCCATCGCGCGGATGGCCGCGCCGCCCGCCGCGCCGCCGGTCACCGCGGTCGCCTACTCCGCGCCGATCGTCGAGCAGACGCTGGAGACCCACAAGACCAAGAAGGTGTACGTCGTGCAGCCCCCGCACGGGAGGCACCACGAGAGCCTGTGGGAGATCGCGGAGAAGTGCCTGGGAGACGGCCGCCGATATCCCGAAATTTACCGACTCAACCAGGCCAAGGAGCAGCCGGACGGCACCCGCCTGCGCATGGCCGACCTGATCAGGCCCGGCTGGGTGCTCGACATGCCGGACGACGCCAGGAACGTGCACATCGTCCCCGCCGGCCAGTCCCGCGAGCAGACGCTGCGCGAGCACCCAGGCGTGGCCCACACCCGCGCCCAGCCCGACGCCCGGCACCACGCCGCCAAGAAGGCCACGGAGGGCACGGAGGGCAGGGCCGCCGAGAAGAGCGACAAGGACCAGGCCAGGCACCGCAAGCCCGACGTCCGGCAGGACCAGCCCGAGATCACCATCAGGGAGGCCCAGAGCCTCGACCTGATCGACTACCTGGCCGGAGCGTCGCTGGCCGCCGCCGGGCTGCTGGCCCTGCTGGCCAGGCGGCGGCGGGAGCAGTTGTGGCGCAGGGTGTTCGGGCGCCGGATCGTCCGGCCGCGCGACGACGCCGCCCAGGCCGAGGTCGCGCTCAGGCTGGGCGGCGACGCGCCGGGCGCGCGCATCCTCGACATCGGGCTGCGGCTGCTCGGCGCCGAGCTGGCCGCCCAGCACCGCACCCCGCCCACCGTCTACGGCGCCCACCTGTCCCCGCGCACGCTCGACCTGTGGATCCACCCGCCGGACGACGACCCGCCCGAGCCGTGGACGGCCCAGGACGGCGGCCAGGTCTGGCGCCTGCCCGCCCACGAAGGCCGCCTGCTGGAGGAGCAGCTGGGCGGCGCGCCGTACCCGGGGCTGGTCTCGATCGGCACGGACGCGAGCGGCCGGGTGCTGATCGACCTGGAGGCCGCGCAGGGCCTGATCAACGTCCGCGGCCCGCAGACCACCGCGGCGCTGGCCGCGCTCGCCGTCGAGCTGGCCACCAACCGCTGGTCCGACCGCATGCGCATCACGCTTGTCGGGTTCGGCGAGGAGCTGACCGCGATCGCCCCCGACCGGATCAGGGCCGTCGGCGGCCTGGCCGAGGTGCTGCCCGAGCTGGAGGCGACCGCCGCGCCGCGCCGGGAGGTGCTGACCGGACGCGTCTCCGGCAGCCCGCGCGAGGCCCACTACCTGCTGTCGGCCGTGGCGCCCACGCACGAGGAGGCCCGCCGCCTGGCGCTGCTGGCCCGCCGGGACACCGCCGGGTACGTCCTGGCCGGCGACGTCCCGCACGCCACCTGGACGCTGGAGATCGGCGACGACGGCAAGGCGCGCATCGCCGAGCTGGGCTTCGAGGTCGAGGCCCAGCTCCTGCCGCGCCGCCACTACAAGGCGCTGATCGACCTCTTCCGCACCGCCGGACGGCTCGACGGCGAGGCCTACCCCGAGGCCGAGCCGCTGGAGGGCCTGCACCCGCCCGCCGTCGAGATCAGGATGCTCGGCCCGATCGAGATCGCCGGGCTCGCGCCCCTCGAAGAGGGCCGCATGGCGCTGGCCACCGAGCTGCTGATCTACCTGGC
This sequence comes from Nonomuraea sp. NPDC003560, assembly GCF_042878785.1. Lineage (NCBI taxonomy): Bacteria > Bacillati > Actinomycetota > Actinomycetes > Streptosporangiales > Streptosporangiaceae > Nonomuraea > Nonomuraea sp. NPDC003560. The sequence continues at coordinate 858,623 of NZ_JBIAOF010000003.1, read as the reverse complement.
CACGCACCCCGGCGGCGTGCATCCCGTCGTGCTCGGTGGCGTGTTGTGGCCGCGCGGGGTCCAGACCATGGTCAGGGACGCCACCATCGCCCGCGTCGCCGACTGGCTCGGCCCCGAGCACCTGCACGTCGACGAGGCCGGGCGGCTCAGGCTCGGCCCCGAGGTCCGTACGGACTGGGCCCTGTTCCGCGAGCTGGTCCGCCGCTCCCAGCACGACCCGACGGCCCGCACCGTCCTGCTGGAGAAGGCGCTCGGCCTGGTACGCGGCCCGCTTTTGGCCAACCGCCCGTCCGGCCGGTACGCCTGGCTGGCGGCCGACGACCTGGAGTACGACGTCGCGGCCGGCGTGGCCGACGCGGCCCACCGGCTGTGTGAGCTGCGGCTGGCCCAGGACGAGCCGGACGCGGCGGTGGCGGCCGTCCGGGCGGCGTTGCTGCTGGCCACCGACGACGAGGGGCTCTGGCGCGACCTGCTGCGGGCCACCCACGCCACCGGGGACGCCGTCCGCATGCGGGCCGTGGTCGAGGTCCTGACCCGCAGGGCCGCCTCCCACCCGTACGGCGGCGGGATGGCCCCGGAGACCGAGGCGTTGATCGAGGAACTGCTGCCCTCGTGGCGCATCCACGTGGTGAGGGAGTCGTCCGCATGAGACGTATGACGGTGATCGCGCTCGTCCTGCTGGTGGCGGGGTGCGGGCAGGCCGAGCGGCCGTACACACCGCAGCCGGGCCCGTCAGGGACCGCCTCGGCGGCGGCGCCCACGACGGGAGGCTCGGCGCGGCCCTCCGCGGACGCGCCCGGCGTCGAGACGGTCGAGGTCGGCGGCGGGAAGCTGCGGGTCGACATCGACTGGCCCGCCCGGCGCGACCCGCTCATGCGCGTCATCACCGACTGGTACCTCGCCTCCCGCAAGGTGATGGTCTCGGGAAGCGATCGATACCTGAAGGATCTGGATCTCGAACTCCAGGCGGTGCGCCAGGCGTATGACGGAGTACGCCGGTACACCGAGGAGGACAGAAGGGTGCAGGGCGTCGCCAGACTGTACGGCCTGCGGGTCACGAAGGTGCTGGACAAGGGCGCGCAGATCGACACCTGCGTGGACGAGTCGAAGGCACGCGTGGTCAGCGCGAGCAGCGGCGAGGCCGTCTCGCCCCAGCCCTCCATCATGCGCGCCCCCTACCTCCAGAGGGCCCTCGCGCACCGCGGCGACGACGGCGTGTGGCGGATCCGGGAATTCCTCTATGACAAGGAAGGATGCGCGCGATGAACCGCGTGATCTCGCTGGCCACCGCGGCCCTGATGCTGCTGGGCCAGCTCGACGACCCCGGCGAGACGGCCGGCAGCCCCATCGAGCACGGCCGGACCAGAGGGATCGAGCTGCGCAACTCTCGGATCGTCATCTCCGGCAACGGCGCCAAGGGCGGCAACACTGACGGATACGTCCTTAAACGCCCCTGCTGGTACGAGCCCGGCATGACAGGCGCCGAGATGCTGAAGTCGCAGGAGGCCCTGCGCGACTACTGGTTCAGGTACACCAAGGACGCGTCCGAGGAGGGCTTCCAGGAGTTCCTCAAGCAGTTCAAGGACAAGGTCGGCAAGGACGGACGCTGGTGGGGCCCGGCGTACGACGCCTCCGACCCGAAGGGCCAGGTCTGCTTCGCGGCGCTCGACCCGTTCGTGTTCGTGCCGCCGGGCACGACACCGCCCGCCGGGATCACGATCCGGGAGCTCGCCGAGATCGCCAGGGCGTCCCTGACCGTGCCCGAGCCCACGATCAGGCTGAGCCCCGACGCCAAGAGCTTCGTCAACCTGCCCACCTGGGTCTGGCTGGAGGGCCTGGGCGAGCGGCGCAGATCGGTGACCGCGGAGATCCCGGGCGTCATGAGCGTGACCGTGGTGGCCACGCTGAAGAGCATCAAGATCGACCCGGGCACTACGAAGGAGCGGGCGGAGGTGCACGAGGAGGGCTGCGGGGCGGCCGGACGTCCGTACGCCAAGGGGGCCGCGTTCACCTGCGGCGTGCGTTACCTGCGGGCCTCCATCGACCAGCCGCGCGAGGCGTACCGGCTCACCGTCACCACGTCGTGGCCGGTGGAGACGACGGGTGACGCGGTGCCGTTCCAGTTCGCGCCGGTCGAGGCGGGGGCGACCCGGGACGTGCCGGTCGGCGAGATCCAGAGCAACGTGAAGCCGTAAGGAGCCGAGCGGGGCGATCACCGGTGCCGGCGGGCCTGGGCGATCAACCGCGGCCGGGCGGGCCTAGGCGATCACCGCGGCCAGCGGTGCCAGCTCGGGCTGCTCGGCCGCCTCCGCCAGCACCTCCTTCAGCACGGTGTCGTGCGTCGGGCCCGCCGCGGTCAGCAGATCGCGGCCGTCGGGGGTGACCTCGGAGTAGATGCCGCGCCGGTCGTCCTCGCACAGGTAGCGCTTGAGCAGGCCGCGCTTCTCCAGCCGGGTGACCAGCCGGGTCGTGGCGCTCTGGCTGAGCACGACCGCGCGGGCGAGCTGCTGCATGCGCATGTGCCAGCCGTCCTGGCGGGCCAGGGCGTCGAGCACCGTGTACTCGCTCACGCTCAGGCCGTGCGCCTTCTGCAGCGCCTTCTCCAGCCTGTCCTCGATCTTCGCGTGCAGGGCGGCGAGGGTGCGCCACCCCTGGGCACGCGCCTCCACGGCGTCGTCGGCCAGAGGCATGTGAACCCCCTCCTCGTGCTCGTGTCAACGATTAGCAAGCGTATGCAAATGATGCCTACGCCGTCTAACGTCGCATGAGCCCCATTCTATGCCGCCAACCCCGCCACCCGGCTCGGCTAGGAGATCGGCTTTTGTCCGCTTTCGTGGGCGAGGAGCCATTCCTTGACCGGGACGCCGTAGTAGTAGCCGCCGTAGCCGCCCGTGCTGGGCAGGACGCGGTGGCAGGGGACGAAGGGGGCGATGAGGTTCTGGGCGCAGGCGGAGCCGGCGGCGCGGGCGGCGGTACGGGGGAGGCCGGCGGCCTGGGCCAGCTCGGCGTACGAGACCGTCGTCCCCGCGCGGACCTCGCGCAGCGCTTCGTGCAGGCGCTTGCGGGTGGGGGAGCCGGGCTGCGAGACCGGGACGGCGTCCAGGGCGTCGAGGTCGCCGTCGAAGTAGGCCCGGACGGCTTCGGCGGGGGCGCCGAGGTCGTCCACCACGTCGAGACCCTCCGCCTGCAGGGCCGGGGTGAGGCGGACGAACATCTCCGCCGGGTCGGCCGTGAAGCCGCCCGCGACGAGGACGCCCTCGCGGGTGAGCAGCGAGAGCGAGCCGATCGGCGTCGGCAGGACCTGGGCGGTGATCATGAAGAGCTCCAGAGGTGCAGGGCGGCGTAGGCCCGCCAGGGCCGCCACCGTTCGATGTGGTCGTCGGGGATGCCCAGGGCGGCCATGCGCTTGTTCAGCACGAGGTCGCCCGTGGGCCAGGCGTCGGGGTCGCGCAGCGCGCGCAGCGCGATGTAGCTGGCCGTCCAGGGGCCGATGCCGGGCACCTTCAGCAGCTCGGACCCGGCCTCGGCCGGGTCCTGGCCGCCGTCGAGGTCGATGTCGCCGTCGGCGACCCGGCCCGCCAGGTCGGCGAGGGTGGCGATCCTGCGGTTGGTCAGGCCGAGGCCCGTCAGGTCGGCCTCCCGCAGCTCGGCCGCGGTGGGGAAGAGCGGGCCGCCGGTCCTGGCGACGATGCGGCCGAGCAGCGTACGGGCTCCGGCGACCGAGATCTGCTGGCCGACCACCGCGCGTACGGCCAGCTCGAAGCCGTCGAACGTGCCCGGCACCCGCAGTCCGGGCCGGGCCTCGACGAGCGGGGCCAGCGAGGTCTGGCCGAGCGCCTCGGCGATGGCGTCGGGGTCGGCGTCCAGGTCGAGCAGGCGGCGGCAGCGGGCGACGATGCGGGCGAGCTGCCGGGTGTCGGCCAGGGCCACGTCGAGCGCGATGTGGTCCGGCCGGGGGGTGAGCGTGATCGTCCCGCCCGGCACGGCCCTGGAGTACGACTCCGGGCCCGCGACCTCAAGGCCGGGGATGGCGCGGGAGGTCAGGAACCCGAACACACCCGCCACGTCGTACGGCTCGCGGCGGTGCAGCCGCAGCCTCAGCGTGACCGGCCCGGCGGCCTCGGGCTCGGGCGGCGCCGCCGGACGTCCGGCCGTGGCGCGCAGCTCGCTGGGCGTGAAGCCGTACGTCTCCCGCATCGTGGCGTTGAACTGCCGCACGCTGCCGAACCCGGCCGCGAACGCCACCTCGGTGACCGGCAGCCCGGTCTCCGTCAGCAGCTGCTTGGCCAGCAGGAGCCGCTTGGTGCGGGCCACGGCCAGCGGCCCGACGCCCAGCTCGGCCACGAACAGCCGGTGCAGGTGGCGTTCGGTGATGTGCAGCCGGCGGGCGAGCCCGGCCACGCCGCGCTCGTCGGCGGCTCCGTCGTCGATCAGCCGCAGGGCCCGGCCGATGAGGTCGCCGCGCAGGTCCCAGCCGGGATCGCCGGGCGACAGCTCGGGACGGCAGCGTTTGCACGGCCGGAACCCGGCCGCCTCGGCCGAGGCCGCGTGCCGGTAGAAGCGCACGTTCCTGGAGGAGGGGGTACGCGCCGGGCAGATCGGCCGGCAGTAGATGCGCGTGGTCGTCACCGCGGTGTAGAAGCGCCCGTCGAACCGGGAGTCCCTGGCGGAGACCGCCCGGTAACAGGAGTCGAAGTCGAGCTCTAGGGGTGACATGCCCCCGAGACTATGCGCGGGCCGCGGGTGCCGACCGGCGGAAATCGGACCTCATCATGAAAACGCAGGTCAGCAGGTCAGTACGGCCGATCGGCGGTATTCGGACCTGATCGGCGAAGGGCTGAGAAGTGGATCGGCAGCCAGCTCACGGCCATGATCACCGCACCCGCCCAGAGCGGCGCGCGCACCCCCCACACCTCGCCGAGCAGCCCGGCCAGCAGCCCGCCGAGGCCGACCGCGCCCATCAGCAGCAGCCGCATGGTGGCCGTCATCCGGCCGAGCAGGTGGTCCGGCGTGACCCGCTGCCGCATGCTGACCAGCAGCACGTTGTTCACCCCGGTACGGAACGTCAGCACGAACCACGCCGCCGTCGCGGCCCACAACCACGGCCCGGCGTCGAGGAGCGGGATCACCAGCGCGGCCGGGGCGGTGGCCAGACTGACCAGCCACACCGCGCGGCCCGTCCCGAAGCGCCGGCCGAGCAGATGGGCCGACGACGACCCGGCGAGCACACCGAGCCCGCCCACCGCCAGGTACGCCCCGAACACCCACTCCGGATAGCCGAGCCGCCCGACGATGAGCACCGGCAGCAGGACCGAGCAGAGCGGGAACGCCAGGTTCGCCATCGTGCCCTGGACCAGGGCCGCGACCAGCACCCGGTTGCCGAGGATGAATCGCACGCCCGCCGCGATCCGGGCCCGCAGGGACTCGGCTGCCTCCGGCGAGCCGTCCCCGGCAAGGGCCGGTTCGGGGACGCCGCGCAGCCAGGCCGCCGACCACAGGTAGCTCAGCGCGTCCAGCAGCACGGCCAGCGGCGCGCCCACGACCTGGGCCAGCACCCCGGCGAGGCTGCGCCCGGCGACGTCCATGCCCGCGGCCGTGCCCACCAGCAGCGAGTTGGCCGACGTCAGCCGTTCGCGCCCGACCAGCCCCGGCACGATGCTCATGGACGCCACGTCGAACAGCAGCGACCCGGCCCCCACGAGCACCGTCACCACGTAGAGCTGCGCCATGGACAACGTCCCGGCCCACCAGGCCGCCGGCACCGACAGCAGCGCCACGGCCCGTGCGGCGTCCATCGCGATCATCAGGCGGCGCCGCCGGACGCGGTCCACCCACGCCCCGGCGGGCAGTCCGATCACCAGGGCCGTGAGCGTGGCGAGCGCCGAGAGCAGCCCGACCTCGCCCGCGCCCGCCCCGAGGGCGGTCACGGCGAGCAGGGGGAGGGCGACGTAGGTGATCTGGCTGCCGAGCTGGCTGACCGCGCCGGCGACGAACAGGTTGCGGAACGCGCGAAGCCGCAAGAGAGGAGCTTCCACCAAGGTTGCTGACATGTCGGCAGGATGCTGAAATGTCGGGCAAGGCCGCTATCGATTAAGTGACAAGCAAATTCAATGACCCTCGACCTGACGTTCACCGCCCACGACCTCGCCAACATCCGCTTCGCCGTCTCCCCGCTCGGCGAGGTCGTGGCCAGCGCACGGGTGGTGAAGAACCCGGCCGCGCACCCGCTCCTGCGTCCCTGGGCCGACCAGGTGCGCCGCCGCCTCCAGGACGTGGACTGGCGGCTGCTGTCCGACCTGGTCCCGGTGCCGACCATCTCCATCGCGGGCTTCACCTGCACCCCGCCCTCGACGTCCATGCCGGACCTGGAGCTGGAACTCGCCACGATGCGGGGCGCGGCCGCCCGGGTGCGCACGGATCTGGACCACATCGGCGGTCCCCGGACGAAACGGGTGCAGGCCCTCTACGACGACCCGGAGCAGGGCCTCGAACGCCTGGCCACCGAGGTGGCCGGTTACTGGGAGGCGGCGATGGCGCCGTACTGGCCGCGGATCAGGTCGCTGCTGGAGGGCGAGATCCTGCACCGCGCCCGGCTGCTGGCCGAGGGCGGCGCCCAGCGCATGCTGGCCGACCTCGACGACACCGTCACCTGGGACGACGGCACGCTGCGGCTGGAGCACCGGTACGTGTCCGGCCGCCGGTCACTGAGAGGGCTCGGGCTGCTGCTGGTGCCGTGCGTGTTCGCCTGGCCGCGGGTCCTGTCGGTCACGACGCCGCCGTACCAGCCGACTGTGCGCTACGCGCCGCGCGGCATCGCGACGCTCTGGGAGCGCCGCGAGGTGGACCCGCCCGAGGCGCTGGCCGCCGTGCTCGGCAGGACGCGCGCCCGGCTGCTGGCCGAGCTGGACCAGCCCGCCTCGACGCGTGACCTCGCCCAGCGCGCCGGGCTCTCTGAGCCCGGCGTCAACCAGCACCTGACGGCGCTGCGCAAGGCCGGCCTGTGCACCGCGCACCGCACCGGCCGGTACGTGCTCTACGCCCGCACGGCGGTCGCCGAGACGCTGCTCTACTTGGAGGAGACCCCCACCCCCAGGTCGAACTCGCGGTAGACGCGCGCCCAGAACCCGTCGCGCAGCCAGACCCGGGCCTCCGGGTAAGGCCGCAGCGAGTGCCCGAGCTCCTTCTCCGCCTCGATCAGCAGCTCGGTGTCGATCACCGTCGGCAGGATCGGGCCGGGCAGCAGGTCGCGGATGTTGTCGCGGCCGCGGGTGAGTATCCACTTCTGGGCGACGTGCTCGCCGACGTCCTCCACGCGCGGACGGCTGGGCCCCAGCTTGGCGACCTGGCCGGGCTTGGCGTGCGGCTTGACCGGCGCGCGCCCGGCGAACACCTGGGCGGGCGAGGGAGCCGTGACGGGCGGGGTGACGGCGACCGGCTGCGGAGCGCGACTGAAAAACGGTCTCAGGAAATCGGCGGAGATCACTTCCACCGTGTCGGACTCCCACACCAGGCGCTCGGCCTGGTTGGTGCCGTAGGGCGGCTCGACGCCCCACAGGTGGATGCGCACGCCGTAAGCCTGCGCCGCCTCGACCGCCGGAACCATGTCCTCATCGCCCGCCAGCAGGATCGTGTCGGTCACCGCGTGATGCCGGGCGAGCGCCTCCAGGTCGCTCCTGATCTGCGCGTCGACGCCCTTCTGCTGGCCGCGGGCGTTGAGGTTGCCGAGGCGCACCTTGACCCATGGAAGCTGGGCGATGACACGCTGATCGACGGTCGGCACACGGTCGCGGGCGGCGTCATACCAATAGATCCGCAGAAGTTCGCCGGAAATACGTTCCTCTGCATGTTTCTGTAGACTCTGGATGAGCTCATCGGCGGCCACCCGATATTCCTTGCGTTCCTTCGCGCCGAGCAGCACCTCACCTGCCGCAGCGTAGAGATAACCGACATCCACTAGGACGGCGTACTTGGCTGCCACAGGATGCGGCATGAGGTCTGGGATGGCCATGTCGTCCTCCAGGCCGCGGTGTTAGTTGATCGGCTGACTATATACGCCTACTTTCTCTAGATAGTCCCAACTCCCGGGGAACTTGACACCCGATTCCCGGGATCTATCTAGGGTAGTGCGCTCATCCGCCAAGCCGCCTTCCCCGGCAGGCCAGGGTTACGCATACCTCTGGCGGGGTTTCGCCATGTTTGTCTACGGGGTCTCTCGGGTTCGGCGTACGAGCTCCGCCGCGTGGCGAGCACGGCCACCACGGCCGCGATCTCCTCGGGCGTGGCGTCGCCGCGGACTATGCGCAGGTGGTCGCTCATAGAGGAATGTTCCCATGCTTCTTCGGCGGCAGCGAGGCTCTCTTGTTACGCAACGCGCGAAGTGCCCGGACAACTTGCGGCCGGGTTTCGGACGGCCGAATCACCGAGTCCACATAGCCGCGTTCGGCCGCGATGTACGGATTGGCCAAAGTGTCCTCGTACTCGGTGACGAGCCGGGCGCGCTCGGCGTCGGGGTCGTCGGAGGCCGCCAGTTCGCGCCGGTAGAGGATGTTGACCGCGCCCTGCGCGCCCATGACCGCGATCTGGGCGGTGGGCCAGGCGAGGTTGACGTCCGCGCCGAGGTGCTTGGAGCCCATGACGTCGTACGCGCCGCCGTACGCCTTGCGGGTGATGACCGTGACCAGCGGGACCGTGGCCTCGGCGTAGGCGTACAGGAGCTTGGCGCCGCGGCGGATGATTCCGTTCCATTCCTGATCGGTGCCGGGGAGGAATCCCGGTACATCAACAAAAGTCAGGATCGGAATATTAAAGGCATCACAAGTTCGAATAAATCTGGCGGCCTTCTCGGAGGCGTCGATATCCAGACATCCGGCGAAATGCATCGGTTGGTTGGCGACGACCCCGACCGGCTGGCCGTCCACGCGGCCGTAGCCGACCACGATGTTCGGCGCGAACAGCGCGTGGACCTCCAGGAACTCCCCGTCGTCGAGCACGTGCTCGATCACCTGGTGCATGTCGTACGGCTGGTTGGGGGAGTCGGGGATCACCAGGTCGAGCTCGGGGTCGGGCTCCAGGTCGGCGGCGGCGGCGAAGGCCGGTGGCTCGTCCAGGTTGTTGGAGGGCAGGTAGGACAGCAGCGCCTTGACGTAGTCGAGGGCGTCCTCCTCGTCGGCGGCCTGGTAGTGGGCCACGCCCGACTTCGTGTTGTGCGCGCGGGCCCCGCCCAGCTCCTCGAACGTGACCTCCTCGCCGGTCACCGTCTTGATCACGTCGGGGCCCGTGATGAACATGTGGGACGTCTGGTCCACCATCACCACGAAGTCGGTCAGGGCGGGCGAGTAGACGTGTCCGCCCGCCGCGGCGCCCATGATGAGCGAGATCTGCGGGATCACGCCGGAGGCGTGCACGTTCCGCTTGAAGATCTCCGCGTAGAGGCCGAGCGCGACCACGCCCTCCTGGATGCGCGCGCCGCCGCCCTCGTTGATGCCGATGATCGGGCAGCCGGTCTTGAGCGCCAGGTCGATCACCTTGACGATCTTCTCGCCGTACACCTCGCCGAGGGAGCCGCCGAAGACCGTGACGTCCTGGGAGAACACGCAGACCTGGCGGCCGTCGATCGTGCCGTGGCCGGTGATGACGCCGTCGCCGTACGGACGCCGCTTCTCCAGCCCGAACATCGTGGACCGGTGGCGGGCGAACTCGTCGAACTCCACGAACGAGCCCTCGTCGAGCAGCGCGAGCACCCGCTCGCGCGCGGTCATCTTGCCCTTGGCGTGCTGTTTGTCCACCGCCGACGACGAGCCGGCGTGCACGGCCTCGTCGAGTCTTCGCTCCAGGTCGGCGATCTTGCCCGCGGTGGTGTGGATGTCCGGCATCTCCGGCATGGGATCGGCGGCTGCGCTCATGCGCGTTAGGCTAACCCGTCCTCCTAGAGTGGATCCATGACGGATGCGGTTCGCTCCCACGGCCTGTACAAGCGCTACGGCGCGCAGGTCGCGGTGGCCGGGGTCGACCTCGTGGTCCCGGCGGGCAGCTTCGCGGGCCTGGTCGGTCCCAACGGGGCCGGCAAGACCACCACGCTGAGCATGATCACGGGCCTGCTGCGGCCCGACGGCGGCCAGGCCGCGATCGACGGGTTCGACGTCTGGCGCGACCCGGTCGCCGTCAAGGCGCGCATCGGCGTGCTGCCCGAGGGGCTGCGGCTGTTCGAGCGGCTGTCGGGCCGCGAGCTGCTGCTCTACAACGGCCGGCTGCGCGGCATCCCCAAGGCCGACGTCGAACAGCGCGCGGGCGAGCTGCTCGACGTCATGGACCTGACCGGGGCCGCCGACAAGCTCGTCGTCGACTACTCCACCGGCATGCGCAAGAAGATCGGGCTGGCCGCCGCGCTGCTGCACAACCCGTCCGTGCTCTTCCTCGACGAGCCGTTCGAGGGGGTCGACCCGGTCAGCTCCAACACCCTGACCGAGGTGCTGCGGCGTTTCACCGCCTCCGGCTCGACGGTCATCTTCTCCAGCCACGTCATGGACCTCGTCGAGCGGCTGTGCGACTGGGTGTCGGTGATGAGCGGCGGCCACATCGTCGCCCAGGGGCCGCTGGAGCAGGTGCGCGGCGGCTCCAGCCTCAACGAGGCGTTCATGCGGCTGGTCGGCGGCGCCTCCCGCGCTCACGGCGAGGCCGGGCTGAGCTGGCTCGGCGCCCGCCCCGGCAACCAGCCCCCGACCGCACCCCCGGCCATGCCCCCGGCCGCACCCCCGGCCATGCCCCCGACCGTGCCCCCGGCCGCCGCCGCGCCCCAGGACACGCCGTGAGCGCCGCCGGGAAGGCTCCGGGGAGCCCCGGCGGGGCCGTCCCGGACAGAGCCGCCGGGGCGTCCGCCGTCACGGGGTCGCCCATGGCGACGGCCGCGCTGTTCGCGCGGCTCAAGCTGCGCCTGATGGCCGGCAACCTGCGCGGCGACGTGCAGCGCAAGCTCGGCTTCGTCTTCACCCTGCTCGCCGCGGCCGGCCTGGCCGTGCTCGGGTTCCTGCTGATGAGCCTGCTCAGGCTGGCGCCCTCCGACGTCGCCGCCGAGCTGGTGATCGTCGCGTTCGCGTTCTTCCTGGTGAGCTGGATGATCGTGCCGCTGCTGGCGTTCGGGCTCGACGACACGCTCGACCCGGCGCGGCTGTCGCTGTTCCCGCTGCGTACGCGCGAGCTGGCCGTCGGGCTGTTCACCGCGTCCGCGACGGGCGCGTGGCCGCTGGCGATGCTGGTCGTCACGGCCGGCGCGCTGGTCGGGCTGCCCACGGGCATCGGGGGCGTGCTGCTCGGCGTGCCCGCGGTGCTGCTGCAGTTCGCGCTCTGCGTGGTCACCTCGCGGCTGATCACCACCGCGCTGTCCGGGGCGCTGCGCAGCCGGCGCGGGCGTGACGTGCTGGCCGTGGCCGCCCTGTTCGTGGTGCTGCTGGCCCAGCTGCCCAACCTGCTGATGAACCGCGGTCTCGGCGACCCCGCCGCGATCCTCCACCGGCTGGCCGGCGTCCTGCGCTGGACGCCCCCGGGCATGGCCGCGCACGCCATGGCCGACGGCGGCCTGGTCGGCGTGGCGGAGCTGGCCGCCGTCGCGGTGCTGGTCGTGGTGGTCGCCTGGCTGTGGATCAAGGCGCTCGGCCGGGCCCTGGTCTCGCCGGACGCCTCGACGCAGGCGGCCTCCGTCCGCCGGGAGCGCGGCCTGGCCGACCGGCTCCTGCCCGACGGGCCGCTGGCGGCCGTGGTGACCAAGGAGCTGAAGTACATCAGGCGGGAGCCGAGGTTCCGCGTGGGCTGGTTCTCGTCGGTCGTGGTGACCGTCGTCCTGGCGTTCTCGCTGAACAACAGCACCGGCGGGCAGGCGGGGGCGGTGCTGCCGGTGCTGATCACCGGAATGGGCGCGCTGATGATCTCGTTGCAGTCGGGCAACGCGTTCGGCATCGACGGGCGTTCCCTGTGGATGAACGCCGTGGCCTTCGGCTCGGAGGAGGACCTGCGCCGTGACCTGGCGGGCCGCCACCTGGCCAACATCCTGGTCGCCGCGCCGCTGCTGCTGCTCGTGGCGGTGGTGGCGGCGTTCCTCACCGGCAGCCAGGAGGCCGTCGTGCCGGCGTTCCTGACCGGGCTGGGCGCCCTCGGCGTCGGGCTCGGGGTCGGCTCGGTGACCAGCGTGACGATCCCGTACACGCTGCCCGAGCGGATGAACGCCTTCAGCGGCGCCGCGCCCGGCCAGGGCGGTCAGGCGTTCGCGTCGTCGATCGGGGCGATGCTCGGGATCGCGCTGATGTCGCTGCCGATCGTGCTGCCGCTGGCGTTCGGGCTGATGTGGGTGTCGGTGCTCGCGCCCTTCTACGGCCTGCTGATCGAGGTGCTCGGCAGACGCCTCGCAGGCAAGATCGGCTTCCCCCGCCTCCCGGAGCTGCTGGCGGCGGTGTCCAAGGCGAACTGACTGGCCTCACTCCGTGAGGCCGGCTCGGTCGCCAGATGCCGCCAGCTTCCCCCGCTCTGGTCGCTGCGCTCCCGCCGCTCCTCCAGGTGACGGCGCTCCCTCGCGGTGGTCTAGTCCAATGGGCGAGACCGCCATGCGGTCGCCGAAAGTGAGTCGATACCCTTCGAAGCATGATTGACCAGGGGCTCGAGCGTCGTAGTGCCGCCGTGACCGAGATGCCTGACGAGCTGCGCCACGACGTGCGCATGCTCGGCAAGCTGCTCGGCCAGGTGATCGCCGAACAAGGTGGCGAAGACCTGCTGGCCGACGTCGAACGGTTGCGCAAAGCCGTCATCGCGGCGCGCAGAGGCGAGATTTCCGCCGACGAGATCACCGAAATGGTCGCCGGATGGGAGATCGAGCGGGCGGTCGCGGTCGCCCGCGCGTTCACCTGCTACTTCCACCTGGCGAACCTGGCCGAGGAGCACTACCGGATCCGCACGCTGCGCGAGCGCGACGCCGAGGGGAGGGTGCAGCGGGAGTCGCTGGCGCAGGCCGTCCACGAGCTCGGCGAGGAGCGCGTGAGCGAGCTGTTGCAGGGGCTGGAGCTGCACCCGGTGCTGACCGCGCACCCCACCGAGGCGCGCAGGCGCGCGGTCGTCACCGCCATCCAGCGCATCAGCGGCCAGCTCACCGAGTACAACGCGCCCGGGCGCGGCGCGTCCGAGCGCGCCGAGAGCAGGCGCCGCCTGCTGGAGGAGATCGACCTGCTGTGGCGGACGGCCCAGCTGCGCTCCACCAAGCTCGACCCGCTCGACGAGGTGCGCACCGCCATGGCCGCCTTCGACGAGACGCTGTTCCGCATGGTGCCCCAGGTCTACCGCTCGCTCGACGCGGCGCTCGACGCGGGCACCGGCACCCGTCCGCCGCTGGCCAGGCCCTTCATCCGCTACGGAAGCTGGATCGGCGGCGACCGCGACGGCAACCCCAACGTCACCGCCAAGGTCACCCGGGACACGATCCAGATCCAGTCCGAGCACGTGCTGACCGCCCTGGAGACGGCGTGCACGCGCATCGCCCGCACGCTGACCGCCTCCGCCCAGTTCTCGCCCTGCTCGGCCGAGCTGAAGGGCGCGCTGGCCGCGGCCGTCGACGCGCACCCCGAGCTGGTCTCCGAGCTGGCCACCCGGTCGCCGCGCGAGCCGCACCGCCAGTGGCTGCTGTACGTGGCCGCCCGCATCGCCGCCACCCGCCGCCGCGACCTCGACCTCGCCTACCGGGCGCCCGCCGAGCTGCTGGCCGACCTGCGGCTGGTGCAGGAGTCGCTGGCGGGCAGCGCGCCGCGGCAGGCGTACGGGGAGCTGCAGCACCTCGTCTGGCAGGTCGAGACGTTCGGCTTCCACCTGGCCGAGCTGGAGGTGCGCCAGCACTCCCAGGTGCACGCGGCGGCCCTGGAGGAGATCAGGGCCGGCGGCGAGCTGTCGGAGCGCACCGAGGAGGTGCTGGCCACGATCCGGGTGATCGCCTGGATCCAGGAGCGGTTCGGCGTCACGGCCTGCTCCCGCTACGTGGTCTCCTTCACCCGTTCGGCCGACGACATCGCGGCCGTCTACGAGCTGGCCGGGCACGCCCTGGGCGACCGGGCGCCGGTGCTCGACGTGGTGCCGCTGTTCGAGTCCGGCCAGGACCTGGCGAACTCGCCGCGCGTGCTGAGCGGCATGCTGGAGATCCCGCAGATCCAGGACCGCCTGGCCGCGACCGGCCGGCGCATGGAGATCATGCTCGGCTACTCCGACTCGGCCAAGGAGCTGGGCCCGGCGGCCGCCACCCTCCGCCTCTACGAGGCGCAGGAGGAGCTGACCGTGTGGGCCCATGAGCACGACGTCAAGCTGCGCATGTTCCACGGCCGCGGCGGCGCGCTCGGCCGCGGCGGCGGCCCGGCCAACCGGGCGGTGCTGGCGCAGGCGCCCGGCTCGGTCGCGGGCCGCTTCAAGGTCACCGAGCAGGGCGAGGTCATCTTCGCTCGTTACGGGCACATCGCCATCGCCCGCCGCCATCTGGAGCAGGTCACCAACGCCGTGCTGCTGGCCTCCTCGCCCACGGTCGGCGCCCGTACGGCGGCCGCCGCCGAGCGGTTCCGCGGCCTGGCCCAGCAGGTGGCCACGGCCTCGGAGGAGGCCTACCGGGCGCTCACCGAGGCCCCCGGGTTCCCCGAGTGGTTCGCGCTGGTCAGCCCGCTGGAGGAGATCGGCTCGCTGCGGCTCGGCTCCCGTCCGGCCCGCCGTGGCCTTGGGGCGCCGCGCTCGCTGGACGACCTGCGGGCCATCCCGTGGGTGTTCGCCTGGGCCCAGACCCGGGTCAACCTGCCCGGCTGGTACGGCCTGGGCACCGGCCTGGCCGCCGTCGGCTCCCTCGACGAGCTGCGCGCGGCCTACGCCGAATGGCCGCTGTTCAACGCGATGCTGGACAACGCCGAGATGTCGCTGGCCAAGACCGACCGGTCGATCGCCAAGCGCTACCTGGCGCTCGGCGGCCGCGACGACTTCGCCCGCCAGGTGCTGGAGGAGTACGACCGCACCCGCGAGCTGGTGCTGCGGGTGACCGGCCACACGCGGCTGCTGGAGAACCGCAAGGTGCTCTCGCGGGCCGTGCAGCTGCGCGACCCGTACGTCGACGCGCTGTCGCACCTGCAGCTGCGGGCGCTGCGCGCGATGCGCACCGAGGACCTGTCGGAGCAGGAGCGCGAGCGGCTGTCCACGCTGCTGCTGCTGTCGGTCAACGGCGTGGCCGCCGGCCTGCAGAACACGGGCTGAACACGCGCGGACGGCCCGGCGGAGGGCCGGGCCGTCCGAAGCGCGCGGAATCAGCGCAGGCTGTCGAAGAAGGCCGTGATGTCGGAGGTGAGCGCCTCCGTGGCGGTGTGGGCCGTGTAGTGGCCGCGGGCGGGGGCGGGCAGGGTCTTCCACGAGACGATGCCGTGGTGGTCGCGCTCGGCGAAGCGGCGGATCGACGTGAAGTCGCCCTCGGCCATGGCCAGCGCGGTCGGGGTGGTCGTCGGCTCCTGCGGCTGCTCCATGCGGGCGTTCTCCCAGTAGAGCCGCAGGGCCGAGCCGGCGGTGCCGGTGAACCAGTGGATCGAGGCGTTGAGCAGCACGAAGTCGTCGTCCAGGTCCTCGTCGAAGAGCTGGGCGAGCCAGCCGACGAGCCCGGCGGGGGAGTCGGCGAGGGCGTGCGCGAGCGTCTGCGGCTGCTGCGACTGCAGGACGTTGAACGCGCCCTTCTCCTTCCAGAACCAGTCGAGCACGGCCAGCCCGGCCTGGTCCTCCTCGCTCAGGTCGGCGAACTCGGCCGGGTCGCCGGAGGGGAAGGAGAACAGCTGGGTGACGTGCACGCCGACGACGTGCTCGGCGTCGATCCGGCCCAGCTCGGGGGAGATCATCGAGCCGCCGTCGTTGCCGACGGCGCCGTAGCGCTCGTAGCCGAGGCGGGCCATCAGCTCGGCCCAGGCCCCGGCGATGCGCCGGTTGTTCCAGCCGAGCTCCTTGGTCGGGCCGGAGAAGCCGAAGCCGGGCAGCGACGGGACGACCACGTGGAAGTGGCGCGACAGCGGCTCGATCGCGTCGAGGTACTCGGCGACGGTGCCGGGCCAGCCGTGGGTGAGGATCAGCGGCAGGGCGTCGGGGTTGTCGGAGCGTACGTGGATGAAGTGGATGTTCTGCCCGTCGATCTCCGTGGTGAACTGCGGGTGGGCGTTGAGCCTGGCCTCCTGGGCGCGCCAGTCGAAGCCGGACTGCCAGTGGGCCACCAGGCGCTTGACCCGCTCGACGCCCACGCCCTGGTCGGCGCCCGGGATCTCGTCGGCGAAGCGGGTCAGCGCCAGCCGGGCCCGCAGGTCGTCGAGGTCGGCCTGGGAGATCTCGATGCGGAACGGGCGGATGCTCATGAGGGGTCCTCTCTACCGAAGAAGCGGAACGGTTTGTTCTGTTCCAACTATATCAGAACGGAACGCTTCATTCCACAACTGTCACAAGGCGGTTCCAAGTGACCTCCAAGGATCACTGAGCAGCATGGGGGCTTTGACGAGCCAGAAAGGGACCCCCTCATGAAAAGGACAGCTTTGCTGCTGGGCGCGGTGATGCTCGGCAGCCTGCTGGCCGCTCCTCCGGCCCTGGCCGCCGCCGCCCCGGCGACCTCGGTGACCCGGGTCAGGGCCGTTCCCGCCGGTCAGGCGGGCGAGTGCCCCACGACCGTGGCCTTCTCCGCCACCGTGGCCGCCAAGGGCAAGGGCACCGTGCGGTACCGCTGGGTACGCGGTGACCGCAGCAAGAGCGCCATCAGGAGCTTCCGCGTCAACGGCGCGCGCAAGGTCGTCGTGAGGGACCGCCAGACCTTCGACCGCGACACGACCGGCTGGCAGGCCGTCGAGGTGCTCGGCCGGCGCGGCCTGTCGGCCAAGGCCCGCTTCCGCGTCGCCTGCGCCGGAGCCCCGCAGCGGTACGACGTGGTCAACCCGCTGCCCGCCCAGCCG
Source organism: Nonomuraea sp. NPDC003560 (assembly GCF_042878785.1). NCBI lineage: Bacteria > Bacillati > Actinomycetota > Actinomycetes > Streptosporangiales > Streptosporangiaceae > Nonomuraea > Nonomuraea sp. NPDC003560. Next base: position 841,659 of record NZ_JBIAOF010000003.1, on the reverse strand, counting down.
GACAAGCCGCTTGAGGCGGCCGCGAGCGTGCAGGCGAGCCCGCCCCGCCAGGACGGCCACTGCCCGGCCACCGTGACGTTCACCGCGACCATCCAGGTCTCGCGCACCCCCGCCAAGGTCGGCTACCAGTGGATCGACAGCGCCACGGGCGAGGGCGCGGTGGAGTCGCTGTACTTCGCCGCCGGCGCCCCGCGCAGCAGGCTGGTCACGCTGCCGCTGTCCGTGGGCACCTCCACCGCGGGCTGGAAGTCGGTACGGATCCTCAACGCCGGCGGGCACGACTCCGCGCGGGCGTCGTACGAGGTGACCTGCCGCGCCACGCCGGGCCCCAAGCCCACCACGACGCCCACCAGCACGCCCACCCCGACGCCGACGACCTCCCCGACGCCCACCCCGACCACGACCACGGAGCCCCCGGCGCAGCAGCCGCAGGCGGCGATCAGCGCCCTGACGCCCGGCGACTACGAGGGCTACTGCGACGAGCCCATCGCCTACCAGGCCACCGGCCGCATCACCCTCCCGGCGGGCCCGGCCGCCAGCGTCGGCTACTGGTGGACCCTCGACGGCACCGAGTGGCAGCATCAGACCGTCAGCTTCCCGGCCGGCACCCAGCCCAGGTCGCAGGACGTCACCGCCGCCTGGAGCCTCGACCAGTCGAAGACCGGCTCCCACAAGCTGGCCCTGACCACCCAGCCCGCCGCGGCCCAGGCCGCCGAGCGCACGTTCGCCCTGTCCTGCACGACCGACCCCGACCCGGCCAAGCTGGCCATCCCCTACCTGCTGACGCCCGTCTACCGGGGCGACTGCACCGGCTCCATCGGCATGCGGGCCGACGCCCGGATCACCACCGACCGCCAGGCCGAGGTCCGCTACCGCGTCGTCGTGGACGGCAAGCCCGGCCCGGTCAGGACGCAGGAGGCCAAGCCCGACAGGGCCCAGATGATCGGCGACCTGTTCTACATCTCCCCGAAGGCCAGCGGAAGCGGTGTGATCCGCATCGAAGTGCTGAACCACAACAAGCTGGTCAGGGAGAGGCCGTACACGGTGACCTGCGTGCCGGTGGACCCGTCGCCGGGCACGGTGCGGATCAGCGAGTTCCGGCCGGTCCACTACTTCGGCGACTGCGCCGAGGCCCCGTACGTGACCGCCCACGGCGCCTTCCGCGCCGCGCCGGACACCGAGATCACCTGGCGCTGGGTCATCGACGGCAAGCCCACGGAGCCGGCCACGTACAAGACCAACTCCGGCGGTCTGCTCCAGGTGCAGGCGGCCAACTGGCACCGGGACACGAAGACCTCCGGCGTGGTCCGGCTGGAGGTGCTGAACCACAACAAGCCGGCCGTCGAAGGCACCTATCCGGTGACCTGCGAATAAACCTCACAAGGCACATCCGACCCGGACACCAGCCGCCTTGATCATCCTGACCTAGACCCAGCGCGCGGTCCGCCGCTGACTAGGACGTGACGACGCGCTCCTGCCCGGCGTAGACGTTGCAGCGCTCGCCGCGCAGGAACCCCACCAGCGTCAACCCGAACTCCCTGGCCAGATCGACGGCCAGGGACGAGGGCGCCGACACCGCGCAGACCGCCGGGACGCCGGCCGCCAGCGCCTTCTGCATGATCTCGTAGCTGGCCCTGCCGCTGACCATGAGCACGTGCTCGGCCAGCGGCAACCGGTCCGCCAGCGCCGCCCAGCCGACCAGCTTGTCCACGGCGTTGTGCCGGCCGACGTCCTCGCGCAACGCCAGCAGCGTGCCCGTCGCCGAGAACAGGCCCGCCGCGTGCAGCCCGCCGGTCTTGCCGAACACGCCCTGGGCCGCGCGCAGCGCGCCTGGAAGGCCGTAGAGGACCTCGGAGGTGAGTTCGAGCGAGCCCCTGGGGATCGGCTTGCACCGGCCGTGCAGCGCGTCGAGGCCGGCCGAGCCGCAGACGCCGCACGCGCTGGAGGTGACGAAGTGCCGGTCGAGCGCGGGCAGGTCGGGCACCGGGCCGTGCAGGCGGACGGTGACGGTGTTGTAGCGGGCCTCGGGCGGCAGGTCGTCGTCCGTGCAGTACGCGATGGCCGCGATGTCGTCCGGCCCGGCCAGGCCCTCGCCGCTCAGGAACCCGGCGGCCAGCTCGAAGTCGTGCCCCGGGGTGCGCATGGTGATGGCGACCGTCTTGCGGGTGCCGTCGCCGCCGGTGAGGCGGATCTCCAGCGGCTCCTCCGTGGCCAGGTCGTCGCGCCGGTCGCGGGAGCCGGAGCCGGCCAGCTCCCGGATGCGGACGCGGGTGGTGGGCCCGGGACGCGCCTTCACAGCGGCCGCACGGTGACGAGCGCGTTGTAGTCGGGGATGCGCGCCTGTGGCGAGCGCCGGGCCTCGTCGAGCAGGACGTTCCCCTCCGGCCAGTGGATCTGCAGGTTGCCCGGCATCAGCGGGGCGCGCAGCACCTTGCCCTGGTAGGAGCGCTCGCCCGCGCGCAGCTCGACCGGCGCGCCGTCGGCCAGCCCGAGCCGGTCGGCGTCGTACGGGCTCATCAGCACGGCCTCGCGCGCCGCGCCGTTGAAGCCGTCGAGCCGCTCGTGGACCATGCTGTTGAACTGCTTGCCGCGCCTGGTCGCGACCTTGAACGTGCCGTCGGGGCGCTCAAGGGCGGGCGGCTCGACCACGGAGAAGACGGCCAGCCCGTCGGGCGTCTGGAAACGGCCGTCGGCGAAGAGGTGGCGGCCGCCGTACTGGACGTTGTCCCCGAACTTCCGCAACCCGGAGATGCCCTGGTAGAACGGCACGACCTGCTCGATCTCCGCACGGATCTGCGGAGTGCCGGTGAACCGCACATGGTCGGCTATCTCCGGACGGGTACGGGCGGCCAGCTCGGCGAAGATCTTCCACTCCGGCCACGCCTCGCCCACGCGCGGCCCCTCGACCTCGGGCGAGAAGATGATCCGCCGCTCGGTGGAGGTCTCGGTCACGCCGCCGACCATCTCGTAACGCGTCTGGGCGGGCAGCAGCAGCACGTCGCCCTCGCCCGGCACGAGCATCTGCGAGGACAGCACGATGTCGATGTGCACCCGCAGTCCCAGCCTGGACAGCGCCTCCCGGCAGTAGGCCGGGTCGGGCAGCACCTCCAGGAAGTTGCCGCCGGAGGAGACGAGCGCGTCGAGCTCGCCCCGGTGGGCCGCGTCGATCATGTCGGTCGCGGTCAGCCCGGCCGTGTCGGGCACCTGGAAGCCCCACAGGTCGGTGAACTTGGCGGCGTTGGCGGACGTGATCGGCAGGCCACCGGGGAAGCCGGTCGCGTACGCGCCCATCTCGGCCCCGCCCTGCACCCCGCTGTGCCCTCGGATCGGCATCAGCCCGCACTTGTCGCGCCCGAGGAAGCCGCGCGCGAGCGCCAGGTTGACGATCGCCCGGACGTTGTCCTCCCCGTAGGTGTGCTGGGTGATGCCCATCGACCAGACCAGCACCGCCGAGCGCGCCCGGCCGAGCAGCTCGGCCAGCCGGAACATCTGCTCCTTGGTCGCCCCCGAGAGCGCTTCGAGCTCGGCCCACGACTGGGCCTCGACGGCCTTGCGCGCCTCCTCGAACCCGGACGTGCGCCCGGTCACGAACGCCTTGTCCACCCAGTCGTTCTCGATGAGGTGCTTGAGGACGCCGTTGAGGAAGCCGATGTCGCCGCCGACGTTCACGCCGAAGAACTCGTCGGTGATCTTCGTGCCGAACAGCGCGGACTCGGCGTTGGAGGGCACCCAGTACTTGTCCATGCCCGGCTCGCGGTAGGCGTTGACCATGGCGATCCGGGTGCCGGCCTTCTTGGCGTGGTAGAGGTACTTCATCGCGACCGGCTGGTTGTTCGACGGGTTCGAGCCGATGAAGACGATCAGGTCCGAGCCGATCCAGTCGGTGTAGGAGCAGGTCGTGGCCGCCGCGCCGATGGTCTGCTTGAGGGCGACCGTCGAGGGCGAGTGGCAGATGCGGGCGGCGTTGTCGACGTTGTTCGTGCCGAGCGCCCGCACCGCCTTCTGCGCCGCGTAGTAGTTCTCGTTGGGCACCCCGCGGCTGGTCAGGTACGTGCCGAAGCGCGCGCCGCGCAGCCGTTCTGCCGCCACCCGCAGCGCCTCGTCCCACGTGACGCGGGTGAAGCCGGGCTCGCCGGCCCGCCGCAACATCGGGTACGGCAGCCGCCCAAGCTCCCGCAGCTCCGCGCTCTTGCGCCCGGCCAGCCCCGAGACGTCGCGCAGCAGCGACACGTCGAGCGCGGGCATGGTGTTGAGCGGCAGCAGGCGCAACCTGATGTTGCACAGGTGGATCTCGTCCATCGTCCAGTCGCGCATGCCGTGCGTGCCGAGCGCGCAGCCGTCGCAGGTGCCCTGGTTGAGTATGCGCCAGGCGTAACGCCTGTTGCCCTTGACCGACCTGAACGCCTTCCACAGCTCCAGGTAGTTGTTCGGCTTGCGCAACCCGAGGCCGAAGGGCCGCCACGATGCCCAGTTGCGAGGGTCAGGACGTCTGCTCATCCCCCCATCTTTACCCCTCATGCGGACTTCGAGACCAGCCGGTGCGGTGCGACGACCTCGGCGCGGGTTCGGCCAAGATAGGGGGATGGCCTCCTCGCGCTACTCCGACCTCGACCGTCCGCCGCTCTCGGAGGCCGCGCTCAACCGCGCGCTCGTGCGTCCGGGCGGCCTGTGGACGGGCGTCACCGTCGTCGAGACCACCGGCTCGACCAACGCCGACCTCGCCCTGGCCGCCCAGGCCGGGGCCGAGCAGGGCCGGGTGCTGGTGGCCGAGTCGCAGGTCGCCGGCCGGGGCCGGCTCGACCGCGCCTGGTCGGCGCCGCCGCGGTCGGGGCTGACGTTCTCCGTCCTGCTCAGGCCCACGACGCCGGTTCCGACCCAGGGGTGGCTGCCGCTGCTGTACGGCGTGGCCGCCGCCTCGGCCGTGCGCCGGCTGGCCGAGGTCGACGTGCGCCTGAAGTGGCCCAACGACCTGCTGGTGGGCGAGCGCAAGCTGGCCGGGGTGCTGGCCGAGCGGGTCGACGGCGCCGTCGTCATCGGCATGGGGCTCAACGTCTCGCTGCGCGCGGAGGAGGCCCCGGTCGAGACGGCCACGTCGCTGGCCATCGAGGAGGCGGCCTGCGTCGACCGCGACCCGCTGCTGCGGGCCGTGCTGCGCGAGGTCGAGAGCCACTACCGCGAGTGGCAGGCGGCCGGCGGCGACGCCGAGGCCGCCGGGCTGCGCGCCGCCTACCTCGCCGTCAGCGCCACGGTCGGCCGCGACGTCCGGGTGGAGCTGCCGGGCGAGCAGGTGCTGACCGGGCGGGCCACCGGCATCGACGGGTTCGGCCACCTTCAGGTGGAGTCCGGCGGCGAGCGCTACACGCTGGGCGCCGGAGACGTCGTGCACGTGCGGGCCGCCCGATGAGCAAGGGCGTAGCCGCTCGGCCGGGTTGGTGGCAGCATGTGCGGCATGACCCTTCCCGACCACCATCTGACGCAGGGTGAGCAGCGCGTCCGATCCTTCCATCCCCACTGGAAGCGCCTTGTCGGCCCGTTCTTCGCGCTGATCCTCATCGCCGCGGCAGCGGGTGCGGCCCTCTACTTCTTCCCCACCGCGTGGGGGGAGAGCGTCACCTCCTACGGCAGGATCGCCGTCGTCGTCATCGCCGTGATCCTGCTGACGATCTTCTCGTTCGTGCCCTACCTGCAGTGGAAGAACACCGGGTACGTCCTGACGACCCACCGGTTCACGATCAGCATGGGCGTGCTCAACAAGTCCACCGACGAGATCCCGATGGCCAAGGTCAACACCGTCAGCTCCGACCAGACGTTCCTGGAGCGCATGCTCGGCTGCGGCACGCTGACCGTCGAGTCCGCGGGCGAGCGCGGCCAGATCGTCCTGCGCGACATCCCGCGCATCCAGGACGTGCGCATGGACCTGTTCAAGCTGGTCGAGGACGCGTCCGACGGAGAGATCGACGGCCACTGAGGGTGGCGTAGCCTGCTGATCGTGAACGCCACCCAACCGCCCGGCAGGCCGACCGCCGAGCAGATCGAGCGCACGCTCGTCGGCATGCCGGCCCGCCACACCCGCGCGCAGGTCGCGGCCGGGGCCGGGGTGTCGCAGGAGCTCGCCCAGCGCATCTGGCGGGCGCTCGGCTTCGCCCAGTTCCCCGACGACGCCGTGGCGTTCAGCGACGCCGACGTGGCCGCGCTGCGCCGGGTGCGCAGCCTGATCGACGGCGGCCTGCTCGACGAGCAGACCGTCATCCGTATGGCCCGCGCGCTCGGCCAGACCACCGCCCGGCTGGCGCAGTGGCAGGCCGAGATCGTGATCGGCACGATGGTCCCGGACTCGCGCACCGACGCCGACCTGCACGGCGTCCTCGACACGGCCAAGGCCCTCCTGCCCGACTTCGAGCACCTGCTGGTGCATGTGTGGCGGGCCCAGCTCGCCGCCGCCGGCACCCGCCTGCTGGCCGTCGCCGACGACCAGGACGAGCGGGGGCCGGCCCGCGTGTCGATCGCCGTCGGCTTCGCCGACCTGGTCTCCTTCACCCGGCGTTCGCGCGAGCTGGACGAGCGGGCGCTGGCCTCGCTGGTCGAGGGCTTCGAGTCGCGCGCCGCCGACGTGGTGGCCGCGCACGGCGCGCGGCTGGTCAAGACGCTCGGCGACGAGGTGCTGTTCACCGCGCCCGCCCCGGCCCAGGCCGCGGCGATCGCCCTCGACCTCGCCGACAGCCTGGAGCTGCGCATCGGCATGGCGTACGGGCCGGTCGTGCCCATGATGGGCGACGTGTTCGGCACCACCGTCAACCTGGCCGCCCGGCTCACGGCCATCGCCCGGCCGGGCACGATCCTGGTCGACTCCGAGCTGGCCGAGGGCCTGGCCGGAGCGCCGGACGGGATCGAGGTGCACAAGATCAGGAGGCGGCCGGCAAGAGGGCTCGGCGTGGTCCAGCCCTATGTCTTGCGGAGATCATCCTCCTGACACAAGATGGCTGCCATGCCGTACGAAGTGCAGGGCGTGATCGCCCGCGGTAAGGGCCAGGAAGTTTCGCTGGAGACGGTGGTCGTCCCCGACCCCGGGCCGGGCGAGGCGGTGGTGAACGTGCAGGCCTGCGGGGTCTGCCACACCGACCTGCACTATCGCGAGGGCGGGATCAACGATGACTTCCCCTTCCTGCTCGGCCACGAGGCCGCGGGCACGGTCGAGGCCGTCGGCGACGGGGTCGCCGGGCTGGCGCCCGGCGACTTCGTGATCCTCAACTGGCGCGCGGTGTGCGGCCAGTGCCGCGCCTGCCTGCGCGGCCGGCCGTGGTACTGCTTCGCCACCCACAACGCCACCCAGAAGATGACGCTCAAGGACGGCACCGAGCTGTCGCCCGCGCTCGGCATCGGCGCGTTCCTGGAGAAGACGCTGGTGGCGGCCGGCCAGTGCACCAAGGTGTCGGCCGAGGCGCCGGCCCAGGTCGCGGGCCTGCTGGGCTGCGGCGTGATGGCCGGCATCGGCGCGGCGATCAACACCGGCGGCGTGACGCGCGGCGACAGCGTGGCCGTGATCGGTTGCGGCGGAGTCGGCGACGCGGCGGTCCTCGGGGCGTCGCTGGCGGGGGCGTCCCGGATCATCGCCGTCGACGTGGACGACCGCAAGCTGGAGTGGGCCCGCGGGTTCGGCGCCACGCACACGGTCAACTCGCGGGAGAACGACCCGGTCGAGGCGATCCGCGACCTGACCGGCGGGTTCGGCGCGGACGTGGTGATCGATGCGGTCGGCCGGCCGGAGACGTACGAGCAGGCGTTCTACGCCCGCGACCTGGCCGGCACGGTGGTCCTGGTGGGCGTGCCGACGCCGGAGATGCGGCTGGAGCTGCCGCTGCTCGACGTGTTCGGCCGCGGCGGCGCGCTGAAGTCGTCCTGGTACGGCGACTGCCTGCCCTCGCGGGACTTCCCGATGCTGATCGACCTGTTCCTGCAGAACCGGCTGCCGCTCGACCGGTTCGTCACCGAGACGATCGGGCTCGACCAGGTCGAGGAGGCGTTCGCCAAGATGCACCGCGGCGAGGTGCTGCGCTCGGTGGTGGTGCTCTGATGATCGACCGCGTCATCACCTCCGGCACGTTCTCGCTCGACGGCGGCACCTGGGAGGTCGACAACAACGTCTGGCTGGTCGGCGACGCGCGCGAGGTCGTGATCATCGACGCCGCGCACGACGCGGACGCCATCGCCGCGCGGGCCGGCGGCCGCCGGGTCAAGGCCATCGTGTGCACCCACGCCCACAACGACCACGTCAACGCCGCCGCCCGGCTGGCCGAGCTGACCGGCGCGCCGATCCTGCTGCACCCGGCCGACCAGGTGCTCTGGGAGCAGGTGTACGGGCCGGAGGTGGCCTACACGCCGCTGGCCGACGGCGAGAAGATCACGGTGGGCGGGGTGGCCCTGGAGGTGCTGCACACGCCGGGCCACTCGCCGGGCGCGGTCTGCCTGCACGTGCCGGACGCGGGCGTGCTGTTCAGCGGCGACACGCTGTTCAAGGGCGGGCCGGGGGCGACCGGGCGGTCGTACTCGTCGTTCGACACGATCATCGAGTCGATCGCCGGGCGGCTGCTGTCCCTGCCGCCCGAGACGGTCGTGCACACCGGCCACGGGGACTCCACGTCCATCGGGGCGGAGGCGCCGCACCTGGAGGAGTGGCGGGCGAGGGGCCACTGACCTGCGGGGTCAGGTGAATGTGACGCCTCTAACATAGGCAAGCCTTACCGAAGTGAGCTATCTTAGGTGTGCCTAACCTAAAGGCGTCCCCTTCCTGCTCGCTTGAGAGGCCTGTCCCCGGATGTATGTATGCATTTGTCGTGCTGTGACCGAGAACGAGGTCCACGACTGCATCGCCTCCGGGGCGAAGAGCGCGAAACAGATTCGCGACACCACTGGGGCCGGTGGGGACTGTGCCCGTTGTGTACGGAAGATCTGTGCGATCCTGAAGCAGTCTGAAGAACTGACGACCGCATAGCCGCACCGTGACGAGGGGCCCGTTCATGCAGGGCGACAAGCAGATCATCGAACTCCTCAACGAACAGCTGACCGCCGAGCTCACGGCGATCAACCAGTACTTCCTGCACGCGAAGATGCAGGAGAACTGGGGATACACCAAGCTGGCCAAGCACACGCGCGACGAGTCCTTCGAGGAGATGCGCCACGCCGAACGGCTGACCGACCGCATCCTGTTCCTCGAAGGGCTGCCCAACTACCAGCGCCTCGGCACGCTGCACATCGGCCAGACCGTCGAGGAGCAGCTCAAGGCCGACCTGGAGGTCGAGCTGGCAGTGGTCGAACGGCTGCGCCCGGCGATCCAGCTGATGCGGGAGAAGGGCGACATCACCTCCGCCCGCATCTTCGAGGACATCCTCGAGGACGAGGAGGAGCACATCGACTACCTGGAGACCGAGCTGGGCCTGATGCGCAGCCTGGGCGAGCAGCTCTACCTCGCCCGCTACGCCGAGCCCCAGTCCGTCGACGACTAGAGCCCCCCGTTCTCTCCGGCCCCGCCGCCCGCCCGGGCAGCGGGGCCGTCGTCATTCCCGCCGCCCAGCTCACGGGCCGCCCACGGCGGCCTGACGGATACTGGGGGAGGCGAGCCCAGGACACCTGTGAGGGAGTGGTCTCCATGCTCTATCTCTTCGGCTTCGAGCGCATCGGCGTGGCCGTCGGCGACCTGTACTTCGTCGACCCCGACCCGGGAGAGCACCAGGAGGGCGCCGAGCACGGCGTGCGCCTGGAGATCCGCAGGCTCGCGCCGGGCGAGCTCAAGGGGTCGATCTACTCGGCCCGTCCGATCGTCGTCGATCAGCTCATCTGGCGGGTCGACCTGCTGGAGTCGGTCGACGGCACGCCGGGCAGCTTCGACCGCACGCACCACCACCCGGGCTCCAGCGGCTGGGAGCCCGACCGGCGGGTGTTCGACGAGGAGCTGTCGGCCGAGCCGCTGAAGTGGCTGGGGGAGCGGCTGGCCGACCTCGACGGCGTGCTGCGGCAGTCGGGCGTCGATCCCGCCGAGGTCGGCGCGGACGACGCGGCGAGCCTGCGGGAGACCGCCCCCGAGATCGTCGACACCGTCCGCCGCCTGCTCGACCGGGTGCGCGCCGGCGAGCTCGGCACCGCCCCGGCCGGCGGCCCGGCGGCCTCCGTCCGGTCGAGCTGGCTCTGAACGGCACGTACCAGGCATTCCGGCGCCCGGATCGGGGTATCACGCTCCGGGCGCCGCGCCGGGCGCGACGCGTCCCGCGGATGCGGGCGTACGTGGTGTGATGGGAAAGCCTGGAGCGCTTTGTGTTTTCCCCTCGATAATCGCGGTAATTTAATCACGACTAACCCTTATTTAGCTTCGTTTGCCCAGGTCAATGGATAGGTCAACGACAAGTCAAACCGCGCGCTGTGCCCGGGAAACGATCGCCTAAGGTCCTACGATCGCTTCATGACCTGCGTACTTCTCGCCGAGGATGACACCTCGATCTCCGAGCCACTCGCGCGTGCGCTACGCCGCGAGGGCTATCAGGTAGAGGTGAGCCCCGACGGCCCGCAGGCCCTGGAGAGGGCCCTGTCGGGCGGCATCGACCTCATCGTTCTCGACCTCGGGCTGCCAGAGATGGACGGTCTGGAGGTCGCCCGCCGGATCCGTGCCGAGGGGCACGGCACCCCGGTTCTGATACTCACGGCCCGCGTCGACGAGGTGGACACCGTCGTCGGCCTCGACGCCGGCGCCGACGACTACGTGACCAAGCCGTTCCGGCTGGCCGAGTTGCTCGCCCGGGTGCGCGCGCTGCTGCGGCGCGGCACCTCCGAGACCCCGGTCGTGCAGGGGGTCCGCATCGACGCCGACTCCCGCCGCGCCTGGATGGGGGAGAAGGAGCTGCACCTGACGACCAAGGAGTTCGACCTGCTGCGGGTCCTGGTCCGCGACGCCGGCAAGGTCGTCACCCGGGAGCAGATCATGCGCGAGGTGTGGGACACCAACTGGTGGGGTTCGACCAAGACCCTCGACATGCACATCTCCTGGCTGCGCCGCAAACTCGGCGACGATGCCGCCAAGCCCCGATACATCACGACGGTCCGGGGAGTCGGCTTCCGGTTCGAACGCGAGTAGGCGCATGCGCCGTCGACTGCTCTCCTCCACACTGGTCGTCGCGGTCATCGCGGTCCTGTTGCTGGGGGTCCCCCTGGGCGTCGTGGTCAGCCGTCTGATCGTCGACGAGGCGGCTCAGGAGCTCGGGGCGGAAGCCAAACGTCTCGTGGGCGAGGTCGAGTACGCCCGGGTCCAGGAGACCCCGCTCGACCCGCAACAACTGGAGCAGAAGTACCCGGGCAGGTACATCCAGATCTGGGAACGCGGAACCCCTCTGCGGGTGACCGTCGTCGGCACCGCGCCGGCGTCGGGTCACCTGATGACCGAGGACGCCCAGACCAACACCGGGGTCTACGTCCGGATAAGTCGTGACCGGGATCAGGTCGAGCGCGACGTCCGGGCCAGGCTGCTGCTGATCGTGGCGCTGGCCGTCGCGGCGCTCGCGGTGGCCGTCAGCCTGGCCGTCGTCCAGTCACGCAGGCTGACGCTGCCCCTGCAGGACCTGGCGAAGATCGCCGAGCGGCTGGGGTCGGGCGACGCGCGGCCCAGCAAGCACCGCTACGGCATCCCCGAGCTGGACCGCGTGGCCCAGGTGCTCGACCGCAGCGCCACCCGCATCTCCGACCTGCTCACCCGCGAACGCGAGTTCGCCACCGACGCCTCCCATCAGCTCCGCACGCCCCTGACCGGCCTGACCATGCGCCTGGAGGAGATCGTCGCCGCCTCGAACGAGCCGGAGGTCGTCCGCGAGGAGGGCGAGGCGGCCATCGTGCAGGCCGAGCGCCTGACCGCGGTGATCGACGAGCTGCTCGCGGCGGCCCGCCGCCAGCGCCACGCCCAGGCCGAGCCCGTCGCCATCGACGAGGTGCTCATCCAGCAGATCACCGAGTGGGAGCCGGTCTTCCGCGAGGCGGGCCGCACGCTGCACCTCGACGGCACCCGCGGCCTGAAGGCGATGGCCACCACCGGCGGCTTCGGCCAGGTGATCGCCTCGCTGCTGGAGAACTCCCTGCGCCACGGCGGCGGCACGGTCACCGTCACCAGCACCTGCGGCGACAACTACATCGTGATCGAGGTCGCCGACGAGGGCCCCGGCATCGCCGACGAGATCGCACCCAAGATCTTCGAACGGAACGTCAGCGGCGGCGGTGGCACCGGCCTCGGGCTCACCCTCGCCCGCGCGCTGGCCGCCGCGGACGGCGGACGGCTGGAACTGGTGCGCCGCCGGCCGGCGACGTTCGCCATCTTCCTGCGCCCGGCCGAGGAGGACAGCAGGAACCGCGTGGTCAGCGGTCCTGCCTGATCTCCGGCAGCTCCACCGGGATCGGCTCGGTGGCCTCCAGGAACACCCACTTCTTGTACGACCAGTAGCGGAACAGCGTGCCGAGGCCGACGCCGGCGAAGTTGGCGATGTTCAGGCTCAGGCCGTCGTGCAGGTGGAGGGTGTACTTGGTGAAGCCGATCACCAGCAGGCCGAACAGCAGGGCGACGCCGTTGAGCAGGAAGAACAGGAAGTATTCGCGGCCGAGGCCGCTCTGCTCGCGGTGGCGGAAGGTCCAGAAGCGGTTGCCCAGGTAGGCGAAGGTCGCCGAGAGCGTGGTGGCGAGCACCTTGGAGGTGAGGGGGCCCCACTCGAAGCCGAGCAGGAAGAGGTTGTAGACACCCGTGTCGAGCAGAAAGGCGACGGCCCCGATGCTCCCGAATTTGGCCAGTTCGTGAACCAGGGACTCGAACCGCTGGTAGAGGCGCTTGGCAAACTCCACGTCCGCGCTCGGTCCTTTCCCTCGTCGAGACTGACCACCTCAGCGTACCGGCGATGTCGTACGGCCGGTGTCAGAGGGCCGAACATACCCCGCAAAGACCACTTCTAGAAATATCGCCTTATGGGCGGCATTTCTGAAAGATCGGCATTACGCTGCCGTTCAGATCGCGGGCCCGCCCGCGACGTCGGACCTGCCGCTCCAGACGGCCGCCCTCCCGGGAGCCACCTGTGCCGCTTCGACTGCTCGCGTTGGTCCTGGCCCTGCTCGCCGCGGGCTGTGGCGCGACCGGCGGCGCCCCGGTGCTCCAGGAGGACCGCACGCCTGCCCCGGCAGCCGCGCCACGGGTCGACCCGGCGACCGCCGAGCAGGCGTTCTCGCTGCTCCGGCAGCTCGACGGGGCCCGGCAGCGGCGGGACTGCGCCGCCGTACGGGAGCTGACCACGTGGGCGGAGCGGACGCTGGACGGCCGTGCCTGCGAGGCGACCCGGAACGGCCGTCCAGCCCGTCCAGCCGACCCCGTCTACGTGCTGCCCGACGCGGGCGACTGGTTCGCCGCGCTGGCCCGCGAGCCGTCGCCCGCGTACTACCTGTTCTTCCTGGAGGACGGCCGCTGGCGGCTGGGCGCGGGGCCGGTCCCGGTGCCCGGCGAGCCGGCGCGGGAGGCCGCCGAGGCGCCGTCGTCGCTGGTCAGACAGGCACGGCTGGTGCCGCAGCGGCATCTGACGTACCTCACCGACCCGGCCGGGGTGGCGGGCGTGCGCTTCCCGGCGGGGGATCCGCTGCGCGGGCTGCTCAAGGACGTCACCGCGAACCGCGCCGACGTCGAGCTGTTCGGCACGCGCACCCTCGCGATCCCGGTGGCCGCCGGTTCCGTCCTGGTGTTCGACGCCCTGCGGCTCACGTACCAGGAAGGGCGCACGGATCTGGTGGTGATGGCCAGCCTGGTCGGCACGGGCAACCGGATCAGGACGCTCGGGCTGCGCCGGGGACGCGCCGGTTGACGACGGCGGGGTGCCGCGGCGGGAGGGCGTGAGTTGACAACGGCGAGGTAGTCGTTCCGTCCCGGTAAGCTCACCTCACGTGAGTTCCTACAGTCCCATCGGGCCGGTCGTCGGCATCGTCGGCGCCGGTCAGCTCGCCCGGATGACGCAGTCGCCGGCCATCGCGCTCGGGGTCGAGCTGCGGGTGCTGGCCGCCGCCCCCGGGGAGAGCGCCGCACGAGTGATCGTCGACACCCAGGTCGGAGACTACCGCGACCTGGCCGACCTGCGGGCGTTCGCCCAGGGCTGCGACGCGATCACGTTCGACCACGAGCACGTGCCGACCGAGCACATCAGGGCCCTGATCGCCGACGGCCACGCCGTGCACCCGGGCGCCGACGCGCTCGTGCACGCCCAGGACAAGGCCGTCATGCGCGAACGGCTGACCGCCGTCGGCGTGCCCTGCCCCGCCTGGGCCCGGGTCGCCTCGGCGGCGGACGTCGCGGCGTTCGCCGACGAGCACGGCTGGCCGGTCGTGCTGAAGTCGGTGCGCGGCGGCTACGACGGGCGCGGCGTGTGGGTCTGCCGCACCCCCGACGACGTGGCCGAGGCGTTCGCCACCGGCGTCGAGCTGATGGCCGAGGCGTTCGTGCCGTTCGAGCGCGAGCTCGCGGTGCTGGTGGCCCGCTCGCCCCACGGGCAGGGCGTCAGCTACCCGGTCGTGGAGACCGTGCAGCAGGACGGCATCTGCGTCGAGGTGATCGCCCCCGCCCCCGGCATGGACCCCGAGGAGGCCGCCGTCGCCCAGCGCATCGGCCTGAAGATCGCCCACGAGCTGGGCGTGACCGGGCTGCTGGCGGTGGAGCTGTTCCAGACCGCCGACGGCCTCGTGGTGAACGAACTGGCCATGCGCCCCCACAACAGCGGCCACTGGACGATCGAGGGTTCCACCACGTCCCAGTTCGAGCAGCACCTGCGGGCCGTGCTCGACCTGCCGCTCGGTTCGCCCGCGATGACCGCCCCGGTCGTCGTCATGGCCAACCTGCTGGGCGGCGACGACCCCGACCTGTTCAAGCGCTACGAGCACGTGCTGGCCCACGACCCCGGCATCAAGCTGCACTTCTACGGCAAGGAAGTGCGTCCGGGCCGCAAGATCGGCCACGTCACGGCCCTGGGCGCCGACCTCGACAAGGTGCGCGCCCGCGCCCGCCACGCCGCCGTCTACCTCATGACCGGGGAGTACACGTGACAGAGCGAATCGGCATCGTCATGGGGTCGGACTCCGACTGGCCCGTGATGAAGGCCGCGGCCGAGGCCGTGGCGGAGTTCGGGGTGCCGTTCGAGGCCGACGTCGTCTCGGCCCACCGCATGCCGGTCGAGATGATCGAGTACGGCCGGCAGGCGGCCTCGCGCGGCATCCGGGTGATCATCGCGGGGGCCGGCGGGGCGGCGCACCTGCCCGGCATGCTGGCCTCGGTGACGCCGCTGCCGGTGATCGGGGTGCCGGTGCCGCTGAAGTACCTCGACGGGATGGACTCCCTGCTGTCGATCGTCCAGATGCCGGCCGGGGTGCCGGTGGCCACGGTGGCGGTCGGGGGCGCGCGCAACGCGGGGCTGCTGGCCGTCCGCATCCTCGGGGCGTCCGACGCCGGGCTGCGTGAGCGCATGGAGGAGTTCCAGGGGCGTCTCAAGGAGCAGGCGTACGCCAAGGGTGAGAAGCTGCGCGCCGAGGCCGCGGAGCTCTGAGCAGGCAACTCAGGGCCGTCCAGGGGCAGACCGGACTTTCCGGGCGCCCGGTTCCCCGTGGTGAGGGGTCCCGGGCGTTCGGAGAGGTGCCTCGGCGGGGTTACGGGCGGCCGAGCGCCCGGTAGTGCCAGCCGGCCGAGCGCCACACCTCGGAGTTGAGCGCGTTGCGGCCGTCGACGATGCGCCGGGTCGCGACCACCGCGCCCAGCTCCTCCGGATCGAGCTCCAGGAACTCTTTCCACTCCGTCAGCAGCAGCACCACGTGCGCCCCGCGGACCGCCTCGACGGCCGACTCGCCGTAGTTCAGCTCCGGGTGAGCCTTACGAGCGTTGTCGAGCGCGATCGGGTCGTAGACGGTGACCTGTCCGCCCTGGTGGCCGATCGTCACGGCGACGTCCAGGGCGGGGGAGTCGCGAATGTCGTCCGAGTTCGGCTTGAAGGCCGCGCCCAGCACGCCGACCGTGCACCCGTGGAACGAGCCGCCCGCCAGCTCCCTGGCCAGGTCGACCATGCGGGCGCGGCGGCGCATGTTGATCGCGTCGACCTCGCGCAGGAACGTCAGCGCCTGGTCGGCCCCCAGCTCGCCGGCCCGTGCCATGAAGGCCCTGATGTCCTTGGGCAGGCAGCCGCCGCCGAAGCCGAGCCCGGCGTTGAGGAAGCGCCCGCCGATGCGGTCGTCGTACGAGAGCGCCTCGGACAGCTGCTTGACGTCGGCGTGCGCGGCCTCGCAGACCTCGGCCATGGCGTTGATGAAGGAGATCTTGGTGGCGAGGAAGGCGTTGGCCGCCGTCTTGACCAGCTCCGACGTCGCGAAGTCGGTCACCACGAACGGGACGTCCCCGAGCGGCGCGTACACGTCGCGCAGCACCTTCTCGGCCCGCTCCGAGCGCACGCCGAGCACGATGCGGTCGGGGTGGAGGGTGTCCTCCACCGCGAAGCCCTCGCGCAGGAACTCCGGGTTCCACGCCAGCTCGACGCCGACGCCGGCCGGCGACAGGCGGGCGAGCTTGTCGGCCATGCGCTCGGCGGTGCCGACCGGCACGGTGGACTTGCCGACGACCAGGCACTCGCGGTCGAGAAGCGGCGCGAGCGACTCGATGGCGCTGTCCATGTACGACACGTCCGCGGCGTACTCGCCCTTCTTCTGCGGTGTGCCGACGCAGACGAAGTGCACGTCGCCGAAGGCGGCGACCTCCTCGTAGGAGCTGGTGAAGCGAAGGCGTCCGGAGTCGAGCCCACGGCGGAGCACGGGTTCCAGCCCGGGCTCGTGGATGGGGAGCTCACCGTTGTTCAGCCGGCGGATCTTGTCCGCGTCAATGTCGAGGCCAAGGACTTCGAATCCGAGATCCGCCATGCAGGACGCATGCGTGATGCCCAGGTATCCGGTCCCGATCACCGTGAGGCGATATGGCACGAGCGAGCTCCTTTCGATCGCCAGGCATGCTACCGGCCTTCGCTACCTCCTTCGTGCCACCTGCGTCTGTTCGCAAACCGTACTAGCTGGTAACAAAGTGCTCGGACGTCCTAGTATCTAGGCATGAGCTTCCCTCTCTATGCGCCCGCCGAAGAGCACGACATGCTCAGGGAGACGGTCCGCGCCCTGGCCGACGAGAAGATCGCGCCGCAGGCCGCGGCCGCCGACGAGTCCGAAGAGTTCCCCTGGGACGTCTACAAGGCGCTCGTCGCCGCCGACCTGCACGCCGTGCACGTTCCCGAGGAGTACGGGGGCGCCGGGGCGGACGCGCTGGCCGCGGTGATCGTCATCGAGGAGGTCGCGCGGGCCTGCGCGTCGTCCTCGCTCATCCCCGCCGTGAACAAGCTGGGCACCGTGCCGCTGCTGCTCTCGGCGTCCGAGGAGCTCAAGCAGCGTTACCTGGCGCCGGTCGCGAGGGGCGAGGCCATGTTCTCGTACGCGCTGTCCGAGCCGGAGGCGGGCTCCGACGCCGCCGCCATGAAGACCCGCGCGGTTCTCGACGGCGACCACTACGTGCTCAACGGCACCAAGATGTGGATCACCAACGCCGGCGTCTCCGAGTACTACACGCTGATGGCCGTGACGGACCCGTCCGCCGGCGCCCGGGGCATCTCCGCCTTCGTGGTGGAGAAGTCCGACGAAGGCGTCT
This sequence comes from Nonomuraea sp. NPDC003560, assembly GCF_042878785.1. Lineage (NCBI taxonomy): Bacteria > Bacillati > Actinomycetota > Actinomycetes > Streptosporangiales > Streptosporangiaceae > Nonomuraea > Nonomuraea sp. NPDC003560. Next base: position 823,949 of record NZ_JBIAOF010000003.1, on the reverse strand, counting down.
CCTTCGGGCCGAAGGAGAAGAAACTCGGCATCAAGGCCTCGCCGACCCGCCAGGTGATCCTGGAGAACGTCCGCATCCCGGCGTCCCGCATGATCGGCGAGCCCGGCACCGGCTTCAAGACGGCCCTCGCCACCCTCGACCACACCCGCGTCACCATCGCCGCCCAGGCGCTGGGCATCGCCCAGGGCGCCCTCGACTACGCGATCGGCTACGTCAAGGAACGCAAGCAGTTCGGCCGCCCGATCGGCGACTTCCAGGGGCTGCAGTTCATGATCGCCGACATGGCGATGAAGCTGGAGGCGGCCAGGCAGCTGACGTACCGCGCGGCCGCAAAGAGCGAGCTGGCGATGCACGGCCGGCCGCAGAAGGACCTGACGTTCCTGTCGAGCGCCGCCAAGTGCGCCGCCTCGGACGCCGCCATGGAGATCACCACGGACGCGGTCCAGCTCTTGGGTGGGTACGGGTACACGAAGGACTTCCCGGTGGAACGCATGATGCGCGACGCCAAGATCACCCAGATCTACGAGGGCACCAACCAGATCCAGCGCATGGTGATGGCCCGCCAGCTCCTCAAGTAGCCCCTGACGTGCGAGAACCCCGCCTGCCGGTCGGCTGAGGCGGGGTTCGCCGTCCTGTGGTCGTGAGCCTGACGCTCACTGTTCCGGGAGAGCTTCGCGCGGACGGAACGGGCACGGTCGTGGGAGTCGGGCATTCTCGTGGCGTGCCCGCAGAGGGGGCGGCGTGCCGAGGTGTTCCGCGGGCTGCTCGACCGAGGTGCCTTCATGCAGCATGACGTACGCGTGTAGGGGATGACGATCGGTTCCTCCGCCAACGCTAAGGGGCGGAACCTCATGAGCCGATCAGCTGCACTCGGCGGGCGCCCCAGCGGCCTGAGCGATATCGGCGCTTTCAGTTGGACGGCTGCGGGGTCGGGTCGTAGATGCTGAGGCCCGAAAGTCCTGCGTCGTCGACGCGCCATTCGCCGCGCTCTTCGACCAGGTCGACTCTCATCTCCCCTCCCTGTTCGAACTCGTACTCGACGATGACCCTGCCCGTGGGCGCGTCGTCCACGATGCGTATCCGCTCTTCGCCCGCGAAGGCGGTCCGTACCATCGTGGTCAGGAGTGCCGGGCTCCCTTCCTCCTTGTCCCACTTCAGGTTCGCCTGGAGGAGCGCGTAGGCGAAGTTGATGCCGCAGGTATTCGGGTCGTCCTCTCTCTTCAGCTTTCGCGACGCCTCCGCCGTGAGCATGTCGCAGGCCTTGTTCAGATCGCCGGCGGTGATGGCGCCGGCGAACTCCGAAGCTCGATTCTCGGCCTGCGAGGACGAGCCGCCGAATCCGCCGCTGGAATACAGGTAGATTCCACCGCCGGCCAGCAGGATTATTGTGATGCCCACGATCCAGAAGCTGCCGATCTTGGTGGTGCTCTTCTTCGTCGTCTCCGTGATGTCGCGTCCGGCGAACTTGTTACCTTTTCCCTTGACGCTTCCGACGGTGACGCCGTGGTGGATCGATGGCGCCGACTCCCGGGCCACAGCGTTGAGCGCCCGGCGCAGTGCGCGCTCGAAATCGGGATCCTGCTCCACCTCGATTGCCAGCTCTTCCGCGGTGCGGTTGCGGAGCTCGGGGTTTTCCGGGTTTTTCAGCAGTTCCTGGAACGCCTCGCTCTGAGAGAGCTTGGTGCGGACGAGCCCGGCAACCGCCTGGGCGGCGACAGTGCCGGCCGCGCTACGCGCCACCTCCGTCACCGCAGTCATGGCGTATTCCACAATATTCGTGATATCCATATGCGTCCCTTTGTTTACTTCGAAAAACCTGCTCGCCTGGTGACAGGTGGTTTCGCGGGCTCATATCGCGTCCGGCTCGATCACGCGTCTGCAGCGTCGTGTCACCTGGCGTGGTTCACCCCGGCCTGGGCCGGCGCCCCCGGGATGGCATGCGGATCAGAGGGGACGCCCGGCGAGGCCTGTGCGGCCCGCCGTGTCACCGCAGCGGCCAGGCACTCATTCCCGCGCCGCCGGAATCGCGCGATTCGTCCCCCTCCACTTGACGGATTCGGCGCCTCCTCGCGCGGTGCCTGAGTGCGTCGCCCGGCCCGACCGCCATGGCGCCCCCCTTGTTCACGACGTGGCCGGACGGGGTCGATGGTTGAAGGACCGCCGTGCCGGGCGACGTCGGCCCTGATGTGCGGCTCCCTCCGCCACGCGTTCTCCCGCGAGATTCCTCAATTCTGGAAGCTCGCGGCGGCCTGGGACCGGCTTTGCGACGAGGCAGCGGATTCCCTGCGGAATTGCGGAATCGAACGGACGGTCCGCCTACGCCCGGTCGTCGCTCAGCGTGGCCAGCACGTTCGTGAGGCCCAGGCACTCGCCGTTGCGGTACTCCTTCTGGAAGGACGCGTCACCGAGCATCCGTTGGATCCGGCTGATGTTGCGGTCCCGGTCGTGCATCAGGTGCGACATACCCCGCATCTGCGGAGCCCCGGCCGGTTTCCATGCGCTGTGCGCGGCCCCGAGCAGCAGCGCCGCCACGCGGGGCTCCCCGCGCTGGGCCAGGACGCCGGCGAGTGTCTCGCTCACCGTGGCGGCTCCGAGCCGGTCACCGAGCCGCTGCTTGAAGTTCAGGCTGCGCCACAGCAGGGCGGTGGCCTCCTCGAGCCGGCCGGCCTCCGCGCACTCGATGGCGAGCGTCCAGCGCAGGTAGGAGCGGTGCCAGGTCTCCCCGCACGCCTCGGAAAGCTCCAGCGCCTGCCGGAAGAAGCCACGGGCGTCCTCCCGGGCGCCGCGAAGCGACGAGGCTATCCCGAGCTGCGCCAACGCCTGCTGACCAATCAGCTGGCCGGGCCGGTGCCCCTCGATCCGCAGAGCTGCCGACGAGTGCTTCTCGATCTGCTCGATGTCGCCAAGAATCAGGGCGAACAACCCCCGCAGCTGGTGGAGGGCCGCGCGAATGCCGGCCCATCCGTCGCCTTCGCGGACGACGACCGGCTCGATGCGACCGAGCACGCGGTCGGCAGCGCCGTGGTCGCCGTGCAACAGCAGGACGAACGCGGTGCACCACTGCACCCGGCACCAGGCGAGGGCCAGGTCGGCACGGGGCGGCTGGGGGTAACGCCTGGCCAGCCGGCGCATCCAGTGGGCGCCTTCGCCGACTTTCCCGCCGGCCACCCAGTACAGCCACAGGGCGTAGGCGCCCTCCAGGAGGGTGTCGAGCGGCTCGTCCTCGGCCGGTACGTGAGTGAGGGCCTGCCGGAGGTTGGCGTTCTCTTCCGTGAGCCGTACGAGCCACTCTGCCTGTCGTGGTGTGGCGTACTCCTCCTCCGCGAGTCGTGCCAGCCCGAGATAGTGGTCCTGATGGCGGCGCTGGGCCTCGTGCTCCCGTCCGGAGGAGGCCGACCGCTCCTGTCCGTAGAGCCGGACCGTCTCCAGCAGGTGCAGCCGGGTCCGTCCCTGGGTCTCGACCCGCCGGAGCAGGGATTTGTCGACGAGCCCGGCGATAGCCTCGAACGCGGTGTGCGAGCCGGGACTTCCGTCGGCGCAGAGGGCTTCGGCATCAGCCAGGGACACGCCGCCCGCGGTTGCGGACAGTTGTTCCCACGCCGTTCGTTCGGCTGACGAGCACAGCTCGTAGCTCCAGTCGAAGACCGCCGATAGCGTCCTATGCCGCGGATGCGCCGTACGTTCGGCGCCCGCCGAGCCGAGCAGGAGGAAACGCTGGTCGAGCCGTTCGAGCAGGTCCTTGGCAGAAAGAGTGCGCAGGCGGCGTGCGGCGAGTTCCAGCGCCAGCGGCAGCCCGTCCAGCAGCCGGCACACGTCGACCACAGCGGCGCGGTTCTCCGCGGTCAGACGGAAGCCTGGCAGGACGGCCCGGGCACGCCCCAGGAAAAGGTCAACGGCTGCTGAGCCCGCGCCGGTTTCCGCCGGCAGCGGGAGTGGACCGATCGCCAGCACACATTCCCCGGTTACATCCAGCGGTTGCCGGCTGGTGGCAAGGACGCGTAAGTCGGGTACGGCGCGCAACAGCGATCGGGTCACGGCGGCGGTCGCATCGAGCAGGTGCTCGCAGTTGTCCAGCACCAGTAGGACCCGTCGACCGCCGAGCGCCGCCGCCATGGCCTCCAACGGCTCCTGCCCGGCGTTGGGCTGGACGCCGACGACGGAGGCGATGGCACTGCTGACCATCGTCTGCTCAGTGAGCTCGGCCAGTTCCACGAGCCACACTCCGTCAGGGAACCAGCCTGCCGCCTCGTCCGCCAGGCGCAACGCCACGCTGGTCTTGCCAACGCCGCCGACTCCAGTCAGGGTCACCAGGCGAGACGTCAGCAGCAGCCTGGCGCCCTGAGCGAGTTCCCGCCCTCTGCCCACCAACCCTGTCAGCGCCGATGGCAGGTTGCCGGGTGTGTCCCGGGGGCGAGCAGCCAGGCCGGGCGCCTCGTGCGGCGCCCTGGGCTCAGCCAAGGCCGACGCTTCGCGCCACCGGACCGCCCAGAGGTCGAGGAGCACTGGCAGGCTCCAGTCCCTCGCACTCTCCTGCGCCCGGTGGGGGTGGTCCCGCGCGAAGGCTGCGCATGCCTGAATGAACGCCTCGACGGCGTCCCATGACGGCCGGACGCGTCCGGAGGCGGCGTTCCTCAACGACGTCTCGGAGTACGGCGAGCCCAACCGCCTGGTCTCCCGGGCCAGTATCGCGTAGCTGGGCACACCGGCCTGGTCTCGTAGATCACGCAATGCCTGGGCGAAGCACCCGAGAACGCTGTCGGGATCGGTAACCGGCGCCGACCGACGCCCGGGACGAGCCATCTGACTCATGCCGCCTCCGCCATGACGGTCATTGCGAGCAGTCAAGTCTAACCAGTGGGCGGTGAAGATCATTCAGAATGGCTGAACCCCGGCTGGGGCCGCCGGCTCCGCCGCCGCTGCTGACCCGATCCGGATGCCTGTCGAGCAGCTCGAGGACTGTGGGTCAGGCGCCGTCACATGCGGCGCCGGCCAGTTTCGTCGCGTCCTGTGATCAGCCGGTCGTTACAGGTCCAGCGCAGAGTGATGCCATTCCAGGTCGAAGCCTGGTCCTGTTCCATGCAGCCTCTGTCCGTCCGGTCACGGAGACACACCAAGGTACGTCACAACGCGTTTAGGCTGGAGCTGCTTCTGAGGAGGTGGCCGGGGTGACGTTGACCGAGGTGATGGCCGAGCTGGCCGCGCTGGAGGATCCAAAGGCGCGCGAGGTGAACGAGAGACACGGCGACGATCACGGCGTGAACCTCGGCAAGCTGCGCGCCCTGGCCAAGCGGCTGAAGACGCAGCAGGAACTCGCGCGCGGGCTCTGGGAGACGGGCGACACCGCGGCGAGGTTGCTGGCGACGCTGGTCTGCCGTCCGAAGGCGTACGAGCGGGACGAGCTGGACACGATGGTGCGCCAGGCGCGTACGCCCAAGGTGCGCGACTGGCTCGTGAACTACGTGGTGAAGAAGAGTCGGTACGCCGAAGAGCTGCGGGTGGCCTGGTCGGCCGATCCCGATCCCCTGGTCGCGAGCGCCGGGTGGGCGTTGACCGTCGAGCGCGTGGCGAAGAAGCCTGAGGGGCTCGACCTGGTGGGGCTGCTCGACGTCATCGAGGCGGAGATGAAGGACGCCCCTGACCGGCTGCAGTGGGAGATGAACAACTGCCTGGCTCACATCGGGATCGAGCACGCCGAGCACCGCGCCCGTGCGATCGGCATCGGTGAGCGCCTGGAGGTGCTCAAGGACTATCCGACGTCCCCGGGGTGCACGTCGCCGTTCGCGCCGGTGTGGATCGCGGAGATGGTACGCCGGGAGCAGGGCGGGGCGGCTCACTAGAGGGTGGGCCTGGTGCCTGCCCGGTTTCGAGGCTCAGGTGGTCTTACGCTGGTTCGCCTGTAATGTCAGCATGGCCAGCCATGGACGTCGACGGCTTCTGGGAACTGATCGAGCGGTCCGGCCGTGCGGCCGAGACGAAGGACGCGCGGCTCGCGTGGCTGCTGGAGGAGCTTTCCGGCCGTTCTCCGGAAGAGCTGATCGACTATCAGTGCCTGTGGACGGGCGTTCAGGCGCGCGGTTGCACCATGGATCTGTACGCCGCCCATTGGTTCGTGTTCGGCAGCGGTTCGCTGGACGGTTTCGAATACTTCGTGAGCTGGCTCATCAGCCTCGGGCGAGAATCGTTCGAGAGCGTCGCCGATTGCCCCGACCTGCTCATCGAACTGCCTCAGGTGTTGCGTTATCTGGATCTCAAGAGGGATTATTCCGGCTCGAAGAGGGCTCGCTCGCGGGGTATGCAGCGTCGTCATGAGGAGGCATGGCCGGAATTCGAGCTGTTGGCCTACGTCGCACATGAAGCGTACGAGGGGATCACCGGCTCAGATTCGGCAGCGTTGTACGAGGCCGTTCATGGGCGCGGCGTTTTCGGTGGCTTCCCTTTGATTCCGGCGCTCGGCGGCGTCCCGGACGGCGAGCAATGGGATTTCGATGACCCCACTGAATTGGTGCGGAGGCTGCCGCGCATAGCTCGTCATCGAGGATTGTGAAGGGCGGGGAGGAGTTTCGTCATCACCCGGGAGCCGTGCGGGTCCAGGGTGGGGAGTTCTTCGGAGTTCCGGAAATCGTGACGCGTGTAAAGCGCGATGGCCGGGGCGTTTCCGGGTTTGACGGAAAGCCGCAGCGTGTTGGCCCCTCGCCACGTGGCCCATCTTTCGATCTCGCGGATCAGGTGGTCCCCGACTCCCCGGCCGCGGGCGGACGGGCTCACCCACATGGACACCAGCTCGACGCTGTCCGCCGTCTCGATCGGGATTCCGCCGGCCATCCCGGCTGGGCGTCCGTCGAGGAAGGCGACGACGTTGTGCGAGCCGCGCATCCTCAGGCGGGCCCGCCAGCGTTCCTCGCGGTCGCCGTCGCCCTGCCAGTCGGCCAGCGTGGAACCGAAGGCGGGGCCGGCGTCGGCGAGCGCGGCCAGTCGTAGTTCGCACCAGAGCGGCCAGTCGTCGGGCTCCAGGATGCGTAGTTCGACCATGTTTCGACCTTGCCCGCCGACGGTGGGGGCGGGCAACGGGATTTCCCGCCGGCGGGCGCCGGGTTACGGCGTGCGATCGGTGCCGGCGCTTTCGCGGCTCCAGATCTGCCTGGCACGGGGAAGGTCCCTGATGGTGCCGCCTTCCGGGATCATGCCCCAGAGGAAGGGGACCAGGTAGGCGGGCGGGCCGCCCAGGAGTTCGGTCAGTTCGTCCTCGGTGATGGCGAGGGTGAAACGGGGGCCCGGTCGGGCGGGGGTCCAGCCCTGTTCGAGGGCGCGGCGGACGCATGCGGCGACGAGCGGCGGGCGGATCGCGATCGTCCGGGCTCCCCGCCAGTTGTCCGGCCGGGCGCAGGGGAGTGACACGAGCAGGACGCGGCCGGGATCCTCGTCGCGTTCGACGACGAAGGTGAGCGGGGCCGCGGAACTGCCGTCGCCGAAGGCGGGTCTGTGGCTGACCCGCCAGCGGAAGGCGGTGCCGTCGACCGTGATGAGCCGCGAGCCCTTCCTGGGCATCGCCATGGGCGCCTCCGGGTGCTGCCTTCGCGACAAATGGGTGCAGGACGGTCGCCAGCGTAACCCGCCGCCGCCCGCGACCAGGACCGGAACGGGCAGGACCGGAACGGGCAGGACCGGAACGGGGGGCGGGGGAGTGCGGGCCTGGGAGGCGCGGTCCGGGAAATGTGCGGTCAGGGGAGTGTGGGACCGGTGCGGGGTCTCCGACCGGTCCTCGGTGCGTTCGCCGTCCGTGCGGGTGCGGGTGCGGGGGTGTGCGTTGCGGGACGTGCCGGAGCGCGGGGGTGTGCGGTTGTGCGACGTGCCGGGGCGTGAGGGGGTGCGATTGCCGGACGTGCCGAGGGGGGTGCGGGACGGGTGGGGCGGGGTCAGCCGCTGGTGTCCTGTGACGGAGTCTCGGGTTTCTGGGAGTTCAGCCAGGTGTGCACGGCCGAGGTGCCGGTGATCCAGAGCGCCGCGAAGCCGCCGGAGGCCGTCGCGCCCGCCATGATGGCGCCCGCGACCGTGCTGCCGTTCCCGGTGGCGAGCAGGCCGGCGACGACACCGACGAGCAGCGCGAGCAGGGCGCCGCTGACCGCCGACCAGATGAGGGTTGTCTTGCTCATTCGTGTCCCCTTGCCGTACGGGCTTGTTCTTTGACGTAGGAGTACCAGCGGGACTCGGGGGCGCGTCCGCGCAATTGATCGTTCCGGCCGTGATCGCGCTTGCCTCGGACGTATTCGGACGGCATCGGATGGATTCGGCCGAGAAGGGCTGATGGGGCGGATGTGTGTGATGCGCCTGGCACCCCGACAAGACCGACTTATGGCACTATGGCTGCTTATCTCAACGCAACGAGAGGATGGCGCCTGCCCGTCTTCTCGAAATGCCACTTCCACTCTTAAACCGGACAACGGTGTCCGAACCGGGGCGGCTCATGAAGGATGTCGGTCAAGGTGAAGATCACCTTGCTGTGCTCGTGACACGTCTGAACAGATTGCGTGAAATCGAATGCGGAAACCCGTCGCTGAAACGGATTGAGAAAGTCGCGCTCGCCCTTTTGGCCGAAGAGCCCGAACGAAACAGATGGCGCCGGCCGTTGCCGAAGTCGACCGTGTCCGACCTGCTGAACGGCAGGTCGCAGAAAGTGCCGGATTTCCTGCTGATGCGGACCATCGTCGAGGTGTGTCAGGTGATCGCGGTGAAGTCCGGCATGCCCATCGAGTCCGTGGCGGAGCTGACCGCCGAGTTCAGCGCCCTGTGGCAGGCCGCCAAGGCCGAGGCGGGGGAGGCCGCGCGACGCCGGAACGGGTCGCCGGCCGCCGCCCGGACCGGCGGGGACGTCCTGGAGCCCGCGCCGGGCGAGCAGTCGTCCTGGCAGCCCTCGCCCACGGAGCTGCGGGTGCCGCTGCATTGGGGACGTCTGGGCATGTTCCGGCTGCGGTCGGCGGAGAGGGGTGACGCCAGGGCCGCCCACGAGCTGGCGGTCCTGCTGGCCTGCGAGGCGTGCGGCACGGATGGGAAGGAGGCCGAGCACTGGCGGCGGCTGGCCACCTACTGGAACCACCGGGCGCTCGGCGCGGTGCCGGAGGCGGCGGGCTTCCAGCTCCGCGGACGCCGGCTGGTGGTGATGGCCAGGGCGCTGGCCCAGAAGTACGCCGAGGCGGGCAAGCCCAGCTCGACGTACTTCTGGAAGGCCGTGCGGCAGGCTGAGACGTCCGTGCGGACGGTGGAGGCGCGGCAGGAGGCGGAGGTCGGCTGACGCTCCCAAAGCCCCTACAGGCCGGAGGTCGGCTGACGCCCCCAAAGCCCCTACAGGCCGGAGGTCGGCTGACGCCTCCCGACACCAGCGCGCGCCCACAGGCTGGAGGAGACGCCAGCGCGGCCGGAGGGGGTCAGCGGGTCAGGACGCGTACGTTCCCGTACGTGCTGCGGGCGAGGATGGTCCTGGAGCTGGACTTCGTGCTCTTGATGTCGGAGTGCTCGGAGCCGTCCTGGCTCTCGACCTTCACCTGGTAGGAGTCCTTCGGCACCCGGACGGTCACGCCGCCCTCGCGCGACTTCACATCCAGGTCCGCGGGCGGCGCGGCGAAGGCCAGGGAGATCGAGCCGTCCAGGGTGCGTCCGCGCACGCTGGACGATCGCAGCCCGTCGCCCTCGATCGTGCCGGAGTCGGTCATCAGACGCAGCTTGCCCGAAGTGTCCTTGACCTCGATGCGGTCGCCGCTGGAGACGTCGACGTCCTGGGTGAGGCCGTTCAGGATGACGCCGTCGGGGGAGTCGATCGTCAGCCGCACCCCGGCCGGGACCCTCACGTGGTAGCGCGCGCCGCAGTCGCCGACGATGAGCGTGCAGTCGGCGCTGAGCCGCAGCACGCCGTCGCGCAGCGACCAGGAGGGGCTGGTGGACGCCTTGCCACGCGTCCAGCGCCGCACCTCGACGGCCGGGCTGGTGGCGGGCAGCACCCGCACCCCGCCCAGCGACGACGAGATCTTCAGTTCGGCCCCCGTGAACGGGAACGTCCGGACGGCGGGCACCTCATCGCTGTCGAAGCGCACGCTGCACCCGGTGACCGCCAGAATTGCCACGATTACCAGCAAAAGCCTCATGCAAACGATCGTGGCGAAGCGGCGGCGGAGGCCCATCGGCCGTTCGACCGATGCCCCTCCGCCATTCGGCCATAGGAACCACGGCCCCGACGCCAAGGCATCGAGGGAACCACGGCCCCGACGCCGGTGGGGCTACAGCGCCGACAGCAGGGCGTGCACGTGCGGCAGGGGATCGCGCCCCAGCGGCCGGACGACCACCGTCCCCGCACCCGCCGCCCACATGCTCCTGACCTGCTCCGCCGCCTGCTCAGGCGTCCCGGCCGCCATGACGACGTCGTGCGGCGACACGCCCAGGTAGGCCGCCTGGTCCCGGACCACCGGATGGGCGAGCCGGTCCGCCTCCTCGCCGATGTGCAGGAAGGTGAAGACGCCCAGCTCGTGGTCGTCGCCCCCGGCGATCCGCTCGACGATGCCGGGCAGCTGCGCCGGGCCGACGCCCTCCGGCACGATCGTGCCCTGCGCGACGCGTCCCGACAGCGCCAGCGAGCGCGGCCCCTTCACGCCCGCCAGGACGGGCGGCGGCACGGCCGGCGGATGCACCAGCGACACGCCGTCGAGGTGCACCGCCTTGCCGTGCAGGGTGACCGTCTCGCCGCGCAGCAGGGCGCGTACGGCCGTGATCGTCTCCTCCAGCAGGGCGAGCGGTGACGGCACGGCCGCGCCGACCTGGCGCATCCATTCCTGCACGCCGTGCCCGATGCCCGCGGCCAGCCGGCCGGGATGCATCCGGGCCAGGTTGCCGATCTCCATCGCCAGCAGCATCGGGTTGCGCAGCGGCGCGGGGGTGATGCCGATGCCGACGCGCAGCCGGGACGTCACGGCCAGCGCGGTGGCCGCCGCCGAGACGCCGCCGGTCCAGCCCAGGTCCTCCACCACCCACAGGTCGTCGACGGTGGTCTCGTCGAGCGCCCGGGCGAACGGGATCAGCTCCTCGGGCGGCAGATCCCGGTCGAACATCACACCAAGTCTCACGAAGCCCTCCAGTAGTAGCGGAACAGCCGGCCGACCTCCGAGTATCCGGCACGCAGGAAGGCGTTCGCGGTAGGCGTGTCGCCCACGTCGGTCCCGGCGGCGATGCGCCGCACGCCGGCCTCGGCCGGCGCGCGGCGGCGAGCTGGGAGAGGGGAGGCTCGGGGAACTCATCGAACAACGTGCGGGCCTCCGGACGTGAGAGGGATCTTCCCGCGGGGCTACGAGCGGGCGGCTCCGGGGAGACGTGCCCTCGATGACATCACGTCCATGATCCCGGCCGGACGCGGTCAGGCGGCCGGGTCGAGGGCGGCACGGGCCTCGCCGAGCGAGGCGCTGGTCTCGAAGTGCCGGTCGAGATTGGTGATCGTGAGCAGGTGACGGATCATGCCGGGCCCGAGGACGAGGATCATGCGTCCTCTCATGTCCTGGACGTGACTGAGCGTCGCCACCAGGACGCCGAGGCCCACCGAGTCGCAGAAGGGCACCTCGGTCAGGTCCATCACCAGGTTGAGCGGATCAGCCGCCGCCAGCGCCTGATCGAGCTCGGCGCGAAGCCGAGGAGCGCCCGCCACGTCGAGATCACCGACGACGTGCAGGACGGTACAGGGGTCCTCCCGCCAAGACTTGACCACCATGCCAATCACGTGCCCTGGCTTTACCTGATTATGCCTATTTCTTGCATATGTTCTCCATGGCGGTCTTGGTGGTCGGCGTGGAGCTCGGCTTGCTCGCCGGGGTGTCGGGCTGCTTGAGCTTCTTGATCTTCGGCTGGTCGCTGCCGGCGATCACCTCGACGCCCTCGACGTCGGCCTGCTTCAGCTCCGCGCCCGGGATGACGGACGCCACCAGGCGCGCGGCCGCCTCCTGGCCCGCGGCGTAACGCACGAGAGTCTGCTTGTGGTCCTTCTTGCCGGTGTTGCCCGGCTCGCCCGGCACCTTGAACCCGGAGGCCACCAGCGCCGACTTGGTGCGCGCCCCCAGCCCCGTGATGAGCGTGCCGTTCATGACCTTGACGGTGACGCTCTCCGGCGGGACCACGGTCTTGGCCGGCGACGGCGTGGCCGTCTTGGTGGGCACGGGCTTGGCGAGGTCCTGGTCGGCGTCGATGCGGCGGAACATGTCGCGGGCCGCCGGACGGTCCCACAACACCGCCGACTCGCCGGTCGGGGCCTTGAAGTCGACGTTCGCGAGCGGCACGTCGGCGAAGCGGACGTCCTCCAGCGACACGTCGCGCAGCTGGGTGGCCAGCCCGATCAGCCCGTCGTCGGGGTCGACCTTCACCGTGCTCAGGGTGGAGTTGACGAACGCGGCGAGCTTGGCCGGGTTGGCCAGCGTGTCGGCGCTCAGCGCCCGGTTGAGCAGCGCGGAGATGACCTGCTGCTGCCGGTCGATGCGGTCGAGGTCGGAGCGGGCGGTGGCGCGGGTGCGGGCGTAGCCGAGCGCCTGGGCGCCCTGGAGCTGGTGGGTGCCGGCGAGCAGGTTGAGGCCCGTCTTGGGGTCGTTGATCGGGATGGGCGTGCAGACGGTGACGCCGCCGAGCGAGTCGACCACGTCGATGAACCCGAGGATGTTCACCTCGATGTAGCGGTTGATCTCCAGCCCGGTGGCGGCCTTGACGGTCTGCATGGTGAGCTTCGGCCCGCCGAACTGGTAGGCCGAGTTGATCTTGTGGTCGCCCTTGCCGGGGATCGTCGTCCAGGTGTCGCGCGGCAGGCTCACCACGGTGACGCGCTGGTGGTCCTCCGACAGGTGGATGACCATCATCGTGTCGGTGCGCTGGCCGGACTCGCGGCCCAGCTTGAGCTGGTTCTGCTGCTGCCGGGTCAGGTCGTCGCGCTTGTCGACGCCGACCAGCAGGATGTTCTCGGCCCCCTGGGACTTGGGGGCGGTCACGCCCGCGTCGACCGTGCCGATCTGGCGCGGGGTCGCCCACACCACGCCGGTGGTGACCAGGATGCCCGTGGACAGCAGGCCGGCGACGATCACGTTGCGGCGGCGGGCCTTGGCGCTCCGCACGGGCCTGCGTGGACGGGTGGCAGGAGTGAGCCTGACGCCGCCGTAGGCGTCGCCGCCCACCAGCACGCCGCCGTCCTCCTCGCCCGCTTCGCGCATGCCCTCCTCCTCGGATCCGCCGGGGACACCGGGGCTTTCGATTGCCCTTCTCCCCTGGTCGTACAGTAGCGTGAGCCCCGCCATGAAGGAGTTCCCCGACTCGCCGCACGCGCCCGCGGAGACGCGCGGCTGGCCCCCCATCTCCGTCGTCATGCCGGTCCTCAACGAGGAGCGGCACCTTCGCGAGGCCGTCGACCAGGTCCTCGCCCAGAGCTACCCCGGTGAGATCGAGGTCGTCCTCGCCGTGGGTCCGTCCCAAGACCGCACCCAGGAGGTCGCCGACGCCATCGCGGCGGCCGACCGCCGGGTGACCGTGGTGCCCAACCCGACCGGTCGCACGCCCAACGCGCTCAACGCCGCCATCGCCGCCGCACGCAACGGCATCATCGCCAGGGTCGACGGGCACGCCATGCTGCCCTCCGACTACCTGCGCGTCGCCGTCGAGACGCTGGCCGAGACCGGCGCCGACAACGTGGGCGGCGTCATGGCGGCCGAGGGCGTCACACCGTTCGAGCAGGCCGTGGCCTGCGCCATGACCTCCAAGATCGGCGTCGGCGCCGCGGCCTTCCACGTGGGCGGCACCGCGGGCCCGGCCGACACCGTCTACCTCGGCGTGTTCCGCCGCTCGGCGCTCGACCGGGTCGGCGGCTACGACGAGCACTTCCAGCGGGCTCAAGACTGGGAGATGAACCACCGCATCCGCCAGACCGGCGGGCTGGTCTGGTTCCAGCCGCGCATGCGGGTCACCTACCGTCCGCGGCCCAACGTCAAGGCGCTGGCCAAGCAGTACTTCCACTACGGCCGCTGGCGGCGCGTGGTCGCGCGCACCCACGAGGGCACGATCAACCTGCGTTACCTGGCGCCGCCCGCCGCGGTGCTGGCCATGGCGCTGGGGCTGGTGCTCTCGCCGTTCTTCCCGCTGACGCTCGTCGTCCCCGGGGGCTACGTGCTGGCCATCGTGGCCGGCTCGGCGGTCACCGGCAGCGGGCTGCCGGGCGCGGTCAAGCTGCGGCTGCCCCTCGTGTACGCCGCCATGCACGTCTCGTGGGGATGGGGCTTCCTCACCAGCCCGCGGAGGTTGTCCAGGCCGCCACGCTGATCACGAGCCCGAGAAGACCCGCTCGACGGCCGCGTCGAAGCGGGTCAGCGCGTCCGGGTACTCCGGCCCGAGCAGGTAGCTCCTGAGCTTGATCCTGGCTCGGGCCAGGGTGTCCTCACCGTCCAGGAAACCGGCGAGGGCCGCGAGGTCCTCGCCGAGGAGCACCCCCGCCTCGGTGCTCGGGTAGCGCTCGTGGAAGGCGCGCTCGGGCAGCCCCGCGACGTTCGTCACGGCGTACGGCTTCTCGCTGGCCAGGAAGTCGGCCACGACGCTGGAGATGTCGCTGATCAGCAGGTCGCACTCGTTGAAGCAGTCGTACAGGTGCGGGCTGTCGCCGGTGACGATCAGGTGCCTGATCTCCGGCGCCCCGCCGGGACTCGACGGATGCCTGGCCTTCGACCTGGCCAGCTCGGCCGCCTCGATCATCGACACGATCCTGCGGTGCGCCCGCGCGGCGCTCTTGTCGCGGTGGCCGGTCAGCGGGTGCGGCTTGTAGATGATCCGCAGCTGCGGGTCGTGGTCCAGCAGGGCGCGCACGATGCGCGGGCCCATGGTGATCAGCGACGTGTGGAACAGGTCGTCGTTCCAGCCCTCCCAGGTGGGGGCGTACAGGACGGTCCGGTACGGCAGCCCCGGGCCCTCGGTCGAGATGCCTTCGAGCTGCGGCCGGCCGACCTCGTGGATGCTCTCGTCCCGGACGCCCACGCGGGCGCGCCGGTAGCGGTCGCGACCGGCCGGCCCGGCCACCCACACCTCGTCGTACACCCGGGAGAACGGGTTGAACGAGGCCTCCTTGTCGCTGTCGCCGTGGTTGAGGAACACGCTGCGCAGCGTCGGGATGCGCAGCATGTGGACGTTGCGGCCGACGTTGGAGACGTACAGGCAGAGCTTGGCGCTGAACAGGGCGCGGAAGCTCATCAGGTCGGCCGAGGACGGGATGCAGACCATCGGCAGCGTGGTCGACTCCAGGTGCCTGGCCATGCCGCGCTCGCGCAGCACGACGATCGCCCGCCGGTTGATGCGTTCGAGGGTGGGCAGCCACATCCTGGCCTGGTAGGCGGCGGCCGTCGCGCCGGAGAAGTACAGGATGACCTCCGGGTCGTAGGCCCTGACCTGCTCGCCCACGACCTCCAGCACCCTCGCCCGGTCGCCGAGCGGCCGGGTGCGGCGCACGTACGGCAGGAGCGCCAGCACGCCCGCCACGCCGAGCAGCAGCGCCACGCCCGCGCCGGCCGCCCCGGCCGCCGCGCCGAAGGTCGCGCCGAGCACCGGCAGGGCATCGAGCCCGAGGAAGCGCAGGCCGCGGTGGGCGCCCAGGAACGGGGGCGGCATCTTGGGGATGCGCAGCGCGGACACGTCGAGGTTGCGGGTGGTCACCGGCATGCTGCTGAGCGTCTGCCGCAGGCGGATGACCAGCCCCGAGTGCGCGGCCCGCGCGCCGTGCAGCGCGAACAGCCCGGCGGCCAGCGCCACGAACCACGGCGAGTCGGCCCCCGACACCCGCGCCACCAGCAGCAGCGCGGCCGTCTCCCTGGCGGCGAACCGCAGCGTGGTCCCCAGGTGCATCCGGCTGAGCAGCTCGGTCACCCCGCCGGCCAGGCGTGCCGCGGCGAACTCGACGACGTAGGAGACTACGGCGACCAGCCCGAACAGCAGCGGCGCCGGCCACAGCGCCGAGGCCAGCAGGACGGGGTAGCAGCCGAGCAGCGCGCCGATCGCCAGCAGTCTTCTCATGCGACCGCACGGTAACAACCCGCAGGTCAAGGGCCTTCCACGCGAACGTCTACGACATGCCCGGACACGTCAGGAGATGGACCCCCTGATCGCGAAGAGCTGCTCGGCGATCCGCAGGTCGTCCGGATGGGTGACCTTGATGTTGCGCTCGCTGCCGGGGACCAGGTGGATGGGCACCTCGGGCAGGTAGCGCAGCACCACGCCGCAGTCGTCGGTGGCCGGGCGCTCGGCGAAGCCCGGGTCGGCCATGGCCCGCTCGTACGCCTCGCGGATCACCGAGAGCCGGAAGCACTGCGGCGTCTGGCTGCGGCGCAGCCGCGAGCGGTCGAGGACCTCGCCGATCACCTCGCCGTCCGGGCCGGGCACGGCAACCAGGACCGTGTCGGAGCTCGGGATCGCCACGTTGACGGCCCGGTGGGTGCGCAGCGCCGCCACGCACTCGGTGATGATCCGCGGCTCCAGAAGGGGCCGTACGGCGTCGTGCAGCAGCACGTCGCACTCCTGCGTGCCCAGCGCCCGCAACGCCCGCCACGTGCTCTCCGTACGGCTGCGGCCGCCCTCCACGATCCGGGTGACCTTGCGGTGGCCGCCGTTCGCCACGATCTCCTTCACCCGGTCGGTGAAGCCGGGCGTCATCAGCACCACGATCTCGTCGATCTCCGGCGCCTGCTCGAACACCGCGATGGAGTGCTCCAGGATCGTCCGCCCGGCTACTTCGATGAGCTGTTTGGGTATCTCATGTCCGACCCGCTGCCCCACGCCTCCCGCGAGGAGCACTCCGACCGACCGCCGTGCTGCATCCATGTCGGCAGCGTAACGGTCCTGTTCCGTGATATCGCGCGCCCCTGTCGCTACGCTGTGTCCACGCACTCCCTACCGGGAGGAGACCTGCGCTTTGCCCGACTCACTCACCCGCGAGGGCACGACCACCTCGGTGGTGCTGCTCGCCACGACCCCGGCGTGCCGGCTCTCCTGCGCCGACGGCACGCTCCTCGACCGGCTGAGCGACCAGTTCGCCGCGCTTCCCGTCCGTGACGTCCAGGTGGTGACCCCCGGTGGCGGGCTCGGGGCCGACCTGCGCGGGGTGGCCAAGATCGCCCGGGTCTCCTCGGGCACGGTCGTGGTGCTCCCCGCCGACCTCGTCGCCCACACCGAGGCGCTCGCGCTGCTGCTCGAACATCCCGCGCGCGACACCGGGGCGCTGGTCTCCCACGACGAGGCCGCCGCCCCGATGCGGCCGCCCGTACGCGTCGAGTCCGGCAGGGTGGTCGCCGCCGGCAGCTCGTTCCACACCGTCCCGGAGGCCAACGCCACCTTCAGGGGCGTGCTCCAGACCGGCGAGGCCGACCTGGCGTCCCTGGCCGACATCGCCGAGGAGCTGGCCGAGCTGGCCGACCTGGGCAAGCTCGGCCCGGTCACCCCCGTCGAGGCGGTCGACCTGCTGCTGGTGGGCCTGGTCAGGGCCGGCGTACGGGTGCGCGCCGCCTCGATCGGCCCGCTGCACGCCGACCGCGTGACCGGCCAGCACGCCGCCGACAGCGCCCTGACCAGGCTCGCCGAGGTCGACGAGGCCAGGGTCCGGCTCGACACCTCGGTCAAGGAGGACGACGGCTTCTTCGCCACGTTCTTCGTCTCGACCTGGTCGCGCCACCTGATCAGGCCGGCCGTCCGCCTCAAGCTGACCCCCAACGCCGTCACCGGCGTCTCGATCGGCCTGGCCGCGCTGGCCGCCGTCTGGTTCTCGGCCGGCACCCAGTCCGGGCGGGCGGCCGGGGGCGCGCTGTTCGTGATGTCGTTCGCGCTCGACTGCCTCGACGGGCAGCTCGCCCGCTACACCCGCACGTTCTCCCCGCTCGGGGCCTGGGCCGACGGCATGGCCGACCGGCTGAAGGAATACCTGGTCTACGTCGGGCTCGCCTTCGGCCACGGCGGGACCACGATCTGGTACCTGGCCGCCGCCGCGATGATCACGCAGGTCGTCCGCCACACCATCGACTACTCCTACGCCGGGGCGCTGGCCGACGCGGGCCGCGTCGGCGCCCTGTGGGCCAGGCCCGCCCGGTCGCTGCTGGAGCCGGCCGACGCGCGGCACGCCCACGGGATGCTCGGGCTCGCCCAGCGGCTGGAGCGCGACTCGCTCGCCCGCTGGCTGAGGAAGATCGTCGTGCTGCCCATCGGCGAGCGGACGGTGCTGATCGCCGTCACCGCCGCCGTGTGGGACGCCAGGGTGACGTTCGTGTCCCTGCTGTGCTGGGGCGGGGTCGCCGCCCTCTACCAGCTCGCCGGGCGCCTGGCGAGGTCGGCCCGGTGAGGGTCGCCGGGGCGGGCGAGGCGGCGGCGGTTCGCCGGATCGGGAGGCAGGCAGCGTGATCTCCGTGCACATGACCCCCGTGCCAGAGAGCAGGGTCGTCGCCTACCGCGACGACGGGCCGCTCTCGCGCGCGATGGGCCTGCTCGTGGCCGGGCAGCTCCCGCCGCTGCCGCCGGTGATCGCCGGCACGTTCGTCACCGGCGTGCTGCTGCTGATCGGCGTGGCCGGGTCCGACGGGCTCGCGGTGTTCGCGCCCGCCGTGACGCTGCTGCTGGCCGGGCCCGGCAGCACCCACCCGCACGACGGCCGCTTCGACTGGCTGGTGCCGCCGATCCTGCGGCTCATCGAGTACAGCTTCGTCGCCGCCTGCGGCTTCGCCCACGGGCTGCCGCCGGTGCTGACCTTCCTGCTGCTCGGCGCGCTCGCCTTCCACCACTACGACCTGGTCTACCGGCTGCGCCAGCGCGTCTACCCGCCGGCCTGGCTCTCCACGCTCGGCCTCGGCTGGGACGGCCGGATGATGGCGGTCTCGCTGGCCGCCCTGGCCGGCTGGATGACCGCGGGCTACGTGCTGCTGACCCTCTACCTGTGGGCGCTGTTCGGCTGGGAGAGTGTCACGTGCTGGCTGGCCGCGCCCCGATCGGGCGTCGAGGCGGGCGAGATGGGAACGCAAGACTAACGCCGGATTACCCGCGAAGGGGCCAAAGGCAACTAACCTTTGGGCACACGTAGTCATGCTCGACCGAGGAGTGCACGTTGCTGGGAATGGTTCTGGCCGCCGGGGCCGGACGACGCCTGCGGCCGTACACCGACACGCTGCCCAAGGCGCTCGTGCCGGTTGACGGCGAAACCACGATCATGGACATCTCGCTGCGCAACCTCGCCGAGGTGGACCTGCGGGAGGTCGTGGTCGTCGTCGGTTACGCGGCGCAGGCCGTGCACGACCGCAAGGAGGAGCTGGAGAGGCGCCACGGCGTCAAGCTCACCCTCGTGCACAACGACAAGGCCGAGGAGTGGAACAACGCCTACTCCCTGTGGTGCGCCCGCGACTACTTCGCCCAGGGCGTGCTGCTGGTCAACGGCGACACCGTCCACCCCGTCTCGGTCGAGAAGACGCTGCTGGCCGCCCCCGGGACGAGCGACGTCCTGCTCGCGGTCGACAACGTCAAGAAGCTGGCCGACGAGGAGATGAAGGTGACCCTCTCCCCGGAGGGCTCGCTGCGCCGCATCACCAAGCTGATGGACCCGGCCGAGGCGTACGGCGAGTACATCGGCGCCACGCTCATCAGGCCCGGCGCGGCCGAGCGGCTGGCCGACGCGCTCAAGACGACGTTCGAGCGCGACCCCCAGCTCTACTACGAGGACGGTTACCAGGAGATGGTCGAGCGCGGCGAGGCGATCCACGTCGCGCCCATCGGCGAGGTCGACTGGGTCGAGGTGGACAACCACGACGACCTGGCCAAGGCTCGCACCATAGCCGTTCGCTACTAGAGGGAGCGCGCATGCCGCTTCTAGCGAGGATGCTGCCGGCGCCCCTGACCATGGAGGTCAGGCGCGGCGCCGTCGCCGAGCTCGGCGCCCTGCTGGCCGACAGCCGCGTGGCCACCTCCGGCCGGGTGGCCGTGGCCGTCGGGCCCGGCCAGGGCGACCACATCGAGCGCCTGATCGCCCCCACCCTCGGCGAGGCCGAGGTGTTCAGGGTGAGCGACGGGTCGGTCGAGGCGGCCGTCTCACTCGGCGCCGACCTGCGCAAGGGCGCCTACGAGGTCGTCGTCGGGGTCGGCGGCGGCAAGACGATCGACGCGACGAAGTACGCCGCCTCCCTCGCGGGCATCCCCATGGTGGCCGTGGCCACCAACCTCTCCCACGACGGCATCTGCTCGCCCACCGCCTCCCTCGTCTACGAGGGGGGCAAGGGCACCTTCGGCGTGCCGATGCCGCTGGCCATCCTGGTCGACCTCGACTTCGTGCACAACGCGCCGAAGTCGCTGGTCAGGGCCGGCATCGGCGACGTCGTCAGCAACCTGTCGGCGATCGAGGACTGGCAGCTCGGCAACGTCGAGCGCGGCGAGCCCATCGACGGCCTGGCCTGCTCGATGTCCCGCACCGCCGCCGAGGCGCTGGTCGGCCGGAGCGACGGCATCGAGTCCGACGCGTTCCTGACCGTCCTGGCCGAGTCGCTCATCCTGTCGGGCATGTCGATGGTCGTCGCCGGGTCGTCGCGGCCCGCGAGCGGTGGAGATCATGAGATCCTTCATGCCGTGGATCAGCTCTTCCCCGGCACCTCCAACCACGGCGAGCTCGCCGGCATAGGTGCCGCCTTCTGCTTCTTCCTGCGGGAGGACGCCGCCAGGGTGGCCCAGGTGGTCGACTGCCTGCGCCGGCACGAGCTCCCGGTCGTGCCCGCCGACATCGGGCTGACCGGCGAGCAGTTCGCCGACGTGGTCGCGCTGGCGCCGTCGACCCGTCCCGGCCGTTACACGATCCTGGAGCACCTGCGCATGCAGGACTCCGAGATCCGCGATCGGGTGGGGGACTATGTCCGGGCCTTCGGTAGCTGAGCTGCGGCGGGTCGCCCAGCCCGAGGGCCATCTCGACCGCAGGAACGGCGAGCACTGGGCAGGCGTGCTCTACATGCGCCGGCTGTCCATCTACGTCACGTGGCTGACGAGCAAGACGTCGGTCACGCCCAACCAGCTCACCTGGGTGATGACGGTCGCCGGGGTCGCGGCGGGCTTCGTGCTGGCCCTGCCGGGGCTGTGGGCGGCCGTGCTGGCCGCCCTGCTCGTCCAGGTCTACCTGCTGCTCGACTGCTCCGACGGCGAGCTGGCCCGCTGGACGGGCAAGACGTCGCTGGCCGGGGTCTACCTCGACCGCGTCGGGGCCTACTTCACCGAGGCCGCCGTGCTGGCCGGGCTCGGCTGGCGGGCCTCGGCCGTGCTGCCCGACTGGTACACCGTGCTCGGCTTCGCCGCCGCGCTCGGCGCCATCCTCATCAAGGCCGAGACCGACCTGGTGGAGGTGGCGCGGGCCAAGGGCGGGCTGGGCGCGTCCTCCGAGGCGTCGGCGGTGCAGTTCCGTTCGGGGCTGCTCGGTCTGGGCAGGAGGATCCTGGCGGCGACCAAGTTCCATCGGATCATGCAGCCGATCGAGCTGTCGCTGCTCGCGGTGGCGGCCGCGGTGATCGACCTGGCGACCGGCACGCTCGGGGCCTCCCGCGTGCTCATCGTGGCCTGCGCGATCGCCGCCGCGCTGCAGACCGTGCTCCATCTGATCAGCATTATGGCGTCGAGGCGGCTTGGGTGATCTCATGTCGGAACCGGAGGAGCTTCCCGTCCGTCGTATTGATCGGACGTCCGCCGTTCGGTGGGGGTTCACCATCGGTTCCGATACGCTTAGCTCCACCATTGTCAACAAGATGCAGACCAGCAGACTCGGTGATCATGAAAGAATGCTCCGCTCGTGTCCTCAACGCGTCAGGACGATGACCCGTTGAAGATCTCGTGCGTCATCCTCACCATGGGCAACCGGGTCGCGGAGCTGAACCGGGCCGTCGAGTCCGCGCTCAACCAGGTCGACGGCGACGTCGAAGTGGTGATCGTGGGCAACGGCGCCGACGTGCCCCAGGTGTCGGCCACGCCACCCGAGGGCTCGGCCGCGGTCGTGAAGACGATCCGGCTCGACCACAACACCGGCATTCCCGCCGGCCGTAACCGCGGCGTCGAGGAGTGCTCCGGCGACGTCGTGCTGTTCCTCGACGACGACGGCTGGTACGCCAACCAGAAGGTCGTCGCCCACGTGCGCGACCGGTTCGCCACCGAGCCCGACCTCGCGGTGATCTCCTTCCGGGTGATGGACCCCGAGGGCGGCGTCGGCCAGCGGCGGCACGTGCCCCGGCTGCGCGCGGGCGACCCGCAGCGCTCCTCGCCGGTCACCACGTTCCTCGGCGGCGCCTCGGCCGTGCGGCGTTCGGCCTTCCTCCAGGTCGGCGGCCTGCCGGAGCGGTTCTTCTACGCGCACGAGGAGACGGACCTGGCCTGGCGCCTGCTGGGCGAGGGCTACCGGATCGAGTACGACGCCGAGACCGTCATGTACCACCCGCAGGTCCCGCCGACCAGGCACGCGCAGTTCTACCAGCTCAACGCCCGTAACCGGGTCTGGCTGGCGCGGCGCAACCTGCCGTGGCCGCTGGCGTTCCTCTACCTGACCAACTGGGTGGTGCTCACCCTGATCCGCGAGCGCCGCTCGGGGGTCGCGATCAAGGCGTGGTTCTCCGGCTTCTTCGAAGGGCTGCGCACGCCCGCGGGCGAGCGTCGTCCCATGGCCTGGCGCACCGCCTGGCGCATGGTCAAGCTCGGCCGCCCGCCGATCGTCTAGACCGCCTCCGCCTCGCCGAAGGTCATCGAGGCATGGGAGACGGTCGAGGCGAACAGCGCCCGCTTGGGCAGCCCCAGCTCGCTGAGCTCCTTGGCGATGGGGTGGTTGCCCAGGCGGATCAGCGCGCCGCCCGGCCGCACGCGCGTGCCCCCGGCCCGTACGGACCAGGGGACGCGCCGCGTGACGCCCTCCAGATGGGTGAAGGCGTCGAGCGGCGCCATGGCGGCCGGCGCCGGCACGCCGGGCCTGATCAGCAGGTCGAGCACGAGCCTGCCGTCCTTGCGCAGCACACACCGCTTGTACGGCGACCCGAGCCGCAGCTCGATGTCGGCCAGCTCCTTGGGGAAGCCCCAGATCGTCCGCCCCGCCTCCAGCGTGAACCGCTGGTCGACGGGCAGCCAGTGGACGAAGACGCCCGCGCCGCGCAGGTCGCCGAGCCCGACCGAGCCCGCCGCCCCCGGCCGCCGGATCAGGAAGGCCATCCCGAACTCGTGGTAGGTGTCGAGGTCACCGTCGCGGTAGTCGACGAACACCAGCACGCACACGGCCTTGCCGGGGAACACCTCGGCCACGTCGAGGCCGGAATAGGCGATCACCGCCCGCGCCGCGTCGGCCCGCACCGCGTAGAAGGCGCTGCAGACCTCCGCGTCCTCCACTCGCACAGGCATGCCCACCGTCCGGCCCTGGATCAGATGCGATGCCATGGGTCCAGTACATCAACCCGGGAGCCCGCTGGCCATTCCTACACCGCCAGCGCGTGTTCCGGCAGGGCCGCCCACGACTCGGCCAGCTTGACGAAGTCCGCCGCCCGGTCGGGCCAGTGGTGGCGCAGCCGGGCCTCGGCGTGCCCGACCGCTCCCAGGTCGGCCCGGCGCACGGGGTCCTCCTTGAGGTCCAGGACGGCGTCCAGCAGCGCGTCCACGTCCCGGGGCACCACCAGGCCGCAGCCGACGGCCCGCACCAGCGGGGCGGCCTGCGGGGTGGCGATCACCGGCAGGCCCCGGCCCATGTAGTCGAGGATCTTCGTGGGCGGCCCGGTCACGGTGTCGGCGGCCAGTGACAGCCCGGCCAGCGCGCCCTCGGACATGCGCAGGGCGTGCCGGTTGGGCACGTACCCGAACCAGTCGAGCAGGCCGACGCGCTGGGCGTCGCGCAGCAGCGGGCGCACGTCGCGGTCGGCGGCGCCGATGAGGTCCATCCGGATGCCGTGCGGCGCCAGGCGCTCGGCCAGGGCGATCAGCTCGGCCACGCCGCGCTCGGCCGACAGGCGGCCGATGTGCACGACCCTGGTGTCGCCGGGAGGGGGCGGGCTGGGCGACACCAGGGTCGCTTCGGGCACCTCCGCGGAGGTGATCACGTGGTGCCGTCTTTCCGCGCGGGCCCGCCGTCTGGGCGAGACGTCCTCGCGGACGTCCCAGACGACCGGAGGGCGCCGGTGGGGCAGCGCGCGCAGCAGCCGGTGATCGTGCACGATCAGCAGGTCGGCGTCCCGCACGCCGCGCCTGAGCGCCGCGCGGGCCTTCCCGTACGGGGCCTGCCGGGCGACGTCGACGGCGGTGAGCCCGACGGCTGGGGTGACGTTGTAATAGGTGAACGGCGCGACGTAGGTCACCTCGTGGCCCGCGTCGAGCAGCGCCCTGATCTGCCGGTGCATGATCCGGGCGTCCTCGGGATGATGGACGGTGGTGGCGACACATGCGCGCATGTGTCGATGCTCCGCGCCTACCAGGTCAAAGGCGTTAACTCAGGTGAAAGGGCCGCTTAACTTCCAGAGGGGCGGCGATAGAGCCAGGTCAGGCGAGGTTCGAGCACCCACTTGAAGACGGTGCGCGTCTCCGGCAGGCACAACACGATCGCCAGTGCGAACGAGCTGCACGCGATGGCCAGCACGCCGAGCGGCCCGTGCAGCCACGGCAGCGCCAGCCAGCCCTGGTCCTTGGCGATCAGGACGGGGATGCCGTGGAGCAGATAGCAGTAGAGCGTGCGGGTGCCGAGGTCGGAGTACCAGGTCTCGCCGCGGGGCACCAGCGCCAGCACCGCGAAGGACATCGCCAGGGCGCAGACCAGCAGCCCGACCTTGAGCAGCAGGCCCATCCACCAGGACAGGTCCATGTCCTGGAAGCTGTGCTTGAAGTAGAACGGGTCGAGCGGCGCCTTGGGCGCGATGACGATGGCCACGGCCGCCGCGCAGAGCAGCGTGACCCCCGAGACGATCTTGATCCACAGCTTGTTGAGCATCTCGAAGTGCTCGGGCTGCATCACCAGGCCGATGACGAAGAACGGCAGCAGGCCGAAGAAGCGGTCCATGCTGAAGTCGCCCGCGATCTGCGAGAACCCGGCGAACATGTAGATCACGATGGCCACCGGGACCGGGTGCTTCATCCGCTTCCACACCGGTGTGGACAACCGCCAGAACAGCAGCGCCAGCAGGTACCAGTTGAGCCACGCCGGATCGATGATCGTGAGGCTCCACTTCTGGCCGAGCCCGTAGCGGACGGCGGCGTAGCCGATCTCCACGATCACGTACGGCACGACGAACGTGTCGACGAGCTTGTTCGTCTTCGCGTTGGAGTTCCAGAAGTTCCTGGACAGGTAGCCACTGATCAGCACGAACAGCGGCATGTGGAACATGTAGATGTAGATGTAGAGCGCTCTGGAGGAATGGGTCGAGAGCGTGGGCACCAGCGAGTGGCCCAGCGGCACGAGCGCGATCAGGATGAACTTGACGTTGTCGAGGTAGGGGTCGCGCCTGCGCTTGGGCGGCTCGGGCTCCTCGGCGGGCTCCTGCCGCTCCTCGGGGCGCTCGCCCGTCGCGATGCCGTGGGGGTCGGTCTGGTTGCCCCAGACGGACTCCTGAGGCAGGGGCCAGCGAGCTCCAGTGTTCGCCGGCCCGCCTTCCTCGACGGGGCCGTCAGGGCTCCGCGGGGTCGTGACCGGTGGAGAGAACTTTGTGTCAGACACTGGGGAGCTCAGCTTCGCTAGGGGCCGGGGTGCACGACGCAACTCTGACATTTCATACTTACAACCGCCTTAACAGCGGCCGTGTCGCGCTGCGTCGCCGACCCGCAAACATTATCCCGATCTAGTGGTCCCTGTCTCACCAGAAGTCCGGTTCCACAGGGAACTTGGAGCCTCAGGTGCACACGTTCTTCTGGTCGGCGGCCGTGATGGTGCTGTTGTTCACGCTGTCAGGAAGCTTGGTGACCTTCACCGACTTGAAGTCGGAGCCGACCACGAGCTGGATCACCGGGGCGCCCTTGCCGCCCGCGCCGGCGGCCGTGCCGGTCGTGCCGGAGGTGTAGGGCTGCGGGTTGGTCGCGGTGACCTTGCCCGCCGAGGGAGCCGGCTTGGGCAGCACCGCGCCGGACAGCACGGCCGCGTAGTCGGCGCCGGTGGCGGCGCCCTTGGCGTAGTGGATCTCGCTGGAGGGCAGGCTCGCGCCGTCGGCGGCCTGGTAGTTGCCCACCCCGACGACGTTGAAGCCCTGCTTGGCCAGCTCGTCGGCCACCAGGCGGGCCTTGCCCGGCGTGGTGGTGCCGTTGAGCACCTGGACCTTCACCTGCTCGGGCTTCGGCGTGACCTTGGGCTTGGTGCTCGCGCTGGCACTCGCGCTCGGGGTCGGGTCGGGGAGTTCGGTGTCGCTGATGATGGAGGCCCACAGCGCGGAGGCGTCGGGCTCCTTCCAGATCACCCGGTTGGGGTCCTGCGGGTCGGGCAGCCACGGGATCGTGGTGAGCTGCACGCCGCCCGCGGTCAGCTCCTTGGCGCTGGTGGCGATGTCGATGAGCTGCTGGGTGTCGTTGGCCAGCTCGGGGTCCATGGTGACCGAGCCCGCCGCCGCCTTGATGAAGCCGGTCAGCTTGCCGATGTCGGTGAGCAGCTCGCTGCTCGTGGCCTTGGCGATGACCTTGCTCAGGAAGATCTGCTGGCGCTTGATGCGCTGGATGTCGCTGCCGTCGCCGTAGTGGCGCAGACGTACGTAACCGAGTGCCTTCTCGCCGTTGAGCAGGCTCTTGCCCGGAGGCAGGACGAGATGGGAGGCCCTGTCGTTGACGCCGGACTTGAGGCAGATCTCGATGCCGCCGAGGGCGTCGACGATGTTCTTGAAGCCGCTGAAGTCCACCTCGACGAAGTGGTTGATGCGGATCTGGGTGAGCGTCTCGATCGTGGAGATCGTGCACGCGATGCCGCCGGAGTTGTACGCCGAGTTGATCATGTCCCGGCGGGGCGGCATCTCGGCCTTGGTGGTCTCGTTCTTGCACTTCGGGATCTGCACCATCGAGTCGCGCGGAAAGCTGATCAGGCGCGCCTTGTCCCGGTTGGGGGAGATGTGCATGACGATGATCGTGTCGGTGCGCTTGCCGCCGGCGTCGGCCGTCCTGGCGAGCTGCTGGCCGTATTTGGCGTTGCCCTTGCCCGCGCGGGTGTCGGAGCCGACGAGCAGCACGTTGAGCGCGCCCGTGTCGCGCGGACGCGGGTTGATGATGTCCTCTTTGACGCTCTTCTGGGTGATGTTGCCGAAGGCGTCGCGGTAGACGGTGTAACCGGTCAGCGCGCCGGCCACCATGACCGTGGTGGCGGCGATGCTGACCCAGGCCAGCACCCGCATCTTGCCCTGACCGCCGCCGCCGTCGCCGCGGTGGCCGCGTGGGGGCCGGTCGTCGGGCGGGGGAGGCGGGGAGCCCGCGGCCCTTCGCGCCATCCGGCTGCCCGGAGCGCTGGGGGCGACCCTGGCGTCCTGGACGGACGCGCTCCTGTAGTCACTCATACGCCCCCTAGCCTCGTTCCTTGCGCCAACGCGCCGGCTTGGTCGCTCCGCGCCACGAGATTAGGTCACGTACGGCGTGCCCGGTGCCATGACCGCCGGAAACGACCGTGACCCGGGCGTGATGTTTCCGCGGCACAGCATACTCAGAGCCGGACATTTCGTGGAATATCATTGCCAAAGTCTTTCCCGCTTTCTGACCGTCCCCGCAGGTCAGGCCGGACGCTCAGGGCCGCCGCGAGGCAGGCCAGAGGCACGGCCGGGAGCACGTACCGGTAGTCGAACTCGGCCACGGCGGGCGGTGTGACGAGCAACACAACGGCCGCCGCCCAGGGCGCCGCCCACGCCGGCGGACCGGCGTGCCGCAGGCCCCGCGCCCCGCGCACGGCGGCCGCGACGGGCGGCGCGAGCAGGAGCGCCAGCAGCACCGGGCCGGGCAGGCGCACCACGCTCTGGTAGCCCCGCAGCCATCCGGCGTAGGGCTCGACGATCTCCGTACCGATCGCACCCTGCTCGTAGAGCTTGGCATAGTCGGCGCCGACCTGCGCGGGATAGCGGCCAGGTGGGCCGGGTGGGGTCACCGGGAACTCGTAGTAGGCGTAGACCTCCGCGTCGGGGTAGACCGGCCGTCCCCACGCGAACGTGCGGGCCAGCTCGGCCAGCACCGAGCCCGCGTAGTCGAGCGGCTGGCTGGTGACGGCGAGGGTCGCGAACCTGGAGGCCAGGTCGTCGTTCGCCTTCGAGAACGTGATCCCCGGCAGCTTCACCAGCGGGGAGTCCTTGCTCCAGATGTACTCCTGCGACGGCGGGCGCAGCTCCGGCGGACGGGGGTCGCACAACACCCGCAGGTCGGCCGGCGGGTTCATCCTGGCGCAGTCGGCGAAGGACATCGTGCGGGCGTAGAGGAAGACGCCGTTCGCGCCCACCAGGCCGACGCGGTGGTGGGCGGCGTAGAACCAGCCGCCGTAGGCGATGACCGGGACCAGCGCGGCGGCCAGCAGCACCCCGGCCAGGCCCACGCGCCTGCGCAGCACGAACCACGCGGCCAGGACGACGATGAGCGGCAGGCCGACGGTCCTGGTCAGGGTGGCGGCGGCCAGCAGCAGGCCGACGGCGGCGACGGTGGCGCGCTTCTCGGTCAGGCTCAGCGCCACGGCGGCCACGACCAGGAACAGGAACAGCGTGTCGGAGACCAGCAGGTGCTCCAGCTCGACCTGGTACGCGTCGAGCAGCACGGGCACGGCCGCCAGCGTGCGCGCCCAGCGCGGGGCCCGGCGCGCGGCCACGTAGACGAGAACGCCGGTGGCCAGGCCGAGCAGGTGTTGCGCCGCGGTGACCGCCCAGAAACCGTGGAAGGGCTCCAGGAGCTTCATGAACATCGAGTAGCCCGCCGGGCGCACCAGGTCGGGGCGCGGCCGGAAGACGGTGACGATGTAGGTGTAGGAGTCGGGGAACCACAGGGCCGGGCGGTAGCCGAGCATGGCGAGCGCGCGCAGGGCCGCGCCGGCCGCCAGGACCCCGGCGAACCAGCCGTGCCGCCGCCACCATCCGGCCTCCCGGACGCGCGCGAACCACTTGGGTTCTTGGACGCGAGCGGGGGTCCCCGCGCGCGGCTCCGGTCTCAGCCGCTGGTCATCCCGCTCCTCCTGCACCTCGCGTACGCTACCCGCGTTTCCGCGGACGCCGTGACCGCGGCGTTGGATACGCTCGCTCACCGATGGAACGTGATCGATCGGGCCGCGTGCTGGCCGCGTTGTCGGTGTCGCCCGCGCTCGCCCTGGCGGGCTGGCTGCTCGCGGGCCTGCCGCTGCTGCTGGCCGGCCGGTTCGCGCCGCTGCCCGCGGTGCTGCTCGGAGTGCCCGCGGCGGCGCTGCTGTGCTGGGCGGGCACGCGCGGCGTCCTGCGCGGGAGGCGGGGCGCGGGTCAGGGCGTCCAGGCCACGCCCTGGCAGGTGGCGGGGGTCGTGGCGGTGGCCGCCGGGTCGGGCGTGTTCAACGTCGTCATGCATTCCGAGCAGCTGCTGGTCCGGCGCGACCCGGCGACCTACGCCCAGTACGCCGCCTGGATCGCCGGGCACGGCTCGCTGCCGATCCCGAACCAGGCGGCGGCTTTCGGCGGCCACCACCCCTCCCTGTACTTCCACAGCGTCGGCACGTATGCGGTGGACGGCGGGGTGGTGCCGCAGTTCATGCCGGGGCCGCCGCTGGTGTTCGCGATCGGCGACTGGCTGGGGGCGCCGTTCGCGGTGCCGGCCGTGCTGGGGGCGCTGGCCGTGCTGACGGTGGCCGGGGTGGCGGCGCGGCTGGCGGGCGGACGGTGGGCGGTGCTCGCGGCGGCGGCGTTCGCGGTGAGCCTGCCGATCCTCTACACCTCGCGCACGACGTTCAGCGAGATCCCGTCGCTGATCCTGCTGTTCGGCGGGCTGGCGCTGGCCCAGGACGCGATCGAGGCCGAGCGGCCCGGCTGGCGGCAGGGGCTGCCGGCCGGGCTGGTCCTGGGGCTGGCCGTGCTGGTCAGGGTCGACGGGTTGCGCGACGTGCTGCCGGTGCTGGCGTACGCGGGGCTGCTGGTCGCGATGCGGCGCTCCGGCAGGCCGCAGGGCGCGGTGGGGGTGCCGCTGCTGGTGGGGCTGGTGGCGGGGGCGGGGCTCGGGCTGCTGGCGGCGTACGTGCTGGCCCGTCCGTATCTGGAGTATCTGTCCGGGTCCGTGCGGCCGCTGCTGCTCATCTGCGCGGTCGTGCTCGTGCTCACGCCGGTCGGCGTGGCCGTCGCGCCCAAGCTGGCCGGGTTCCGGCCGCCGCGGTGGTTGCCGACGGCGGGGGCCGCGCTGGTCGTGCTGGTGATGGCCGGTCTGTACGCCCGTCCCTGGTTCCAGACCGTGACCAGGAAGGCCACGAACGCCGAGGACGCCCGCACGGCCGAGTTCATCGCCCAGATCCAGCAGGCCAACGGCCTGCCCGTCCAGCCGGACCGGCTCTACTTCGAGCTCTCGCTCCACTGGGTGACCTGGTACATCGGCATCCCGGCCGTCGTGCTGGCCACGGTCGCGGCGGCCGTGCTGCTGCGCAGGCTGCTGCGCGACGGCAGGCCGTTCGTCTGGCTGCTGCCGCTGGCGATGATCGGCTGGACGACGGTCACCACGCTGCTGCGGCCCGAGATCACCCCCGACCAGCCGTGGGCCTCCCGGCGGCTGGTCCCGGTCGTGATCCCGGGGCTGATCGTGCTGGCGGTGTGGGGGCTGGGCTGGCTGCGCGAGCGGTCGTGGCCGCGGGAGCGGGTACGGCGGTGGGCGACGGTCGCGGGGGTGCTGCTGGTGCTCGCGCCGCCGGTGGTGACCTCGATCGGCACCGCGTTCACGCCGGTCGAGCGGGGGGAGGCGGCGGCGGTCCGGTCGATGTGCGCGGCGCTCCCGGCCGAGGCGTCGGTGCTGTTCGTCGAGCGGGTGACCGGCGACCGCTTCACCCAGCTCGTCCGCGGGATGTGCGGACGTCCGGCGGCGCAGGTGAAGCGGCCGCCCGGAGGCTCCGACCTGGCGGCGGAGCCGGAGGTCCGGGCGGCCGTCGAGAGGGTCAGGGCGGCCGGCCGGGTGCCGGTCGTGCTGGCCGCCGACCCCGCCCAGGTGGCCCCCTACGGGACGCCGCGGCAGATCATGGGCCTGGTCACGCGCCAGGACGAGCGCTCGCTCGTGGACCCGCCCAACGGGACGTGGACTTTGCGGGTGAACGTATGGATGGCGGTGGGTTGACCCCGCTCTGGACGTATCGCGATAGTTCTGGACATGTCTGACACCGACGAGCTGTCGTTCGGCGACGACCGGGAGCCGTGGTTACGGCCCTGGATCAGGGCCCACCAGCGGACGGCGGCGATGATCGTGGCGGCCGTCCTGCTGGTCGCGGCGCTCGGCGGGGGCGGCTGGTACCTGCACCTGCGCTCGCTCCTGCCCTCGCCGCCGCCCGTCGGCGCGCTGCCCGTCGTGGACGGCTTCACCGTCACGCTGTGCTCCGAGGGCACCCAGGGCTGCCCGCAGGGCACCGCCGAGCGGGTGCTGGCGCTGGTCCGGCGGATTCCCGAGGCGGTCGCCCCCACGCTGGTGCCCGCCGACGAGGTCGAGCGGCGCTGGGCCCAGACGGCGATCATCACCGAGGGCCTGACCAGGCCCCCCGATGCGAACTGGATCCCGATGATCGAGGGCGGGGTGCGCGGACCGGCCGACTACGACGCCGTCCGGCGGGGGCTGGCCGAGGAGAAGGGCGTCCTGCTCCTGCCCCGGGTTCCCGACTTCTGGCGGGGCAAGGCGGACCTGACCGTCGTGATGTGCGGTCAGTGGCAGGAGGACGCCGCCTGCCGGACGGTGGCGACCGAGGCGCAGCGCGACGCCGTCGTGGCCCGGCTGCGCGAGCTGGACGGCGTGGCCGAGGTGTTCCTCCAGGACAAGCCGTTCGGGCTGCGGCTGGCCCGGCTCTATCGGAGCGACGCCCGGCCTCCCACGCTCGCCGAGATCCCCGAGGTGCTGTACGTGCGCTTCGACGACCCTGCCAGGGCCAAGGCGGTGGGTCAGGAGATGCTCAGGATGCCCGGCGTAGGATGGTCACAGCTGATCAAGTGAGCGTAAAGCCCGTCGATGTGGACTCGGCTTCCAGCGGGGCAGAGTACCCTCGACCCCCGTGAGCACGCTTGAGACCCCCAAGAGTGGACCTGCCGTGGAAGAAGCGCCGTACGTCACGATCGTCCTGCCCTGCTACAACGAGCAGGACCACGTCATCGACGAGGTCGAGCGCATCACGCGGGCGATGGACTCCAGCGGCTACACCTACGAGCTGGTCGCCGTCGACGACTGCTCGACCGACCAGACCCTGGCCCGGCTCGAAGAGGCCGCGCCCGAATACCCCCACCTGCGCATCCGCGCCTTCCACCGCAACGGCGGCTCGGGCACCGTGCGCCGCATCGGCACGCAGGAGGCCAGGGGCGAGATCGTCGTCTGGACCGACGCCGACATGACCTACCCCAACGAGCGCATCCCCGAGCTGGTCCAGATCCTGGAGAAGGACCAGACGGTCGACCAGGTCGTCGGCGCGCGCACCACCGAGGAGGGGTCGCACAAGATCCTGCGGGTGCCGGCCAAGTGGGTGATCCGCAAGGTGGCCGAGAAGCTCGCCGGGCAGAAGATCCCCGACCTCAACTCGGGGCTGCGCGCCTTCCGCAAGTCGGTGGCCCGCCCCTACCTGCGGCTGCTGCCGCCCGGGTTCTCCTGCGTCACGACGATCACGCTGTCGTTCCTGTCCAACCAGCACGACGTCTACTACCTGCCCATCGAGTACGCCAAGCGGGCCGGCAAGTCGAAGTTCAGCTTCGTCTCCGACGCCTACCGCTACATCCTGCAGGTGCTGCGGATGATCATGTACTTCAACCCGCTCAAGGTGCTCATGCCGCCCGCGCTGTGGCTGGTGGCGATCGGGCTCGTGAAGGGCGTCTGGGACATGATCCGGCAGCCGTTCTACTTCCCGGCCAACACCGTCATGATCTTCCTGTCGGGCCTGCTGATCGGCTCGGTGGCGCTGCTGGCCGACCTGATCGTGCGGTCGCGGGGGGAATAGCGCGTGCGCATCGCGATCGTCGGCCCGACCCACCCGTACAAGGGGGGCGGGGCGCAGCACACCACCGAGCTGGCGCACCGGCTGGCGGGCCAGGGCCACGACGTGGTGATCGAGTCGTGGCGGGCCCAGTACCCGTCCTTCCTCTACCCCGGGCAGCAGACGATCTCCGAGCCCGAGGGCACGCCGTACCCGCGGACCGCGCGGCGGCTCGACTGGCGGCGGCCCGCCGGGTGGTACGCGGCGGGACGCCGGTTGCGCACGGCCGACCTGGTGGTGCTGGCGGTGCTGAGCTCCGTCCAGGTACCTCCGTACCTGGGGATCCTGTCCGGGATCGGGGGTAAGGCCCGGACGGTCGCGCTCTGCCACAACGTGCTGCCGCACGAGCGCAAGCCGTACGACCAGCCGCTGATGAGGGCGCTGCTGCGGCGGGTCGACGGCGTGCTGGCCCACTCCGGGCAGCAGGCCGAGCTGGCCAGGGGGCTCGCGCCGGGCAGGCCGGTCGGGGTGGCGGGGCTGCCGCCGCACCTGCCGTCCACGTCGGCCGAGAAGTCCGGCGGGGTGCGCCGGCGGTTGTTGTTCTTCGGGATGGTACGCCCGTACAAGGGGCTCGACCTGCTGCTGCGGGCGTTGCCCGAGGGCATCTCGCTGACCGTGGCGGGCGAGTTCTGGGGCGGCCTCGACGAGACGAAGGCGCTGATCGACGAGCTGGGCCTGGCCGACAGGGTGGAGCTGCGGCCCGGGTACGTCCCGGCCGCCGACGTGCCGAAGCTGTTCGCCGCGGCCGACGCGCTGGTGCTGCCGTACCGCAGCGCCACCGCCAGCCAGAACGTCTGGCTCGGCCACGAGCACGGCGTGCCGGTGATCGCCACCCGGGTGGGCGCGCTGGCCGACCACGTGACCGACGGCGTCGACGGCCTGCTGGTCGAGCCGGGCGACGCCGGGGCGCTGCGCGCGGCGATCGAGCGCTTCTACGCCTCGGGCGAGCCGGAGAGGTTGCGGTCGGGGGTCAAGGCGGTCGATCCCGAGCCGTTCTGGGCCGCGTACGCGGGCGCGCTGCTCGCCCTCTGACGGCCCAGCAGGAACGCCGCCCCTGCGGCGACCGCGTCGGCCAGCGTGAACGCCAGCCGCGACACGATCGCCACCGCGATGGCCGGAGCGGTGCCGATGACCGGCCCGAGCACCAGCACGAGCGCGCCCTCCCGTACGCCCACCCCGGCGGGCACCACGAAGGCCAGGATGCCGGTGCACCAGGCGAACGCGTACGCGCCGGTCGCCACCAGGTAGAGGTCGGGGCGGCCGGACAGCAGCCAGGTGTGCAGGCCGTAGACGAACCAGCCGAGCGCGGTCCAGGCCACCGTGACGACGACCGTGCGGCCGGGCAGCACGCTCTCCAGCGGCTCCTTGCGGGCGATGCGCAGCGCCAGGTTGAGCCCCCAGGTGAGCACCCTGGGATGCAGGCACACGATGATCACCGGCACCAGCAGCACCACGTACCAGGCCCGCCGGACGGCCTCGTGCGAGCTCAGCGTGGCGGCGGCGATCGAGATGCCGACGCCCAGGTTGACCACCAGTCCGAGCGAGATCGTGGCGAACGTGCGCCGCGGCGGGCTCCCGTGGTCGCGCCCGAGGTCCATCATGGCCGCGTACGCCCACACCGCGCCCGGGATGTACTTGCCGAGCTGGCCCACGAACATGATCCGTCCGGCCACCCGCAGCGGCAGCCGCGTGCCGAGCCCCGCCATGATCTGCCGCCAGGCCGCCAGCATGCAGACCTGCCCGGCCAGGACCGCGCCGAACGCCCCGAGCACCGCCCACGGCGACAGCCTGGAGAGGGCCTGCGTGGTGTCGTGCCAGTTCCGCGCCAGGCCGTAGCCGAGGAAGGCGAGGGCGACCAGCGCGAGCAGGACGCGCAGCAGGCGGCGCAACATCAGCCCAGGCTACGCGGGAGCCCGGGGGAGAGCCAGCATGTGGGCCAGGTCAGCCTGCCGAGGCCCGCGGCGCGGGTACTGTTGGGCGACGTGGGCAAGCAACGGGTCGCGCAGCTCGAGTACTCCGAATTCCAGTCGGCCATGCTCGACGAGGACAAACGCCGCCGCAAGGCCGCGAAGATCATCGCCGTGCTGGAGCACTTCCAGGGGCCGCTCGGCGGGCTGACCGTGGGCGACGTCGGCTGCTCGGCCGGGTTCATCGCCGACGAGCTGGCCCAGGCCGGGGCCAAGCACACGCTGGGCATCGACATCGACGTGCCGGGGCTGCGCAAGGCCGCCGACCGGTTCGGCGAGCGGGTGGCGTTCGTCTGCGGCGACGGCACGGCGCTGCCCTTCCCCGACGGGTCGATCGACGTGCTGGTGTTCAACCACATCTACGAGCACGTGGTCGACCCCGACGCCGTGGTGGCCGAGATGCACCGCGTGCTGTCCGACACCGGGGTGCTCTACCTCGGGCTCGGCAACCGGCTCGGGGTCGTCGAGCCCCACTACAAGCTGCCGTTCCTGTCGTACCTGCCGCCCGCGCTGGCCGACCGTTACGTGCGCGCCTTCGGCCGGGCCGACCACTACTACGAGCGGTTCAGGACCCGGCGGGGGCTGCGCCGGATGTTGCGCGCCTTCCACGTCTGGGACTACACGTTCCCGGTACTGGCCACGCCGACCAGGTTCGCCGGGTCGGAGCTGTTCCCCGGCCTGCCGGGCCGGCTGGTCAAGGCCGTGCTGGCCCGCGCGCCGCGCGAGGTGCTGCGGCTGCTGCTGCCCGTCGTGCCGACGTACCTGTGGGTGGCCACCAAGACCCCGCGCAGGCCCGCGGGGCCCGCGCTGCCGCAGCCGCCCGAGCGGGTCCTGCCGCTGTGAGCCTCGTGGACGAGACCGGCGCGAGCGCGATCCCCAAGCGGTCGCTGCCGCGCCGGCTGCTGCGCTTCGGCTTCCTCGCCGTCGCGCTCGCCTTCGGCGCGTGGGCGGTGGCCAGGCAGTGGGACGCCGTGGTGGCCGGGTTCGCCCGGCTGTCGTGGCCGGCGCTGGCCGGGTCGCTCGTCGCCGTGGTCGCCGCGCTGCTCGGGGCCATGCTCACCTGGCGCACGCTGCTGGCCGACCTGGGCTCGCCGCTGCCGCTGTGGCCGGCCGCCAAGGTGTTCTTCGTCGGCCAGCTCGGCAAGTACATCCCCGGCGCGGTCTGGCCGGTGCTCGCCCAGATGGAGATGGGCCGCGACCTCGGCGTGCCGCGTCCGCGCAGCGCCGCGGCGTTCTTCCTGATGATGCCCGTCCAGATCGCCAGCGGTCTGCTGGTCACGCTG
This sequence comes from Nonomuraea sp. NPDC003560, assembly GCF_042878785.1. Classification (NCBI taxonomy): domain Bacteria; kingdom Bacillati; phylum Actinomycetota; class Actinomycetes; order Streptosporangiales; family Streptosporangiaceae; genus Nonomuraea; species Nonomuraea sp. NPDC003560. Next base: position 787,566 of record NZ_JBIAOF010000003.1, on the reverse strand, counting down.
GTCACGCTCGGCTGGCACCGGTTCGGCTGGGTGCTGCTGTTCATCCCGCTGCTGCTGGTGCTGCTGGAGCCCAAGGTCGTCAACGGCGTCATCGGCTTCGGCCTGCGCAGGCTGAAGCGCGAGCCCCTGGAACGCCCGCTCACCCGCCGCGGCATGCTCACCGCGCTCGGCTGGGCGCTGGCCGGCTGGACGGCCTACGGCGTGCACTTCTACTTCGTCGCGCCGCAGGGCGGCCTGCTGTTCGCCGTCGGGGCCTTCGCGCTGTCGTGGTGCCTGGGCATCGTGACGTTCGTCGTGCCGGCCGGGGCGGGGGTGCGCGAGCTGGCGATGGTGGCGGTGCTCGCCCCCGTGCTCGACAGCGGCGCGGCCATCGCGGTGGCCCTCTGCTCCCGCATCGTCATCATCCTCGGTGACCTGATCTGCGCAGGTATGGCGGGAATTGCCGCACGTCGCGACTCGGTGTGATTTGGCCCACGATTTGGGGGAGGGTGGTCATAAGCTGAAGCAAAGAGGGGGGACTTGCCAGGTCCCACGTCGATCTTGAGGGGAGAAGATCCACGTAATGCCTCGAGTGCTCGTCGATGCCGCCGCGGTCCCCGCCGACCGTGGTGCGTTGATCCGGTACGTGGACGGGCTCGTGGCCGCGCTCCACCAGGCAGGGACCGATCTGGTCGTGGTCTGCCAGCGTGCGGAAGCGGAAAGGTACCAGCGGCTGGCGCCTTCGGCCCGTGTCGTCCCCGGCCCCGTCGCCATCACCAACCGGGCCGCCCGGCTCGCCTGGGAGCAGACCGGCGTGCCGCTGCTCGCCCGCCAGACGGGGGCCGAGGTGATCCACGCCCCCTACTACTCCATGCCGCTGCGCTCCGGCCTGCCGACCGTCGTGACGGTGCACGACGTGACCTGGTTCACCGAGCCCGAGCAGCACAGCCCGGCCAGGGCCGCGTTCTTCCGCTCGGCCACGCGCACCGCCGTCCGGCACGCGCAGCGCGTCATCGTGCCGTCGAAGGCCACCAGGGACGAGCTGGTCCGCGTGTTGTCGGCCGACCCCACCCGCATCGACGTCGCCTACCACGGCGTCGACCTCGCCCAGTTCCACCCGCCGAGCGAGGACGAGGTGCGCCGGGCGGCCATCAGGTGCGGGCTGCGCGGCCAGCCGTACGTGGCCTTCCTGGGCAACCTCGACCCCCGCAAGAACGTGCCCAACCTGATCCGCGGCTTCGCCGCCGCCGTCAAGCGGCTGGAGACGCCGCCCGCGCTGGTGCTCGGCGGCGGCGTGCACGAGGACGACGTCGACGCCGCCTGCCGCGAGGTCGAGGCCACCGTCCGGGTGATCAGGCCGGGATACCTGCGCGCGCCCGATCTGCCGGGGTTCCTGGGCGGCGCGCTCGTCGTGGCGTTCCCCTCCCGGGGCGAGGGCTTCGGCATGCCGGTGCTGGAGGCCATGGCCTGCGGCGCGGCCGTCCTCACCAGCCATCGCACCTCACTGCCCGAGGTGGGCGGCGACGCCGTCGCCTACACTGAGCCGGACGCCGACAGCATCGCCGACGCCCTGGGCGAGCTGCTCGCCTCCGCCGATCGGCGGCGGCAGTTGCAGGAGGCCGGGCGGGCGCGGGCACGCGAATTCACCTGGGAGGCCTCGGCGGAGGCCCATCTCAACTCTTATCAACGCGCAATCGAATAGTTCGCTACTCTCACGGAGTGATGGAGAGCTCTTTGCCAGACCTCGAGGCGATCCTCCTGGTCGGGGGGCAGGGCACACGCCTGCGTCCGCTGACACTGGGCACGCCCAAGCCGCTGCTGCCGACCGCCGGAGTGCCGTTCCTGGCCCACCAACTCGCCCGTGCCCGGTCCTTCGGCGTGCGCCGGATCGTGTTCGCGACCTCGTACAAGGCGGCGATGTTCGAGCCGGCCTTCGGTGACGGGTCGGCACTCGGGCTCTCGCTCGAATACATGACCGAGGAGACGCCGCTCGGCACCGGCGGGGCCATCCGCAACGCCGCCGAGGCGCTCACCGGCGGGCCCTCCGACCCGGTGCTCATCCTCAACGGCGACATCCTGTCCGGCCACGACATCGGCGACCAGGTGCGCACCCACTGCGAGCGCGGCGCCGCCGTGACGCTCCACCTGACGGAGGTGGACGACCCGACGCGGTTCGGCTGCGTGCCGACCGACGAGTCCGGACGGGTGACCGCGTTCCTGGAGAAGACCCCCAACCCGGTCACCAACCGCATCAACGCCGGCTGCTACGTCTTCACCCGCTCGGTGATCGACTCGATCCCGCGCGGCGAGGTCGTCTCCGTGGAGCGCGAGACGTTCCCCGGGCTGATCGACTCCGGCGAGCTGGTGCTGGGCTACGCCGACCGCACGTACTGGCTCGACGTGGGCACGCCGGCCGCGTTCGTGAAGGGCTCGCGCGACCTGGTGCTCGGGCGGCTCGACTCGCCGGCCCTGCCCGGCCCGCAGGGCGAGCACCTCGCCCTCGCCGGGGCGAAGATCTCGGCCGAGGCCAAGGTCCAGGGCGGCACCGCCGTCGGCGCGCGGGCCGTCGTCGAGGCGGGCGCGTCCGTGGTGGGCTCGGTGTTGTGCGACGACAGCGTCGTCGAGGCGGGCGCCACGGTGAGCGACTCGGTCGTGGGCAAGGGCGCCCGGATCTGCGCCGGCACGGTCGTGCGCGACGCGGTGATCGGCGACGGCGCGGTGATCGGGCCGGGCAACGAGCTGCAGGGCGGGGTGCGCGTCTGGCCGGGCGTCGAGCTGCCCGAGCGCGCGGTCCGCTACTCCAGCGACGTCTGACCCGCCCGCCGGGGCCGCGCGGGTGAGCGACCACCCGTCGCCGGGCGGCAGACTGGACATGTGATGGAACGCAGGTGGGAGCCCGACGGGCCGCTCGACGTGGAGCTGGCCCTCGGCCCCCACCGGCGCGGCACCGGCGATCCCGCCTGGCGCCGCACCTCCGACGGCTCGATCTGGCGCGCCTGCCGCACCCCCGACGGCCCGAGCACGTTGCGGGTGACCGTGACGGCCGCGGCCGTGCGGGCCCAGGCGTGGGGGCCGGGCGCCGGATGGTCGCTGGAGACCCTGCCCGCCCTGCTCGGCGCGCTCGACGACGTCTCCGGCTTCCGCGTCCGGCACGACGTGCTGGCGGACGTGGCGCGCAAGCACGCGGGGCTGCGCATCGGGCGTACCGGGCGGGTCATGGAGGCGCTGGTGCCCGCGGTGCTGGAGCAGAAGGTCGTCGGCCGGGAGGCGTGGCGGGCCTGGCGCTACCTGCTGCGCCACTACGGCGAGCCCGCCCCCGGCCCCGCCCCCGACGGCATGCGGGTGCCGCCCGAGCCGGTCGTGTGGCGGCAGATCCCGAGCTGGCACTGGCACCGGGCGGGCGCGGAGGCCGTCCGGGCCCGGACGATCGCCAACGCCGCCTGGCACGCCGCCAAGCTGGAGGCCGCGGCCACCACGGACGAGCTCGACCGGCTGCTGCGGGCCCTGCCCGGCATCGGCGTCTGGACGTCGGCCGAGGTGCGCCAGCGGGTCTTCGGCGACGCCGACGCGGTGAGCGTGGGGGACTTCCACCTGGCCAAGCTGGTCGGCTACGCGCTGACCGGGGAGAAGACCGACGACCAGGGGATGATGCGGCTGCTGGAGCCGTACCGGGGGCATCGGCACCGGGCGACGGTGCTCGTCTGGCTGAGCGGTCTGCGCCCGCCCGCGCGCGGGCCGCGGATGGCCGCGCGCGACTACCGGTCCTTCTGACATCCCGCCCTGAGTGCGCGTCACGAACTCAGGGGTGCGTACTGTGCCTCTATGAGTCTTGTCAGTGATTCCGCGCTTCGCCGTGCCCTCGCCCGTGCCCGTGACGGCAAGGCGCTCGACCTCACCGAGGCCGTCGTGCTGCTGCACGCGCGCGGCGAGCAGCTCGACGCGCTGCTCGACCACGCCTCCCGCGTGCGCGACGCCGGGCTGAAGGCCGCCGGCAGGGAAGGGGTGATCACCTACAGCAGGAAGGTGTTCATCCCGCTGACCAGGTTGTGCCGGGACCGTTGCGGCTACTGCACGTTCGCGACCGCGCCGCACAAGCTGGAGTCGGCCTTCCTGAGCCCGGACGAGGTGCTGGAGATCGCCCGGCAGGGCGCGGCGATGGGCTGCAAGGAGGCGCTGTTCACGCTGGGGGACCGGCCGGAGGACCGCTGGCACCAGGCCCGCGAGTGGCTGGACGCGCACGGCTATGACGACACGTTGTCCTACGTGCGAGCCATGGCCATCCTGGTGCTGGAGGAGACCGGGCTGCTGCCGCACCTCAACCCCGGTGTGCTGAGCTGGCGTGACCTGCAGCGGCTCAAGCCGGTCGCGCCGTCGATGGGCATGATGCTGGAGACCACCTCGCGGCGGCTGTTCGAGGAGAAGGGGCAGCCGCACTACGGCTCCCCCGACAAGGACCCGGCGGTACGGCTGCGCGTGCTGGAGGACGCCGGCCGCAGCAACGTGCCGTTCACGACCGGGATCCTCATCGGCATCGGCGAGACCGTCGAGGACCGGGCCGAGTCGATCTTCGCCGTCCGGAAGGTGGCCCGCGAGTACGGCGGCATCCAGGAGGTCATCGTCCAGAACTTCCGCGCCAAGCCGGACACGGCCATGCGCGGCCTGCCGGACGCCGACCTGCACGAGCTCGCGGCCACGATCGCCGTCGCGCGCCTGGTCCTCGGCCCCCGCGTACGCCTCCAGGCCCCGCCCAACCTGGTCGACTCCGAGTACGCGCTCATGATCCGCGCCGGCATCGACGACTGGGGCGGCGTCTCGCCCCTGACCCCCGACCACGTGAACCCCGAACGCCCCTGGCCGCAGATCGACGACCTGGCGGCGCGTACCGCCGAATCCGGCTTCGACCTGCGGGAACGCCTGACGATCTACCCCGAGTACGTGCGGGCCGGCGAGCCCTGGCTGGACCCGCGGCTGTTCGCGCACGTCGAGGCCCTGGCCGACCCCGGCACCGGGCTCGCCCGCGAGGACGCCGTGCCGCAGGGCCGTCCCTGGCAGGAGCCGGACGGCGGGTTCACCGCCGCCGGCCGGGTGGACCTGCACGTCGAGGTGGACACCACCGGCCGGGCGACCGACCGGCGCGACGACTTCGACCACGTCTACGGCGACTGGACGGCCCTGCGTGAACGCCTCGGCCCGATCGCCGCCTCGACGCCGAGCGACGTGCGGCAGGCGCTCCGGCGGGCCGAGGCCGACCCCGCCGGGCTGACCGACGCCGAGGCCGTCGCGCTGCTGGGCGCGGAGGGCGAGGCGCTGGACGAGCTGGCGGCCATCGCCGACGCGCTGCGCGCGCAGGCCGTCGGCGACGAGGTCACCTACGTCGTCAACCGGAACATCAACTTCACCAACGTCTGCTACACCGGCTGCCGCTTCTGCGCCTTCGCCCAGCGCAGGACCGACGCCGACGCGTACACGCTCAGCCTGGACCAGGTGGCCGACCGGGCCGAGGAGGCGTGGGCGGCGGGCGCGACCGAGGTGTGCATGCAGGGCGGCATCCATCCCGACCTGCCGGGAACCGCGTACTTCGACATCGCCAGGGCGGTCAAGGCCAGGACGCCCGGCATGCACGTGCACGCGTTCTCCCCGATGGAGGTCATCAACGGAGCCTCCCGCACGAACCTGTCCATACGCGACTGGCTGGAGGCGGCCAAGGAGGCCGGGGTGGACTCGCTGCCCGGCACGGCGGCCGAGATCCTCGACGACGACGTGCGCTGGGTGCTGACCAAGGGCAAGCTGCCGGCCAAGGAGTGGATCGAGGTCATCACCACGGCCCACGAGGTCGGCATCCCGACGACGTCCACGATGATGTACGGCCACGTGGACCACCACCTGCACTGGGTCAGGCACATCAAGCTGATCAGGCGGCTGCAGGAGCAGACCGGCGGGTTCTCGGAGTTCGTGCTGCTGCCGTTCGTGCACACCAGCGCCCCGATCTACCTGGCCGGCATCGCCCGGCCCGGCCCCACCGCCCAGGAGAACCGCGCGGTGCACGCCCTGGCCAGGATCCTGCTGCACGGCGCGATCTCCAACATCCAGTGCTCCTGGGTCAAGCTCCAGGACGACCTGTGCCGCCAGGTGCTCCGGGGCGGCGTGAACGACCTCGGCGGCACCCTCATGGAGGAGACGATCAGCCGGATGGCGGGCTCGGAGAACGGCTCGTACAAGACGATCAGCGAGCTGCGCGAGATGGTCGAGGTCACCGGCCGGCCGGTACGCCAGCGCACCACCGAGTACGGCAGTCCCACGGCCGAACGGCTGGCCGCCGCGCAGGCGAGCGACGGGGTGTGCCAGAGCGTGAGAAGAATCTTGCCGATGGCATAGTTGTAACAAGTTCTAACAAGGGTTGCGCCCGGTATGGGAGGCACTGGAAGAATCATCACTCCACTGGAGAGAGGTTCATCGTGCGGTTGGGTCGACACCGTGCCGCGCTGCCTCCCGTGCAGCGACGCAGGAAGGCGCTCCAACGGGGCATGCTGGCCGGCCTCGCCGCCGTGGCCGTCGCCGCCGGCAGCCTGTACGTGGTGCTCGGCGGCGGTCCCGCCCTGTGCGTGTCACGAGATCCTGTTCTGGTCAGCGTGGCCGCCGCCGTGGACGTGGCGCCGGCGGTCATGGAGGCCGCCGGGCGCTTCAACGAGACCAGGGCGTCGGTCGGCGGGCGGTGCGTGCTGGTCCAGGTGACCGAGCAGCCGTCGGCCACCGTGCTGCGCACGCTGATCGGAGACCGGGCCGGCGTGCTGCGCGAACGTCCCGACGGCTGGATCGCCGACTCCTCGGCCTGGATCAGGCTGGCCCGCAGCCAGGGCGCGAGCTCGCTGCCCGCGGGGGAGACCGTGGTGGCCACCTCGCCGCTGGTGTTCGCCACGCGCTCGTCGCTGGCCCGGCGTTTCTCGGTCGGCGGGACCGAGATGAACTGGCGGATGGTCTTCCCGCCGACCGTGCGCGGGCGGCTGACGCCCAGCTCGGGCGAGCCCGACGTGGTACGGGTGCCCGATCCGTCGCTGGTGGGCGCGGGGATCGCGACCGTGGCCGCGGCCAGGGACGTCGTGGGCACCGGGCCGGACGCCGACAAGGCGCTGACGGCTTTCGTCCGCTGGGCGCAGGCCGGGTCCGCGCCCGACTACCGCAGCATGCTGGACGCCGTGGACGACCGCGGGTTCTGGCAGCGGCCGGTGGTCATCGTCCCTGAGCAGTCGGTGTGGAACCACAACCGGGTGCCCTCGCCCGATCCGGTCGTCGCGCTGCACCCGCGCGAGGGCACGATCGACCTCGACTATCCCTACGTCGTCACGGCGGCCGATCCCGACGTCGCGGAGGCGTCCACCGCCTTCGCCGACTGGCTGAAGGGCGGCCAGGCCCAGGAGATCGTCCGGCGGGCCGGGTTCAGGTCGGGCGACGGCCGGCTGGGGCCGCTCCTGACCGGGTCGCAGTTGCCGTCGGAGGCGCCGAAGACCAGGCCGTCGGTGTCGCAGCAGGACATCGACGAGGCGCTGCGCGCCTGGAGCAGGCTGGCGCCGCCGACCAACATCCTCGTGCTGGCCGACACCTCCAAGCACATGGCCGAGCCGCTGAACGGCAGCACGAAGGTGCGCATCGCGCTGGCCGCGGCCAAGATCGGGCTGCAGCTCTTCCCGAACTCCACGCACATGGGCATGTGGGAGTTCGCCGACAAGGTGGGGAACCTCCGCAGCTACCGGCAGCGGGTCAGCCTCGGCCCGATCAGCGAGCCGGAGTCGGGCCAGGTGCTGCGGCGCAGCGTCCTCGACGAGCTGACCAGCACGATCGCCCCGCACCCCGACCTGGACAGCTCGCTCTACGACGCGATGCTGGCCGGGTTCCGCAGGATGAGCGGCGACTACCGCGACGACATGAACAACACGCTGCTGGTGATCACCGCCGGCAAGGACGACGGCAAGGGGGTCAAGCTCCCGCGGCTGCTCGACGCCCTGCGGAAGGAGTGGGACCCGGACAAGCCGGTCCAGATCGTCATCATCGCGTTCGGCAAGGACGTGGACCGCGGCAGCCTGTCGCAGATCGCGGCGGCCACGAACGGCTCGCTGCACGAGGCGCAGGAGCCCGGGGAGATCATCGACGTCTTCCTCGGCGCGCTGGCCCGCAGGCTCTGCCATCCCACCTGCAAGCCGGCCGCCTGAGGGGATGCCGGTCGCCCGGCACCCCCTCGGCCTACATCTGGTGCACGGTGGCGTTCTCGCCGCGGTGCGTGAAGCGGGACACGAGCTTGTCCAGCGACCACGCGCCGCTGCCGAGCAGCGCCAGCATCAGGAACGACCACGAGAACATGGCCGCGGTCTCGCCCCCGTTCTGCAACGGGAACAGACCCTTGGGCAGGTGGACGGTGAAGTAGGCGTAGGCCATCGTGCCCGAGCAGAGCAGGGCGGCGACGCGGGTGGCGAGCCCGATGAGGACGAGGCCGCCCGCGCCGAGCTCGATCACCCCCGCCCACCAGTCGGGCCATTGGCCTACGGACGGGGTCGTTCCGCCGTACGGGCCGCCGAGTACGCCGAACAGAGTGGCGGCCCCGTGGCAGGCGAACAGCAGGCCCACCACGATGCGGAACAGCGACAGCGCGGCGTCACGAAGCTTGGTCATCGGCCTGTCCAGACCCTCAGATCCGCTGCCAGAGCGCCGGGACGTTCGGCGGCTCCCAGCCCGCGATGGCCGTGTGGGGCTGCAGGCACCGGTAGGAGACGCCGTTGTAGGTGACCGTGCTGCCCGTGGTGTAGGCCGTGCCGGCCTTCCAGGTGCCCGAGGCCGTCGTGGTCGGCGTCGGGGTCGGGGTGGGCGTGGGGGTCACGGTCGGGGTGGGGGTGGGGGTCGGCTGGCCGCCGCCGCCGATCTGCAGGTCGATGCAGGAGTAGAAGGCGTTGGAGGTGTCGGAGATGTTCCAGATCGCCAGCACCTTCTGGCGGCCGGAGTAGCCGGAGAGGTTGACGGTGTGGGAGATCGTCGACGGCGGTTGCTGGCCGTTGCCGTTGAAGACCGCGACCCGGGTGCCGCCGATGTAGTACTCGTAGTTGAGCGTGGCGTGCCTGGCGGTGAACGTCCAGGTGAAGGTCACCGAGTTGCCCACCGAGGTGGCCGGCCACGGCTTGCTCTCGTCGCTGAGCTGAGCGAACTGTCCAAGATTGGCGTTGCAGCTCCGCAGGCCCTTCGGGCCCTCCACGCTCTGCGGCTCGTACACGATCTGGCCGCAGTCGGGCACCTTGCCCTGGGCGCAGAACGCCTGCCTGCTGGGCGGCGAGTTCACATAACCGTGGGCGAACGCGGGAGAGGTGTTGAACACCGCCGTGGCGATGGTGATCACCGCCACGGCGACTAACGTGAGAGTCCTTCGCATTGAAGTGGCTCCTTTACATGGGGGGATAGTCCAAATGTAAAGGAAAGTTTCCTAACGGTAAACGGTTGGCTTACCGGATTTCCAGACTCTCGTCAGAGGCTCAGCGCGTCACGATGAAATCGCGCGGGTCACGGGGGGCGCGGTCGCGCGGCGGCGCGGCGGCGTGCCCGATCGCCACGCAGCCCATCGGGTCCCAGGACTCCGGCAGGTCGAGTACCCGCCTGACCACCGGCCGGCAGAACATCGTGGAGGACACCCACGCCGAACCCAGGCCCTCGACCGCGAGCTGGATCAGGAAGTTCTCCACGCCGGCGCCCGTCGCCACCACGAACATCTCCCGCTCGGAGGCGTTGCGCCGGTCGTCGCGGTAGGTGTGCGAGCCCTCCATCACCAGGCACGGCACGACCAGGTAGGGGGCGTTGCGCAGGACGTCGCCGCGCTTGATCCGCTTGGCGATCGACTGCTCGGTGAACCCGTCGCCGCGCAGGTCGTCGATCCACGCCTCCCGCATGGCGTCGAGCAGCTCGGTGCGGGCCTGCGCCGACTCGACCAGCACGAACCGCCACGGGGTCGTGTGGTGCGGCGCCGGCGCCGCGATGCCCGCGGCCACCGCCCTGCGCACCGCCTCGCCGTCGACCGGCCGGTCGGAGAACTCCCTGATCGTACGGCGGGCGAACACGACGTCGCGGGCGCCGAAGCGGAACATGTCCTCGTCGGCCGGGCGGACGAGCGGCCTGACCCCCGGCCCGTCGTCGTCGGTCACCAGATGGGCCAGACCGCGCACGATCGCCGCGGGAACGCCGTCGAGCTTGCCCTTGACCAGCTCGGCCGCGCTCGCGATCTCGTCGGCCAGCGCGGTGACGGTGGCGCCGAGCGCGTTGCCGTAGGGGTCGGAGGAGCCGCGGAAGTCGTCGAGCGGGCGCACCCCGGCGGCGCCGATCGCCACGTCGGTCAGCCCGTTGCGCCACGGACGCCCGAACGTGTCGGAGACGATCACCCCCACCCGCGCGCCCAGCCCGGCCCTGATCCGCGCCGCCGAGGCGTCGGGGTCCTCGGGCAGCAGCAGGACGGTGCCCGGCTCGGTGTTGGAGGCGTCGACCCCCGCCGCGGCCATGACGAAACCGTGGCGGGTCTGGACGATCACCGTGTCGCCGCGCCTGGCGACGACCCGCTCGGTCTCCTCCTCGATCGCGCTCGCGCGGTCGGGCGCCTGGCGGACGCGGCCCTCGGCCTTGCTGACGATCTTGGAGGTGACCACCACGATGTCGCCGTCGCGCAGGTCGGCGTCCTTGAGCAGGGCGGCCACGTCGTCGCCCGGCCGGACCTCGCCGATGCCGGTGACGGCGATCACCTCGACCCGTCGCGAGCTCATCGGGCCAGCTCCAGCGCCAGGTCGAGCGCCGTGCGGGCGATGTCGGCGGCCGTCTCGGCGTCGTGCATGAGGATCGGACGGGACACCACGCGCACGCCGTCGAGCGCCACCCCGGAGTCCTCCTCGGCCACCAGCCAGCCGTCGACCAGGCCGGCGCCGTAGAGGTCGAGCACGGCCTGTGCCGTGGTCTCCACCCCGATGGCCGTCAGGCAGGCGTCGGCCATGCCGCGCACGGGCGCGCCGCCGATGATGGGGGAGACGCCGACCACGGTCTTGGCCGCGACCGCCTCGCGGATGCCGGGGACCTGCAGGATCGTGCCGATGCTCACCACCGGGTTGGACGGCGGCAGGATGACCACGTCGGCCTGCTCGATCGCCTCCAGCACGCCCGGCGCGGGCTTGGCGGTCTCGACCCCCACCAGCGCGAACGACTCGGCCGGGACCGAGGCGCGCAGGCGCACCCACCACTCCTGGAAGTGCACGGCCCGCTTGCCGCGCTCGTCGGAGATCACCACGTGCGTCTCGCAGCGGTCGTCCGTCATCGGCAGCAGCCGCACGCCCGGCTGCCAGCGCACGCACAGGGCTTCGGTGATCTGCGAGAGCGGATAGCCCGCCTCCAGCATCTGCGAGCGGACGATATGGGTGGCGAAGTCGCGGTCGCCGAGCCCGAACCACTGCGGCTCGACCCCGTAGGCGGCCAGCTCCTCCTTGACGACGTGGGACTCCTTGGCCCGGCCCCAGCCCTGCTCCTCGTCGATGCCGCCGCCCAGGGTGTACATGACGGTGTCGAGGTCGGGGCAGACACGCAGGCCGAACAGGGTGATGTCGTCGCCCGTGTTGCCGATGACGGTGATCGAGGCGTCGGGTGCGGTGGCGCGCAGTCCGCGCAGGAAACGGGCGCCGCCGATGCCGCCGGCGAGTGACACGATGTGCATGCGTCCCAGTCTTCCATCGGCGTCCGACATCCCCGTGGGGGGAGTGGTTCTGCCCCACTTCGGAGCAATGAAGTTCCAGGTATAGGGGTAAATGGGATGGAAGAGGTTGTTGGGACATCCGCCGCGAAAGTCGGCAATGTGGCAAACTCCCTTCGGGCCAAAGGGTCCGATGGGGGTTACTCATGAGCAAAGTAAATGCCGCCCGACTACGGGAGCCGGCTGCCTGGATCATGCTCGTCACCGGGCTGGTGGACGTCGTCCTGACGATCGGCCACATCCTGATCGGCTCGGGCAGCTCGCTCGGCGGCGGGTTCGCCACCCGTGCCGCCGCGAACCTGACGGGCCTGACCAGCCCGGTCGTGACCGCGCTGCTCGTGGGCGCCGTGCTGCTCGTCACCAGGACGGGCGAGCGCTCGCCCAAGGCCCGGCTCATCGCCTACGGCTCGGCCGCCGGCCTGCTGCTCGCCGCCGTGTTCGGCGCGCTGGCGCTGATCGTCGGGCTGTTCGCCGGTGGCGGCTTCCGCGGCGTGGTGGAGCACGTGCTCACGGGCGTGCCCCTGCTCGCGCTGACCGCCGTCGGGCTGGTCTACCTGCTCCCCGAGGTCATGCCCGGCCGGACCCCCATCCCCACCCTCGACGGGTACGGCCGCCCCACCACCCACTACGGCCAGCCCCAGCAGTTCGGCCAGCAGGACCAGCCCCAGTACGGCCGCCCCCAGCAGTTCGGCCAGCAGGACCAGCCCGCCTACGGCCAGTCCGACCAGCCCTCGCAGGGCCGGCCCGACCCCGCGCCCCAGCCCGCGTACGCGCAGCCGCACGCCGCGCCGACCCCCTACGGCCAGCAGCCCGCGCTCGCGCAGCTCCCCCCGGGCCAGGACGCCCAGCCCCCGGCTTCCGACAGCCAGCCGGGTTCCTCCGGCTACGCCCCGCAACCGCCGTCGGGCCAGGTCCCAGCGGGCTCGGGCTACACGCCCCAGCCGCCCTCGGGCCAGCAGTCCCCGGGCTACACGCCCCAGCCGCCCTCGGGCCAGCAGTCCCCGGCCTACGCGCCGCAGCCCCCGTCCTCGGGCTACGAGCCCCAGGCCGCCTCCGCCGGGTACGCGCCCCAGCCCCCGTCCGGCCAGCACGCCACCGTCGCCTTCGGCCAGCAGGACCCGCAGGCACCGTACGGTCAGCAGGACTCCCAGGCTTCCTTCGGGCAGCAGGACCAGCAGGCCCCTTACGGCCAGCAGGACCAGCAGGCCGCGTTCGGGCAGCAGCCGGGTTACGGCGGCGGACAGGCGCCGAACCCCGGCGCGCAGCCCGGCTACGGCCAGCAGCCCCCGAGCTACGGCGGTCATCCCGACCCCGCCACCGGTGGCTACGGCCAGCCCGAGCCGTCCACCCCCGGTTACGGCCAGCCCGCCGCCGCCTTCGGCCAGTCCGACGCCCCCGGCTACGGCCACCAGCAGGAGACCCCCGTCCCGCACGCGGCCGAGGCGCAGTCCCCCTACGCCCCCCACACTTCCGATGGCCAGCCCGCCTACGGCCAGGCCCAGGCCCAGGGGCACGGCCGGCAGCCCGCCTACGGCCAGTCCGAACAGCCCCCGTTCGGCCAGCCCGCCCAGGGCCACCAGCCCGACCAGTCGCCCTTCGGCCAGCAGCCCGACCAGTCGCCCTTCGGCCAGTCTTCGCACGGCCAGCAGCCCGAGCAGGCCCCGTTCGGGCAGCCCGCCCAGGGCCAGCCTGACCAGGCTCCCTTCGGGCAGTCCTCGCACGGTCAGCCCGACCAGGCTCCCTTCGGCCAGTCTTCGCACGGCCAGCAGTCCGAGCCGTACCAGCAGCAGCCCTACCAGCCGGCCAGGGCCGCGCTTCCCGCCGCGTCCGCCGAGCAGCCCTTCGGCAACCCCCAGGCGCCGGCCGGTCAGCCGTTCGCGCAGCCGCAGGGCTTCGGCCAGGATCAGGGGTACGCCCCGCCCGCCTACACCCCGTCCGAGACGCTCCCCGACTCCGGCTACCAGCCGCCGGCCGGCGAGTACACCCCCGCGCCGTACGTCCCGGCCGACAGTCAGCCCAGCGCGTACGGCCAGTCCGGCTACCCCACCCCGGAGAACCCGTACGCCCCGAGCAACAGCTCCCCGAACGCCTTCGCCGACCAGGCGTACCCGAGCGGCGAGACCAGCCCGAGCGTCCCGTACCCGCAGGCGGAGCCGCAGCAGCCGTACCAGGACCGGCAGAACGCCTTCGACCAGCAGGGCGGCCAGCCGTTCACCGGCTACTCCGGCCACGAGTACGCCACCCCCGCCTTCCAGGAGCCGGACCCGCCCGTGGACCCGCGCTCCCAGCAGCTCCTGGACGCCTACCAGCAGGCCGAGACCTACCAGAGCTCGACGGCCGCCTCCGGCACCCAGCCCGACCTGCGGGTGCCCGACTACGCCGGCCAGCCGGCCCGGCCGTACGACGACCCGTTCGGCCACCCGCAGCAGGCCCAGCCGTACCAGCAGCAGCAGAACGCGTACGAACCCCAGCAGGGCCAGTACGAGCAGCCCCAGACCTACCGCCCCACCCACCAGGCTCCGGCCGGCTGGAATGAGGCGCAGAGCGAGTCGACGATGCGGCTCGACCCCTCGCAGTTCGGGGACGCCCTGGGCGACCAGAACCGCCCGGGTGACGACCCAATCGACCCAACGGCCATATACACGCCCAACGAGCCACGCAGGTAACGGACCGGCAAACGACGGCTAGAGAGAAGGTGGCCCAAAGGGCGGGCGTCTACCCCGCCCTGATACGGTTCCGACCGCTGACAGCGTTGAACGAACCGGGTCGAAGCCTTGCTGTGCAGGGGGTCTCGGCCTGGTGCGAACACCACATGCCGAGCACACCGGGGCGAGAGTCGGTCTTTCCCCGGATACCGTCATGCCGCTTGACGTCACGTACGGCACGCGCGTGTAATTACAACCATGTTGTTACGCCTTCCCGTGGGTGGGTAGGAGGAAGGCGTCCATGGGGGGCTCCATTGCGGGCGGGCGGCAGGGAGGTGTGCAGTGACCGATCCGGTCATCGCACAGGATCAGCTTGACGCTGAAGAACTCGGATGGCAGGAGCGTGCGTTGTGCGCGCAGACCGATCCGGAGGCGTTCTTCCCGGAAAAAGGCGGCTCCACCCGAGAAGCCAAGAAGGTTTGTCGATCGTGCGAGGTCCGTGCCGAGTGCTTGGAATACGCGCTCGAACACGATGAGCGCTTCGGCATCTGGGGTGGGTTGTCGGAGCGGGAGCGCAGACGGATCAAGCGCCAGGCCGTTTAGGGGATATGAGCGAAAGGGTCACGCGGTAGCCCGCGTGGCCCTTTTTCGCGTGTGACGTCACCTGTAGGGTGGGCGCGCCTGATCAACGCTGGAGTCGCCCGCCCATGTCACGCCCCCTCGTCACCGCGATCGTCGTCGCCCATGACGGCGGCCGCTGGCTGGGGGACACCTTGCGCGCGCTGGCTGGTCAGAGCCGCAGGCCGGAGCGCGTCGCCGGGGTCGACAACGGCAGCAGGGACGGCTCGGCCGACCTGCTCGCGCAGGCGCTCGGCGCGTCCAACGTGCTCACGCTCCCGCGCTCGGCCTCCTTCGGCGACGCGGTGGCGGAGGTGCTGGACCGGCTGCCGCCGTGCGGCCAGGACGAGTGGCTCTGGCTGCTGCACGACGACTGCGCCCCCGACCGGCGGGCGCTGGAGGCCCTGCTCATGGCGGCCGAGCAGGATCCCAAGGCGGCGGTGCTCGGCCCGAAGCTGCGCGACTGGCTCGACCGCAGGCGCCTGCTCGAACTGGGCGTGACCGTCGGCCTCACCGGGCGCAGGGACACCGGGCTGGAGCCGCGCGAGTTCGACCAGGGGCAGCACGACGGCACCCGGGAGGTGCTCTCGGTCTCCACGGCGGGCATGCTGGTCCGCCGCGACGTCTGGGAGCGGCTCGGCGGCCTCGACCCGCTGTTCCCGCTCTTCCGTGACGACCTCGACCTGTGCTGGCGGGTGCGCAACGCCGGGCACCGGGTGCTGGCCGTCGCCTCGGCGGTGGCCTGGCACGCCGAGGCGGCGGCCCGCAGACGGCGGCGGATCACGGTCAGCGGCGACCATCCGCGCAGGCTCGACCGGCGCAACGCGATGTTCGTCGTCATGGCGAACCTGCCGTTCCGCGTGATGGTGTGGGCGCTGCTGCGGAACCTGGCCGGGTCGGCCCTGCGCACGCTGCTGTTCCTGGTGGGCAAGCAGCCGGCGAACGCGCTGGACGAGATGGTGGCGCTGGGGTCGATCCTGGCGCATCCGTTCCGGCTGCTGAAGGCGCGCAGGGCCCGCCGCGAAGGCCGTAAAAAGGGATTTATTCGTATAAAGCGGTTGCTGACGCCGCCGGGGGCGGCCTACCGGCGGCTGACCGACATGGTGCAGAGCTTCCTCGCCGGCGCGGGCCCCGTCGACTCCACCGGCCGCCACCACCACTCCACCCCCGAGGACGACGAGGACGGCGCGCCCGCCGACACCGGCGCGGTCAAGGGCTTCCTCCGGCGGCCCGGCGTCGTCCTCATGATCGCCCTGGCCGTGATCTCGCTGGCCGCCGAACGGTCGCTGCTCGGCGGCGACCGGCTGGGCGGCGGCGCGCTGGTCCCGGTCACGGGCGGCGCGGGGGACCTGTGGCGGTTCTACACCGAGGGCTTCCACGACATCGGGCTCGGCTCCACCGACTGGGCGCCGCCGTACGTGGCGCTGCTGGCGCTGGCCTCGACGCTCGCGCTCGGCAAGACGTGGCTGGCGGTGTCCGTGCTGCTGCTCGGCTCGGTGCCGCTGGCCGGGGCGTCGGCGTACCTGGCGACCCGGCACGTCATCCCGGCGGTGCCCGCGCGGGCGTGGGCGGCGGGCACGTACGCGCTGCTGCCCGTCGCGACCGGCGCGATCGCCTCCGGACGGCTCGGCACGGCGGTGGTGTTCGTGCTGGTCCCGGTGTACGCCGCGCTCGGCACCACGCTGCTGTCCAGGGAACGGCGCCCCGCGCGGCGCGCGGCCTGGGCGCTGGGGCTGCTGCTGGCCGTGGGGACGGCGTTCGTCCCGCTGGTGTACCCGCTCTTCGCGGTGCTCGGCGTGCTGGCCGCCGTCGCGTACGGCGGGGTGCGGCGCGGCGTGGTGACCTCCATGGTGATCGCGCTCGCGGTGCCCGTCGCGCTGCTGCTCCCGTGGCTGGCCGGGCTGGTCGCGGACCCGGGCCGGATCCTCCTGGAGGCGGGCCTGCACGACCCCGCCCTGGTGGCGGCGGGGCTCGCGCCGGAGTCGCTGCTCGCGCTCAGCCCGGGAGGGCCGGGGCTGCCGCCGTTCTGGGTGACGGCCGGGTTGGTGGTGACGGCGCTGGCCGCGCTGCTCATGCGCCGCCAGCGGCTGATCGTCGCGATCGGCTGGGGCGTCACGTTGTACGGCGTGCTGGCGGCCGTCCTGGTCAGCCGGATCAGCGTCGAAGGGGCGCGGGCCTGGCCCGGCGTGCCGCTGGCGTTCGCGGGGACCGGGCTGCTGGTGCTCGTCGGCCTGACCGCGCACCGGCTGGCCGAGCTGCGGGCCGACGGCGGGCTGCGCAGGATCGGCGCGTCTTTGGTGGTGGCCGCGGCGGTGAGCACGCCGATCCTGGCCGCCGGTTATTGGGTGGCGTACGGGGTGCGCGGCCCGCTGACCGGCCACGCGCCCGGCGTGCTGCCCGCGCTGGCCGCGTGGAGCACCCGGCACGGCGAGCGCACGCTGGTCGTCAAGGGGGACGCCTTCACCGTGCTGCACGGCCGTACCCCGTTGATCGGCGAGGCCGAGCTGCCGGTCGCGTCCGAGGGCCGGTCGAAGATGGCGGACGCGGCGCGCGGACTGGTCGGCGGCCGTGGCGGAACCGACGCCGCGACGCTGGCCCAGCACGGGATCGCCATGCTGGCGGTGGCCGCGCCGGTGCCGCCGCCGCTGGCCAGGTCGCTGGACTCCCAGCCGTCGCTGGAACGCATGAGCCTGTCGGAGGCGGGCGGCCTGTGGCGGCTGACCGAGCCGTTCACCCGCGTGCCCGCCCGGCCGGCGGACGTCCTGCACGCGCCCTGGTTGTGGACCCAGGGCGCCTTGGCCCTGGTCGTGCTGGTCCTGGCCATGCCGGGACGCCGGGGGAGCGGCGCGGTCGAGGGCGTCGAGGCGGCCGTCCCCGTGCCCGCGGGGGTGCGATGAAGGCGTTCGTGGAGAACAGGTTCGGCCTGCTGGTGCTGGTCGTGGTGGCCCTGTCCGCCCTGTACGGCGTCGCCCTCGTCACCCGCCCGGCCCCCGTCCCGGCCGCCAGGGCCGAGGGGCCGCGGAAGGTCGCCGTCGAGTCGGTGACGGCCGTCTGCCCCGGCGCCGAAGGCGCGCGGATGAACGTCTACCTGCCCGGACGCCTGTCCCACGAGGTCATGAAGAACGCCGAGCCGTACGTGACGAACGGCCCGGGAGCGCTCGAAGCCGGATACACCACCCGGGTCACCTCGGGTGCGGCCCGCGGGTTGTCCGGGGTGCGCTGCACCGAGCCGGCGCAGTCGGCCTGGCTGGCCGGCCCCGGCCCCGCGGCGGCCGACGTGATCCTGCACCTCACCAACGCCGACAAGGCCCCGGCCCAGGCCGACGTCGAGGTGTACGCGGCCGAGGGCCTGGTCTCCGGCGACGCGGGCCGCGGCCTGGAGATCGCGCCCGGCGAGCACAAGGTGATCGACCTCAAGACGCTCGCGCCCTCGGCCGACGTCATGGCCGTCGGCGTGACCACCGTCTTCGGCCGGCTCGCGGTCGCGGCCAGGGCGTCGATGCGCGGCGGCGGCGTGGACTGGCTGCCGCTCGCCGCGCCCCCGGCCACCCGCGTGGTGGTGCCCGGCATCCCCGGCGGCGGCGGGCGGCGCGAGCTGCTGGTCGCCGCTCCCGGCGAGAACGACGTGTCCGTGCAGGTCAAGGCGGTCAGCGAGGACGCCGCGTACGCGATGCGAGGCCGCGAGAGCGTGGACGTGCCCGCCGGCAGCGTGGTCGCGCTGGACGTGACCACCGGGATCGGCGGCGAGGCGGCCGCGCTCGTGCTCACCGCGCCCGCGCCGATCGTGGCCGGGCTGGTCGCCACCGGCACCGGGCGGCGGCTGGACGTGGCGTTCACCGCGGGCACGCCCCCGCTCGACCTGGGCAGCGCGGTCGCGGGCAACGGTCCGGGCACGCGGCTGCTGTTCACCGCGCCGGACGGGCCCGGCGAGGTCAGGGTGCAGGAGGTGCCGGCGAAGGGCGCGGCGGGCAGGCCGTACGACGTGGCGGTGCCCGCCGGGCGGACCAAGGAGGTGCGGCTGCGCGGCAAGGGCGAGTTCGCCGTGGTCGTCACGCCCGTGTCGGGCCAGGTCTACGGCGGCCGGGTCATCGAGGAGCGGGAGAAGGACGGCCTGCTCGTCACCGCCCAGCCGCTCGCGCCCGCGCGCGTGTGGACCGTGCTGCCCGCGCTGACCGACAGCCCCCGCGTGGTGCTGCCCGGCTGAGCCGCGGCTGAGCGGCAGGTGAGCCACGGGTGAGCCGGGGGTGAGCGGCGGTCGTCGCAGCCCGGGGGAGCCGCGGGTCAGCGGCGGTCGTCGTAGCCCGGGTCGACGGTCTCGGGGGCGAGGCCGAGCAGCGTGGCGACCTGCTCGACCACCGTGTCGTGCACCATCGCGCCCAGGGTGTCGCGGTCGCGGGCGCGCGCCTCCAGCGGGCGGCGGTAGATCACCACCGCGGCCGGTGACTGGCCGCTGGCCGCGTCGGCCCGGCCGAACGGGATCGGCTCGGTGCCCATGCTCGGGCCGTCGCCCAGTTCGTTGAGCGGCGGCACCTCCTCGACCGCGAACTCCACGGCGGACAGCTGTTTGTCCCACCGGGGCCGCAGCCGGTCGACGGCGTCGAGGACGAGGTCGTCGAAGCGCTCGCTGCGGGAACGGGCCATGGGGACGTGGGAGGGGGCGAGGGGGCCGCGCAGGCCACGACCGTGGCGATCGCGCCGTCTGGGACCGCGCTTTGGAGTCACCGACCAAGTGTAAGGGCACGTGCCCGCGAACCCCCGGAACCCCCGCCCGCGTCGCCGCACTCAGGGGGGTGGGGGAAGGAGCGCTTCCGACGGACGCCCTCACGCCCGGCTGTGCGTTCCGGCTCGTCACCTTCCTCGGTAGACGATCAAGGAATCAGGAAAGTACGGCGCGGCCGGTGTGGCGTCAGCGGCGAGGGGGCAAGGTTGTCCCTCAGGCGCGCGCATCGGCGCATGTGGGTGGAAAGCCTGCGACAGGTGTCCGAATTGTGGCGACACGCTCGTTAAGAGCGCTCAGATAGTGGCGCCTCGCACTCTTACCAGATACGGTCCCTCCGTGAGCCCCGTCCGCCGCTGTTCCCGCACCGCTTGCAGCCAGCCTGCCGTCTTCACGCTCACGTACGTATACGCCGACTCGACCGCAGTTCTCGGCCCTCTGGCGACGTACGCCGAGCCACACTGTTACGACCTGTGCGCCGAACACGCCGAGCGGCTGACCGCTCCCCGCGGCTGGGAGGTCGTCCGGCTCCCCACCGACGGCAACTCCCCCAGCTCAGACGACCTGGAGGCGCTGGCCAACGCGGTCAGGGAAGCCGCCAGGCCCACCCCGTCCGGCAGCGGCGAGCCGGTCGGCCAAGGGGTCGAGGTCGGGCGCAGGGGCCACCTGCGCGTTCTCCGGTCGGCCCAGCAGCACCGCGACCGGTAGGCTCGTTTCACACGACAAACGACCTAGGGCGGAGCTGGAGAGTGGGCGACCTCGCCAAGATCTTCAAAGCGTACGACGTTCGCGGGGTGGTTCCCGACGAGCTCGACGAGCCGATCGCCGAGGCCGTGGGTGCGGCGTTCGTCGAGGTGACCGGAGCCGCGTCCGTCGTGGTCGCCCATGACATGCGAGAGTCCTCCGTGCCGCTGGCCGAGGCGTTCGTCAGGGGCGCCCGCTCGCGCGGCGCCGACGTCGTGTTCGCCGGGCTGGGCTCCACCGACCTGCTCTACTACGCCAGCGGCAGCCTCGGCCTGCCCGGCGTGATGTTCACCGCCAGCCACAACCCGGCCCGCTACAACGGGATGAAGATGTGCCGCGCCGGCGCGGTGCCGATCGGCGGCGAGACCGGGCTGGCCGAGATCCGCGACCGCGCGGCCGAGCTGCTGGGCGCCCCCGCCACCCCGACCGGGTCGCTGATCGAGAAGGACCTGCTGTCCGGCTACGGCGCCCACCTGCGCGGGCTCGTCGACCTGTCGGCGATCCGGCCGCTCAAGGTCGTCGCCGACGCCGGCAACGGCATGGCCGGCCACACCGTCCCGGCCGTGTTCGAGGGCCTGCCGCTGGAGCTGGTCCCGCTCTACTTCGAGCTCGACGGGAGCTTCCCCAACCACGAGGCCAACCCGCTGGAGCCGCAGAACCTCCTCGACGTGCAGCGGGCCGTCGTCGAGAGCGGCGCCGACCTGGGCCTCGCCTTCGACGGCGACGCCGACCGCTGCTGGGTGGTCGACGAGCGGGGCGCGTCCGTCTCGCCGTCGGCCGTCACCGCCCTGGTCGCCACCCGTGAGCTGGCCAAAGACCCCGGCGGCACGATCATCCACAACGTGATCACCTCGCTCGGCGTGCCGGAGATCGTCCGCGAGCACGGCGGCACGCCCGTGCGCACGCGCGTCGGCCACTCCTTCATCAAGGCGGAGATGGCCCGCACCGGCGCGATCTTCGGCGGCGAGCACTCCGCCCACTACTACTTCCGCGACTTCTGGTTCGCCGACTCGGGCCTGCTCGCCGCGATGCACGTGCTGGCCGCGCTCGGCGAGCAGGAGCGCCCGCTGTCCCAGGTGGTGGCCGCCTACTCGCGCTACCACGCCTCCGGCGAGCTCAACAGCGCGGTCGCCGACCAGGATGAGGCGCTGGCGCTCGTCCGCGCGGCCTTCGCGGGCCGCGGCGAGGTCGACGAGCTCGACGGCCTGACGATCACCGGCCCCGACTGGTGGTTCAACCTGCGCGCGTCCAACACCGAGCCGCTCCTCAGGCTGAACGCCGAGGCGGCCGACGAGAGCAAGATGAAGGCGATCAAGGACGAGGTCCTCGCCATCGTGGGAAGGGTGTCACTGTGAAGATCGACGACTGGCTGCTGGAGATTCTGGCCTGCCCGGCCTGCAAGGCGCCCCTGCGCGCCGAGGCCGAGACCGAGGAGCTGGTCTGCACGGACTGCGGTCTGATCTACCCCGTGCGCGACGACATCCCCGTCCTGCTGGTCGATGAGGCAAGGAAGCCGTGACCTGGGAGCCCGGGCGGCTCGATGACCAGCAACACCTCACCGCGGCCGATCCGGGCGGCATGCTGCTCGCGGTCGCGGCCTCGGCCGCCCAGGTGCGCACGGGTCACCGTGCCGCGGTCGAGGCCGGCGTCGACCGGCTGTCCGCCCAGGGCCGCCCGCGGGCCGTCGTGGTCGCGGGCATGGGCACGGCGGGCCTGACCGGAGACATCCTCGCGGCGGTGTGCGGCAACGGCGTGCCGGCGCCGATCGTGACGTTGCGGTCCTACCAGCTGCCGGGCTGGGTCGGCGCGACCGACCTGGTCATCGCCGTCTCCGCCACCGGCGACGACGACGAGACGGTCTCCGTCGCCGTCCAGGCCGTGCGGCGGGGGTGCGGGCTGCTGGCGGTGTGCCCGCCGGGCTCGCCGTTGGAGGCCGTGGCCGTGCAGGCGTCGGCGATCCACGTCCCGGTGCGGGTCGAGGGGCAGCCGAGGTCGGGGCTGTGGCTGCTGACGGTTCCGGTGATCGTGGCCGCGTCAGCGCTCGGGCTGGTCACCGCCGGGCCCGAGGTGTTCGAGCGGGTGGCCGCGATCCTGGAGGACATCGCCAACCGCTGCCGTCCCTCCAGTGAGTCCTTCGTCAATCCGGGTAAATCGCTCGCCACGGACCTGGCCGAGAGCATCCCGATGATCTGGGGTTCCTCGCCGGTGGCCTGCGCGGCGGCGTACCGGCTGGCCTGCCAGCTCAACGAGACCGGCAAGTACCCCGCGGTCTTCGGCCAGCTGCCCGAGGCCGGCCACAACCAGGTGGCGGCTCTGGAGGGGCCGCTGGCCGAGCGGGACATCTTCGCCGACGAGGCCGGGCCGACGCTCAGGCTCGTCATGCTGCGCGACGTCGAGGAACATCCCCAGGTCACGCGGCAGCGCGAGGCGTCGCTGCGGCTCGCGCACGACCGTGACGTGCCGGTCACCGAGCTGGCCGCGGAGGGCGTGCATCCGCTCGAACGGCTGGCCACGCTCGTCGGCCTGGCCGACTACGCCGCCACCTACCTGGCCCTCGGCTACGCCGTCGATCCGACGCCTGTGGCCACGATCAATGAGCTTCGGGCCAGGATTTCCCAATAGGATCCCATGTCAGGGTCTTTTTAGGTGATCTTTATGAGTGGAGACGTCCGGTGAGCGCGAGTGGTGGCACGAAGGCAATCATTGCGGCGCTGAGCGCCAACCTGGCGATCGCGGTGTCGAAGTTCGTGGCGGCGTTCTTCACCGGGTCGTCCTCGATGCTGGCCGAGGGCATCCACTCGGTCGCCGACTCGGGCAACCAGCTCCTGCTGCTGATCGGCGGGAAACGGGCCCAGCGGGCCAGCGACAAGACCCATCCCTTCGGCTACGGGCGCGAGCGTTACTTCTACGCGTTCGTGGTCGCCGTCGTGCTGTTCACGATCGGCGCGGTCTTCTCCCTCTACGAGGGCTGGCACAAGATCTCCGAACCGGCCGAGGTCGACAAGCCCATCTGGGCGTTCGCGGTGCTGATCTTCGCGATCATCGCCGAGGGCTTCTCCTTCCGTACGGCGATCAAGGAGTCCAACCCGCTGCGCGGCAAGCAGTCGTGGTTCGCCTTCATCCGCCGGTCGAAGTCGCCCGAGCTGCCGGTCATCCTGCTGGAGGACCTGGGCGCGCTGCTCGGTCTGATCTTCGCGCTGTTCGGCGTGACGATGGCCGTCATCACCGGCGACGGCGTCTGGGACGGCATCGGCACCCTCATGATCGGCGTGCTGCTGGCGATCATCGCGGTCGTGCTGGCCGTCGAGACCAAGTCGCTGCTGCTCGGTGAGGGCGCCTCGCCCGAGGTCGAGGAGCAGATCCGGGCCGCGCTGGAGGGGGCGCCCGAGGTGGCCAGGATCATCCACATGCGCACGCTGCACCTTGGCCCCGAGGAGCTGCTGGTGGCCGCCAAGATCGCGGTCGAGCACGACGACACGGCCGGCGAGGTGGCCCGCGGCATCGACGAGGCCGAGCGGCGCATCCGCGACGCCGTGCCGATCGCGCGGGTGATCTACCTGGAGCCCGACCTCGACCGGCTGCGCACGACGACGAGCTGACGCTCGTCCCGGAGGCCGGCCGCGCACGACGGCCGGCCGACGCGTCGCGGGGCGTATGACGCTCCGCGGGGCGTATGACGCTCAGCCTTGGGGTCGCAGGAGCCTCAGGGCCTTCTCCTTCTCGAAGTCCAGGGCCCGGCGCGGCACCTGGATGCGGCCGATGCGCACGCCCAGGTCGCGCACGGCCGCGGCCACCTGCGGCTCGCTCAGCACGCGCAACGCGAAGGCCAGCTCGGCGGGCGAGACGTCGAAGCGCTTCTCCAGCTCCACCCCCTGCGCCACGGCGGCCAGCTCCTCGGGCCCGAATCTGCGGTGCGCCCCCCGCTCACGGACCGGCGGCAGCAGGCCCAGCGCCTCCCGGTATCGGAGCATTCGTGGGGACATGCCGAGCCGCTTGGCCGCTTCCGTGATGCGCATCCTTACATTCTTACGTCAGTTTCGCTGTCTCGGAGATGCGGGGCTGCCCGAGCGCCGCCTAAACTCGTCCGCGACAGCAATCGTGACGCGAGGGGAATCCCGATGGACTTCAAGGTCGCCGACCTTTCACTTGCCGACTTCGGCCGTAAGGAAATCCGGCTCGCCGAGCACGAGATGCCCGGCCTCATGGCGATGCGCAAGGAATACGCGGCCTCCCAGCCCCTGCGCGGCGCGAAGATCATGGGCTCCCTGCACATGACGATCCAGACGGCCGTGCTCATCGAGACGCTGGTCGCGCTCGGCGCCGAGGTCCGCTGGGTCAGCTGCAACATCTTCTCCACCCAGGACCACGCCGCCGCCGCGGTCGTCGTCGGCCCCGAGGGCACCGTCGACGACCCGAAGGGCGTCCCCGTGTTCGCCTGGAAGGGCGAGACGCTGGAGGAGTACTGGTGGTGCACCGAGCAGGCCCTCACCTGGCCCGGCGGTGACGCCCCCAACATGATCCTCGACGACGGCGGCGACGCCACGCTCCTCGTGCACAAGGGCGCCGAGTACGAGAAGGCCGGGGCCGTGCCCCCCGCCGGCGCCGACGACCCGGAGGAGTGGCACGTCATCATCGACCTGCTCACCCGCACGGTCGGCGAGGACAAGCGCTGGACGCGCATCGCCGAGAGCATCAAGGGCGTGACCGAGGAGACCACCACCGGCGTGCACCGTCTCTACGAGATGCACAAGAACGGCCAGCTCCTCTTCCCGGCGATCAACGTCAACGACTCGGTCACCAAGTCGAAGTTCGACAACAAGTACGGCTGCCGCCACTCCGTCATCGACGGCCTCAACCGCGCCACCGACGTGCTCATCGGCGGCAAGGTGGCCGTGGTCTGCGGCTACGGCGACGTCGGCAAGGGCTGCGCCGACGCGCTGCGCGGCCAGGGCGCCCGGGTCATCGTCACCGAGATCGACCCGATCTGCGCCCTTCAGGCGGCCATGGACGGCTTCCAGGTCACCACGCTGGAGGACGTCGTCGGCATCGCCGACATCTTCGTCACCACCACCGGCAACTTCAACATCATCACCGCCGAGCACATGGCGCAGATGAAGCACCAGGCGATCGTGTCCAACATCGGCCACTTCGACAACGAGATCGACATGGCCGGCCTGGCCAAGCTGCCCGGCATCGTGAAGAACAACATCAAGCCGCAGGTCGACGAGTGGGTCTTCGCCGACGGCCACTCGATCATCGTGCTGGCCGAGGGCCGCCTGATGAACCTGGGCTGCGCCACCGGCCACCCCAGCTTCGTCATGTCCAACTCCTTCACCAACCAGGTGATCGCGCAGATCGAGCTGTTCACCAAGACGGCCGAATACCCGATCGGCGTCTACACGCTGCCCAAGCACCTCGACGAGAAGGTCGCCCGCCTTCACCTCGACGCGCTCGGCGTCAAGCTCACCGAGCTGACCAAGGAGCAGGCGGCCTACATCGGCGTGCACGTCGAGGGCCCGTACAAGTCCGACCACTACCGCTACTGATCGGCTGGGCGGCTCCGGGAGGGGGGTCCCTCCCGGAGCCGTGCTTTTTCGCGAGGGGCTGGGCATGGATCTCTGGGAAAGCGGCGAGCGGCAGATCTCCTGGGCCGCGCGCTCGATGCCGGTGCTGACCGCCATCGGCGAGCGGTTCGCGCTCGAACGCCCGCTCGACGGGCTCAAGATCGCGGCCTGCCTGCACGTCACCGCCGAGACGGCCGTGCTCATGGGCGCGCTGAAGGCGGGCGGCGCCGAGATCGCGCTGGCCGCCTCCAACCCGCTGTCCACCCAGGACGACGTGGCCGAGGCCCTGCGCGCGTACGGGATCGCCGTGCACGCGCGGGCCGGGGTCGATCGCGCCACCTACTACCTGCACATCCACCAGGCCCTCGACCTCGGCCCCGACCTCGTGCTCGACGACGGCTGCGACCTGGTGAACATCCTGCACACCGAGCGCACCGACCTCCTCGAAGGAGTGAGCGGCGGGTGCGAGGAGACCACGACCGGCATCATCCGGCTGCGGCAGATGGCGGCCGAGCAGGCGTTGCGCTTCCCGGTCGTGGCCGTCAACGACACCCGTACGAAGCGCATGTTCGACAACCGGTACGGCACCGGGCAGTCCACCCTCGACGGGATCATGCGCGCCACCAACACCATGCTCGCGGGCCGTACGGTCGTGGTGGCCGGGTTCGGGTTCTGCGGGCGCGGCGTGGCCGAGCGGGCCAAGGGCCTCGGCGCGCGGGTCGTCGTCACCGAGATCGACGCCGTCAAGGCCCTCGACGCCACCCTGCAGGGCTACGAGGTGCGTCCCATGGCCCAGGCGGCGATGATCGGCGACCTGTTCGTCACCGTGACGGGCAACCGGGACGTCATCAGGGCCGAGCACCTGTCCGTGATGAAGGACGGCGCGATCCTGGCCAACGCCGGCCACTTCGACGTCGAGATCGACGTGCGGGCCCTCGACGAGATGGCCCGCGAGGTGCACCGGGGGGTGCGCCCGAACACCGACGAGTACGTCATGCCCGACGGCAGCCGCCTGCTGCTGCTGGCCGAGGGCCGCCTGGTCAACCTGACCGCCGCCGAGGGCCATCCGGCGGCCGTCATGGACATGTCGTTCTCCGCGCAGGCACTGGCCGTGGCCTGGCTGGCGGGGCAGCGGGCGGGCCTGGTGCCCGGCGTGTACGACGTGCCGGAGGAGATCGACCACGAGGTGGCCAAGCTCAAGCTGGCCGCCGCCGGCATCGGCATCGACACGCTGACCCCGGAGCAGGAGGACTACCTCCACTCCTGGCGGGTCGGCTCCTAGGGAGCTAGAGAGCCGCCTGCATCTCCTGCATGCGGCGGATCTCGGCCGTCTGGGTGACGCTGACGTCCGTGGCCAGCTCCTCGATCTTGATGTGCGAGCCCGCGGTCAGGACCCGGTCGGACATCTCAAGGGCGCCCAGATGGTGTTTGATCATCAGCTCCAGGAACAGCCGGTCGAAGCCCTTGCCCGTGGCCGCCTTCAGCGCCGCCATCTGCTCGGGCGTGGCCATGCCGGGCATGTCGCCGTGCGCCGCGTGGTGGTCGGGCACCTTCTGGTCCTGCTCCTTGAGCCAGGTGGTCATGAACTGGATCTCCGGGCCCTGGGCCGTCTTGATCCGGTCGGCCAGGCCCTTGAGCTTGACGGAGTCCGCCCTGGTGGGAGCCAGGATCGCCATGTCGAGGGCCTGCCGGTGATGGACGATCATGTCCTGGACGTACGTGATGTCGGCGGCGTTGGCCGTGGGCCCGGGGACGGCGGTGGCCGCCTCGCCCGGGGCCAGCGTGCGGGCCTGCTCGCCGGGACGGCCGGGGGCGAGCACCGGCGCGGTGGAGTCGGCCCGCGGGGCGGAGGACGCGCCGGAGGAGCAGCCGGACAGGGCAATCAGCGTGCCCGCGATGACGATGAGCGCGCCGCGCACTCGGCCTCCTGACTGGCTCGGGACGAGAATGCGGACTCTAGGCCATATACCGCTCCAGCGAAAGAGGTTGAAACGGAACAAGATTTGACACATTGGACACTGGCCAGGTCCTGGCGGCGTGAGCGACGATGACGGAGATTTATGCCCCCTTTATAGGAGGACCACGGAGTGTTCACCCCCCGAAGGGCCCTCATCCTGGTCGCCGCCCTCGTGGCGGCAACGGGCGCCACACTGCCCGCCCAGGCTGCGGACATCCCGGCTCCCGGCGAGATCGTCATGAGCTCCAACATCACGCACGTCACGAACGTGCCCAAGCCGCAGGCGCTGTCCGACATCCACACCGACATGGCCTTCCAGGGCGACTACGCCTTCGTCGGCAACTACTACGGCTTCTCGATCTACGACATCAAGCAGCCGAAGAAGACGTCGCTGGTGAGCTCGGTCGTGTGCCCCGGCGGCCAGATGGACATGTCCGTCTACGGCAATCTGCTGTTCGGGTCCGTCGACTCCTCGCGCAACGACGACTCGTGCAGCAGCACCTCCCAGAGCGCCTCCGTCAAGGAGTCGTGGGAGGGCATGCGCATCTTCGACGTGAGCGACAAGTCCAACCCCAAGTACGTCAAGTCGGTCGAGACCAACTGCGGCTCGCACACCAACACGCTGGTGCCCGGCCGCGACGGCAAGAACGTCTACATCTACGTCTCCTCCTACGGCCCCAACGCGAACTACCCGGACTGCAAGCCGCCGCACGACCTGATCTCGATCATCAAGGTCCCGCTGGACAACCCGGCCGGCGCGGCCGTCGTCGCGACGCCGAACCTGTTCCCCGACGGCGGCAACCCCGGCCTGCCGCTGCCGTACCCGAACGGCAAGTCGGCCACCACCGGCTGCCACGACATCACCGCCTACCCCGAGAAGGGCATCGCCGCGGGCGCCTGCATGGGCGAGGGCATCCTGCTCGACATCTCCGACCCCGAGCAGCCCAAGGTCACCGCGAAGGTGCGCGATGACGTGAACTTCGCGTTCTGGCACTCGGCCACGTTCAACAACGAGGGCACGAAGGTCGTCTTCACCGACGAGCTGGGCGGCGGCAGCCGGGCCACCTGCAACGCGGCCATCGGCCCGAACAAGGGCGCCAACGCCTACTACGACATCGTCGGCGGGCAGCTCGTGTTCAAAGGCTACTTCAAGATCGCCCGGCACCAGGCCGACACCGAGAACTGCGTCGCGCACAACGGCTCGCTGATCCCGGTCAAGGGCCGCGACGTCATGGTGCAGGCGTGGTACCAGGGCGGCATCTCGGTGGTGGACTTCACCGACTCCGCCCACCCGCAGGAGATCGCCTACTTCGAGCGCGGGCCGGACGAGACCGCTCCGCCGCTCGACGGCGGCTTCTGGTCGGCGTACTACTACAACGGCTACATCTACGGCTCGGACTTCAACCTGGGCCTGGACGTGCTCAAGCTCAACGACCCGCGGACGAACCAGGCCAACAGCGTCAAGATGGGCCAGCTGAACGCGCAGACGCAGGGCTCGTACCCCGAGCACGGGCGCGGCGTCCCCGGCGGCAACTGATCCGCTGCATGATCTCGCGCCGCCGGCTCACTGCGGCGGCGCGAACCCGCCCGGAGTCGCCTTCGGCGGCTCCGGCACGGGCCCCGGCTGAGGCCGCCGCGGAGCTCCCTGCGGCTGCGCCTGCGGGTACGGCGCCTGCGGATGCGTCTGCGGGTACGGTCCCTGCTGCTGGTAGGGCCCCTGCGGCGCATAAGGCCCCGGCTGCGGGTACGGCCCCGGCTGCGGGTACGGCGCGTACGGCGTGGGCCGCGGCGCGGCGCCGGCTGCCAGGGCGGCCTGGCGCGCGAAGCGGGCCTCCTCCCGCCGCCGGCGCTCGGCCAGCACCGCGCTCAGGTACGCGTGCGGCGGCACCCCCGCGGGCGCGGCCGGTGACACGAAGGCCGCGGTCTGCGTCGCGATGCGCACCCCCATGTCGTGCTGGACCTGCGGCGTGAGGTCGTGCCAGCGCATCAGGTACTGGCGGGCGGCCTGCGCCACCTCCTCGGGAAGCTGGGAGAGCTCCAGGGTGGCGGCCCACGCGGCCAGCGGCGGCGGCATGAGGATGGCCTGCCCGCTCTCGCGCGGCCCTCGGTCGGAGATCACGATGGTCCCGGCGAAGATGTCGCCGAGCCGCTTGCCCCGCTGGGAGACCAGCGAGGAGATCAGCGCGGGCGCGCCGGAGAACATCCAGAACTCCACCAGCCCGGCCAGCCCGCGGAACAGCGCCTGCCGGAAGCGTTCCGGGCTGCCGTCGTCGGCGACCACCCGCAGGCCGAGCGCCAGCTTGCCGAGGCTGCGCCCCCTGCTGAGCGTCTCGAAGAGCACCGGATAGCCGATCATGACCAGCACCAGCAGCACGATCATGGCCGCGCCGAGCATGGCGTCGTCCGAGACGACCGCGAACGCGCCCAGGAGCATGTACGCGCCGATCAGCACGACGAGCTGCACCGTCATGTCGATGACGAACGCCAGCGCGCGCGAGGGCATCTGGGCCACCCGCACCTCGACGACGACGGCGTCCCCGGTCACAACCTCTGACATATGTGGAGCCTAACGGCAATGCCGCATTGATTGAGCGGCCACAATGGTCGGGTGGACATCGATGCGTTCGTCACAGCACACCGCCCCGTCTGGGACCGGCTCGACCACCTGGTCAAGAACCGCTCCTCGCTGACCGGCGCGGAAGTGGACGAACTGGTCGACCTCTATCAGCGGGTGTCCACGCACCTGTCCATCGTGCGCTCCTCCTCCCGCGACGCGGTGCTGGCCGGACGGCTGTCGGCGCTGGTGGCCAGGGCCAGGTCGGCGGTGACCGGCGCGCACACGCCCGCCTGGCGGGAGCTGGCCCGCTTCTTCACCGTCTCCTTCCCCGTGGTGGCCTACCGGGCGCGGTGGTGGTGGCTGGCCGCGGCGCTGGCCAGCATCGCGGTCGCGTGGGTGCTGGGGGCGTGGGTGGCCGCCAACCCCGACGTGCAGGCGTCGATCGCCTCGCCGGACGAGATCGCCCAGCTCGTCGACCACGACTTCGCCGACTACTACTCCGAGCACCCCGCCGCCTCCTTCGCCAGCCACGTGTGGGTCAACAACGCCTGGGTGTCGGCCCAGGTCATCATCTACGCCATCCTGCTCGGCATCCCCATCCCGTTCATCCTCTACAGCAACGCCGAGAACGTCGGCGTCTCGGCCGGACTGATGGCCTCCAGGGGCAAGCTGGACATCTTCTTCGGCCTGATCACGCCGCACGGCCTGCTGGAGCTGACCGGCGTCTTCCTGGCCGCCGCCGTCGGCCTGCGCCTGGGCTGGACGGTGATCGATCCGGGGCCGCGCAAACGGCTGGAGGCGCTGGCCGAGCAGGGCAGGGCGGTGATGAGCGTCGCGCTCGGGCTGGTCGTGGTGCTGTTCGTGTCGGGCCTGATCGAGGCGTTCGTGACGCCGTCCGGGCTGCCCACGGCCGTGCGGGTGGGCATCGGCGTGCTCGCCGAGGCGGCCTTCCTGGCGTACGTGATCGTCTTCGGCCGCAGGGCCCTGCGCGAGAACGAGACCGGCGACGTCGAACGCGCCCCCGACGTCGCCCCCACGGCCTAGCGGCCCCCGGTCTAGAGCCGGCCCGCGGCCTTCAGCGCCAGGTAGGCGTCCGCCAGCGCGGGCGCGATGTCCTCGGGCGGCGCGTCCACGACCTCGACGCCGTGCCGGCGCAGCCTGGCCGTGATGCGCCTGCGCGCGAGCTGGGCCTGCTCGGCCGCCGCCGCGTCGTAGACCTCCTCGGTGCTGCCGCGCCGGGCCGCCATGGCCGCCACCCGCGGGTCGGACACGCCCGCGACCAGCACCAGGTGCCGAGAGGACAGCTGCGACAACACCGGCATCAGGCCCTCGTCGAGCGCCGCCGCGTTGAGGTCGGTGAGCAGCACGACCAGGCAGCGCCGCTTGGCCCGGGACAGGACGGCGGCCACCATGCCCTGCCCGTCGGCCTCGACCAGCTCGGCCTCGATCGGCGCCATCACGTTGACCAGCGACGACAGCAGCTCGGTACGGGACGCGCCGCTCACCCACGCGCGCACCGCCCGGTCGTAGGCCAGGAAGTCGACCTGGTCGCCGGCCCGGGCGGCGAGCGCGGCCAGCAGCAGCGCCGCGTCCATCGACCAGTCGAGCCGGGGCCAGCCGGGGGCGGGCCGGGGGTCGGGACGTACCAGCAGCCCCGGGCCCTGCGCGGCGGCCCCGGCCAGGGGCAGTGGGGCGTCGCCCACCCGGCCCGCCGACGTGCGGCCGGTGTCGAGCACGATCAGCACGCGCCGGTCGCGCTCCGGCCGCCACGTGCGCACGACCACGTCGTTGCGGCGCGCCGTGGCCCGCCAGTCGATGGACCGCACGTCGTCGCCCACCACGTACTCGCGCAGCGAGTCGAACTCGGTGCCCTGCCCGCGCACCAGCGCCGGATGCCGGCCGTCGAGCTCGCGCAGCCGCGCCAGCCTGGACGGCAGGTGCTTGCGCGACAGGAACGGCGGCAGCACCCGCACCGACCAGGGCGAACGGTGGCTGCCCTGCCGGGCGGCCAGGCCGAGCGGCCCGACCGAGCGCACGGTCACCGCCGCCGACGACCGGTCCCCGCGCCTGGTCGGGTTGAGCGTGACCACGATCCTGCGCCGCTCGCCGCCCGGCACGTCGAGCTCGGCGACCCGGGGGACGGCCCCGGCCGAGGGCGGCCAGGCGTCCCTGATCCGGCCGCGCACCCGCCGGCGGCCCGGGTTCTCCACGATCAGCTCCACCGTGGCCGTCTGCCCCAGCCGTACGAGCGTGTCGCCCGAACGGTGGAACCGCAGGGGCCGCACGGCGCCCGCGAACACCAGGTCCACGATGATCGCGGCGGCCAGCAGCAGGCAGACCCCGGCCAGCGCGGCCCCGGGCTGCGGCGCGAGCAGCACGACCACGATCCCGGCCGCGGCGAGCAGCCCGGCGCGTCCCGTCAGAGCCATCGGCGCCTCCCGGCCGAGCCCGCCGCGGACCTCTCGCGTGCGTCGGAGCGGGCCATCAGCGCGGGACCGGGACCGAGGCCAGGATGCCGTCGAGCAGGCCGTCGGCGGTCGCGCCCTCCAGCTCGGCCTCGGGCCGCAGCTGGACGCGGTGCCGCAGCGCCGGCCTGGCCAGCGCCTTCACGTCGTCGGGCGTCACGTAGGGGCGCCCGGACAGCCACGCCCACGCCCTGGAGGCGGCCAGCAGCGCCGTCGCGCCACGTGGCGAGACGCCGAGCTGCAGCGACGCCGAGCTCCTGGTCGCGCGGGCCACGTCGACGATGTAGCCGAGCACCTCGGGGGCCACGTGCACCTGGGAGACCGCCTCGCGGCCGGCCGCCAGGTCCTCGGCCGTGGCCACGGGCTTGACGTCGGACAGGTCGCGCGGGTCGAAGCCGCGCGCGTGCCGTTCGAGCACCGAGATCTCGTGGTCGCGCGGCGGCAGCGGCACGGTGAGCTTGAGCAGGAACCGGTCGAGCTGGGCCTCGGGGAGCTGGTAGGTGCCCTCGTACTCGACCGGGTTCTGGGTCGCGCAGACCACGAACGGGTCGGGCAGCGGACGGGCCGCGCCCTCCACGCTCACCTGCCGCTCCTCCATGGCCTCCAGCAGCGCCGCCTGCGTCTTGGGCGGGGTGCGGTTGATCTCGTCGGCGAGCAGCAGGTTCGTGAAGACCGGCCCCTCCCTGAACTCGAACTCGCTGGACTTCGCGTCGTAGATCAGCGAGCCGGTCACGTCGCCCGGCATCAGGTCGGGCGTGAACTGCACGCGCTTGAAGTCGAGCGACAGGGCCGCTGAGAGAGTGCGCACCATCAACGTCTTGGCCACGCCCGGCACGCCTTCGAGCAGCACGTGCCCCCGGCACAGCAGGGCGATGACGAGCCCGGTGACCACGGCGTCCTGGCCGACCACGGCCTTGGACACCTCGGCCCGCAGCGCGCCGAGCGCCTCCCTGGCCGCCTCGCCCGAGGGGGCCACGCGGAAAGTCTCCTCAGAGTTCACTGACCTGCCTTTCGATGGAGTCCAAGTACCCGGCCAGCGCGACGAGCCCGGCGTCGTCGGCCGGCGGCGGGCCGTACAGTGCGGCGCCGACCACCTGCGGGTCGTCGGCGATGCGCGCCGCCAGGGCCGCGACCAGCTCGTGCGGCCCGGCGCCCTGGGCCAGGCCCAGGCGGGGCGTGAGCCGGTCGACCGTGCCGGCGCGCAGCGAGTCGGCGGCCCGCTGCCTGGCCCTCCTGGCGCGGTAGAGCCTGCCGCGGCCCTCGACCGTCTCGGCGGCCCGCACGACGACGGGCAGCTTCTCGGTCACCACCGGCCCGAGGCGGCGCCCCCGCCAGAACGCGACGAGCGCCACGGTCAGGCAGGTCATCAGGATCGCCCACGGCACGCTCGGAGGCATCAGCTCGTACATCGACTTGCCCTCGGAGCCGGGCAGGTCGAGCGGGGGCGGATTGTCCGGGCGGACCAGCCAGGTGACGGGCCTGCCGGTGCCGACGAGGTTGAGCGCGAGGGCCGCGTTGCCGTCCTCGGGCAGGCGCAGGTTGGTCATGAACGCGCCGTCGCCGACGACCGTGGTGGTGGCGCCGTCGCCGGTGCGGTAGCTGACCAGGGAGTAGCCGTCGCCCGCGGGGTAGCAGGAGGCGGCGCCGGGCGGGCCGTTCAGCACCAGGCCGCCGACGTGCGCGCTGCCGGCCCGCGTGGCGGCGGGCAGTGCGCACCCGGGCTCGCGGGAGCGCACCCGCGACGGCTCGCGCTCGGTGCTCGTGCCGGGAGCCAGCACGCCGAGGCCGGGCAGGTCGCCGACGATCAGCCGGTCGCCGGGGATCTCGGCGAGCCGGTGCTCGTCGAGGTAGGTCAGGTCGGTGACCAGCAGCAGCCGGCCGCCGCCCGCGGCCTTGGCGGCGGCCGCCTCGACCGAGTCGACCCGGTCGACCTGGACGCCCCGCGCCCGCAGCAGCTCCGCCAGCGCCTTCGACCCGGCGAGCGAGGTGTCGGCGGGGTCGAGGAAGCGCGAGGGGCCCCGCTGCGGGCCGAGCAGCACCGCGGCCACCGCGACCAGGACGACGACCAGGCCCAGTACGACGATCACGCGGCTCGCCCGCCAGGTGGAGCGGGCGGTGGGGGAGGTGGCGGCGGAGGGCCCGGCGGCCTCCGGCGCGGAGCCGGTGGCCGGGGCGGCGACCGGGGTGGTGACCGGAGTGGTGACCGGGGTGGTGTTCGCGCTCGGCGCGCCGCCGGCCGCGGCCGGCTCCGAGTTCCAGACGCTCACGACGGCCCGCCTCCCACGGCGAGCGGGACGGGCCGCGCCTGGCGCAGCCGCTCGTCCAGGTCGCTCATCGCCTGGTACGCGGCCTGCGTGCCGGGCACGCCGCCGTAGCTGACGTCGTCGAACGAGCGCGCGGCGGCGGCCAGCTCGGCGGCGAAGCCGGGCAGCGCCCTGCCCGCCTCGGCGGCCAGCTCGTCGGCCGTGCGGCCCGGCATGCCGTCCACCAGCGCGCGTTCCTCCAGGTCGCGGGCGATGGCGCGGAGGCGTTCGCGGATGGCCTGCGTCCAGTCGCCCTCGGCGGCCAGGCGTTCGGCGGCCCTGCGATGCTCGGCGGCGTTGAGCACGCGCTCGCCGTAGAGGCCGCCGGCGGCCATGGCGTTCCGCCGGGCGGTCCTGCGCAGCCGCCAGCCGACCAGCAGGATCACGCCCAGGATGATGAGCGTGATCACGATCGCGGCGATGATCCCGCCGGCCGGGCCGCCGCCCGTCACGGCGTCGGTCAGGTCGCCGATGAACTGGACGAAACGCCGGTAGAGCTGGTCGAACAGGGATTCCTTCTCGTATCCGGGCTTGAGGAGCTCCTCGGCCGCCTTGCGCGCCGCCTCCTCCCGGCCGACCGGGCTCACGACCTGGCTGAGTTGGACGGGTGCCAGAGATCGTCGGCCGAGGCGTGCACCCAACCCTGGCGCTGCTGCTCGATCGCCGCCGTCTGCAGCACGAGGTCGAACGCCTCGCCGCGCATGCGCCGGTCGGCGTAGAGCAGGCCGGAGACGCCGGCCTGGAAGGGATAGGCGAACATCGAGCTCAGCGTGGCGCCGGCGGCGATGAACACCGCCGCGATCACGGCCGAGCCCGGCGAGCCGCCGCCGAGCATGCCGATCAGCGTCCCGCCGAACGAGAACGGCACCGACAGCACCCCCGACACCAGACCGACCAGCAGCGACGTCAGCAGCAGGATGCCGAGCACCCGCCAGAAGTCGCCGGTCACCAGGTGCCACGAGCGCCGCATCGCGTCGATCGGGCCCCTGCCCTCCAGCACCACGGCGGGCGCGGCGAACGCGAAGCGCGTGGTGATGAACAGGTAGTACGGGATGAACAGCAGGACGAACAGCCCCATCACGCCGATGGTCAGCCCGACGCCCTCGGAGGAGGAGACGTTCATCGCCAGCGCCACCACGACCAGCGTGAGGACGATCAGGGGCACGACCATCATGGCGGCCATCAGCCCGACGACTCCGAACAGCGCCGGGAGCCGGCCCTTGCTGAGGTGCCAGGCCTCGGCTGCGGTGATGTTGCCGCCGAAGACGGCCCGGCCGAGGATGCGCGTCAGCACGCCGGTCAGCACCGTGACCACGACGAACTGGATCGCGTACGAGACCAGCATGCCGCCGTACTGGGCGACGATGCCGTAGAAGCTGTCGAGACCGGCGGAGGCGGCCTGCGGGTCGTCGAGGACGTCGCCCATCGAGCCGAGCATGACCGCCTGTCCCACGGCCAGCGGCACCGCGCCGAGCAGGGCGGCGACGGCGGACAGGCCGAGCACGGCCTTGGGGTTGGACCTGATCAGCTTGATCGTGCCGTCGAGGATGTCGCCGAGCCCCAGCGGCCGCAGCGGGATGATGCCGGGCCGCAGCGCGGGCGGCGGCATGTAGCCGTAGCCGGGCTGCTGGTAGGCGCCCTGCTGGTAGCCGGCTTGCTGGTATCCGGGCTGCTGGTGTCCCGGCTGTTGGTATCCGGGCTGGGGGTACCCCGGTTGCGGATGGCCGGACTGCGGGTGGCCCGGCTGGGGGTAGGGTGGCTGAGGCCCCGGCGGGCCGTAGGGCGGCGGCTGGGGGGCTTCGCCCTGCGGCTCGTACGGTTGGCCGTACGGCGTCTGCGTGGGCGATCCCGGCGCGGTCCACGGTGAAGCCTGCGGGGCGCTGTAGGGCGGGGGCTGTTCGGCAGACCAGCCTGGGGGCGTCTCGGGCGTGCGTCCGTGACCGTCTGACATATCCCAATCCTGGCACGCTGGGCGGGTGGCTGGTGTCACCGAGGCGATTCGCCGGCTCATCTTGCCCTCATTTATCGGCGAAACGGGGCAAGGAAGGCAGCCGGGGATGGCCGAAAGTCGCTCCGTTACCGCAGACTGGGTTTGTGGTTGCCGGGGGAACCTAAAATTCGCCTTTCGCAGGGCTCATGTCCCACACATGGGCCGACCAAGGGTAACCTTCAGCGATCGTGCGGGTATGTCCCACAATGCGTAGAACGAATGAGGGGCCATGAAAGGTCGCGTGCTGGTCGTCGACGACGACGCCGCTCTCGCCGAGATGCTCGGCATCGTGTTGCGCGGAGAAGGCTTCGAGCCGTCCTTCGTCTCCGACGGCGACAAGGCGCTCGACGCGTTCCGGGATACACGCCCGGACCTTGTCCTGCTCGACCTGATGCTGCCGGGCGCCGACGGCATCGACGTGGCGCGCAGGATCAGGGCGGAGTCGGGGGTGCCGATCGTGATGCTCACCGCCAAGAGCGACACGATCGACGTCGTGCTCGGGCTGGAGTCCGGCGCCGACGACTACATCGTCAAGCCGTTCAAGCCCAAGGAGCTCGTGGCGCGGGTGCGGGCGCGGCTGCGCCGTACCGACGAGCCGACGCCCGAGATCCTGCAGATCGGCGACATCACCATCGACGTGGCAGGCCACTCGGTCAAGCGTGGCGAGGAGACGATCAACCTCACGCCGCTGGAGTTCGACCTGCTCGTCGCGCTGGCCCGCAAGCCGCGCCAGGTCTTCACCCGCGAGGTCCTGCTGGAGCAGGTCTGGGGCTACCGGCACGCCGCCGACACCCGGCTGGTGAACGTGCACGTGCAGCGACTCCGCGCCAAGATCGA
The DNA here is from genome assembly GCF_042878785.1 of Nonomuraea sp. NPDC003560. Taxonomy (NCBI): domain Bacteria; kingdom Bacillati; phylum Actinomycetota; class Actinomycetes; order Streptosporangiales; family Streptosporangiaceae; genus Nonomuraea; species Nonomuraea sp. NPDC003560. The sequence goes on along the minus strand of NZ_JBIAOF010000003.1, from coordinate 749,438 downwards.
GAAGGACCCCGAGCACCCCGAGATCGTCGTGACGGTCCGCGGCGTGGGCTACAAAGCCGGCCCCGCCTAGCCTTCGCCCCGCCCCGCCATGCCCCCGACCAGGAAAGCCCGCCGACGGACGATCCGCCAGATTCTCGGCGGCGTCCGCCGGAGGGTGCGCCGTGCGGCGGGCCGGGTGCGCAGCGTGTGGCGGCGCTCGCTCCAGCTCCAAGTCGTCACCAGCACACTGGTGATCTCCGTGACCGTCGTGGTCGTCCTCGGCACGTTCCTGTCCGACGAGATCAACCGGTCCGTGGTCGCGAGCAGCCAGCAGTCGTCGCTCAACGAGGCGTACGCCGACCGGCTGCAGATCGCCGACGCGCTGATCCCGCCCTCCGACGACGGCGCCAAGGCCCCCGACACCGACCAGAAGGTCAACCCGCTCGACGAGGTCATGGACACCGTCACCGGGTCGGGCGAGGACGGCTCCAAGAAGCGCTACGACGTGCTCATACTCAACGAGGCCGTGCCCGGCAGGTCGCGGGCCTCGGGCCGGGTGGTGCAGGACGACGTGCCCGCCTCGCTCCGGCAGCGCCTGCAGAGGTACATGAACCGGGCCGAGTACGGCAAGACCGAGGCCCAGATCGAGTCGATCAGGTTCGCCGGGCAGAGCCAGGCCACGCTGACGTTCGTGGTCGGCGGCGTCGTGCACGAGCCCATGACCGGCGATGACTACCAGGTCTACCACTTCTTCCCGTTCAGCGAGGAAGAGGAGCTGCTGTCCAACGTCCGGCTGGCCATCGTCGTGGTGGGGCTCGGGCTGGTGCTGCTGCTGGCCGCCATCGCGTACCTGGTCGCGCGGCAGGTCGTCACGCCCGTGCGGCTGGCCCGCCAGGCCGCCGAGCGCCTGGCCGCCGGCAAGCTGGACGAACGCCTCAAGGTGCGCGGCGAGGACGACCTGGCCCGCCTGGCGAACTCGTTCAACGAGATGGCCGCCAACCTGGCGCTCAAGATCCACCAGCTTGAGGAGCTGTCGCAGGTCCAGCGCCAGTTCGTCTCCGACGTCTCCCACGAGCTGCGCACGCCGCTGACCACCGTCCGCATGGCCGCCGACCTGCTGTACGACGCCCGCGAGGACTTCGACCCCATGGCCGCCCGCTCGGCCGAGCTGATGCAGGCCCAGCTCGAACGGTTCGAGTCGATGCTGGCCGACCTGCTGGAGATCAGCCGCTACGACGCCGGCGCCGCCACGCTCGACGTCGACTCCGTGGACATGCGCGACGTCGTCCACCGGGCCATCGCCGACTCCGAGGCGCTGGCCGAGCGCCACTCCACCCGCTTCGACATCCGCCTGCCGCACGAGCCGTGCATGGTCGAGGTCGACAACCGCCGCGTCGAGCGCATCCTGCGCAACCTGCTGTTCAACGCCATCGAGCACGGCGAGGGCAGGGAGATCGTGGTGACCGTGGGGGCCGACCGGGACGCCGTCGCCGTCGCCGTGCGCGACCACGGGATCGGGCTCAAGCCGGGCGAGGAGACGATGGTCTTCGACCGGTTCTGGCGGGCCGACCCGTCCAGGGCCAGGACCATCGGCGGCACCGGGCTCGGCCTGGCCATCTCCCGCGAGGACGCCACGCTGCACGGCGGCTGGCTCCAGGCGTGGGGGCAGCCGGGCGAGGGCTCGCAGTTCCGCCTCACGCTGCCCAGGCTGGCGGGGGCCGACCTGAAGGGCTCGCCGCTGTCGCTGGTGCCGCCCGAGATCGAGATGCGGCGCACCTGGCGCAGCCACATGACGCCGGTGCTGCTCCCGGCCTCGGGGGACGGAGGCAGCCATGAGGAGGACTAGACGGGTGGGCGCCGCGGTCGCCCTCGCCGCGGCCGTGGCCTGCGCGGGCTCCGGGTGCACCGTGATCCCGGTGAGCGGGCCGTACACGGTGAGCGACACCGGGGGCGGCGACCCGCTGAACAAGCCGTTCCAGCGCATGATCGCCGTCCCGCCGCGCGACGACTGGGACCCCGAGCGGCTCATCCAGGGGCTCCAGGCGGCCATGGCGGCCTACCCCGACGACCCCACCGTGCTGGCCAGGTACCTGACGCCCAAGGCCCAGGCCAAGTGGAAGGCGTCCGGGCCGGTGACGGTGATCGAGGACGTGTACCAGGTGGAGCCCCCGGGGGAGGGCGACGAGGCGGAGACGTACGGGCTCAAGGGCAAGCAGGTCGCCCGCATCGACCCCGACGACGCGTACGTGCCGCTGTCGGGGAACGCGCCCGAGCGGCTGTTCGTGCTGAAGAAGGACGCCCGGGGCGCCTACCGGGTCGACGACCTGCCGGACGGGCTGCTGCTCACCAAGTCCGACGTGGCGCGGGCGTACCGGCTGACCAACCTGTACTACCTCAACAGCGCTCGCGAGCGCCTGGTCGTCGACCGGGTGTGCCTGCGGCTCAAGCCGACCGAGACCTTCGCCCAGACCATCGTCAAGCGGCTGCTCAAGGGGCCGAGCGGCGCGCTGCGCGGCGCCGTGGGCACCGTGTTCCCCGAGGGCACGCGGGTCGAGTCGGTGGGCACCGGCGAAGACCGCGTCCTGATCAACTTCTCGGGCCCGCTCCTGCCGCTCGACCTGGGCGAGAAGGCCGCCCTGGTGGCGCAGCTCAAGTACAGCCTGACCACCAACAAGGTCGCCAACAGCCGCACCATCGAGGTGCAGGTCGACGGCGAGCAGTACTGGACCGAGCCGCCCAACCTGGAGGCCCACTGGCTGGACAACGGCGGCAACACGCCGTACTACACCAGCAAGGGGTCCGTGCACGTCATGAGCAACGAGGGCCCCGGCGTCGCCGTGTCCGGGCCGGCGGGGGAGGGGAACACCGACTTCAAGGCGTTCGCGCTGTCCACGCAGCAGACCGGCGCGATCGTCGCGGCGCGCACCTCCACCGGCATCTCGATCGCCGGGCTCACCCCCGAGGGCCGCTGGCAGCAGGTCGTCGAGGGCGCCGATCTCACCGATCCCACCTGGCGCCGCGACGGCTCCCTCTGGACGTTCGACCAGCACAACAAGGTGGTCCTGCGGTACGACCCCAACGGCGGGCGCGGCCCCGAGCGCGTCTCCGCCCCCGGGCTCGACGGCCTCGACGTCACCGCGTTCCGGATCGCCAGGGACGGCGTGCGGGTGGCCCTGCGCACCGGCAAGAACACCGTGCAGCTCGGGGCGCTGAGCGAGGGGCTCAACGGGCCCATGCTGGGCAACCTCCAGACGCTGACCTCGACGGAGGTCGAGTACGAGATCGAGGACATCGCCTGGGAGGACGACGAGCACCTGCTGGTCCTCATCAAGAGCAAGGCCGGGCAGATCCTGAACGAGATCGACATCGGCGACGGCGAGACCATCGGGATCCCGCTGAAGGACCGGCTGGCGGGGGTGACGGCGCTGAACGGGCGGGTGCTCGCGGAGGCGAGCACCGAGAAGGGCCCCAAGATCATCGAACTCAACCAGGACCGCCAGGGCTGGACCAGCAAGATCGAACCCAACGCCAAGAACCCCTTCTTCCCCCTGGGCTGAACCCGTCCCCGGACCGCCTTCCACGCGGGTTCGGTGGTGCCTGGAGTGGTCCTCCGCCCGGACCGCGAGGGGCCCGTCCCCGGGCCGCCTCCCTTCTGAGCTGGAGGCGCGCTCCCGGAGCCGCGGAACTGTCGGGGGTGGGGGGCATGCTGGGGGGCGTGTTGGCGGGGGTGCTCGATGTGTTTCTGCCGCAGTCCTGCGTGGGCTGCGGGCGTGCCGGGGCGCGGTGTTGCGCCGGGTGCGCGGCCGGGATGGCGGTCGCGCCCGCCAGGCGCGGGCCTGAGCCAGGCCCGCCCGGCCTGCCCGAGTGCTGGTCGGCCACGTCGTACGAGGGCGCGGCCCGCGCGGCGATCCTGGCGTACAAGGAGCGGGGGGCGGTGGGGCTGGCCGGCGTGCTGGCGCAGGTGCTGGCGTTCACCGTGCTCACGGCGCTGGGCGCGGCGGCCGGGGCCGGGTGGGCGCGGGGGCCGTTCGCCGTCGTGCCGGTGCCGAGCGCGAGGAGGGCGCTGCGGGTCCGTGGGCACGATCCCATGGGCCGGGTGGCGGTGCTCGTCGCCCGTCATCTGGTCGCGTCCGGCGTGCGGGCCGAGCCGTGGGCGGCGCTGCGGCAGGCCCGGCGGGTGGCCGACCAGGCGGGCCTGAGTTCCACGCAGCGCGCCGCGAACCTCGCCGGGTCCCTCTGTGTGGCCGGGCGCCGGAAAGGCCCTCCAGCGCCGTCTGCGGTGCTGCTGGACGACGTCCTGACCACCGGCGCCTCGCTCACCGAAGCCGCGCGAGCACTGCGCGCCGCCGGTCTGCGGGTGCCGTTGGCGGCCACCGTCGCCGCGACACGCCGAAGATCTTGAAACTGCTCTGCATCACTGTCGGTAAAGAAAGATCCAATTCTTGGGGACGTCTTGAAGAGGGGATGTCTCTTCCCGGGAACAAGAGGTGGCACAGCTCAGGCGTCCGGAAGCCGCGTGGCCGCAGGGGTTGGCGACCGCCGGCACCGGGGTCATTCGGACGTCCGGAACTCCGGGAAAATCACGGAAAGTGATCCTTTGGCCGAGCGTCCGGCTGACATTCGCCCAGGATGCGGATAGCGTTCTGACATGGCACCCGTCCGGGTCCGTGGTTGCGCAGAGTCGGTGTCCCCGGCTCTGCTAGCCGAGGCCAGCCGCAGGCAAAACGGTCCACGTAAGGCGACTCTTTGTCGACCGATCACGGTGCGGCTTAGGGGTAAGTCCTGCCTTCCCGAGGGTCCAGATGTCCCTCGCCAGAAGAGAAGGGCAGTAGTGGCAACAGAGCTGCGAAATCCTCAGCAGGCGAATGTGGGGTCGAAGACCAGGTCGGCCGGACGGGTGCCACCCGAGAACCCGGTGACGTCGTGGCGGAAGAGGGTAGCGGTGACAGAGAGGCGGACAGGAAACCCCGTCCGGTACGCACATCGTCGGGCGCTCTTGCTCAGTCGTTAGACGAAGGGGGGCTGTTGCATGGACATCATCGTCAAGGGTCGGCACACAGGAGTGAGTGACCGGTTCCGAGACCAGGTGACGACCAAGCTGGCCAGGATCGAACGTCTGGACAACAAACTCATCCGAGTCGATGTGGAGGTGTCCAAAGAACGCAACCCTCGCCTCGCCGACCAGCGCGAGCGCGTCGAACTCACCATCCATTCGAAAGGCCCGGCCATCCGCGCCGAAGCCTCGGCCGACGACCGGTTCGTAGCCCTCGATCTAGCCCTCGACAAGCTGGAAGGCCGCCTCCGCCGGCTGGCCGACCGGCGCAAGGTCCATCACGGCAACCACTGCCCGCCCTCGGTGGCGGAGCTCACCGCGACGCTCCCTGACGTCGCCGGCCCGCCGTCCCGGGGAACCAAGCCCGTCCCCGAGCCGGCCGAGTCCTACGAGGACCTGCCGGTGCAGGAGGACAAGCTCGACGACGACATCGTCCCGATCGAGATGGACGGCGACGGCCCGCTCGTCGTGCGGGAGAAGTTCCACAGAGCGGAACCCATGACCATCGACCAGGCCATGCTCGAGATGGAACTGGTCGGGCACGACTTCTACCTGTTCCGTGACAAGGAGAGCGGCCTGCCGAGCGTGGTCTACAACCGGCGCGGGTACAACTACGGCGTGTTGCGGCTCGTAGAGCCCTGATCGCACACCGGAAGATCTTCTCGACCACCCGAGGACCGTGCCATACGTGCCATCATGGCGGTCCGACGGCTCTGGCCCCCCGACGAGGAGGAGACGTGAGCGAGCTCAGTCAGGTTCAGATGAGCGAGCGAAGCGAGGGTACTGACGGGACAACCGCCATGCGGACCGCCGCTACGGCCCCGACCGGGCGTGACAGCGGAGCGGCCGTCCGATGAGCAGGTTCCCCGTGAGCAAGGCAGGCGCAAGCCGGACCGAGGAGGGCTCGTGACCGAGTCCGGCGAGGTCCGCACGGCAGACAGCGAGCCGATCCGCGTGCTGATCGTTGACGATCACGAGCTGATCCGGCGAAGCCTGGCGTTGACGCTGGCCGCGGAGCCCGACATCGAGGTGGTCGGTGAGGCGAGCGACGGGCAGGAGGCGGTCGAACTGGCCGATCGCCTCATGCCCGACGTCGCGCTGATGGACGTGCGCATGCCCCGGCAGGACGGGATCGAGGCGACCAAGAGCATCAGGGCGTCCGTCCCGAGCACCCGCATCATCATGCTGACGGTGAGCGACGAGGAGGAGGACCTCTTCGAGGCCATCAAGGCCGGCGCCACCGGATACCTGCTGAAGGACGTGCAGATCAACGATGTGCCCGCCGCGGTGCGGGGCGTGCACGAGGGCCAGTCCTTAATCAACCCGGCGATGGCCGCCAAGCTCATCAGCGAGTTCGCGAACATGAGCCGCAAGGAGGCCGAACGCCCGCCGCAGCTCCCCGTGCCCCGGCTGACCGACCGCGAGATGGAGGTCCTGCGCCTGGTCGCCAAGGGCATGAACAACCGCGAGATCGCCAAGCAGCTGTTCATCTCCGAGAACACGGTGAAGAACCACGTCCGCAACATCCTCGACAAGCTTCAGCTGCACTCGCGGATGGAAGCGGTGGTCTACGCGGTACGCGAACGCATGCTGGAGATCACCTGACCCTGGCGCGGGCCCGCGCGAAGGCCGCCGGCCGCGCCCCGAATCTGTCCTCCCGGGACGGTGAGCCGGCGCGATCGCCGTCCCTGGTTCGCTGTTCCCCTTCTCCGGCCGTGGCGGGCGCGGCCGTGGCGCCGGCCCGCCGATGAGCTACGGCCGGGGCGCGGTCAGGAGGTGGGCGAGCTCCGGAGGGTCGGTGCGGTCGACGCGGACGGCGTCGCAGCCCACCCAATCGGCGGCCGACCACAGGGCGTCGCGGAAGGCGTCGGCCCACTTGGCCGGGGACAGGCCGGGTTCCAGGTGGACCTGACGGGCGACCAGGGTGGTGCCCTCACGAGCCGGGTCGACCCGGCCGATCAGGCGGCCCCCGGCCAGCACCGGCATCGTGAAGTAGCCGTGGACCCGCTTCTCCTTGGGCACGTAGAGCTCAAGCTGGTACTTGAAGCCGAAGACGCGCTCGGTGCGGCCGCGGTGCCAGATCAGGGAGTCGAACGGCGACAGCAGCGTCGTGCGGTGGCGGCCGCGCGGCTCGGACTCCAGCGCCTGCGGATCGGCCCACGCGTTGGCCTGGCCCTTCTTGGCCGGCCAGCCCGCCACCTTGACCGGCACCAGCCCGGCGGCGCCGCTGAGCAGGGCCTGGTCGAGCATGGCCGCGTACTTGCCCTTGAGCCGCAGGAAGTCGAGCAGGTCGGTACGGTTGGCCACCCCGAGCGACCGGCCCGCGATGGCGGCCAGCAGGACGACGCACTCCTCGTCGGGCAGGTCGTCGGCCAGCAGGTCGGCGGGCACCACGCGCTCGGTGAGGTCGTAGACGCGGCGCCAGCCGACGCGGCGCACGCAGGTGATCTCACCGATGTCGAGCAGCCACTCCAGCCCGATCTTGGAGTCGGACCAGTCCCACCACGGGCCGCCGTTCTTGGCGCCGCCGACGTCGGACGTCGTGAGCGGGCCCGAGTCGCGCACCTGCTGCAGCAGTTTGTCGACGCTGTCGGGCACCTCGTGCCAGCGGTAGCGCCGGTCGCGGTAGGCACGGCGCCGGAAGGCGTAGAGCGGCCAGTGCTCGATGGGCAGGATGCAGGCGGCGTGACACCAGTACTCGAAGCTCTGGGCGGGATCGTGCCAGTAGGCGCGCTCGACCGTGGGCCTGCCCACCGCGCCCAGGCGCGCGTAGGCGACCAGCTCGTGGGAGCGGGCCAGGACGGAGATCGTGTCGAGCTGTACGGCGCCGAGCCGGCGAAGCATGCCGCGCACCCCGCCCTTGCGCGCGTCGGCGCCGATGAGCCCCTGGGCCCGCAGGATGACCCGGCGCGCCTCGTCGGCGGTCAGGTCGGTCACGTTCGTCATGCGGCGAACCCCGGGAGGCTTTGGGGGACGGTAGGGCTATCCATGGGAGGAATTTAGCGGCGCCCACCGACAGAATCGGCCCACCCCCGGGCATGTGCCGGCCCGGGAGACGCGTCGGGCGAGGGACAGGAGGGCCGGGGGCGACACGCCGATGTACCGGGGTTGGGGAATTGGATGCCGAGAAGAAAGAGTCCAGGAGGGGCCGGGCACGGGAACGGCGGGCGCCCGGTCCGTCGGGGCCCGCCGTGTGCCGGGTGCGTCAGCGGTGGTCTTCGGCGCGCATGCCGACGCGGGGCGCGTCGATCACCACGTCCGTGAAGATGTCGAAGACGAGGGCGAGGATGCCGCCGACGACGAACACGCCGGCGCCGACCCAGACCAGCGTCCAGTTGTCGGCCGTCAGCCCGAAGCCGGCCACGATGGTGCCCACCACCATGACAGTCACGGCCAGCCACGAGGAGGCGCGCCCGCCGTGGTTGCCGAGATTCTCCGTGTGCTCGGACTTCTTCCCCTCAACCATGACTAAATCCTTCCTTTGCCGGATATCCCGCTATTGGTGCGAACCGGCGCTCAACCGGCATACCCTCTGCCTTGGCCCCATTCTCCCAGACGTGTCCGGCGCCCTCGTCGTCACGGTGGCTGTGTCTGGTTGCGGAACCGCCTACGATGGCAACCGGGGAAGTTTGTCTCGGCCTCTCCTCCTGGCGGCGCCGCCGGGGTAGACCTGCGAGGAGCTTTACATAAAGTGGCAGCCATTCTCGACAAGATCCTACGTGCCGGCGAAGGCAAGACTCTGCGCAAGCTCAAGCGGATCGCCGATCAGGTCAACTCCATCGAGGACGACTTCACGAGCCTGTCCGACGCGGAGTTGCGCGCGCTGACCGACGAGTTCAAGCAGCGTTACGCCGACGGCGAGAGCCTCGACGACCTGCTTCCCGAGGCGTTCGCGACCGTCCGTGAGGCGGCTCGCCGCGTGCTCGGCCAGCGGCACTTCGACGTGCAGATCATGGGCGGCGCCAACCTCCATCTGGGCAACATCTCCGAGATGCGCACCGGTGAGGGCAAGACCCTGACCTGTACGTTGCCCGCCTATCTCAACGCCCTGTCCGGCAAGGGCGTCCACGTGGTCACGGTCAACGACTACCTGGCCAAGCGCGACGCCGAGACCATGGGCCGCGTGCACCGCTTCCTCGGGCTGGAGGTCGGCTGCATCGTGTCCGGGCAGGCGCCCGACGAGCGTCGCAAGCAGTACGAGGCCGACATCACGTACGGCACCAACAACGAGTTCGGCTTCGACTACCTGCGCGACAACATGGCGTGGTCGCTGGAGGAGTGCGTCCAGCGCGGCCACAACTTCGCGGTCGTCGACGAGGTCGACTCGATCCTCATCGACGAGGCCCGCACGCCGCTGATCATCTCCGGCCCCGGCGAGCAGTCGGGCAAGTGGTACAGCGAGTTCGCCAAGATCGTTCCGCGGCTGCGCAAGGGCGTCGAGGCGAAGAACCCGGGCGAGGAGAGCACCGGCGACTACATCGTCGACGAGAAGAAGCGCACGGTCGGCATCCTGGAGGCCGGCGTCGAGAAGGTCGAGGACTGGCTCGGCATCGACAACCTCTACAAGCCCGAGCACACCCACCTGGTCGGCTTCCTGAACAACGCGCTCAAGGCGAAAGAGCTGTTCAAGAAGGACAAGGACTACATCGTCGCCGACGGCGAGGTGCTCATCGTCGACGAGTTCACCGGCCGCGTGCTGCACGGCCGGCGCTACAACGAGGGCATGCACCAGGCCATCGAGGCCAAGGAAGGTGTGAAGATCAAGGACGAGAACCAGACTCTCGCCACGGTCACCCTCCAGAACTACTTCCGCCTCTACGCCAAGCTGTCCGGCATGACCGGCACGGCCGCCACCGAGGCCAACGAGTTCCACCAGACGTACAAGCTGGGCGTCGTCCCGATCCCGACCAACCGGCCGATGGTCCGCAAGGACCAGCCGGACGTCGTCTACAAGACCGAGGACGCCAAGTTCAACGCGGTCGTCGAGGACATCAAGGAGCGTTACGAGGCCGGTCAGCCGGTCCTCGTGGGCACCACGTCGGTGGAGAAGTCCGAGCGGCTGTCCAAGGCGCTCAAGCGGCGCGGCGTGCCGCACGAGGTGCTCAACGCGAAGAACCACGCGCGTGAGGCGTCGATCATCGCCGAGGCGGGCCGCAAGGGCGCCGTCACCGTCGCCACGAACATGGCCGGTCGAGGCACCGACATCATGCTCGGCGGCAACTCCGAGTTCCGCGCCGACCTCGAACTGCGCCAGCGCGGCCTCGACCCGGTCGAGACGCCGGAGGAGTACGAGAAGGCCTACCCCGAGGCGCTGGAGAAGGCCAGGGCGGCCGTCAAGGCCGAGCACGACGAGGTCACCCAGCTCGGCGGCCTCTACGTCCTCGGCACCGAGCGGCACGAGTCGCGCCGCATCGACAACCAGCTCCGCGGCCGTTCCGGCCGTCAGGGCGACCCCGGCGAGTCGCGCTTCTACCTCTCGCTCGGCGACGACCTCATGCGCCTGTTCAACGCGGCCAGGGTCGAGCTGATCATGAACAGGCTGAGCATCCCCGACGACCAGCCGATCGAGTCGGGCATCGTCTCCAAGGCCATCGCCTCCGCCCAGCACCAGGTCGAGCAGCAGAACTTCGAGATCCGCAAGGAAGTTCTGAAGTACGACGAGGTCATGAACCGGCAGCGCAAGGTGATCTACTCCGAGCGCCGCCGCGTGCTGGAGGGCGCCGACCTGCACGACCAGGTGCGCGGCTTCATCGGCGACGTGATCGACGGCTACGTCGCGGGCGCCACCTCCGAGGGCTTCGCCGAGGAGTGGGACCTCGACCGGCTGTGGAAGGCGTTCGGCGAGCTCTACCCGGTCACGGTCACCATCGACAACCTCGTCGAGGAGGCCGGCAGCCGCGAGGAGCTGACCGCCGAGTTCATCTCCGAGAAGATCAAGGCCGACGCCCTGGAGGCGTACGCCAGGCGCGAGGAGCAGCTCGGGGCGGAGGCCACGCGCAACTTCGAGCGTCAGGTCATCCTGTCGGTGCTCGACCGCAAGTGGCGCGAGCACCTCTACGAGATGGACTACCTGCGCGAGGGCATCGGCATGCGGGCCTACGCGCAGAAGGACCCGCAGATCGAGTACCAGCGCGAGGGCTTCGAGATGTTCTCCGCGATGCTGGAGGGCATCAAGGAGGACTCCGTCGGCTTCCTGTTCAACCTTGAGGTCGAGGTGCAGGAGAACCCGATCGTCGAGGAGGAGGACGCCGCGGTCACCGAGACGCGGTCGATCATCTCCACCGCCCTGCGCGCGCCGCAGCGCCCGGCCGAGCTTGAGTACTCCGCCCCGGGCGAGCAGGGCGACGTCGAGCACACGCGGGTGCGCACCACGTCGGCCGAGCGGGCCGCGTACGGGAACGTCGAGCGCAACGCGCCCTGCCCCTGCGGGTCGGGCAAGAAGTACAAGCGCTGCCACGGCGACCCGAAGAACGCCGTCTGACCCGCTGAGGCGAGCCTGAACGGGCCCCCGTCCCCCTGCGCGAGCAGGAGGGCGGGGGCTTCGTCGTTGGCGCGGGGGGCACCTAGGGGGCCGGCGGGGCGGGGGGTTCGTGGCCGGGGGTGGGGATGTTCAGGCGGCGGATCAGGAACGCGAAGATCAAATAATAGAGAACGAAATACAGCAGCCCGAAGCCGATGATCAGCCCGAGCCGGTGGGTGTTCGATTTGCTGGCGTTCAGCAGCATGTCAATGGCGCCGCCGGAGAAGGTGAAGCCGAGCCGCGCGCCCAATTCCGCCATCAGGGCCATCGACAGCCCGGTCAGCAGGGCGTGCACCACGAAAAGCACCGGCGCGACGAAAATGAAGGCGAATTCCAGGGGCTCGGTTATGCCGGTGATGAATGCCGTCAGCCCGGCCGACAACATGATGCCGCCCACGGACTTGCGGCGTTCCGGCGGGGCCGCCCGCCACATGGCGATGGCGGCCCCGAGCAGCCCGAACATCATGACGGGGAAGAAGCCGGTCATGAAGATGCCGGCGCCCTGCTCGCCGGCGAAGTAGCAGTTCAGGTCGCCGGCGGCGTCCCGGGTGGCGCCGTTCACGCCGGCGTGGCACTCGGGCAGGGTGAACCAGACGATGGTGTTGAGGAAGTGGTGCAGGCCGACGGGGATCAGCAGGCGGTTGGCCACGCCGTAGATGCCGGTGCCCACGGTGCCGTGGGCCGAGAGCCAGTCGCCGACGCCGGACAGCCAGTCGCCCACCGGCCGCCAGACCAGCCCGAACACGACGCCGAGCAGCAGGGCGGCGACGGCGGTGATGATCGGGACCGAGCGGCGTCCGCCGAAGAAGGCCAGCCACGGGGGCGGCTTCAGCCGGTAGAAGCGCTGCCAGAGCAGCGCCGCGGTGATGCCGATGACGATGCCGCCGAGCACGCCGGTGGGGTTCTGGGCCCCCAGGTCGAGCATCGGCCCCTGCGGGGTGGTGACGACGACCTTGTCGTAGACCGCGCCGTGGCCCGCGTCGTAGAAGAGCGTGCGGCTGACGCGGTCGAACACCAGGTAGCCGACCAGGGCGGCGAGGGCGGTGGAGCCGTCGGACTTGCGCGCGAACCCGATGGCGACGCCGATCGCGAACAGGACGGGCAGGTTGTCGAACAGGGCGCCGCCGGCCGCGGCCAGGACGTTGGCGACGGGCAGCATCCAGGGCAGGAGGCCGCCGAGGCCGTCCTTGCCGAGCAGGTCGTCCTGGCCGAAGCGGAAGAGCAGGCCGGCGGCGGGCAGCACGGCGATGGGCATCATGAGCGAGCGGCCGATACGTTGCAGCACCGCGAACGTCGCCGACCAGGGCGACGCGCCCATGGTCCTCACCCCCGCTCGGTGCTCCGTCAGCGGGGGAATGCCAGGTTCCTACCACGGCGGGCGTGGCGGAAAACGGCCGCTAGGTCTCGCCGGAGTCGAGGTCGGGCTCGGGTTCCCGGCCCGGCGTCATGATGTCGAACCTGCGGATGAGGAAGGTGAACACGACGTAGTACACGACGCCGTAGATCAGGCCGAGCAGCAGGATGCCGGGCAGGTTCTGGGTGTTGGACTTGCTGGCGTTCAGCAGCATGTCGAGCAGGCCCGCGGAGAAGCCGAAGCCGAGCTGCCCGCCGATGAGCGTGGTGAGCGCCATCGCCAGGCCGGTCAGGACGGCGTGCGCGACCAGCAGCGCGGGCGCGACGAAGATGAACGCGAACTCGATCGGCTCGGTGATGCCGGTGACGAACGAGGCCAGCCCGGCCGAGAGCATGATGCCGCCCACCGTGGCCCGGCGGTGCGGGGGCGCGGCCCGCCACATGGCCAGGGCGGCGGCGGGCAGGGCGAACATCATGACGGGGAAGAAGCCGGCCATGAACTGGCCGGAGTGCGGGGCGCCGCCGAAGTAGCAGTTCCAGTCGCCGCCCAGCACGTGACCGCCCACCTCGCACTGCGGCACGACGTACCAGACGACCGAGTTCACGAAGTGGTGCAGGCCGAGCGGGATGAGCAGGCGGTTGATCAGGCCGTAGATGCCGGTGCCGATCGGGCCGATGGCGGCCAGGGCCTCGCCGGCGTGCCGGATCCACTCGCCGAGGACCGGCCAGAGCCAGCCGAACAGCACGCCGAGGAGCAGCGCGACGATGGAGGTGATGATCGGCACGAACCGGCGTCCGCCGAAGAAGGCCAGCCACGGCGGCAGCTTGATCCGGTGGAAGCGCTGCCACAGCAGCGCGGTGACCAGGCCCATCACGATGCCGCCGAGCACCTTGGTGGGGTTCTGCATGCCGTAGTTGATGACCTCTTTGATGCCCTGGTCCTGGACCTGGCGGATGGCCACGGTGTCGCGGATGTCGGAGCCGAAGAACATCACCTTGGTCACCCGGTCGAACACCAGGTAGCCGACGACGGCCGCGAGCGCGGTGGTGCCGTCGGCCTTGCGGGCGAAGCCGATGGCCACGCCCACCGCGAACAGCAGCGGCAGGTTCTGGAACAGCGCGTCCCCGGCCGCGGCCAGCACCTCGGCGACCTGGCTCATCCACGCGAACCCGGGCACGTCGGCCAGGCCGCCGGGGGCCGGGCCGTTGGAGCCCAGCATGTCGGGCTGCCCGAACCGGAAGAGCAGCGCGGCCGCGGGCAGGGCCGCGATGGGCAGCATCAGCGAGCGGCCCAGCCGCTGGAGCACGTTCATCACGCGTGCGAACGGCGAAGGCCGGGCGGCGGCGGTGGTCTCGTTCACCGGGCGTTCCTCCGGGGGGTGGGAGTCAGGCGGTCCGCCGGGCAGGCCGTCCGGGCCCGGCGGAGTGGCCCTAGCCCCGTCTAACGGGCATTTCGAGGATGGTCCGCAGCTGATAGCGGTCAGCGCGGTAGGTGGACACGCCGAGCTCCGCGCAGACGCCGCCGGAGAAGGACCTGCGCTGGAGCAGCAGCACGGCGCCGCCGCGCGGCAGCTTCAGCAGGTCGGCGTCGCTCGGGTCGGCGATGCCGCCGTCGATGGTGAGCTCGCCGGCGTCCATGACCAGCCCGTAGCGGCTCTCCAGCAGCTCGTACAGCGATTTGTCCGACAGGTCGTCATCAGCCAGATCGGGGGCGAGCTTGACCGGGATGTGTGCCCGTTCGATGGACAGCGGCTCGCCGTCGGCCGTGCGCAGGCGTTCGATGAAGTGCACTTCCTCACCCGGCTGGATCCCCAGCTCCTTGGCCAGGTGGGCGCTGGCCCGCACGATGCGGCGGTCGAGGTCGCGCGAGCCCGGTATCATCCCGCGCGCCCTCATGTCGTCGGTGAACGACGTGAGCTGCAACGCCAGCTCGATCTTGGGCCTGGCCACGAACGTGCCCTTGCCCGGCACGCGGTGCAGGCGGCCCTCGGAGACCAGGTGGTCGACGGCCTGCCGCACGGTCATCCTGGACAGGCCGAACCGCTGGCAGAGCTCCCGCTCGGACGGGATGGCCGCGCCGATGCTGAGCTCGTTGCTGTCAATGAGGTCCAGCAGGATCTCGCGAAGCTGGAAGTACTTGGGCACCGGGCTATCCGGATCGATGTGCGCCACGGATCCTCCCCTCGATCGGCAAAGAAGAAATCTGGATCTGGTGGTGCGGCAGTCTATGGGCAGATTTCTTGTTTGGTGGCCATGGGCTATGGTTCGTACTGGTCTAGTCCGGACTAGACCACATGTCGCGAAAGACGGTCAAGTCCGACACCGTATGAATCGAGGGATGAGCTCAGGATGACCACCAAGATGCGCAGTGAGATCGCCGAGCAGCCGGAAGCGCTGCGGGCCACGCTCGACGCCCTGCTCCCCAGGGTGGGCGAGGTGAAGGCGGTGGGCGAGCAGACTCGCCAGCTGCTGTTCATCGCGCGTGGAACCTCCGACAACGCCGCAGTCTACGGCCGCTACCTGGTCGAGTCCCACGCGGGCCGGATGGGCGCGCTGGCCGCGCCGTCCATCGCGACGACCTACCGGCGCAAGCTCGACCTCGACGGCGTGCTGGCCGTCGCGATCTCCCAGTCGGGCCGGACGGAGGAGATCGTCGAGACCCTGGCCTGGGCCAAGGACTGCGGCGCGAAGACGGTCGGCATCACCAACGGCGGCGAGGACAGCCCGCTCGCCCAGGCGGCCGACGTCGCGCTGTGCACGCTGGCCGGCGAGGAGAAGGCCGTCCCGGCGACCAAGACCTACACCACCCAGCTCGCCGCGCTGGCCGTGCTGGCGCTGGGCCTGGGCGCCGACGTGAACGCCGAGGACCTGCGGCGGGTGCCCGACGCGGTGGAGAAGCTGATCGCCGAGCCGGGCGACCTGGACGCGGTCGTCGAAGGGCTGCTGGACAAGCCGGGCGTGGTGGTGTCCGGACGCGGGCTCGCCTTCTCCACGGCCCTGGAGACCGCGCTCAAGCTCAAGGAGGCCTGCTACCTGCACGCCATGGGCCTGTCCTACGCCGACCTGCTGCACGGCCCGATCGCCGTCGTCGACGCCGACACCCCGGCGCTGCTGGTGGCCGCCGAGAACAGCCCCACGCTGTCCGGCACGGTGGCCCTGGCCGAGCGGGTCGTGGCGGCGGGCGCGGCGGCGTACACGATCGGCGGCGGCGACGCGCTCGCGCAGGCCGGCACGGCCGCGCTGAACGGCCCCGACCTGCCCGAATGGGTGGCGCCGATGGGCCTGATCATCCCCGGCCAGCTCCTCACCGAAGCGCTGGCCCGGCGCCTCGGCATCGACCCCGACTCGCCGCGCGGCCTCAACAAGGTCACGCAGACGGACTGAGCGAGGCACCTCGTTTAGCCTGGTCACGGAGTTGGAACGAGGGAGGACCGGATGGCGGCGGATGTGAATGCGATCATCGCCGGTCTCGGCGGTGCCGACAACATCATCGAGATCGAGCCCTGCATCACCCGGTTGCGCACCGAAGTGCACGACGCGTCCAAGGTCGATCAGGCCGCCCTCAAGGCGGCGGGGGCGCACGGCGTGATGGCCGCGGGGAACGTGGTCCAGGTCGTCGTGGGGCCCGAGGCGGACACGATCGCCAGCGACATCGAGGACATCATCGGCTAAGGGCGAGACCATGACGACTGTTCTCGCCCCGGTCGAGGGGGCGGCTGTGGGGTTGGCCGCCGTGCCCGATCCGGTCTTCTCCGCGGGCATGGTGGGACCGGGAACGGCGATCGACCCGCTGCGGGGGCCCGGCAAGGCCGTAGCCCCCATAGCGGGAAAAATCATGAAACTGCATCCGCATGCCTACGTCATCGTGGGGGACGACGGCAGGGGCGTGCTGGTGCACCTGGGCATCGACACGGTCCAGCTCAAGGGGAAGGGGTTCCAGCTGCTGGCGGCCGAGGGCGACAGGGTCAGCGCGGGGCAGCCCGTGGTGGCGTGGGACCCGTCCGTCGTCGAGGCCGGCGGACGGTCCCCGGTCTGCCCCGTCGTGGCCCTGGACGCCCTCTCGGAGTCGGTGACCGGCATCGTCCAGGGGGCGGTGCACGTGGGGGACGAGCTGTTCACATGGATGTAGACAGCGTCGGCGCGGTCCCCGAGACCGGCGTACGACGCCTCAGCGGCACGGTCGTACCGGCAGAAGACGTCACAATAGGCGTGCCCCCAGCCACGCCGGCGCCCGGCCCGACCGCGAGCGGCCGGCCGCCATTCACGCAAGGGTCCAGCTGGTCTGGACCGGGTACAGAAGGAGAGGCTCATGGGTGAGCGCAAGGTCACGGTCGCGGCGGAGGTGGGTCTGCACGCCCGTCCCGCGGCGACGTTCGTGAAACGGGCCCAGCTGGCCCCGATGGACATCAGCGTCGCCAAGGCCAGCGGCGGCGGCGCCCCGGTCAACGGCAAGAGCATCCTCGCCATCATGGCGCTCGACGTCCGGCAGGGCGAGACCGTCGTGATCACGGCGGAGGGCGACGGCTCCGAGGAGATCCTGGACGAACTGGCCACGATCGCCGGAGCGCCATGAACCTGCGGGGGGTTGGGGTCAGCCCGGGAATCGGGCACGGCCCCGCGTACGTTCTGACCGCCTCTGTGCCCGAACCCCCCGAGGGCAGCACCTACACCGGTGAGGCGGAGCAGGAGAAGGAGCGGGCCTCGGCCGCGCTCTCACGGGTCGCGGGCGAGCTTGAGGCCCGCGGCAACCAGGCGGGCGGCGAGGCCGGGGAGATCCTCAAGGCCCAGGCGCTGATGGCCGAGGACCCCGGTCTGGTGGTGAAGGTCAGGACCCTCATCGACCGGGGCCTGGCCGCTCCCCGGGCGGTCTTCGAGGCGTTCACGAAGTACCGGGACGTGCTCAGCGGGGCCGGCGGCTACCTGGGCGAGCGGGCCGCCGACCTCGACGACATCAGGGACCGGGTGATCGCCCTGCTCACCGCGCACCCGATGCCGGGGCTGCCGGCCGCCCCCGAGGTGCCGTACGTGCTGGTCGCGACCGACCTGGCGCCCGCCGACACGGCCCTGCTGTCCAGGCGGGACGTGGCCGGGTTCGTCACCGAGCAGGGCGGGCCCACGAGCCACACCGCGATCATGGCCCGGGCGATGGGCGTGCCCGCCGTGGTCGCCTGCCCGGGGGCGACCGGCATCCCCGCCGGCGTCCCCGTCCTGGTGGACGGCACGACGGGTGAGGTGAGCCTGGAGCCGTCCGACGACCACGTGGCCGGGGCGCGGGACGCGGCGGCGGCGAAGCAGGCGGCGATCGGCGCGGCCAAGGGACCGGGCCGGACCGCCGACGGGCACGCGGTGCCGCTGCTGGCCAACGTCGCCGGCCCCGCCGAGCTGGCGGAGGCGCTGGCCGCCGGGGCGGAGGGCGTCGGGCTCTACCGGACCGAGTTCCTCTTCCTCGACCGGGCCGAGGCCCCCGCCGTCGAGGAGCAGCGACGGGCCTACCGGGCGGCGCTGGAGGCCGTGCCCGGCGCCACCGTGGTCGTGCGCACGCTCGACGCGGGCGCCGACAAGCCGCTGCGGTTCCTGCCCGCCCCCGCCGAGCCGAACCCGGCGCTGGGGGAGCGCGGGCTGCGCCTGTTCAGGCGCTTCCCCGAGGTGATGGACGCGCAGTTGCGCGCGCTGGCGGCGGCGGCCGAGGACGCGCCGGCCGAGCTGCTGGTGATGGCGCCCATGGTGGCCACGGCCGAGGAGGCCGGATGGTTCGCCGACGCCTGCCGGGCGCGCGGGTTGTCCAAGGTGGGCGTCATGATCGAGATCCCGTCGGCGGCGCTGCGGGCCGGTCAGCTGGCCGGGGTGGTGGACTTCGTCTCGCTCGGCACCAACGACCTGGCCCAGTACGCCTTCGCCGCCGACCGCCAGCTCGGCACGGTGAGCGGGCTCCAGGACCCGTGGCAGCCGGCGCTGCTCGACCTGATCGCCATGTCCTGCGGCCACGGCAAGCCGGTGGGCATCTGCGGTGAGGCGGCCGCCGATCCGGCTCTGGCGTGCGTGCTGGTCGGGCTGGGGGCGACCACGCTGTCGATGGGGGCGGGGGCGCTGGGGGCCGTACGGGCGGCGCTGGCCGCGCACACGCTGGAGCAGTGCAGGATGGCGGCGCGCACCGCGCGGGCCCAGGTCACGGCGGCGAACGCGCGCGCGGTCGCGCGCACCCACCTGCCGGGGCTCGCGGCGCTGGGGCTGTGAACGGGCCGTTTTCGGGTCGCCGGACTCGTGCGGGCCGCGGCATGGATACCTTGGAAGGCATGTTCAGACGGATCGGCCCGGCAGGGCTCCTGGTGTTGGCGCTGACCGCGTGCGGCGGCGGCGGTGGCGCCCCGGCGAGCGCGGCCCCGGCGGACGACGGGGCCACCCCCGCCGCCACCCCCGCGGCCAGCACGACACCACAGAGCCCGCCGCAGGCCGAGTCCGACCCGGTGCTGCGGGCTCTGCGGCGGATGACGCTGGAGGAGAAGGTCGGCCAGCTGTTCATGCCCGTCCTGTACGGCACCGCCGCCGACACCGTCTCCGGCGAGAACCAGGCCCGCTACGGCGCCCAGACCCCGGCCAAGGTGATCGCCCGCTACCACCTGGGCGGCGTGATCCTCTTCCCGGCGAACGTCAAGTCCACCGCCCAGGTCGTGCAGCTCACCAACGGCCTGCAGGAGGCGTCGAAGAAGGTCCCGCTGCTGGTCGGCACCGACCAGGAGAACGGCCTGGTCTCCCGCATGTCCGCGCTGATGACCGACTTCCCGGGCGCGGCCGAGATCGGCGCCACGAAGGACCCGGCGAACTCCAGGGCCGTGGCCAGGGCGACCGGCGAGGAGCTGCGGGCGCTCGGGGTCAACCTCGACTTCGCGCCGGTCGCCGACGTCAACGTCAACCCGCGGAACCCGGTCATCGGCAGGCGGGCCTACGGCGACGACCCGGCCGCGGTGGCGAAGATGGTCGCGGCGGCGGTCAAGGGCTTCGGCGACGCCAAGGTGGCGGCCACGGCCAAACACTTCCCGGGCCACGGCGACACCTCCGTCGACAGCCACACCGGCCTGCCGGTGATCAAGCACACCATGGCCCAGTGGGAGAGGATCGACGCGCCGCCGTTCAGGGCCGCCGTCGGCGCCGGGGTCGACGCCGTGATGAGCGCCCACATCGTCTTCCCCAAGCTCGACCCGTCGGGCGACCCGGCGACGTTGTCCAAGCCCATCCTGACCGGCCTGCTGCGGCAGAAGCTCGGCTTCAAGGGCGTGATCTCCACCGACGCGCTCAACATGGAGGGCGTGCGCAAGAAGTACGGCGACGGCGAGGTGGCGGTGCGCGCCGTGCTGGCCGGGGCCGACCTGCTGCTCATGCCGTACGACCTGGGCAAGGCGTACCAGGCGGTGCTGGCGGCGGTGAAGTCGGGGCGCGTCTCCGAGGACCGCCTCGACCAGTCGGTGGTCCGGCTGCTCAGGCTCAAGCAGAAGAGGGGCCTGCTGTCGGCGGCGCCCGTCGCGTCGGCGCAGCAGGCGGCCGGCGTGCTGCGCTCGCCCGAGCACCGCAGGCTGGCCGCCAAGGTGCGGGCCGCAGGGTAGGCGCGAAGGCTGATTCGCGGGGTTCTATCCTAGAACCGGATTCGAGCGAGGAGGCGGTCGTGGTCGCAGGGGTGCTCATCGACTGGGGTGGCGTGCTCACGACCAGCCTGACCGACTCCATCGCCCGGTGGCTCGCGGCCGACCGGATCGACGCCGAGCACTACCGTTCGGTGATGCGCGAGCTGGTCGACCACGCCTACCGGGGCGGCGAAGGGCAGAACGTCGTGCACGCGCTCGAACGCGGCGAGCTCGACGGCCCGGCCTTCGAGCGCGACCTGGCCGCGCGGCTGCTCACCGTGGACGGCGTGCCGCCGGTGGCCGAGGGGCTGCTGGAGCGCATGTTCGCGGGCTTCGAACGGGTTGACGCCATGTACGACATGCTCCGCGACGTACGGAAAAATGGTGTTAAGACGTGTTTGTTGTCTAACTCCTGGTCGAACACCTACCCCCGCCACGAATGGGACGGCCTCTTCGACGCGGTCGTGATCTCCGGCGAGGTCGGCATGCGCAAGCCCGAGGAACGCATCTTCCGCCACGCCCTCGACCAGGTCGGACTGCCCGGCGAGCAGTGCGTCTTCATCGACGACATCGAGGCCAACATCCTGGCCGCCCGCGCGCTCGGCATCACCGGCATCCACCACCGCGACGCCGACACGACCCTCACAGAGCTGGAGACCGTACTCCGGCTCACGCTGCGACGGGCATGATGGTGCCCTTGCGATTTCGGAAAGGTTCGTGATGCGCGTCTATCTGCCGTGCACCCTCCCCGCCCTCGCCCGCGCGGTCGAGGCGGGGGAGCTGGGTCCGGCCCCCCTGACCGGTTACGCGGTGACCCCCGCGCTGACCGAGTGGTACGCCTCGGGCGACACCGAGGAACTGGAGTACGTCGCGCTGACCGAGGCGGCCCGCGCCTCGCTGCGCATGCTGGCCGCCGATCGCGCCGACGGCGTGGCCGCCGCGCACCGGCGGGTGGTGGTGGCCGCCGAGGTGCCCGACGGCTCGGTCTCGGCCGGCGTCGACCTGGAGGAGCGGGCCCGCGTGCGCCTGGCCGCGGCCGTCCCGATGGCGAAGGTGGCCGCCGTGCACGTCGACGACCACGACGCCGTCGGCGACATCGAGGCCGCCGTCGAGGCGCTGCCCGCAGCCGACGACGGCGACGACGACGCCCGCTTCACGGTCGACGGCGCCGAGGCCCACGAGCTCATGTGGTACGCCACCCAGGAGATCCCGGACCTGCTGGGTTCATAGGATCGTCACCCTTGTCGAATAAGCTTGCTGGGACATGACAAAACACATCATCTGGGATTGGAACGGGACGCTCTTCCACGACGTCGAGGCCGTCGTCGGCGCCACCAACGCCCTGTTCAAGCCGTACGCGCTGCCTGAGCTGACCGCCGACGGGTTCCGTGCGGTCTACACCCGCCCCATCTGGGTCGCCTACGAGCGGCTGCTCGGCAGGCCGCTGGCCGAGGGGGAGTGGGAGCTGCTGGACGACGGGTTCCACGAGCACTACTTCAGGCTCAGCGCCGCCTGCGGGCTGGCCCCCGACGCCGAGGTGGTGCTCGGGGGCTGGGGCGGCACCCAGTCGCTGTGCTCGATGGCCCCGCACGCCCATCTCGTGCCGATCGTCGAGTCCTTCGGCATCACCCGGCACTTCACCCGGATCGACGGCCTGCTCGGCACCACGGGCGGCGAGAAGGCCGTGCACATGACGGCGCACATCGAGGCCCTCGACCTCGACCCCGGCGAGATCCTGGTGATCGGCGACAGCGTCGACGACGGGCTCGCCGCGCGGCACGTGGGTGCGCGGGCGGTGCTCTACACCGGCGGCATGACCACGCGGGCCGAGCTGGAGGGCACCGGCCTGCCCGTGGTGGACACGCTCGCCCAGGCGCTCCAGTACGCCTGAAGGGGGACATGCCGGATCCGCCGGGGGGCAGCCCCGGCCGGGCCGGGGCCGTACCCTTGCCGGGAACCCCTCAGGAGGTCGCCATCAACCGCCTTGTGCTCTGGAACGTCGATCTCACCCTGGTCGACGTCGCCATCGTGACCCGGGACGCCTACGCCGAGGCGTTCCGCGCCGTGACCGGCCGGCCGCTGGTCAAGCTCGTGCCGCCGCTCGGCCGTCCCGACTCCGAGATCGTCTTCGAGACGCTGGCCGTCAACGGCATCGCGGCCGAGGACGACCACCTGCCGAGATTCCTGGCCGCTCTCGCCCTCGCCTTCGCCGACCGGCGCGGCCGGCTGGCCAAGGAGGGCCGGATGATGCCGGGGGCCAAGGACGCGCTGAAGTCGGTGGCGCGGCTCGACGGCGTCGTGCAGTCGGTGCTGACCGGCACGATCAAGGGCAACGCCGTGCACAAGCTCAAGGCGTTCGGGCTGGACAGGTACGTCGACTTCGAGCTCGGCGGCTACGGCGAGGAGGTCTACCCCAAGGCGACGCTGCTGCAGGTCGCGCAGGGGAGGGCCAAGCAGCGGCTGGGCACGCCGTTCACGGCGGCCAACACGGTGGTGATCGGCGACTCCACGCGCGACGTGCAGGCCGCCAGGATCGGCGGGGCCGCCGTGATCGGGGTCGCCTCGGGGCGGTCGACGGCCGCCGAGCTGCGCGAGGCGGGCGCCGACCTGGTGCTGCCCGACCTGTCGGACGCCTCGGAGGTGGTGGCCGCGGTGGCCGGCCTGACCTCCCCGCTGGACCGCAAGACCGGCTGACTCCCTCCTCCCGGCTGACCTTGCCCGGCTCGCGCGCGCCCTCGTGCGGCCCGTCAGGGCAGGGCGGTGAGGAAGCGGGCGGCGACGGGGGCCGCCACGGCCGAGCCGGCGCCGCCGCCCTCCACGATCACCGCGAACGCCACGTCCCCCTTGTAGCCGATGAACCACGAGTGCGCGGGCGGCTCCTTGCCCGAGCCGTACTCGGCCGTCCCGGTCTTGCCCGCGGTGCCCGCGGGGAAGTGCGCGCCCTTGGCGGTGCCGTCCGTGACGACGGCGGGCATGAGCTTGCGCAGGGCCGACACCACGCCCCGCTCCAGCGGGCGCGGACGGTCGTCGGAGGCCATCTCCTTGGACACGATCCGCGGCGGGATCCAGGCGCCCGAGGCGATGGCGGCGGCGACGGAGGCCATGTTGAGCGGGCTGGCCAGCACCCGGCCCTGGCCGATGGAGGCCGAGGCCAGGTCGGTGTCGTCCTTGGGGTCGGGGAACTCGGCCCGCACGGCGGGCACGCCCGGCTTGATCGGGGTGCCGAAGCCGAAGCTCCTGGCCACCTCGGCCAGCCTGCCGCCGTTCAGCTCGGCCACGCTCATCTCGCCGAACGTCGTGTTGCACGAGTGCGCGAAGGCGTCCTGGAAGGAGAGCGTGCCGTAGTCCTTGAAGCCGGCGTTGTGGAAGGGGAAGCCGCCGATGTTCTTCTCGGCCGGGCAGGTGACCGTCCTGCCGGGCTCGACCCCGTCCGCGACCAGCGCCGAGGCCGTCACGACCTTGAACGTCGAGCCGGGCGGGTACTTTCCGAGCAGCGCCCGGTTGAAGCCGCCGGGCTTGTTGACCACGGCCAGGATCTCGGCGGTCGAGGCGCGCAGCGCCACCAGCGAGGCCGGCTTGGTGACGCCTTCCAGCGCCGCGGCCCCCGCCGCGTGCACCTTCAGGTCGATGGTGGTGCTGAACGGCTTGGTGCCGCCCGGCTTGGCCAGCGTCTCGACCAGCTCGTCACCCTTGTAGAGGCCGATGATGGAGTCGCCGCCCAGGTCGAAGCGGTCAGGGTAGGTCTGCTTGATGCCCTCGACCAGCTGCTGCACCGAGCCGGGGGCGTCCGCGCCGCCGATCTCGGTGCCGTCGGCGGCCAGGACGCGGGTGGAGTCGCGCTTCTGGGCGACCAGGCGCAGCGAGAGGCCCTTCCTGAGCTTGGGGTGGATGGTCGCCGGGGTCCAGGCGACCTTCCAGGCGCCGTCCCGCTCGACCAGCTTGAGCCGGCTGCCGTACGTCCAGTCCCGGGGGCCGGTCAGGCTGGCGTTGAAACCCAGGTAGCCGTCGTCGTCCGGGCCGTCGTCGGCGAAGGGGCCGGTCGAGCGGGAGCGGGCGAAGGTGGCCTGGTCGACCTTGAGGTCGGTGCGGAAACGCCGG
This sequence comes from Nonomuraea sp. NPDC003560, assembly GCF_042878785.1. Taxonomy (NCBI): domain Bacteria; kingdom Bacillati; phylum Actinomycetota; class Actinomycetes; order Streptosporangiales; family Streptosporangiaceae; genus Nonomuraea; species Nonomuraea sp. NPDC003560. Next base: position 724,819 of record NZ_JBIAOF010000003.1, on the reverse strand, counting down.
TGCCAGGCCTCGAAGTCGGTGGGCGGGTCGGCGACGAGCGCCCGCATCTTCGCATAATCCTGGGCGGACCAGGCCGAGAGGTATTCGTCGGTCGTCTGCTCGGGTGAGCCCTTCGTGCGCAACAGCCAGACCGTGGCCCCCGCCGCCACGATCAGCACGACAAGGACGGTCAGGACCAGCGGCCACCTGCGCCGCCGTCCGCGACGTGGTCCTTCCGGCCGGGCGCGCCCGTACAGTGTCCCCGTTTGTGATGCCATGGCCCGAGAACACCAGAGACGGAGGAGCCCCGTCCAATATTGATATGACGGCTATATAGATATAAATCTGGATATAGTGGCTGGTCATGGACTTGGTCCGGCATCTCCGCTACTTCGTCGTCGTGGCGGAGGAACTGCACTTCGGGAACGCCGCGATCCGCCTCGGCATGGCGCAGCCGCCGCTCAGCCAGCGCATCAAACGTCTGGAGGAGGAGCTCGGCGTGCAGCTCTTCGACCGCTCCGCCCGGCAGGTACGCCTGACCGAGGCCGGACGGCTGCTGCTCGGCGAGTCCCGCGAGATCGTCTCCAGGGTCGAGCGGCTGCGCGAGCTGGCCCGCCGCGGCGACGGCGGCGTGCTCAAGATCGGGGTGCCGCCCGACCTGGCCGCCTCCGTGATCGCCGCCCTGGTCGCGGGCTTCCGCGCGGTCAATCCGGACGTACGGCTCGTCCCCGTCGAGACCTGGACGGCCGACCAGGTGTCCGCCCTGGCCGGAGGCACGATCGACGTCGGGCTCGTCCGCCATCCGGTCGCCGCCCCCGGCCTGGACTTCGGCCAGGTGCTCGTGCAGCCCCTGGGCGTGCTGCTGGCCGGGGACGACCCGCTGGCCGGGGCCGGCGAGGTGCACCTGACCGATCTGGCCGGGCGCGAGCTGCTGATGCCGCCCAAGGAGGGCGAGCCGGGCTGGCACGCCGAGACGCTGGCCGAGTGCCGCCGCCACGGGTACGTGCCCGGCCAGGTGCACCAGGGCGCCGGGCTCGGCCTGGTGCTCGCCGGCCAGGCGGTGGCGTTCGGGCCCAGGGCGGACGTCCCTGGGCTGGCCTGGCGGCCGCTGCTAGGCTCGCCGATCGCGTGCCGGGTCTCCACGGCCTGGCGCGCGGCGACGGGCCCGAAGCAGGACTGGGTCGCCGAGTTCTCGGACGTCGCCGTACGCACGTTGAAGGAGAGCGCCGGGATGACCGACGAGGGCGCCGCGCCCGCGCGGCGGATCAGCCGGAGGCCGGGGATGCTGGCATGAGCGATCCCGACTACGCGGCGCTGTTCCGGATGGCCGGGGTGACGGGCTGGCTGCACGCCTGCGACATCGACTCCGGACGGCAGTCCGGCCACGGCGCCGACGAGCCGATGCCCCTGGCGTCGGTGTACAAGCTGCCACTGCTGGTCGAGTTCTGCCGGCAGGCCGACGCCGGGCGGCTGGACGCGACGGCCCGGACGACCGTGACCTCCGGCCAGCGGGTCTCGGGCCCCACGGGCCTGTCGGCCATGCTCGACGACGTGACGATGTCGCTGCGCGACCTGGCGTACCTGATGATGGCGGTGAGCGACAACACCTCGGCCGACGTGCTGCTCGACCGGGTGGGCATGGACAACGTCAACGCCATGCTGGACGCCTTCGGCCTCGACGGCACCCGGATGCTGCAGAGCGGCCGCGACCTGTACGAGACCATGGAGCTGGACACCGGCCACGGGTGGCCGTACCTGGATCCCGACGACATCTCCCGCATGCGGGCGCTCGACCCCGCGCACACCAACCGCAGCACCCCGCGCGAGATGACCCGCCTGCTGTCCATGATCTGGCGGGACGAGGCCGCCTCGCCGCAGTCGTGCTCCTGGATGCGCGGCGTGCTCAACATGCAGGTGTGGCCCCACCGGCTGGCCTCGGGCTTCCCGTACGACGACGTCGAGGTCGGCGGCAAGACCGGGTCGCTGCCGACGCTGCGCACCGAGGTCGGCGTGGTCGAGTACCCCGACGGCGGCCGGTACGCGGTGGCGGTGTTCACCCGCTCGTTCAGCACGGCGGTCATCCAGCCGCGCGCGGACGCGGTGATCGGCACCGCTGCCCGTATGGCGGTGGACCACCTACGGAGGTAGCAAGTTATGGGGGAGGTCAGGTATGACTTTCCACCTGACGGGCGACAGGATGGGGCACATGGTTGCTGAAGGTGCGCTTCTCTGGGAACCGACCGGCGAGGTCGTGTCCGCCGCCAAGCTGACCCGCTACCTGGAGTGGCTGGGGCGGTCCGGCGCGAGCTACGAGGAGGTGTGGCAGTGGTCCGTCGACCGTCCTGAGGAGTTCTGGACGTCGATCTGGGACTACTTCGACGTCGTCGGGGAGCGTGGCGACGGGCCGGTGTTGTCGGGGGAGATGCCGGGCGCGACCTGGTTCGCGGGCGCCGAGGTCAACTACGCCGAGAACGCGTTGCGGCGCACCGAGGGCACCGCCCTGGTCTTCGTCTCCGAGGACGGCGCCCGCCAGGAGCTGACCCACGCCGAGCTGCGCGACGAGGTGGCCCGCGTCCGCACCGGCCTGGCCAGGCTCGGCGTCACCAGGGGCGACCGCGTGGCCGGCTACCTGCCGAACATCCCGCAGGCCCTGATCGCCTTCCTCGCCACGGCCTCGCTCGGCGCCGTCTGGTCGGCCGGCTCGCCCGACTTCGGGGTGCCGAGCATCGTCGACCGGTTCCGGCAGATCGAGCCCAAGGTGCTCATCGCGGTCGACGGCTACCACTACAACGGCAAGAGCTACGACCGTTCCGACGCCGTGAACGAGATCGCCGCCGAGCTGCCCACGCTGCGCGCCACGGTCTGGATCCCCTACCTGTCGGCGGCCGGCGAGGGCCGCGCCCCCCAGGAGGCCGAGCCGGCCGCCGCGCACGCCCGTTCGGTGCCGCACGGCGAGGTCATCGGCTGGGAGGGGCTGCGGGCCGAGGCGGGGCCGCTGGAGTTCGAGCGGGTGCCGTTCGGCCATCCGCTGTGGATCCTCTACTCCAGCGGCACGACCGGGCTGCCCAAGCCGATCGTGCACGGGCACGGCGGCGTGCTGCTGGAACACCTCAAGTCGCTCGCCTTCCACCAGGACCTGGGCGAGGGCGATGTGTTCTTCTGGTACACCACCACGGGCTGGATGATGTGGAACTACCTCGTCGGCGCCCTGCTGGTGGGGGCCACGCCGGTGCTCTACGACGGCTCGGCCACGCATCCCTCGCCCGCCGCGCTCTGGCGGATCGCCGCCTCGGAGAAGGTGACGTACTTCGGGGTGGGGGCGCCGTACATCATGGCCTCGCTGAAGGCCGGGCTGCGTCCGGACGGGCTGGAGCGGCTGCGCGGCATCGGCTCGACCGGCTCGCCGCTGCCGCCCGAGGGCTTCGCCTGGGTCGCCGCCGAGCTGCCCGGCACGCCGATCGGGTCGTTCTCCGGCGGCACCGACGTGTGCACGGGGTTCGTCGGGGCCACGATGCTCCACCCGATCAGGGCGGGGATCATCCCGTGCCGGTCGCTGGGGGCCAAGGTGGAGTCGTACGACCCCAAGGGCGAGCCGGTGGTCGGCGAGGTGGGCGAGCTGGTGCTGACCAAGCCGATGCCCTCGATGCCGGTGATGTTCTGGAACGACCCCGACGGGCGGCGCTACTTCGACAGCTACTTCGACGTCTACCCGGGCGTGTGGCGGCACGGCGACTGGATCAAGATCAACGAGGACGGCAGCTGCGTCATCTACGGCCGCTCCGACTCGACGCTCAACCGCGGCGGCGTGCGCATGGGCACCAGCGAGTTCTACCGGGTCGTGGAGCGGTTCGACGAGATCGCCGACAGCCTCGTGATCGACACCGGGCAGCTCGGCCAGGAGGGCAGCCTGCTGCTCTACGTCACCCTCGCCGAGGGCGCCGAGTTCGGCGAGCCGCTCGAACGCGCCCTGTGCGCGGCCCTGCGCCAGGAGCTGTCGCCCCGGCACGTGCCGAACGAGATCCGCGTCGTGCCCGGCATCCCCCGGACGTTGTCCGGCAAGAAGCTGGAGGTGCCGGTGCGCAAGATCCTGCTCGGCACGCCCGTCGAGGAGGCGGCCAACCCCGACGCCATGGCCAACCCGGAGGTGCTGCGGCACTTCAGGCCGTGACGGGGAGGGCTCAGGGCTCCAGGCCGAACAGGGGCAGGCAGGCGTCGAGGTTGCGGATCTCGACGTCGGGGGACGGCGACCAGTCCTCGCGGGCCATGCGGAAGCGCCGGGTGACGACCGGCTCGCCCTGGCGCGCGTGGACGGTGACGCCGTCCTCGCGGTAGCCGAGCTTCCTGGTCACCGCCAGCGAGGCGTGGTTGTCCTCGAACGCCTCCGTCACGGCGTGCCGCGCGCCGAGGCCGGCGAAGGCGAGGTGCAGGACGGCCCTGCGCATCTCCGTGCCGATGCCGCGGCCCTGGAACCGCCGGCCCAGCCAGGAGCCCGTCTTGACCTCGCGGGTGACGGGAAAGCTGGCCGCCATGACGCCCTGGGTGCCGACGACCTGGCCCTCGTGCACCACGACCAGCTCCAGCGACCAGTCGTCGGCGGTGAACCCGGCCCAGTTGCGGAAGTGGTACTGCACCGTACGGCGGGCCCGCTCGGCCGGGGGCGCCTCGGTCCACGGGAACATGAACGGCATGAAACCCGCCTCGTGGACGCCCTCGGCCGCTCGGTCGGCCAGGTCGTCGAGGTCGTCGAGGGTGGGATGCCGCAGTTCCAGCCGCGGCGTGGTGATGGAGAGCTCAAAGAGCGGCCAGTTACGCATATTCCGGCATACTTCCAGGCGTAGCCCCGCGTGCGCGACTCGTTTTTTGCCCGGCCTCGAACTTTGCCGGAAAGGATTTGCCGAACGGTGTGCGTTCCAGGTCTCGCCTTGGCTAAGGTTGGGGCTGTTCGGAGGGGTGAACAGAGGCCGGGCGGGTGAACGCGCAGCTCGCTCCCCGGCCTCTGGAGAAAAGGCGGATGCGTCCATGGCGCATCCGCCTTTTCTTTGTTCCGCTGATTTCGCGCGGGTCTCGCCTCGGTCCACGCTTGCTAAAGGTTTGACCGTGCCGTCGCATAAAAGCGATATGCCGGTTTTTAGTGGGATTTGCCAGTGTCGTGAATTGTCGGCGATCTGGGTAGGCGTTGACCTATGATCACAAAGGTTCGGAGAGCGGTTGTTTTCGCCGCTCTCGGGTGTGGTGGGCTTCCCTTCCTGGCCGGTACGCCCGCCGTAGCGGACACGCCGGACAAAGCGGACAGGGCGGACGCGGCGGACACGGTTGACATAGAAGACAGGGCGTACCGGCCAGACAGGGTGGACCGGGCAGAAACGGTGGACCGGGCAGAAAGGGTGGACCGGGCCGACAAGGCGGACAAGGCGGTGCCCGGCGGGGGGATCGTGCTGCGGCCGGGCGACCGTGGCGAGACCGTCAGACGCCTCCAGGAGCGGCTGCACCGGAACGGCTACTACTACGGCAGGCTCAACGGCGTCTACGACGAGCAGACCAAGTTCGGCGTGTGGGCCTTCCAGAAGCACCGGCACCTGCGTCCCCAGGGTGCGGTCGGGCCGGAGGTGTGGCGGGCCTTCGACCGTCCGGTGCGGATGAAGCCGCTGGTCCCGCGCGGCGAGGCGGACCGGGTCGAGATCAACCTGCGCTACCAGCTGCTCATCGTCTACCGCCACCGCCGCCCGGCGCTCATCTCGCACGTCTCGACGGGCGCGCGGGTGAACTACTGCGAGAACGGCCACTGCGGCAACGCGATCACCCCGACCGGCGACTTCCACGTCACCAGCCGCGCGCCGGGCTGGACCGAAGGCCCGCTGGGCACGATGTACGACTCGCTCTACTTCGTCGGGGGCATCGCCATGCACGGCTCGTCGAAGGTGCCGCTGCGGCCCGCCTCCCACGGCTGCGTCCGCCTGCCGCTGCCCACCTCGAAGCGGCTGTTCGACATGGTGAAGATCGGCGAGCCGGTCTATGTGCGGGAGAAGTAGGTCAGACGCCTTGCGGCAGGCGGAACAGCCGGTCGGGGTCGTAGGTGGCCTTCACCTCGGCCAGGCGGGCGGCGTTGGGGCCGTAGTAGGCGCCGCGCCAGCCGGTCAGGTCGGGGTCGACGTAGTTCACGTAGGCGTGCTCGCCGAAGTGCGGGGTCAGCTCGCCGTGCAGCCGGCGCAGCCACGTCCGGTCCGTGCCCTTCGCGTAGTACTGCACGCTGTAGAGCGCGGCCCGGTGCGGGAACGCCGTGGCCGCCGGCTTGACCCGGCCCACCGCGCCGCCGAGCGCGTCCAGCAGCACGGCGTGCCGTCCGCCGCGCGCCACCCCGTCCACCAGGCGGCGCACGCCGTCGGCGGGGAGCTCGGCGTAGGCCAGGTGCGACTTGGCGGCGAACGCCTCCCGCCGCGGTCGGCGGCACTGCGCCACCGGCCGTGACGCGCATCCCGCCATGATCATCATGGCCTCCCGGTACGACGTCGTCCGCACCGACCTCGACGACGGCGCGCCGACCCGCGCGACCAGCGGGGCGAGCAGGCGGTCCAGTGACGCCTTCGTGCCCTCGTACGTGCCGACGAGGAGCACGTCCAGGTCGCGTTCCTCGCGCGCCAGGTGCAGCGAGGACCACAGCTCGTCCGGCGCGGACGGGGCCCACGACTGCCAGGCGCGCACCGCGGCCCCGGCCCTGGACCACGGCCAGTGCAGGAAGAACACGGTCAGGTCGCGGGTGGCGTGGGTGCGGAAGGTGAAGGAGACCGCGACGCCGACGTTGCCGCCGCCACCGCCGCGGCAGGCCCAGTAGAGGCCGGAGTGGTGGGTGGCGTCCGCGGTCAGCAGGCGGCCGTCGGCCGTGACCACGCGTACGGACTCCAGCGTGTCGCAGGTCAGGCCGTACTTCCTGGACACCACCCCGATGCCGCCGCCCAGCGCCAGCCCGGCGATCCCGACCGTGGGGCACGAGCCCGCGGGGATGCTCACGCCGTGCCGGGCCAGCCCGTCGTAGACGTCGACCAGCTTGGCGCCCGCCCCGATCGTGGCCCGTCCGGCGGCGTAGGCGACCGTGTTCATCCGGGACACGTCGATGACCAGGCCGGTCCCGGTGGACCAGCCCGCGTAGGAGTGCCCGCCGGAGCGGGGGGTGACCGCGACGCCGCTCGCGCGGGCGAAGGCCAGGCACGCCGAGACGTCCGCCGGGCTCGCGCAGTAGGCCACCCCGCCGGGTCTGATCCGGTCGTAGGCCGGGTTGACCAGGCGGCGGGCGGCGTCGTACCCGGAGTCGCCGGGCAGCACCAGCGTGCCGGCGAGCCGCCCGCGCAGCCGCGCCCAGTCCGGCGGCGGCGCCGACCGCCCGGCGCCGAGCGCGCCGATCAGCTCAGCGCCGCGCGTGCCGGTGCCGTGGGGACCCGGGCCGTACGGTCCGGCGCCGGACGGCCGGGCGCCGGTGGCCGTCTTCGCGTCGGCGGCCAGCGCCAGCGGCGCGAGGGCGGTGAGGTGGAGAAAGTCGCGGCGGTCCATGGGCGTCCCCCGTCGGTCGTGTCGAACCGATCGATGAGACGCCCGGCCCTCCGGACAAGTTCGTCACAACTACATCACTACCGACATCACCCCGCTGTCCCGCCAAATCCGAAGATGTTGGTACTGGCCCCCACCCGCGTCAGCCCGGGAGCCTTCCGCAGCACGCCGTCCTTGACCAGCCGCAGCGGCGACGCGGGCGGCTTCGGCGCCTCCCCGCTCGTCTGGACGACCCGCAGGGCCAGCGCCGGGCACATCTCGACCGCCCGCCGCGCGTCCTTGACCATCCACCCCGGCACGTTCCGGAACGACGGGAACCCGTAGTCGTCCAGGTCCACGAACTCCGGCAGCAGGTGCGCGCACAGGCCGTGCCCCTGGCAGCGGGTCCAGTCCACCTCCAGCCGGTACTCGGGCTCCACCTCCGGCTCCGGCATCGGCAGCACGCCGCGCACCGGCCGGCCGCACGAGCCGTGCTCCAGGTGCAGCGCGATCTCGCTCTCGAACGCGTCCAGCGCCGACAGCACGAACTTGGCCGTGCCGTCGGGATGGAAGCACGCCCCACGCCGCTCGACGGCCCGCACGCACCGGCGCACGGCGTCCACGGAGCCGGTGCCCTCGGCGATCGCGCACAGGGCCCGCGCCACGTCGGGCAGCCCCAGACGGCAGGGCCCGCACTGCCCGGCCGACTCGGCGGCCAGGTACGAGGCCACCCTGGCCGCCTCGCCCAGCGGGCAGGTGCCGTCACCGAGCGGCACGATGATCCCCGCGCCCAACGTGGCGCCCGCCAGCTTCATGCCCTCCCGCGAGATCACCGCCGACCCGGCCACCTCGGCCGACAGCCACGCGCCGTGGTAGCCGCCGACCAGCACGCCGTCCCCGGCCTCGGCCTCGCACAACGCGAGCACGTCGGCCAGCAGGACGCCGGTCGGCGCCTCGATCACCGCGCCGTTGGCCGCGCCGCCGCTCACCGTGAGCAGGATGGTGCCGGGCTCCTTGCTGGTGCCCACCTCGGCGTACTTCTGGGGGCCGTACTCGGCCAGCAGCGCGAACTGGGCGTAGGTCTCGGTGTTGGACAGCAGGGTCGGCAGCCCGTCCACGCCGCTCGTCGCGGCCCGCCGCTTCCTTCCCGGCGGGATGGCCTCCTCGCCGTTCACGCCGCGGACGAGCGCACCGCCCTCCCCGCTGATGAACCTCTCCGCCAGCCCGACGACCCGGATGGGGATGCGGCTCTCCGAACCGCCCGACACGTTCGCGGCCCGGCGTTCGGCCACGGCCGCCGCCACGGACGACTCGGCCACCTCGCCCTCGACCGTGGCCACGACCACCTCGCGGGCGCCCAGCGCCTCCGCCGCCAGGATGGCGCCGTCCAGCACGAGGTGGGGGTTGCGGGTGAGCAGCATGGCGTCCTTGGAGCTGGCCGGCTCGCCCTCTGCGCCGTTGACCAGCACCACGCTCTCGCCCGTGCCCGCCGCGTCGGCCACGGCCCGCAGCTTGCGGGCGAACGGGAAGGCGGCGCCGCCCCGTCCGCGCATGTCGACCTCGTTCACCATGGAGATGAGCTCGGCCAGTTCGCGCGGCCGCGGCTCGCCGTGCAGCGTCCGGTGCGCGGGCAGGTCGAGCCGCCGGCAGTGGTCGAGCCCGGCGGTCAGCCGCGCCGGGCCCATCCGCAGCACGCGCGGCACCCGGTGCGGGATCACGACCGGCTCCCCTGGGTCGTGCGGCGCGGGTTCATCCGGCCTCCCGGTACCTGCGCCGTGCGTCGGCCAGGCTCACCGGCGCGTCGGCCATTGCCGTGGCAGCCGCTGTGGCCGCGGCCGTCGCCCGCGGCCGCTCGACGGGCACGTCCGCCGCCACCCCGGCCGTCACGGCGGGCGCCTCGACCCTCTCCGGTACGACGGGCGGCCTGCGCAGCGTGGCCAGCACCCGCACGATCAGCGCGGACCCGACCGCGGCCAGGCACGCAACGTACGACCAGGCCACCCAGCCGGCCGGCGACCGGCCGGCCGTCAGCCCGTGCATGATCGCGATGGGCCAGGCCAGGTAGGCGGCCGAGTGCAGCAGCCGCCACAACCACGGCGTGCCCCGCACGGCGAAGCGGCCCCTGAGCATCCCCGTGGCCACCGCCACGACCATCAGGTCGAAGGCGAGCGCGCCGAACCCCACGTAGATCCCGGCGACCGGCACGATCGCCGCGCCCGGCGGCGCGTGTCCCAGGCTGATCATGAGGACGATGTGCGTGACCAGGTAGGCGAGCCCGATGAGGGCGGTGGCGCGGTGCGCGAGCTGGGCCCTGACCCGGTTGGGCGGGGACAGGAACACGCGTTCGGTGGTGACCAGGCCGAGCGCGACCGTCGCGGTCAGCAGCACCAGGGCGAACACGCCCGCGTAGAACTCTAGGAAACTCACTCCTCGGCCGAGCAGCGCGACGCCGCGTTCTGTCCTGGCCAGCGCGAACACCGACAACAGGACGGCCGTCAACGAGGCGCTCGCCCCCAGCCGGACGTTCCTTGTGTCCAGCTTGGTGGGGGCGTGCCGGGGGTGTCGTCTGTGGAGCATCTATTTCCCTCCAAGGTCGGGTGAGGGTACGACTCGGAAGGCTGATGGGGACGTGTCAGCAGCGGCGACCCCGGTTGATGCACGAGACGACGAACTGCATCAGCCGTTCGGGCATGACGTTGGCGAAGTCCGCGTGGTCGGTGACCGGGTTGTGCTTCTGTTCAGGGAACGCGTCCACGGCGAACGACGGACCCTGTGGAACCGTGTAGGCGAGGAGCATGCGCAGTTGCGGAATCGCCCTGGTGCCTTGCGGACAAGCGCCGTTCTGCCCGGGGAAGACCACGTGCGTGCGGTGATTGGCGCTGTCGGTGTTCTGACCGTCCCAGCAGCTGGGGAAATCCAGAATACGAAGAACCTGACTTCCGCGCGGGCAAAGCGGATATTTATCGGGACTTATGCGATTTGTGAATCCTGTGCAGCTCCAGCGGGCGCGGGCGTTCGCGGCGCCGTTGGTGCCCGCCTTGGCGTCGCCGGTGATCAGGCGCAGGAACCTCGGCATCGCGACGACCCTGGAGGTCGCGTTGCCCCGGAACTGCAGGCTCACCGTGCCGGCGCGGATCACCCGGCCCACGTTGCCGTCGGGGTCCTGGGTGTTCGCGTCCACTTTGCGGTCGCGCAGAACTGGCCAGAAGTAAGTGGATTTATCCCCTAGGCGGCAGGTGGTTCCGGCGGCGGCCAAACTCTCGTCGGTGGAGAAGCCGTCCGTGGACAGGTTGCCGACGTAGTCGTGGAGATGGTGGGCGCCGTTGCTCACACCGGGGGCCACGATGAAATTGTCGGGGTTGTTGTGACCATTGCGGTTGGTGCCGCATTGAGCGACGAACGTGCCACGTGAGCCGTTCCTGCCGATACCGGCGTCGAGCCTCAGGGGCTGGACCTGACGGATGTCCACGAAGTCGGTGACGAACGGGCCGAGGTCCTTGCAGTCGTCGTCCTGGGAGGCCGTGGGGGAGGGGGAGGCGGTCCGGGTCGGCCGGGCGCGCCGGTCCTGCGACTGGTCACCGGGGTCCTGCGGGTTCTGGGGATCTTGGGGATTCTGGGGGTCTTGGGGGTCCTGGGGTTCGGTCGTGGGGGTGCGGGGCGAGCGGTCGCGGCGGAACAGGGCGTCGCCGGGGTCCTCCGGCTCCGGCGACTGCGCCGGGTCGCGCAGCACGATCCCGCCGCCCTGCACCTGCTGATCCCCGTCCTGCCCCTGCCGGTCGGGCGCCTGCTGTTCAGGGACCTGCTGGTCCGGCACTTGCTGGTCCGGGACCTGCTGGTCGGGTGCCTGCTCGTCAGGCGCTTGCTGGTCCGGGGCCTGTTGGTCGGGGGCGCGGTCGCGCTGGCGGCGGGAGTCGTCCTGGCTCGCCTGGGCCGGGTCGCAGTGGTCGGCCCGCGCCGGGGCCACGCCGATGACGGCGGCGGACACCAGGCCGCCCGCCGCCACGGCAAGAGCGGTCATGGCCGCGGCCATGCGCCCGGTTCTCATGGTTGTCAGCCGTTGCATGGTGGGAGGTACGCGGGCTTACACCATCAGGTTCACCCATGACCGGAGATAGTTAGAAATAACTGGAGTTATCGGAGTGGCTGCCGGACCGATAACGAAGGTGTAAAGATGTGCCCCGTGCTAGGTCACCTCGACGGCAGGTTCGAGAGTGCGGATGCCGAGGCGGAACATCGCATCGCGGTGCTCTACCAGGAGTTCGGCGGCCCTCTGCTGCGCCACGTACGCAAATCGACCGGAAACGATCTGCAATGGGCCGAGGACGTCGTACAGGAGACGCTGGTCAGGGCCTGGCGAAACTCGGCAAGACTGCAATGGGAACCGAGCCTTTTATGGGCGTGGCTGCTGACAGTGGCCCGCCGCATCGTCATCGACGGACGCCGACGGAAGAGCGCCCGGCCTCACGAGGTCGAGCCGCCCGAAGTCGACCAGATGTCGGTGCCGGACGGCTCCGAACGCGCGCTGTCGGCGATCGTCGTCGCCGACGCGCTGCGCAGCCTGTCCGCCGAACACCGCGAAGTCATTGAGCAGACTTACCTCCGAGACCGTACGATAAGTGAAGCGGCGGAGATTCTGGGGATTCCGCCGGGCACGGTGAAGTCCCGGCTCTACTACGGGATCCGGGCTCTCCGCGAACAGCTGCGTGACAAGGGGGTAGCCGGCTGATGCACGACGGGGTGGCCGCCTACGTCCTCGGCGTCCTCGACGAGGAGGAGCACGAGGCGTTCGAACGCCACCTCGACGCGTGCGAGCGGTGCCAGGCCGAGCTCATGGAGCTGGCCGAGCTTCCCGGCCGGCTCGACGATCTCAGGACCGCCCCCTCGGCCTCCGGCGACGATCCCCCCATGTCGATGTCACGTTGACGTCTATGCCCTTTTCGGGTGATATCGGTACGGCGAGGCACACGCCCGGAATCAGGGCCGGGCGTTCAGGGGGAGGTGTTCGGTGGGCATCGACGGTGATGCGCCCGTTCCCCCCGCGCCGGCGGTCCGGCGAGGAAGGCGACCGGCTGTCGCCCATCTCCCCGGACGTACCCGTCTGCACTACTTCCCCTCGCTATGGGAACGAAGAGCCTGGCTATGAACAGCCATGGCAAACCCTCACAAAGGAGTGAGAGCGAAATGCCGCTCGACGAGGCCAAGGATGAGCTGCTGCAAAGAGCCGCGGAAAGTTGCGCGGTCGGCAGCGAGCACATGAGCGCGGAGGAGGCCCTCTCCTTCCTGCGGTTCTACTACCGCCATGTCGCGCCCGAGGACCTGCTCGACCGCAACCCCGTCGACGTGTACGGCCCGGCGATGTCCCAGCGGCAGCTCGCCGAGGTACGCCCCCAGGGCCGGGCCGTGGTCCGCGCCTACACCCCCACGCTGGAGGAGAACGGCTGGGACCCGGGGCACTCGGTCGTCGAGGTGGTCACCGACGACATGCCGTTCCTCGTCGACTCGGTCACCATGGAGCTCGACCGGCAGGACATCGGCACCCACCTCGTGGTCCACCCCCAGATGCGGGTGCGCCGCGACATGACGGGCCGGATGCTCGGCCGCGGCCAGGAGGACGTCACCGGCCAGATGCTGGTCGAGTCGTGGATCCACATCGAGATCGACCGCCAGGGCGACCCCGCGGTGCTCAGGCGCGTCGAGGCCGACCTGCAGCGGGTGCTCGCCGACGTGCGGTACGCGGTCGAGGACTTCAGGAAGATGCGGGCCCTGGCCGTCCAGACGGCCGAGGACCTCAGCATGAACCCGCCGCCGCTGGAGCCCGCCGAGGTCGAGGACAGCCTCGACCTGCTGCGCTGGCTCGCCGACGGGCACTTCACGTTCCTCGGCTACCGCGAGTACCGGCTGGAGCACACCGACCAGGGCGAGATGCTGAAGGCACTGCCCGGGGCCGCGCTCGGCATCCTGCGCGACGACAAGGTGGGCTCCGACAGCTTCTCCGCGCTGCCCGCGGAGGTGCGCGCCAAGGCCCGCGAGAAGCAGCTCGTGATCATCACCAAGGCCAACAGCCGGGCCACCGTCCACCGCGCGACCTACCTCGACTACATCGGGGTCAAGCTGTTCTCGCCCGAGGGCGAGGTGATCGGGGAGCGCCGCTTCCTCGGCCTGCTCACGCACGTGGCCTACAACGAGTCGATCTCCAGGATCCCCGTGCTGCGGCGCAAGCTGGCCGAGGTGCTCAACGCCGCCGGCCACGCGCCCGACAGCCACGACGGCAAGGACCTGATCGAGATCCTGGAGACGTTCCCGCGCGACGAGCTGTTCCAGACCTCGGTCGCCCAGCTCCTGCCGATCGCGCTCGGCGTGCTGCGGCTGCGCGAGCGCAAGCAGGTCAAGCTGTTCCTGCGGCGCGACGACTACGGCCGTTACATCTCCTGCCTGATCTACCTGCCCCGCGACCGCTACACCACCAAGGTGCGGCTGAAGATGCAGGAGGTGCTGCTCAAGGCGCTCGGCGGCAGGTCGCTCGACTACAGCGCGATGATCGGCGAGTCCGTGCTGGCCCGGCTGCACGTGGTCGTGCGCGGCGAGCGCGGCAAGCAGCTCCCCGCGCCGAGCGTCGACGTGGAGGAGCTGGAGGCGCGCCTGGCCGCGCTCACCCGCTCCTGGGAGGACGACCTGGCCGCCGCCCTCGACGAGATGACCTCCGAGGAGGAGGCCCCCGGGCTGGCCAGGAGGTACGTCTCCGCCTTCCCCGAGGGGTACAAGGCCGACTTCCCGCCCAAGGTCGCCGTGGTCGACCTGCGCCGCCTGGAGCAGCTCGTCGCCGACGGCGAGGAGGTGGCGATCAACCTCTACGAGCCGTACGACGCCGCCGAGGGCGAGCGGCGGCTGAAGATCTACAAGGTCGGCTCGCCGATCTCCCTGTCGGAGGCGCTGCCCCTGATCCAGCGGCTCGGCGTCGAGGTCGTGGACGAGCGGCCGTACGAGATCGACCGGGACGGCGACGCGAGCACCAAGAACGCCTGGATCTACGACTTCGGCCTGCGCTACACCCCCTCCGGCGAGGTGGACAGGAACGACTTCAAGCGGCTCTTCCAGGACGGCCTGAGCGCCCTGTGGCAGGGCCGCGTCCAGGCCGACAACTTCAACGCCCTCATCCTGCGGGCGGGCCTGACCTGGGAGCAGGTCGAGATCCTGCGGGTCTACGCCAAGTACCTGCGGCAGGCCGGCAGCACGTTCTCGCAGCTCTACATGGAACGCGTGCTGCTGGGCAACGTGCGGCTGGCCCGGCTGCTGGTCCGCCTGTTCGAGGCCAAGCTCGACCCGAGGCGCGGCGACGACGTGCGGGTCGACCTCGTGGAGGCGCTCAACGAGGAGATCCTGGGCGCCCTCGACGAGGTGGCCTCCCTCGACGAGGACCGCATCCTGCGGGCCTACCTGGAGATGATCCAGGCGACCCTGCGCACCAACTACTTCCAGACGGTCGACGGGCAGCGCAAGCCGTACATCTCGCTGAAGGTCGACCCGCAGGCGATCAGCGTGCTGCCGCTGCCGCGGCCGAAGTACGAGATCTTCGTGTACTCGCCCCGCGTCGAGGGCGTGCACCTGCGCTTCGGCAAGGTCGCCCGCGGCGGCCTGCGCTGGTCCGACCGCATGGAGGACTTCAGGACGGAGATCCTCGGCCTGGTCAAGGCGCAGATGGTGAAGAACACCGTCATCGTGCCCACCGGGTCCAAGGGCGGGTTCGTGGTGAAGCAGCCGCCCGCCTCCGGCGCCCGCGAGGACGTGCTGGCCGAGGGCGTGGCCTGCTACCGGATGTTCATCTCCGGCCTGCTGGACATCACCGACAACCTGGTCGACGGCAAGGTGGTGCCGCCGGCCGACGTGGTCAGGCACGACGGCGACGACACCTACCTCGTGGTCGCCGCCGACAAGGGCACCGCCACCTTCTCCGACATCGCCAACAGCGTGGCCAAGGAGTACGGCTTCTGGCTCGGCGACGCCTTCGCCTCCGGCGGCTCGGTCGGCTACGACCACAAGGCCATGGGCATCACCGCCCGCGGCGCCTGGGAGTCGGTCAAGTACCACTTCCGCACCATGGGCGTGGACGTGCAGACCACCGACTTCACCGTGGCCGGCATCGGCGACATGTCCGGCGACGTGTTCGGCAACGGCATGCTGCTCTCCCAGCACATCCGGCTGGTGGCCGCCTTCGACCACCGGCACGTCTTCATCGACCCCACGCCCGACGCGGCCCGCTCGTTCGCCGAGCGGCAGCGCCTGTTCGACCTGCCGCGCAGCTCCTGGGACGACTACGACCCGTCGCTGATCTCCGCGGGCGGCGGCGTGTTCCCGCGTACGGCCAAGTCGATCCAGATCACCCCGCAGATGCGCGAGGCGCTGGGCATCGAGGCGGGCGTCAGCTCGCTGGCCCCCAACGACCTGATCAGCGCCATCCTGCGGGCCCCCGTCGACCTGCTGTGGAACGGCGGCATCGGCACCTACGTCAAGGCCGGCTCGGAGTCCCACGCCGACGTCGGCGACAAGGCCAACGACGCGCTCCGGGTGGACGCCGGCGACCTGCGCTGCAAGGTCATCGGCGAGGGCGGCAACCTGGGCTTCACCCAGCTCGCCCGCATCGAGTTCGCCCTGAACGGCGGCCTGGTCAACACCGACTTCATCGACAACTCGGCCGGCGTGGACACCTCCGACCACGAGGTGAACATCAAGATCCTGCTCGACCAGGTCGTGCGCGACGGCGAGCTGACCGACAAGCAGCGCAACCAGGTCTTCACGTCGATGACCGACGAGGTCGCCGACCTGGTGCTGCGCGACAACCACGCCCAGAACGTGGTGCTCGACGCGACCCGCGCCCAGGCGGTCGACATGCTCCACATCCACGCCCGCTACCTGCGCAAGCTCGAACGCGACGGGCTGGTCAACCGCGAGCTGGAGTTCCTGCCCTCGGACAAGACGCTGGCCGAGCGGCGGCAGGCCAGGCTCGGGCTGACCGCGCCGGAGTTCTCGGTCCTGCTGGCCTACACCAAGCTGGTGGCCGACGCCGAGGTGCTGGGCTCCGAGCTGCCCGACGACCCGTACCTGGCCTCCTGGCTGGTGTCGTACTTCCCGTCGGACCTGCGCGAGCGGTTCCGCACGTACATGGACGCCCATCCGCTGCGGCGCGAGATCATCACGACCTGCGTGGTGAACGAGCTGGTCAACGCCATGGGCACCACGTTCATGTTCCGCTTCGCGGAGGAGACCGGCGCCTCCACGTCCGACATCGTGCGGGCGTACCTGGTGGCGCGGGAGGTCTTCGACCTGCCGAGCTTCTACCGGGCCGTGGAGGCGCTGGACAACGAGGTCGACACCGCCACGCAGATCGCCATGCTGCTGGAGGGGCGCAAGCTGGTCGAGCGCGGCACCCGCTGGCTGCTGGTCAACCGGCGTCCGCCGCTCGACCTGGCCGGGTCGGTCGGCTTCTTCCTCAAGGGCGTCAACGGGCTGTCCGCGCACATCCCCAAGCTGCTCACCGGGCCCGACCTGGCCGCCTACGAGGAGCGCCGCGACTCCTTCGTGGCCCGCGGGGTGCCGCAGGAGCTGGCCGAGCGGGTGGCCGCGATGGTGCCCGCGTACTCGACGCTGGACCTGGTCGAGGTGGCGTCCCTGACGGGCCGTCCGGTGAACGAGGTGGCGGAGGTCTACTTCGACCTGGCCGACCGCCTGCAGCTGGCCCGCCTGCGCGAACGCGTCATCGCCCTGCCGAGGGACAACCGGTGGAACTCCATCGCCCGCTCGGCGCTGCGCGACGACCTGTACGCCGCGCACGCGTCGCTGACCCGTGACGTGCTGGCCCACAGCACGTCCGGGCTGCCGCCCGAGGAGCGGCTCGCCCGGTGGACCGACGGCAACGCGGCCGCCGTGGGACGCGCCCGCCAGACGCTGTCGGAGATCTGGGAGAGCGACCACTTCGACCTGGCGACGCTCTCGGTGGCCCTGCGCGCGATCCGCACGCTGGTGGCCGCCAGCAACCTGCCTCACACGGAGGCGTAGGAACCGCCCGGAGGGGCCCTCACTCGCCGCTGGCGCGGGTGAGGGCTCCGTCGTGGGCGACGACCCGGGCGGCGGCCGGGGCCGACAGCGGGGGCACCGCCGTGGCGTACTGGTGGACCTCGGTGAGCTTGAGGCTGCGGCGCACCGACGAGGTCGAGATGGCCCAGCCCGCCTCCGGCGGCACCGGGATGATGTAGGTGTTGTTGGCGACGGTGCGGGTCGAGGTGTTGCGCGACAGCGAGTACTGGATCAGCGCGCCGCCGTCGGCCGTGCGCAGCGCGTAGACCGGCCAGTTGTCGGCGCTGAAGATCGAGTCGTAGCTGAACCCGTCCTTCTTGGCCTTCTCGCGGTCGGTGGCGATCTGCTTGGCCACGTCCGTCGTGTACGGCCCGTCGGCGAGCAGGCCCGCCGTCATCCCGGCCGCCCCGGTCTCGGCCACGCTGGCGTGCACCGGGCCCATGTACTGGGGGCTGATCGTGACGGTCTTGTCGTCGGGCGTCAGCGCCGTGGCGTAGCCGTCGGCGTCGAGCCGCACCCGCGGCAGCTCCTGGCCCGGCAGCAGTTGCGCGGCCGAGCTGAGCAGCCAGTCGTCGCCGCTCTTGGCGAACGTCAGCAGCGTCGGCTGCCCGTTGCGCGTGGCCAGCGCGCTGAACCAGGGCGCCCGCTCGCCCTGGGCGAACCTGGGCACGTAGAGGGTGGGCGTGCCCCAGGCGTAGCGCGGCGGGCGGTCGCCGGTGGACTCGAAGGCGGCCTGCGTGAGCGCCAGCTGCCCGCCGGTGACCAGGTCGGTGTCGAGGAAGAGCCGCCCCGTCACGGGGTTCTCCACGCGCAGCACGTCGTCGGTGGGCAGGATCTCGGCGACCGCCTCGGCCGCCTCCTGACGTGTGACGGCGGGCGGCGGCGCGCTGGGCGAGGGGCTCGCCGCGCCGGTGGCGCCCGCCTTTCCCTGGGGCACCGCCGGGGACGTCTGAGCAGGGCCTGTGCACGCGGTCGCCGCGGCCAGCACGCCGACGGCGAGCGCCAGCATCTTCCCCCGACCGTATGCACGCACCTCGCCATGTTATTCGTGCACGCGAGGGTCGCGTACCCTAGGGAGACGTGGCAGGCATCGATCCGGCAGAAGAGATCAACGAGCTCGCGAACACGCTCCGCAGCATCCAGGACGTGCTCGACCTCGACGCGATGCGCAAGCAGATCGAGGAGCTGGAGCAGCAGGTTGCCGCCCCAGACCTGTGGGACGACCCCGAGCAGGCGCAGAAGGTCACGAGCAAGCTCTCCCATCTCCAGGGCGAGCTCAACCGCGTCGAGGGCGTCGCGCGCCGTCTCGACGACCTGAAGGTGCTCTACGAGCTCGCGGCCGAGGAAGGCGACGACGACACGCGCCTTGAGGCCGACAAGGAGCTGGAGTCGCTCAAGACCGACATCGGCGCCCTTGAGGTGCGCACGCTCCTGTCGGGCGAGTACGACGCCCGCGAGGCGCTCGTCACCATCAACTCCCAGGCCGGTGGCGTCGACGCCGCCGACTGGGCGGAGATGCTGCTGCGCATGTACCTGCGGTGGGCCGAGCGCAAGGGCTACTCCACCGAGGTCTACGACACCTCCTACGCGGAGGAGGCCGGCATCAAGTCGGCCACGTTCACCATCAAGGCCCCCTACGCCTACGGCACGCTGCGCGGCGAGCACGGCACCCACCGGCTGGTCCGCATCAGCCCGTTCGACAACCAGGGCCGCCGCCAGACCTCGTTCGCGGGCGTCGACATCGTGCCGGTCGTCGAGCAGACCGACCACATCGACATCAACGAAGACGACCTGCGGGTCGACGTCTACCGGTCCTCGGGCCCCGGCGGCCAGGGCGTCAACACCACCGACTCGGCGGTGCGCATCACCCACCTGCCCACCGGCATCGTGGTCTCCTGCCAGAACGAGCGCTCCCAGCTCCAGAACCGCGCCTCGGCCATGAACGTGCTCCAGGCCAAGCTGCTGGAGCGCAAGCGGCAGGAGGAGGCGGAGAAGATGTCGGAGCTGCGCGGCGCGACCACCACGTCATGGGGCACGCAGATCCGCAACTACGTGCTGCACCCGTACCAGATCGTGAAGGACCTGCGCACGGGCACGGAGGCGGGCAACCCGTCGGCGGTGCTCGACGGCGACCTCGACGGGTTCATCGAGTCGGAGATCCGCTGGATGCGCAGGGCGGAGTCAGGCGCCACCGACTAGGTGCCTGAGCACCAGCGTCGCGAAGAGCAGCACGAGGAGCAGGACGACGACGAGGGCGGGTGACAGTCCGGCGAAGCCGTGATTGTGCATCCGCTCCCTGTTGGCTCGGCAGAGGGGGCAGCGGCCCTCGATCACGGGGTGGGCGCACTGCGCGCATACGAGGTGTTCACAACTCATGACAGCCCCAAGTCTAGCCGCACAATCGTTTTGTTTCCGTTATGGACGTTCCATGCCAGTCTTCCCCCTAGACTGTCGTCTGGCCAATCGGAACGTCGATCATCAGTAAAGACGGCGCCCCCGATCGGCCGGCGGCGGGAAATGGGCATGTGCCACCCTCGCTTCCGTCCTGACCCCTAGACTGGCATGCCGTGATGCTCTCGTGATCCATTTCGATAATGTCACCAAGGTCTACGCGAACCAGAACCGGCCCGCTCTCGACCACGTCTCCGTCGACGTGGACAAGGGCGAGTTCGTGTTCCTCGTCGGCCCTTCGGGGTCAGGCAAGTCCACGTTCCTGCGTCTGGTCCTGAAGGAGGAGCGGCCCAACTCCGGGGCGATCCACGTCGCCGGCAAGGATCTGGCCCGCCTCTCCAACTTCAAGGTGCCTCACCTGCGCCGCCGCATCGGCTGCGTCTTCCAGGACTTCAGGTTGCTCCCGAACAAGAACGTCTACGAGAACGTGGCGTTCGCCCTAGAGGTGATCGGCAAGCCCAGGCGGTTCATCCGCAAGGTCGTGCCCGAGGTCATCGAGCTGGTCGGCCTGGAGGGCAAGGCCCATCGCATGCCCGACGAGCTGTCCGGCGGCGAGCAGCAGCGTGTCGCCATGGCCCGCGCGTTCGTCAACCGGCCGATGATCCTGCTGGCCGACGAGCCCACGGGCAACATCGACCCCGCGACGAGCATCGGCATCATGAAGGTGCTCGACCGCATCAACCGAACTGGCACCACGGTCGTCATGGCCACGCACGACGCGGCCATCGTGGACTCCATGCGCAAACGCGTCGTCGAGCTGGAGGACGGGAAGATCGTCCGTGACCAGTCGCGTGGCGTGTACGGCCAGGCGTACTGACAGGGAGCGGCAGACACAACATGCGGGCGAACTTCATCTTCTCCGAGGTCTGGATCGGCCTCCGTCGCAACCTGACCATGACGATCGCGGTCGTCATCACCGTGGCAGTCGGCATGGCGATGCTGGGCGTCGGCCTGATGATCAACGCCCAGGTCTCCATGCTCAAGTCCTTCTGGTTCGACAAGGTCGAGATCTCGGTCTTCCTGTGCACCAAGGGCACCGCGATCCCCGAGTGCAACGGCAAGGCCGTCACGCCGGCCCAGACGAAGGCGTTGAAGACCCGCCTTGAGAGCCTCCAGGGCGTCAAGGAGGTCTTCTACGAGGACCAGAGCACGGCGTACGAGAACTTCAAGACGGCCTACCAGGCCAGCCCGACGCTCGTCCAGGCCACCAGGGTCGAGGACATGCCGCAGTCGTTCCGCGTGAAGCTGGTCGACCCCGACAACTACCAGCCGGTGATCGACGCCGTGAAGGGCCAGCCGGGCGTGTCCCAGGTGATGGACCACAAGCAGCTCATCGGCAAGTTCTTCGACCTGCTCGACAAGCTGTCCTTCTACGCGCTGGCGGTCGCCATCGTGCTGGTGCTGGCCGCGGCGTTGCTGATCGGCAACACGGTGCGATTGTCGGCGTTCAACCGGCGCCGGGAGACGGGGATCATGCGCCTGGTGGGCGCCTCGAACCTCTACATCCAGCTGCCGTTCGTCATGGAAGGCGTGATCGCCGGTCTGATCGGCGGCGTCTTCGCGGCCATCATCCTGATCGTGACGAAGGTCCTGCTGTTCGAGGAGATCGCCGGCTACTTCGGCAGCGGCATGGCCCAGCTCGGCTGGGACGCGGTGGCCCAGACCATCACGCTCACCATGGCCATCGGCGTCGTGATCTGTGTGCTGGCCTCGTTCGTGACGCTCCGCCGATACCTCAGGGTGTGAGGAATCGCCGGTAAGGTCGAAGCATGCCACGTGAGACCGGGCGGAAGGTCATCGCCCAGAACAAGCGGGCCCGGCACGACTACCACCTTGAGGACACCTTCGAGGCGGGGCTCGTGCTCCAGGGCACGGAGGTGAAGTCGCTCCGCGAGGGCCGCGCCTCGCTCGTCGACGGCTACGCCAGCATCGACAATGGCGAAGCGTGGCTGCTCAACGTGCACATCCCCGAATACATGCAGGGCACGTGGACCAACCACGCCGCCAAGCGCAAGCGCAAGTTGCTGCTGCACCGCAAGGAGATCGAGAAGCTGGCCGCCATGACCAAGGAGGGCGGTCTCACGATCGTCCCCACGGTCCTGTACTTCCAGGACGGCCGGGCCAAGGTCGAGATCGCCGTCGCCCGGGGCAAGAAGGACTGGGACAAGCGGCAGTCGCTGGCCGAGCAGCAGGCCAAGCGGGAGATGGCGCGGGCCCTGCGGCACCGCAACCGATGAGAGCGGCGGCACTCTAACCGATGACACGCGCGCGCCGCACCCTTGCCGCGACCGTCACCCTGGCGGTCGCGAGCATGACGCTGACCGGCTGCTTCGAGGAGTCCTCGCCGCACGACGCGGTGCGCGACTTCCTCGTGGGCTGGCAGTCCGAGGACTACGCCCTGGCCGCGGGCCGCACCGACGGCGACCCCGCCAAGGTGGGCAAGGCCCTGGCCAACGCCAAGCTGGAGCTCGACGCGGCCTCGTTCCGCTTCAAGATCAAGAGCGTGAGCGTGAACGGCGAGGAGTCCAAGGCCGACTTCCGCGCCGAGGTCGACCTGGGGGAGAACACCCCGCTCTGGGCGTACGACGGCTCGCTGCCGCTGCACCTGGTCGACGGCAGGTGGAAGGTGCGCTGGTCGCCGTCGGTGCTGCATCCGCAGCTCAAGGAGGGCCAGCGGTTCGCGGTCGAGACCAACCCCAAGCCGCGCCAGCCGGTGGTCGACCGGGCCGACGACCCCCTGCAGAACGAGCTCTACGTCTACGTCGTGGGCGTGGTGCCGTCCGCGCTGGGCGACCGGGCCGAGGACGTCGTGGCCAAGCTGTCGGCGATCACCGGCTACGCCCAGGACCGGCTGCTGAGCCGGATCAGGTCCTCGCCGCCCGACAAGTTCGTGCCGCTGGTCACGTTCGGGCGCTCGCGTTACCTGTCGATGAAGTCGAAGCTGGCCGGCATCTCCGGCATCCAGACCGATCCGCAGCCGCAGCCCATCGACCCGGCCGCCCCCAAGCAGATCGTCGGCAAGGTCAGCGCGCTCACCCCCGAGGACGAGCAGAAGCTCGGCGGCCCCCAGCGGGCCGGCGACTCGATCGGCCAGAGCGGCCTGCAGCAGGCGTACCAGGACTATCTGACCGGCTCCACCGAGACCAAGGTGATCACCCTCGATCTCAAGACCGGCCGGCAGGTGGCCAAGCTCAAGGAGTGGCTGGGCCGCCAGAACGTCTCGGTCAAGACCACGATCGACAGCCGCGCCCAGGCGGCGGCCGAGCGGGCGGTGGCCGAGACGGCCACCAGCGCGCTGGTGGCCGTGCAGCGTGACACCGGCCAGATCCTCGCGGTCGGCACCAGCGGGCTCAACCAGGAGAAGGACGCGCTGGCGGGCAGGTTCCCCGCGGGCACGGCCTTCTCGATCGTGGCGGCCGACGCGCTGATCAAGAGCGGCGTCAGCACCAAGCAGCGGCTGGCCTGCCCGGCCGAGCGCACGGTGGGCGGCGCCAAGTTCGTGCACACCAGCCAGACCGCCGGGGTCACGTCGTCGGCCACGTTCCAGGACAACTTCGCCAAGGGCTGCGTGACCGCGCTGGCCTCGCTGGCCCGCCGGGCCAGCGCCGGCGGCCTGGCCGCGAGCGCCAAGGCGTTCGGCATCGGCCAGCCGTGGCGGCTGCCGCTGAAGTCGTTCAGCGGGGCGATGCCCGAACTGTCCAGCGACGCCGACAAGGCCAGGGCCATCGCGGGGCAGACCGTCGAGGTCAGCCCGCTGTCGATGGCGCTGGTCGCGGCGGCCGTGGGGTCGGGCACCTGGCGGCCGCCGGTGCTCGTGACCTCGCCCGCGTCGCCCGATCCGGCGGCGGAGGTCGTCCCGGCCAAGCAGCCGGACGCCGTCCCGATGGATCCGAAGGTGCGCACCGCGCTGACCGCGATGATGCGCGCCGGAGCGGTCGGCAGCCCCGCCCAGGCGGGCCGGGGCAGGGTCTACGGCGTGCGCGCGACGGCGGGCACCCAGGACAAGCCCATGACCTGGTTCGTCGGCTGGCAGGGGGACGTGGCGATCGCCGTCCTGGCCAAGAACTACGACGCGGCGGCCGTCGCGGGCAGCTTCTTCTCGGGCCTTCGTGACTCTGCGTGAAAATCTTGTGACGGCGAGCAACCGTTCCTGGTCGTGGCTGCGTCTTACTGAATGACTGGGCCCGCTCGGGGGGTTGCGGACTCAGTCGCCGTGATGAGATCAGGACTTCATCTCGGGGGAAGTCCTGCCGTCCGGACCGGCTCGACCCTGCCGGTCGGCCCCCGGGAGCGCGTGCTGCTGTGCCACGCTCCCGGGGGTTTCGCCATGCTGGAATTAAGTTGGCGTTGGGGGCGTTGTCCCCTGTAGATTCAGTGTTGCTCGTCTCTGCGTGATGATCAGCGTGAGGCGTGTTGACAACTGCACAGGGGGTGACTGGCTTCGACTTCGATCTTGCAAGCCAGGTGAAGCGGGCCGAGGACTGCGGACATAACCTCGTTAATCCTGTGACCGCAAAACAATAAGTGCCAATTCCAAGCGCACTGAGGTCGGCCAGGGTTCCCTGGCCCTCGCTGCCTAAGTAGCGAAACCTCTGTCAGCCCGGGAGTGCCTTCGGCCCGGTGTCTGGCATCGTTAGAAGGCTCAACCGATCGACCCGGCCACGGGGGAGATCGGGAAATCAAACAGTGGCTGAGCCCGTCGGCGACTCGCCTGCGTGATCGCCGGGGCTGAGAAAAGCACAGCAGGCTGCGCCCGGAGAAGCCCTGACTTGGGATTGAAGGACGCGGGTTCGATTCCCGCCACCTCCACGTGATCAAAAAGCCTCCGACCTGCCGATTACTCGGCGGGTCGGAGGCTTTTCGCTGTCCGGGAGACGTGGGCGTCCCAGCTCAGAACGTGCGCAGCCAGCGGCGGAGGCGGTCGAGGGGGGTGCGCGGCTCCAGCGGGGGCAGCAGGCGGCGCAGCTCGTCGTCGGTGGCCGGGCGGGCGTCGAGCGCGGCCTGGCGCAGCGGCTTCGCGTCCACCCGCAGGCCGCCGAGCACCTGGACGGTCACCGTGCCGCGGCGCACCGCGTAACCGTGCGTGTCCTCGCGGCGGACATAGGTGAGGCCGGAGCCGACTGGGGTGCACTTCTCGGTGAGATAGCACAAGTCGTCGTCGGCTTGGCTCACGGACAACGTGATGTGGACGCTCTGGCCGCCGTTGCCGGTGTGGTCGGAGGGCGTGTAGACCAGGCCCGCCGGGATGCCCATGAGCTGTGGGGTGTAACCCGGGACGCGGGCCGCGTAGTAGTCCCCGGTCTGTTCCTGGTCGCCCAGTTCGCGGGCGGTGGCCGGGCGCAGGCTCCGGGCGGCCGACCGGAGCAGGTCGCGGGGGACGGCGGTGCTGCCCACCACCGTGACGTACCGGCGGCCCACCCGCACCTGGTAGCCGTGCTCGACCGGGCCCTGCCGGTGGACCAGGCCGCCGGGCTCCGCCGTGCAGGATCCGGTCGGCAGGTCGGCGTCCTGCGCGGTGGGCTGGCCGCACACGGCGGCGCCCGGCAGGAGCCGGTCGTAGGCGACGATCCTGACGTACCGGTCGGGCGGGATGGCGGCCGGGTCCGCCGGAGTGAAGCCGGAGCCGCCCAGTCCGCCGCCGTAGTCCCGGTCGTCGGGCCGGTAACCGGGGACGGCGACCACGTACGCGGTCTCCCGGTGGAGGTCGCCCGCCGCCAGGCGTGCCTCCAGGTCGTCCGGCGGCTCCTGGCGCAGCACGGCCACGCCCGCCCCCAGAAGCGCCACGCCCAGCCCGAGCGCGACGCCCTTGTGGCGCCACCCGCGCAGCAGCGTCCCGGCCACGAGGGCGTACGGAACGCCGCCGAGCACGGCCGTCAGCAGCAGGTCGCGGCTCACCCCGAGGCCGGCGACGTCGGTCACCACCCAGCCGAGGGTCCAGCCGGCGGTTCCCAGGCCCAGCACCAGCAGCGCCCACAGGAACCGGCCGCCGCGCGTCGCGCCGAGGACGGACACGCCGCGGGTGGCCCTGATCACGATGACCAGGTAGCCGAGCAGGGCCGCCACGCCCAGTGCGGCGGCGGCGAGGAGCACCGCCTCGTCGCCGGCGAACAGCACGGCCAGCAGGACCAGCCACGCCGTCGGCAGGAAGACCGATCCGGCCGCCCAGGCGGCGACGAGCTGGGCCAGGACCAGCAGCGGCCGCGACGCGACCCCGCCGGGCGGACGGTCGGGCCCGATGTCCGTCAGGTTCTGCCGCTGCTTTCGACGGCCGCCGGGCGGCGCGGGTTCGGTCAACGGGACGGTTCGAGGATCGTCTTGATGTGCTGGTTGCGCATGTTGATGAGGTGGGCCATGTGGCGGCGCAGGACCAGCAGCTCGGCCAGGCGGCCCAGGGGGCCGGCGGGGGCGGAGAAGTCGACGACGTCGGTCATGAGAGTGGCGCCCGCGTGCGGAGCCGCCTCGAAGCGGTGTTCGTGCCGCCAGTGGCGGAACGGCCCGGACACCTGCTCGTCCACGAAGTACGCGGGCCGTTCCCAGGCGCTGATCGTGGAGGTCATCCGCCAGGTGAGGCCGAAGTGCCGGGCCTGCCAGGTGACCTGGTCGCCGAGGCCGAGCAGGCCCGTGGTGACGCCCGCGACGGCGCGTTCCGACGAGCCGGCCATGGACGCGGTGTGGGTCTCGACCGACAGCGACGTGTCGAACAGCACGTCGGGGGGAGCGAAGACCAGGGTCACGGTCTCGAAACGCGCCATGGCGGCATCTTAGGGATCCCCGTGGGCGCGGGGCCGAGGGGGGCGGGCTAGTGGGCGCAGCCGGCGTACTCGTCGAGGCGCCGGAACATGGCGGCCAGCATGAGCGGGAACATCGCGACGTGCGCGACGAGCATCAGGACGCCGCCGTCGATGACGCCGAGCCAGAGCAGCGGATAGAGCGGCACGATCGGGACGAACATCGCCGCGCACATCTCCAGCGTCGCCGGCCAGCGGTGGCCGCGGAAGCGCATCCACACGGCCATGCCCACCGACATGTCGACGGCCATGATCAGGTACGCGAGCTCGGGCGACTCGTCGTGGGAGACGGAGAGGCCGAGGGCCGACTGGAGGGCGCCGAGCGCGAACATGCCGACGAACATGGCGACGATCATCTCCACGTAGTGGAGGGCGAACTTCGACCAGCGGCGTCCGGTCGCGGAGGGGGTCGCGGGTGCAGGGGGCGTCGGTGTCATGGCTTCGACTGTGGCCGGGTGGGGGGACGGGGGCGAGGGGCGAAGCCGTACATGTCTGGAAACTTGGGTTCTTGGTCTTCCGGACCTACAGTCGTGCCATGGAGTACCGGCGGGTCGTGGTCGTCGCCTACGAGGCGGCCGAGCTGCTCGACATCGCGTGCGTCAGCTCGACGCTGGAGAACGCGAACTGGCACGGCGCCTCACCGTACTACCAGGTACGGCTGGCCACCCCCGGCGGTCATCCCGTCACCACGGCCGGCGCGCTGGTGCTGCAGGCCCAGCTCGCGCTGGAGCGGATCACCGGGCCGCTCGACACGCTCATCGTCTCCGGCGGCACCGGCCACGTGGACGCCGCGGCGAACCCGCTGGTCGTCGGCCATGTCCGCAGGCTGGCGCGGGAGAGCAGGCGGGTCGCGTCGGTGTGCACCGGCGCGTACGTGCTGGCCGCCGCGGGACTGCTCGACGGCAGGCGCGCCACCACCCACTGGCGGGAGGCGGCCGACATGGCCGCCCGCTACCCGCGCGTCACCGTGGACCCGGCCCCGATCTTCGTCCGCGACGGCGAGGTGGCCACGTCCGCGGGGGTCACCGCCGCGCTCGACCTCACGCTCGCCCTGGTCGAGGAGGACAACGGCGCCGAACTGGCCAGGACGGTGGCCCGCGGCATGGTCACCTACCTGCAACGGCCGGGCAACCAGGCCCAGATGAGCATGTTCGTCAGCCCTCCGGCGCCCGCCGACGGCCTGGTCAGGCGGATCGTCGAGCACATCAGCGCGAACCTGGCCGCCGACCTCACCGCGGCCACGCTGGCCGCCGCGGCGGGCGTCAGCGAACGCCATCTCACCCGGCTGTTCCTCCGGCATCTGGGGCAGACGCCGGGCAGGTTCGTGCGGCGGGCCCGTACCGAGGGGGCGGCTCAGCTGCTGGTCTCGACCTCGTTGCCCATGTCCGCGATCGCCGTACGGTGCGGGTTCGGGACGGCCGAGACGTTGCGCCAGGCGTTCGTGGACCGGTACGGCATCCCGCCGTCCCGCTATCGGCTGACCCAGTCGTCCGTGACCGGCTGATCGCCATTTATCCCGCCCGAAATGGGCAATCCGGGCTAGGGTGTCTGACTTGAGCCTTTTCTGAGCATTAAGGTGACCAGCAGATGCGAAAGACGATCGTGCTCATCGGGGCGGCCGTCGTCCTGGCAGGGTGTGGCATGTCACCCGGCGGGCAGCCGCAGACCGCCGCCAAGGAGGCGACCACCACCGCTCCCGCGCCGCCGCGGACCGCGCCCGCGCAGACGGCGCCGCCGCAGGCGGACGTGGTCATCGCCACCCGTGAGGCCAAGGTCGGCTCCGGCGACCAGTACGGCAAGGCCCGCGTCGAGATCACCGCCCTGCTGCGCCAGGGCAAAACCGCCACCCTCAACTGGACGATCACCGCCGTCGAGGGCAAGGTCAACGTGCACAACGGCCTGGGCGGCGGCGCGCTCGACTACACGGTCTCCAACGTCTCCCTGATCGACCCGGTGAACGCCAAGCGTTACCGCGTCGCCCGCAACGGCACCGACGCCGACGCCACCTGCGTGTGCTCCGGCACGCAGGGCCAGTTCCTGGAGGCGGGGGAGTCCAGCACGCTGTACGCGGTCTTCGCCGCGCCGCCACCGGAGGTCACGAAGGTCAACGTCGAGATGCCGATGCTGGGCGTGCTCACCGATGTTCCGCTCTCTTAGCCTGGCGTTGGCCCTCGTGCTGACGCCCACGCCGGTCCCGGTCCCGTCCGACGCCGCGGGCCCGGTGGAGGACCTGGTGCTGCCGGTCGAGGACATCGTCGGCGAGGTCGAGTCCATGGACGGCGCGCAGAGCGAGACCAGGCAGGGCCGCGAGGTGACGGTCGCGCTGACCAGCGACGTGCTGTTCGCGCTGGACAAGTGGCGGCTCACGCCCAAGGCCAGGAAGCGGCTGGCGGACGTCGCCGCGAAGGTCGAGGCGGAGGGCGCGGGCGGCGTCGTCAGGATCGAGGGGCACACCGACGACCAGGGGAGCGACGCGTACAACCTGGCGTTGTCGCGGCGGCGGGCGCAGGCCGTGCGCGCGGCCCTGGAGAGCCTGCTCGGCGGCGGGAACGTGACCCTCCAGGCGGCCGGATACGGCGAGCGGCGGCCCAAGCTGCCCAACCTGGTCGGGGGCAAGCCGGTGGAACGGAACCGGGCGAAGAACCGGCGCGTGGAGATCGTCTTCACGGCCCGGCAGTGAGGGGTTGAGGGGTCGGCCTGGCGCTGGCACAGCGGCCGGTGGGGCCGTCACTCGGCCTTGAGCTCGCCGAGGGTCACCGTGACGGTCTGGGTGCCGCCGTCGGGGCGCAGCACCTCCACCTTGACCTGGTCGCCGGGCTTGTAGGCGGTGATCTCCTCCGCCAGCGCGGCCATGGTCGTGGTCTTCTTGCCGTTGATCGAGAGGATCACGTCACCGGCCCGGATCCCGGCCTTCTCCGCGCCTCCGCCCTTCTCCACGCTCGCCACGCCCACACCGCTCGGCTGCCCGGTGGCGCCGATGACCGTGCTGCCGCGGATGCCGAGTGCGGCCCGGTGGCTGTTGGTGACCTTGCCGTTCTTCACGATCTGGGCCGCGATGTCGGTGGCCGTGTTGCTCGGGATCGCGAACCCGATGCCGGGCGCGGCCCCGCCGCCGAGCTGCGGGTCGGTGGCGGCGAGGGTCGGGATGCCGATGACCTCGCCGGCCAGGTTCACCAGCGCGCCGCCGCTGTTGCCGGGGTTGATCGCGGCGGAGGTCTGGATCGCGCCGCTGATGGTGGCGCCCGGTGACTCGGGGCTCTGGGGCTCGCTGACGGTACGGCCGAGCGCCGAGACGATCCCGTTCGTGACGCTGCCCGACAGGCCCAGCGGGTTGCCCATGGCCAGGACGATCTGGCCCACCCGCAGCTTGCCCGAGTCGCCGAACCTGGCCGGGCGCAGCCCGTCGGGCCGATCGACCTTGATCACCGCCAGGTCGCCGGCGCCGAACGCCTTGACCAGCTTGGCCGGCCGGGGAGCGCCGCCGGTGGCGATCGTGACGTTCATCTCGGTCGCCTCGCCGACCACGTGGGCGTTGGTGACGATGTGACCCGCCGTGTCGTAGACGATGCCGGAGCCGAGGCCCACCTTGGTGTTGATCTGCACGATCGACGGCAGGACGTCCGTGATGACCCGCTCGTACGCGCTCTCCAGCGACTGCGGCGCGCTGCCCGGCGCCTCCGCGGTGGCGGTGGGCGAGCCCGGCGTGGTGGTGGCCGGGCTCGCGGTGGCCGTGGAGGTGGACGCCGGGATCGACGGGGACCGCCCGCAGGCGGTGAGCAGTACGACGGCTGCCAGTCCGGCGACGATCTCCCTCATGGGGAGATGTCTGCCCAGCTCAGCGGGAAAGATACGCCTCCCGGACGTCCCGTCTGCTGAGTTTGCCCGTGGGGGTGCGCGGCAGCGACTCGCGGTACTCGATCACCCGGGGGTGTTTCATCCTGGCCAGCCGGGGCGCGCAGTGCCGCAGCAGCTCGGCGGTCAGCTCCGCGCCGCCCGTCACGCCCGGCACGGGCTGGACCAGCGCCACGACCTTGTGCCCCCACTCGGGGTCGGGCACGCCGATCACCGCCACGTCGGCCACCGACGGATGTTCGAGCAGCGCGGCCTCGATCTCGGCGGGGTAGATGTTGACGCCGCCCGAGATGATCAGGTCGGTCCTGCGGTCCAGCAGGAACAGGTAGCCGTCGGCGTCGAGGTAGCCGATGTCGCCGGGGGTGTAGGCGGCGCCGCGCATGGCCGAGGCGGTCTTGCCGGGGTCGCGGTGGTACTCGAAACGGTTGATGCCGCCGATGTAGACCGTCCCGGGTTCGCCGGGGGCCGCCTCGTGGCCGTCGTCGCGGATGATCGTGAAGGCCATGCCGTCGAGGGCCCTGCCGACCGTGCCCGGCCGTTCCAGCCACTCCTGGGACGACACCATCGTCGCCACCGCGGCCTCCGTCGAGCCGTAGTACTCCCACAGGACGGGACCGAGCCAGTCGATCATCGCCTGCTTGGTGGCGGGCGGGCAGGGGGCGGCGCCGTGGTAGAGGTGGGTGAGGGAGGACAGGTCGTAGGTCTTCCGGTCCGGCACGGCGAGCAGCCGGTGGAACATCGTGGGCACCATGAACGCGTTCGTCACCCGGTGCCGTTCGATCAGCGCCAGCGCCTCGGCGGCGTCGAACCGTTCCGGCGCCACGATCGAGTGGCCGAACTGCAGCGCCATCATCGCCTGGCCGTAAGGGGCCGAGTGGTAGAGCTGCGAGCACACCAGGTGCACCCCGTCGGACGGCAGGCCGAAGTGCCGCCAGCTCTTGCGCATCAGGATGGGGTAGAGGTCCTCGGGCGTGAGGTCGAGCAGCCGGCGGCGCACGCCCTTGGGGCGGCCCGTGGTGCCGGAGGTGTAGAGCATCATGGAGCCGGCCCGGCGGTGCTCGGGCGCGGTGTCGGGCCGGCCGTCGGTCAGGTCGGCGACCGTGAGCGCGCCGGGGGAGACGACGACGTCGGCGCCGCAGTCGGCGACGATGTAGTCGATCTCCTCGGCCGTGTAGTGCCAGTTGACCGGCACCAGGTAGGCGCCGATCTGGTAGGTGGCCAGCATCATGGTGAGGGCGTCGAGCCCGTTCTTCAGCACGGTCACCACGGCGCCGCCCGGCCGGACGCCGCGTGCGACCAGGCCGTGGGAGGCTCTGTTGGCGCGGGCGAGCAGCTCGCCGTAGGTCGCGCCGTCGTCGCCGAGCAGGGCGGGACGGTCCGGGTCGGCGGCTGCGATCTCGTAGAAACCCCTCATGTCCGCAGACCATACAGAATTAGATTCTGCTGGGGGAATAGAGGAATTATCCTGCTCTTCGGTGACGTAACCTCAAGGCCATGGCGGACGTCGGCGACGAGAGATCAGCACAGGACACCCAACCTTTTCGCAAGGTCGTCGTGCCGCCTGCCGAGCAAGTCGTGCCGCCCGCGGAGCAGACGGTCAAGATCCCGCGTCCGCCGCGGCCGGGTGCGTCCCAGCCGGTGCGACCGGCTCCTCAGCCGCCGTCCGGCCCGCAGCCGCCGTCCGGCCCGCAGCCGCCGTCCGGCCCGCAGCCGCCGTCCGGCCCGCAGTCGCGTCCCTACCCCGGGGCGCCCTCGGGTCCGCAGGTGCGTCCGCAGCCTCCGTCCGGCCCGCAGGGGCGCCCGCCGCACCCGCCGCAGTCTCCGGGTGGGAACCAGCAGCTCCAAGGGGCCGGCCGGCAGGGGCCGGGCCCGGGGGCCGCGCAAGGGCCAGGACAAGGGGCGGGGCAAGGGCTCGCGCAGGGACCGGGGCCAGGGCCTGCGCAAGGGCCAGGGCCTGCGCAAGGGCCGGGGCAGGTCAACGCGCAAGGGCCTGGGCTTGTGCAAGGGCCAGGGCAGGTGCACGCGCAAGGGCCTGGGCCTGGGCCTGGGCTTGCGCAGGGGCAGGGGCAGCGGCCGGGGCCGGGGAGGGCGTCGCAGCATCAGCCTGTGCAGGTGTGGCCGCCGGGAGCGCCCAGGTCGTCCCAGCCCCAGCCCCAGCCCCAGCCGGGCGCCGTCGGTCCCGTGACGCCGCTCGTCACCAGGCCGCACAAGCGCGGCATCGGGGACATCCCCATCCGCGCGATCTATCTGGCGGGCGCCATCCTCGTCACCGTCACGGCGGTGCTGCTGATCTTCGTCGTGTTCTCCGGCGACGTGCCCACGACCGGCGACCCCGCCGGGACGACGGTCTCCGTCGCCCCCGTGCCGGCCGCGACCGCCACCCCGACCGCCTCCCCGACCCCCAGCGAGACGCCGGTCGCGCTCCCCTCGGTGCCGGCGAGCAAGGCGTTCCCCACGCTGCCGGGCAAGGCGTCCGTGGTGAGCGGGATCATCTCCGACAAGACGAGCGGCATCAGCTACCCGCGCCTGGCCGCGCCCTGGGACGCCAAGTCGTTCGCGCCGTTCACCGTCGCCCAGCGCATCGGCAAGGTGGCGGTGCCGCACACCGTGATCGCCTCGGCCATGTTCCCCGGCGACGCCCCGGAGAAGAAGCCCTCCAAGGACGCCGACTACCGCGAGATGGCCGTCCGCGCGGCCCGCTGGGCGCTGCGCACGCAGTATCCGGCGGGCGCCGAGCTGACCTCCTGGACCGGGTCCGCGAAGGTGCCGGTCGGCAAGGGCTGGTCGCTGGGCTACAAGGTCACCTACGTCTCGGGCGGCAAGACCGAGACCGCTCAGGCCCTGGTGACGGTCGTCGAGGTGGGCAAGACCAAGCCGGCGATGCTGCTGGCCTCGATTCCCGAGAAGAACAAGGCGCGATGGGCTGATTTGAACACACTCGTCCAGCAGGTACGGCCCCTCTAGGCCAGAAGCATGCTCTAGAATATGGTTCTGGGCATCGGGCACTGACTTTGACCTGGCTGGAGGATGAGCAATGGCGATCGGATTGAGCGAGGAGCACGAGGCGCTCCGCGACTCGGTGAGCGGCTGGGCCGAGCGGAACATCCCCTCGGAGCTGCTGCGATCCGGGTCGGACGAACGTCCGCCCTTCTGGCCGGGCCTGGCCGAGCAGGGGCTGCTCGGCCTGCACCTGCCCGAGGAGTCCGGCGGCTCGGGCTACGGGCTGCTGGAGGCGGCCGTCGCCGTCGAGGCGCTGGCCGAGAAGCTCGCCCCGGGCCCGTACGTGCCGACCGTGCTGGCCAGTGCGGTCATCCACGCCTCCAAGCGGCACGACCTGCTCGAAGCCCTCGCCGACGGCACGCTGACGGGCGCCGTCGCGCTGTCCGGCTCGCTCACCGGCTCCCGTGCCGACGACGGCTCGCTGGTCGTGTCCGGCACGGCCGACCCGGTGCTGTCCGGCTCGCTGGCCGACGTGCTGGTGCTGCCGGTGACCACGTCCGAGGGCGAGGAGTGGATCGCCGTCGACGCCTCGGCCGTCACCGTCACGCCGGTCCGGTCGCTCGACCTGACCCGGCCGGTGGCCAAGGTGGAGCTGTCGGAGGCGCGCGTCCCCGCCGAGCGCGTGCTCGACGGCGTGCGGAGCCCCGACGTGCTCAATCTGGCCGCGATCCTGCTCGGCGCCGAGGCCGCCGGGCTGGCGTCCTGGTGCGTCACGGCCGCCGCCGCCTACGCCAAGGTACGCGAGCAGTTCGGCCGCCCGATCGGCCAGTTCCAGGGCATCAAGCACAAGATCTCCCGGATGCTCGTCGCCCTTGAGCAGGCCCGCGCCACCGTCTGGGACGCCACCAGGGCCGAGGGCCGCGAGCTGGAGTACGCCGCCGCCGTCGCCGGGGTGATGGCCCCCGACGCGGCCGTCCAGTGCGCCAAGGACGCGATCCAGACGTTCGGCGGCATCGGCTACACCTTCGAGCACGACGTGCACCTCTACTACCGGCGCGCCCTCACCCTGCGCGCCCTGCTCGGCTCGTCGGCCGAGTGGGCCGCCTCGGTGACCGCGCTCGCGCTGCAGGGCGTCGGCCGGGAGATGGAGATCGACCTGCCCGAGGGCGCCGAGGAGCTGCGCGAGGGCATCCGTGCGGAGATCGCCGAGATCGCCCGCCTTGAGGGCCAGGAGCAGAAGCGGGCGCTCGCCGACCGCGGGTTCGTCATGCCCCACCTGCCCAGGCCGTGGGGCCGCGCGGCCAAGCCGCTGGAGCAGGTGCTCATCGCCCAGGAGCTCAAGGCCGCCAAGGTCAGGCTGCCCGCGATGATCATCGGTGCCTGGGTGGTGCCGTCCATCGCCGTGTACGGCACGCCCGAGCAGCAGGAACGTTTCCTGCCCAAGACGCTCAGCGGCGAGATGATCTGGTGCCAGCTCTTCTCCGAGCCGGGCGCCGGGTCCGACCTGGCCTCGCTGCAGATGAAGGCGGAGAAGGTCGAGGGCGGCTGGCGGCTCAACGGCCAGAAGATCTGGACGTCGGTCGCCCACGTGGCCGAATGGGGCATCTGCATCGCCCGCAACTCCTCCGAGGGCACCAAGCACGAGGGCATCACGTACTTCCTGGTGGACATGAAGGCGCCCGGCGTCACGGTCCGGCCGCTGACCGAGATGACCGGCGAGAACCTGTTCAACGAGGTCTTCCTCGACGACGTCTTCGTCCCGGACGACCTGGTCGTGGGCGAGGTCGGCGACGGCTGGAAGGTCGCCCGCAACACGCTGTCCAACGAGCGCGTCTCGCTGTCGTCGGGATCGGGCGGCACCGGCGCGTCCGTGCCCGACCTGCTCGGGCTGATCGGCCGGCTCGGGCGCGAGCTCACGCCGGCCGAGGAGCAGGAGGTGGCCGGGGTCGTGTGCGAGGGGCACTCGATCAACGCGCTGTCGCTGCGGGTCACGCTCAAGCAGCTGGCCGGGAACGAGCCGGGCGCCGACGCGTCCGTACGGAAGCTGCTGTCCACCTCGCACGCCCAGCACGTCTCCGAGACGGCCGTCGGCCTGCTCGGCGCCCAGGCCGTGGTGGCCGCCGACATGAAGCTCGGTGACGCCGGCTACTGGAACCGGGCGGTGCTCGCGACCAGGGCCATGACCATCTACGGCGGCACCACCGAGGTGCAGCTCAACATCATCGGCGAGCGCATGCTGGGCCTGCCCCGGGACCCCGAGCCCGGTAAGTAACACATGTGAGGCGTCGGCGGCTAATCTCCCTTGTGCCCGGACTGCCGGTCCTGGCACGAGGGAGAGGCGGTGTCACGGTGCGCGAAGGCCGTGCGGGCCGCTGGGGGCCGGCGGCGCTGGGGCTGGGGCTGGCGGTGCTGGCGCTCGGCCCGGCGCTGGGCTGGGGGCTGGTGCTCCGGTACGACCTGCTCTTCGTACCCGATCCGCCCCTGTGGCCCGACCGCGGCGGCTTCCCCCGGGCGGTGCCCAGCGACCTGGTCGTGGCGCTGCTGTCTCGGGCGTGGCCCGTGGAGATCGTGCAGAAGGCGGCCCTGGTCGCCGTGTTCGTGCTGGCCGCGACCGGGGCGGCGGCGCTGGTTCCGCCGGAGCGCAGGCTCGCCCGGCTCGTGGCCGCCGCGTTCTACGCCTGGAACCTCTACCTCGCCCAGCGGCTCATGCTCGGCCAGTGGGCGCTGCTCCTGGGCGTGGCCGGGCTTCCGTGGGCGATCCGCGCGCTCACGCGGGAGCCCCCCGGAGGGTTCGCGCGGTTCGGGCGGCTGGGGGTGGCGTTGCTGCCGGCGGCGGTGGGCGGGTTCCAGGCGATGCTGGTGTCCTGGCTCACCCTGATGCCGATCGCCGTCGCCCGGCGCAGGGTGCCGGTCGCCGCCGGGGTGCTGGTCGCGTACAGCCTGCCGTGGGCGGTGCCCGCGCTCGGCTCGGGCGCGGTGACCGACCCGGCGGGCGTGGACGCGTTCGCGGCCCGCGCCGACGGGCCCTTCGGCGTACTGGGCAGCCTGCTCTCGCTCGGCGGCATCTGGAACGCCGAGGCCGGGCTGCCGGGCCAGGAGGCGTGGTGGACGGCGACCGCCCGGCTCCTCCTGGTCCTCGCCGGTCTGTACGGCTACGCCCGCCTGCGCGCGGCCCCCGAACGGCCCGCCTGGTGGGGCGGCCTGGCGGTGGCGGCGGCCGCCGGGTTCTGCGTCGCCGGGCTGGGCGCGTTCCAGCCGGGACGCGAGGCGCTCAAGTGGCTCATCGCCCTGTGGCCGGGGTTCGGGCCGCTGCGCGACGGCCAGGTGTACCTGGCTCCGCTGGCCCTGCTGACGGCGGTCGGCCTGGCCTCGGTCCTGCGGTCGGGCGCGCTCGCGCTGGTCGGGGTGCTGGCCCCGGTGCTGGCGATGCCGACGTTCGCGCTGGGCGCGTTCGGCCGGCTGGAGGCGGTGACGTACCCGGCGGAATGGACGGCGGTCCAGCGGATCGTGGACGGCGACCCCGCGCCGGGCCCGCTGGTGTCGCTGCCGTGGGGCGCCCATCGGGCCTTCGCCTGGAACGGCGGCCGGGTGGTGCTCGACCCGGCGACCAAGCTGTTCCGGCGCCGGGTGCTCTGGGACGACACGTTGCTCGTCGGCCTGCCCGGCGGCGGCCGGCTGCGGGTGCGCGGCGAGGACCCGCTGAACCGCCTGACCGGTGACCTGCTGGCCGCCGGCGCCTACGGCGACCTGCCCGCCAGGTATCTCCTCATGGCCGCGGGCGAGAACGGGTTCCCGTCCGCGCCGCCCGGCTGGAGAACGGTCTTCGACGGCGAAGAGCTGCGCTTGCTGCGGCGTTGACCGGCTGTTTCATGATGTACCGGAGGGTAACTTGCTTTATCACGGTTTGACCAATGTTATGGATTCAAGACGAAACACGTTCTAGTCTCGGCACACCGCGTCACCGGAAGGAAGGGAGAGCTTCGTGTTGCGACTTCTCGTGGCCCTGGCGATAGGAGCCCTGCTGGCGGTCGGAGCCTCCGTCGCGGTGGTCAACGTGGCCTCACCGTCGCTCACCCCGCCCAACCAGCCGCTCTACAACTACGGCACCAGGTGATCCATCCCGCTTGACGCGGGGCCATACACAGCGAGCACGGAGTGTGGCTCCGCCATGCCCGCATGCCCGCCGACGAGGAGTGATGGTGGTCTTTACCGGTGAGCGCAAGGCGGACACGGCACGGCTGATCGAGCCGCGGACCAACGACGCGACGGCGGGAGAGCGGCCACTCGCGGGCGTCCGCGTGGCGATGCTCAACTTCCGCGAACCCTGCCAGTCCACGGCCGGCGGCGCCGAGGAGTACGCCTGGCAGGTCAGCCGGTTCCTGCTGACCCAGGGGGCCTCGGTCGTGTTCCTCACCGGCCGCCAGCGCGGGCAGCGCCGCGCCGAGAGGCTCGACGGCGTCGACCTGCGCAGGATGGGCAACCCGTACCTCGTCTACCTGCTGGTCCCGCTCTGGCTGCTGATCCACCGGCGGCGCGTGGACGTCGTCATCGACACCATGAACGGCATCCCCTTCTTCTCCCCGCTCGTCGTCCGCCGCCGCACGCCCGTGATCAGCCTCGTGCACCACGTCCACGACCGGCAGTTCCACGCCTTCCTGCCCGCCTGGCTGGCCCGGATCGGGTGCTTCGTGGAGGGCGAGGTGGCCCGGCTGGTCTACCGGCGCTGCCTGACGGTCACCGTCTCGGAGTCGTCGAGGCACGACCTGGCCGCGAAGTTGCGCTGGCTCGCGCCGGTCACCGTCGTGCCGAACGGCTGCGCCGAGCCCGCGCGCAGCGAGCCGCCGGCCGCCGTGGGCGAGCCCGCCCTCGTGTACGCCGGCCGCCTGATCGGCCACAAGCGCATCGAGCGCGTCGTGGACCTGGCCGCCGAGCTCGGCGACGCCTGGCCGGGCCTGCGGGTGCACGTCGTGGGCCGCGGCCCCGAGCGCGACGCCCTGGCCGCCCGGATCTCCGGCCGGGGCCTGGACGGCCGGGTCGAGCTGCACGGCTTCCTGCCCGAGCCGCGCAAGAACGCCCTGCTGGCCGCCGCCCGGCTCAACGTGACGGCCTCGGAGTTCGAGGGCTGGGGGCTGACCGTGATCGAGGCCGCCGCGCTCGGCGTGCCGACCGTGGCCTACGACGTGGCCGGGCTGCGCGACTCCGTGCGGGACGGCGTCACCGGCTGGCTCGTACGGGACGGCGAGAGCCTGGCCGAGGTGGCCGGCCGCGCGCTGGAGGAGCTGGCCGACCCGCGGCGGCGGGCGGAGGTGGCCGCGGCCTGCCGCGCCTGGGCCGGGGAATTTACGTGGGCCCGAACTGGGGCTAACATGACCGGACTTATCCTGGCGAAACTCCAAGATTGCGGCGGAGCCCCTCAGTGACCCAAGCCTCGCCTGGACCCCCGGGGGAACGCGGGGACTCCACCGTCGAGAGCTACGAGGCCCGGATCAGGCACAGGCTGCGGCTGCTCGCCTCCTGTCTGCTGCTCGGCGCCATCGCGTTCAACACCTCGACCGAGAAGATCATCCCCGAGACGAAGCTCGACATGGCGGTCAACCCGCTGGGCTTCCTCGGCCGGGCGCTGCACCTGTGGGACGGCGCCTACTTCGGCCACCTGCAGAACCAGGCGTACGGCTACCTGTTCCCGATGGGCCCGTTCTACGCGATCTTCCTCAAGCTGGGCATGGAGTCGTGGGCCGTCCAGCGGCTGTGGATGTCGCTCGTGCTGTGCGTCGCCTTCCTCGGCGTGGTCCAGCTCGCCCGCGCGTTCGGCGTCGGCGGCCCGCACACCCGCGTCCTGGCCGGCTTCGTGTACGCGCTCGCGCCGCACGCCCAGGCGCTGATCGGCATCAACTCCTCGGAGTTCCTGCCCAGCGCCGTGCTGCCGTGGATCCTGCTGCCGCTGGTCAAGGGGGCCAAGGGCGAGCTGACGCCACGCCGGGCGGCGGCGCTGTCGGCGTTCGCCTTCCTGTTCTGCGGCGGCGTCAACGCGGTGGCCGAGGCGGCCGTGCTCGTGGTGCCGATGGTCTACCTGCTGACCAGGCGCGGCGGGCCGGTCAAACGCCGCCTGATCGCCTGGTGGCTGCCGCTGGTCGCGCTCGCCTCGCTGTGGTGGGCCGTGCCGCTGCTCACGCTCGGCGGCTACATCTTCTCGTTCCTGCCCTACATCGAGACCGCCACCGCGACGACCGGCGTGACGTCGCTGGTCAACGCGCTGCGCGGCACGTCGAGCTGGCTCAGCTTCCTGACCGTGGACGGCCAGACCTGGCTGCCCGACGCCCACCAGCAGTCCACCGTCCCGTGGCTGATCGTGGTCACCGCCGCCGTGGCCGCGCTCGGCCTGGCCGGGCTCACCCTGCGCCGGCTGCCCGAGCGGCCGTTCCTGCTGATCAGCCTGCTGTGCGGGATCGCGATCATCACCACCGGCCATCCCGGCACGCCGCACGAGCAGGTGATGGTCGGGCTGCTCGACGGCCCGCTCGCCGCCTTCCGCAACCTGCACAAGTTCGACGCCCTGATCAGGCTGCCCGTCGCGCTCGGCCTGGCCGGGCTGCTCTCACTGGCCCGCCCGCGCCTGCGCACGCCCCTGACCGTGCTGGCCGCCGGGCTCGTGACCCTGTCGGGCCTGCCCGTCCTGTACGCCGGTCTCGCCCCCGCCGGCGGCTTCACCGCCATCCCCGACTACTGGCGGCAGGCCATCACCTGGCTCAACCGCAACGCCGGCGACGGCATGGTGCTGGCCGTGCCGGGCGCCAAGCGCGGCGAGTACCTGTGGGGCCGCCCCCTGGACGAGCCGCTGCAGGCGCTCTCGCAGGCCCGCTGGGCCACCCACACGATCGTGCCGTGGGGCTCGGCCGGCATCTCGCGGCTCATGGCCGCCGTGGACGACCGCCTGGCCACCGGCAAGGGCTCGCCGGGGCTGGCCGCCACGCTGCGCCGGATGGGTGTGTCGTACCTGGTCGTCCGGAACGACCTGGACCGGGCGACGATCGGCACGGCCTGGCCGGCCCGGGTGCACCAGGCGCTGGAGGACTCGCCCGGCGTCTCGCTCGTGGCCCAAATGGGGCCGGGCGTCGGCATCGCCCAGTACGGCCGGGCCGCCGCCTGGCTGGACCAGCCCTACCCGGCCGTCGAGATCTACCGCGTGGCCGGCGCCGCGCCGCTGGTCGGCACCGTGGACGCCACCCGCCCGCTGCGCGTCGGCGGCGCGCCGGAGTCCGTGCTCTCCCTGGCCGAGCAGGGCCTCCTGGACGACGACCGGCCCGTCCTGCTCAACGACGACGCGGGCGTGGTCAAGGTGCCCGCGCACGACACGATCCTGACCGACACGCTGCGCCGCAGGGAGGTCGCCTTCGCCGACCTGCGCCGCAACGCCAGCGCCACGCTCACCGCCGACGAGCCCCTGCGCGGCAGCTCGCCCTCCAGCGACCTGCTCGACCCCGGCTGGGCGCGGTACGTCTCCACGGCGGGCCTCACCGGCGTCGCGGGCCTCACCGCCTCCAGCTCCGAGGCCGACGTCGGCGCCGCGGCGAACAGCCGCGAGCCCGGCCACCAGCCCTTCGCCGCCCTGGACGGCGACCGCCGCACGAGCTGGCGCTCCACCGGCTGGAACGGCGCCGTCGGCGAGTGGCTGGAGGTGACCTTCGCCGAGCCGCTGACGATCCCCACGATCCAGGTGGCGTTCGAGAACTCGCCGATCGGCCCGCCGCCCAGCGAGGTCGTCGTGGAGACCGGCGCCGGCTCGCTGCGCCAGAAGGTGCGCGCGACCGCCGACCCGCAGGAGCTGGCCGTGCCGAAGGGGCCGGTCGAGCGGCTGCGGGTGAAGGTCGTCGCCACCGCGTACGAGCCGGCGAACCGCCTCGGCGGCCGGGTCGGCATCACCGAGCTGGCCATCCCCGGCGTCCGGCCCGGACGCTCGATCGTCGTGCCCGACCCGCGCGAGGACACCGGCGAGCCGGCCACGATCGCGGTCGCCAGGACCGGCGACGTGCCCGGCTGCGTCCGGGGCTCGGCCGCCTGGAGCTGCGCCAAGGGCCACGAGGTGCTGGGCGACGACGGCAACGGCTTCGACCGCTCCTTCGTCACCGGCAAGGACGGCGCGTACGGCATCTCGGGCCGCGCCACGGTCACCGACCGCGCGACGATCGAACGCCTCAGCACGCTGCCCGGCGACTCCCTGACCGTGCGCGCCTCCTCCACCGCGGTGGACAGCGGCGCGGCGGGCGGCCGCTGGGCCTTCGACGGCGACCCGAAGACGGCCTGGTTCGCCGACCCGCTCGACCCCAGGCCCACGCTGAACGTCGAGCTGGCCCGCGAGACGAAGCTGTCGCGGATCCGCGTCATCACGCCCGACTCCTACCTCGGTGCCCCTCCCGTCCGGGTGACGATCCGCGCGGAGGGCGGCGTCCGGCAGAGCTGGGTCGGCACGGACGGGCTCGTCCGCTTCCCCGAGATGAGGGCCAGGAAGGTCGCGCTGGAGTTCGGCGCGTCCGGCGGCCGGCCGATCGAGATCAGCGACGTGGCCTTCCCCGGCGTGCGGCCGCTCGGCGCGCTGACCGGCTTCAAACTCACGCTGCCGTGCGGCTTCGGGCCCACGCTCACCATCGACGGCAACGAGGTGCACACCGCCGTCACCGGCGGCACCCTGCACGACGTGGTCACCGGCCGGCCGGTGACCTTCGAGACCTGCGAGCGGCTCCAGCTCGTGGCCGGTCCGACCCGGCTGTCGGTGCGGCCGGGGGAGTCGTACCGGGTCGAGTCGGCGATCGTGCGGCACGAGCCGGGCAGCCCCGCGGCCGGGCCCACCGTCATGCGGCGCACGCCGGTCACCACGTGGGCGGCCGGCGAGCGGGTCGTCCAGGTGAACGTCCAGGACGACGCCTACCTGGTGGTCAACGAGAACTTCAACGCCGGCTGGAAGGCCACGCTGGGGGCCGCGGCGCTCAAGCCGGTCCGGCTCGACGGCTGGCGGCAGGCCTGGTTCCTGCCCGCCTTCACGGCCGGGACGGTGACACTCACCTACGAGCCGGACGAGCCGTACCGGGCGGGGCTGGCCGCGGGCGGGGCGCTGGCGCTGCTCGTCGCCGGGCTGGCGCTGGTGGGCAGGGGTCGGCCGGGACGCCATCTGGCGCCCGTCCTGGCCGCCCGGCCACGGATCCGGCACGTCGCGGTGTTCGCCGTGGCGCTCGGCTACTGGGTCGGCGGGCCGGCGGGGGCGGGCGTGGCCGGGGTGGCGTTCGTGCTGGGCGCCTGGTCGCGTCCGCTGCGGGAGGCCGAGCACCTGCGCGGGCGGCGGCGCTGGACCCTGCTGCTCGGGCCGCCCGGCGGGCTCGCGCTCTACCTGGCCGCCACGGTCGCGGTGGCGCTCGGCGCGGGCGGCCTGTGGGCGCAGCTGCTCTGCCTGCCGCTGCTCGGGCAGCTCCTCGTCGAGGTGGCGGCCAGACGCGCGCCGGCCCGGCAGACCACCGTACCGATCACCGTCGCCGCAGGCGGCCCGACCATGACGAGTGTTCCGTGACCGACACGATCAAGCCGCGTCCGGGGACCGTCATCACGGTTCCCGGCCCGGTGGCGCGTGCCGCCCGGTGGGCCCGCCGCCACGGCGTCCTGCTGGCCGGGCTCGTGCTCATCGCCGCCTCGGTGGCGGGCAAGGCGGCCGTCGTCCAGGAGGCGTACTTCAAGGAGGACGACTACGAGTTCGTGGCCAGGGCGATGGAGGGCGGCCTGTCCTTCGACTACCTGACCCGGATCCATTTCGGCCAGTTCATGCCGGGCGGCTTCCTGGTGGCCTGGCTGGTCTCCCGGCTGCACCCCTTCGACTGGGGCTGGGCGGCCGGCACGGTGCTGGCGCTGCACGCCCTGGCCGCCCTGGGCGTGCTGCGCATGCTGCGGGTGGTCTTCGGCAGGCGGCCGGCGACGCTCGTGCCGCTGCTGGTCTTCCTGCTCGCGCCGGTCACCGTGCCCGCGCTGGCCTGGTGGGCGGCCGGGCTCAACACCGTCTTCCTCCAGGTCGCGCTGCCCATGGCGGTCGCCTCGCACTGGCACCACCTGCGGACGGGCCGGCTGCGGCACGCCGTGGCCGCGGCGCTGTGGGTGCTGGTCGGGCTGCTGGGCTTCGTCAAGGGGTTCGCGCTGCCGCTGCTGCTGTTCGCCCTCACCGCGATCTACCACGGCGGCCTGCGCGCCGCGCTGCGCCGCCACCTGGCCGCCTGGGCCATGTACGCGACCGTGCTGGTGGCCTTCGGCGCGCTCTACGTCCAGCGGTCGTTGTCGGCGCCGAACACCGGGGCGCTGCCGATCTTCGACCAGGCCCTGGGCTTCCTGTGGGAGCTGCTGGGCAAGACGTTCGCCACCACCGTGCTCGGCGGGCCGTGGCGGTGGTTCGCGGGCGGCGACTGGGGGGTGGCCTCGCCGCCGCTGCCGCTGGTCATCGCCTCCCTCGTCGTCCTGGCCGCGCTGGTGGTGGTCACCAGCCGGTACCGCAGGCGGGCGGTCCTGGCCTGGGCCACGCTGCTGGGCTACCTGCTCGTCGCGGACGCGCTGCCGGTGTTGTGGGGACGCGTCCACCTGCTGGGCTCGTTCGTGGGCACCGACACCCGGTACGTCGCCGACGCCGTCCCGCTGCTCGCGCTGGTCGTGGGCCTGGTGCTGCTGCCGCTGCGCGGCGAGGAGGAGCCGTACCGCAGGGCGCTGCCGGCGCGGGAGCGGGTGACCGGGGCGGCCGGCGCGATGCTCGGGCTGTTCGCGGGCGCGTCGCTGGTCACGGTGACGCTCTTCGCCGGGTACCTGGGAGCCGAGCGGCGGCACGGCTACATCGAGACCGCCCGCGCCGAGCTGGCCAGGGCGGCCCCCGACAGCGTGATCTACGACCGGCTGGTGCCGACGGAGGTGCTGCCGAACTCGTACGGGACCTACAGCCTGACCTCGCGGGTGCTGGGCGCGCTGGCCACGCCCGCGCTCAGGGCCAGGATGCAGGCGCCGCCCGCCGCGCTCGACGGCCTGGTCTTCGACGACCAGGGCCGCCTGCGGCCGGTGGACGTGCAGGGCATCCCGCTCG
The DNA here is from genome assembly GCF_042878785.1 of Nonomuraea sp. NPDC003560. Taxonomy (NCBI): domain Bacteria; kingdom Bacillati; phylum Actinomycetota; class Actinomycetes; order Streptosporangiales; family Streptosporangiaceae; genus Nonomuraea; species Nonomuraea sp. NPDC003560. The sequence goes on along the minus strand of NZ_JBIAOF010000003.1, from coordinate 680,128 downwards.
TGCCCACGACCCGCGACAGGTGCTGGCCGGTGACCGGCGGGACCGTCCAGGTGCCGCTGGACAACCGCGTCACCCGGGTCGAGGGCACCCTGGTCAGGCTGGGGTACGCGGCCCGCTCCGACACGACGGTCACCCTGTGGATGGGCGACCGCGCCACCGACATGAAGCTGCGCGCGGGCTTCGGCCGGGTCTTCGTGCTGGCCGTGCCCGGCGCGGACCGGATCGTCGTGCACGACGTGCCGCCCGGCCTGTGCCTGGGCGACGTGACGCCGGGACAGGCGGTGCCCCGGCCGTGACCGCCCCGAGCCGAAGGAGCCTCGCGCTGGTGCTGGCCGCCGTGGGGGCCTTCCTGCTGACGCTCATCCCGCTGAGCCGCCTGTACGTCTACGACCGGGTGCTCAAGGCCCCCCTGGAACAGCAGAGCATGACCAGGGCGACCGCCGAGTCGGCCACGTACGTGGACCCGGCGACCATGCGGCAGACGACCGGCGACCTGGTCCAGACCCGGTGGCTGATCGGCGACGTGCTGGCCGGCGACGACGACCGCGCGGTGTGGGGCGAGTCGGTCTCCCTGGCCACCCGCGACGGCCACCGCCTGGACTACCACGAGCGCCGCCTGGCCTTCGACCGGCGTACCGGCGAGATCGTGAACTGCTGCGGCGAGTACCTGGACGAGGACGTCTCCGTCCGGCAGACCGGGCAGGCCTTCCGCTGGCCGTTCAACGCCGAGCGCCGCGACTACCCGCTGTTCGACCTGCGCCTGCGCCGCCCGGTCACGGCCGTCTTCGACGGGGTCGAGCGGGTGCGCGGCGTCGAGACCTACCGCTACGTCCAGCGCACGCCGCGCCGGCTGGTGCCCGGCGAGACGCCGCCGCTGCCGCGCCGCCTGCTCGGCCTGCCCGGCAAGGGCGACGTCGGCCTCGGCCGCTACGCCGAGATTCGGCGCACGTACTGGGTCGAACCGGTCAGCGGCCTGCCCGTCAGGACGCTGGAGGAGGTGACCGAGACGCTGGTCACCGCGGACGGCCGGGGCCGCCTGACCGCCCTGGACGCGGACTTCCGCACCGCCGAGCCGGACGTCGTCGCGGCCCTGGCGACGGCGGCCGCCTACAAGCGCTGGATCCTGCTGCTCGGCACGGTGGCGCCGGTCGGCGGCGGCCTGCTCGGCGCGGGCTGCGTGGCGGCCGCCCTGTGGTTGTCGCGGCGGCGCTCACCTGCGGCGCAGGACGAGGAGCAGGTTCCAGGTGACCAGCTCGCGGATGCCAGGTAGGTGGACGACGTGCCTGGCCCAGCGTGGATGGTAGCGAGGGATCGCGTCGAGGACCTCCACGTCGCCCCTCCTGCGCGCCCAGGCCAGCGGCTTGGCCACGCCGATGGCGTACATGCTCTCGCCGAAGACGTTCTTGGGCGGCTTGCCGTGGGTGCGGGCGTAGCGGCGGGCGGCGTAGTGGCCGCCGAGGTAGTGCCAGGGGGAGGTCTCGTGGCCGCCCCAGGGCGAGAACCAGATCGTGTACGACAGGTAGACCACGCCGCCCGGCCGGGTCACCCGGACCATCTCCTCGGCCATCCGCAGCGGGTCGGGCACGTGCTCCAGCACGTTGGAGGAGAAGCACACGTCCACCGAGCCGGTGGCGAGCGGCAGGTCGAGCGCGCTGCCGAGGACGGCGTCGCGGGGCGGCACGCCGTCGCGCAGGCGCATCTCACCGGCGTCGCAGTCGACGCACAGCGGCCGCGCGCCGACCGCGCGCAGGGCGTCGGCGAAGTAGCCGGGGCCGCCGCCGATGTCGGCCACGGTCGCGCCGGCCAGGTCGGTGTAGGTGGCGAGCTGGGCCACCGTGTCCCTGGCCAGGGTGCCGTAGAAGAAGTCGGGGTCGCTCTGCTCCAGGCGGAAGGCGCGCAGCAACCGGACGGATCTGCCGAGATCCGCTCGGAACGGTTCGGTGTCCACGGCGCGGAGCTTACTGCAGTGGAGGGATACGTCCATGGCTGAAGACGTCAAGCGAGCCGAGCCCTTCCAGATCACCATCCCGGCGGTGCGCACCGGGCCGGTCATCGGCGTGGGCCTGCTGATCGTGCTGATCTCGCTGGTGTTCCGGGCGAGCCTGCTCAGCAAGGCCTACTTCGTCGAGGACGACTTCCTCTTCGTGGCCGGGGCCGGCGACAGCGGGCCGACCTGGGAGTACCTGATGAGGGTGCACAAGGGGCACCTCATGCCGGGCGCGCTCGGCCTGGTGTGGCTGCTCACGTCGGTCGCGCCGTACAGCTGGGCGCTGGTGTCGTTCGTGACCGTCGCGATCCAGGGGGCGGCCTCGGTCATGTTCCTGGTGCTGCTGCGGCGGCTGTTCGGCGACCGGGCGGCGGTGCTCGCTGCGCTGACCGTCTACGCGTTCGCGCCGCTCACCGTGCCCGCCATGAGCTGGTGGTCGGCCGCGCTCAACGCGGTGCCGCTGCAGCTCGCGCTGATCGCGGCGCTGGCCGCGCACGTCAGGTACGTACGCGAGGGCAAGGGCCGCTGGCGGGCCCTGGCCTGGACCGCCGTCGGGATGGCCTTCTCCACCAAGGGGGTGTTCATCCCGTTCGTGGTGCTCGGCGTCAGCAGCGCCTACCTCGGGCGCGGCCTGTGGGCCCGTGCCCTGCTCGCCGAGCTGCGCCGGCCCGTCTGGTGGGCGCACGGCCTGCTGCTGGCCGGGTACGCGCTGCTCTACTGGCTGCGCCGCGACACCGCCGGGGCCGACGCGCTGACCGGCCCGAAGGCCGAGGTGGTCCCGGGGCTGCTGCGCAGGCTGCTGGGCGAGACCTTCCCGACGGGGGCGGTGGGCGGGCCGCTGCGCTGGGGCGGCGTCACCTCGACCGGCGGGCTGGCCGACCCGGCCCCGGTGACCGTGGCCGTGGCGTGGGCGGTGCTCGCCGCGCTGGTCGTGGTCACCTGCGTGTACCGCAGGCGGGCCTGGCGGGCGTGGGCGATCCTGGCGGCCTACGTGGTGGTCGCCGACGCGGTGCCCACCGTGATCGCGCGGGCCACCGCCTGGGACCTGGTCGGCGCCGAGACCCGGTACGTCGCCGACGCCGCGGTGCTCTTCGCGCTCTGCCTGGCGCTGGCCGTCATGCCGGTGGAGGACGAGCCCGACGTCCTGCGCCGGCCGGTGCCGGCGAGCATGCCGGCCGTCGGCGGCGCGCTGACCGCCGTCTTCGTCGTCGTGTCGCTGATCTCGATCAACACCTTCGGCGACACGCTCACCGGCGACCGGGTCAGGACGTACCTGGAGAACGCGAGAGCCTCGCTGGCCGCGGCGGCGGGGGAGGCCGACATCTACTCCCGTCCCGTGCCGCCGGAGATCGTCCTGCCGTGGAACGGGGAGCGCCGGATGACCTCGTACGTGCTGGCGCCGCTGGCCGACGACGCGACCAGGGAGCGTATGCGCGACCCGCGGCCCTCGGCGGAGCCGTACGTGCTGGACGACACGGGCAAGCTCGTCCTGGTGGGGCGGGTGGTGCCGTTCTTCGACGCGGTCAAGGGGCGCAAGTGCTACCCGGCGGGCAAGGAGTTCCCCGTCGAGTCCTTCGGCGGGCCCGGCGTGGTGGTGGCCATGTCGTACGTCAGCCCGCGGCCCGTGCAGGTCGTGGTGGAGGTCGGCGAGGCCCAGCGGGCGGCCACGCTGCCCGCGACCGGCGCCATGGGCGCGCTGTTCTACGTGCCGCACGACGGGCCGGGCAAGGGCATGCGGATCACCGCGGCCGGGGCGCAGGGTCAGGCGTTCTGCCTCAGGGCGGTGGCCTTCGGCGAGCCGGGCCCGGCGGCGCGCTGAGGCACCAGGCGGATCAGCCGCCTGGCCGGCTCCTCGACGTAGCGGTGGGTGAGCCCGGCCATGGTGACCGTGATGGCGGTGACGGCGACCAGGTTGACCAGGAGGTTGCCGGTCCACGGCCGCTGGCCGGTGAAGTCGTACCAGAGGTAGAGGATGACGAACTGCCACAGGAAGACGCCGTAGGAGATCTGGCCCAGGTAGCTCATCACCCGGCCGCCGAGCAACTCGTGCACCCGCGTGGGCCGTCCGGCCGCCAGCGCGGCGGGGGCGACCAGGCAGAAGGCGACGAGCGTGTAGAGGCCCTGCTCGGTGAACGCGGTCCAGATGCTGCCCAGGCCGACCGCGCGCGGCCCGGTGAGCGGCGTGGCGGCGATGAGGTAGGCCAGGCCCGCGATGACCCACAACGTGCCCCAGGAGGAGGCCAGCGCGGCGCTCAGCCGCCGCGCGCGGCCGTCCTCGGCCCTGGCCCAGACGGTCAGCACGGCCAGCGCCATGCCGGGCACGAAGAACGTCCAGGAGCGCGGCAGCCACACGTTCATCCAGGGCCGGTAGTCGGGGAAGTACTCGAAGACCGTGTACACGTAGGACAGCGCGCCGAAGGCGGCCAGGCCGATGAGCAGCCGCCGTCCCCTGGTCCGCAGGTCGGGGTCGCCGCGCAGGGCGAACCTGCGCAGCACCGCCGCCATCAGGGGGAGCGTGAGGTAGAAGGTCAGCTCGACCGCGAGGCTCCACATCTGGCCGAGCCCCTTGGGGCCGAGGCCGTACCACCAGGGGGTGATGTCGTAGGTGTGCACGAGGAACAACATCTGCGCCCACGTCCAGGGGTCGGCGCGGTGCGCGTCGCCCCACAGCAGCAGCGCCACGGCGACCACCAGCCAGTACGCCGGCATGATCCGGAAGAAGCGTTTCCACAGGTAGCGGCGGGTGTCCGGAGCCCGGTCGCCGAGCAGCGCCTCAGCCGCCCACGGCCGGTACAGCAGCAGGCCGGAGAGCGTGAAGAAGATCGGCACGCCGATCTCACCCCTGGACAGCACGCCGCCCAAGAACCCCGGGTCCAGCGCCGTCCCCGCCTCCATGGACACGTGGAACAGCAGGACGGCGAAGGCGGCCACGGCGCGCACGCCGTCGAGCGAGGTCTGGTGTCCTGAGACCACCGACACCCCGCCCGAAGTAGAACCTGTTTCGGTCACGTTTCCGCATCCCTGGTGACGTCGGTCACTCGTCGCAATAACATACCGGCGAGTAGGTAGTTCGTTTCAGTACTTAACCACCCAAACAGGCGTCAGTGCACCTGCGCACATGGAGGGTCCATGAACCGGGTCGTCGTTGGCAGCGTCCTCATCGCCGTCGGGGCATTCCTCATCGTTCTGGCTCCCCTGGTGCGTCTCCAGGTCGCGCCCGCCTTCATGGCCGCCAAGGGCGACCAGTACAGCATCAGCAAGCTGCACGCGACGGGCGCCCAGTACTTCAGCATCCCGGACGGCAAGGTGCTGACCGCCGACCTCGACATCATCGTCACCACCCGCGGCGACGTGAAGGAGGCCAACGACGACCGCGTCGTCTGGGACGAGTTCACCGCCGTCAACGACGTCACCAACAGCAAGCCGGGCATCAACTTCAGCGAGCGGCGCAGCGCCTTCGACAAGCGCTCCGGCGTCGGCCTCAACTGCTGCGGCGCCAGCATCGACAAGGCCCCGGTGCAGCTCCAGGGCCAGATCTACAAGTTCCCGTTCGACGTGGAGAAGAAGACCTACCAGGTCTTCAACGCCAGCGCGGGCAAGGCGTTCGACGCCAGGTTCGTCGGCGAGGAGCAGGTCAACGGGCTGGCCACGTACAAGTTCGAGCAGACCGTCCCCGAGACCAGGACGCAGACGCTGAACGCGCCCGCCGCCTGGTTCGGCATGGGCACCTCGGGCGACGTGCAGCTGAACCGGTTCTACTCCGGCACCGTCACCTACTGGATCGAGCCCACCACCGGCGCGCCCGTCAAGCAGGAGCAGGTGCGCAACGAGGTGCTCAAGAGCCAGGACGGCATCGAGCGCTCCAAGGCGTTCGTGGCCACCGCCAAGATGACCGACGACACGGTCAAGGGCCTGGTCGACAGCGCCTCCGAGGGCAAGAGCCAGATCAACCTGATCAGGACCACGCTGCCGATCGTGCTCGGCGTGGTCGGGGTCGTCCTGCTCCTGGGCGGCCTGCTGCTCGCCCTGCGCGGCCGCCGGTCCGCATGAGCCAGGGCGTGGTCGCCCGGCCCTGGTCGCCCGCGCCCGCGCTGGCCCTGGTCAGGGCGGCCCGGCCGCGTCAGTGGCTGAAGAACCTGCTCGTCCTGGCCGCCCCCATGGCGGCCGGGGTGCTCGGGCAGCCGGGCCGCCTGCTCGCGGCGCTGCTCGTCCTGGCCGCCTTCTGCCTGGCCGCCAGCGGCTCCTACCTGCTGAACGACGCCTCCGACGTGGAGGCCGACCGGCTGCACCCGCGCAAGCGCCGCCGGGCCGTCGCCTCCGGCGCGGTGTCGGTGCGCACGGCCCGGGTGGCGGGCGTCGTCCTGCTGGTCCTCGCGCCCGCGGTCGCCGCGCTCACCGGCGGCTGGCAGTCGCCCGCGGTCGTCGCCGGGTACGTCGCCCTGACCCTGGCCTACACGACCTGGCTCAAGCACCAGGAGGTCGTGGACCTCATCGCGGTCGCCGGATGCCACGTGATCAGGGCCTACGCCGGAGCCGTCGCCGTCGGGGTGCCGGTGACCGGCTGGTTCCTGGTGGTCGTCTCGCTGGCCGCGCTGCAGCTGGTGGCCGGCAAGCGCGAGGCCGAGCTGCGGTCGCGAGGCGTGTCGGGGACGCGGGCCACGCTGGCCGCCTACCCGGCCGCGTACCTGACGCACGTGCGGATCATGGCGTCCGGGGCGATGATCGTCACGTACTGCCTGTGGGCGCTGAACGCGCACGAGAACGTGTTCTACGGGCTCAGCATCGTCCCGTTCCTGCTCCTGGTGCTCCGGCACAACCTGCTGGTCGAGCGGGGCGGCGGCGAGGAGCCCGAGGAACTGGTGATCCGTGACCGGCCCACCCTCGTCTTCGCCGCCGCGCTGGTCGTCCTGGTGGGGCTCGGGATCTACGCGTGAGCACGTTCCTCACCGGCTGGGGCCGCACCTCGCCCACCCCCGCCGTGCTGCGCCGCCCGCGCTCCCTGGACGAGCTGCGCGACCTGGTCGTGGCCGCGCCGGGCCGCGGCGTCGTCGCCCGCGGGCTCGGCCGCTCGTACGGCGACGCCGCCCAGAACGCCGGCGGCCTCGTCCTCGACTGCACCGGCCTGGACGCCTGGAGCTTCGACGAGCGCACCGGCGTCGTGACCGCGGCGGGCGGGGTCAGCCTGCACGAGGTGATGACGGCGCTGGTGCCGCGCGGCTGGTTCGTGCCCGTGAGCCCCGGGACCAGGCACGTCACGGTCGGCGGGGCCGTCGCGGCCGACGTGCACGGCAAGAACCACCACCGCGACTCCTCCTTCGGCGCGCACGTGCGCTCGCTCACCCTGGTGACCGCCGACGGCGCCGCCAGGGTGCTGCGCCCCGGCGATCCGCTCTTCCGGGCGACCCTCGGCGGCATGGGCCTGACCGGGGTGGTGGCCGAGGCGACGTTCGGCTGCGTGCCCGTCGAGTCGTCCCGGATGCGGGTGGACGTGCGGCGCACCGCCGACCTCGACGAGACGCTCGACGTCATGGCCCGCACCGACGACCGCTACCGCTACACGGTGGCCTGGATCGACCTGCTCGCCCGCGGCCGCCGGATGGGCCGCAGCGTCCTGACCAGGGGCGACCACGCGCCGCGTGACGGGGACAAGGTGCCGTCGGTCTTCGCGCCGCGCGCCCGGCTGCACGCGCCGCCGTGGGCGCCGGACGGGCTGCTCAACGGGCTCAGCGTGCGCGCCTTCAACGAGCTCTGGTACCGCAAGGCGCCCGCGAGCGCGACCGTCACGCAGGGCATCGCGCCGTTCTTCCACCCGCTCGACTTCGTCGCGGGCTGGAACCGCATGTACGGCCCGCGCGGCTTCGTGCAGTACCAGTTCGTGGTGCCGTTCGGCGCGGAGGAGACGTTGCGCGGCATCGTCGGGTCATTGTCGGCGCACGGGACGGTGTCGTTCCTGACCGTGCTCAAGCGGTTCGGTCCCGGTTCGGGTGGTCTCCTGTCCTTCCCCGTGCCCGGCTGGACCCTGGCCCTGGACATCCCGGCCGGTCAGCGCGGCCTGAGCGGGCTCCTGCGCGGCTTCGACGAGCGCGTCGCGCAGGCCGGAGGACGGGTGTACCTGGCCAAGGACGCCCGGCTGCGCGCCGACATGATGGCGGCGATGTACCCCGAACTGGAACGATGGCGGAGCATCAGGGACGAGGCCGACCCGGAGGGCCTGTTCCGCTCGGACCTGTCCAGGAGACTACGACTGTGACCACCACTTCTGACGCGACCCGGGCGGCCGCCGCTCCGGGGCGTGGGGCGTCGTGAGGAACGCGCTCGGGGCCGTCGACAGCGTGCTGCTGCTGGGTGGGCGGAGCGAGATCGGCCTGGAGATCGTCCGGCTGCTGGTCGGGCTGGGCGCGACCAGGGTCGTGCTGGCCGCCAGGGGTGAGCTCACGCCGCCGGCGGACCTCGCCGCCGAGGTGCACGTCCTGCCGTTCGACGCGCTGGACGTGGGGTCGCACGCCGCCGTCCTGGCCGGGGCCGTGGAGCTGGTGGGCGACCTCGACGTGGTGATCTCCGCGTTCGGCGTGCTCGGCAGCCAGGACGACTACGACGCCGACCCGGCCGCCGCCGCCGCGGCCGTCGCGGTCAACTACGGCGGCCACGTCTCCGTGGACCTGCACGCCGCCAGGGTCCTGCGCGAGCAGGGGCACGGCACCCTCGTGGTGCTCTCGTCGGTCGCCGGGGCGCGGGTGCGCAAGGCCAACTTCGTCTACGGCTCGGCCAAGGCCGGGCTCGACGGGTTCGCGCAGGGGCTCGGCGACGCGCTGCACGGGTCGGGCGCGCGCGTGCTGATCGTCCGGCCGGGTTTCGTGATCGGCCGGATGACGAAGGGCCTGCCCCCGGCGCCGCTGTCCTCGACGCCCCGCCAGGTGGCCCTGGCCACCGTGCGCGCGCTGCGCGAGGGCGCGTCGTCCGTGTGGGTGCCGCGGGCGCTCGGCCCGGCGTTCGGCCTGCTGCGCCTGCTGCCGCGGCCGCTCTGGCGGCGGCTGCCGCGCTAGAACGCGTTCCAATCCGGAAGCCTACCGACGAAAGGTTCTAGAGTAGAACACGTTGCAGTTCGGCTGCGGCGGGGCTTATCGTCGGGCCATGCGGACACGGGTCACGGACATGTTCGGAATCGAGCTCCCGATCTTCGCCTTCAGCCACTGCAGGGACGTGGTCGCCGCGGTCAGCCGCGCGGGCGGCATGGGAGTGCTCGGCGCGCTGTACTTCACCCCGGAAGAGCTCGAAATGGAGCTCAAGTGGATCGACGACCACGTCGACGGCAGACCGTACGGCGTGGACGTGGTCATGCCCGCCTCCTACGAGGGCGCCGACTTCGCCCCCGAGGAGCTGGTCGGCCGCCTGCAGGCGATGATCCCCGAGGGGCACCGCGCGTTCGTCGAGAACCTGCTGGGCAGGCACGGCGTGCCGCCCCTGTCGTCCGACGCCGACCCGGGCCGGGTGCTGCTGGGCTGGACCGACGCCACCGCGCGTCCCCAGGTCGAGGTCGCGCTCCGCCATCCCATCGCCCTGCTGGCCAACGCCCTCGGGCCGCCCCCGGCCGACGTCGTGGACCTCGCCCACCGGCACGGCGTCAAGGTCGCCGCGCTCGCCTCGACCCCGCGGCACGCGCTCAAGCAGGTCGAGGTCGGCGTGGACGTCGTCGTCGCCCAGGGCACCGAGGCCGGCGGCCACACCGGCGAGATCTCGACCATGGTGCTCATCCCGCAGGTGGTGGACGCCGTGGACGTCCCCGTCCTGGCGGCGGGCGGCATCGGGAACGGCCGCCAGATGGCGGCCGGCATGGCGCTGGGCGCGGAGGGCGTCTGGACCGGCTCGCTCTGGCTCACCGTCGAGGAGGCCGACACCCCCGAGATGGCGAAACGCCGCATCCTGGAGGCCACCTCGCGCGACACCGTGCGCTCCCGGAGCTGGACCGGCAAGCCCGCCCGCCTGCTCAGGAACGAGTGGACCGAGGCGTGGGAGTCGCAGGAGTCGCCGGGCACGCTGCCGATGCCGCTGCAGTTCATGCTCGTCTCGGACGCCCTGCGCCGGATCGGCCGCTCGGACGCCTCGGAGCTGGCCACGTTCCCCGCCGGGCAGGTCATCGGCCTGACCAACCAGGTGCGCTCGACGAAGGACGTGGTGTTCGGGCTCGTGGAGGAGTACGCGGAGGCCCTGGAACGCCTCGACCGCATCACCCGGGACTGATCGTCCGCCTGTTACCGTGGGCACGTGCCGGTCCTGTACGTGCCGTACCACCTCGACGAGGTGACGCCCGAAACCCTGCCTCCCGGGCCGCTGCTGCTCAACCTCGACCTGGACGTCCTCGGCCCGTCCCGCCTGCCGGGCCTGCGCTACCCGGCGGCCGGCGGGCCGGACGTCCCGGCCCTGCTGCGGGCCGTGCGGGTGGTGCTGGACAGCGGCCGGCTCGCCGCGCTCAACCTCGCCTGCACGTGGCATCCGGGCCGGGACGACCCCGGCGGCGTCCGCGAGCGCCTGGTGACGGCGGTCCTCGGCGGCCTGCGGGACTGACTCCTTCCCGCAGGCCGCGGTTCTCCGCCGGCTCTGTCCCGGCTCTCCCTGGGCTCTCCGTCAGCTCTCCGTCAGCCGAACATGCCGGGCACGTAGTCGCCCGCGGGCTGCTGGATGATGACGTTCACCCGGTTGAAGGTGTTGATCAGGGCGATCAGGCACACCAGCGCCCCGAGCTGCTCCTCGTCGTAGTGCTTGGCGGCGTTCGCCCAGACCTCGTCCGGGACGCCGCCGGCGCCGTCGGCGATGCGGGTGCCCTGCTCGGCCAGCTCCAGGGCGGCCCGCTCGGCCTCGGTGAACACCTTGGCCTCGCGCCAGGCGGCGACCAGGTTGAGCCGGATCGGGGTCTCACCGGCGTGCGCGGCGTCCTTGGTGTGCATGTCGGTGCAGAAGCCGCAGCCGTTGATCTGGCTGGCCCGGATCTTCACCAGCTCCTGCGTGGCGTGGGGCAGGCCCGAGTCCATGATGACCTTGTTGGTGCCGATGAGGTGCTTCATGACCTTGGCCGCGACCTGGTTCTCGAAGAGGTTGAGACGGGCTTCCATGACGCGCTCCTTGTCGTCGTCGACTGCTTCCACCTCTCGGACGGGGCAGCCGGACGGGATGTGACAGGAACGGATGTGACGTGCGTCTCTCCTCCTGGGCGAGTGGTCAGCGGCCCTCGTAGCGGGCCGGGCGCTTCTCGCGGAAGGCCCGGGTGCCCTCCTTGGCGTCCTCCGAGCCGATCACCGGCCAGCCCAGCTCGTCCGACACCTTCAGGGCCTCGGGCTCCGGCATGCCCAGGGTGTCCCGGTACGTCCGCAGAATGGCCTGGACCGCCAGAGGGCCGGAACCGGCGATGTCCGCTGCCAGCTCCCGGGCCGTCTCCAGCGCCCGCCCGTCCGGCACGACCCGGTTGACCAGCCCCATCGCCAGGGCCTCGGCGGCGGTCACGGAACGGCCGGTGAGCAGCAGGTCCATGGCGTGGCAGTACGGGATCTGGCGGGGCAGCCGGACCGCGCAGCCGCCCATGGGGAAGAGTGCGCGTTTGGCCTCGAACAGCCCCAGGGTGGCCGATTCCGCCACCACTCGCAGGTCCGTCCCGACCAGCAGCTCCGTGCCGCCGGCGACCGCGTACCCCTCGACAGCGCTGATGATCGGCTTTGTCGGCAAGTCCTCCCTTAAGAGCCCCTTCCAGTGAAAATTCGAGATCTGGGCGGCTCTTGCTTGAACCTCTGGATCGGTCGAGGGTTGGCCCATGGCCTTGAGGTCGGCCCCGGCGCAGAACGTGCCCTCCGCCCCGGTCAGGATCGCGACCCGGATCGAGGGCTCCGCCGACGCGTACGCCCACGCCGAGGCCAGCCCGATCAGCATGTCCGAGGAGAGGGCGTTGCGGGCCTCCGGCCGGTTCATCGTGACGGTCAGGACGTGGCCGTCGCGTTCCACCCGGCAGTGCGGGGTGCTGATCGGCAGAAGCTCCATGTACGCCTCCCAAGTCCCAGAAGCTACTGAATCAAGCGCTTGCTACGAACTTTACCCGCGGGATACGCTCCCCACAGCAAACGAGAACAAGTTCCTGTTTTGCTACGCCTGAGCTGAGGAGATCAGATGGGCACGCTCGGTTTCTGGAGGCTGGCGCAGGCGGATCCCGAGTGGATCGCGGCCGTCGACCCCGACGGCACGGAGCACCGCGCGGGTGACCTCCTGGCCCGTTCGAACCGCCTCGTCCACGGGTTACGCGAGCTCGGCCTGGAGCCGGGCGACGGGATCTGCGGCCTGGTCCCGAACGGCGCGGACGGCCTCGTCCTCTACCTGGCCGCGCTCCAGGCCGGCTGGTACTACACGCCGATCAACTGGCACCTCACCGGCCCGGAGATCGGCTACATCGTGTCCGACAGCGAGGCCAAGGCGTTCTTCGTCCACCCCCGCTTCCTCCAGGAGGGCGCCAGGGGAGCCGAGGCGATCGAGCCGCACCGGCGCTTCCTCCTCGGGGACGGCGGCGGGGACGGCGGGCAGGACGGCTTCCGCCCGGCGGGCGAGCTGACCGCCGGGCAACCGGACACCGCGCCGCCCGGCCGCACGGCCGGCGCCACCATGCACTACACCTCGGGCACCACCGGCCGGCCCAAGGGCGTCCGGCGCACGCTGAGCGGCCTCGACCCCGACGACGGCGCCGAGCTGATGACCTTCCTGCTCGGCCTGTTCGGCATCACGGCCGGGCCGCCCAACGCGCACCTGGTCACCTCGCCCAGCTACCACACCGCCGTCACCCAGTTCGGCGGCAGCGCCCTGCACATGGGCCACACCCTCGTCTACATGGACAGATGGGACGCCGAGGAGACGCTCCGGCTGTGCGAGCGCTACCGCGTCACGAACTCCCACATGGTCCCCACGCACTTCAAGCGCCTGCTCGCGCTCCCCGAGGCCACCAGGGCCAAGTACGACCTGTCCTCGCTCAAGTGGATGATCCACGCCGCCGCCCCCTGCCCGGTCCCGGTCAAATGGGCGATGTTCGAGTGGTGGGGCGACTGCATCTACGAGTACTACGCGGCCACCGAGGGCGGCGGCACCCTGGCCACGCCCGAGGGCTGGAAGGCGCACCCGGGCACGGTCGGCTCCGCCTGGCCGATCAGCGAGCTGCTGATCGCGGACGACGAGGGCGAACCCGTACCGACCGGCACCCCCGGGACGATCTACATGAAGATGATGGGCGTGCCCTTCGAGTACAAGGGCGACCCCGACAAGACCGCCGCGAACCGGCTCAAGGACTACTTCACGGTCGGCGACATCGGATACCTGGACGAGGACGGCTTCCTCTTCCTCTGCGACCGCAAGGCCGACATGATCATCTCCGGCGGGACGAACATCTACCCGGCCGAGATCGAGAACGAGCTCATGATCCACCCCAAGGTCGCCGACGTGGCCGTGTTCGGCATCCCCGACGACGACTGGGGCGAGCAGATCAAGGCCGTCGTCGAGCCCGCGCCGGGCGTCGCGCCGGGCCCCGAGCTCGCGGCCGAGCTGATCGCCTCGCTGGAGGGCCGCCTGGCCCGGATGAAGTGGCCCAAGAGCGTCGACTTCATCGCCGAGATGCCCCGCGAGCCCAACGGCAAGCTGCTCAAGCGCAAGCTCCGCGCACCGTACTGGGAGGGTCACGACCGTGCCATCTGACGATCCGCTGGTCGCCCAGCACGTCCTGGAGTTCCCCGGCGGCTACACCCGGACGACCGGGCCGGTGATCGGGCGCTTCCTCACCGAATTACGCGGCCGCCGCATCGTCGGAGTGCGCACGAAAGAGGGCAAGGTGCTCGTGCCGCCACTCGAATACGACCCGGCCACCGGCGACCCCGTCACCTCCGAGTACGTCGAGGTCGGCCCGGCCGGCACGGTGACCTCCTGGGCCTGGGTGCCCGAGCCCCTGCAGAACCACCCGCTCGACCGGCCCTTCGCCTGGGCCACGATCCTGCTGGACGGCGCCGACACCGCGCTCGTGCACGCCGTCGCCGCCGACGACCCCAGGGCGCTGTCGAAGGGCTCCCGGGTCTGGCCGGTGTGGCGCGACCGGCCCACGGGCCACATCACCGACATCGCCCACTTCGCGCCCGAGGTCACGAAGATCGTGTCCCATGTGCGGGCCGAGTACCGCCTCCAGGCGGGCGGCTCGCTCCGCGTCTTCCTGGAGGGCGTCGAGCGCGGCGTCTTCCTCGGCGGACGTTGCGAGCAGTGCGACCAGGTGTACGTGCCGTACCGGATGTCCTGCCCCCAGTGCGGAGGTCTCATCCCGGAGACGCTCGAACTCCCCGACACCGGGACGATCACCACGTTCGCCATCAACAACCTGCCGGATCCGCGCGCGCCGGAAGTGCCGTTCGTCTCCGCCTACATCCTGCTCGACAACGCCGACATCCCCATGATCGCCCTGATCGGCGACGTACCCGCGCACGAGGTGCGCCAGGGCATGCGGGTCAGGGCCGTCTGGGTGCCCGAGGAGGAGCGGAGCAAGTCCATGGCGAACATCCGCTGGTTCGCCCCCACCGGCGAGCCCGACGTGGAGCTGTCATGAGAGACGTCGCGATCGTCGCGTTCGCGCAGACCGTCCACACCGACCACGACACCGGGCTCACCGAGCCCGAGCTGATCCTGCCGGTGATCAGCGAGGTCAAGGAGCGGACCGGGCTGACCAGGTTCGGCTTCACCTGCTCGGGGAGCTGCGACTACCTGGCCGGGGCGCCGTTCTCGTTCGTCAGCGCCCTGGACGCGCTCGGCGCCTGGCCGCCCGTCTCCGAGAGCCACGTCGAGATGGACGGCGCCTGGGCCCTGTACGAGGCGTGGGTCCGCCTCCAGCACGGCGACATCGACTCGGCCCTGGTCTACGGCTTCGGCAAGTCGTCGCTCGGCGACCTGCGCACCATCATGACCCTCCAGCTCGACCCCTACTACCTGGAACCCCTCGGCCTCGACCAGCTCTCCCTGGCCGCACTCCAGGCGAACGCGCTCGACGCGGACCGGAAACAGCTCGACGAGATCGTCCGCAGGTCCAGGGCGGACGGCAGGAGCAACCCGTACGCGCTCGACCTGCCCGAACCGGACGGCGAGGAAGTCGCGGTCGAACCCCTCAGGAAGACGGACGTGCCGCCCGTCACGGACGGCGCGGCGGCGATCGTGCTGGCCACGGCGGAACTGGCCGGACGGCTCACCAGCCGCCCCGCGTTCGTCAAGGGCATCGCCCACCGCATCGAGCCCCACTACCTGGGCACGCGGGACCTGGCCAGGTCGGTCTCCGCGGCCGACGCCGCACGGGCCGCCGGCGTCGGCAAGGGCCCGGTCGAGGTGGCCGAGCTGCACGCCCAGTTCCCGCACGAGGAGCTCATCCTGCGCGAGGCGCTCGAACTGGGCGGCGACACGCTGATCAACCCGTCCGGCGGCCCGCTCGCCGCCAACCCCGTCATGGCCACGGGGCTCATCCGCATCGGCGAGGCCGCGCGGCGCATCCTCGACGGCGGCGCGAGCCGCACCGTCGGGCACGCCGCCGGCGGCCCCTGCCTGCAGCACAACCTCGTCACGGTCCTGGAGGCGTGAATCATGGGCAACCGCTGCGCGGTGATCGGGGTCGGGCAGACGCACTACACCACCAAGCGCAGGGACGTCTCCATCGCGGGCCTGGTCCGCGAGGCGGCGCTGCGGGCCCTGGAGGACGCCGGGCTGACGTTCAAGGACATCGACGCCGTCGTGGTCGGCAAGGCGCCCGACCTGTTCGAGGGCGTCATGATGCCCGAGGCGTACCTCGCCGACGCGCTCGGCGCTGCGGGCAAGCCGATGATGCGGGTGCACACCGCGGGCAGCGTCGGCGGCTCGACGGCGCTGGTCGGCGCGAGCCTGATCCAGGGCGGCGTGCACGAGCGGGTGCTCGTGGTGGCCTTCGAGAAGCAGTCGGAGTCCAACGCCACCTGGGCGCTGTCCACGCACCTGCCCTTCAGCGCGTCGCTCGTGGTCGGCGCGGGCGGCTACTTCGCGCCGCACATCCGCGAGTACATGCGCAGGTCCGGCGCGCCCGGCCACATCGGCACGCTGGTCGCCGTCAAGGACCGGCTCAACGCCCTGAAGAACCCCTACGCCCACCTCAGGATCCCCGGCATCGACCAGAAGATGGTCGAGTCCACGCCGATGCTCTGGGAGCCGATCCGCTACCTGGAGACCTGCCCGTCCAGCGACGGCGCGTGCGCGATGGTCCTGGCCGCCGAGCACAAGGTCACCGGCACCCCCGCCTGGGTGCACGGCACCGCCATGCGCTCGGAGCCCATCTTCCGGGCCGGCCGCGACACCGTCAGCCCCCAGGGCGGCAAGGACTGCGCCGCCGACGTCTACCGCCAGGCCGGCGTCACCGACCCGCGCCGCGAGATCGACGTGGCCGAGGTGTACGTGCCCTTCTCCTGGTACGAGCCGATGTGGCTGGAGAACCTGGGATTCGCGGCGGAGGGCGAGGGCTGGAAGCTGACCGAGTCCGGCGCCACGGCCCTCGACGGCGACATCCCGTGGAACGCCTCCGGCGGCGTGCTGTCCAGCAACCCGATCGGGGCCTCGGGGCTGATCAGGTTCGCCGAGGCCGCGCTCCAGGTGCGCGGCCAGGCCGGCGAGCACCAGGTGGACGGCGCCCGCACGGCGCTCGGCCACGCCTACGGCGGCGGAGCCCAGTTCTTCGCGATGTGGATCGTCGGACGGGAGAGACCCTGATGGAGTTCAACCACGCGGACCTGTTCGAAGCACTCGCCGACGCGATCGGGGACCGCACCGCCGTCATCTGCGGCGACCGGCGGCGCACCTACGCCGAGCTGGACGCCGAGGCCAACCGGCTCGCCCACTACCTCGCCGACCTGGGCGTGCGGCCGGGCCAGCACGTCGGGCTGCACCTGTACAACGGCGTGGAGTACCTGGCCGGGCTGCTGGCCGCGCTCAAGATCCGGGCCGTGCCGATCAACGTCAACTACCGGTACGTCGAGGCCGAGCTGCTCTACCTCTACCAGGACGCCGACCTGCGCGCGCTGGTCTACGACGTCGAGTTCGACCCCCGCGTGGCCGCCGTCGCGCACCAGGCGCCGCTGCTGGAGCACCTGATCGCGGTCGGCGGCGAGTCGTCGATCGCCTCGGCGGTGCCGTACGAGGCGGCGCTGGAGCGCGGCGATCCGGAACGCGGCTTCGCCCCGCGCACCGGCCAGGACGTCTACATCATCTACACCGGCGGCACCACCGGCATGCCCAAGGGCGCGATGTGGCACGTCGAGGACCTGTTCATGGCCTTCGGCGGTGGCAACCCGTACGGCGACCCGCGCACCACCCCGCAGGAGGTCGTCGACGAGGCCGTCAAGGCCACGCCCATGATCATGATGGCCACCTCGCCGCTCATGCACGGCGCCGCGCAGATGGCCACCTTCATCAGCTGGTGGGCGGGCGGGACGATGGTGCTCGTCCCCAAGTTCGACGCGGACGAGGTGTGGCGGGCGGTCGAGCGCGAGCGCGTGCTCACCATGAGCATCACGGGCGACGCCATGGCCAGGCCGCTGGCCGAGGCGCTGGAGACGGGCACGTACGACCTGTCGTCGCTGTTCGTCGTCAGCTCGACCGGCGCGATCCTGAGCGGCGCGGTCCGCGACCGGCTCCAGGGCCTGCTGCCCGACGTCATGATCGTGGACAGCTTCGGCTCGACGGAGTCCGGCTACACCGCCTCCGCGCTGCCCGGCTCCACGCCCGAGACCGGGCTGCGCTACCAGCCCAACCCGTCGGCCAGGATCAGCGTCCTGGACGAGCGGGGACGTCCCGTTCCGCCCGGTTCGGGGCAGATGGGGACGGTGGCCAGGTCCGGGCGGGTGGCGTTCGGCTACTACAACGACCCGGACAAGTCGGCGCGCACGTTCGTCACCGACCCCGACGGCACCCGCTGGCTGCTCACCGGCGACCTGGCGACCGTGGACGCCGACGGCACCGTGCACGTGTTCGGCCGCGGCTCGCAGTGCATCAACACCGGCGGGGAGAAGGTGTTCCCCGAGGAGGTCGAGGCCGTCCTCAAGGGCCATCCGGCGGTGTTCGACGCGGTGGTGACCGGCGTGCCGGACGACCGGTGGGGGAGCAGGGTGGCGGCGGTGGTCGAGCCGCGTCCCGGCGTCGAGGTGACCGCCGCCGAGCTGGACGTTCACTGCCGGGCGTCATTGTCGGGGTACAAGGTGCCGCGTTCGTACGCGTTCGTGAAGGAGATGGTCCGCTCGCCCGCCGGCAAGGCCGACTACCGCTGGGCCAGGCAAACCGCCGAAGCCGCCACCCCCTGACCACCCGGTCGTCGCTCGTGGGCTCCGGCCGCGCGGTGGCTAGGTCGTGCGTAGTTCGGCCTCCACCTGGGCCGCCTCCTCGCGCCTGCCGGACTTCTCCAGCAGCCGCAGCCGGCCGCGCAGCACGTCGCGCAGCAGCTCGGTGAGCTCGCCGTTCCCGCCGTTCGGGGCGGTGGCACCGGCGGTCAGGAGGCCGCGCAGCAGGCCGTGCGCGACCCGGAGCGCGGTGTCGGCCGCGTCGTCCCTGCCCAGCTCCTGCTGGCAGAAGCCGAGCCGGGCGTGGGCGACGGCGGCGGCCGGCTCGTCGTCGATGACCTGGGCGCCGCGATGGAAGACCAGGCCGGCCTCCAGCGCCCGGCCCGACTCCATCAGCGCGTCGCCCAGCATGAGCAGGGCGCGGGACAGGATGCCGCCGAGCAGGGGGTTCGCGGGGGCGTGGCGTTCGAGCACGGCGACGGCCTCGCGCAGCGGTCCCACCGCCGCCGCCGGCTGCTCGCGTAGCCGGAGCGCGGCGGCCAGCGTCAGCCCGGCGCCCGCCCGGCTGACGTGCAGCGCCTCGGCGTTCATGCCCGTGGTCAGCAGCTCGTCGTAGATCGCGATGGCCTCGCGGGCCCGCTGCTCGGCCTCCGCAGCCGCGCCGGGCCGCAGCAGGGGCAGCAGCTCCGAGCTCTGCGCCAGCGAATCGGCCAGGATCGCCCGGTACGTCAGCTCGCCCGGCGACCGCCTGGCCAGCCGGATCAGCTCCTCGGCCAGCGCGCCCGCCTCCCGCGCCTCGCCCAGCATCATGTGGCACCTGACCAGGCGCTGGGTGGCCAGGGCATGCCTGAGCGTGCGCGGCGGCAGGCCGGTGACGGCGATCCTGGCGTACTCGGCGGCCTCCTCGGGACGCCCGGCGGCCAGCAGGTCGTCGGCGACCGTCCCGGCCACCTCGGCCGCCGCCGCGGGCCGGGCGAGCCGGACGTGCAGGCGCATGGCCTCCACCAGGTGGGCCAGCGCCTCCTGCGTCCGGCCGGACGCGCGCAGCACCTGCCCGCGCACCTGGATCGCCTGCGCGCGCACGCCGAGCAGCCCGGCCTCGCCGCCCCGCGCCTCCGCGGCGCGTTCCTGCTCGGCCAGCGACCAGGTCACCGCCTCCAGCGCGGCCTGCGGACGGTCGAGGGCGGCCAGAGCGGCGCCGAGCTGGGCGTACGTGACGGCGGCGACCGCGGGCTCGTCCAGCTCGTCGCAGAGGTCGGCGGCGCGTTCCGAGTGGGCCAGCGCCTCCACCGGCCGACCGGCCTCCAACAGCCTGACCGCGTACCTGTTCAGCGTGTCGGCCAGCGCCCTCCCGTCCTCGGACAACAGGTCCACGGCCTGCTCAAGGACGGTCAGGTCGGCGTCGCCGAGCGCGGCCAGCGCCAGGCCCAGGGAGTGCCGGTGGCGGGCGTCGAACGCGGCCAGCCCCTTGAGGACGCGTACGGCCGGAGCCGCCGTCGCGCCGCCGAGCATGAGGCAGTGGCCGAACCGCTCGTGCAGCAGCGGGTTCTCGCTGACCGGGGCCTCGCGCTCCAACGCCTCGGCGAACGCCGTCAGCAGCGGCAGCAGCCTGGCGGCCGTCCTCGGGGTGGCCGCGCGCAGGTGGGCGGACAGCTCGTCCACGGCCGTGGTGAGCACGTCGGGGTGCGGCAGCGGGCGTACCCGGAGGATCTGGGCGTACAGGTCGGTTCCGGCGGACGGGCCGTGGCCGGTCACGCGGAGCCGGGCCAGGCGGGCCAGCGCTCGGACGTGCACGCCGGCCAGGTCCCGGGTGAGCGGGCCCTCCTCGGCCATCAGGGCGACGCCCTTGGCCAGCTCGGCGGCGGCGAGGTCGCGTTCGTCCAGGTCGGCGTGGCACAGGCCGCTGAGCTCCAGGCAGGTGGCGGTGAGCAGACGGGTGCGCTCGGGCGGCTCGGGCACGAGGATGTCCAGGGCGCGGGTGACCGATTGGAGCGCTCCTGCCACGTTCCCGGCGGCCAGCCGGAGGCCCGCGTGCAGACGCAGCGCCCCCGCGAGCACGACCGGGGACTCCAGCCGCTCGGCCACCAGCCCCTCGCACACCGCGACCAGCCGCTCCGCCTCGCTGTCGGCGACCTCCAGGCGGCCCGTGGCCTCCAGCGCCACGACCTCCAGGACGAGCAGCTTGGCCAGCTCCTGCTGCACCACGAAGCTGACCTCGGCCTGCGGCCCACACGCCTCCACAGCACCCCGCAGATACGGCACCGCCTCCGAATACCGCCCCAACCCCACAAGCGCCCGCCCAACCGCCCCCACAACGGCCCCACCCACAACGGCCCCACCCGCGCCCACCCCACCGGCGCCCACCCCACCGGCGCCTACCCCACCCGCGCCCACCCCACCGACTCCAGCCCCCTGGGTGCTCCCGTCGCCGGGGTCGTCAGGTGTCGCGTGGCGTCGTAGCAGGTCGGCGGCCTGGGTTGCGAGGCGGAGGGCGTCGCGGGCGCGTCCGGTCTCGGCCCAGGCGCGTGCCAGCGCTGCCTGGGCGGCGGCGTACGCCTGCACTCGCGCGGCTTGCGGCCCGTCCGGAGTTTGCGGCCTGTCCGCGGCCGGTGGCCTGTCCGCGGTTCGCGGACCGTTCGCGGGCGGCGGTCCTGCGGGGACCTGCGGGTCTTCCGCGACCCCAGGTCCGCCCATGACCTGTGGCCCCTCCAGGACCGCAAGGTCGTCGGCGGATGCGGGGCTGTCCGCGGGCTCCAGGGCGGCGCGGGGTTCGATCAGGGTTCGTTCGGCTCTGGCCACGTCGGGTGGCGGGGTGATCAGGGTGGTCATCCAGGGCTGTTCGGGTTCTCCGGCCCCGGCGGCGGTGGGGTCGGTCGTCGACTCCTGCCAGGCTCGGATCTCCTCCCGGTGTCGCCGGTAGGACGCGTCTTCGGTGCTCAGGGCGTCGTACAGAGCGGCCGCTGCCTCCGCATGGGCTCGGGCGTCGGCGGGGCGGTCGAGTTCGGCCAGGCAGAGGGCGAGCAGGTGTCTGGAGCGAGCCCTGACGGCCCTGTGCCGTTCGTCCAGTTCGGAGGCGAGGATCGCGGCGTCCTGGAGCGGGTCGAGCGCGTCGCGGGGGCGCGCGTCGGTCAGCAGCAGTTCGCCCAGGTCGAGGAGCTGGACGGTCAGGGCCGGGCGGTGCTCGTCGGGTTCGAGCGCGACCAGCGAGCGCAGGTTCCGCACCGCCTCGGCGGCGAACCGCTCGGCCTGGTCCAGGTCGTACAGCTCGCGGTGCAGCCCGGCCAGCAGGCCCGCGGCCTCGGCCAGCATCAGCCGCAGGCCCGGCTCCTCGTCCGCCAGGCCGCGCAGCCGTACGACGGCCTCTGCGGCGGGAGCGACGGCCTCGGCCGCCCTGCCGTGTTCACCGAGCCACCCGGCCAGCAGGCACAACCGTTGAGCCAGATCCCTGTCGGTCGGCGCCGCGCCCGCCACGCCGGCGGTGGCCGCGACGGCAAGGCAGGCGGCCAACTCGGGCAACGCCCCCGGCTCGGGTCCGGGGAAGGCGAATGGCGGGACAGGCGTGGGGAGCTGGGGCGGGGGAGCCGGGGTGGGGCTTGTGGGGGAGGCGTGCGCTGTGAGGACGTCGGTCAGGGCTGCGGCGACCTCGCCGGCACCGCCCGCCGCCGCGAACGCCTCCACCGCCTCGGCCGTCCGCCCCGAGTCCAGCAGCGCGCACGCCAGGTTGTGGTACGCCTGCCCGGCCCGTCCCGCGTACCCGGGATCGTCCTCGGCCAGGATGCGGAACCGGGTCGCCGCCTCCTGGGCGGGCCTGAGCGCGCTCCCGGGTTCGCCCGCGAGCAGCAGGCACGCCCCCAGGACGAACAGCGCCTCCGCCTGCCCGGCCGCCTCCTCGTACGGGGGAGCGGCCGCGAAGATCTCCACGGCCTCGGCGGCGGCCACCACCGCCTCACCCACCCGGCCCACGGCCGACAACCGGGACGACAGCCGGGCCAGCGCCCCCGCCAGCGCCGTCCGCCTGCCGCCTGCGCGGAAGTGCCGTACGGCCAGCTCGGCCAGCGTCACCTCAAGGGCCCGCACCCCGAGCGGCGGCCCAGCAATGGACGGACCCCATGAATCCGCTCGGGAATCCACCTGCGCATCCGCCTGCGGTTCGAAGGGCAGCGCGGCCACCGCCGCGGTCGTCGCCCGGTCGGCCGGCAGCTGCGTGAGCGCGGCGTTGAGCAGGTCGCCGAGCCGGGTGGCGGGGTTCGCCGCCGCCTCCGCGACCAGCGCCCCGATCCTGGACGTCACCAGCGAACGCAGCGCCCGCCCCACCTCCGCCCGCTCCGCGCCCAGGCGGAGCACGTCGAGCAGGCGTGCCAGGTGCCCGGCCGTCCGCCGCTCGTGGTCGTGCACGGCCAGGACCAGCGCGTCCAGGTCCTCGGTCTCGGCGAGCGCCTGCTCGGCCACCAGGTCAGGCCCGAGCGGGCACAGCCGGTCCACGCCGGGGAAGACGCGTCCCAGCCAGTCGGCGACGACCGCCGCGGCCTGCGGATCGCCGTGCAGGGCGGGCACGGCCGACAGCAGGCCGGGCAGCTCGGCGGGGGTGGGGGCGGTGAGCGTGAGCAGGGCGACGGACTGCCGGGCGGTGGTCTCGTCCACCTGGGCGCGGCCGGCGGGCCAGACGGTGGCCCACTGGTCGCGTTCGCGGTCGAGGAAGCGGCTGAGCAGCTCCTCGCCGACGGTCACCGTCGCGCGCGTCCGGGTTCCGCTCCGGCCGCCGGGACGGAAGGCGTTCCAGGACGTCCCGGGGCGGGGGTCGGGCGCCGTCCGGTAGGGCGGGGCGCCGATCCCGCCGCCGGGCAGGGCGTCCGGGACGGTGGGCGCGGGCAGGACCTCCGTCTCGCCGCCGCGCAGCCGCAGCAGGGCCGCGAGGTGGACGCGGAGCGGCAGGCCGTACTCGGGGTCGTCCAGGCGCGGGGGCGTGGGGAGCGCGGCCCGGCTCGGCGCGAACGCCTTCATCGCCGTGAACGCGTGCTCGGTGCGCTCGTTCAGGGTGAGCGGGTGCTGGTTGAGCTGCACGGTCGTGGTGTTGAGCCGGCGCAGCCAGCCGCCCGCCGCCGTGTCCAGCCGCCGCCACCACTCCGCCTCGCCGGGCTCGCGGGCCAGCAGCAACACCCGTACGCGGGGGTTGTGCCCGTGCTTGGCCAGCCGCCGTACCAGCTCGCCCACCAGCGGAGCGGACGGCTCCGGCGACTCCACGACCACCAGCGAGGGCCGCACCGCCTCCAAAGACACCGCCGCGCGCCCGGACAGGGCGGCGAGCGCGGCGTCCAGGGCCAGGAAACCGGCGTCCCAGCCCGCTTCCCGCAGTCCCTCGCACAGCTCCCCGGCCAGCCGGGTACGGCCCGCGCCGCTCCGCCCGGTCACCACCGCGACCGACAGCGCGGCCGGCTCCCCGGCCCAGGCCCGCAGGGCGGCGAGCTGCCCGTCCCGCCCGGAGTACGGCACCACGGCGTGCCGCGGCAGCAGCAGCCGCCAGTCCGGGCAGTCGGACGGCAACGGCTCCCGCGCCGGCAGCAGCAGCCCGGACAGGACCACCCGCCCGTCCCCGGCCGAAACCCTCTCCAAGGGGCCCGGCGCAGCGCCGGTCAGCTCGCGGAACCGGTCGTCGCGCAGCAGCACGCCCACGGGCACCGCGTCGAGCCGCCCCCGGGCGTGCCCGGCGGCCGAGGCCGTGACGACGGCGGCGACCTGCCCGGCGGGCTCGGCCAGCAGCGCGGCTCCGGTCAGGCCCGCCCACACCTCCAACGGAGGCGGCGGGCCGGGCACGTCCATGCTGAGCGTCCGCGACGCCGGGCCCGTGGGGGCGGCGGCGGTTCCGGACAGCACCCGGACGTCCCTGAACCCCGACCGCCGCCGCGCCCGCGGGAACCCCATGGCCAGGCACGGCACTCCTTCTCCGGACAAGGCGGCCCATCGAAGGTGCCCGATGCCGGGCACGTCGGCCCAGGGCGGTCCGGGCACCCGCAGCAGCACCGCGCCGTGCCCGCGCCAGACCTGCTCGGCCGCCGCCCACCGGGACGACCACGGCGGGCGCACCTGGCAGGGCGTGTCGGGATCCACCACGGGGGACGCGGTCAGCACGAGGTCCGTGCCGATCACATGGCCGGTCCCGGTCACGCCGACCACGTCGTCGTGACCCGAGTAGACCTCGACGACTCGTTCGAGGCCGAGGCGGTGCGGTGGCGCGTCCATGGGTCCGCCTAGCTGCTACGTCCCGGCTTTTCGTCCCCCGATCGATCTCACTATCGCATTAAGAGCGGGAAATTTCGCGGCTTGTCATGCCTTCTCGGTTGTGAGCCACGCGGCCAGCCCGAGGTAGACCAGGCCGCTGCCCACGTCGAGCCGCCGCCGCGCCCGTACGGACCCGCGCAGCCGTCCGGCCAGCGTGGACGACAGCAGCGCGTACATGCCGTCACTGGCCATCCCCAGCACCAGCCACAACCCGCCGAGCATCAGGATCTGCGGTCCCACCGGCCCCGCCGCCGGGACGGTGAACAGCGGCAGGAAGGTCAGGAAGAACACGGCCGTCTTCGGGTTGAGCACGTTGACCACGAACCCCTCCCAGAACAGCCGCCGCCTGGACTGCACCTGCAGCTCGACGACCTCCTCGGACTCCCCGCCGCGCTTCATCAGCTTGCGCAGGCCGAGCCAGAGCAGGTACGCCACGCCCACGTACTTGACGACCGTGAACGCGGTCGCCGAGGCCGCGATCAGCGCGCTGAGGCCGAGGGCCGCCGCGCCGATGTGGACCAGCGAGCCGGCGTGCACGCCCAGCACCGAGACGAACCCGGCGGACCGGCCCTGGGAGACGCTGCGGGTGACGATGTAGAGCACCGCGGGGCCGGGGACCACGAGCAGTCCCAGCGTGGCCGCGCAGAACAGCGCGATATGCGTGATGTCCGGCATGTGCTCATCGTAAGGACGCCGTCAACGGTTTTCCCCGGCGGGCGGCAGGCTCGCGCCGAGCGCTTCGAGCAGGGCGCCGGTGGCCGGCGGGTGCGGCGGGTCGCCGTAGACGGCGGCGTACACGTGCCTGGTGGAGCCCGGCACCTGGGCCGCCGCGACGTCGGGGTTGCGGTGGGCGCTGAGCGCCAGGCCGGGCAGCACGGTCAGGCCCATCCCGGCCGCCACGAGCGCCTGCACGGCCACGATGTCGTCGCTGGTGAAGGAGATGCGCGGCTCGAACCCGGCCTTGGCGCAGATGTCGAGCAGGTGGCTGCGGCAGCGGTCGCAGCCGGCGATCCAGGGGGAGTCGGCGTGGTCGGCCAGCTCGCCGCCCGGCTCGGGGGAGACCAGGTAGCTGGGGTCGTCGAGGAGGTGGATCAGGTGCAGGCCGGCGTCCTCGGGGGCGGTGTCGTCGTACCGGAACATGACGGCGACGTCGACCCGGCCGGCGCGCAGCAGCCGGAGGGCCTCGGGCGGCTCGGTCTCGGTGAGCTCCAGCCGCAGCCCGGGATGGGCGGCCGCCAGGCGGCGGACGGCGGACGGGATGAACGTGCCGAGCGCCGACGGGAAGGCGGCCAGCCGCACGCGGCCCTCGCGCAGGCCCACGTGGGCGGCCAGCTCCTCGGCGGTGGCGTCGATCCGGCCGATGATGTCGGCGGCGCGGTCGGCCAGCAGCCGGCCCGCCTCGGTCAGCCGGATGCCGCGCCCCACCCGCTGGACGAGCTTGGCGCCGGTCTCGGCCTCCAGCCGGGCCAGATGGTGGCTGATGGACGGCTGGGAATAGTGGAGCTCCTTGGCGGCCGCGGTGAGCGACCCCTTGCGGGCCACCGCGACCAGGACGCGGAGCCGGGCGACGTCGAGCATTCATCAATCGTATCTATCAATAGGCCAGAAGACTTCTGTTGGACCTATCGATCGCCATAGGTCACCGTAGAGAGGGAGGACAAATTGCCGCATTTTCCCTAGGGGGACACCGTGAACATGGTCGCGACCACCACCAGGCCAGGGCTCGACGTTCTGGTGTCCGGCATCTCCGAGATCGTGGCCAGGAAGCTCGGCGCCCGCGAGACCGCGTTCGCCGTCGCCGACCTGCTGCGCGACCGGCTGCCCGGCATGGACATCCTCACGCCCGAGGAACGCCTCGGCACGCCCGACCGCTATACCTCCCACCTGCTGCACGCCCAGGACGAGTTCTCGATCGTGGCCGTCGTGTGGCGTCCCGGCCAGTACACGGTGATCCACGACCACGTGTCGTGGTGCACGTTCGGCATCCTCAGCGGCATCGAGCACGAGACGCTCTACCGCGACATGGGCGACCACCTGCTGGAGATCGGACGCGCCGACAACCGGCCGGGCGAGGTCAGCGGCTTCGCCCCGCCCGGCGACATCCACATGGTGCTCAACACCAGCGACGAGGTCGGGGTGTCGCTGCACGTGTACGGCGCCGACGTCGGCAAGCTGGGCAGCAGCGTGCGCCGCGTCTACGAGCTGCCGGTGCGCTGAGCCCGCCTCACCTGATGCGGCCGTGGAGCAGCTCGACCAGGGTCTGGTGGGTCTGCTCGATCGGCCGCTCGGGGTAGAGGGCACGGCGTTCGATGGCGACCGTCAGGACCATGCCGAACAGGGCGGTCGCCGCCGTCTCCACGTCGAGGTCGGCGCGGATCTCGCCACTGGCCGCCGCCCTGCGCAGCACGTCCGCGTACACGCCGAGCGCGCTCTCGCGCAGCCGCGCCACCGCCTCCTGCCAGGCGGTGCGCCACATCTCGGCCAGCAACACCCGGGCGAACGGGCCGTGCTCCTCGAAGAAGCGCAGCTGGCCGAGCACGACCGAGTCGAGGGCGGCCACACCGCTCTCGCCGGTGTCGGCGGCGGCCAGCGCCCCCGCCAGCCGCTCGATCGAGTGCTCCAGCAGCGCGGAGAACAGGCCCTCCTTGCTGCCGAAGTTGTAGAACACGGTGCCCTTGGCCACCCCGGCGCGCTCGGCGATCGCGTCGACCGCGGTGGCCGCGTAGCCCTGCTCGGCGATCAGCTCGACCGCCGCCGTGAACACCTTCGCCCGGGTGTCCTGCCTGCTCACAGCGACAGCTCGGGGTGCAGGCGCTTCATGGACCAGATGCGGCCCCGCTCCACCGCGAGGGTGGTCAGCGCGAGCCCGAGCACGAGGAATGCGGACAGCACGCCGCAAGCCTGCCACACCACGGTCAGATCGCCGCCACTGATCAGCCTGCGCAGCGCCGAGACGACCCAGCTCATCGGCAGCCACGGCGAGATCGTCTGGAAGAACCCGGGCGAGGTCTCGATCGGGTACGTCCCCGCCGCCGAGGTGAGCTGGAGCATCAGCAGCGCCAGCCCCACCACCCGGCCGGGCGGCCCGAGCAGCGCGTTGACCGCCTGCACCACCGCCAGGAACGCGGCCGCCGCGAGCAGCAGCAGCCCGATCACCCCGAGCCAGTGGGCCGCCTCCAGGCCGAGCGCGAACCGCAGCACCGCCGCCAGCACGCCGACCTGGGCCGCGCCCAGCGCCACCGCGGGCAGCCAGCCGGCCAGCGCGATGCGCACCGCGCCCTGGGTCCCGGCCAGCCGCCGCTGGTTCAGCGGCTTGAGCACCATGAAGGTGATCATCGCGCCCACCCACAGCGCCAGCGGCAGGAAGAACGGCGCGAAGCCGGTGCCGTAGTTGGGGACCTCGTTGTCGACCGTCTTGGCCAGCCGCACCGGGTCGCTCATCACGTCGGCGCGGGCGGCCCGCTGCCGGGCGTCGTAGTCGGGGATCTTCTCCGCGCCCTCGCCGAGCCCGCCCGCCAGGTCCTTCGAGCCCTTGGCGAGCTGGTCCATGCCCTTGTCCACCTGGCCCGCGCCGTCGTGCAGCCGGCCGACCCCGGTGCGCAGGGTGCTCGCGCCGTCGCTGAGCTTGACCAGCCCGCCGCCGAGCTGTCCGAGGCCGCTGGTCACCTGGGCCGAGCCGTCGTGCAGCTTGGCCGCGCCCTGGTAGAGGGTGCCCGCGCCGGTGCCGGCCTTGGCCAGGCTCGCGTCCACGGTCGCCGCGCCCGCGGCCAGCTTGGCCAGGCCGTCGTCCAGGGCGTTCACCTGGGTCCTGACCTGGTTGACCTTGGGGCCGATCTGCGGGGCCACGGCCGCGATCTTCCTGGCGTTCCTGGCCAGCTCGCGGGCCTGGGCGGACAGGGCGGAGGCGCCGCCCGTGCCGCCGGTGCCGCCGGTGCCCGCCGAGCCGGCCTGCTCGGCGGCGCGTTCGGCGGCGTTCGCCGCGCTGCGCAGCAGGGAGCGCACCTCGGGGTCGGCGTCCGCGCCGAGGCGGTCGAGCGCGGCCTGGGCCTGGGAGGCGGCCTCGCGGGCGCTGCCCGCCGCGCGGGTCGCGCCGGCGCCCGTGCCGGAGCCGTCCGCCAGCCGGTCGGCGGCGTCGGCCACCTGCTCGGCGGCGTCGGCGACCTTCGGGCCCCACTCGTTCAGCACCGGCACGTACTTGTCGGCGAGCTGGTTGACCGCGCGCGTCTGGGTGTGGACCTGGTCGGCCGCCTTCCGGGTGCCCTTCCGCAGCTCGGAGGTGCCCTCGCTGCGGAGCTTGCGCAGGCCGTCGCGCAGCTCGCCGATGGCCTGCTGCGCCTTGCCGATGCCGCCGGTGACCTGGGCCGAGCCGTTCCGCAGCTTGCCGGTGGCGGTGTTGGCGCTGTTCAGGCCGACGGAGAGCTGCTGGGCGCCGTTCTCGGCGGTGCCGAGGCCGGAGTTGAGCCGGGAGACGCCGTCGCCGGCCTTGACCGCGCCGTCGTGCAGCTTGCCGGCGCCGTCGGCGGCCTCGGTGGTGGCGTCGTGGATGTCGCCGATCGAGACGAAGACCTTGTCGAAGTAGTCGTGGATGGCCGTGCGCTCGGCCGCGGCGCGCACCTCGTTGAAGACCGCGTCGGAGATGCTGCCGACGATGTAGCTGCGGCCGGTGTCCACGCGCAGGCCGAGCTGGGCGGGGGTGGGGGTCGTCGTGTCGTCGGACGGCGAGGCCAGGCGGGCGCTGAAGTCGGCGGGCACGGTGAGCGACAGGTAGTAGCTGCCGTCGGCGACCCCGTCGGCCGCCTGCCGGGGCGTGGCCTCGTGCCAGGCGAACGTCCGGCGCTCGCGCAGCTCGTCGGCCAGGTCCTGGCCCGCGTGCAGGGTCTTGCCGTCGACCGTGGCCGGGCGGTCCTCCATGACCAGCGCGACGGGGACCCGGTCGAGGTTGCCCTGGGGGTCCCAGAACGACCACAGGTACAGTCCGGCGTACAGCAGCGGCAGCACGATCACCGCCGCCAGCGCAGCCCGGGTCAACCGGGACCGCAGCATGCCCTTCATCACAGCTCCACGAGGTGGTCGTAGCGGGCGGGCGGGCGCACGCAGCTCGCGACCACGGCCGTGCCGAGGCCGGCGCCGAGGTCGCGCAGGAGGTCCCAGAGCTCCCGTACGCGGTCGTCGGGCAGGCCCGCGTCCACGTTGTCGGCGAGGATCACCGCGGGCTCGTCCAGCAGGGCCAGGGCGACGCCGAGGCGCACCTGCTGCTCGCGGTCCAGCTCGCTCACCGGCGTCGTGTCCGGCGCCGCGAGCCCCGCCCGCTTCAGAACTTCCTGGTACGGCTTGCGCCTGCGCTCGCGCAGGTGCTCCTTGACCGTCAGCGCTCTGTCGAGATCCGTCACGCCGTCGACCAGCGCGAGCGCCGCCGCCTTGCGGATGGCCCGCGGCCTGGTGTGCCCGGCGACGGAGAGCGTGCCCGTCGTCGGCTTCATCCGCCCGGCCAGCGTGAGCAGCAGGCTCGTCCGTCCGCTGCCCGCCGGTCCGGCGACCGCCGTGAGCGTCCCGGGGCCCGCCTTCAGCGAGACCGCCGGGTACACCCCCTCGATCGACAAGCCCTCCGCGACGATCACCACAACCCCATCTCTTGAACTGACTGGTCAGTACAAAAGATTACCTCGTGATGCGGTGCGTCACACTGTGAGATACGCCTCGAACCGCTCGGCCAGCTCCTTCGGCCGCGACAGCATGACCATGTGACTGCCCCCGATCTCGTCGGGCATGACACCGAGCCGCTCCCGGACCACCCGCCGCATGAACTCGGGCGGGAAGAACCGGTCGTCCCGGCAGAGCAGGAACCGCGTCGGCACGTCGGGCCACGCCGCGCCCGGCCACGGCTCGACGGACGACTTCTCCGCCTGCGGACGCCCCCGGGACAACTCCTCCTGCGCCAGCTCCTCCGGGACGTCGTGCATGTACTCGGCGATCGTGTCCAGGCCCTCGGCGCCTCGATAGCCGGTGTTGGCCCACCACTCGCCCGGTGGCTCGCCCGGGACCGGGATCATGGCCGTGACCAGCACGAGCAGCTTGACGGGCAGGCGGTCGCAGACCAGCGGGGCGACGAAGCCGCCCCACGAGTGGGCCACCACGACCAGCTCGTCCGCCTCGCCGACGGCCCGCGCCACCGTGTCGGCGTAGTCGGTCAGCCCGGCCGACTCGTCCTCGATCGGCAGGTCGACGGCCACCGTGCGGTGGCCCCGGGCGCGCAGCTCGGCCTCGACCAGATGCCAGTCCCAGGCGGAGCTGCCGCCGCCGTGGATCAGCGCGAACGTCGCCATCCGCCTCACCTCCGCGCCGTCGTGCCGGAAACGCCCCGAGATGCCTCGCTCATGGCTGGTGCTCCCCTCGTCGTGTCCCTGTTCCCGACGCAGTATGGCGAGCGGCTGAGACAGAAAATATCTCGCAACTTTTATTGCGCAATTTTCCTTTTGTATCTAGCGTGAAGGCATGGCAAGCTCCGATCGGCCGCGCGTCCAGGACGTCGGCACGCTCAAGGCGCTGGCGCACCCGCTGCGCATGAAGCTGTACCGCGCGCTCAAGGTCGCCGAGCTCGCGACCGCCTCGCAGCTCGCCGAGCAGGTGGACGAGGCGGTCTCCCTGGTCAGCTACCACCTGCGCAAGCTGGCCTCGCACGGCCTCATCGAGGAGACGCAGGGCGGCCGGGGCGACGCCCGGGAGCGCTGGTGGCGGACGTCGGCGGAGAGCTTCTCCACCCGCAACTCCGACTTCCGCGACAGCCCCGAGGGCGTCGTGGTTCACCAGACCCTGTCCCGCCTGCACGCCCGTCAGCTCGCCGAGATGTACGACGGCTACCTCGACGCGCAGTGGGCCTGGAGCGAGGCATGGCAGGACTCGTCCTTCGGGTCGGAGTTCCTGCTGTCGCTGACCGCGGAGGAGTTGCGCGCCCTCAGGCAGGAGATCGACGACGTGGTCGTGAAGTGGACGGCCCGCGGCAGGGCGGCCGGCGAGGCGGGGGACACCGAGGGCCGCGAGAACGTGGCCGTGCACCTGTACGGGTTCCCGTTCACGACGTGAGGAGAGAGCAGGATGATTCCCGACTTATACCTACTTGTCGAGCGAGTGCGCGGGCAAGAACTGCGCGCCGCCGCCGCCCGGACACCCCGTCGGACAGCCCGGACGCACCCGGGGACGGTCGCCCGCGCCTGGGAACGGCGGCTGGGCTGGGCCCTGGTGGAAACCGGCCTCCGCCTGGTCAGCCGCGGGACGACCAATCAGACACCCCGCCTGGCGGACCACCACGCCTGACCCGCCCGCACCGCCGGGCGTTCTAAGCCGGAGCGGTCCCGTTCAACCCCTTCAGGACCGCGCGTTCGACCGGCGTCGGCGCGGTGCCGGTGAGGTCGAGCAGGCCGGTCGGCATCAGCGGCGGCTGGGCCATGAACCGCGGCACGCTGCCGCGATGCGGCTGGGCCGAGTGGATCAGGAACGGGTGGCACAGGAAGACGTCGCCGGGGGAGCCGGTGACGGTGGCCTCCCGGCGCCCCTCGCTGAGCGGCACGGCCTCCCCGCACAGCGGGAACCATTCACGCCCTTCATCCCCGGAATCGGCGAGCAGGGCGGGCGCGTCCAGATGTGAGCCGACGCGTACCCGGGTGGGGGCGTCGTCGGGGCCGACCTCGGAGAACAGGAACAGCATGAGGAGGGCCCGGCCGCGCGAGCGCAGGTTCACGCGGTACTCGCCGGCGGCACCGGCGAAGCTCGCCTCCAGGTGCCAGCCGTCGTCGCCGGGCTCCTCGTCGCTGGGGAAACGCAGCGGGAAGGTGCCGAGGCCCATGGGCGCGGTCCACCGCCCGGCGCCCACGAGCTGGTCGTAAGCCTCGTGCAGCGCCTGCGTGTTGGCCGCCGCGCGGAACGGCGGGGTCGCGATCCAGCCCAGCCGCACGACCGGCCGGGTCCAGCTCGACGGGTCGTCGGGGTCGCAACCGCTGGCCGCCCACAGCTCGGCCCGGCACTGCTCGGCCGTCTCCGGGGGAACCGCGCCGGGAAGCCGGACGAACCCGTCCTCGACGAACGACTCGATCTGCTCGTCGGTCAACATGCGCAGCCCTTCCCGGCGGTTTCCGCGGAACGTCGTGCAGTCTGACGAACGGCGGCCAGGAAGGGCAACGCAATTTCCGCCCGGGGGGGAGAGTCGCGGCTCAGACGCCGAGCGCCGACGGCAGGCTCAGCTCCTGCAGGAACAGCGCCTCGGCGGTGGCCACCCGGCGCAGCTCCTCAAGGTCGACCCGCTCGTTGGGGGCGTGGATGGCGGCGTCCTCGTCCTCGGCGCCGAACAGCAGGATCTCGGCTGCCGGGTACTGCTTGAGCAGCGTGTTCACCAGCGGGATCGACCCGCCCGCGCCCACGTCGCGCGGCGGGCGGCCGAACGCGCGCTCCATCGCCCGGTTGAGCGCCGCCCGCGCCTTGCCGCCGGAGTCGGCCTGGAAGCCGGACCCGACGGTGAAGTCGTCGAACGACACCTGCACGCCCCACGGCGCCACCTGGCGCAGGAACTCCACCACGGCGTTGACCGTGGTCTTCGGGTCGCCGGACGGAGGCACCCGGACGGTCACCCGGGCCCGCGCCGCCGGCTGGACCGCGTTCACGGCGCCCGACACGGTCGGCACGTCGAGGCCCGTGACGGTGATGGCGTACGAGGCCCACAGCCGGTCGGCCAGCGAGCCGGAGCCGACCAGCGAGACGCCGTCCGCCACGCCGGCGGTCTTCCTGAACTCCTCCTCCGAGGGCCCCTGGCCGAGGAAGCTGCCGCGCGGCAGGCCGGGCACCCGGATGTCGCCGTTCTCGTCGTGCAGCGCGGTCAGCATACGCATCAGGGCGGCCAGCGCGTCGGGGGCGGCGCCGCCGAACGAGCCGCTGTGCACGGCCTCGCGCAGCGTGCGCACCTCGATGGTGAAGGCCGCCATGCCGCGCAGCGACGTCGTGACCGCCGGGTCGCCGACGCGCGGGTTGCCGGTGTCGGCGACCACGATGGCGTCGGCCCGCAGCAGCTCGGGGTTGCGCTCGACGAAGGCCTCCAGGCGCTCGCCCGCGTACTCCTCCTGGCCCTCGATGATGACCTTGATGCCCACCGGGAACCGGCCCTGGAAGGCGCGCAGCGCGGCGATGTGGGAGATGATGCCCGACTTGTCGTCGGCGCAGCCGCGGCCGTACAGCTTGCCGTCGATCAGGGTGGGCTCGAACGGCGGCGTGCGCCAGGCGGCCAGGTCGCCGGCGGGCTGCACGTCGTAGTGCGCGTACAGCAGGACGGTGGGCGCGCCGGGAGGGGCCGGGGCCTCGCCGTAGATCGCGGGGAAGCTGCCTTCGACGGCGACCTGCTGCACGTGCGGCAGGCCCGCCGAGCGCACGAGCTCCTCCGTCGCCGCCGCGGCGGCGTAGACCGGCTCCTCCGGGTGCCCGGGGAAGGCCACGGAGGGAATGGCGGCGAGCCGCTTGAGCTCCTCGATGGCTCGGGGCATCGCGGCGGCGACGGCGCTCTCGATCTGGTCAGGAGTCACGGGACGGTCCCCCGGGGGTCGTTCTGGGCAGTTTGGTCTCATTGGATCACAGAAGGTTCCACAGTATGGAAACGGGCATGACCCGCGCGTTAATCTACCTGCGGATTTCGTTGCTGTTACACAACGGTTCTGCGGATCTCGATTTTCTTGCATAGTGCTGCGACCGATTCGCTTGGCAAACCGCAGGTGAAGATGCACACTGTGGGGAGTTCGACACAAGGGAAGATAACCATGACGCAGCCGGAAAACGACGTCCTGAAGGCCGCGCAGGACAACCTGTGGTTGCACTTCACGAGGCACAGCGCCTACCAGGAGAACGAGATCCCGACCATCGTGCGCGGTGAGGGGTCCTATATCTACGACATCCACGGCAAGCGTTACCTCGACGGCCTGGCCGGGCTGTTCGTCGTCCAGGTCGGGCACGGGCGTGGCGAGCTGGCCGAGGCCGCCGCCAAGCAGGCCCAGGAGCTGGCCTTCTTCCCCTTGTGGTCCTACTCGCACCCCAAGGCGGCCGAGCTGGCCGCCCGCCTGGCCGAGCAGGCGCCGGGCGAGCTGAACCGGGTCTTCTTCACCACCGGCGGCGGCGAGGCCGTCGAGACCGCGTGGAAGCTGGCCAAGCAGTACTACAAGCTCGTCGGCAAGCCGCTCAAGCACAAGGTCATCAGCCGCCAGATCGCCTACCACGGCACCCCGCAGGGCGCCCTGTCGATCACCGGCATCCCGGCGTTCAAGCAGATGTTCGAGCCCCTCGTGCCCGGCTCGGTGCGGGTCCCGAACACGAACCACTACCGCGCCGACGAGATCAGCGGCATCCCCGGCATGTCGCCGGAGGAGTACGGCATCTGGGCGGCCGACCGCGTGGCCCGCGCCATCGAGATGGAGGGCCCCGACACGGTGGCCGCCGTCTTCGCCGAGCCCGTCCAGAACGCCGGCGGCTGCTTCCCGCCGCCCCCCGGCTACTTCCAGCGCCTGCGCGAGATCTGCGACGAGTACGACGTGCTGCTCGTCTCCGACGAGGTCATCTGCGCCTTCGGCCGCCTCGGCACCATGTTCGGCGGCCAGAAGTTCGACTACGTGCCCGACATCATCACCTGCGCCAAGGGCATGACCAGCGGCTACTCGCCCATCGGCGCCATGATCGCGCACGAGCGGCTGTTCGAGCCGTTCAAGCAGGGCGACAACATGTTCGCCCACGGCTACACCTTCGGCGGCCACCCCGTGTCGGCCGCCGTGGCCCTCGCCAACCTCGACATCTTCGAGCGCGAGGACCTGCTCGGCCACGTCACCAAGAACGAGCCCCTCTTCCAGGCGACCCTCGACGACCTGCGCGACCTGCCGATCGTCGGCGACGTGCGGGGCTCGGGCTACTTCTGGGGCATCGAGCTGGTCAAGGACAAGGCCACCAAGGAGACGTTCAACGCCGAGGAGTCCGAGCGGTTGCTGCGCGGATTCCTGTCCAAGGCGCTGTTCGACGCCGGACTCTACTGCCGGGCGGACGACCGCGGCGACCCCGTGATCCAGCTCGCGCCCCCGCTGATCGCGGGGCAGAGGGAGTTCGACGAGATCGGATCCATCCTGCGGGGTGTGCTCTCGGAAGCGTGGGCGCGCCTCTAACACCCTCCCCACCCGGTACGACGAAGTGCCGGTCTCCGAAAGGATCCCTACGATGAAGATCGGCGTCCCTGCCGAGGTCAAGAACCACGAATACCGTGTGGCGGTCACCCCCGCCGGTGTTCACGAGCTGGTGCGGAACGGCCACGACGTCACCGTCCAGCGGGGTGCCGGCCTCGGCTCACACATCACCGACGAGGAGTACCTCGCCGCGGGCGCGAAGATCCTCGACAACGCCGACGCCGTATGGGCCGGGGCGGACATGGTCCTGAAGGTGAAGGAGCCCATCGCCGAGGAGTACCACCGCCTGCGCGAGGGCCTGGTCCTGTTCACCTACCTGCACCTGGCCGCCTCCCGCCCGTGCACCGACGCCCTGCTCGCCGCCAGGACGACCGGCATCGCGTACGAGACCGTGCAGGTGGGCCACACGCTGCCGCTGCTCGCCCCGATGTCGGAGGTCGCGGGCCGGCTCGCGCCGCAGGTGGGCGCCTACAACCTCATGCGCTTCAACGGCGGCCGGGGCGTGCTGCCCGGCGGGGTGCCCGGCGTGGCCCCGGCCAAGGTCGTCGTCATCGGCGGCGGCGTCTCGGGCCTCAACGCGGCGCAGATCGCCGTCGGCATGGGCGCGGACGTGACCGTGCTCGACACCAACATCGACCGGCTCCGCCACATCGACGCCATCTACCAGGGCCGGCTGAAGACCCTCGTGTCCACCTCGTACGCGATCGAGCGCGAGGTCCTGCAGGCCGACCTGGTCATCGGCGCGGTGCTGATCCCCGGCGCCAAGGCCCCGACGCTGGTCTCCAACGACCTGGTCGCGCGGATGAAGCCGGGCTCGGTGCTCGTGGACATCGCCATCGACCAGGGCGGCTGCTTCGAGGACTCGCGGCCGACCACGCACGCCGAGCCGACGTACACGGTGCACGGCTCGATCTTCTACTGCGTGGCCAACATGCCGGGCTCGGTGGCCAACACCTCCACCTACGCCCTGACCAACGCGACCCTCCCGTACGCGGTCAAGCTGGCCAACCTGGGCTGGCGCGACGCGCTGAAGGCCGACCAGGGCCTCGCGGGCGGTCTGAACACCCATGACGGCCTGCTCACCAACGAGCCGGTCGCCCAGGCGCTGGGGCTGCCGTACACGCCGGTCGCCGACGTTCTCTGATCCTTTCCGGGGGCGCGGCCGGCGGTCGCGCCCCTAACGCACTCCCAGGCGGCGCCGCAGGTCACGGGCGGTGGCGAGGACGTGCTGGATCTCGCCCGTGCCCGGCCACGGCGCGCTGCCGGGGCGCAGCAGCGTGCCGCGCACCGACGCCAGGTGCTCGACCGCGCTGCGGTGCACCCCGCTCCGCTCCACCAGCCAGCCGATCACGTCGGAGTGGTCGTGCAGCGGCCTGGTCACCAGGTCCCAGGTGCCCAGCACCTCCGTCAGGTCGGGCACCGACAGCGGCACGCCGCCCCTGCGGCCGGTGGCCGCGGCCGCCAGCTCCGCGCGGGCGGCCAGCTCCGGCTCGGCGGTGCGCGCCCACGTCTGCGGTGGCGGGTCGGCCAGCCACTCCTCGGCCTCGCCCAGCTCGCCGGCGACCGTCAGCAGCCCGCCCAGCTCGACCGCCGCGCCGTGGTGGCCCGCCCGCGCCGCCTGGCGGAACCAGTGGCGGCCGCCGGCCAGGTCGCCGAACTCGGCGATCAGCAGCAGGCCGTAGTTGAAGGCGGACTCGGCGTCGCCGCCCGCCGCCGCCCTGCCGAACCAGTGGCTGGCCGCCGGGGTGTCGCCGAGCTCCACGCAGACGAACCCGGCCATGCGCTGGTCCTCCAGCCTTCCGGCGGCGGCCGCCCGCTCGTACCAGGCGCGGGCCGTACGCAGATCGCCGCGGGACAGGGCGATGGCGCCGAGCCGGGAGGCGGCGCCCGGGTGCTCGTTCTTGGCGGCCAGCCGGTAGTAGGCCTCGGCGCCCTCCGGGTCGCGGCTGGCGTGCAGGTAGAGGCCCATGCAGTGGGCGGAGTCGGCGTGGCCGCCCCTGGCGGCGTACTCCCACCAGCGCACGGTCTCCTCGTCCTCGCCGGCGGAGTAGGCCAGGAAGCCGAGGTCGTGGGCCGAGGCCATGTCGCCGTCGTCGGCCGCCCTGCGGTGCCACTCGCGGGCCACGCCGGTCTCGCCGGTGTCCTCGCACAGCAGCGCCAGCCGCCGGGCCGCGGCGCGCGACCCGGCCAGGGCCGAGCGTTCGAACCAGGCCCGCGCGGCGCCGGCGTCGCCGCGCTGTTCGAGCAGGAGCGTGGCCAGGTTGGCGGCGGCCTCCGCGTCGCCGGTGGCCGCGGCGGTCTCGTACCAGATGACCGCCTCCTCCAGGCTGCCGTGCTTCTCGTGCCAGACGCCCAGGTTGTACGCGCTGTCGACGTTGCCGCCCGCCGCCGCCAGCTCCCACCAGAGCCGGGCCGCCGCGCGGTCGCCGCGCTGGGCGTAGAGCTTGCCGAGCCGGTGGGCCGCCTGGGCGTCGCCCTGCTGCGCGGCCACCAGCAACTC
The DNA here is from genome assembly GCF_042878785.1 of Nonomuraea sp. NPDC003560. Taxonomy (NCBI): domain Bacteria; kingdom Bacillati; phylum Actinomycetota; class Actinomycetes; order Streptosporangiales; family Streptosporangiaceae; genus Nonomuraea; species Nonomuraea sp. NPDC003560. The sequence goes on along the minus strand of NZ_JBIAOF010000003.1, from coordinate 641,839 downwards.
CGGCTCGTCACCCACCCGTGGCGCCGGAACGGCCGGCGTCGCCACCTCTCCCTGCCACCAGGCCATGGCGACAGAGTGGCACGTGATCATACGATCGCGAACCGTAATCGCCGACAACGGCCCTAGGAGAACCTGATGAACCCGGAATACATCCCCATCCCGCACACGTAACGCAGCGAGCCGGGGCGGTGGGGCGGCAGCCGTACGGTGGCGGGCAGGGCCACGTCGCGCCCGTCGATGGTGACGGTGCCCGTGCAGCCCGGTTCGACCAGTTTGAAGATGACCTCGACCGGTACGTTCGCCGGGACGGACACGGCGGCGGGCCGGTAGCCCTCGCGGGTGGCGTAGACCGTGACGGTCCGGGCGGCGGGCCCGGCGGGCCCGGCGGCGGCCGGTGCGGCCTCACCCGTCCAGCCGCCCAGGTTGAGCCCGGCCACGACGGTCCAGAGCCCGGCGGCGACGGCGACGACCCCGGCGAACCTGGCCAGCCGGGTGCGGGAGATCCGCCGCAGCACGTAGCCGAGCAGCGCGAACGCGGGCGCCGTGCCGACCACGAACCCCGCCATGGCCGCCGCGCCCGACAGCGGCGAGCCGCTGGAGACGGCGAGCATCTCCATGCCGATCGTCACCCCGCAGGGCACCAGGACGGTGGCCGCCCCCAGCAGCGGCGCCTGGTACCCGGACGGCCGGACGGGCTCGGCGCACGCGTGCCGCCCGCCGCGCATGAGCCGGATCGCGAACACGATCACGGCGCAGCCGGCCGCGACCAGGAGCGCGGCCCGCGCCCGCGGCGGCAGGCCGACCGCCGAGCCGAGCAGCCCGAGCAGCGCTCCCACCAGCGTGTACGCCGCCAGCCGGCCGGCCAGGAACCAGGCCACCAGCGCCGGGTCGCGGCCGGGGCGGTGGCCGACCAGGCCCACGAGCAGCCCGCCCTGGGCGGCCGTGCACGAGGCGGTGCCCGCCACCAGCCCGGCTGCCACGCCCCCGGCGAACAGGGTGACCGCCTCCACGCTCAGCCCTCCCCGGTCGCGCGCGATGCTTTCGGGGGAAACGTAACGCGGCAGGCTGGATGCGGCCAGTGACAGTTCTTGTACCCTTAGTGATGTTTAGGTGGTTGCGCCCTTGAGCACGGACATCTTCTCGAAGAACTCGTCGTCGCCCAGCTCGCCGCGGGCGTACCGCTCGGCCAGGATCTGCTCCGCCGACGCGGTGGGCCGGTCGGGGACGGCCGCCGGGCGACGCCCCCACCAGCCCTTGCGACGGGCGGTGACGGCGAGCGCGATGAGCGCGACCCAGAACAGGCCCCAGAAGACCGGGAAGACCGGCCAGAGATGCGGATGCATGACTTCCTCCTTCGTCCTGCCTCCAGGGTCCGCCTTCGCGCGGCGCGGCGAATCGCCCCCCGGGAGCCGCCGCCGCTGCGCCCCGGGGAGTGCTCAGGCGGGCCCGGCGTACGCCTGAGGCGGTAGCGCGCCGGTGCGTTTCATCGGCCGAAGGACGGGTGCGCTGAGGGCCGCCGGGCCTCGATGAGGAACCTGGACGAATGGGCGACGAACGGGCCCTCGGCCTCGATGAGCTCGTGCAGCTCGCGCAGCCTGTCGCCGTAGCGGGCGACCGAGAAGCCGGGCACGATCCAGATCACCTTGCGCAGGAAGTAGATCACCGCGCCGATGTCGCGGAACTCCATGCGCAGCCGCTCGGCCCGCAGGTCGACCACCTCCAGCCCGGCCGCCTCCGCCTCCGCCTCCGCCTGGCGCGGGTCGCGGGCCGAGCCGTCCTGGGGGCCCATGAAGAACTCGGTCAGCTCGAACACGCTGCGCGGGCCGACCTGCTGCGAGAAGTACGCGCCCCCGGGACGCAGCACCCGGGCGATCTCCGCCCACCAGGTCGCCACCGGATGGCGGCTGACCACGAGGTCGAAGACGCCGTCGCGGAACGGCAGGCGCGGCTCGTCGTCGTCGGCCACCACGTACGCGCCGCGCGGACGCAGCCGGGCGGCGGCCAGCGCCAGGTTGGGCGGCCACGACTCGGTCGCCACCGTAACCTTCGGCAGCGTGGGCAGCCCGGCCAGGATCTCGCCCCCGCCGGTCTGGACGTCGAGCGCCGCCCGCGCCCCCGCCATCCGCCCGGCCAGCAGGCGGGAGTAGCCCCACGAAGGCCGCTCCTCGGTGGCCCGGCCCTCCAGCCAGGAGAAGTCCCAGCCGGCCACGGACACCGTGTCGGCCTCCTCGACCAGGTCATCGTATGTACGCCGCATCCTTCGACCATGTCAGCGCCCCGGCCGCGGCTTCAACCGGATTTCTCCCGTGTCGCCGATCAGGCGACCCGGGCACGGACGGCCGCGCGGTCGATCCCGAGCTGGTCGATCAGCCGGGCCACCGGGTCGTGGCGGTCGCGCTCCAGGAGGGCGAGCAGGAGGTGGCGGGGCGCCTGCGGCCTGGTCTTCCGCCGGGTGGCCCCGATGGCGGCGTTGATCACCGCGCGGGCGCTCGACGTGAGCGCGGTGCCGGGGACCGGCGGATGCCGGCGGGGCGTCGCGCGCGGGGCCTGGCCGAGGTCGAGGCCGATCGAGCGCAGCGCCTCGCGGTCGAGCTCGTCGAGCGCGGCGCGCGCCCCGGCCAGGTCGACGCCGAGCGCCCGCGCCGGCTCGGCGGCGGGATCGTGCAGCAGGCCGAGCAGCAGGTGCTCGGTGCCGAGCCGCCGGTCGCCGCGCTGCCTGGCCTCGTCGAGCGCCGCGCTGACGACGGCCGCGAAGGGGCTCTTCTCCTTGCCGAACATGGCGATCCTCACTTTCCGTATCTGGCGTGCACGGACTGCCGCGACATGCCGAGCGCGTCGCCGATCTGTTCCCAGGTCCAGCCCTGCTCCCTGGCCGCCGCCACCGACGCCGCCTCGACCTGCTCGGCCAGCCGGTGCAGCGCGCCCACCGCCCGCAGGCCGAGGGCGGGGTCGTTCGACCTGATGCGTTGAGACAGCTCTTCCATGTCCACGTTGTCAGGCTAGATTGACAGACGGGATTTTGTCAATCTAGCCTGACAGGCATGGACGACGTGATGATCGTGGGAGCGGGCCCGGTCGGGCTCATGCTCGCGGGCGAGCTGGCGCTGGCCGGATTACGCCCGATCGTGCTGGACAAACGCCCGGAACCGAGCGAGCTGCCCAAGGCCAACGGGCTCGCCGGGCAGATCGTGGAGCTGCTCGGCCACCGCGGCCTGCTCGGCCTTCTCGCCGAGGGCGGCGGCTTCGCCGGCCCCGCCCCGGGGTTCCCGTTCGGGCAGGTGCCGCTGCGCTTCGCCGGGCACGACGACATGCCGCTGCGGCTGCTGCTGATCCAGCAGCCCCGGCTGGAACGGCTGCTGACCGAGCGGGCCGTCCGGCTCGGGGCCGAGATCAGGCGCGGCCACGAGGTCCTCGGGCTGGCCCAGGACGAGGAGGGCGTCACGCTGGACCTGTCCACCGGCCGGGCCCGCGCCCGGTACGTGGTCGGCTGCGACGGCGGGCACAGCACCGTCCGCGCCCTGGCGGGCATCGGCTTCCCGGGCACCACCGACGACGAGGTGCTGCGGCTCGGCCACTTCGCCTGCGAGGAGCAGGGCCCGTTCCAGGCGCCGCGCGTCGAGGGCCTGGAACCCGGCTGGAACCGCACCCCGGCCGGCCGCCTGCTGCTCACCTCGCTGCGGCCCGGCGTGCTCATCGCGGGCGTGCGCGAGCGCGGCACGCTGCCCGGCGGCCCGGTGACCCAGGACGACTTCCGCGCGGCCGTACGCCGGGTGATCGGGCGGGACCTGCCGCTGGGGGAGCCGATCTGGCTGTCCGGCACGGTCGCCCAGGCCCGGCTCGCCGAGCGTTACCGGGCCGGGCGGGTGTTCCTGGCCGGGGACGCCGCCCACCTGTTCCCGGCCGGCGGGTCCGCGCTCAACGTCGGCCTGACGGAGGCGGCCAACCTGGCCTGGAAGCTGGCCGCCGTGCTGCTCGGGCGGGTGCCCGCCGGGCTGCTCGACACCTACGAGGAGGAGCGCCGTCCGGTGGCCGCGCGGGCGCTGGCCCAGACCCGCGCCCAGGCGGCGCTGGAACGGGCCCCCGGCGAGGACGGCGACGCCCTGCGCGCGCTGCTCGCCGAGCTGTTCGCCGACGAGCAGCCGCTGCGCCGGCTCGCCGCGCTCCTGCACGGCTCCGACACCCGCTACCCGCCCGCGCCCGGGCTGGAGCACCCGCATCCGCTCGCCGGCCGGTTCCTCCCCGACCTGCCGCTGAGCACGGCGGCGGGGGAGCAGCGGACCGCCGGGCTGCTGCGGGCCGGACGCCCGCTGCTGCTCGACCTCCGCGACGGCCCGGACCCGGTGCTGCCCGAGGGCGGCTGGATCGACGTGGTGCGGGCGCGGTGCGCCGAGCCGCCCGCCGACGTGCTGCTCGTCCGCCCCGACGGGTACGTCGCCTGGGCCGGGGCCGGCGGCCTGGCCGAGGCCGCGCGGGCGTGGTTCGGCCCGGGACCGGCCGCCGTCAGAGCCAGCCCGGCTTGACCAGGCCCGACTCGTAGGCGATGACCACGAGCTGGGCGCGGTCGCGGGCGTGCAGCTTCATCATGGCCCGGCTGACGTGGGTCTTGGCCGTGGCCGGCGACATGAACAGCTTGGCGGCGATCTCGTCGTTGGTCATGCCCGTGCCGACCAGGGAGAGCACCTCGCGCTCGCGTTCGGTGAGCTGGTCGAGGCCCTGGGTGGCGACCGGCTCCTTGGCGCGCGAGGCGTACTCGGCGATCAGCCGCCGGGTCACGCTCGGCGACAGCAGCGCCTCGCCCGCCGCCACCACCCGCACGGCCTGGATGAGCTCGGCCGGCTCGGTGTCCTTGACCAGGAAGCCGGACGCGCCGCCGCGCAGCGCCTCGAAGACGTACTCGTCCAGCTCGAAGGTGGTCAGGATGATGATGTGCGGCCCGGGCGGCATCAGGCGGGTGGCGGTCAGGCCGTCGGTGCCGGGCATGCGGATGTCCATCAGCACGACGTCCGGGGCGTGCTCGCCGGCCAGGCGCACCGCCTCCGCGCCGTCGGCCGCCTCGGCCACCACGGTCATGTCGGGCTGGGCGTCCAGCAGGGCCTTGAAGCCCGCCCGGACCAGCGCCTGGTCGTCGGCGAGCAACACCTTGATCACGTTGGGTTCTCCTCGGGTAGGGGCAGACGGGCCTCGACCTGGAAGCCGCCGCCCGACGGGCCGGCGACGAGCGTGCCGCCCAGTGCGGAGGCGCGCTCGCGCATGCCGGGGATGCCGTTGCCGCTGCCTTCCTCCGACAGCACGGCGGGCTTGGTCGCCCCCGTGTCGGCGACCACGATGACCAGCTCCCCGGCGCCGTACTCCAGGCGCACCGACACCCGCGAGCCGGGCGCGTGGCGGGCGGCGTTGGTGAGCGACTCCTGCACGATCCGGTACGCGGCCCGCTCGACCTGCGGCGGCAGCGGCCGCGACCCCACCCGCCTGAGCGAGACCTCCATCCCCGAACGCTGGACGAGGTCGTCGAGCCGGTCGAGCCCGGCCGTCGGGGAGCGCGGGGCGCCGTCGCGCAGCACGTTGAGCACCGAGCGCATCTCGCCCAGCACCTCCTTGGACGCCGTCTTGATCGTGGCCAGGGCCGAGCGGGCCTGCTCGGGGTTGGCGTCGATGAGGTGCAGCGCGGTGCTGGCCTGCACGTGGATGAGCGAGATGTTGTGCGCGAGCACGTCGTGCAGCTCCTGGGCCATGGTCAGGCGCTCCTCGCTGGCCTGCCGCCTGGCCTCCTCCTCCGCGACGCGCTCGCGTTCGGCCCGGCGTTCCCTGACGATCCTGACCAGCTCGGCCACGACCATGAACAGCAGGATGAACGCGAGGATCGACACGCTGTGGAACAGGTCGCGGTTGCCCACCCACCAGGCGTAGCTGAGGAGCGAGGTCACCGTCATGGTCGCCATCGTCCAGGCCATCAGCCGTCTGCCGCCCGTGACCAGGAGGAACAGGAGGACACCTGGGCTGAGGAAGGCGGGGCCGTAGGCGTAGCCGCCGATGAGGAACAGGTCCATCGCGCCGAGCGCGACGGCGACCGTCAGCAGGGGGAACCGCCTGCGGAAGAGGATGGCCAGCGGCCCGACCAGCAGCAACGCGTACGCGTAGGGGTCGAGTTGCTCCCTGAGGAGACGCTGTCCCCACGTCGCGCCTTGGGCGATCACCAATTGGGCGACCGCCACGATGAGGGCGAGATAAGGGTCGAAACCGGACTTCCAGCGCACGCCTCCACGCTAGGCCACCGGCGGCGCGCGCGACATCATCCCCTTGTCCGAGGGGGCCCTACCACGACGGGCGTAGCTGGGTCATCGTGGACACCATGCGCCGTGTGATCTTCTCCGCAGCAGCAGTCCTCATCTCACTCCTGCCCGCCGCGCCCGCGTCCGCGGGCCCCCAGCAGAAGGCCCCGGTCGCCGAGGGGTACGGAGGCGCCGTCGCCACCGTCGACCTCGACGCCAGCAAGGCCGCGATCTCCGTGCTGAGACGCGGGGGCAACGCCGTCGACGCGGCCGTGGCCGCCGGAGCCGTGCTCGGGGTGACCGAGCCGTACTCGGCCGGCCTGACCGGCGGCGGCTTCATGGTGTTGTACGACGCCAGGCAGCGCAAGGTCGTCACCATCGACGGCCGCGAGACCGCCCCGCGCGCGATGACCGCGACCAGCTTCGAGGGCATCCCGTTCGACGAGGGCGTCACCAGCGGCCTGTCGGCGGGCGTGCCCGGCACGCTGGCGCACTGGGACCTGGCCCTGCGCCGGTTCGGCACCCTCTCGCTCGGCCAGGCGCTCCAGCCCGCCATCGAGGTGGCCTCCCGCGGCTTCGTCGTGGACCAGACGTTCCACGACCAGACCGCCGCGAACGCCGGCCGCTTCAAGGACATCGCCTCGACGGCCCGGCTCTACCTGCCGAACGGCGCCCCGCCGCCGGTCGGCTCGGTGTTCCGGAACCCGGAGCTGGCGAACACGTACCGGGAACTGGCCCGGCGCGGCCCCGGCTGGCTGTACGGCGGCCGGCTCGGCGCGGAGATCGTCGCCACCGTGAAGAAGCCGCCGGTCACCCCCGGCAGCACCCGCAACGTCCGGCCCGGCCTGATGGAGCTGTCGGACCTGCGGGACTACCGCGCCCTCCTGCGCGAGCCCACCAAGATCTCCTACAACGGCATGGACGTCTACGGCATGGCCCCGCCGTCGTCGGGCGGCTCGACCGTCGGCGAGGCGCTCAACATCCTCGAAGCCCTGCCCAAGGTGGGCCTGCACGAGTACCTGGAGGCGTCCAGGCTGGCCTTCGCCGACCGCAACGCCTACGTCGGCGACGTCCCCGGCGTGCCGCTGCGCGAGCTGCTGTCCGACGGGTTCGCCAAGGAGCGCGCCTGCCTGATCGGCGACAGGGCCCTGACCAGCCCGGTCGCCCCCGGCAGCCCCGACGGCACGTACGGCGCCTGCGCCACCCCGACCGGCACCGCGACCCCGATCGCGGACGAGGGGCCGGAGACCACGCACCTGGTCGTCGCCGACCGCTGGGGCAACGTGGTCGCCTACAACCTCACCATCGAGTCGACCGGCGGCAACGGCATCGTGGTGCCGGGCCGCGGCGTGCTGCTCAACAACGAGCTGACCGACTTCACCTTCGGCCCCGCTCCCGGCGACCCCAACCTGCCCGGCCCCGGCAAGCGGCCGCGCTCGTCGATGGCGCCCACGCTGGTGTTCGACCACGGCAGGCCGGTGCTGGCCGCGGGCTCGCCGGGCGGCTCGACGATCATCACGACCGTGCTGCAGATCCTGGTCAACCGGTACGAATTCGGCATGAGCCTGCCCGACGCCCTCGCCGCGCCGCGGGCCACGCAGCGCAACACCGCCCAGACGCAGGCTGAGCAGGCGTTCCTCGACAAGTACCGGGCCGAGCTGGAGGCCAAGGGGCACGGCTTCGCGCTGAACCCCGAGATCGGCGCGGCCACGGCGCTTGAACTGCGCGGCCACGGCCTGGTCCAGGCCGTCGCCGAGCCCGTACGGCGGGGCGGCGGCAGCGCCCTGGTCGTCGACCCGCGCTGAGCGCGCACGGCGGCGGCCCCCTCGCGGGCCGCCGCCACTCGCCGGCTTGACCCCGGCATGAGGGAATGTTTGCCCAGGTCACGGGGTTGTAACGGGCATCGCGACGCGCCATGCCGCCGGGCGGGAACCGCCTGCCGCAGCTCATCAGCCGCCGTCGCGGCATCCGACAGACACCCGTGGGCGGCTGCCGCCTGCCCTCAGGAGGAACCCCGTGAAGCCGAACGTCAAGAAGCTGTACGCGAGCGCCCTGCTGGCCGCCACCGCCGCCGTGTCGGGCCTCGGCCTGACGTCCGCCCCCGCCCACGCCGACGGCCTCACCTACGGCCAGGACGTCTCCCACTACCAGCCGGACCACGACTGGGCCGCCAGCGGCGCCGCGTTCGGCATCGTCAAGGCCACCGAGGGCGCCACCCGCGTGGACGCCTCCTTCGCCCGCCACTGGGCCGACCTGGGCGCGAAGGGCAAGGTGCGGGGCGCCTACCACTACGGGCACCCGTCGAACGACCCGATCGCCGAGGCCGACCACTTCCTGTCCGTGGTCGACCGGCAGCCGGCCGCCAAGGGCGACCTGCTCGCGCTCGACCTGGAGACCACCGACGGCCGGTCCGTGACCGAGGTCAACGCCTGGGCCAAGAAGTGGCTGGCGCACGTCCAGGCCAGGACCGGCGTCACGCCGCTGTTCTACAGCGGCTGGAACTTCGCCGACGAGTACGGCCACGGCCTCCAGCAGTATCCGCTGTGGGTGGCCCGCTACGGCAAGGGCCCCGGCCAGGTGACCGCCCCCGCCGACTGGAAGACCTGGACCATCCACCAGTACGCCGACGCGCCGGTGGACCAGAACGTCTCCGCGCTCACCCCCGTCCAGCTCAAGGCGCTGGGCCGCAGGTGACCCGCCGTCCTCAGTAGATGAGCTCGTACGCCTCCGGCCGCACCTTCCGCGTACGGGCCCAGTACTCGAAGGTGAAGCCCGGCCAGATCGTCCGGTTCACTCCGTGCTCGTCCAGATACCAGGAGCGGCAGCCGCCCGCGTTCCACACGAGCGGGTCCAGGCGCGCGTGCAGCCGGCGGTTGAAGGCGTCCTGGGCGTCCTTCCTGACGTCCAGCGCCCTGGCCTGGGTCCTGGAGAGCAGGCGCAGGCACTCGATGACGTAACGGACCTGCGACTCGATCATGAAGACGACCGAGTTGTGCCCGAGCCCGGTGTTCGGGCCGAGCAGGAAGAACAGGTTCGGGAAGCCGGTGGTCGTGATGCCGTGGTAGGTCTCGATGCCGTGCTGCCAGGCGTCCTGGATCTTCAGGCCGTTCCGGCCGGTGATGCGCTGGTCCTGGAGGGCCTCCACGACCTTGAAGCCGGTGCCGTAGACGATCACGTCGGCCGGGTGCTCCGCGCCGGTCGTGGTGACGATCGAGCGCGGCCGGATCTCGGCGATGGCGTCGGTGACGAGGGTGACGTCCGGCCTGGTCAGGGCCGGGTAGTAGTCGCTGGAGACGAGCACGCGCTTGCAGCCGATCGTGTAGCCGGGCGTCAGCCTGCGGCGCAGGCCGGGATCGGGCACCTGCGCCGCCAGGTGCCTGAGCGCCAGCACCTCGTGCGCCTTCATCAGGCGCGGGTGCACCGCGAAGCCGAGCGCCCGGCTCTCCAGCGCCCAGTAGATGGCTCCGCGCAGGGCCCGCGCCATGCCGGGCAGGGCCAGGACGCGCCGGGCGGCGGGGGAGAAGGCGAAGTCGGGCTTGGGATGGATCCAGGGCGGCGTGCGCTGGAAGACGGTCAGCTCGCGCACCCGGGGGGCGAGCTGGGGGACGAACTGGACGGCGGACGCGCCGGTGCCGACGACGGCGACGCGCTTGCCGGTCAGATCGACCGAGTGGTCCCATTCGGCGGAGTGGAAGGAGGGGCCGGCGAAGGATTCCCTCCCCGCAATTTCCGGAGATTTCGGGATGTGGAGGGCGCCGATGCCGGAAACGATCGCGTTCGTCCGCATGGTTGCGCCGTCGTCCGTGGTGACCGTCCAGGACCGGTGGTCGTCGTCGTACTCCAGGGACGTGACGTGCTTGTTGTAGCGGATGTGGGGGGTCACTCCGTACTTGTCCGCGCACGTGCGCATGTAGTCCTGGATCTCGGCCTGCGGGGCGAACATCCGCGACCAGCCGGGGTTCAGCTCGTACGAGTAGGAGTACATGTGCGACGGCACGTCGCACGCGCACCCGGGGTAGGTGTTGTCCCGCCAGGTGCCTCCGAGGTCGGCGGCCTTCTCCAGGATCACGAAGTCGTGGTAGCCCGCCTCCTTGAGCTTGATCGCCATGCCGATCCCGGCGAAGCCGGTGCCGATGATCACCACTCCTGGCTCAGCCACTGAACCTCCTGACCGGCTCGATGTCCGGTGTATTGGACATGTCGTCCAATGTAGTCAGCCGCCGGTCGCCGGTCCAGAGGTGTCCAGATATGAGCCCGCCAAACCGACTGGCCGGTATGTCCAGCATGTGCGGAAACGGCAAAGACCCGCCACGGCGTCGGGGCGGGTGGGGTGTCCGTATGCGGTTGGGTGCTAGCGGAGCAGCAGGAAGGCGGCGACGCCGATGATCACGATCACCACGGCGACCGCGAGGATCGGCAGCAGCGGCGACTTCTTGGGGGCCGCCGCGGCCTCCTGCTCCTGGCGCTGCGCGAAGGCGCGGAACTGCTGGGTGTTGCCCGCGGGATCGATATGCTGGTCAGACATGGCCAGCAGCCTAGCGCGATGGCATGGTCCATTTGCACCCCTTTGCCACTACCTATAGGCATGGGCTGATGAGGGGACCACTCCACCCGGCGGATAGCTTTGAGGCATGCTCCGGACCCTGCTCTCACCCCGCGTCGTGGGGCTGCATCTGCTGACGATCGGGGTCCTCGTCGCCTTCATCCTGCTCGGCCGCTGGCAGCTCGGCGTGTTCCAGGACTCCGGCAAGCCGCACGCGGCCGTCGATCCGGCCCCCGTGGGCGTCGCCATGCTGGCCCAGGTGGGCGGGCAGATGGACGGCGAGGCCGTCGGCCGCAGGGTCGCCGCCGAGGGCACGTACGAGGCCGCCCGGCAGCTCCTGGTCGCCGACCGGCGGCCCGACGTCGACGCCCCCGGCGGCAACGTCTCACGCGGCCACGGCTACTGGGTGCTCACCCCGATCAGGCTCGACGACGGCACGCTGATGCCGGTCGTGCGCGGCTGGGCGGACGAGGCGGACGATCCGGGCGTCGCCGCCGTGCCGCAGGGCCGGGTCACGGTGCACGGGCGGCTGCGGGGCCAGCAGGGCACCGACAGCGTCCAGCGGCGGGCGGAGGGGCTGCCTCCGGGGCAGGTGCAGACCGTGTCCACCGGCGAGCTGATCAACCTGTGGACCGGCCAGAAGCTGCGGACCGGTTTCCTGGTGGCCCAGCCGCCGTCCGGCTCGCTCACGCAGGTGAAGGTCCGGCCGCCGGAGGTCGGTGGCACGCTGACCTGGCGTAACCTGGCTTATGCCGCAAACTGGTGGATCTTCGCTGGATTCGCCGTCTTCATGTGGTTCCACTTCGTACGCGATGCCGTGCGGGCGGATCGGGACCGCGACAAGTCCCCCGAGATGGTTCTGGAAGGTTAACGGTGGAATCGGCTCTCAAGCCCTTCCGGGTGCTCGCCTACGTGGTCGGCGTCATGCTGCTCATCCTGTGCGTCGCGATGGTGCTGCGCTACGGCTTCGGCGCCGCCGAGCTGTCGAAGATCGTCGCGCCCATCCACGGCGGCCTGTACATGATCTACCTCATCACCGTCATGAACCTGGGCATGAAGGCGCGCTGGAGCTGGCCGTACATGCTCGGGGTCATGCTCGGCGGCACGGTCCCGTTCCTGTCGTTCTACGTCGAGCGCAGGGTGCACGGCCGGGTGCGGTCGGAGCTGAGCGCGGCGAGGGCCTGACGACCCCCGCCGCGGCCCGCGGGCCTCAGCCGCCGATCCCGCGCCTGCGGGCCCGCTTGAGCCGCTCGCGCTGCGACGGGTCGAGCATGAGGTAGCCGACCACCGGCGCCGCGACCGCGCCGAGCACCACCAGCAGGGTGATCCAGCCCGGCAAGAAGATCAGCGAGAGCAGAACCGCGGCGCCTGCGCCGATGACGTACTTCTGAACTGGCGACATCCCTGGCTTCCTCCGAACGCGGAGCCCGCGCCCCGCCTCTCCCACATTCTGCGTCGCCCGTTCAACGAGTGGACCCGTGCCTGAGGTTCCATGACGCGATGTATCTCAATTGTTGCGGGACCAGAGGGTGAGGTGGATCGAGCCGTATGTGCGGGTCTGTCCTGGGACGAGCGTTCTTTTGAGGGTGCGGTAGCGCTCGTCGTCGGCGTACTTCGTCCCGATCCTGGGGGAGATGAGCCAGACCCGGTCCACGCCCTTGAGGGCCGCGTCCAGTTCGGCGGCCGTACGCGGGCCGGGCGCGCCGGGCGCGCGGGTGAGGTCCGTCAGGCGGTCGTACGGGGCGCCGTACACGGCCACGAACAGCCGGAAGCGCTGCGGCACGAACAACACCCGGTCGCCCGGACGTTCCTCCGCGGCCAGCGTGACGGCCAGTGCGCGCAGGTCGTCGGGACGCGCGGCGGGCAGCCTCATCGCCGCCTGCGCGGGAGACACGAGCACGGCGAACAGCACCAGGACGGCGACCGGCACGGCCCGCCACCGCACCCCGGCCAGGCCGATCCCGGCGAGCACCGCAAGCAGCGGGACCGCGAAGAGCACGTAACGCGGATGGTAGACGGGCTGGACCTGGGAGATCGCGAACGACAGCGCCACCGGCAGCACCGCCCACACCGCCACGGCCGGGGCGCGTACGGCTCCCCACAGCGCGGCGGCGAACAGCACGACCGCGCCCGCCCCCGCGACCTCGCCGGGGAAGGCGGCCAGCTCGGCCCAGCCGGGGGTCCTGAGCCAGAAGACCTGGGCGTCCCGCTGACCGGCGGCCAGGACGAGCAGCGGCACGAGCGCCGCGCCCGCCGCGCCGACCGCCACCGACGACCGAACGACGGCGGGCATCGGGTTCGCGGTGAGTCGGCGGCGGAGGGCGGGCAGCCAGGCGGTGAGCAGGTGTGCGGGGACGAGCAGCAGGGCGTACAGGTGCAGCCAGCCGAGCAGCGCCACGCTCGCGCCGTAGGCCGCGCAGACCCCCGCGCCGGGACGGTCGAGCAGCTTGACCAGGAGCCACGTGGCCAGCACGGCGACCGCGCTCACCAGGGCGTACGAGCGGGCCTCCTGGGCGTACCGGGCGGCGATGGGGGTGAGGGCGTACAGCAGGCCGGCGTACAGGCCGGCGGGGGTGCCGGCCAGGCGGCGGCCCAGGGCCGCGACCCCGAGCGCGGCGGCCGTGAAGGCGAGCACCGAGGGCAGCCGGACGGCGATCTCCGGCGGCCAGGGAAGCGCGGCGAAGGGCCGCAGGAGCAGGTAGTAGAGGGCGTGGACGGCGTCGAGGTCGGCCAGGAAGCGGCGCAGCTCGCCGAACGGCATGCGCGCGACCAGCGCGCTGACCGACTCGTCCCGCCACAACGACGGCCCCGAGAGCCCCCAGAACCCGGCCGCCGCGGCGACGGCCGCGGGCACGACCGGCCACCACCGGCCGGCGTCCCGAGTGGCGGCGTCGACGGGACGCGGCAGGACGGGCACGCGGGTCATCGGCGCGGGCCCATGACCGCCCGCAGCTCGTGCCGGAGAAGTTCGGGGGCGGGACGGTCGGCCGGATTGCCGGACAGGAGGCGCACCAGGACGGGAGCCAGCGCCCCCGCCCGCGCCAGCGACGCCCCCGGCGCGGGCGGCACCCCCTCCACGGCCATGAACAGGGTGGCCCCCAGGGACCACAGGTCGGCGGCCGGGCTCGCCACCCCCTCCGGAGCCGTGTACGCCGGGACGGTGCCCGACCGCAGCGGCGCGACCAGCGTGGCCCGCCCCTGGTCGGAGATGAGCACGCCGCTCGGCTGCACCGCCCCGTGCCGCCCGCCCATGGCCTGGAGCTGGTCGAGCAGGGCAAGCCCGATCTCGGCCACCTCGGCGGGCGGGAGCGGTCCAAGGGCGCGGACGACCTGGTCGAGCGGCTGGTCGAGAGCCAGCCTCTCCAGCGTCTCGCGGACCACCTCCACCGGCGGCGACCCGGCGGGATGCAGCATGGCGCGGATCAGCGACCGCAGCGGGTCGGCGCCCTCGGCGGGCACCTGGCCGGGCGGGCGGCCCTCGACGGCGAAGTGCAGCGTGGCCGCCAGCGACCACAGGTCGGCCGAGGGCCGCATGCTGAGGCTCGGCACCCCGAACCCGGTGAGCACCGCCCTCCCGGTGCCGGTCAGCAGCACGTTCCCGGGGCTGACCTGCCCATGGACGATCCCGGCCGCGTGCGCCACGGACAGCGCCGACAACACGCAGACGCCCATCCTGGCCACCTGGACGACAGGCAGCGGCTGCCGCGCGCGTACGGCCTGCTCCAGCGACACCCCCGAGACGAACTCCATGACCAGCCAGGGCACCCGGTCCTCGACCAGCACGCCGAGCACCCGGGCGATCGAGGCGTGCCGCAGCCCCGCGGCCCTGCGCGCCTCGTGCAGCGCGGACTCGCGCAACTCGGGCGGGATGCGCAGCTCCCTGACCGCGACGTCGCGGTGCTCCGTCTCGTCGAAGGCCAGCCGTACGGACCCCGCGCCCAGGGGGTTGAGCAGCCGGTAGCGCCCGGCCAGCTTCCTGGTCTCAGCCATGTCGAGTGCACGATAGCGCTCGCCCGGCCCGCCCGGCCATCACGCGGTCCGGCCGGTCAGCCACGCCTCGTGGGCGTCGTGCAGCCTGCTCCACAGCCGCTCCTCGTCCTGGTCGGTCAGGTCGTCGAAGGTCAGCGAGAACACGTCGGCCAGCGCCGCGAAGTAGTCGCGCGCCGTGTCCAGGGTGATCGAGTGGCTGCCGGCGCCGACGCGGGTCAGGACGAGCCCGCGCAGCGTGTCCACCCCCGAGGCGTCGCGCCTCTGCACGACGGCGGTGCGCACGAACCCTGACGACGGTGACGTCGACAAATGGCTGTGCATATCAGCGAAAGCGGACATCTCTGTCGGGGCCCGCTCGAAATCCATCCCCACGAACGAACCGCTCGGGTCATGGTCGAACCGCCACCCGCCGGGCGCGACCTGCGACGGCCGCAGGACGTACGTGAACGGCCCCTGCCGGTACGCGCCCGCGACCAGCGGCAGCGGCTCGTGCACCCCGTCACCGAGGCCGAGGTCGGCCAGCCACTCGCCGCCCGGGTTGTCCTGGCTCGGCAGGCCCCGCACGGTCAGCACGAGGTGGTTGCCGGTGACGCCGGGCTCGCTGCCGGGGTTCTGCACGCCGCCGACGTGCCTGGTGACGTCGTAGCCGAGGGCCCTGATCAGCTCGGAGAAGGCGCCGTTCAGGTGGTAGCAGTAGCCGCCGCGGCCCCTGATGATGCGCTCGGCGGACTCGACGGGATCGAGGGAGGTGGGACGGCCGAGCCAGATCTCCAGCGCCTCGTAGGCGACCTTCTCGACGTGCGCCACGTGGAGCGCGCGCAGGCCCTCGGCGCTCGCGGGGGCGTCTATCAGGTGGGACAGGCCCAGACGGCTGAGGTAGCCAGCGGTGTTCACGCGGCAAGTCTGCACCAGATGTGCACAAATTATGGAGTGTCGTCTGCACAGCGCACTTCTAGGCTTTCGTACGTGGCAGAGCAGCGGCGTGTCCTCGTGGTCGAGGACGATGTGACGATCGCACTGGCCGTGCGGAACAGGCTGGCCGCCGAGGGTTTCGACGTCCGGGTGGCGGGCGACGGGCAGGACGCCCTCGTCCAGTACGGGAAGGCGGAGCCCGACCTGGTGATCCTCGACCGGCTGTTGCCCGGTCTGGACGGGCTGGAGGTGTGCCGCAGGATGCAGGCGGCGCGCCCCGTGCCCGTCCTCATGCTGACCGCGCTCGGCGAGGAGACCGACGTGCTGGTCGGGCTGGGGGTGGGGGCCGACGACTACCTGGCCAAGCCGTTCAGCATGCGCGAGCTGGTGGCCAGGATCCACGCGCTGCTGCGCCGGGTCGAGCGGGCCGCCCAGCTCGCCGTCGAGGACACGGTGATCAGGGTGGGCGAGGTGGAGATCGACACGGCCGCGCGCCGGGTGTTCGTGGGCGGGATCGAGGCCCAGCTCACCAGGACCGAGTTCGACCTGCTGCGGCGGCTGGCCGAGCGCCCCGGGCAGGTCTTCGAGCGCGACCGGCTGCTGTCGGACGTGTGGGGCTTCTCCGAGGCCGCCGCGACCAGGACCGTGGACAGCCACGTCCGCGCGCTGCGCCGCAAGCTCGGCTCCGACGTGGTGCGCACCGTCCACGGCGTGGGTTACGCCCTGGTCCGGCAATGAGGCCGCTCGACTTCCTCGGCCGCATCAAGGTCAAGCTGGGCATCGTCATCGTGCTGGCGGTGGGCACCGCGTTCGTGGTGAACGAGGTCGGGCTGAACGCCGGGTTCACCCGGGACGTCCGGATCGTGGTCGCGGTCATCCTCGCTCTGATCATGGTCCAGGTGCTGGCCATGGGCATGACCAAGCCACTGCGCCAGATGGCCAGGGCCGCCCAGACGATCGCCAAGGGCAGCTACGGCCTGCGGGTCAGCGCCACCTCGCGGGACGAGGTGGGCGAGCTGGCCAGGGCGTTCAACGCGATGGCCGCCGACCTCGGCGAGGTGGACCGGCAGCGGCGCGAGCTCGTCGCGAACGTCAGCCACGAGCTGCGCACCCCCATCACCGGCCTGCGCGCGGTGCTGGAGAACGTCGTGGACGGCGTCTCCGCGCCCGACCCGGTCACCATGAGGACCGCGCTCGCCCAGACCGAACGGCTCGGCCGCCTGGTCGCCCAGCTCCTCGACCTGTCCAGGCTGGACTCCGGCGTCCGGCTGATCGAGCCCGAGGCCGTCGCGCTGGCGCCGCTGGTCGAGCAGGCCGTGCGGGAGGCGTCGCTGGCCCGTGAGGACGTCACGATCGAGGCGTCGGTGCCCGCCGGGCTGGGGGTGCGGGCCGATCCCGACCTGCTGGCGCAGGTGCTGGCGAACCTGCTGGACAACGCCGTACGGCACAGCCCTCCCGGGGGCGTGGTGACGGTGGCGTGCGGCGCGGAGCGGGACGGGGCTCGGCTGGTGGTGGCCGACCAGGGGCCGGGCATCCCGGCGGCGGCCCGGGGGCGGGTGTTCGAACGGTTCTCCCGGCTGGACGCGGGGCGCGCGGCCGACTCCGGGGGCGCGGGGCTGGGGCTGGCGATCGTCAAGGAGGTCGTGGAGCTGCACGGGGGGTCGATCCGCATCGACGAGTGCGCGGGGTGCCGCATGGTCGTCGATCTACCAGGAAGGACGACGATGACGGACACACCGTTCGACACGGGGGCGAACCGGAGCCACGACGACCACCTGAGAGACCCGCTCCCCCCAGCCGCCGCCCCCCACGCAGGCGGCGCCGTCCACGCCGCCCCCACCCCGGCTCCCGGCCCCCTGGCGCCCCAGATGGCGGCTGAAGGCACGACGGCGGCTGAAGGCACGACGGCGGCTCAAGGCGCGACGGCGGCTCAGGGCACGACGGCCGGTCAGGGCGCGACGGCCGGTCAGGGCGCGATGGGCACGCAGCGCGCGACGGCGGGGGAGGGCGCGACGGGCGCTCACGGTGCGACGGCGGAGGAGGGCCCGACGGCAAGGGAGGGCGCGGCTGCCTCGGGAACGCCGGTCCGGCCGGCCACGGCCGAGAACGCGCCGCCCGCGCCGGCAATGACGGACCCCGGCCCGCTCCCGGCGTCCGGCACCCCCAGAGGGCTCGACGCACCCGCAGGGTCCGGCGCCCCCAGAGGGCCTGGGGCCTCCGCAGGGGCTGGGGCGCCCACGGGGGACAGCATCCCTATAGGAACCGGCATCCCCACAGCGGCTGGCGCCACCGCAGCATCTGGTGCCGCCACAGGCTCCGGCATCCCCGCAGACTCCGGCATCTCCACAGGGGCCAGCGCCACCACGGGGGTCGGCGTGCCAGCGGGGGTCGGTGCCTCCACAGGGGCCGGCGTGCCTGTGGGAGGCGGGGCCCATGAGGCGGGCGGTCCGGCGCAGCCCACGTCGGCGGGGGCGGCTCCGGCGGGGGTTGGGAGCGGGGGGCTGGCCAGGATGGTCGGTGGCGGGGTCCTCGGGCTGATCGTCGGGTTCCTGGGCGGTCTGTTCGCGGCCGTGCTGGTTTCGATGACCGTCGGCGACGGCCTCGCGCTCGTCACCCTCGTCATGGTGACCGCCCTGGGCGGCGCGCTCGGCATGGCGCTGGGCGCGGGCTCAGCACGCAGGACGGCGGCCTACCAGGCCGCCTACCAGACCGCGACGCACCAGGGTGCCGTCTATCAAGGCGCCGCGCCCCAGGGCGCCGCTCATCAGGGGGCCGCGCACCAGGGTGCCGCCCATCAAGGGGCAGCGCATCAGGAGGCCGCCTATCAGGGGGCCGGGCGGGCAGGGGGCGGGGGTGGGCAGGCTTATGTGCCGCCGCCGCTCTTTCCCAGGCCCGAGCTGCCCGCCCCGCCGCGCTGGCTGCTGCCGGCCGCCGCGGGCGCGGGCGTGTTCGCCGCCGTGGCGCTGCCCGACGCGCAGGTCGGGCTGGGGATCGTGCTCGTCGCCATGGTGCTCGGCGCGGCGGCGCTGCCGGCCGTGCTGCGCAGGATGACCCCCTGGACGCTGGCGTTCGGGATGACGGCGTACTGGCTGATCTCCATGACGGCCGTGCGCGACGCGGACTGGCTGGTCGCGATCCTGCTCATGGCGGGGGCCGGGCTGGGCGCGCTGGCGGTGTCCGGGGCGGGGGCGGGATGGCTGGGCGTGATCAGGGGCGGCATGTCCGTGGTGCTCGCGCTCGGCCCGGTGCCGTGGTTCCTCGCCGGGCCGTTGCGGAAGCTGACCGCCAGGCGGCGGATCCTGCCGGTGCTCGCGGGGCTCGGCATCACGGTCGTGCTGGTGCTGGTGTTCGGGCTGCTGTTCGCCTCGGCCGACGCGGTGTTCGCCGCGTACGTCGAGCGCCTGACCAGCACCCCGGCCTGGGCCGACTCGGTGCCTTCGCGGATCTTCGTCTTCGGGTTCGTCGCCGTGCTGCTGGCCGCCACGGTGCTGGTCGCGCTGCGGCCGGTGATCGACCCGGTCGGTCCTGAGCACAAGTTCGGCGTGAGCAGGAGCGTGTGGCTGGTTCCGCTGGTCGCGGTGAACCTGCTGTTCACGGCGTTCGTGGCGGTCCAGATCAGGGTGCTGTTCGGCGGCGACGGCTGGGTGCTGCGGACGGCGGGCCTGACCTACGCCGAGTACGCCAGGCAGGGGTTCTTCCAGCTCGTGGTGGTCAGCGTGTTCGTGCTGGGCATCGTCGCGGTGGCCGGGGGGCTGCTGCGGACCGAGCGCGGCGAGCGCTGGCTGCTGGCCGTCATGCTCGGCGTGTTGTGCGGGCTGACCATGGTGGTGCTGGTCTCGGCCCTGCACCGGATGAGCCTCTACACCGACGCCTACGGCCTGTCACGGCTGCGGATCTCGGTGCAGGCGACGGTGTGGTGGCTGGGCGCGCTGTTCGCGCTGGTGCTGCTGGCCGGGGCGGTACGCCTGGCGGGCCGCGGCTCCGGCTGGCTGCCGCGCACGATCGTCCTGGTCACCGGGCTCGGCCTGGGGGCGTTCGCGATGGTGAACCCCGATCTGCAGGTCGCGCAGACCCAGGTCGAGGTGCGCGGCGTGACCAACATGGACTCCGACTACCTGGGCGACCTCGGCGCGGAGGCCGTGCCCGCGCTCGACCGGCTGCCCGAGCCGCAGCGCAGTTGCGTGCTGGCCGACGTGGTCCGCGCCAACGGGCTCGACCGTCCCGACCCGTGGAACGGCTGGAACCTCGCCCGCGCGCGGGCCAGGGACCTGCTGGCCGAGCGGCCCGTCGTCCGCTCGGTCACGTGCCCATCGGCGTCCTCGCGCGGCTCTGATTGAATCTTGGTGTGAGGTTCGACGTAGTCATCAGCGGCGGCCGGGTGCTCGACGGCACGGGCGCGCCGCCGTACCGGGCGGATGTGGGCATCGCGGGCGACGAGGTCGCGGCGGTCGGCAGGCTGGGCGGCGCGCAGGCCGGGACGGTGATCGACGCGACCGGCCGGTTCGTCGCGCCGGGCTTCGTCGACTGCCACGCGCACGGCGACGCGGCCGTGTTCGACCCGGCCGTGCAGCTTGCGGCGTTGCGGCAGGGGGTGACCACGTTCGTCCTGGGACAGGATGGTCTGTCCTTCGCGCCGGGGTCGGCGGAGACCGTCGCCTACGCCTCCCGCTACTTCGCCGCCGTCAACGGCGCCCTGCACGAGGGCCCGCTGAGCGTGGCCGAGCTGCTCGACGGCTACGACCGCGCGGTGGCGCTGAACACGGCCTACCTGCTGCCGCACGGCACGATCCGCTACGACGTCCTCGGGCCGTCGCCGGAATCGGCCTCGCGGGCGGAGCTGGCCGCGATGGTCGAGCGGGTCGAGCGCGGCCTGTCCGAGGGCGCGGTCGGGCTGTCCAGCGGGCTGGAGTACCTGCCGGGCCGCTACGCCGACGCCGCCGAGCTGGCCGCCCTGTGCGCGCCGCTCGGCGGCCTGCCGTACGTCACCCACATGCGGGCCTACGGCGCGAACGCCGGGGTCGGCATGGCGGAGGTCGTGGACATCGCCGGCCGTTCGGGCGCGGCCGTGCACGTCTCCCACCTGCACGGGCCGGCCGACGTGCTGCTGCCACTGGTCGGCAGGGCCCACGACGACGGCGTCGATCTCACCTTCGACACCTACCCCTACCTGCGCGGCAGCACGATCCTGGCCATGGTGGTGCTGCCGCCGTCCGTGCCGGGCGCCGACACCGACGCGGCACTGGAGATGATCGCCTCGCCCGAGCTGGACGACTGGTGGGCGGGGCTCGGCGAGGTCTACCCCCGGCTGACCGTCTCCCACGCGCCCGGCCTGGAATGGGCCGAAGGGCTCGCCCTGCCGGACGCCGCGGAGCGGGCCGGCATGACGCCCGCCGCCTTCTGCCGCCACCTGCTGGTGGCGACGCGGCTGGAGGCCGGGTGCGTCTCCGCGCGTCCCGACGAGGGCCCGGCGGGTGAGGAGTCCGTACGCCGGATCCTGCGCCATCCCTCCCACACCGGCGGCTCCGACGGCATCTACGTGGGCGGTCATCCGCATCCGCGCGGGTTCGGGGCCTTCGCCAGGTTCCTCGGCCGGCACGTCCGCGAGCTGGGCGACTGGACGTGGGAGCAGGCGGTCGTGCACCTGGCCTCCCACCCGGCCCGGCGGTTCGGGCTCGACCGGCGCGGGCTGGTACGCGCCGGACACGTCGCCGACCTGGTGGTGTTCGACCCGCTCACGGTGTCGGACCGGTCGACGTACGCCGATCCGCGCACCCCCGCGCACGGCGTGGACGACGTGCTCGTCTCCGGTGTGCGGGTGCTGATCGGCGGCGAGCTGACCGGAGCCAATCCCGGACGGGCGCTTCGATCACGCTGATCCCGCCTGGGATAAGGTCAGACGCGGATAAAAGGGGGTGTCGTGCAGGTGATCCTTGGGCAGTCCGTCCTCGACGGCGAGCTCGGCTTTCCGCTGATGATCGTGCACCGCGACGCGCTGGAGCACAACGTGGCCACGATGGCGGCCTTCGCCCGCGACCACGGCATGGAGCTGGCTCCGCACGTCAAGACGCACATGTCGCCAGAGATCTCCGCGATGCAGCTCGAAGCGGGCGCCTGGGGGCTGACGGTCGCCACGACCCGGCAGGCCAGGATCGCCCGCGGCTACGGCGGCGACCGGATCATGGTGGCCAACCAGGTCGTCGACACCGCCGGGCTGACCTGGGCCGCCGGAGAGCTCGACCGCGACCCCGCCTTCGAGTTCCTCAGCTTCGTCGACTCCGAGGCCGGGGTGGACATCCTCGCCCGGCACGCCTCGACCCGGCCGTTCCGGGTGCTGGTGGAGCTCGGGCACGAAGGCGGACGAGCCGGCTGCCGCACCCTCGACGAGCTGCTGAAGGTGGCCGCGTACGCGCAGGAGACGCCCGGCGTCGAGCTGGCCGGCGTCGCCGGGTACGAAGGGGCGCTGAAGAGCGCCGACGAGGTGCGGCGGTACCTGGGCGGGCTGCAGGAGGCCGTCGAGCACGTCCGCGTGCGCACCCCGATCCTGACGATCGGCGGCAGCCAGTGGTTCGACGTGATCGGGCGCGAGCTGGTCACCACGCACGCCAGGATCCTGCTGCGCAGCGGCGCGTACGTCACCCACGACGACGGCTACTACCGGGAGCGCACGCCGTTCAACCGGATGGAGGGCGAGCTGCGGCCGGCCCTTGAGGTGTGGGCGCACGTGTTGTCCACGCCCGAGCCGGGTCTTGCGATCGTGGGCATGGGCAAGCGCGACGCGCCCTACGACGAGGGCCTGCCGGTGCCGCGCCGCAGCGGCGTCACGATCACGAAGATGCAGGACCAGCACACCGTCGTCCGGGCCGACGGGCTCAAGCCGGGCGACCTGCTGGCCTTTGGCATCTCACACCCGTGCACCGCGTTCGACAAGTGGCGCGTGCTGCCGTTGGTGGACCGGGATTACCGTGTCGTCGGCACGATTCACACCGATTTCTAGGGAGATTCCGTGAAGAAAGAGCTCAAGACCACCGAGGGCGCCGCGCCGGTCGGGGCGTACTCCCAGGGGCTCGTGGTGGGCGACTTCGTCTTCACCTCCGGCATGGGCCCGCTCGACCCGCACACCGGCGAGATCGTCGGCGACGACGTGGCCGCCCAGACCCACCAGGTCATGAAGAACCTCGGGGCCATCCTCGCCGCCCACGGCCTCGGCTTCGACGACGTCGTCAAGTCGACGGTCCACCTCCAGAACGTGAAGGAGGACTTCGCCGCGTACAACGAGGTGTACAAGTCGTACTTCACCCAGCCGTACCCGGTGCGGACGACGGTGGGCTCGCAGCTCATGAACATCCTGGTGGAGATCGACTTCGTCGCGCACAAGAGCGCGTAAGGTCTGCACGTGGACAGTTCGGTATACGTCTTCGCCGAGGACCTGCACGGTGAGGGCGTCGAGCGGGTGCTCGACAGGATCGGCGCGTACGGCGTGGACGGGGTCACGGTCGGCGCCGTCCACCACGCCGCGCGCGACGTCACCCCGCACGGACTGTCCCGGCTGACCGTCAGGCACGACGGCGCTCACTTCACCCCGCCGGCCGAGCTGTTCGACGGGCTGCGGCTCGCCCCCGTGCCCGGCCACGTCCACGCCCTCGACGGGCTGCGCGAGGCGTGCGCCGGGCGCGGCCTGAAGCTCCACGGCTGGACGGTCTTCCTGCGCAACGCCACGCTCGGCAACGAGCACCCCGACGTGACCGTGCGCGACTGCTTCGGCGACCGCGGCTCGCTCGTCGACCTGTGCCCGGCCCATCCCGACGTGCGCGCATACTCGGTCGCGCTGGCCAGGGCGGTGGCCCGGCTGGGCGTCGCGAGCGTGGTCGCCGAGGCGCTGCACTTCACGCCGGTCCAGCCGCAGCGCTCGTTCGTGCAGCTCGGCCCCATGGACACGTTCCTGTTCGGGCTCTGCTTCTGCGACTACTGCATGCGCCGGGCCACCGACCTGGGCGTGAACGCCGAGGTGGCGCGCGAGGAGTGCGCGCGGATCGTGGGCGGCGTCTTCGACGGCGACCCGGCCGCGCAGGGCGAGGTGACCAGGGCGGCGCTCACCGCCTACGCCGGGCCCGAGGTGGTGGCGTACGCGCGGGCGCGCTCGGAGACCGTCACCACGCTGGTCTCCGAGGTGTCGTCGGCAGTCGCGGAAGAGGGCTCCAAGCTGGTCTTCATCGACTCCACCGGCGCGGTGAAGGGCTACCGCGACGGCCTGCCGACGCCGGGCCTGGCCGCCCACGACGCCTGGCAGCTCGGCGTGGACCTGGTGGCGCTGGGCGACCTGGTGCCCGCCTTCGGCGTGCTGGCGTACGCGCGGGACGCGGCGCGGGTGGCCGACGACGTGGGCGCGTACCTGCGGTCGGTGGGCAAGGACCGCGAGGTGCGGGCGGTGCTGCGGCCCGGCTACCCCGACAGCGACTCCACCGACCGCCTGGTGGCCAAGGCCAGGGGCGCGAAGGCGGCGGGCGCGCTGGCGGTCGACTTCTACGCCTACGGTCTGGTGCCGCACCCGGTGCTCGACCGCATCCCGGCCGCCCTCGCCGCCGCCGGCTGACCTGCCAACTGCTCAGAAGGCGTCGAGCAGGGCCGAGACGGCCTTCTCGGCGAAGCCGCCGGGCAGCGGCAGGCCGCGGAAGACCGTGCGCATCCACACGGCCCCGGCCAGCAGATCCATGATCAGCAACGGGTCGGCGGACGCGCTCAGCTCACCGCGCCGCACCGCGCGCTCGAACACCACGCGTTCCCGCGCGAACCGGTCGGCGAAGAACCGGCGGACGTCGAGCTCGGGATGGCGCACGACGGCGGCCAGCGCCGCGACCGCGATGTCGCTGCCGGGCGGCTCGGTGAGCAGCCGCCCGACCTGCTCGACCAGCGTCACCAGGTCACCGCGGAACGACCCGGTGTCCGGCGGCTCGAACGCCAGCACGTCCGACTCGACCAGCGCGGCCCCCAGCAGCGCCGCCTTGGACGGCCACCACCGGTAGATCGTCGTCTTGTTGACCCCCGAGCGCTCGGCGACCCCCTCGACGGTGAGCCCGTCGTAGCCCTTCTCCGCGACCATCCACAGGGTCGCGTCGAAGATCTCCTGCTGCTTCCTCGGCGCCATAGGTCATTTTCTCCCGGCGAACGCCATGGCCACGCCGAGCCCCAGGTAGACGACGCCGCTGACGTACCGCAGAGCCTTGGCGCCCCTGGTCAGGCGGGTGCCGAGGGTGCCGGCGGTGAGGGCGTACACGACGTCGGAGACGAACCCCAGGAGCAGCAGCGTCAGGCCGAACACGACGATCTGCAGCGCCGGCGAGCCGGCGCCGGGGTCCACGAAGTGCGGGAGGAACGCCACGAAGAACAGCGCCACCTTGGGGTTGAGCACGTTGACCAGGACCCCTTCGAGGAACACCTTGGCCAGCGGCTGCACGGGCGGCGTCCCGGCCTGCGCCTCCTTGGCGGTGAAGGCGCGCACGCCCAGGTAGACGAGGTAGGCCACGCCGGCCCACTTGACGACCGCGAACAGCGTCGCCGACCGCGAGATCACGTACGAGAGCCCGGCCGCGGCGGCGGCGATGTGCACCAGCGTCCCGGTCTCCACGCCGAGCGCGCTGGCCAGCCCGGCGGCCCTGCCCTGGGCCAGGCCCCTGGCGGCGATGTAGAGGTGGTTGGGGCCGGGGACGAGCACCAGGGCGAGCGAGGCCGTCGTGAAGAGCACGAAAGTCGTCAAGGAGATCACGAAAGAGCAGCGTAGAGCGGGTCCGGTTCGACGATGAGGGCCAATCCCGCGGCGGCCGGGCGGACCAATGGAATGTCACAGGCCCATGGCACACTTGCTGGCGTGAACGGTCTTCTCGTCGGGCGCTCGGCCGAGCTGTCCAAGCTCGTGCGTGTGCTGGAGTCCGCGGCCGACGGCACGGCCGGGGTCGCGCTCGTCGGCGGCGACGCGGGGATCGGCAAGACACGCATGGTCGGCGAGCTGGTCGCCGAGGCGCGCGAGCGCGGCTTCCACGTCATGGTCGGCCAGTGCGCCGAGCTGGGCGACGCGCTGCCCTACCTGCCGCTGGCCGACGCGCTGCGCGGAGCCGAGCCCGGCGTGCGCGAGGCCGTCGCCGCCCATCCCATGCTGGGCCAGCTCCTGCCGGGCCGGGAGAGCGGGGCGCCGTCGGCCGGGCTCACCCAGCAGCGGCTGTTCGGGTCGCTGCTCGGGCTGCTGGCCGACGTCCAGCCGGTGCTGTTCGTGATCGAAGACCTCCACTGGGCCGACCGTTCCACCCGCGACCTGCTGGTCTTCCTCAGCCGCATGCTCCAGAGCGAGCGCGTCTGCGTGGCCGGCACCTACCGCACCGACGACCTCCACCGCCGCCATCCGCTGCGCGCGGTGCTGGCCGAGCTGAAGCGGCTGCCGTCGGTGACGAACGTGGAGCTCGGCCCGCTGGAATCGGGCGAAATGTCGGACTATGTCACCACCTTGGGGCAGGTGGACGCGCAGGAGCTCGGGCTCATCGTCTCGCGCGCCGAGGGCAACCCGTTCTACGCCGAAGAGCTGTTCGCGGCCATGTCCGAGGGCGACAGCCTGCCCGACGGGCTGGCCAGCCTGCTGCTGTCGCGGGTGGAGGTGCTGTCCGAGGCCGGGCAGCGGGTGCTGCGCGCCGCCGCGGTGGCCGGCCGCCGGGTGGAGGACGACCTGCTGCGCGAGGTGGCGGGGCTGCCGCTGGCCGAGTTCGAGGAGGCGGTCAGGGAGATCGTCTCGCGCGGCCTGCTCAAGGTGCAGGGCCACGGCTACGCCTTCCGCCACGCCCTGCTGCAGGAGGCCGTCTACACCGACCTGCTGCCCGGCGAGCGCACGCGGCTGCACGCCGACTTCGCCCGGCTCCTCACCTCGCCCGCCGAGCTGGCCCACCAC
Source organism: Nonomuraea sp. NPDC003560 (assembly GCF_042878785.1). NCBI lineage: Bacteria > Bacillati > Actinomycetota > Actinomycetes > Streptosporangiales > Streptosporangiaceae > Nonomuraea > Nonomuraea sp. NPDC003560. Next base: position 615,198 of record NZ_JBIAOF010000003.1, on the reverse strand, counting down.
CACCTCGCCAGCCACGACCTGGCCGGGGCGCTGGCGGCCTCGGCGCAGGCGGGCCGCGAGGCCGAGCGGCTGGGCGCGCCCGCCGAGGCCCACAACCACTACGACCAGGCGCTCGGCCTGTGGGACCGCGTCGAGGACGCCGCCGGGCTGGCCGGGGAGAGCCGGGTCGCGCTGGCCTTCCGCAGCGCCGTCGCGGCGGCCGACAGCGGCGACAACCACCGCGCCGTCCACCGGCTGCGCGCGCTGCCCTCGACCTCCGAGGTGGCGGAGCGGCTGGCGTACTACCTCTTCGAGACCAACGACCCGCCCGGCGCGATCGCGGCGGCCGAACGCGCGGTCGAGAGCGCCGAAGACGAGCCGAGCCTCGCCCGTGCCCTCGCCACGCAGGCCCGCACGCTGCTGTGGACGCCGCGCCACCACGAGGTCGAGCCGCTGACCGCGCGCGCCCTGGAGACGGCCCGCGCCTGCGGCGCCGTCGACGCCGAGGTGGGCGCGCTGCTCACGCTGGCCAGCTACGTCGAGCAGCGGGGCGACGTCGCCCGCGCCCATTCGCTGGTCGAGAGCGCCTCCGCCCGGGAGACCGGCGACCTGGCGATGGACCTGCGGGCCCGCTTCCACCACGCCCGCATCCTCTACGAGCAGGGCCTGCCGGCCCAGGCCGCCGAGGTCGCCGACGACGGCATCAAGCTGGCCGTCCACACCGGCCTCAACTGGAGCACCTACGGCACCGACCTGCGCTTCCTGCGCCTGCTCATCCACTACGTCGCGGGCGAGTGGGACGCCGCGGAGGCGGTGGCCGCCGGGTTCGGCGCGCGGGTGGGCACGTTGCCGGAGGCCATCCTGTCGTCCTTCGCCCTGTTCATCGAGGTGGGGCGGGGGTTGCCGGCGGTCGAGGCGCGGCTGGGGTGGCTGCGCCCGTTCTGGCACGACCCGCTGGCGACGTACATGTCGCGGGGCATGGCCGCCGAGCACGCCCTGTGGAACGGCGACCCGGCCGCCGCGCTCGACCACGCCCACGCGGCCATGGCCACCCTCGACGAGGGCGAGTCGGGCACGCTGCGGCTGGCCGCCGTCAGCCTGTGGGCGATGGCCGAGCTGGGCACCACCGAGGGGGCCGACGACCTGCTGGCCCGCGCCCGGTTCGCCGCCACGAGAGGGCCGACCGGCGACGGCGGCCACCTCGGTCCCGAGGGCCAGGCGTGGGCGCTGCGCGTGGAGGCCGACTGGCACCGCCTCCACGGGCGGCTCGACGTCGGGCTGTGGCGCCAGGTGGTCGCGGCGTTCGACTTCGGCTTCGTCTACGAGGTGGCCAGGGCGCGCTGGCGGCTGGCCGAGGCGCTGCTCGCGGCCGGTGAGCGGGAGGCGGCGCAGGAGGAGTGGTCCCTCGCCAAGGAGGCGGCCGGCCGGCTGAGGGCCGCGCCGCTGGAGGCCGCGCTGGCGGAGTTCGGCAGGCGGGCCAGGTTCGGCGGCGGGCAGGCCGAGGGCGGGCTCACCGCGCGCGAGGTCGAGGTGTTGCGGCTGGTCGCCGAGGGGCTGACCAACAAGGAGATCGCCGGGCGGCTGTTCATCGCGCAGAAGACGGTGAGCGTGCACGTCTCCAACATCCTGGCCAAGCTGGAGGTCTCCACCCGTACGCAGGCGGCCGCCGCCGCCCGCGCGCACGACCTCCTCTGATCGCCTGCTCCGGCTGCCGGGCTTCCGCGCCTGCGCTGCCGGAGCGGCCGAGGGCGGACAGGCAGGGGTGAGTCCGTACATCTGGGACGCCACGGGCGGCCATTTGGGGCGATGTTTGCGGTTCGCCTCGTAGCGTCCGAGATCGGGACCTCTCACCGGAGAGCGATGGCGGGCCCGGCCGGCTCGCGTCGACCCGTCCTGTCGTGACAGGCCGGCCCGATGCGCCGACCCGTCCTGCCTCGAAAAGGAGCAGTCTCATGCCTACTCTCGCCACGTCACTGCCCGCCCTGGCCGCCGCCGGGTTGACCGTACTGGCTCCGGCCGTCGTCCCGAGGGCCGCGCACGCCGCGGCCGTGATCTCCTGCACCGTGTCCGGCCAGGCACAGTACCTTCCCGGGGCGCAGCGGCTGCTGCACCTGGACCGTTCCGTCAGCCGCCGGGAGCCGTGGAACTGCGTCGACCGCAGCGGCACGGGCGTCACCGCGGCACGGCTCAGAGCCAGCTTCAACGGCGTGAACCCGAGCTGCGGCGGACGCACCATCACCAGGGGACGCCCGTCCGGCGAGGGCAACGCCTTCGACCGCGTGTTCGGCGACCGCGACGCCGAGGACCGCAGCCTGTCCAACCGCATCGTCTACAACCGCGAGGGCCGCAGCCTGGCCGACCGCATCGTCCACGACCAGGACGAGCGCAACCTGGCCGACCGCGTCGTCTACGACCGCGAGCGCTGGGGGCAGTCCGACGGCGTCATCCGCGACCGCGCCGCCGCCGCCGGGACCGCCGCGCCCGCGGGCGCCGGCACGGTCACCATCGACTGGACCATCAAGGGCGCCAGGCAGACCAGCAAGGCCAGCGCGCGCATCGTCGAGGTCGTGCACGACACGGCCAAGGTGTCGGGGACGATCCAGTCCGGGCCGTTCAGGGGCAGGACGTTCACCGGCCGGTTCGACACGTACCTGCTCGGCGGTTCGGGCACGTGCGTCACGGGCTCGTCCGGCAGCGTCCTGCACGCGGGCTTCAAGGGGCAGTTCAACGTCGGCTGAGCAGCCACCCCACCGGGCGCGACCGGCGCCTGGCCCCGTACGGGCGGCCAGTCCGCCGGTCCCGTCCGGCCGCGCCTCTTGGTAAGTTGTCCTGAGGTGTGCCGGGAAGTCTGGTCGGCGATTCTGCCGTCGATCGTGGAGTTCTCCTTGAAGGCTTTCCCGGGTGGTCCGCCGTGACCGTCACCGCGTGGCTGGCGGTCGCCGTCTTCCTCGTCTCGTACACGCTGATCGCCACCGAGAAGGTGCACCGGGTCGCCGCCGCGCTCGGCGGCGCGGGGATCATGCTGGTGCTGCACGCCACCGACGGCGGCGCGGCCTTCTTCGACGAGCACACCGGCATCGACTGGAACGTCATCTTCCTGCTGCTCGGCATGATGGTCATCGTCGGCGTGCTGAAACAGACGGGCGTCTTCGAGTTCCTGGCCATCTGGGCCGCCAAACGGGCCAGGGGGCGCCCGTTCCGGCTCATGGTGCTGCTGATCCTGATCACCGCGGGCGCGTCGGCGCTGCTGGACAACGTGACCACCGTGCTGCTGATCGCGCCGGTGACGTTCCTGGTCTGCGAACGGCTGGCGCTGCCGGTGGCGCCGTTCCTCATCGCCGAGGCGATGGCCTCCAACATCGGCGGCACCGCCACCCTGGTCGGCGACCCGCCCAACATCATCATCGCCAGCCGCGGCGGGCTGACCTTCAACGACTTCCTCGCGCACCTCGCCCCGCTGATCGTGGTGCTGCTCGTGGTCTTCATCGGGCTGTGCCGGGTGATGTTCCGCCGGTCGTTCCGCTACGACCCCGAGCTGGCGGCCGAGATCATGACGCTCGACGAGCGCGAGGCCATCGCCGACCGCAGGCTGCTGTGGCAGTCGCTGACCGTGCTCGCGGTGGTGATGGCGGCGTTCGTGCTGCATCCCGTGCTGCACTACGAGCCGTCGGTGGTGGCGCTGCTCGGCGCGGGCGTGCTGGTGGCGCTCACCAAGGTGACCACCGAGGAGGCGATCGCCGAGGTCGAGTGGCCCACGCTGGTGTTCTTCGCGGGGCTGTTCGTCATGGTCGGCGCGCTGGTGGAGACCGGGGTCATCGCCCAGGTCTCCCAGGCCGCCGCGCAGGCCACGCACGGTCAGCTCGGGCTGACCACGATGGTCCTGCTGTGGGCCTCGGCGGGCCTTTCCGCCATCGTCGACAACATCCCGTACGTGGCCACCATGAGCCCGATCGTCGCCGACCTCGTCCAGGCCAACGGCGGGGAGGGGCCGGCGCAGGTGTTGTGGTGGGCCCTGGCGCTTGGCGCCGACCTGGGCGGCAACGCCACCGCCGTGGGCGCGGCGGCGAACGTGGTCATCCTCGGCATCGCCGCCCGCAACGGCACCCCGATCAGCTTCTGGCAGTTCACGAAGTACGGTCTGATCGTCACCGCGACGACGGTCGCGCTGGCGACGCCGTACCTGTGGCTGCGTTACCTGGTGTGACGCAGTTCATGTCACACCCGGGGGCCACAAAGGCTCTCAAAGGACATGATGCCTGGAATGACGGACGTTTTCGGCGGCCACAGGGAGCTGCTGTTCTCCATCGTCTACAACATGCTCGGCAGCGTCTCCGACACCGAGGACGTGCTCCAGGACACCTGGCTGGCCTGGTCGTCGCGGGACCCGGACGAGATCGGCAACCCGCGCGCCTACCTGGTGCGCATCGCCGTGAACCAGGCGCTCGCGCACCAGTCGGCGCTGCGCCGCCGCCGCGAGACCTACGTCGGGCCGTGGCTGCCCGAACCCCTGGTCACCGCGGCTGACGGGGCGGAGGACGTTGTAAGGGGCGAGTCGGTGTCGCTGGCCCTGCTGGTGGTGCTGGAGACGCTGACCCCGCTGGAGCGGGCCGTGTTCGTCCTGCACGAGGTGTTCGCCTTCCAGCACACCGAGATCGCCGGCATGCTCGGCCGCAGCCCCGCCGCCGTACGCCAGCTCGCGCACCGGGCCCGCGAGCACGTGCAGGCCCGGCGTCCGCGTTACCGGGTGGACGCGCACGTCCAGCAGGAGGTGACCGAGCGGTTCGTGGCGGCGGCGTTCGGCGGCGACCTCGACGCGCTGATGGAGCTGCTGGCGCCGGAGGTGACCCTGTGGGCCGACGGCGGCGGCAAGTCCGTGGTGGGCGGGCCGCGTCCGGTCCGGGGCCGCGACAAGGTGGCCCGGCTGCTCGTCGCGCGCACCGCCCAGCCGATGGAGGGGCTGGACATCCAGTACCGGGAGACCAACGGGGACCCGTCGGCGGTGGTGTTCGTGGAGAACGCGCCGTTCGCCGTCATGGTCGTCGATCTGACCTCCGACGGGTCGCAGGTGCGCGACATCTACACGGTCGCGAACCCCGACAAGATCTCCCGGGTGCGCAAGGAGCCGGGGGCGGACCCGTCCTAGCCGACGGTCTCGGGCACCGGGCTCTCCACGGGCGCGGCGGCGGCGCGGGCACGCAGGCCGAACGCGGTCACCAGCACCGCCGCCACCGCGACGGCCAGCGGGACGGCCAGGGCGACCCGGAGCGAGTCCAGGGTCGGCGCGGCGCCGCCGCCGAGCGCGGCCACGTTCACGGCGGTGACCGCCGACAGGCCGAGCGCGGTCCCGAACTGCATCGCCGTGTAGAGCAGGCCGCCGGCCAGGCCCTGCCGGTCCTCCGCCACGCCCTCGGTCGCGGCCATGGTCAGCGGGCCGTAGGTCAGCGAGAAGGCCAGGCCGAGCAGGAGCATGGTGGGCAGCATGGCGGCGTACGTCCAGTCCGGGCCGACCGGCAGGAACAGCGCGTACGCCAGCGCCGACAGCACGATCCCGGCGAACAGCACGCGGGCGTTGCCGAACCTGTTCACCAGTCGCGGCGTGAGCGTGGGGGCCAGCACCGTGTCGATGCCGATCACCAGCATGGCCAGGCCGGTCTGCAGGGTGCTCCAGCCACGCACCTCCTGCAGGTAGAGCGTGGCCAGGAATTGGAACCCGGCGAACGAGGCCAGGAAGAGCAGCGCGCCGAGGTTGGCCCGGACGAGCGGCCCCGAGCGCAGGATGTCCAGCCGGACCAGCGGGTTGGACGAGCGGCGTTCGATCAGCACGAACAGGGCGAGCAGCAGCAGCCCGGCGGCGAACGTCGCGACGGTGGCGCCGGAGCCGTCCGCGGGCGCCTCCAGGCGGACCACGCCGTACACGAGCAGCAACATCGAGCCGGTGATGGTCAGCGCCCCGGCCAGGTCGAACGAGCCCCGCACCCGTTCGCCGGAGTCCTTGACCAGCGGGACGGCGGCCAGCAGGATCACCGCCGACAACACCACGGGGGCGAAGAACACCCAGCGCCAGCCGATCGAGGCCAGCAGGCCGCCGGCGACCAGGCCGAGCGAGAAGCCGCCCGCCGCGGTGCCGGCGTACACGCCGAGCGCCTTGGTGCGCTGCGGGCCCTCGGGGAAGTTGCCGGTGACCAGCGCCAGCCCGGCGGGCGCCATGAACGCGGCGGCGACCCCCGTGACGAACCGGGCGACCAGCAACATCCATCCTTCGGTCGCCAGGCCGCCCAGCCCGGAGAAGAGCAGGAACACCGTCAGCCAGGTCAGGAACATGCGGCGGTGGCCGAGCAGGTCGGCGGCCCGGCCGCCCAGCAGCATGAAACCGCCGTAACCCAGCACGTACGCGCTGACCACGCCGCTGAGCGTGCCGGTGGACAGGCCGAGATCGGCGCGGATCGACGGCAGCGCCACGTTGAGCATGGCCACGTCGATGCCTTCCAGGAAGACGGCCCCCGCCAGGACGAACAGCGCGCTCCACGCGCGCGCCCCCATGCGGGGGTGGTTCGAGGGAGACATGGTGAATTCCTTCCATAATGGTCGGTTCCTTCTTGTAACCAGCAGCATTTTTGGTCACCATAAGGAGCCATGGAAGACGGAACTTCGATGTCCCTCGGTCACTGCGGGGATACCGACTACGACGTGCTGCAATGGGACCAGCGGGAGGACTGCGAGGTCAGGCAGATCCTCGACCGGATCGCCGACAAGTGGTCGCTCCAGGTGATCGCGCTGCTCGACCGGCGCAGCCTGCGCTTCACCGAGCTGCGCCGCATGATCGACGGCGTCAGCCAGCGCATGCTGACCAGGACCCTGCGTCACCTGGAGCGCGACGGCCTGGTGAGCCGTACCGTCCATCCGACCGTGCCGCCCCGCGTGGACTACGCGCTGACGCCCCTCGGCGGCACGTTGCACGCCACCATCCGCGCCCTGGTCACCTGGACCGAGGAGCACCAGAGCGAGATCGCCACGGCCCGCGCCGCCTACGACGTGCGGATGGCGGCCGAGCAGGCGGCGGCGGCCGAGGAGGAGGCCGGGCGGGAGGCCGTCGCCCGCGGCGTGCTCGCGGGCCTGCGCTGACCGACCTGGTGGAGGCGGGCCGGCCATGACGGGATCAGCGCCGGGCGGCGGCGAACTCCCCGATCGTCACCGGACGACGCCCGCCGACGCGCTCGATGCTCTCGGTGACCCGGTAGAGCGGGTGGTCGCCGGAGCCGATGAAGCGGAAGATCGCCCACAGGTGGCTCAGGTGCTCGACGGCGTACGGGTCGCGGTACACCTCGTGCGCCCGCCGCTCCCACTCCTCGGGCGGCAGGTCCGTATAGCGCACGCCGAGGGCGTCGGCGGCCTCGGCGGCCGTCGCCATCTGGCCCGTCACCAGGCACACCGGGTCGGCCGGCGCCGGGTCAAGCAGCAGGCCCGCGCCCACCCGCGCCACGTCGGCGGCGGCGACGAGCGGGATCAGCGTGTCCGGCGGGCCCAGCGGGAGGGCCAGCTCGCCGTACGCGTCCGCCACGACGGCCAGGTTCTCGAAGAAGACCGCCGCGCGCAGGTGCACCGCGCCCACCCCGGCCCAGTCGAAGACCTGCTCCGACAGCCAGTGGCGGCGCATGCGCGGCGTCCCGGCCTCGGGCTGGGCGTCGAGCTGGGAGACCTCGACCACCCGCTCGACCCCCTCCTCCCTGGCCGCCGCCGCGAACGCGCCGGTCGCGTCGAGCAGCCCGGCCGTCACCGGATAGGTGAAGTACGCCCGCCGCACCCCGCGCATCGCGGGCCGCACGTCCCTGATCTCGCGCAGGTCGCCGACGACGACGTCCGCGCCGAGCTTGCGCAGCTCGCCGGCGCGCTCGTCGTCGGAGTGCACGAAGGCGCGCACGGCCTGGTCGCGCTGGAGCAGCTGTTCGGCGACCTGCCTGCCGGTGCCGCCCTGGGGGCCGCCGGCCGCGCCCGTGACCAGGATCATCGCCCGCTCCTTCCCGGGAGGGTGAGCCTGAGCAGCCCGAGCGCTTCGAGGTCGCGCAGGAACGGCTCGGCGGGGAACGCCTCGGCCGGGGCGAAGACGCCGGGCCCCGGCCCGTGCCCGCCGGCCAGCCGCACGGCGGCCTCGACCGAGGCCAGCGCGCTGAGCCGCCACAGGTCGCGGCCGGTGATCCGGCCGGCCGCGCCGCCGTCCTCGGTGACGACCTGGACGGCCACGGTGAACTCCGAGCCCGCCCTGGTCTCCGGGTCGACGGCCTCGCCGGTGAACGCGCCCTCCTCCTCGAAGGTGTGCGCGGTGAGCTGCGCCTCGACCCAGCGGGCCGGCACGTGCCTGGGCACCGTGACGACCTCCGACGACGGGATCGGCGCGATCATCGTCCGCGGGCCGAGCGGCGGCGGGAAGGGGAAGACGGCGTTGCGCGGCTCGACGTACCCGACGTGCTGGGCGCCGTCGCTGAAGGTGATGCGGCGGGTGTCGGCGAACAGCAGCTCGGCGGTCCTGCGCGCGCCGGTGGTCAGCCGCCAGCCGGACACGGCGTACGCGCTGGTCACCCGGTCGATGCCGGTCAGCCCGGCGGACACGGCCGCGGCCAGCAGGTCGCCCATGCCGCCGTAGAAGCTCATGGCCGTGATCATCGTGATGCCCGCGGCCGCGGCGGGCTCGGACATGGTGTCGAACATCCACTTGGTGTGGTGCTGCTCCAGGGCGTGGTCGACGTAGTGGCAGCCGGACGCGGCGGCGGCGCGGGCCACGGGCCGGCCGGTGTCGGTGAAGGGCCCGGCGCAGTGGACCAGCACGCCGGCCTCGGCGGTGAGGGCCCGCAGGGCGTCGGCGTCGTCGAGCGGGGCCTCGTGCACGCGGGCTCCGCCGAGCTCGTCGGAGACGGCCTTGAGGCGGGCGGCGTCGCGGCCGGCCAGGATCACCTCCAGGCCGCGGGCGCGTAATTCCGCCGCCACCAGGCGTCCGGTATGACCACTTGCTCCGTAGACGGCGATGGGTTCTGCGGACACGATCGGCCTCCATGTTCCATACTTCTGGTACGTGATTCGAACATACGTACTAGGAGTATGGAAGTCAATGAGCCGCCGTACCCAGGCAGAACGCACGGACGAGACGACGGCGCGGCTGGTGGGCGCCGCGCGCCGGCTGTTCGGCGAGAACGGCTACGCCGACACCTCGATCGACGCCGTCGCCGCCCGCGCGGGGGTGACCAAGGGGGCCGCCTACCACCACTTCGGCGGCAAGCCGGCGCTGTTCCGGGCGGCGTTCACCGGCGAGCTGGCCGAGGTCGCGGCGGCCCTGGAGCGCGCCGGGGCCCAGGAGGACGACCCGCTGGCGGCGCTGCGCCGGGGCCTGCGCACCTTCCTGGAGCACTGCCTCGACCCGGGCTTCCGGCAGATCGTGCTGCTCGACGCGCCCTCGGTGCTGGGCTGGGAGACCGCCCGCGAGATCGAGTACGACCACCTGCTGCGGGTCCTGGCCGGCGGCCTGCGCCGGGCCGCCGAGGACGGCCGGATCGAGGGCGGGAACGCGCCCGCCCGCGCGCAGCTCGTGTTCGGCGCGGTCTGCGAGGGCGGCATGCTGCTGGCCCGCTCCGCCGACCCGGACGCCGACCTGCCGCTGATCGCCGCAGAGCTGGACCGGCTGCTGTCGGCGCTGCGGCCGTCAGTGGCCGGTTGAGTGGCCGGTCCGGTGACGGGGCGCGTGGGGCGGGGCGTGGCCCGGCGCCGCCGGAGTGGTCGCGGGGCCGGGCGAGCCGGCGGGGGACTGGGTCGCGTTCTGCTTCACGGGCACGTACACGCGCACGGCCCCGGCGTCGCGGAAGGTGAAGGTCATCGGCACGGTGGCGCCGCGTACGCCGGTGACCGTGCCGAGCGGCTGGTCGCCCGCGCCCACGGGCTGGCCGGGCCGGATGTCGGCGGCGGCGCCGGAGAGCTGCACCGAGCCGCCGCCGTCAACGGTGATCCGCTGGAGCTGGTCGGGCTTGTGGCCGTCGTTGATCAGGACGGCGTAGAGGTTCTGCTCGGCGGCGGGCGAGGTCGGGGTGGCCGCCTGGCCGGCGGCGGCTCGCAGGTGGGCGTTGCGCACGTGTATGACGCCCTTGGCGTCGGCGTTCGCGCCCTCGTTCTGCGGCAGGTGCTGCCCTGTGTCGTATCCGGTGTTCGTGCAGCCCGTGACGCCCAGGGCCAGGATCGCGGCACAGATGATGGGACGCTTCACGACGCCCTCCCGTTCGATACTCCACGTCACCGTTCCGTTACCCGCGATGATGGAGGCGAACCCTTGAGAAAAGGCCGATTTTCCTACCGGAAGTGTGGGAGAATGGAGTATGGGCTTGGACCGGACCCGCTCGCCGAGTGAACGCGCCGAGACTCCGCTGACCGCCGCGATCATGGCGGGCCGCTGGATCCGCACCGCCGCCGTCGACGACGGCAGAGGCCGCCACTGGCGCGCCAACCCCGACCCCCGTGGCAGGTCGGCCGCCGCCGGCGACTCCGCCTCCCTGTACGCGGGCGCGGCCGGCATCGTGCTGTTCTTCCTGGAACTGGCCGCCGCCACCGGCCACGAGGCGTACCTGGACGACGCCCGCAGAGGCGCCCGCTACCTGGCCGCCACCTGGCGCGAACGCGCCGACCTGACCCTCTACCACGGCCTGGCCGGCACGCTCGTCGCGCTGATCGAGGCCGGCTGGGCCCTCGGCGACGGCGTCTTCGAGGAGGAGGCCGTCGCGGTGGCCGACACGATCGTCCGCGCCGCCCGCCCGCTGGACGGCGGCCTCGGCTGGACCCGCGAGCCCGCCCAGCGCGGCGACGGCGGGATCGTGCTCGGGCTGCTCCAGGCCGCCGCCGCGCTCGGCGTGCGCGGCTACGAGGAGACGGCGGTGGCGGCGGGTGAGCGCATCGCCGGGCTCGCCGTGCCCGGCCATCGTTTCGGCGACTGCGCCGACCTGCCGCTCGACGCCGTCACCCCGGGCTTCCTGTCCGGCACGGCGGGCACCGCCTTCCTGCTGGCCAGGCTCCACGGCGTCACGGGCGAGCGGCGTTTCCTGGAGGCGGCCGCCCGTGGTGCGGGCTTCGTGCGCGAGGTGAGCGCGGTGGCGGGCAGGTGCGCCGTCGTCCCGCATCACGTGCCGCAGGGGCGCGAGCTGCACTACCTGGGCTTCTGTTCGGGCTCGGCGGGCGTCGCGCGGATGTTCTACGAGCTGTACCGGGTCACCGGCGACCCCGGCCACCTCGACTGGGTCGAACGGCTCGCGCACGGCGTCGTCGAGAGCGGCGCCCCCCTTCGCCAGACCGACGGCTTCTGGAACGTGGCCTGCCAGTGTTGCGGCGCGGCCGGGCTGCTCGAACTGTTCGTCGGCCTGTGGGCGGCGACCGGCGACGAGGCGCGCCTCGCGCAGGCCCAGGTGCTCGCCGGGCACCTCATCGGGCGCGGCGACAACCACGACGGCCAGGGGTTCCGCTGGTACCAGGCGTACCGGCGGCTGCGGCCGGGCGAGGTGAGCGCGGACACCGGGTACATGGTCGGCGCGGCCGGCATCGGGGCCGCCCTGCTGCACCTCGACGCCGCCATGCAGCCCCGGCAGGCGCGCCGGGTCATCCTGCTGCCGGACAACCCCTTCCCGGCGATCCCGGTGCCACCCGCCAAACTTCGCGATTCATCCCAATAAGGTATTCCCTTTAAAACCAGTAGGGAATATTGACTTGAGGCTCGCGGCGGCCTAGCGTCGTTGGCATGAGCCAGGGCACTCTCCTGACCAGGCGCCCGCACGTGGACTTCGGCCACGTCGCCAGCGCGCAGTGTCGTTGATCACGGACCAGCAGCCGCCCGCCTTCCCCTGAGCGCTCCAGCGTGGCCGACGTCGTCCACGCCTCCGCTGACGAACCCTTGCGTGCCCCCTTCCCGGCGCTCCCGGCCCGGCCGCCGGGAGCGGCGTGAGCACGCCCTCTCTCCCGTGAGGAGCCTTTCCGTGATCGCAAACAGAACCGTCCGCCCGTACCGAGCGGAGGCCGGCGCATGACCGACACCCTGCCCGACCAGCAGGCCGTCGGCGCTGACGTGTTCCGCCAGGCGCTCGCCGTGCACGCCAGCGGAGTGGTGGTGATCACCGCGCAGAGCGAGGGCATCCCCGTGGGGCTCACCGCCACCTCGTTCTCCTCGGTCAGCCTCGACCCGCCGCTCGTCTCCTTCTACGTGGACCAGTCCTCCACCACCTGGCCGTGGTTGCGGGGAGCCGACCACTTCGCGGTCAACATCCTGGCCAGCGACCAGGCCGAGCTGGCGGCGCGGTTCGCGCGCAAGGGGGTGGACAGGTTCGCCGCGCCCACGCGGTGGCGGGCGGGGCCGCTCGGCGCGCCGCTGCTCCAGGACGTCTCCGCCCACCTGATCTGCCTGCCGTACGAGACCGTCGAGGTCGGCGACCACGTGCTGGTCGTCGGCCTGGTGGCGGAGGCGGCCACGCACAACGCCGGCCGTCCGCTGCTCTACCACCAGGGCCGCTTCGGCCGCTTCCTACCCCACCAGGAGAACCTGTGACCGCCACCACCGGCACGCCGGTCTACGCCGGCCCGCTCGACCGCATCGCCTACGGCCGCTACGGCCCCGGCCGCCTGCACCTGTCGGCCGGCTGGGACCGCCCGGTCTACCCCTTCCAGGACCGCGTCACCGCCGACGGCACCAGCGGCTACCGCGCCGAGCCCGGCCGCTATCACGTCTATGCCGCCTGGACCTGCCCCTACGCCCAGCGCGTCGCGATCGTCCGCAAGCTCAAGCGCCTGGAGGACGTCGTCTCGCTGTCGTACGTGGACGACGAGCGCGACGGCCGGGGCTGGGCCTTCAGGGAGCGCAGGGGCCCGGACCCGGTCAACGGGTTCGCCTTCCTGGAGCAGGCCTACGACGCCACCGAGAAGGGCTACCCGGGCCACATCTCGGTGCCCGTGCTCTGGGACAGGGCACGGCGCAGGATCGTCAGCAACAACTTCCCCGACATCACGATCGACCTGGCCACCCAGTTCGAGAAGTGGGCCGACACCTCGGTCGACCTCTACCCCGAGCACCTGCGCGCCGAGATCGACAAGCTGAACGCGTGGATCTACCACGACGTCAACACCGGCGTCACCCGGGTGGCCCCCGCCGGCACCGAGGCCGCCCGCGAGGACGAGCGCCACCGCGTCGTCGCGGCCCTGGAACGCCTGGACGAACGCCTGGCCGAGCAGCGGTTCCTGACCGGCGACACGATCACCGAGGCGGACGTGCGGCTGTGGGTGACGCTGGCCAGGTTCGACGCGCTGCACAACCGCGAGCACCTCATCAGCGAGCGCGAGCTGCCCGACTTCGAGCACCTCTGGGGCTACGCCCGCGACCTCTACCAGCGCCCGGCGTTCGGCGAGACCATCGAGGGCCTGCCCGCCGCCTGGGACAGGCCGCACGGGCGGGGCCGGTGACGCGCAAGAGGCAGGTGCACCTCGCCGCGCACTTCCCCGGCGTGAACAACACCACCGTGTGGGCCGACCCCCGGTCGGGGAGCCAGATCGACTTCGCCTCGTTCGTCCACCTCGCCAGGACGGCCGAGCGCGGCACGTTCGACTTCTTCTTCCTGGCCGAGGGGCTGCGGCTGCGCGAGCTCAAGGGCCGCATCCACGACCTGGACGTGGTCGGCAGGCCCGAGGCGCTGACCGTGCTCAGCGCCCTGGCCGCGGTGACCTCGCGGCTCGGGCTCGCGGGCACGGCCAACGCCACCTTCAACGAGCCGTACGAGCTGGCCAGGCGGCTGTCCACGCTCGACCACCTGAGCGAGGGCCGGGCCGCCTGGAACGTGGTGACCACCTCCGACGCCTTCACCGGCGAGAACTTCCGCCGCGGCGGCTTCCTCGACCCCGCCGACCGGTACCGGCGGGCCGAGGAGTTCGTCCGGCTGTCGCGCGAGTTGTGGAACTCCTGGCAGCCGGACGCCGTGCTCGCCGACCAGGGCGCGGGCCGCTTCCTGCGGGAGGGCGCGATCGGCACGGTCAGCCACCGGGGCACGCACTTCACCGTCGAGGGCCGGTTCACGCTGCCGCGCTCGCCGCAGGGACACCCGGTGATCATCCAGGCCGGCGACTCCGACGACGGCCGCGAGTTCGCCGCCGCCCACGCCGACGTGGTCTTCACCCCGCACGGCGGGCTGGAGGACGGCAGGCGCTTCTCCGCCGACGTCAAGGGCCGCCTGGCCCGGTACGGCCGGGAGCCCCACCAGCTCAAGATCATGCCCGGCGTGACGTTCGCGCTGGGCGACACCGACGAGGAGGCCGCCGAGAACGCGGCCAGGATCCGGCGGCAGCAGGTCGGGCCGCAGACCGCGATCGCGTTCCTGGAGCAGGTGTGGGGGCGGGACATGTCGGCCTTCGACCCCGATGGACCGTTCCCCGACGTCGAGCCGGACCTGTCCCAAGGCGTCTCACAGGGACGGGTGCCGATCAAGGACCGCGCCGAGGTGGCGGCCAAATGGCGGGCGCTGGCCGCGGAGAAGGGGCTGAGCATCCGCGAGCTGGTGATCGAGGTCACCGGGCGGCAGACGTTCGTCGGCACCCCCGAGGGCGTGGCCCGGCAGATGGACGAGCACGTGCAGGCCGGCGCGGCCGACGGCTTCATCCTCGTCCCGCACCTGACCCCCGGCGGGCTGGACGAGTTCGTCGACCGGGTGGTGCCGGCGCTGCGCGAACGCGGCGTCTTCCGCACGGAGTACACCGGGACCACCCTGCGCGAGCACCTGGAGCTGTCATGACGCTGCACCTGGCCGTGGCCCTGGACGGCGCCGGCTGGCACCCCGCCGCCTGGCGCGCGGCCCCCGGCACGCGGCTCTTCTCGGCCGGTCACTGGGCGGGGCTGGTCGCCGAGGCCGAGCGCGGGCTGCTCGACTTCGTCACCTTCGAGGACGCCCTGGGCCTGCAGTCCACCCGGCCCGACGGCCCCGACGACCGCACCGACCAGGTACGCGGCCGGTTCGACGCGGTGCTGCTCGCGGCCCGGCTGGCGCCGCTGACCACCCGGATCGGCCTGGTGCCGACGGCCACCACCACGCACACCGAGCCGTTCCACGTGGCCATCGGCATCGCCACCCTCGACCACGTCAGCGGCGGCCGGGCGGGCTGGCGGCCGCAGGTCTCGGCGCGGGCGAGCGAGGCGGCCCACTTCGGCCGCCGCCGGTTCGCCCCGCTCGACCAGGTGCTGAACCGGCCCGGCGGGGTGGACCTGTCGGCCGACCCGCACGTCCGCGCCCTGTTCGCCGAGGCCGCCGACGCCGTGGAGGTGGCCCGGCGGCTCTGGGACAGCTGGGAGGACGACGCCGAGATCAGGGACGTGGCCACGGGCCGGTTCGTCGACCGCGGCAAGCTCCACCACATCGACTTCGAGGGCGGGTTCTTCTCGGTGCGGGGGCCGTCCATCACGCCCAGGTCGCCGCAGGGGCAGCCGGTGGTGGCCGCGCTGGCCCACGCGCGGCTGCCGTACGAGTTCGCGGCGGGCGGCGCGGACGTCGTCTTCGTCACGCCGCGCTCGGCCGAGCACGCGCGGGAGATCGTCCAGGAGGTCCGGGGGCTCTCCGGCGACCTGCGGATCTTCGCCGACCTGCTCGTCTTCCTGGGCCCGGACGCGGCCCGGCGCAAGGCGCGGCTCGACGAGCTGGACGGGGCCGAACTGACCTCCGATGCGGCGGTCTTCACCGGCGACGCGGGGGAGCTGGCCGATCTGCTGCTGGAGTGGCGGCGGGCCGGGATCGAGGGCTTCCGGCTGCGGCCGGGGGCGGTGCCGTACGACCTGGAGCGGATCAGCCGGGAGCTGACGGCCGAGCTGCGCGGGCGCGGGGCCTTCAGGAGCGGGTACGAAGCCCGGACGTTACGCGGGCTGCTCGGCCTGCCGCGCCCGGCGAGCAGGTACGCGGAGGTGTCATGAAATTTCTGGGCATCACATTGATCGTCCACAGCGACGGCCGGTCACCCACGCAACGATTCCGCGAGGTCGTCGAGACCGCCGTGCTCTTCGAGGAACTGGGCTTCGACGGCTACGGCGTGGGCGAGCGGCACGAGCGGCCCTTCATCTCCTCCTCGCCCCCGGTCGTGCTCAGCCACATCGCCGCCAAAACGTCCAGGATCAGGCTGTTCACCGCGGTCACCACGCTGAGCCTGCTCGACCCGGTCCGCGCCTACGAGGACTACGCCACGCTCGACCACCTGTCCGGCGGCCGGCTCGAACTGATCGTCGGCAAGGGCAACGGCGCGGCGCAGGCCAGGCTCTTCCACGTCACCGCCGCGGACCAGTGGGAGCGCAACCGCGAGTCGTACGAGCTGTTCCGCCGCCTGTGGCGGGAGGACCGGGTCACCTGGCAGGGCCGCTTCCGCCCCGCGCTGACCGACGCCGAGACCTGGCCGCGCCCGCTGCAACGGCCGATCAGGGTCTGGCACGGCAGCGCCACCAGCAAGGAGTCGGTCGAGCTGGCCGCCCGCCACGGCGACCCGCTGTTCTCGGCCAACGTCACCAACCCCATCGAGCCCTACGCCGAGCTGATCGACCACTACCGCGAACGCTGGGCCCATCACGGCCACGACCCCGCCGACGCCCTGGTCGGGGCGGGCAGCGCGGGCTACTACGCGGCCCGCACCTCGCAACGGGCGCTGGCCGAGTACCGGCCGATCTACCAGGCCCGCCTGGAGACGTTCCGGCGGGCCGGGGTGCGGCCGGTCTTCCCCACCCTGGAGGACGCCGTCGAGCGCGGCTCGATCCTGGTCGGCAGCCCGCAGCAGATCATCGACAAGGTGCTGCGCTACCACAAGCGGTTCGGGCACGAGGTCATGCACCTGCCCGCCGACGCCGACGGGCTGACGCCGGGGCAGCACCGGGAGACGCTGGAGCTGTTCCAGACCGAGATCGCGCCGGCACTGCGCGCGGAGATCCCCAGCCGCCCGTTCCCGGGGAGCGCGTCATGAGCCTGTCCGTCCTCGACCTGGCCCCCATCAGCTCGGGCGGCACCGCGGGCCAGGCGTTACGCGACACGATCGAGCTCGCCCGGCGCGCGGAGGAGTTCGGCTACGCCCGTTACTGGCTGGCCGAGCACCACTTCGCCCCGGGCGTGGCCGGCTCGGCCCCCGCCGTGCTGATCGGCCTGGTGGCGGCGGCCACCTCGACGATCAGGGTCGGCTCGGGAGCCGTGCAGCTCGGCCACCGGACGCCGGTGTCCGTGGTCGAGGAGTTCGGGATCATCGACGCGCTGCATCCGGGCCGGCTCGATCTGGGCATCGGGCGCTCGGGGCGGCGCGGGGCCGAGCCGGCTCCCGCACGTCCCGCGAGCACGGAGGCCAGGGTGGTGGACGGGCTGCTCGTCCCGCCGCCCTTCGACTGGTCGCGGCTGGCGAAGATCCCCCGCCTGGCCTTCCAGGCGATCCTGCTCCAGCAGCCCGGAGCGGTGACGCCCGACTTCGCCGACCAGGTCGACGAGGTGCTGGCGCTGCTCGGCGGGACCCACGAGGCGCACGTGACGCCCGGCGAGGGGGCCGACGTCCAGGTGTGGATCCTGGGCAGCAGCGGCGGGCAGAGCGCCCGGGTCGCGGGGGAGCGCGGATTGCCGTTCGCGGCCAACTACCACGTCAGCCCGTCGAGCGTGCTGGAGGCCGTGGAGGCGTACCGCGAGGCGTTCAAGCCGTCGGACGAGCTGGCCGAGCCGTACGTGATCGTGTCGGCCGACGCGGTGGTGGCCGAGGACGAGGCCAGGGCGCGTGAGCTGGCCTCGCCGTACGGGTTGTGGGTGCGCAGCATCAGGACGGGGGCGGGCGCGATGCCGTACCCGACGCCGTCGGAGGCGGCCCGGCACGTCTGGACCGAGGCCGACCGCGCGCTGGTCAAGGACCGGATCGACACGCAATTCGTCGGCACGCCGCGGGCCGTGGCCGAGGGGCTGCGCGTGCTGCGCCGGGTCACCGGGGCCGACGAGTTGCTGGTCACCACCATCACCCACGACCCCGCCGACCGCGTGCGCTCCTACGAACTGCTCGCCGAGGCCTGGGCGCGTCCGTGACCCGGAGACGCCCGTGACCTGGGACCGCCCGTGACCCGGAGACGCCTCTGACGCCGCGACCGAAGCCCTGGTGGCTTCGGTCGCGCGTTTGCTGTAGCCTTTTCCTACTTTTTAGGTATGTTTTGTCTGAAAGGCAGTACCCCCATGTCCTCATCCAGCCTGCGCACCGCAGCCGTCATGCTCGCCGTCGTTGGGCTCCTCGGCGCCTGTGGCGGCCAAGGGGGTGCTGCCGGCGCGGCGCCGTCCAGCGGTCAGCCGGTCTACGGCGGCACGCTGACCTACCTGGAGCACCAGCCGCCCACCTGCCTCTACCTGCCGGCCGCCGGCTTCTATCCCAACGGCGGCATCCTCCACCAGATCACCGACAAGCTGACCTGGCAGAACCCGCAGACCCTGGAGATCGAGCCCTGGATCGCCACCAAGTGGGAGGTGAACGACGACGCCACCGAGTACACCTTCCACCTGCGCCAGGGCGTGACCTTCAGCGACGGCAGCCCGCTCGACGCCGCCGCCGTCGCCGCCAACTTCGACGTGTACGGCCTCGGGAACACCGAGCTCAAGCTGCCGGTCGCCGAGTTCGTCAACAACTACGAGCGCAGCGAGGTCGTCGACCCGCTGACCGTGAAGTTCCACTTCAAGAAGCCCTCTCCCGGCTTCCTCCAGGGCACCTCGGTCATCGGGGCCGGGCTGGTGTCGAAGAAGACGATCTCGCTGCCGTACGAGCAGCAGTGCCAGCTGAAGAACATCGTCGGCTCGGGCCCCTTCACGCTGAAGAAGCAGATCGTCGACAAGGAGGTGGACCTGGCCGCCCGCAAGGACTACGACTGGGCGCCGCCGTCGTCGAAGCACCAGGGGCGGGCGTACCTGGACGAGATCAAGATCATCGTGACGCCCGAGGACAACGTCCGGGTCGGCGCGCTGACCTCCGGGCAGGCCGACTTCGTGCGGTACGTCCAGGCGTACGACGAGAAGACGGTCAAGGACGCCGGCTTCCAGATCTACGCCGAGCCGACCAGGGGCGTGAACAACGGCCTGTACCTGCGGCCGTCCAACAGCATCCTGAAGGACCTCGACGTGCGCAAGGCGCTGCAGGCGGGCACCGACGTCAAGGAGGTCGTGGACACCCTGTTCACCGCGAGCTACCCGCGGGCCACCTCCGTGCTCAGCCACCTCGCCCAGGGCTACCTCGACCTGTCCAAGGACCTGGCCTACGACCCGGCCAAGGCCAACGCGCTGCTCGACAAGGCCAGCTGGACCAGGGGCGCCGACGGCGTGCGCGAGAAGGACGGCGTCAAGCTGCGGCTGGGCGTCTTCGTCGCCGGCCCGCAGCCGCTGTCCAAGCAGACGCTCGAACTCGTCGGCCAGCAGTGGGCCAAGCTCGGCGTGCAGCTGGAGATCCGCCCCGCCGACGCCGGCACCCAGGCCGTGGACATCAAGGACGCCGAGAAGACCGCCGTCGCGCACAGCATGGTCGGCCGCGCCGACCAGGACGTCATCAAGAGCCACTTCCACAGCCAGAACCGCGACGTCATCCTGTCCAAGGACAAGAAGCTCGACACCCTGCTGGAGGAGGAGTCCGCCGAGCCCGACAACGCCAAGCGCAACGCCAAGGTCGGCGAGATCCAGCGGTACGTGATCGACCAGGGCTACGCCATCCCCCTGTTCGAGGAGCCCCAGGTGTACGGCGGCGCGCCGTACGTCAAGGGCGTGGCCTTCGAGGCGGTCGCCCGGCCGTGGTTCTACTCGACGTGGAAGGCCCAGCAATGACCAGGTATCTCCTGACGCGGGCCGGGCAGGCGGTGCTCGTGCTGTGGGCCGCCTTCACCGCGAGCTACGTGCTGCTGCAACTGCTGCCCGGCGACTCGATCCTGATCAAGTTCCAGAACCCCGAGCTCGGCCTGTCGCCGCAGCAGATCGCCGACATCCGGGCCTACTACAGCGGCGGCTCGCCGGTCGGCGAGTACCTGCGGACCCTGACCGGCTTCCTGACCGGCGGCTTCGGCTACTCGATCGACACCGGCACCCCGGTGGTCGAGCGCCTGGGCGAGGCGTTGCCCGAGACGGCCCGGCTGGCCTCGGCGGCGTTCGTCCTGGCTGTGCTGCTCGCCGTGGTGATCGCGTTCGTGGCGAGCTACAGCAGGACGTCGTGGCTGCGCGGGGCGCTGCTGTCGGTGCCGTCGCTGTTCATCTCGGTCCCGGCGTTCTGGCTGGGGATCCTGCTGATCCAGGTCTTCTCCTTCCGGCTGCGGCTGGTGCCGGTCATCGGCGGCGGCGAGCTGCAGCAGCTCGTCCTGCCGGTGCTGACGCTGGCCGTGCCGATCTCGGCGCCCATCGCGCAGGTGCTGGCGCGCGGCATCGACCAGGTGTACGCGCAGCCGTTCGTGCCGGTGATCGCGGCCAAGGGCGCCACCCGCTGGTGGATCCTGTGGCGGCACGTGGCGCGCAACGCCGTCCTGCCGACGCTGACCGTGGCCGGGCTGACGTTCGGCGAGCTGATCGCGGGCTCGGTCGTGACGGAGACCGTCTTCGGCCGCAACGGCATCGGGCGGCTCACCGAGCAGGCCGTGACCGCCCAGGACACGCCGGTGATGCTGGCCGTGGTGGTGCTCGCCGCGGCGGTGTTCGTCCTGGTCAACTTGGTGGTGGACGTGTTGTTCCCGGTGCTCGACCCGCGGCTGAAGGCGGCGTCCTGAGGGCGGGCCTGATCCTGGCCTGGACGGTGATCGCCGTGGCGCTGCTGTGGGCGGTCGTCCCGGGGCTGTTCACCGGGTACGACCCGATCGCCGGCGTGCCGGTCGAGAAGCTTCAGGCGCCGAGCGCGCAGCACCTGTTCGGCACCGACGCCGTCGGGCGGGACGTGTTCGCGCGGGTGGTGCACGGGGCCGTGCACTCGTTGTCGGGGGCGTTCGTCGCCGTCGCGGTCGGCCTGCTGCTCGGCACGCTGCTCGGGCTGCTGGCCGGCTCGCTCGGCGGGGTGCCCGACGCCGCCGTCATGCGGGTCGTGGACGTGCTGCTGTCGGTCCCCGGCCTGCTCCTGGCCCTGGTCGTGATCATCCTGCTCGGCCCGGGGACGGTGAACGTGGCCGTCGCGGTCGGCGTCGGCTCGGTGGCCGCGTTCGCCCGGCTGTCGCGGTCGGAGGTCGTCCGGGTGCGCCGCACCGACTACGTCGAGGCCGCGTTCGGCAGCGGCGGCCGGTTCACCGCCGTGTTGTGGCGGCACGTGCTGCCCAACTCGCTCGGTCCCGTCGTCGCGCTGGCCGCCCTGCAGTTCGGCGTGGCCATCCTGGCCATCTCGACGCTCGGCTTCCTCGGCTACGGCGCCGAGCCGCCGACCCCCGAGTGGGGGCTGCTCATCGCCGAGGGCCGCAACTACCTGGCCACGTCCTGGTGGCTGACCACGCTGCCCGGGGCCGTGGTGGTCGCGGTCGTGCTCGCCGCCGGCCGGATCAGCCGGTCCATCGCCAAGGAGTCCTCGTGAGCCTGCTCGACGTCCGCGATCTCGCGGTCTCCTACGACGGCCGCCCGGCGGTCCACGGCGTCTCCTTCACCGTCGAGCCGGGCGAGGTGGTGGCGGTCGTCGGCGAGTCGGGGTCCGGCAAGACCACGACCGCGCACTCGATCATCGGCCTGCTGCCGCGCAACGCCTCGCTCGACCGCGGCAGCGTCCTGCTGGGGGAGAACGACCTGGCGACCTGGTCGCCGCGGCGGATGGAGTCCGTCCGGGGGGCCCAGATCGGGCTGGTCCCGCAGGACCCGTCCAACTCGCTCGACCCGGTCAAGACGGTCGGGGCGCAGATCGCCGAGGTGCTGCGCATCCACAAGCGCGGCGACCGGGCCGCGGTCCGGCGCCGGGTGGTCGAGCTGCTCACCCGCGTCGGCCTGCCCGACCCCGAGACGCGGGCCCGCCAGTACCCGCACGAGCTGTCCGGCGGCATGCGCCAGCGCGTGCTGATCGCCATCGCCGTCGCGCTCGAACCCCGGCTGATCATCGCCGACGAGCCCACCAGCGCCCTGGACGTCACCGTGCAGCGGCGCATCCTGGACCTCATCGACGACCTGCGCGCCGAGTTCGGCACCGCCGTGCTGCTGGTCACCCACGACCTCGGCGTGGCCGCCGGCCGCTCGGACCGGCTGGTCGTCATGAAGGACGGCCGCGTCGAGGAACAGGGCCCGACCAGGGGCGTCCTGGCGGCGCCCGGCGCAAACTACACCCGCAGGCTGCTGCACGACGCCCCCGCGCTGTCGGCCCGCCCCTTCCGCGAGCCGGTGGCCGCCGAGCCCGCGATCGTGGTGCGCGACCTGGTCAAGGAGTTCCGGTCGGGGCGGCGGGCCTTCCGGGCCGTGGACGGCGTCTCGTTCGAGGTGCCGCGCGGCACCACGCACGCGCTCGTCGGGGAGTCGGGGTCCGGCAAGACCACCACCGCGCGCATGGTGGTGCGCTTCGCCGAGCCCACGTCGGGCACGGTCACCGTCGCCGGGGCCCCCGACGGCCGCGGCTTCCGCCGGCACGTCCAGCTCGTGCACCAGAACCCGTACGGGTCGCTGGACCCGCGGCAGTCGGTCGCCGACATCGTGGAGGAGCCGTTGCGCAACTTCCGGCTCGGCGACCGCGCCGCCCGCCGGGCCCGCGTCGCGGAGCTCCTCGACCGGGTGGCGCTGCCCGCGGACGTGTCGTCGCGCCGGCCGCGCGAGCTGTCGGGCGGGCAGCGGCAGCGGGTGGCCATCGCCCGCGCGCTGGCCGCGGGGCCGGAGGTGCTCGTGCTCGACGAGGCCGTCTCGGCGCTCGACGTCACGGTCCAGGCGCAGATCCTCGACCTGCTCGGGCAGCTCCAGCGCGACCTCGGCCTGACCTACCTCTTCATCTCGCACGACCTGGCGGTGGTGCGGCAGATCTCGCACACCGTCTCCGTCATGAACAAAGGACGCATCGTGGAATCAGGATCCACCCGGCGGGTCTTCACCGACCCGGCCGACGACTACACCCGCGAGCTGCTCGCGGCCATCCCGGAGCCGGTGCGATGAGGCTCGGCTTCTTCACCCGCGTCCTGGACGAGGCGCCCCCGGCGGAGCGCTACCGGCTGGCGGCCGAGCAGATCGCGCACGCCGAGTCGCTCGGGTTCGACACCGCCTGGGTGGCCCAGCACCACTTCGACGGCGAGGAGGGCGGGCTGCCCGCGCCGCTGGTGTTCCTGGCCCACGTGGCGGCCCGTACCAGCCGCATCCGGCTCGGGACCGGCATCATCACGCTGCCGCTGGAGCACCCGGTGCGGGTGGCCGAGGACGCCGCCGTGCTCGACCTGCTCACCGGCGGGCGGCTGGAGATCGGGGTGGGCAGCGGCGGGACGCCGTCGTCGTTCGGGCCGTTCGGGCACGACAGCGGCGACCGCGCCGCCCTGTACGCCGAGCACCTGTCGATCCTGCTCAGGGCCTGGTCGGGGGAGGACCTGGGCGGCGGCAACCGGCTCTACCCGCCCGCGCCCCGGCTGCCCGGCGCGATCTGGGAGGCGACGTTCTCGGCCGCCGGCGGAGCGCGCGCCGGCCGGGCGGGCAACGGGCTCATGCTCTCGCGCACCCAGCCCCGGCCGGCCGACGACCCCCAGGCGACGCTGGCCGACCTGCAACGGCCGATCGTGGACGCCTACCACGAGAACCTGCCCGCGGGCGTCGTCCCGCGCATCGTGGCCTCGCGGACCGCGTTCGTGGCCGACAGCCGGGCAGAGGCGCTGCGCTGGGCCGAGCGGGGCCTCGGGCGCGGCCGGCTGCCGTGGGAGCTGCCCGGCGGCGACCTCGACAGCCGCATCGCCGCCTTCGACGTGCACGTGGGCACCCCGCAGGACGTCATCGACAGCCTGCGCGCCGATCCGACCCTCGAACGGGTCACCGACCTGGTCTTCCAGGTGCACTCGGTGGACCCGCCGCACCCGCTGGTCCTGCGTTCGACCGAGTTGCTGGCGACCGAGGTCGCCCCCGCGCTCGGCTGGCTCCCCTCCACCGAAATGAGCTCCACATGATCAACGACGTCATCGACCACCTGGCCGGGATAAGACCGGGCTCCCGTCTCGACAAGCTGCGCGACCTGCGGCCCGCCGCCCGCGAGCACGCCCAGCGCGGCTTCGACGCGCTCTTCACCCCCGACGAGGAGGGCGAGGTCACCCTCGTCGAACGCGACGCCGTCGCGGCCTTCGTGGCCGGGCTGCACCGGGACGCCGTCGTCGCCGGCTTCTACGCCGACCGGCTCGCCGAGCTGGCCCCCGGCCTGCTGAAGGCCGTCGAGACCGAGGTCGAGGCGGGCGCCACCACCGGCCCGTACGGCGTCTACCCCGCGCCGCTGGCCGCCGAGAGCGACGAGGGCCTGCGCTACCGGGTCCGGAACCCGGACGAGCTGGGCGTCCGGCTCACCGCCGCGTTCGAGCACGCGCACCTGCTGGTCTTCCGGCCCCGCGAGGCTGATGAGAAGGCCCTGGAGGCGCTGGCCGCGGCCGGCTGGAGCCCGACGGGCGTGGTGACGTTGTCGCAGCTCGTCGCCTTCCTCGCCTTCCAGGTCCGGGTGGTCGGCGGCCTGCGGCTGCTCAACGCGGAGGTGGCGGCGTGAGCACCGGCTTCACCCAGGAACAGCTCGGCTGGCGGCCCTGGCTGCCGCCGCTCGCGCCGGAGGAGCTGACCGAGGCCCACTACGAGGCGCTGGTGGACCGGGCGCGGGCGTCGTCGCCGTACTTCCTGCTGCTGGCCCGCGACCCCGAGATCCTGCACGCGCGCACCAAGACCGACAACGACATCTTCTACAACGCCGACGGCGGGCTGCCGCGCGCCGAGCGCGAGCTGGCCGCGACCGCGACCTCGCGGCGCAACGGCTGCGTGTTCTGCGCGTCGGTGCACGCCCGCTTCGCCGCCCACCACTCCAAGCGCCCGCAGGACGTGCAGCGCCTGCTCGACGAGGGGGTGGACGCGCCGCAGGACGGCACCTGGCGGGCGGTCGTCGACGCCTCGGTCGCGCTGGCCGCCACGCCCGTGGAGTTCGGGCCCGAGCACATCGCGGCGCTGCGCGCGGCCGGGCTGGACGACCTGGCGATCAGCGACACCATCCACGCCGCCGCCTTCTTCAACTGGGCGAACCGGCTCATGCTCTCACTCGGCGAACCGGAGGACCACCGATGACCGACCGTCACCTCGACCACCTCGTCTATGCCGTTCCCGACCTGCTCGCGGGGGTCGAGGACTTCGCCGCGCGCACCGGCGTGCGGCCCGTCCGGGGCGGCAGCCATCCCGGGGGCACCGCGAACTACCTGGTGCGCTTCGGGCCGACCGCGTACCTGGAGATCATCGGGCCGGACCCCGAGTCGGAGGTGCGGCCGCGGGCGTTCGGGCTGGCGACGCTCACCGAACCACGGCTGGCCGCCTGGGCCGTGCATCCGCAGGACCTGGACAAGACCGTGGAGCTGGCCCGCGAGCGCGGCTACGACCCCGGTGACGTACAGCCGCTGTCCCGGCGCACCCCGTCCGGCGAGCTGCTGGAGTGGCGGCTCACCCGGCGCGAGGACCCCGCCGCGATCCGTCCGGTGCCCTTCCTCATCGACTGGGGGACGACCACCCACCCGGCCGCCACGGACCTGCCGCAGCTCGGCCTGGTCTCCTTCGCCGCCGTCCATCCCGACCCCGGCGCGCTCCGCCGCGACCTGGCCGCCCTCGACGTGACGCTCGACGTCACCGAGGGGCCGGAGCCCGGCCTGCGGGCCGTCGTCGACACCCCGCTCGGCCACGTGACCCTGAGCTGAACCCCGTTCGAGAGAGAAAGGCCCATGAGCACCCTTCGCGAGTACCTGTCGCACAAGCGCGCCGCCCTGCTGGCCCGCCGGGAGGCCCCGGCGGGCGGCCCGGTGCCGCTGCACGCCCACGTCACGGCCGAGGGCCGCAGCGGGATCCGGCGCATCAGGATCAGGGACTTCCAGATCATCAGCGACAGCGGCCCCGACTTCGCCGGCTACGACCTCGGCCCCGGCTCGCCCGAGCTGCAGGCCGGCGTCCTGGGGAGCTGCGTGACGCACATCTTCCTGATCAAGGCCGCCGAGCTGGAGGTGCCGATCGACTCCCTGGAGGTGGACGTCCGCGCCGAGTACGACCCGAAGGCCCAGCTCCCGGGCGACCAGGGCGTCCCGGTGTACCCGCACAACTTCCGCTACGAGGTGCAGATCGGCTCGCCCGCCTCGGACGAGCAACTGGCCGGGCTGCACGCCGAGGTCGAGCGGGTCTGCCCGATCCTCAACCTGATCCGCAACCCGCAGCAGATCAGCGGCTCGATCGTCCGGGTGGCGGATCCCGCCCAGCAGCCCGTCGCGTAGCGGGACGGTCCCGCCCCCCGAGGGCGGGACCCTCAGCCGGCCGTGAAGCCGGAGAACAGGGCCAGGGCCAGGGCCAGGGCGACGACCACGTTCACCACCGTCGCGGCGGCGAACACGGCGACCGGCCGCCAGCCGGCCGCCCGCAGCGCGGCCACCCGGAACTCCAGCCCGATGCTGACGAACGCCAGGATCAGGAACCAGGTCCGCAGGTCGTTGGCGACCCCGACGACCGCCTTGCCCTGGCCCGCGGGGACCGTCGTGAGCCACCAGGTGGCGATCACGGACGCGGCGACGAACCCGAGCACGAACTTCGGGAAGCGCCGCCACAACTCGGCCGCCCCCGGCCGTTCGGCGTCCGCCCGCCGCTCGACCCGGAAGGCGAACCAGGCGGTCAGCGCGACCACGACGACGCCGATGAGCGCGTTCTGGGTGACCTTGACGATCGTGGCGATGGCCAGGGCGTCCTCGCCCGCGATCGTGCCGGCGGCGGTGACGGCGGCGGTGGTGTCGATGTTGCCGCCGATCCAGGCCCCCGCCACCTCGGGCGGCAGCCCGAACGCCGAGGCCAGGGCGGGCAGCACGAAGATCGACGGCAGCGCGAACGCGATCACCAGGCTCGCGCTGTAGGCGAGCTGCTCCTTCCTGGCCTGGACGGCCCCCGCCGCCGCGATGGCCGCGCTGACCCCGCAGATCGACACGGCCGACGACAGCAGCGCGCGCAGCCGGTCGTCGAGCCCGAGCCGCCCGCCGAGCCACCAGGTGAACAGGAACACCGTGCTGATCAGCACGATCGCCTGGAGCACGGCCGGCCCGGCGGCGGTCACGATCACCTTGAGGTTGATGGAGGCGCCGAGCAGCACCAGCCCGGTCTTGATGAAGAACTCGGTGCGGAACCCGCCGGCCAGCCGCTCGCGCAGCCCGGCCGCGGTCAGCAGCGCGTTGCCGAGCAGCCCCAGGGCGATCGCGTAGACCGGGAACTCGACGGCCTTGGCGAGCCCGGAGTCCGGGAGCCAGCCGGGCACGCCCTTCTCCAGGAACCGGGTCGCGGCGGCCAGCACGAGGACGACCAGGACCCCGAGCGCCGTCCCGCGCCAGGTCGCGCGGTCGGCGGTGACGGTCGCGGCGCTCATCAGGGCACCAGCCCGACGGGGATGACGCCGGTGAGGACGAGGACGAGCAGGACCAGGCCGACGACCGTGGCGGCCCAGTCCTCGTTGACGGCGACGCGGCTCTCGCGTCCGGTGGGGGATTCGCCGGTGCTCATGGGCGTGCCTTTCAGGTGGGGGATGGGAGGTGCGGGCGGGGCCCAGCCAACCCCGCCCGCACTGGCTTCGGCCGCTCCGCGAGGCCCCGGCCACGGCGACGTTCGTGGCCGGGGCGGCCCCGGGGAGGGTCAGGCGGCGATCGGCGAGTAGGTCGCGGCGTCGCCGCTGAGGGCGGTGCTGGTGCGGCCGTCCACGCCGACCGGCACGTCCCCGGCGATCGTGACCCGGTGCAGGCGGCGGGGACGGTCGCCGAAGTCGTGCACCACGCGGTGCTGGGTGGCCCGGTTGTCCCAGATGGCCACGTCACCGGGCGACCAGCGCCAGCGGACGGTGTTCTCCACCTCGGTGACGTGCTCCTGGACCAGCCGGATGATCGAACCGGAGGTGTGCCCGGACAGGCCGCTCAGCCGCTTGGCGAAGTCGCCGAGCAGGATCGAGCGCTCGCCGGTCTCCGGATGCACGCGCACGACCGGGTGCTCGGTCTCGAACAGGGTGGAGGCGAACACCTCGGCGTGCTCGCGGGCGCGCTCGTCGATGGTGGCCGTGCGGACGTAGTCGTACTGGTTGGTGTGCACGGCGCGCAGCCGGTCGAGCAGGTCGCGCAGCTCGGCGGGCAGGTTCTGGTACGCGCTGACGGTGTTGGCCCACAACGTGTCGCCGCCCGCCTCCGGCACGACGACCGCGCGCAGCACCGAGGCCAGCGGCGGCCGGTCCACGAAGGTCACGTCGGTGTGCCAGCGGTCGACCTTCTGGCCGTTGCTGTAGTCGAGGTCCAGGATGTGGGCGTTGCCGTGCAGCGCGGGCACGGTCGGGTGGGCGGCGGTCGGCTCGCCGAGCAGCCGGGCGAAGCCCACCTGGCTCTGCTCGTCGAGGTGCTCCTGACCGCGCAGGAAGATCACTTTGTGGGTGAGGAGGGCCTGGCGGAGCTCGGCCACGACGTCGGGGTGCAGATCGGGCGCGAGCCGCACACCGGTGATCTCGGCTCCTACACGGCCGGCGACGGGGGTGATGGTCAGGGATGGCATGGTGTCCTTCCTTCCGTACGCCTCCACCGTAGATAAAAACCAACTAAATTGGTAGGGCTTGACGGAATAAGATCGCCGTGCTGGGGTGAAAGGCGTTCACGACGCCAGAAAGGCCGCGACATGCCTGTGGAGTTCCTCGGTATCGGTGGCACCAACGACGGCTCGGAGACCTCGCCCCGCTCGGGCCCCTCCTTCGACAAGCAGTACACGCTCCGGCTCGCGCGGGCCCACCAGGAGCACGGCTGGGACCGGGTGCTGTTCGCCTACGGCTCAGGCTCGCCCGACCCGGCCCAGGTGGCGGCGTACGTCGCCGGCCGGGTCGAGGGCCTGGGCATCCTGCTGGCCCACCGGCCGAACGTGTCGTACCCGACGTACGCGCTCAAGACCTTCGCCACGCTCGACCAGATCAGCGACGGCCGCCTGACCGTGCACTTCATCACCGGCGGCAACGACCATGAGCAGGGCAGGGAGGGCGACGTCCTGACCAAGGACGAGCGGTACGCCAGGACCAGGGAGTACATCAGGATCGTCAAGAAGGGGTGGACCTCCAGGGAGCCGTTCGACCACGAGGGCGCCCACTACTCCTTCCGGGACTTCGTCTCCGACGTCTTCCCGGTCCAGCGGCCGCGGCCCCAGGTCTCCTTCGGCGGCTCGTCGCCCGCGGCGTACGCGGCCGGCGGGGCCGAGGCCGACGTCTACTGCCTGTGGGGCGAGCCGCTGGCCGAGACCGCGCAGCAGATCGCCTCGGTCAAGGAGGCGGCCCGCGCGGCCGGGCGGGCCGACGTGCCGCGCATCCAGGTGGCCTTCCGGCCGATCATCGCGCCCACCGAGGAGCTGGCCTGGGAGAAGGCGCACCGGATCCTGGGCGAGCTGCGACACTCCCGGGCGAACCCGCGGCGGCGTCCCGGGGGGCCGCCGCAGAACGCCGGGTCGCTGCGGCTGCTGGAGGTGGCCGCCAGGGGAGAGCGGCACGACCGCGCCCTGTGGACGCCCACCGCGGCGGCCACCGGCGCAGCCGGCAACTCCACCGCCCTGGTCGGCACCCCGGAGACGGTCGCGCAGGCCCTGCTCGACTACTACGACCTGGGCGTGGAGATCCTCTCGGCGCGCGGCTACGCGATCCTGGAGGACGCCGTCGACTTCGGCCGGCACGTCATCCCGCTCGTCCGCGCGGAAGTGGCCCGCCGCGACGCCGCCCGCGCCGACGCCGCCCGCGAGGGAGCCGCACGTTCGGGCCGTGGCGACGACGTGCGTGCGGGCCATGGCGCTGCGTGACACGGCCGAGGCGGTGCCCGCCGCCGGGCTGGAGGAGCCCGCGCCGAAGGTCGTGACCGCCCGCCACCCGTCACGGGCGGTGGCCGCGCTCGTCGTGCTGGTGCTGCTGGCGATGGCGGTCAACGCCCTGGTCACCAACCCCGCCTGGGAGTGGGACGTCGTCGGCATGTACCTGTTCGCGCCCTCCGTCCTGCGTTCGGTGCTGCTCACGCTGGAGCTGACCGCGCTGGGCATCGGGCTCGGGTTCGCGCTCGGCACCCTGCTCGCCCTCATGCGCCTGTCGGCCAACCGGCTGCTGGCCTCGGTGGCCTGGGGCTACGTGTGGCTGTTCCGCTCGGTGCCGCTGATCCTGCAACTGCTGTTCTGGTACAACCTGGCGCTGCTGTACCCGAGGTTGTCGTTCGGGGTGCCGTTCGGGCCGGCCTTCTTCGACGTCGGCACGATGGACCTGATCGGGCCGGTCACCGCCGCCGCGCTCGGGCTCGCGCTGCACCAGGCGGCCTACGCCGCCGAGATCGTCCGCGGCGGCCTGCTGTCGGTCGATCCGGGGCAGCGCCTGGCCGCGGCGGCGCTGGGCGTGCCGCGCGCCCGCCGGTTCTTCCGGATCATCCTGCCGCAGGCCATGCGGACGATCGTGCCGAACGCCGGCAACGAGATCGTCAGCCTGGTCAAGGGCACCTCGGTGGTCTACATCATGGCCCTGCCCGAGCTGTTCTACCAGGTACAGGTGATCTACAACCGCAACGGCAGGGTGATGGCGCTGCTGCTGGTGGCGACCGTCTGGTACCTCGTCCTGACGACCACGCTCTCGGTCGGCCAGCACTTCCTGGAGCGCCACTACGGCAGGGGCCGCTCATGATGGTGGAACTGGCCGGTGTGCACAAGAGCTTCGGCGCGCTGCACGTGCTCAAGGGCATCGACCTGCGCGTACGCCAGGGCGAGGTGGCGGTGGTGCTCGGGCCGTCCGGCTCGGGCAAGTCCACCCTGCTGCGCGTGATCAACCACCTGGAGAAGGTGGAACGCGGGACGGTCACGGTCGACGGCGAGCTGCTGGGCTACCGGCGCGCCGGCGACCACCTGTACGAGCTGCCCGAACGCGAGATCCTCCGCCAGCGCACCAGCATCGGCTTCGTCTTCCAGAACTTCAACCTCTTCCCGCACCTCACCGTCAGCCAGAACATCGCCGAGGCCCCGCTGTCGGCCCAGCGCCGGCCGCGCGCCGAGGTGGCCGAGCTGACCGCCCGCCTGCTCGACCGGGTCGGGCTGGCCGGCAAGGCGGCGGCCTATCCGCGCACGCTCTCCGGCGGCCAGCAACAACGCGTCGCCATCGCCAGGGCGCTGGCCCTGGAGCCCAAGGTGGTGCTGTTCGACGAGCCCACCTCCGCCCTCGACCCGGAGCTGGTCGGCGAGGTCCTGGAGGTCATGAAGGACCTGGCCCGCAGCGGCACGACCATGATCGTCGTCACGCACGAGATCGGCTTCGCCCGGGAGGTGGCCGACACCGTCGTGTTCATGGACGACGGCCGCATCGTCGAGCGCGGCCCGGCCGCCCAGGTCCTCGACGCCCCGCGCCACGAGCGCACCCGCGCCTTCCTCGGCAAGGTCCTCTGATCACAAGGAACCCCCATGCGTCTCACCGCCGTGCCCGCACTCCTGCTGATCGTCTCCACCACCGTCACCGCCTGCGCGGCCGAACCCGCGCTCGTCCAAAGAGCCGGCGAGGGAGCCGGCGCCGACGGCGCGGTCGCCGGCCGCGCCGTCGACACCGGCCCCGACCAGAAGCGGGTGCGCACCGGCAAGGTCGCGAGCATCGCCGCCCGGGTGCCCGCCGCGATCGCCCGGGACGGGCGGCTCACCGTCGGCTTCAGCGTTCAGAGCTCGCCGCCGCTGGTCTTCCCGGCCAGCGACAACGTCACGCCGATCGGCGTGGAGACCGACCTGGCCCAGCTCGTGGCGGACGTGCTCGGCCTGGAGCTGGAGCCGGAGAGCTCCTCCTGGGAGAACCTGTTCCTGGGCGCCAGATCCGGCAAGTACGAGGCCGTGTTCAACAACGTCACCGTCACCGAGGAGCGCAAGGACGTCTACGACTTCGCGACGTACCGGATCGACCAGCTCGCCTGGCAGGTTCCCGGCTCCAGCCCGATCAAAAGGATCTCCGGGCCCGCCGACGTGGCCGGGCTGCGCGTCTCGGTCGGCTCGGGCACCAACCAGGAGAAGATCCTGCTCGACTGGGACGCCCAGAACCGGAAGGCCGGCCGGAAACCGGTCGAGATCCTCTACTACCAGAAGTACGGCGACGTGCTGCTCGCCCTGAAGTCGGGGCGTGTGCAGGCGTACTTCGGCCCGAACCCGACCATCGCCTACAACGTCGCGGTCAGCGGCGGCTCCAGGATCGTGGGCACCGCCTCGGGCGCCGGGCCGGGCCTGCAGGGGCTCATCGCGGCGATGACGAAGAAGGGCGACGGCCTGGTCGGGCCGGTGCACGACGCGCTGGCCACGGTGATCGGGAACGGGACGTACCGGCAGGTGCTCGACCGGTGGGGGCTGGGCAACGAGGCGGTCGCCGAGTCCAGGGTCAACCCGCCGGGCCTGCCGAGGCAGAGCGGTTGAGCGCGCCCGCCTTCGAGGTCCGCCTGGTCGCGCCGGACGATCCCGCCGTCCGGCCGCTGCTGGCGGACCTCGCGCTGGAGTACACCAGCCGGTACGGCGCCAACGACGAGCTGAACCGGTACCCGGCCGAGGAGTTCGCGCCGCCGGACGGGGCCTTCCTCGTCCTGGTGGTGGGCGGCGAGACCGTGGCGGGCGGGGCCTTCCGCCGCTACGACGCCGACACGGCCGAGCTGAAGCGGGTGTGGACGCATCCCGGCCACCGCAGGCGCGGCCTGGGCGCGGTCGTCGTACGGGAGCTGGAACGCGAGGCCGCCCGCCGCGGCTACCTGCGCGTTCACCTGACCACCGGCCCCCGTCAGCCCGAGGCCGTCGCCCTGTACCTGGCCGGCGGCTACACCCCGCGCTTCGACCCGGACGACCGTCCCAAGCGCGGCCCGCTGCCTTTCGTGAAGAGTCTGTGACCCAGAGTGGGATTGACGAGCGCCCTCCCTTGCTCCTATAAACACTCTAAAGCCACTAAATAAGTGGGAAATAGGGAGAAGAGATGAACGCTCGCAGGGTTCGCGTAACGGTGGCCACCCTGGCCGCCCTGGCGCTCACGACCATGGCGGCCGCCTGTGGGGGCAGCGGCAGCCCTGCGGACAGCGGCGCGAAGAGCGGGGGAGCCGGCGCCACGCAGGTGCGTCTGGGCTTCTTCCCCAACATCACCCACGCCACCGCGCTGGTCGGCGTGGAGAAGGGCATCTACGCCAAGCACCTCGGCACCGCGCCCAGGACCAGCACGTTCAACGCCGGGCCGGCCGCGATCGAGGCCGTGTTCTCCGGCGCCATCGACGCCACCTACGTCGGCCCCAACCCGGCCATCAACGCCTGGTCGAAGTCGAAGGGCCAGGCCATCAAGATCGTCGCCGGCGCGGCGTCCGGCGGCGTGTTCCTCGTGGTCAAGCCCGGGATCAACTCGGTGGAGGACCTCAAGGGCAAGAAGATCGCCACCCCGCAGCTCGGCAACACCCAGGACGTCGCGCTGCGCTACTGGCTGACCGAGAAGGGCATCAAGACCGACACCAAGGGCGGCGGCGAGGTCTCGATCGTGCCCCAGGAGAACTCCCAGACCATCCAGACCTTCGCCACCGGCGACATCGACGGCGCCTGGGTGCCCGAGCCGTTCGCCAGCCGCCTGATCAAGGAGAGCGGCGGCAAGGTGCTGGTCGACGAGCGCGACCTGTGGCCGAACAAGCAGTTCGTGATCACCCACCTGATCGTCCGCCAGGAGTGGGCCAAGGAGCACCCCGACCTGCTCAAGAAGCTGATCGAGGCGCACGTCGAGGCCAACGACGTCATCGCCAAGGACCCGGCCGGCGCCGCGCAGACCGCCAACGCCGCCCTGCAGAAGCTGACCGGCAAGGCGCTCAAGCCCGAGGTGCTGGACAGCGCGTTCAAGAACATCACCTTCACCAACGACCCGATCGCCTCGTCGCTGGTGGGCAGCGCCGAGCACGCGACCAAGGTCGGCCTCCTCGACCCGGTCGACCTGAACGGCATCTACGACCTCAAGGTCCTCAACGAGGTCCTCGCCGCCAAGGGCCAGCAGGCCATCTCCGACAAGTAGGAGGCGCACGCGATGTCCGCTCCGCTCACGGAGCAGGTCACCGGCCGGGTCGACGGGCAGAGCCCCGCGATCCGGCTGGAGGCCGTCTCCAAGCTCTACGGTCAGGGCCGGACGGCCCTGCAAGCCCTCGACCAGGTCTCGCTGTCGGTGGCGCCCGGCGAGTTCGTCTGCCTGCTCGGCGCGTCCGGCTGCGGCAAGAGCACGCTGCTGTCGCTGGTCGCCGGGCTCGACCGGCCCACGGCCGGCCGGATCGACGTGGACGACGCCCGCGTCGCGCTCATGTTCCAGGAACCCGCGCTGTTCCCCTGGCTGACCGTCTCGGCCAACGTCGAGATGGCGCTGCGCGCCAAGGGCGTGAGCAAGCGGGAACGCCGGGACCGGGCCGCCGAGTTCCTCGACATCGTCCACCTCAGCGGGTTCGGCAGGAAGCGGCCGCACGAGCTGTCCGGCGGCATGCGCCAGCGCGTCGCCCTGGCCAGGGCCCTCGCCCAGGACGCCGACGTGCTGCTGATGGACGAGCCCTTCGGCGCCCTGGACGCCATGACCCGCGACCTGCTGCACGACGAGCTCGAACGCATCTGGCGGGAACGCGCCCTGTCGGTCCTGTTCGTCACCCACAACGTGCGCGAGGCCGTCCGGCTCGGCGACCGGGTCGTGCTGCTGTCCAGCAGGCCGGGGCGGGTGGTCGAGGACTTCCCCGTCGCGCTGCCGCGGCCCCGCCGTACCGACTCGGGC
Source organism: Nonomuraea sp. NPDC003560 (assembly GCF_042878785.1). Lineage (NCBI taxonomy): Bacteria > Bacillati > Actinomycetota > Actinomycetes > Streptosporangiales > Streptosporangiaceae > Nonomuraea > Nonomuraea sp. NPDC003560. The sequence goes on along the minus strand of NZ_JBIAOF010000003.1, from coordinate 580,296 downwards.
GAGGTGGCCGAGCTGGCGGGGGAGATCACCGGCCGCCTCCGCCAGGAGGTCCTGCGCCACGCCCGTCAGGAGGAGCCCGCATGACGACGACGGACACCCACGCCCAGCAGCTCGCCGGGCTCGACGCGCTGGAGCTGGGCACCGGCCACCGCGCCGGCCTGGCCTCCCGGCTGTGGGCGGGGCTGTGGCCGATCGCCTCGGCCGTGCTCATCGTGCTGGCCGTCTGGCAGGCCGTGGTGTGGGCGGGCTGGTGGCCCGAGTACGTCTTCGCCGGGCCGGTCACCACGCTCGCCGAGCTCGGGCACCGGCTCGGCGACCCCGAGTTCTACACCGCGCTGACGGTCACCATGCGCCGCGCGGTCACCGGGTTCGCCCTGGCGATCGCCGTCGGGCTGGTCGTCGGCGCGCTGGTCTCGCGGATCGGGCCGCTGCGCCGCGCCACGGGCTCGCTGATCACCGGGCTCCAGACGATGCCGTCCATCGCCTGGTTCCCGCTGGCCATCCTGCTGTTCGGGCTGTCGGAGAGCGCGATCCTGTTCGTGGTGGTGCTGGGCGCGGCGCCGTCCATCGCCAACGGCCTGATCACCGGGGTGGACTACACGCCGCCGATCCTGCTGCGCGCCGGGCACATGCTCGGCTTCCGCCGGATCGCGCTCTACCGGCACGTCATCCTGCCGGCCTCGCTGCCGTCGTTCCTGGCCGGGCTCAAGCAGGGCTGGGCGTTCGCCTGGCGCTCGCTGATGGCCGGTGAGCTGCTGGTCATCATCGCCAACCAGGCCTCGCTGGGCGAGCAGCTCCACTACGCCCGCGAACTGGCCGACTCGCCCGGCCTGCTCGCCACCATGATCGTCATCCTGGTCATCGGCATCGTGGTGGACCGCGTCTTCGGCCTGGCGGACGACGCGCTGCGCCGCCGCTGGGGCCTGCACCAGGTGAGCGCCTGAGCAGTAGACGGTCATGCGGATCTCCGCCAGAACCCAGTACGCCCTGCGCGCCGCGGCCGAGCTGGCCGCAGCGCCGCCGGGCCCCATGCCCGCCGAGAAGATCGCCACGGCCCAGGGCATCCCCCGCAAGTTCCTCGACAACATCCTGCTGCAGCTGCGCCGGGCGGGCCTGCTGCACAGCCAGCGCGGCCCCGAGGGCGGCTACTGGCTGGCCAGGCCCGCCGGCGAGATCACCCTCGCCGACATCGTGCTGATCGTCGAAGGCGTCTCCGAGGGCGGCGACCACGGCGGCTATCCCGGTGTGGCCAGCCCGCTCGCCGAGGTGTGGAGCGCGCTGCGCGACCACGAGGAGATGATGCTGGCCGACATCACGCTGGCCGACATCGCCCGCGCGAGCGTGCGGCTGGGCGACGAGTCGCGCTGAGGGACGTCCCTAGCCCGCGACCCCGTTCTCCCAGGCCCACGCGATGATCTCGACCCGGTTGCGTATGCCCAGCTTGTCGAGGATGGCGGAGATGTGGCCCTTCACGGTGCTCAGCGAGATGTGCAGGGCGGCGGCGATCTCCCGGTTGCTGCGTCCGGCGGCCACGGCGCGCACCACGTCGGTCTCCCGCTCCGACAGCGGGTGCACCGCTCCCGTCGCGCGCGGCGCCCGCCTGGCCAGGCGGCCCAGCAGGCGCGGCGTGATCGACGGCGAGATCAGGGCGTCCCCGGTGCTGGCCGCCCGTACGGCCTCGGCGAGCAGGGCCGGGCCGGCGTCCTTCAGCACGAACCCGGCCGCGCCGCAGCGCAGCGCGTCGTAGACGTACTCGTCCAGGTCGAAGGTGGTGACCACGACCACCGGCAGCGGGTCGGGCACGCCGGCGCCGGCCAGGGCGCGGGTGACCGCGATGCCGTCCATGCCGGGCATGAGGATGTCCACCAGGCAGACGTCGGGGCGTACCCGCCGGGCCAGCTCCACGGCCTCCGCGCCGTCCCGGGCCTCGGCCACCACGCGGATGTCGGGCTGGTCCTCCAGGATCAGCCGCAGGCCCCGGCGGACCATCGCCTGGTCGTCGGCCAGCAGCACGCCGATCGTCATCGCCGTCCCCCTAGTGGCAGGGTCGCGTGGACCGTCCAGCCGCCCTCCGGCCGGGGGCCCGCGCGCAGGGTGCCGTCGAGGGCCTCGACGCGTTCGCGCATGCCGAGCAGGCCGTAGCCGCCGCGGCTCCGGGACGGCGGCGCGGGCGGCGCGTCGTCGGCGACCTCGACCACGACCGCGCCGTCCCGCCCGGTGACCGTGACCTCGACGGTGACCGCGCGGGCCGCGTGGCGGGCGACGTTCGTCAGCGACTCCTGGACGATCCGGTAGACGGTGCTGTTCACCTCCGGCGGCCAGCTCTCGGCCTCGCCGGGGACGCGCAGGGTCACGGGCGGGCCGTCGAAGCCGCCGACCAGGTCGGTGAGCCGGCCGGGCGGGCCGGGCACGTCGTCGGCGGCATCGCGCAGCAGGCCCACGACGCGGCGCAGCGCGGCCAGGGCTCCGGCGCCGGCGTCCTCGATGTCCTCCAGCGACTCCTCCAGCGGGCCCGACCCCCTGCGGGCCAGCAGCCGGGCCGCCTGGGCCTGCAGGACGATGCCGGTCAGGTGGTGCGCGGCCACGTCGTGCAGCTCCCTGGCCAGCCTGCGGCGCTCGTCGTGCCGGACGCGATCGGCGGCCGACAGGCGGCGCGCCGACAGCAGCCGCAGACCGCCGCCGACGCCCAGGGCGGCCAGCCACCAGGCCACGTTGAGCCCCACCGTGGCCCCGTTGTGCGCGCCGGGCACGCTCGCCGCGGCGACCGCGAGCCCACCGGCCGCGACGGCGCAGGCGGCCCGTACGGGAAGCGTCCTGACCGCCGACCCGACCAGCACGGACAGGCCCAGCGCCATGGCCGGTCCCGGCTCGTTCGGCAGCCCGGCCCACGCGGCGACCAGGACGGCCACGGCCGCCACCGCCAGCCCGCCCGCGGCCGTCCACGCCGGGGCCAGGCGGCGCGCCAGGGCCAGCGCGCACACCGCCGCCCCCGCCGCGCAGTCGAACACCCAGTAGCCGCCGCCCCAGCTGCCGGCGATCAGGCCGGCCCAGAAGACCAGCACGGCCACGGCCGCCACCGCCAGCGCGGCCTGCGCCGTCACGGCCGCGGCCCGCCGCCCGAAGGGCCAGGCGAGCTCCGGCCGGTTCCGCACGTTCACGCACCCAGGCTAGGGAGGCGGGCCCGCCCGGCACACCGGCCGAAAGTACGGTCGCCGCGCGCACTCCAGGCCAGGGAGGCCGGTCCGCCCCGCACACCGGCCGAAAGTACGGTCGCCGCGGCCCGAACCCTGCTTTGGACCCTCCCCGCGCCCCGCCGCCCGCCGCAGGATGAGGCTTCATGCCCCATGACGACCCGCGGCCCGCCCGCGCCCTGCCCCAGGACACCACACCCCGCACCACACCCCCGGCCGCCCCCGGGCGGTCGCGCATCATCGCGCTCGACGTCGTGCGCGGCTTCGCCCTGTGCGGGATCCTGCTGGCCAACGTCCAGCCGATCTCGCACGTCGGCACCGACCCGGTCACCGCGCAGCAGGCGACGCTCGACGACACCGCCCGCTGGCTGGGCCTGCTCGTCGAGCAGCGCTTCTTCCCGATCTTCTCGCTGCTGTTCGGCGTCGGCTTCTCGCTGCTGCTCGACTCCGCCGCCGCCCGCGTGCCCCATCCGCGGGCGTTGCTGCTGCGCAGGCTCCTCCTGCTGGCCTGCATGGGCCTGGCGCACATGTTCCTGCTGTGGCGCGGCGACATCCTGACCATCTACGCGGTCGTCGGCCTGGTGGTACTGCTGCCCTCGACATGGTTGCCGCGCTGGGCCGTGGCCGGGCTCGCCGCCGTGCTCGTCGTCGCGGCGCTGGTCGTCTTCGGGGGCGGCACGATGCTGGTGCCCGGCCTGTTCCTGCTGGGCTCGGCCCTCACCAGGTACGGCGTGATCGACCGGATCGAGAGCTCCACCCGCGTCCCGGCGCTGCTGGCCCTGGGGCTCGCAGCGGCCACCGTCCCGGCGCTCATGTGGCAGGCCGCGAGCACGGGCGTCCCCCTGCCGATGGCCGCGTCCGGGCTGCTCATGGCCGGTCTGTACGTGTGCGTCCTGCTCGTCCTGCTCAGGACCCCGCTGCGCCCGGTGTTGCGGGCCGTCTTCGCCCCGCTGGGCCGCATGGCGCTGACCAACTACCTGAGCGCCACCGCCCTGGTCCTGGTCCTCGGCAAGCTGGCCGGCGGCCCGCCGGAGGGCTGGACGCTGACCACGATCGTGGGGATCGCCGCCGTCATCCTGGCTCTGCAGTGGGTGTGGTCCACCCTCTGGCTGCGCCGGTACCGCTTCGGCCCGCTGGAATGGTTGTGGCGCTGGGCCACCTGGGGCCGCCGTCCCGACCGGCGGGCCCGGTGAGGCCGTAGAGAATTCTGCGACGAACCTGCAACCCTCCGCCCGGCCGGCCGCGTTGGGAACGGGCGAAGGGAGATCACCACATTGGACGCTCACGACGGCTTCCGCGAGTTCGTCATCGCCCGGCAACAGGCGCTGATGCGGACCGCCTACCTGCTCGTGGGCGACCCTCACCAGGCCGAGGACCTGCTCCAAAGCGTGCTGGTCAAGGTCGTCCGGCACTGGCACAAGCTGGCGCGGGACGGCAACCCGGAGGCGTACACGCGTAAGGCGCTGGTCAACCAGTACATCTCGTGGCGGCGCCGGCCGAACCCCGAGCTGCCCAGCGCCGACCCGCCCGAGCGCGCGGTCACCTACGACGACGACGCGCTCGACCGGATCGTGCTGCGCCAGGCGCTGGACAAGCTGACGCGCAAGCAGCGCGCGGTGATCGTCCTGCGCTTCTGGGAGGACCTCACCGAGGCCCAGACCGCCGACGCGCTCGGCTGCGCGGTCGGCACGGTGAAGAGCCAGACCCATCACGCGCTGGCGCGCCTGCGCGCGCTGGCCCCCGACCTCGTGGACTCGCGAACCCCTCAGGAGGCGGCCCGATGACCAGACTGCGTGACGCGCTGAACGGCATCGCCGAGGAGGCGCCCCCGGTGAACCTGGCCGACCTCGCGGTGGCGGGGTACCGGCGCAGACGCCGCGCCTCGGCGACGCTGGCGGCCGCCGCGACGATCGCGGTGCTGGCCGGGGTGACGGCGGCCGTGCTGGTGGCCGGGCCGCGACGGGTGCCCGCCGCCGCGCCGCAGGCCGCGGCCGCGGCCGTGCCCGTCCTGCCCGAGGGGAAGGTGGGGACGCTCAGCCACGCCTACCGGCAGAGCTGCCTGCCTCCCAAGGGGAAGAGCGCGCCGCCCGGCTGCCTGGACGGCGAATGGCGGGTGGTCACCGCCGACGGCAGGACGTACCGGGTGCCCCAGGCGCTCGCGAGGACCGCCAGGAACGACCGCGTGCCCGTCGCCCTCAGCCGCGACGGGCGCATGTTCGCCTACTACGACGAAGACGCGGGGGCGCACGTCGTCCGGGACATGGTGACCGGCGCGGAGACGGTCTCCGCCGCGAAGGTGGCGGAGGAACGTCTCGGCACGGGCTCCATGCTGGTGCTCTCCGACGACGGCCGCCACCTGGCGTTCGACCCGCGCGAGGGCACCAAGGACCCCGGCCTGCTGATCGACGTGCGGACCGGCGGGACGGTGTCCGTCCCCGGCGTGTACGAGCCGGTCGCCATCAAGGACGGCGCCGCCGAGCTGGTCCGCTACCGCAGGACCGACCTGCTGTTCATGCCGGTCACCGGCGGCGGCCGGCCGGTGCGCTTCGACGGCGTCTTCATCATGTTCAGCGAGCTCGCCCCGGACGGCCGCACGGTGGTCGCCTTCGAGTTCCCGCCCGGCAAGAAGGCCCAGCCCGAGTACGTCACCCGCAGGCTCACGGTGCTCGACACCAGGACCGGCCGCACCCTGCGGAAGGTCTCCGTGAAGGGCCTGCCGACGGGGGCGGGCATCCACGACGCCACGATCTGGCGGAGCCGGTCGGAGGTCACGCTCGCCGTCGAGGCCGGGAAGGACACCCGGGCCTACGCGGTGGACGTCCGCACCGGCAGGTCCAGGCTGGTGGCCAAGTACCCCGGCCAGGGCAGGGGGCTGGTCATGCCCGGAGCCGTCGGCGGGCTATGAGGCTCCCGGGAGCGCTGCCTGTACGGAGGCCAGGCAGCGCTCCACCACGGGACGCGGGTCGAAGGCGTAGTCCCCGGCCCCGAACAGCTCGAACGTCATCGCCCCCCGGTAGCCCCTGCGGTCCAGCGCGGCCAGGTACTCCGTGAGCGGCAGCTCGCCGTCACCCCAGGCCAGGTGCCCGGTGGGGGAGCCGTCGACCAGGTGCACGTGCCTGACCCGGTCGCCGAGGGCGTCGAAGTAGTCGTCCACGCCCTCCCCGGCCGCCGCCATGGCCACGGTGTCCAGCACCGCGCCCAGGTTCGGGGCGTCCACCTCGTCGATCATGCGGGCCAGCGTGGGCGCGTCGTTGACCAGGTTGGACTCCACCCGCTGCAACGCCTCCAGCACGCACGACACGCCGAGCGTGCCGGCGTAGGCGCAGATCTCGCCGATCGCGTCGGCCGAGCGCCGCCAGGCGGCGGCGACCGGCTCGTCCTCGAAGCCCCGGCCCGGGGTCAGCAGCAGCAGCTCGGCCCCCAGCTCGGCGGCCAGTTCGGCGGCCCGGCGGAACATCGCCACGCTCGCGGCCCGCAGCCGGCTGTCCGGCGAGGCCAGGTTGACGGGGTAGGCCACCTGCTCGGGCGTCAGGCAGCGGACGGTGAGCCCCCGCCCGGCGGCGCGCCGGCGGATCGCCCGCGCCTCCGCGTCGCTCAGCCACGGCACGTGCAGCTGCGGCGCGACGCCCCACAGCTCCAGGTGCTCGCGCCCGAGCGCGGCGGCGTCGTCGAGGAAACGGCCGAAGGGCAGGTGCTGGTAGGCGAAGTTCGAACCGGTGACCTGCCGCAGTGACAACGACATCAGACTCACTTCCCGACCCCGTCGGCGAGGCCCTTGACGATGTAGCGCTGGCCGAGGAAGAACAGCAGCACCACGGGCAGCGCCGCGATCACCATCCCGGCGAAGACGACGGGGAAGTCCGTGCCGTGCTTGCTCATCAGGCCGGTCAGGCCGACCGGCAGCGTCTGCACGCCGGCGCCGCTGGTGAAGACCATCGCGAACAGGTACTCGTTCCAGGCGAACAGGATGTGCAGCAGCACGGTCGAGGTGAGGATCGGCTTGCACATCGGCAGGATGATCCGCCAGAACGCGGTCCAGCGGCCGCACCCGTCCATCTCGGCGGCCTCGTCCACCTCGCGCGGCAGGTCGATCATGTACGCCCTGATGAGGAACGTCGTGAACGGGATCCGGAACGCGGTGTAGAGGATCAGCAGCGCCCAGAAGCTGTTGTACAACCCCATGGCCTGGAACATCTTGACCAGCGGCACGAGCGCCACGGTCGGCGCCAGCATGAGCCCGCCCAGGATGGCCATCGTGACGAACCGGTTGAACGGGATGTCCACCCGGGTCAGCCCGTAGGCCGCCCACGCGCTGACGAACACGGTGGCGACCGTGGAGGTGAGCGTGACCAGCACGCTCGTCGTCAGGTAGTCGCTCACCCCCCGGTTCCACGCCTTCTGGTAGCTCTCGAAGCTCCAGCTCGACGGCAGCGCGAACGGGTTGCCGAACAGCTCGCTGTTGGACTTGAACCCGTTGAGCACCATCCACAGCAGGGGATAGAGCACGACCACCGCGAGGCAGAGCAGGAACGCCCAGAGGAACACGCGCGCGATCACGCCGAGGAAGCCGCGGCGACTCACCATTCCACCCTTCTCTTACGGGTGACCCACATCTGTCCCACGGCGATGCCGAGCGTGATGACGAAGATCACCGTCGCGATGGCGGCGGCGTAGCCGAAGTTGTTGCGCACGAAGCCGCTGCGGTAGAGCCAGGTGCCCAGGACCTGGCTGGAGTTGTCTGGGCCGCCGCTGGTCATCACCATGACCTCGTTGAACACCTGGAAGGCGCCCGAGACGGTGACCATCATCATCAGCCCGGTCATCTCCCGCACGAGCGGCACGGTCACGTGGAAGAACCGCCGGACCGGGCCGGTGCCGTCGATGGCGGCGGCGCCGTAGATCTCGCGCGGGATGCGCTGGATCGCGACCGCGAACAGCAGCGTCGAGTAGCCGAAGCCCTGCCACTGGCTCATCGCGATGATCGCCGACATGGCGGTGCTCTCCTGGCCCAGCCACGCCTGGGCCAGGCCGTCCAGGCCGATCGCCCTGAGCAGGTGGTTGAGCGGGCCCAGGTTGGGCTCGTAGATGAAGTAGAAGAGCAGGCCGGCGACGGTCATCGAGATCGCCGACGGGATGAAGTACACCGCCCGCAGGCCGCGCTGCCACCGCTCACTGCGGACGCCCTCGATCAGCGCGGCCAGCAGCAGCGCGCCGAACACCTGGAAGACGATCGAGACCACCGCGTACAGGACGTTGTTGCCCAGCGAGGACCAGAAGACCGGGTCGTCGATCAGCTTGCGGTAGTTGTCGAGCCCGACGTACTCCTGGGTGCCGCGGTAGATGTCCCATTTGAGGGTGCTGAACTGGAAGTTCTGCACCAGCGGCAGGTAGACGAACACCACGACCAGCGCGAGCGCGGGAGCCACCCACGCCAGGCCGAGCGCCCGTTGACGTATGGCACGCACCGGCATGCTCTCCCTCCGGCCGCCCGGCCTACTTCGCCGACTCCGACGCCTCGCGGACGCTCGCCAGCACCTTGTCGGGGGTCGAGCCGCCGCTGATCAGCGCCTCGCCGCCGGCCAGCCAGGCGTCGGCGACCTCGGGCACGGTGACGGTGTCGAGCCACGCGGCCAGCCGCGGCGCCTTGTTGACCTGCTCCATGCCCTCGTAGACGGCCTTGCTGGAGGTCTCGGGGCTGACCGCGCCGACGACCGTGCTGGGCTGCCCGTACGGGGGCGCCGACAGGGTCTTGGCGTTCTGCGTGGAGGTCACGAACTTCATGAAGTCGACGGCCAGCGCGGCCCGCGGCGACCTGGCGTTGATCAGGTAACCCTCGGGAGCGCCCTCGATGGTCTTGGGGTCGCCGGCCGCGTTCTGGGGGGCGGGGAGCTGGAAGATGCCGAAGTCGTCCGGCTTGAGGCCGTTCTTGTCGGTGGCGTTGTCGAACTCCAGGACCTCCTGGTAGTACATGGCCGCCTTGCCGTCGTGGAAGGCCTGCTGCGCCGAGCTGTAGAGCACGCCGTTGGTGCCCTTGCCGGTGTCGGTGCAGGTGTCGACCAGGGTCTTGAACCGGTTGAGCGCGGTCACGTAACCCGGGTTGTCGAGCTTGGCCGTCTTCGGGGTGAAGTCGGCCTGCAGGACGTCGGCCGGCACGTCGTAGGCGAAGAGCTGCTGGAGGTAGTGCAGGGCGGGCCAGCCGTCCTTGTTGCCGAAGGCGATCGGCTCGTAGCCCGCCTTGCGCAGCGCCGCGCAGCTCCCGACCAGCTCCTCGAACGTGCCGGGCACCTTGACGCCGGCCTTGTCGAAGGCGGTCTTGTTGTAGCCCATGAACTTGCCGTTGCCGTACAGCGGGATGCCGTAGTACTTGCCGTCGTAGGCGAAGGCCGACAGCGAGCCGGGGCTGAACGTCCTGCCCCACTCGGTGTCCGGGCCGATCACCTTGCTCAGGTCGGCGGCCCGCCCGCCGCGCACGAAGTTCTCCGCCCAGTTGCCGCTCCAGGTGAAGAAGACGTCCGGCAGCGCGTCGGAGGCGGTCAGCGTCTTGGTCTTGTCCTTGATGCTCTGGTCGGTCTCCTGGATGAGCTCGACCTTCACGCCCGGGTGCTGCTTCTGGTACGCCGCGGCCAGGTCCTCGAAGTACGGCTGCAGCGGCTCGCCGGCGAACTTGGTGAGGATGCTCAGCGTGCCGGAGAAGTCGGGCGTGGCGGACAGGTCGGCGGCGGGGGCCGTGGCCGCTCCGTCGCCGCCGCCGGAACAGCCGGCCAGGGCGAGCGTCCCGAGGAGCGCCGCGAACGACGTCATTGCGCGAGGGCGCATGGGCTTCCTTTCTCTCGGAGGGAGAGGGGGACCTGCCGGTCCGCGGTGGGGGTGTTGGCTGACTGTACAGATGAACTGATACCGGTACCAGACCGCGAAGCAAGATTTTCTTTTCGAGCGCCTGCCTGTGGGCTTTTTCCTGCGACGAAACAGCAGTAAGAAGCGGGTTCTCGCAGGTGGGGTGTTGACGCGCGGCCGGATCCTGTGTCAGCGTGACCTCCGCGTGATACCGGTATCAGGCCGCTGGACGCCGCCGGCCCGCAAGCTTTCCCGAAAGGACGCGAAGATGCTCGGATTCAACGAGCCGGAATTCCTGTCGCAGCTGGCCAGCACCGTGGCCCTGCGCCCCCAGATCGAGGAGCTCGTCGATCGGCTCGTGGACCAGGGGTTCGACACCCTCCTGCTCGTCGGCGCCGGCGGCACGTACGCCCAGATGTGGCCCTACGAGCACCTGGCCAGGCGCAGCTCGACGCTCGACGTGCGCGCCGCGATCGCGGCCGAGCTGGTCGTCTCGGGCGACGCCCGGCTCGGCGAGCGCACGGTCGCGATCTTCACCTCGGTCTCGGGCACCACCGAGGACAGCTTGCGCGCGATCGAGTACGTCAAGGACAAGGGCGCCTACACGGTCGGTTTCACCGGCTACCCCGACTCGCCGATCGCCAAGGCCGTGGACGCCGTGCTGGTGTCGGAGCCGAAGGCGTGGCCGTTCGACCAGCAGATGTTGCTGTTCATGGGCCGCCTGCTGTCCCGCCGCGGCGAGTTCGAGGGCTACGAGAAGCTGGCCGGCGAGCTGGCCGGGCTGCCCGGCGTGATGCTGGAGGTCGCCCGGCAGGCCGAGCCGGTGGCCGCCGCGTTCGCCGAGGCCCACAAGGACACCGACTACCACTTCCTCATCGGCGGCGGGAACCTGTGGGGATTCACCTACCTGTACTCGATGTGCATCCTTGAGGAGATGCAGTGGCTGCGCACCACCAGGGTGCACAGCGCCGAGTTCTTCCACGGCTCGCTGGAGCTGCTGGAGGAGGACACGAGCGTGCTGATCTTCCAGGGCGAGGACGAGACGCGCCCGCTCACCGACCGCGCCGAAGCCTTCGCCCGGCGCATCTCCAAGGACGTCACCGTCTTCGACACCCGCGACTACCCGCTCGACGGCATCAGCCCCGAGTTCCGCGGCCTGCTCGCGCCGCTCGTGCTCGACACGGTGCTGGGCCGGGTCAGCAAGCACCTGGAACGCGTCCGCGACCACTCGCTCGACCTGCGCCGCTACTACCGGGTCATGGACTACTAGGCCGCCGCCACCCCCGCTCCCGCTCCCGCCCGCCGGGACGGGAGCGGCCCCGGCCTGCCCATCCCGAACCCCCTCGGCACAGGAGAAACATGAGAGTCCTCGGCTTCGGCGACAACATCGTCGACCGGTTCGTCGATCGGGGCATCGACTATCCGGGCGGCAACAGCGTGAACGTCGCCGTCTACGCCGGCCGCCTCGGCGTCGAGGCCGCCTACCTCGGGGTCTTCGGCGACGACGACCTCGGCGGCTTCCTGCGCGAGGCCGTCGCCGCGCAGGGCGTCGCGGTCGACCGCTGCGTGGTGCGTCCCGGCGAGAGCGGCGTGTCGCGGCTGCGCGTGGACGACGGCGACCGGGTCTTCCTGGGCTGGAACGGCGGCGGCGTCACCGTGCGGGAGCCGCTGGCGCTGACCGGCGACCTGCTCGCCTACGCCGGCTCGTTCGACCTGGTGCACTCCAGCGTCTACTCCGGCAGCGAGGACGAGCTGCCCGGGCTGGCCGGTCTGCGGCCCCTGGTCAGCTTCGACCTGTCCAGCGAGGACGACTACCGCGCCCCCGCCTACCTGGACCGCGTCTGCCCGCACGCCGACCTGGTGCTCCTGTCCTGCTCCCACCTGGACGCGGCGGGCACCCGGGACCTGCTGGCCCGCGCCGTGGCGAGCGGCGCCCGCCTGGCCCTCGGCACCAGGGGCGTGGACGGCGCGATGGCCTACGACGGCCACGACCTGGTCGCCGCCCCCGCCCGGCTGGTCGAGGACCCGGGCAAGATCGTCGACACCATGGGCTGCGGGGACGCGTTCCTGGCCGGGTTCGCCGTCTCCCTGCTGCGCGACGGCTGGCGCAAGGGCGCCGCGCCCGGCCGCGGGGCGGTCCTGCGGGCGCTGCTGGCCGGCGCGGAGACCGCCTACGACCAGTGCTTCGTCGAAGGCGCCTTCGGCTTCGGCAGGCCCGCCCCGCGCGGCTAGCATGGGCGTGCCCGCGACCCCCCAGAAACGAGGAACCCGTTCGATGGCAGCCGACCGGAGCCAGTCGGGCCGGCCGACGATCTCGGAGGTGGCCGCCGAGGCCGGCGTCGGCCGCGCCACCGCGGCCCGCACCCTCGGCGGCTACGGCTATGTCAGCCCGGAGCTGCGCGAACGGGTGCTGGCGGCGGCCGAGAAGCTCGGCTACCGCACCAACGCCCTGGCCCGCAGCATGTCCACCGGGGTCAGCCACACGCTCGGCGTGATCCTCGCCGACATCGGCAACCCGTTCTTCGCGGGCGTCATGCGCGGCATCTCCGACGCCTCGCGCGCCCGCGGGTTCGACACGATCGTGCTGAGCACGTACGAGCGGCTCGACGAGGAGGTGGCGGCCACCGACGTGCTCATCGACAAGCGGGTCGACGGCGTCATCATCGCCTCGGCGGCCGTGGGGCGCGACGAGGTCAAGCACATCAGGGCGGCCATGGGCCGGGGCATCCCGATCGTGCTGGTCGACCGCGCGGTCGCGCCGCTCGACCTCGACACGGTCGTCATCGACAACCGCGGCGCGGCCCGCGAGGCGGTCGAGGTGATGATCGCGGCCGGCCACCGGCGCATCGGGTTCGTGTGGGGGCCGTCCTCGGTCGATCTGCCCGTGACCAGGCGGGCGCTGCTGGAGAAGGCCCGCAACGTGTGGACCGACGGCGAGCGCCTGCGCGGCTACCTCGACGCGCTCGACGACGCCCGCATCCCCTTCGATCCCGAGCTGGTCATGACCGGCCCGAAGACCGAGGAGTGGGCCACCCAGGAGGTGGCCCGCATGCTGGCGCTGCCCGACCGCACCACCGCCCTGTTCTGCACCGAGACCGACGCCGTGACCGGGGCGCTGCGGGCCGTGCGCGCCGCCGGGCTGTCCTACCCGGCCGACATCTCGCTCATCGGCTTCGACGACAGCGCCTGGGCGGCCGTCATGGACCCGCCGCTGACGATGATCGAGCAGCCGGTCCACCAGCTCGGCGCGAAGGCCGCCGAGGTGCTGCTCGACGTGCTCGACGGCGCCGAGCCGCGGCACGGCGTGCACACGCTGCGCTCGCGCCTGGTCACCCGCGCCTCGGTCGCCCCGCCGCCGTCCTGAGCGGGCGGCCGGCGGTCATGGATGGGTGACCTGCGGCGAGGTGGTCACCACCTCGCGGGTGGGGCGCGGCGCGGGCGGGGTGCGCGGACGGCCTGCCGCCACGAACACGACCGCCGACAGCAGCGTCATCGCGACCACGATGACCAGGATGAACGCCATCTCCCTGCGGGTCACCGGGCAGCGGCGGCGGCGGGCTGGTTTGGCGTTGAGCGCGTCGATGCGGCACGCGAAGTCGCGGTCCTGCCAGCGCAGATCCTGCTCGATCTCGGCCAGGATGCGGCGTTCGCGGTCCGACAGGCTCATGGCCGCCGCTCCCGTCCCGCGACGCCGTGGGCGGGGGCGGGCGGTGAGGTCAGCGGTTGGGTCATGTCGTTCTCCGTCGCTCCCGGTCAGAAGTAGCCCCCGTCAGGGCGGCCCGGTCGGGGCCGGCCCTGGTCAGAGGGCGTCCCGCTGGTGAGGCACGCCTTCGTGGCGGCGCGCTCTGGCGGGTCGCCGGCGGCCCCGAAGGCCCGCGATTCCTGGCGTACCCGGCGGTGCGGGCTCGATGCGGCGCCTTACTGCGCCCGGTATGAACCGTTACGTCCGGTGTGCGATGTCCGACTAAATCCAGACATTTCCTTCACCTGGCGTCGATTTCCGGCTTACCGGACATCGGGTGGCCGGTCAGCTGTCCGGCTTCTCCACCAGCGGGGTGTCCACCAGGTGCTCGATCAGGAACCAGGTCTGGAGCTCGTTCGTCCTGATGACGTCGGAAACCAGCAGGTCGTTGGTGCCGTCGTCGCCCATCTCCTGCGCCCGGGCGGCCGCGTCGTGGGCGGCCACGAGGATGGTCTCGTGCGCCTCGATCAGGCGCGAGAGCATGGCGGGCACCTCCTCGCAGCCGTTCGGCGGGCGCGGGATCACGGTGATCTCGGCCACGTGCCGGGGGTCGCCCACCGCGACGCCGCCGAGGGTCTGCACGCGCTCGGCCATCTCGTCCACCAGCGCGATCTGCTCCGAGGCGTGCTTGTCCAGCAGCAGGTGGAGCTGGTAGAAGGTCGGGCCGCGCATCAGCCAGTGGTGCTTCTTGTACAGGCTGTAGAGGATCTGGGTGTCGGCCAGGATCTGGTTGAGGCGCTGGCAGGAGTACTCGCGCGCGTCGCGGGAGAGGCCGAGCGGGAACATCCGCACGGTGCCGTACTCCTGGATCTCCACGCCGTTCACGTGCAGCCACGGCTGGCTGTCGGGCTTCGACCGGGTCGGCTTGGCGGAGCGTTTGGTGGGCACGTACATCTCCTCAGATAGTCGGAACAATCGCCCGGAAACCTCCCCTTCGGCGCGCCAAGCGCCCCCACGAGCCCGCACAAGAGCCGGTCAACATCCGGCGTCCGCGATCGTTTGCCCGCAGGTCAGAGGGGTAGCCGGAGCGATGGGCGCGGGGGAGCCCCGTGCCCGGTCCGCCGGGAGGGGGATGAGCATGCGACGCAAAGAGCCCGAGGACGAAGAGACGCCCGCGGCCGACCTCGAAGGCCCCGCAGGCGAGGAAGACTACGACGAGGAACGCGAGCGCTTCGAGCACATGAAGGAACTGAACCCGGACGACTTCGAGTGACCGCCGCCGCCCGGCGACCGGACGGGAGCGGGCCGGGCCGGCGACCGGGCGAGGACAGTGCAGGAGGAGAGGTCGGCGGCGGCGCAGGCCGTGGGGTCAGCGCAGGTCGATGAGGGCCAGGCCGGTGGCGGGGTCGTGGCGGCGCCGCAGGTAGCTGGGGGACTGCGTGACGATCACCTCCAGCGTCGGCCACACCTCACCGCCCAGCAGGTGGCCGCCGCGGGTCGTGCCGTCGGGCAGGCCCACGACCGCATGGGCGTGCAGGGTGGGCCGCACGTCGTCGTCGGGCATGGCGAAGTCGCCGATCAGGGAGAGCACCTCGGTCTGGCGGTCGACCGGGATCGGGTCGTAGCGGAGCGCCTCCGGGTCGAAGAAGCCCAGCGTGACCTGCCGGAACCCGCCGATGCCGGTCAGCCGGGCGGCGCGGACGCCGTTGTCGGCGGCCCACGCCGTCAGGCTCTCGACCACCTCGTCACCTGGGTCGAGGACCACCGCGTACGTCTGCTCCTCGACGGTGGAGAGCCGCTTGCTGCGCATGACGATCTCCTGCCCGCACGGCGCGCGGGCAACCCGGTCACTTCCAGACGGCCTTGGCCAGGATGTTCCCCAGCCCGGGGGTCTTCCACTGGTCGACGACCAGCACCTTCTCCTTGCGCAGGTACCAGATGCGCTGGGTGAAGGACACCGGGACCGGCTTGCTGGTCTTCGTCTGGCAGCCCAGCCGCCACTCGGTGAACCGGGCCCGGTGCCCCGCCCCCACCTGCACGGTCGCGGCGCGGGACGGACGGACGGGCGGGACGCCCTCGAAGTAGCGCCGGTCCGGGACGCACTCCACGACCCCGGTGCTGGGGTGGTACGGCTCGCCCGGCCGGTACGTGCCTCCCTCGGAGGCGTAGGAGATGGCCCGCGGCCCGCCGAGGGAGAAGCCGGGGCACTCCATCGCCCGCTTGGAACAGGCCCCGGTGACCACGTCGAGCCCGCCGACCGGGTCCTTCTTCACCTTCCAGGAGACCGGTATCTGGATGGTGAACCCCCGGAACGACACGGGTTTGGTGGCCTGCGCAGGCGTTCCGGTCAGGACGAGCGCCGCGCTGAGCGTCAAGGTCATGAGCACGGCGGCGATCCTAGGTCCTGACGCCGATGGAATGTCAAGCGCCGATGAACGGGAAAAATGACCGCAACTTTGCCGGCGATCACCGCATCCAACCAGCCGTGAACGCGTTGACCGCTGACGACCCGCAACGCCTGGGCGGCTACTGGCTCGCCGGACGGCTGGGCGCCGGCGGTCAGGGCGTCGTCTACGAGGCCTACGCCGAGGACGGCGCCCGGGTGGCGATCAAGGTGCTGCACGGCGACGAGGCCGGACGGCTGGCCAGGGAGGCCGAGGCGGCGCGGCGGGTCGCCTCGTTCTGCACCGCCCGCGTGCTCGCCGCCGAGCTGGACGGCCCGCGCCCCCACATCGTCAGCGAGTACGTCGCCGGGCCGAGCCTGCGCCAGGCGGTCGCCGCCGGACGCCGCTTCCTCGGCGGCGACCTGCACCGCCTGGCCACGGCGGTGGCGACGGCGCTCACCGCCATCCACGAGGCCGGCGTGGTGCACCGCGACCTCAAACCGGACAACGTGCTGCTCGGCCCGGACGGCCCGCGGGTCATCGACTTCGGCATCGCGCGCACCGCCGAGATGTCGCTGACCGCGACCGGCCTGGTGACCGGCACCCCGACGTACATGGCGCCCGAGGTGTTCGGCGGCCAGCGGGCCGGCGCGCCCGCGGACGTGTTCGCCTGGGGCTGCGTCGTGCTGTACGCGGCCACCGGCGCCGACCCGTTCGAGGCCGAGAGCCTGGGCGGGGTGATGCACCGGGTGTTGTCGGCCACGCCCGACCTGGCCGCGCTGCCCGACTCGCTGCGCCCGCTGGTGTCGGCGGCGCTGAGCAAGGAGCCCGGCCGGCGTCCCGAGGCCCGCCGGCTGCTGCTCGCGCTGGTCAGCGGGGACGGCGGGCTCGACACCGCGCGGCTGCTCGAACGCGGCCGACAGGCCGCCCACGTCGCCGGGACGGTCGCCGACCCGTCGCTCGGCACGCTGGCCGAGGACTCCTACACCCTGCTGTCCCCCGCGGAGCGGGAGCTGGCGCCCGAGGTGTTCCTGCGCCTGTTCACCGTGGACGGCATGGGCGAGCTGGCCACCCGGAAGGCCGCCCTGGACGAGCTGGTGGCCGGACGATCGGCGGCCGAGATCCCGGCGGTCACCAGGATCCTGGAGGTGTTCGCGTACCTGCTGGGCCGCGACGGCCACGAGGTCTGGCTGGCCCGTCCGGCCCTGCCGCACGCCTGGCCGCGGCTGCGCCGCTGGATCGAGGCCAACAGGGAGGGGCTGGCCGTCCACGGCCCGATCCTGGCCGCGGTCCGGCGCTGGGACGACGGCGGCCGCAGGGACGGCGGCCTGTTCCACGGCACGATGCTGGAGGAGGCCCTGAGCTGGGCGGCGACCGCCCGCCGCGACATCAGGCTGTCCCAGGCCGAGCGCGACTTCCTGGAGTCGTCGGCGCGGCTGGCCAAACGCCGGGCCCGCCGCGCCCGGCTGCTGACGTTGAGCCTGGCGGGGCTGCTGGTCGTCGCGCTGGTCGCGGGCGGCGTGGCCGTCCAGCAGAGCAGGCTCGCCGCCGCCCGCGCCGACGAGCTCCAGGACCGGCTGACGACGTCGGAGTCCACGCGCCTGGCCGCGCGCGCCGAGGCGACCAGGCGCAGCGATCCGGTGCTCGCCGGGCTGCTCGCCGTGGCCGCCTGGCGGCTGCGGCCCACGCCGCAGGCCAGGGCGGCGCTGACCGCCGCGCTCGCGCAGCGCGAGCGCGGCATGTTCCGCGACCCGGCCGCCGCCCGCAGCACCCTGCGGGCGCTGGGCGCCGACGGCCGCACCCTGCTCAGCGTCGGCCAGGACCAGGCGCGGCTCTGGGACGTGCGCACGGGCCGGCGCGTCACGCTGATCTCCGGCCTGGGCCTCGGCCGCGAGCGGGTGTCCGACATCGGGCTGTCCCCTTCAGGCCGCACGCTGGTCGCCGCCACCGGGCGCCGCGCCCGCGCCTGGGACGCCGGCACCGGCCGCCCGGTCGGCGACTGGCCGGTCCACCGGACCAGGGACCTGGTCGAGGGCTGGCAGGACGCCGTCCGCCGGCACGAGGGCCGCAAGGTGATCGTCAAGCCGGACGACAGCGAGCAGTGGGACGTCACCGACCCCGCCGCCCGGCGCGGCACGCTGAGCCCCGACGGCCGGTGGCTGGCCACGTCCGGCGACGGGACCCTGACCCTGAGGCAGACGGAGGAGGGCTGGACCGAGGAGGTCGGCGAGGGCACGGAAGGCGCCTGGAACAAGGGCGATCCCGTCTTCGACCACACGGGCCGGCTGCTGGCCACCGTCACCGACGCCACCGTCCAGCTCTGGCGGCTGCCCGACAGCCACCTGCTGAGCGCCGTCCCGGTGCGCGGGGACGTGGACGCCGGAACCCGCCCGGCCGCCGCCTTCGACGGCACGACCTTCCGCTACCTCGTCGGCGACCAGGTGTTCGCCGTGGACGTCGCCGACCTGGTGAACGAGCCGGTCGAGGGCCCGCCGTACGAGCGGGCCGACCTCGCCGAGGACGGGCTGCACCTCGTCGTGGACGGCGCGCTCCGCCAGGTCGGGGGCGGGACGTCCGGCCGCCTGCCCACCGCGCACGCGCTCGCCTTCAGCCGCGACGGCCGGAGCCTCGCGCTGCTGTCCGGCCACGACGTCAGCGTCCTGGACACCGCGACCAGGCAGCCTGCGGGCGGGTTCGCCGCCGGTGCCGGGCGGGCGCAGCCCGAGCTCGTCCGGTTCAGCCCGGACGGCGGCCGGCTCGCGCTCGTGCTCGACGCCCCCGGAACCGGCGAGGACGCGGTCGAGCTGTGGGACTGGCGGTCGCGCCGCCGCCTGTGGAGCACGCACCTGAGCCAGGTCGTGGACCTGGCGTTCGCGCCCGACGGCGGACGGCTGGCGGTGACCGGCCTGGACGTGCGCGTGTTGCGGGCGGCCGACGGCCGGGTCGCGGGCCCGCCGTTCAGCGTCTTCGGCAAGGACGTCCTGGGCTCCTGGGTGCGTTTCACCCACGCGGGGGACGGGCTGGTCGTGTTCGACTCGCGCGGCCGGCTGAGCATGTGGGACGCGGGCGGCCGGCGGCTGACCGAGGGGACCGAGGGCTTCTCCTTCCTCGGCACTCCGGCGTACTCGCCGGTCGAGGACCTCGTCGCGGTCAACGCGGGGCAGGGCCGCGTCCGCCTGATCGACCCCAGGACGGGCGGCGACCTCGGCCTGTCCGCCGACCCGGGCGGCGGACTCGACCGCGACGAGGGCGAGTTGCTGTCGATCGCCTTCGCCCCCGACGGCTCGCACGTCCTGACGGTGGACGCCGGCGGGACCGTCGGGCGCGTCCCGGCCGCCGCCGAGCTGGTGGCGAAGACGGTCTGCGCGCGCGTCGGGCGGGCGCTGACCGAGCGGGAGTGGCGGACGTACGTGCCCACGCTGCCCTACCGGCCCGTCTGCGGCTGACCGCGCCGGATCAGGTCAGGGTCCCTCACCCGGGATTGTCAAAACGCCGTCGCGGGGGATGTACTGCCGTCCGGAAAGCCGATCTTTCGGTCCGGCCACGAGGGAGGCACGGTGGACTTCGCGATCCTCGGCACGATCCGGGTCAACGGCCCCGGCGGGCGGGTGCACCTGAGCCGCAAGCAGCGGGCCGTGCTCGGCGTCCTGCTGCTCCACCCGAACGCGACCGTCTCCAGAAAGCGCCTGATCTCCGCCGTCTGGGACGATCCGCCGCGCTCTGCCCTGGCCAACATCCAGACCTACGTCCACCAGCTCCGGCGGTCCCTGGCGGGCGGCGGCCTGCTGGTGCGCACCGAGGGCTCGGGCTACGTCTGCGAGGTCCCGCCGGGCAGCCTGGACCTGCTGGTGTTCGAGGACACGCTGAGGCTGGCCCGGCGGGAGCGGGCGGCGGGCGACCTGGCCGCGGCCGAGCGCGCCTACGCCGAGGCCGTCGCCCTGTGGCGCGGCGCGCCCGCCGAGGACGTGCCGCTCACCGGCGCGATGGCCCCCCGGCTCCTCGAACTGGAGGAACGCCTCGCGGTCGCCCGGTCGGAGTGGATCGACGCCCGGCTCGCCCTCCGGCAGGACGACCTCGTCGCCGAGCTGCGCGCCCTCATCGCCGCCCACCCGCTGCGCGAGCGGCTGTGGGAGCAGCTCGTGATCGCCCTGCACCGCGGCGGGCGGCGGGACGAGGCGCTGGAGGCCTTCCGCGAGGCCCGCGAGCTGCTGGTCGCCGAGCTGGGCCTGGAACCCGGCCCCGAGCTGCGCCGCCTGCACGCCGCGCTGCTGGCCGGCGATCCCGACCTCGACCGGCCGCCGGGGGCGACCGCGGCGGCCGATCCGCGCTTCCCGGCGGCCGGGCCGGCCGACCAGTGGCCCGGGGCGGCCGTGCCGCTACAGGCGTTGTGCCAGCTTCCCGCCGACACCGCCGACTTCGTCGGCCGGGAGCCGGAGATCGCCGAGCTGCTGCCGCTGTTACGGGCGCGGCCGGACCGGCTCAGCCCGCCGATCGCGATCCTGTCGGGCCTGCCCGGCATCGGCAAGACCACGCTCGCCGTGCACCTGGCCCACCTGCTGCGCGCCGACTACCCGGGCGGCCAGCTCTTCGTCCGGCTCGGCCAGGACGCCCGCGGCCCGCGCGACCCCGGCGAGCTGCTCGACGTGCTGCTGCGCTCCCTCGGCCTGGACGGCGCCATGATCCCCGCCTCGGCCGAGGAACGCGCCGGGCTGCTCCGCCAGCGGCTGGCCGACCAGGCGGTGCTGGTCGTCCTCGACGACGCCGTGGACGAGGCGCAGCTCCGCCACCTGCTGCCGGGCACGCCGCGCGGCGCGGTCCTGGTGACCTCCCGCTCGCCGCTGCCCGCGCTGGAGGGCGCCGTCCGGATCCGGCTCGACCTCCCCGGCGAGCGGGACGCCCGGCTGCTGCTCGAACGCGTGGCCGGCCGCGACCGGATCGGCGCCGCGCCGGACGCCGCCGAGGAGATCCTGCGCTCCTGCGGCCGGCTGCCGCTGGCGCTCAGGGTCGCCGGCGCCCGCCTGGCCATCCGCCCGGTCTGGCCGGTACGCGAGCTGGCCACCCGCCTGGCCGGCCACGACCTGGACGAGCTGGTCGTCGGCGGCCTCGACGTCCGGGCGACGTTCGAGCCGGGCTACGCGGCGCTGCCGGAGTGGGCCAGGCACGCCTTCCGCCTGCTCGGGCTGGCCGGGCTGGACAGCGTCGCCGAGTGGACCACCGCCGCCCTGCTCGGCCTGCCCGCGCGGGAGGCCGACGCCGTCCTGGAGACGCTGGTCGCGCGCGGCATGCTCACCTCCACCGAGATCGACGCCGCCGGTCAGCCCCGCTACCGGCTGCACGACCTGCTGCGCGTCTACGCCAGGGAACGCGCCGAGGCTGAGGAGCCCGCCGGGCAGCGGCACGCCGCGCTGACCCGGCTCGCGCTGGAAAGCCTCCGCAGGACCAGGGCCGCCGCCCGCGGCCTGCCCATTCCACTGTCCCCGCCCTACGAACGCGGAGACCCCGGCCCCGGCACGCCCGCCGACCCGGCTTCCGGCACGACTGCCGACCCGGCTTCCGGCACGACTGCCGACACGCCCGCCGGCACGGTGTGGTTGTCGGCCGAGCGGCGCACGCTGGTGCTCGCCGTCACCACCGCCGCCGAGCTGGGGCAGGTCGCCACCGCCGCGGAGCTGGCCCACCACCTGACCGGCTACCTGACGATGGAACGTTTCCTGACCGACGCCGAGCGCGTCCAGCACGCGGTGATCGCGGCGGCCACCGCGGCGGGCGACGAGCGCACGGCCCTGCGGTCCAGGCTGCTGCTGGTCAACATGGACATCGAGCGGGGCCGCTACCCGGCCGCCGACGCGGCGTGCGGGGAGCTGCTGGCCGCCTTCGAGCGGGTCGGCGACCCGCACGGGGCCGCGTACGCGCTGATCAGCCGGGCCGCCGACCGCCACGGCTCGGGCCGGCTGGACGAGGCGCTGGCCGACGCGTACGCGGCGATCGAGCTGCTGGCCGCGCACTACGACGCCGCCGGCCTGGCCTACGCCTGGACGTGGCCGATCTGGATCCATATCGAACGCGGCGAGCACGAGCAGGCCGTCAAGATCGCCCGTGCCCGGCTGGCGGAGACCGGCGAGGAGGACCACGGCACCCGCGGCAACCTGCTGCGCGCCCTCGGCACCGCCTGCTACCAGGCGGGCGAGACGGCCGAGGCGGTCGCGTGCTACCGCGAGAGCCTGCTGACCGCCCAGGCCGTCGGCGACCGGGTCGAGATGAGCAAGGTGCTGCGCAGGCTCGGCGAGGCACTGGGCGCGCTCGGCCGGTTCGAGGAGGCGGCCGAGACGCTGGCGGCGAGCCTGCGGCTGTTCGTGGAGTGCGGCGACGTCCTGGGCGAGGCGCTGAGCGGGCACGCACTCGGCGTCGTCCGGCTGCGCCAGGGCGACCCGCGCGAGGCGCTGCGGCACCTGGCCGCCGCGCTGGACCGGCTCGGCCGCGACGGCCCGCAGGTGTGGCGGGCCCGCACGCTCACGGAGATGGGCCGGGCCCACGCCCGCCTCGGACGGCACGAGGAGGCGGCCACGGCCTGGCGGCAGGCCCTGCCCCTGTTCGGCGACACCCCGGAGGGCCGCCAGGTCGCCGCCTACCTGAAGGACCACCCCCGCGACAAGCCGTGACGGTCACCGTCCGGCGAGCCGCAACGGTCGCCTCTCCGGCCAGCCGTGACGGTCAGCCTCCCGGCCGCCGTGACGATCACCTCCGGGCCGGGCGCGGGCCTGTGGCTCAGTCCTGGAGCCATCGCACGACCGGGGTGCCGGTCGCGCCTGCCAGCCGGGCCTCGCGGCGGGCCTGGCCCGGGGTGGCGCCCTCGCCGACGAGCGCGCCGCCGTCGTCCAGCGCGGCCCACACCCCCTCCGGCGCGCCGGCCGGGACGTCCAGCGCCAGGTTCACCGCGGGCCGGACCGGCGCGGGCGTGCGCCGGGCCGACCACCGCCGCCAGTACAGCCACTGGACGAGGATCAGCGGGCCGAGCGCGGTCAGCAGCGGGATCGGCCGCCCGCCGCCCAGCACGACGGCGATGGAGACCGCCAGCAGCACCGCCTCCAGCCCCGCCGCCCACCAGGCGGCCGCCTTCCCGTACGCCCGGACCGCCACCGCCGGCCAGAGCGACAACATCAGGCAGTCCCCGAGGCCGATCAGCGAGGGGTTCTCGCCGTAGGAGGTGGCCAGCACGGGAGCGAACGGCAGCCCCTGCATGCGCTGCACGAAGTCGAGGGTCAGCGAGGACAGCCCGGTGGCCAGCGTGTCGTAGCCGGTGAGCGCCACCGCCAGCGCGGCCACCTGGCCGGGCGTGACCGCCGCCTGCACCCACAGGTTCACCGCCCCGACGACGAGCAGCATCAGCAGCACGTCGTTGACCACCAGCACCCCCGCCGGCCATCCGGCGAGGTGGACGGCCACGTCGGCGGCGCACAGCAGCAGCACCGCCGCCGTCGCCCACCGGCCGCCCAGCACGGGCGCGAGCGTGAGCTGCCCCAGCGTCAGCACCACCAGCCCGAAGACCGACACCACGACGCCGGTCGGCAGGTGCAGGTACGCGAACGGCATCACCACCAGCGCGACGACCATGACCGCGATGTCGGAGCCCACCATCCGGCCGACCGGCGGCCTGGCCATGACGTAGCGGCCCAGGTAGGCGGCGGTCAGCGCGACGGTCAGGGCGACGAGCGCGTACAGCGCCGGCACGTACGGGGTCATCACAGTCCTCGCTCGAAGCTGAGCTCCAGCAGGTCGGCGCGGAGCCGGCAGGGGGTGGGCAGGTCGTCGGCGGTCTCGACCAGGACGATGCCGTCCAGGGGCAGCCCGTGCGCCCGCTCCTCCAGGCGGCCGAGCAGGCCCGCGTCGGACTTGCCGGCCACGACGTACAGCAGGGAGCCCTCCAGCGACCAGCGCGTGGGCAGCGGCAGCGCGTGCTCGGCCTGCAGCACGTCCAGGACGTCGCGCGTGGTGAGCCCGCCGGGCGACACCCGCCCGAGCACGCGCGAGGTCGCGGGCAGCGCGGCCAGCGCGCACGACGGCTGCTCGTCCGCGCGCAGGACCCTGACCAGGTCGCCGGTGACGTACCGGAGCAGCAGGGTGGTGTCGCGGTAGGTGGAGTACGGGGTGACCACGATGGTGCCGACGGCCCCCGGCTCGGCGGGCCGCAGGGTGACGGGGTCGAGGATCTCGACCAGCCCCTGGTCGGCCGGCAGGTGCAGGTGGCCGTCGGCGCAGACCCGGCCGCCCACGGGCGCGATCTCGGTCATGGAGTAGCCGTCGCGGACCTGCGCGCCGAACGTGTGCTCCGCGCGCACGCGCAGCGCGTCGGTCAGCACCTCGCCGCCCGACCAGATCGTGCTCAGGCCGAAGTCGCCGGCCTGCCAGCCGCCCCGCTCGGCCTCCTGGACCAGGGCCCCCAGGTAGGAGGCGGTCACGTTGAGCTGGGTGATCTGCGGGTGTTTGCCCGGCACGTGCATCGGGGTGGCCAGCCGGTCGAGCGCGACGGCCGGATCGACCGCGCCCAGGTGCACGAACGCGGCCCCGGTCCGCGTGACGGCCCGCTCGGTGAGGATCTGGGCGATGGACCGCGAGCTGATCGCGTTGGCCCACAGGTCGGCGGAGCGCAGGTTGCCGGCGAGCATGAGCGCCAGCGCCGACATCGAGGACATCAGCTCGATCTCGTACGCCGAGAACCACACCATGGTCGGCGTCCCGGTCGTCCCCGTCGTGTGCGCGAGCACGACCGGGCGGGCGCGGTCGGAGACGAACGCGGCGGGCATGCCGCGCAGGTCGGCCTTGGACGTGGGCGGGATCGTGGACAGCGTCGCGGGCGTGATCGAGCCGGGGTCCACGCCGTTCGTCTCGAACCAGCGCCGGTAGTAGGGGCTCTCGGCGGCCGCGTGGCGGACCGTGCGCCGCAGCCGCCGCCGGGTCAGGTCCTCCTGGAGCTCGGGGTCGCTGCCCGCGAGCATGTCGTCGGCGCCCTCGCCCGGGGACCCGAACGTCTCCAGGGTCACGCGCATGTCGTCGGCCAGCGCGTTCACGTCCCGCAGGCGGAACCTGCGGCCCGACATCATCGACCAGGCATAACCGAGCTGGCGTACCGCGGTGCCGAACACGCCTCGTCCTTCCGCTCGTGTGGGGGGTGGCCCCCCGGGAGACGCGGTCCCCCGGGGGTGCACGCGAGGGTGATCAGCCGTTCAGCACGAAGATGGCGGTGGACAGGGCGCTGACGGCGTACTTGGCGTAACGGCGAGCGGTCTTGACCATGAGGATCTCCCTGGTTGCTCGGGGCGCACGGGTGGCGCCCGCTGAGATCCAAGGATGTGCGGGGGCGCAAGAGAGCCACTACAGGTTCACTACAGAGGGCCCTCACACCAGCGTCAGGTAGTGGGCCAGCTCGGCGGCGGAGTCCGTGGCGATCCCGACGTGGCCGTCCGGGCGCACGAGCGTGTGCCGCGCCCCGCCGTACGGCTCGGCCGGCGCGTACGCCACCACCTGCGGGCCGCCCGGCACGTGGGGCGCTGGGTCCGGCGACAGCAGCGTGAAGTGCGGGCCGCGCAGCAGGTCGAACAGGCGCGCCCGGGAGCCGCCGGCCAGCCGCAGCGGCCCGTCGGGCATCCGCTCACCGCCCGCGCGGGCCAGCGAGCCGCCCCGGTAGCCGACCCGGAGCTGGTAGGTCTCCTCGTCCCGCTTGTACGACTTCCGGTCGTGCAGGTCCGTGCTGAGGCCGAGCACGCGGGCGGCGACCGGGCGGCGCTCCTCCTCGTAGGTGTCCAGCAGCGACGCCGGCCCGCCCGTCAGCGCGCGGGCCAGCTTCCAGCCCAGGTTGTAGGCGTCCTGGACGCCGGTGTTGAGCCCCTGGCCGCCCGCCGGGGAGTGCACGTGGGCGGCGTCCCCGGCCAGCAGCACGCGTCCGGCGCGGTAGGCGTCGGCCAGGCGGATGTTGACCCGGTAGAGCGAGGACCACAGCAGCTCGGTGACGCGGGCCGCGCGCAGCATCGAGCGTTCGGCGAAGAGCCGCTGGAAGCCGGCCAGGGTCAGGTCCGGCGTCGCGCCCGGCCTGAGCGGGGCCATGAACTGGAAGGCGTCGGTGCCGGCCATGGGATGGAGGGCGACCATCCCCCTGCCCGGCCGCACCCAGGCGTGGATGTGCTCGCGGTCCAGCCCCTCGACGCGCACGTCCCCGAGGACCATGCGCTCCTCCTCGCGGGTCTGGCCGGTGAACCCGATGCCGAGCGCCTTGCGCACCGTGCTCCTGCCGCCGTCGGCGGCGACCAGGTAGCGGGCCCGCAGCGTCGTCCCGGTGCCGAGCCGGGCCGTCACGCCGTCCGCGTCCTGCTCGAAGCCGGTCAGCTCGGCGCCGTGCTCGACCGCGCCGCCCAGCTCGGCCAGCCGTTCCCGCAGCAGCGCCTCGGTGCGCCACTGCGGGTGCATGCGCACCGTCGGGTACGGCACCTGCTCGCTCGCCGCCGCCGGCCGGTGCATGCGGCCCCGGTAGACCGGCAGCCGCCCGATCCTGACCCGGATCGGCGGGTAGGGCGTCGTCCCGGCCAGGACCCGGTCGACGATCCCGAGGTCGTCGAAGATCTCCAGCGTGCGCGGCTGGAGGCCCTTGCCCTTCGAGCCCGCCGAGGGCGCCGCCGCCCGCTCGACGACGCGGTGGGCGATCCCGCGCCGGGCCAGCTCCACGGCGAGGGTGAGGCCGGTGGGCCCGGCGCCGACGATGAGCACGTCCGTCTTGTCCGTCATGGGAGGACCGTGCCAGGAGCCGCTGCCAGATCTCTGTCAGCGCCCTGCCGGGGGTCACGAGCAGGGCGGACGGTAGGGCAGGTCGTCGAAGTAGCGCCGCCACTCGGCCCGGGTGAGCGGCATCCCGGCGGCCTCGCAGACGCGGCCGGCCACCGACTCCGGCCGCAGGTCCCACAACCGCAGATCGTGCCCGGCGGCCGAGACGAGGGTGTGGTCGTCGGCGTACAGGACGGTCCCGAGGTCGGGGTGGGACAGCTCGGCGACCGGCCGGCGGGAGCGCAGGTCCCACAGGCGGGTGGTGCGGGAGGCGTCCGTGGTGGCCAGGGCGGCGCCGTCGGGGCTGAACCCGGCGACCAGGACGGTGCCGCCGTGCCCGCGCAGGACCGCCGGACGGGGGGCGCGGCCCGGGTCGGCGATCCGCCAGACGCGGGCGGTCCGGTCGTGGCCGGTGCTGACCAGCACGTCGCCCTTCGGGCCGAAGCGCACGCCGGCCACCGCGTCGGCGTGCTCCTCGTGGTGGGCGACCTGGTCGAGGGCGCGGCGGCGCACGTCCCACAGCCGTACGCCGCGGTCGGCGCCGCCGCTGGCCAGCAGGCCGCCGCCGGGGCTGAAGTCGAGCGCGCCGACGTCGCCGAAGCCGTCGCGGGCGGCCAGGCGGCGCGGCGGGCCGGTGACGTCCCAGAGCAGCAGCCGGCCGCCGTGGTCGCCGGTGGCCAGGACGCGTCCGTCGGGGCTGAGCGCGGCGACCGCGAGGCCGCGCACCGGCAGCCGGACGTGCCGGGCCGGGCGGTAGGGGTCGCGGATGTCCCACACGGTCACGGCCACGCCGCGCTCGACGGTGGCCAGGCGGCGGCCGTCGCCGCTCAGCGCCGGAGCGGCGGCTGCTGGAACGTTCCAGCGTGACAGCAGCACGCGGTGGCGGGGATCGCGGACGTCCCACAGAGCGCCGCCGCGCGCGCCGGTCGTGGCCATGAGCGTCCGGTCCCGGCTCAGGACCAGCCCGGTCACCGGGTCGGGCACGCGCACCGGATGGCGCCACTGGTAGAAGGCGCCGGCCGCCGACCCGGTGGCCAGCGCCTGGCCGTCGGCGGTGAAGGCGAGGCCGAGCACGCGGTCGGGGTGCGGGAACGAGGTGACCTCCGCGCGGGTCGCGACGCTCCACAGCCGGACCGCGCGGTCGTCGCCGGCGGCGGCCAGGACGGTGCCGTCCGGGCTGAAGGCCAGGGCGCCGGCGGGGTCGCCGTACCGGACGGGCCGGTCGCAGCGGCGGGCGCGCAGGAGGCAGAGCCAGGTGCCGCGGGCGGGCGCCGACCAGGCCAGCGCGCCGCCGTCGGGGCTGATCGCGAGCGCGGCGGGGCCGTCCTGGAGGCCGGTCGCGATCGTGTCCGCGGGGGAGGCGGGCCGCGCCGGGTCCCACAGGCGCACGCTGCCGTCGTCGTGGCCGGTGACCACCGTGTCGTCGCCGACGGCGAAGCGGGTGACCTGGGCGGAGGCGCGCACCGGGGGCAGGGCGACCGGACGGCCGGCGAGCCGCCAGCGCCGGACGCCGTGCGCGGCGGCGGCCAGCACCGTGCGGCCGTCCGGCGTGAACGCCGCCGTCGCCGCGCCGGGCAGGGCGGCGACGTGCCGGGGGCGGGCGGGGTCCACGACGTTCCACACCTCGACCCCTTGCCCGGTGGCCGCCAGCAGGACGCGGTCCCCGCCGGACGGCCGGAAGGCGAGCGCGCCGACCGGCCCGGCGGCCCGCGGCAGGGTGGCCAGCGGGGTGCGGCGGCGCGAGTCGGTGGCGTCCCACAGCTCGACCACGCCGTTGTCGGCGCCGGTCGCGAGCAGGGCGTGGTC
Organism: Nonomuraea sp. NPDC003560; assembly: GCF_042878785.1. NCBI lineage: Bacteria > Bacillati > Actinomycetota > Actinomycetes > Streptosporangiales > Streptosporangiaceae > Nonomuraea > Nonomuraea sp. NPDC003560. Next base: position 551,590 of record NZ_JBIAOF010000003.1, on the reverse strand, counting down.
CTGGCTGTAGGCGATCGCCCGCAGCCGGTCGCCGGCCGAGCGCAGGCGGGTGGCGTACGGCTCGGCGGTGTCGAGCAGCGTGCCGCGGGTGCCCGGGGTGTCGGCCAGGCCCTGGGCGGCCACCGCCACCTGCATCGCCAGCGCCGGGTCCGTGGCCCGCAGCGCCCGCGCCTGTACGGCGGCCCGCTCGGCGAGCGCGGTGACGCGGGCGGCGCTCGCCCGGCCGCTCTTCTGCCACGCCAGCCCCGCGCCCGCCCCGGCGACCACCACCAGCACCACCAGCGCCACGACCAGCCCGCGCACCCTCCGCCCGACCGGGCACCCCCTGCCGCCCCCACCGAAGCCGGAGGAGAGTGCCGCGGGCCCCCCGCCAGAGGCGGAACCCGCCGCCTCCGGGCCAGGAGAGTGCCCAACGGGCTGCCCCAGCGGAGGGGGCTCCTGCCGGTCAAGGGAGGGGAGAGCGGGTTTCTTCCGGCCGAGGGAGAGCAGAGCGGGTTTCTCCCGGTCGGGGGAGGGGGAAGCGGGCGCGGGGCCGGGGGGGAGGGGTGGTGCGGTGGCGTGCCGGTAGGCGGCGTGGGTGAGTGTGTCGCCGTCGCGGCGGTGCCAGGTGGCGCGCATCGCGTGTGACAGGCGCGGCAGCGCGTCGGCCGCCGCCGGGGCGTCGTCGCGGACGCCCAGGTCGTGCAGGATCGTCTCGGCCAGCCCCGGCTCCAGGGACAGCCCGGCGGCCCGGGCCGGTTCGGTGATCGCGCGGCGCAGTTCGTCGCCGGTCATCGGGCCGAGCGGCAGCGACCGCGTCCGCAGCGCCTCGACCAGCGGCGGAAACCCCAGGCACCGTTCGTAGCAGCCGGCCCGCATCCCGATCACCACCGGCAGCCCGCCCGCCGCGAGTGCGCACAGCTCCTCGACGTACGCCTTGCCCCCGGATCCCGCCCGAGCCGTGAACAGCTCCTCGAACCGGTCGACCACCAGCAGCGCGCACTCCTCCACCGGCCGCCCCCCGCCCCGGACCGGCGAGCCGGGCGTACGCCACAACACCCCGGCGCGACCCCGCTCCGTCGCCGCCGCCGGCGAACCCGCCAGGACGGCCGGCACCAGCCCGGCGGCCAGCACCGACGTCTTGCCCGACCCCGCCGCCCCGGCCAGCACCACGGGATGGGCGGCGCGCGGCTCCCCCAGCAGCCCCACCAGCTCGGACACGACCCGCTCGCGCCCGAAGAACCACCTGGCCTCCCCGGTCGTGAACGGCCCCGGCGGCCAGGGGCACGGATCCCGCGCGCACCGGTCCCGCTCGCTCCCCAGCCCCGCGCCGAGCCCGTCGTCCATCCCGCTCCCGTCACTCGGTGAAGTTGATCGGGGACTCAGGGTACGCGGGCCCGCCAGGCGGCGTACGCCGGTCGGCAAGGCGGCATCGCCCGGACCGGCGCGAAGCCGGGGACGGTCAGCGCTTGCGGCCGACGCCCGCGCAGTAGACGGCCTCGCGGTCGGCGTACAGCGTCTCGGGGACGGGACGCCAGCGCGGCAGCGGCACCACGCCCGGCGCCAGCAGCTCCAGCCCGTCGAAGAAGCTCGTGACCTCCTCAAGGCTGCGCAGCGTCATGGGCGCCCCGCCGCTCTCGTTCCAGTGCCGCACGCCCTCTTCGAGCCGCCTGCCGACCACGCCGTGCGAGATGGCCAGGTGGCTGCCCGGCGCCATCGGCTCCAGCAGCTCGGCGATGATCGAGCGGGCCTGGCCGGTGTCGGGGAGGAAGTCCACGACGCCGAGCAGGGTCAGCCCGATCGGCCGGTCGAAGTCGAGGTGCTCTGCGGCGGCGGCCAGGATCTTGCCGGGCTCGCGCAGGTCGGCGTCCACGAAGGCGGTCGTCCCCGCGGGCGCGGCCCGCAGCAGCGCCCGCGCGTGGGCCAGGACCATGGGGTCGTTGTCGACGTACACGACGTGACTGTCCGGGGCCACCGACTGGGCGACCTGGTGGGTGTTGTCCGCGGTGGGGATGCCGGTGCCGATGTCCAGGAACTGCCGGATGCCCGCCTCCCCGGCCATGTACCGCACCGCGCGGCCGAGGAACTCCCTGTTCGTACGGGCCAGCACCGGCAGGTCGGGCACGGCGGCGAGGATCTGCTCGCTCACCATCCGGTCGATCTCGTAATTGTCCTTGCCGCCCAGCCACAGGTCGTAGATACGGGCGGGGCTCGGAACATCGGTGTTCAGCGAACGTTCGCTCATCGCGACGCCTTCCGGACGAAAGGGGCTACGCAGGAGATCGTAGCCCCAAGATCCCTATAGCGGGCCACGTCCGGGCGGCCGGGCCTAGGCTTCCGGGGATGATCCACTTACCTCCCGCCCGAGCCAGGGCCGACGTGCACGTCACCTGTCACCAGATCGTGGTCGGCGAGCCGGGCCGCGCCCATCCGGGAACCGTCCCCAACGGACTGACCGCCTCGGCGCCCGGCGCCGCCGTGATCCGGACGGGCATCCACACCGGCGTCGTGGACGTGACCGTACGGCTGGCCGAGACCGCCCCGCCCCTCGACCCCGAGGGCTGGGACGAGAGCGAGGAGGTGGAGCTCGTCACCTTCACCGGCGAGGTGCGCCTGTCCGGCATGACGCACTCCCCGCCGGACGCCCAGCGCGGCCGCAAGGCGTCGGGCCGGGACGAGCGGCCCGCGCTGCCGCATCCGGTACGGGTCACGGTGGGGACCGCCGACCACCGGATCCGGATCGTCAACCCCTTCCAGGACACCGCCGTCCCGCCGCCGCTGCCGGACGGGCTGGTCGCCGCCGCCCCCGACTCGCTGCTCATCCGTACGGCCAAGCGCGCCGGACGCGTCGGCCTGCACGTGAACTGGCAGGACGGCCCGCCCGTGGCGGCCGCCCGAGGCTGGGAGGAGAGCGAGGAGGTCGAGTTCGTCACCACCACCGGAGTGATGCGCGTGCAGGGCGTCGCCGACGAGCCGATCGACCTGACGCCCCAGGGCGCCGGGCGGTACGGCCTGCGCGTCCACGGCCGTCGCCGGGACCGGCCGACGCCGTCGAACCAGCCGTCGGAGGCGTACCTGCTGGTCGTGTGGCCCATCGCCCTGGGGGCGGCCGCGGCCCGGTGAGGCGGGGGTTCAGAGCAGGCGGCGCTGGACGGCGTCGGCGATGGCCGTGGTGACGATCCACTCGACGACGGCGGCGTCGGGCGGGTCGTCCTCGCGGCCGGCGAACAGCAGGTGGGCGCTGCCGATCAGGGTGAGCGCGAGGGCGTCGACGTCGGCGTCGACCGCGATGCGGCCCATCTCGCGCTCGGCGGCGAGGTAGCCGGCGATCATGGTCGTGGCCTCGCCGAGCAGCGGGAGGCCGGCCGACCCGGCCTGGCGCAGGCGGGCCCGCAGGCCGTCGCGGGAGATGACGAGGCTGACGACGGCCACGGCGACCGAGCCGAACAGCTCCAGCAGCGCGAGCGTGAGGTTCCCCGCGACGGTGCCGGTGCCCGCGCTCGCCCGCAGAGCGGCGGACTGGGCCTCGACGCGGCGGATGCGGTCGGTCACCAGCTCGGCGAGGAAGGCGTCGAAGTCGGCGAAGTGGCGGTGGAGCACGCCCTTGGCGCAGCCCGCCTCGGTGGTGACCGCGCGGCTGGTCAGGGCGTTGGGCCCGTCGCGGAGCAGGATGCGCTCGGCGGCGTCGAAGAGCTGTTCGCGCACGTCGCGGAGGGCTATGCCGGTGGGCACCGGGCCGGTCTCCTTTCTCGGCGAATCCCGTTCAGGGTAGACGAGTGGGCACGTGCCCATTAGAGTGGGCGCATGCCCACTAACACCTCCGAGAACGAGCCGCACCTGCACCGGCGGATGGCCGAGTCCTTCGGCGCCGACGCCGACCGCTACGACCGCACCCGCCCCCGCTACCCCGAGGAGATGGTGACCCGGATCGCCGAGTCCAGCCCCGGCCCCGACATGCTCGACGTCGGCATCGGCACGGGCATCGCGGCCCGCCAGTTCCAGGCGGCCGGCTGCCGGGTCTCCGGCGTGGACGTGGACCCGCGCATGGCCGCCCTGGCCCGGCGCGACGGCATCGAGGTGGACGTGTCCGCCTTCGAGTCCTGGGACCCGGCCGGGCGCACGTTCGACGCGGTCGTCGCCGGCCAGACCTGGCACTGGATCGACCCGGTCGCGGGCGCGGCCAAGGCGGCCCGGGTGCTGCGGCCCGCAGGCAGGCTGGCGCTGTTCTGGAACGTCTTCCAGACGCCGGACGCCCTGGCCGAGCCCTTCGCCGAGGTCTACCGCCGGGTGCTGCCCGACCTGCCGGCGCTCGGCCAGGCCGGCCCGGCCGTGGGCATGTACACGTCGCTGCTCGACAAGATCGCCGACGGCGTCCGCGCCTCGGGCGCGTTCGGCGAGCCCGAGCGGTGGGACTACGCGTGGGAGCGCGACTACACCCGCGACGAGTGGCTGGCGCAGGTGCCCACGCACGGCCCGGTCACCGGGTTGCCGCCGGAGCGGCGCAGCGCGCTGCTGGCGGGCATCGGGGCCGCGATCGACGCGGTGGGCGGCGCCTTCACCGTCCACTACGACGTCCTGGTGCTCACCGCCGTCCGGCGGGCTGAGTAGCGGTTACTCATGCGGTCATGGGAACGCGCGCGGACGATCCTCCTCAGAGCGACACCCCAGGAGGAACCACCGTGAGCGTCACACATGGCATGAGAACCGGGCGGAAAGGGCCGGCGCGGTGGCGCGGGCGGCTCTCGTTCGCCGCGATCGGCGTGCTGGTCGCCGCCCTGATCCCGGCGCTGGCCACGCCGGCGTCGGCCGCGGTCCCCGGCTTCTCGCTGACCTTCTCCATCGACTATCTCCGCCAGATCGAGGACCCGGACAGCGGAGGCGTCGGCGACGGCGACTACTACCCGAAGGTCAGGATCGCCGACGGCCCGCTCGAAACGGGCCCGCGCATCGAGGACGACGAGTTCGAGCCCCTCGGCCTGCCCGAGGCTCCGGGCGGCTGGGTCTTCACCAAGTCCGACCTGCCCGGCGACCAGCCGACCGTGAACATCACCGTCGCCCTCTGGGACTATGACGGCGGCCTCAACACCAACGACGACCGCATGGACATCAGCCCCCAGAACGACGACCTCGACCTCGACCTCGTCTACGACGTGCGCTCGGGCACCCTGTCGGGCGACGGCGTGCAGTTCGGCACGCCGTGCGTCGACTCCCAGGGGCGGCAGAAGGGCCAGACGTGCGCCGAGGGCGACGGCGACCACGGCTTCCCCAGGGACAACGACGGCAGGAAGACCAGGATCGGCTTCACCGTCTCCACCGTGATGCCCGACACCGACCACGACGGCATCCCCGACCTCGTCGAGCTGTCCGGGATCCGTGACCGGAACGGCGGGGTCATCGCCGACCTCCCGGCGCTCGGCGCGGACCCGTGCCGCAAGACGATCGTGCTGCAGGCCGACTACATGGCCGACACCAGGCACTCCCACCGGCCCAAGCCGGACGCGATCACCCTGGTCCGGAACGCCTTCGACGCCGCGCCGGTCAAGGCCGAGAACCCGTGCCCGTACCCTGGGACGCACCGGGACGGCGTCGACTTCGTCTACCTCCAGGGCACGCAACTGCCCGAGCAGGCCGCCATGGGCCTGGCCGACGACAGCGACTTCCGCGACGCGCGCACCGCCGACTTCCCCGCCGAGCTGGCCCGGTACGCCCATTACGCGATCTTCGCCCACGACCTCGTCGTCACCACCGCGACCGGGAGCTCGACGTCGCCGGGCACGTCGGGGCAGTGCTGCGAGCCCACCAGGGACAACAACAAGGACTTCATCGTCACCTTCGGCTCGTGGCGGACGATGTGCGTGGCCGACTTCGGCGTGGACTACGGCGGCGACGGCCGGCTCCAGACCACCGCGGCGGGCGACGACGTGGTGATCGGCACCCAGATCCACGTGGGCCCGGACCGCACGTGCGACACCACCAGCGCGGACCCGACCGACCGGCAGGTGCTCACCGTCGGGACCGGCCGGGACGACGCCGAGGTCGGCACCGTCCAGGACCAGGCCGGGACCATCATGCACGAGCTCGGGCACGCCCTGGGCCTGCGGCACGGCGGCGACGTCAACGACCAGTGGAAGCCCAACTACCTCAGCGTCATGAACTACTTCTTCCAGTCGGGCATCCCCACGGGCCCGCCGCCGCTGCTGGTCAACCAGCTCAGGGACTGGAAGATCGGCGCGATCCGGGTCGGCTACTCCAGCGGCCGCCTGCCCCCGCTCGCCGAGGGCACGCTGGACGAGTCCGCCGGCATCGGCGACGGCACCGACCACACCTTCTGGTGGACCGACAACCTCGCCAACCCCACCAGCACGTTCCGGCCGCTGCGCTCGGCCGCCGGCAACGCGCCGATCAACTGGAACGACAACACCGCCCCCGGCACCGGCGCCCCGCTCATCGACACGGGGACGGTGAACGTGGACGTCAACGCCAGCGGCGGCAGCACGACCCTGCGCGACCACGACGACTGGGCCGCCGTCAAGTACCGGGCCGCGCTCTCGCCCGACGCCAAGGGCTGGGCCTGCAGCAGCTTCCCCGTCTCCGCGCCCACCTGCAGCGGCTCGGGCGGCGAGCCGGAGAAGGAGCTCGACTTCACCGCCGCCGTACGGCAGGAGATGTCGTTCTTCAACCTCTACGACCCCGACATCGTCACCGCCAAGAGCGTCGACAAGCGGGACGCCGAACCCGGCGACACCCTCACCTACCAGGTGAAGCTGGACAACGTCGGCACCGGCCCGGCGGCCTCCGTCGGCGTGACCGACACCCCGCCCACCGGGCCGGCCCAGGCCCGCCAGGTCCCCTACCTGGGCGCCGGACGGTCCACGACCGAGACGTTCACCTACACGGTGCCGTGCGACACGGCCGACGCGGCCGTCCTGACCAACACGGCAACCGCCACCGCGACGGACACCGCCGGCGGCCCCGAGGCCGACACGGGCGACAACACCGCCAAGGCCGCCACCACCGTGCACGCGCCGCGGCTCACCCTGACCAAGACCGCCCCGGCCACGGTGAACGCCGGCGAGGCGATGACCGTCGGGCTGCGGGCGGCCAACGTCGGCAGCGGCAGGGCCACCGGCGTCGTCCTCACCGACACGCTGCCCAAGGAGGTCTACTACAGCAGCGCGCTCGACCGCGGCACCGGCCCCCGGCCCGGCGGGGTCACCCGCAACCCGGACGGCACCACCACCCTGACCTGGACGCTCGGCCCCCTCGACCCCGGCGCGGACGTGTCCGTGGGGTTCACGGCCCGGCCCGGCCTGCTGTTCACGAAGGGCGCCGAGCTGCCCGACACGGCGGCCGCCGCGTACCGGAACGCCAACGGTTGCGTCTACGAGCCTGCCACGGCGTCCGCCACGACGACCGTCACCGAGGTCGCCCCGACCCGCGACCCGCGCTCGCACGGCTACTGGAAGACGCACCAGGAGGCGCGCACCGCCGAGTTCCTGGCCCGCGTCCAGGCCACCGACCAGCGCTTCGACAGCCAGGCGGACGGCGAGCTGGCCGACGCCGAGGCCGTCGCCGCGCTGTCGGCCGGCGGCCCGCAACCGGGGCCCGTCCGGTTCCAGCTGCTGGCCACGCTGCTCGACCTGGCGGCCCGGCAGGTCAACGCGAGCACCCGGCTCGACTCGCCGCTCGTCCGGCGGCTCGGGGTGCGCACGGTCGGCGAGGCGGTCAGGTACGCCTTCGCCACCCTCGCCCTGCCGCCCGGCGGCGCGGCGGCCGGGCGCTACTCCGACACCACCTCGATGCTCGACGAGCTCGTGAACAACCGGAGCGAGGTCTACTGACCCCGCCATGAGGGCCCCGCCATGAGGGCCCCGCCATGAGGACGCCGCCATGAGGGCCCCGCCACGACGCCGCCATGAGGACGCCGCGGCCGGCTCAGGCCGGTTGCGGCGTCCGCGGCTCGGCCCTGGCCGGGGCGTAGAGGCCGAGGCGGCGCAGGGCCGGCGCGGTCATCATGGTGGTGATCAGGGCCATCAGCACGAGCACCGTGAACGTGCCGGGCGCGATCAGTCCCATGCCGAGCCCGGTGCTGAGCACGACGATCTCGGTGACGCCGCGGGCGTTCATGAGCACGCCGAGGCCGAGCGCGAGGCGCCCCGGCATGCCGCCCGCCCAGGCGATCACCCCGGCCGCGCCCAGCTTGCCGAGGACGGCGGCCACCAGCAGCACCGCCCCGCCCAGCAGCACCACCGGATGGCCGAACGCCAGATGCACGTCGGTGCGCAGCCCGATCGAGGCGAAGAACACCGGCAGCAACATCGCGCGGTTGAGCGAGCCCAGGCGTTCGGGCACCGCGCCGAGCACGGGGGCGTCGCGGGGGAAGGCCACCCCGGCCAGCAGGGCGCCGAAGATGGCGTGCACGCCGATGGCGTCGGTCGCCGCCGCCAGGGCGAAGATCAGGCCCAGGACCAGCGCGAGCGCGGCCGGGGCGGGCAGCCGGCGGGCGGCGTGCCGGGCCGCCAGGGCGGCGAGCGCGGGGCGTACGACGAGGGTCACGGCCAGGACCAGGGCGGCGGCCAGCCCCAGCGAGGTCAGCACGCCCGCCGGGGAGCCGGCGTGCGCGAGGGCGATCACCGCGGCCAGCGCGCACCAGGCGAGCACGTCGGCCAGCCCGGCGCACAGGATCGCCAGCGAGCCAAGCCGGGTGACGGTCAGCCCGGCCTCCTGGAGGATCCTGGCCAGCACGGGGAACGCGGTGACGCTCAACGCCGTCCCGGCGAACAGGACGAACGCCGTGCCCGACGCCGACGGCCCGGCGAGCGCGCCGGCGAACGGGACCGCCGCGACCGCTCCCAGGGCGAACGGCACGGCCGTCATCGCCAGCGCGGCGACCCCCACGACCACGCGCTGGCGGCCGAGGGCGGCCGGGTCGAACTCCCGCCCCACCGTGAACATGAAGACCGCCAGCCCGGCCTGGGCCAGCAGTTCGAGCTGCGGCGCGACCCAGCCGGGCAGGATCAGCGCGGACACCCCCGGCGCCAGCGAGCCCAGCGCGGACGGTCCGAGCAGCAGCCCGGCCACCATCTGCCCCACCACGGACGGCTGGCCCGCCCGGCGCGCCAGGACGCCGCCCAGCGAGGCCAGCCCGCCGATGACCGCCACGGCGAGGAACAGCCGCAGGATCGACTGGGCGGGCGGCACCCCGGCGGGCGCGGCCGGCGCCGCCGGATGCCCCGGCTGCTGCGCGCCGGGCCCGAACACCAGCACCATCGACACGCCCGCCACGGCGATCAGCAGCAGCGCGACCGCCAGTCCCCGGGCCGGGGCGGGCAGCAGGGCCTGTTCGGTGTCGTCGAGCGGGTCGTGTCCGCGCATGGTCGCACCTTCCTGCGTGTCCCGCGATGGGCTCCCGGCCCTTCGCCGGGTCAGTCGGCGGCTGGGAGCGGCCGGGCCGCCCGCCGGCCGATCAGCAGCAGGGCGCCGACGGCGGCGACGATGCCGACGGCGATGACGGGGATCAGGGCCCGATAGCCGAGCTCGCTCGCCACCAGGCCGAACAGCGGGGGACCCAGCAGGGAGCCGAGGCTGCCGGCCTGGGCGATGACGCCGTTGCCGACGTCGGCGTGGTCGAGGCGCTCCAGGATGAGGGGGAGCGCGGCGAAGACCAGGGCGCCGAGGAAGCCGTTCTCCATGGAGATGACGCCCGCGCCGGTGAGCGCGCCCCCGGCGGAGCCGCCGGCGTACAGGATCCAGGCGGCCGGCACGACGAGGAAGCCGGACAGGGCCAGCACGCCGACCCGTACGCCCCTGCGCAGCAGGACGCCCACCGCCAGCCCGCCGGCCACGCCGAGCAGCGAGATCACCGAGGTGAGCGCGCCCGCGGCGGCGGCCGAGCGGCCGTACTGCTCGATGAGCAGCGTGGGCAGCAGCACGATCACCGGGATGGTCACCAGCGCGGTCAGGCAGAAGGCCGCGGCCAGCACGCCCGGCCAGGTCAGCGCACGCGCCCGGGGCACCGGGCCGGCCGCCTGCGCCCCGCCGCCGCGCGGCAGCCGCGCCCACGTCACCGCGGCGACCAGCAGCGTCAGCCCGGCGATCAGGCCGGTCCAGCCGCGCCACCCCAGCGCGTCGCCGGCCGCGCCGCCGGCCAGCGTGCTGGCCCCCAGCCCGACCGGGACGAACGTCGCCCAGACCGACAGGGCGGTGCCCCGGTCGCGCTCGTGGGCCAGGCGCAGGATCAGCGCCGGGCAGGAGATGGTGACCAGGACGTAGCCGACGCCCTCGACGCCGCGGGCGACGAGCAGCCAGGCGAAGTCGTTCGCCGCCATGCTCGCCGCGCCCGCCGCCGCGATCAGGACCAGCCCGGTGACCAGCGACCGCCCGGTGCCGAAGCGGCGGACGAGATAGCCCGCCGGCAGGCCGACCGCGGCCCCGACGCCGACCACCGCCGAGATCACCCAGCCCAGCTCCGACAGCGACAGCCCGAGCTGGGCCGCCATCGCGGGCCCGACCGAGGAGAACTTGCCGAGGCTCATCGCGCCGACGACCCCGCCGACGTAGACGAGCAGGATCGTCAGCCAGGGGGAGCGCCGCGGGGACGCCTCCGTGATCTTCGCCGCCGACCGGGGGTCCATGAGTCTCCTTCGCACTGCGCTCCGCGGGCCAGGGTTCCCACGTCCGATCTTCGCCATGCCGGCGGCGCCGATCAACCCGCTTCCCCCGTGGCGAAGATGCCGATGCCCGACTCGGTGACGTTGACGGCCCCGGCCGACAGCAGCGCGTCGATCGTCTCGGGCACCTCCCGCCTGGGCAGGACGCCCTGGAGCACGACCATGGTCCCGTCCGCGAGGTCGGCGCCCGCGCGCCACGACCGGTCCGGCATCGCGGGCACCACCTCGGCCAGCCGGTCGGCGGGGGCGCGCACGGTCAGCAGCACGTGGGCCGGGCCCACCCAGGCGGCGCGCAGCAGCAGGGCGAGGTTCCTGATCACGCCGCGCCTGGCCGGGTCGGCGTAGGCGGCCGGGTTGGCGACGAGCTGCGCGCCGCAGGTCCGCACGGTCTCGATGACGCGCAGGTCGTTCTGGCGCAGCGAGTGGCCGGTCTCCACGACGTCCATCATGGCGTCGGCCAGCTCGGGGATCTTGGCCTCGGTCGCGCCGTAGGAGACGACCACCTCGGCCCGGCGTCCCGCCTCGCGGAAGAAGCGGCGGCCGATGTTCGGGTACTCGGTGGCCACCCTGACCCCGTCGTCGAGGTCGGCGGCGCTGCGGGCGGGGTGGCCGGACGGCACCGCGAGCACCAGCCGCCACGGCCGCTCGGTGTTCCTGGAGTAGTCGAACGACTCCACCACCTCGACCTCGGCCCCGGTCTCCTCCACCCAGTCGGCGCCGGTCAGCCCGAGGTCGAAGGTGCCGTCGCCGACGACCAGGGGGATCTCGCGCGGCTTGTAGAAGGCCACGTGCGACACGCCGGAGTGGTCCACCGTGCCGCGGTAGGAGCGGTCCGAGCGCCGCCGTACGGGCAGCCCCGCGGTCGCGAACAGCTCCAGGGCCCGCCGCTCCAGCGAGCCCTTCGGCAGGGCGAGCGAGATCATGATTCCTCCTGACAGGAGCGGCGGGGACGGCGGGGCGGCGGGGTCACACGTGCAGCAGCCGGTCGATGCCGACGACGGGCGGCTCGGGCAGGGAGGACGGCCGCACTTCGATCTCGCCCACCACGAGGTCGTCCGGCCAGGAGTCGACGATGGTGGCCACGCAGCGGGCCACCGACCGGGTGCTCATCTTGTGCGGCGAGCCGTCGCCGTCGAGGTTGGCGATGGCGCCCGGCGAGACCAGGCAGGCGCGCACCCCGTTGCGCCGCTCCTCCAGCAGCAGCGTCTCGACCAGCGCTTTCAGCCCGGCCTTGGTGGCGCTGTAGGCGGCCCCGCCCTCGAAGTACCGCGTCCCGGCGTGGCTGCCCATGGCGACGAACATCCCGCCGGCGGCCCGCAACGCCGGCAGGACGGCTTTGAGCAGGTGGAAGCAGGCGCTCAGGTTGATCGCGACCAGCCGCTCCCAGTCCTCGGCGCGCAGGTCGGCGATCGGGTCGAGCACCCGGTCCACCGCATTGGACACGCAGACGTCGAGCCGGCCGGCCGCGCCGAGCACCTGGGCGGTCGCCTCCGCGATCTGCGCCGGGTCCGCCAGGTCGCACCTGTGCTCGCCGAGCCAGTCCTCGCCCGCGAGCGAGCGGTTCAGGGAGAAGACGCGGTAGCCGCGCTCGCGCAGCTCCTCGGCGATGGCCCGCCCGCTGCCCCGGTTGCTGCCGGTGACCAGCGCGGCCGGGGTCTCATGTGATGACATCGAGGACGCGGCTCCACTGGTTCACGATCTCCTCGCCCGCCACGCCGTCCCGGAACAGGTCCTTGTCCAGCGGGGAGCCGTCCTGGTGGCGCAGGCGCATGCAGTCCTGGGAGATCTCGGAGATGACGGTCAGCCCGCCGTCGGCCGTCTTGCCGAAGATGAGGCAGAAGTCCCACACCTCCAGCGGGCGCAGCCAGGACCGCAGCACGTCGTTGACGGCGAGGGACAGCTCGCGCATCTCCTCCACCGGCAGGCCGAGCGCGCGCAGGTAGTCCTCGCCGATCGGCTGGTCCTCGGGGTCGGTCCGGTAGTCGAACTTCACGACCGGGCGCGGCAGCGGGGCGCCGTCCTCGAACAGGCCGGGGTACTTGCGGGTGGTCGATCCCGTGGCCCGGTTCTTCACGATCACCTCGAACGGCGGCGCCGGGCAGTAGTCGGCCACGTACGAGTCGGCCGAGACGCGTTCCCGGAACGCGCACGGGACGCCGGCGTCGGCCAGCCGGGCCGCCGCCCTTTCGTAGAAATCGAGCCGGAGCGGCCCGGTGCGCTCGACGATTTCATCGCGGTGGTACGTGAAACTGCGCAGGCTGGGGATTATCTGCACCAGGCACCGCCCCTCGGGCAGCAGCCACAGACGCTTACTGCGCCCGACGATATCCGGCTCGCCCCGGCCGACCGGAGTTGCCGGATCTGATCCGTTATCCACGCCGCCTCCATCCGCCGACAATGGCCCACACAACTTGATATTGCGGGCACCTCGCTGTCAAGGCGGCGTGACCCTGGAAAAAGGAGCACTTGACGTGGCTCTCGCGGTCTTGATATGTCGCCCGCCCTTGCCTGGAGCACTGGAAGAAAGAGTACTTGACGGGTCCCGGCGACCGGACGGTACTGTCTTCAGAAATTGAAATTCCGAGCCTAATTAGAATCCCAATGGGGGGAGGATCGTTGTCGGAATATGAGCGCATAGCTCACTCGAAGATCACGCGTAAGTTCAGGTCCGCGGGGCAGCAGCTCTTGTTCTCGCGGGGGCGGCGGGGCGAGGTGTCCGACGCGAACGGCGTACCGTACATCGATTTCGTCATGGGTTATGGCCCAGTGATAATCGGTCACGCGGACGCCCAGTTCAACGAAATTCTCTGTGGTTATCTCGGCAACGGAGTCATGCTGCCGGGCTACACCACGTTCCACCAGGAATACCTCGACCGGCTGCTCGGCGAGCGGCCCGGCGACCGCGGCGCGTTCTTCAAGACCGCCTCCGAGGCGGTCACCGCCGCCTTCCGGCTGGCCGCGATGCGCACCGGCCGGCTCGGCATCATCCGCAGCGGCTACGTCGGCTGGCACGACTCCCAGATCGCCGACTCGCTCAAGTGGCACGAGCCGCTGCACTCCCCGCTGCGGGAGAAGCTGCGCTACACCGACGGCATGCGCGGCGTCGGCGAGTCCGAGCCGGTGGCCAACTGGGTGGACCTGCGCCTGGAATCCCTCGCCGAGCTGCTGGAACGGCACCGCGGCCGGCTGGGCTGCTTCGTCTTCGACGCCTACCTGGCCTCCTTCACCACGGCCGACGTGCTGCGCCAGGCCGTCGAAATGTGCCGCGAGGCCGGCCTGCTCACCGTCTTCGACGAGACCAAGACCGGCGGCCGGATCTCGCCCCTCGGCTACGACCACGACAACGCCCTCGGCTCCGACCTGATCGTGATCGGCAAGGCGCTGGCCAACGGCGCCCCGCTGAGCATCCTGGCCGGTGACGCCGACCTGCTCGCGCTGGCCGAGAAGGCCCGGCTGAGCGGCACGTTCTCCAAGGAGATGATCGCCGTCTACGCGGCGCTGGCCACCCGCGACATCCTGGAGAAGCCCGTCGGCGACTCGCCGGACGGCTGGGCCGAGCTCGGCCGGATCGGCACGCAGGTGGCCGCCGCCTTCACCGCGGCCGCCGCGGACGCCGGGGTCGAGGCCCTGGTGGGCGCCCGTCCGGTGCTCGGCGGCGGCATGTTCGAGCTCGTCTACCACGACGTGGGGCTGCTGGGTGACAAGGAGCGGCGCGAGTCGCTGCTGGCCGAGCTGGCCGGGGTCGGCATCCTGCTGCTCGAAGGGCACCCGTCCTTCGTGTGCCTGGCCCACCGCGACATCGACTGGGGTGACCTGCGCGACCGGGTGCGGCAGGCGTTCCAGGCGTGGAGCGCGCCCGCGGAGGCCGGCCGTGGCTGACCTCCTGCGCCTCGCCCTGGTCGGCTGCGGCCGCCAGATGCAGCAGAACCTGTTCCCGTTCCTGCAACGCATCCGCGGCCACCAGGTCGTGGCCTGCGTCGACCCCGACCTGTCGCTGGCCGCCGACGTGCAGTCGCTGGCCGGCGGCGCGACCTGCGTCTCCTCGGTGGACGAGCTCGACCTGGAGATGGTGGACGCCGCCGTGCTGGCGGTCCCGCCGGAGCCGTCGTACCTGCTGGTCCGGCAGCTCGCCGAGCGCGGGGTGGACTGCTTCGTCGAGAAGCCGGCCGGGCCGTCCACGCCCGCGCTCCAGGACCTGGAGCACGTGGTGCGGCGCAGCGGGCGGCACGTCCAGGTGGGCTTCAACTTCCGCTACGCCGAGACCCTGCAGCGGCTGCACGAGCTGAGCGAGGAGATCCGGGCCACGCCGTGCTCGGTGACCATCGACTTCTACAGCCGCCACCCGTCCGCGCCGCAGTGGGGGGTGGACACCACCCTGGAGGCGTGGATCCGGCACAACGGGGTGCACGCCCTCGACCTGGCCCGCTGGTTCGTGCCGTCGCCGGTCGTCCAGGTGGACGCGCACGCCATCGCCAGCGACGCCGACCGGTTCCAGATCAACCTGTTCCTGCGCCACCACGACGGCTCACTGTCCACGCTGCGCATGGGCAACCACGTCAAGCGGTTCATGGTGGGCGTCACCGTCCAGGGCATGGACGGCAGCCGGTACAGCGCGCCGTCGCTGGAACGGGTGACGCTCGAACTGTCCGACGGCGTGCCGTACGGCCAGGAGCTGCACGCCACCCGCAACCTGGACCACGGGTGGGGGCGCAGCGGCTTCGGGCCGGAGCTCCAGGCGTTCGTGGACGCCTGCGCGCAGCGGTCGGCCGAGCCCCAGACGGGCGGCCGTCCTCCGGTCAAGGGCGTGCCGTCGGTCTCCGACGCGCTGGCCGCCTCCGCCCTGTGCGACCGGGTGATGGCCGAGCTCAACACCGCCGCGACGAACGGCCTCGGCCTGCTGACCGGGTCCGTGCGGGCCTCGGCCTAGGCCGGGCCGCCGACGAGGAGGGGGAGGAATGACCGAGCGGGCGCGACCGGCCGCGGGCGGGCGGCCGGTCGCGTCGCGGGATCCGGCCGGGTCGCCTGATCCGGCCGCCACGCGGGATCAGGCCGCCGCACGGGATCGGGCCGGGTCGCGGGGGGTGGGCCGGTGGATCGCCGGTCACCTGCGCCGGCACCGGCCGTCGCTGCTGCTGTTCACCGTGGCCGCCGCGGCGGCGAGCCTGTGCTCCACGCTCGTCCCCGTGCAGATCGGCGCGGCGTTCGCCGAGGCCACCGGCCCGCGCCACGACCTCGGCGCGGTCGGGGTGGCGGCGCTGGCGGCCGCGCTGCTGGCGGCCGGCCGGTTCGTCGCCGACCTGCTGTCGAACGGCTCGATGGAGGTCGTCGCCCAGCGCGTCAAGCGGGACGTGCGCGACGAGCTGTACCGCAGCCTGCTCACCAAGCGCATGGCCTTCCACGACCAGCAGCGCATCGGCGACATCCTGGCCCGCGCCATCAACGACGCCAGGCTCGTCGACTACATGCTCAGCCCCGGGGCCGCCACCGCCGCCAACGGCGTGCTGGCCCTGCTGGTGCCGATCCTGTTCATCGCCTCGCTGGACCCGCGGCTGCTGCTGGCCCCCGGCGTGCTGGTCCTGGTCTTCGCCTACGCGCTGCGCTACCACCTGCGCCGGCTCTACCCGCTGGTCATGCGCACCCGCGAGACCTTCGCCGACCTCAACGAACGCTTCTCCACCACGCTGTCGGGCATCGCCACCGTCAAGGCCGCCACGCAGGAGGACTTCGAGCGGCACGCCCTGAGATCGGCCGCCGCCGCCTACCGGGACGCCTTCGTCCGGCGCGGCCGGGCGCAGGCGGTCTACCTGCCCGCGCTGAGCTTCGCCCTGGCCATGGTGACCGGCTCCCTGCACTCGCTCTACCTCTACTCGCAGGGCGAGCTGGCGCTGTCCCAGGTGGTGACCTACCTCGGCTGGCTGCTGCTGTTCGCGCAGCCCGTCACCATGTCCGAGCAGGCCGTGCCGGTCATCCAGGAGGGCTTCGCGGCCGCCGCGCGCATGCGGCAGATCATCGACGGCGCCCCCGGCGAGCGCGAGGACACCCGCGGCGGCACGGCCGCCGTCGAGGGCACGATCACCTTCGACCGGGTGTCGCTGCGCCACGAGGGCCGCGACATCCTGCGCGAGGTCTCCTTCCACCTGCCCGCCGGCCGCACCCTCGCCGTCGTCGGCCCCACCGGCAGCGGCAAGAGCATGCTGATCAAACTGGTCAACCGCATGTACGACGCCACCGAGGGCCGGGTGCTGATCGACGGACGTGACGTGCGCGAGTGGGAGCCGGGCGCGCTGCGCCGCCAGATCGGCCACGTGGACCAGGAGATCTTCCTGTTCTCCAAGAGCGTGCTGGACAACATCGCCTTCGGCGCCCCGCACGCCGCCGGGTACGAGGACGTCCTGCGCGTCGCCAAGCAGGCGTGCGCGGACGAGTTCGTCCAGGGGATGGCCGACGGTTACGCCACCGTGCTCAACGAGGGCGGCACGACGCTGTCCGGCGGGCAGCGGCAGCGGCTGGCCATCGCCAGGGCCCTGCTGACCGAGCCGCGCATCCTCACCCTCGACGACGCGACCAGCGCCGTGGACGCCCGTACCGAATCGGCGATCACCGAGGCGATCGAGCGCGCGACGGCGGGCCGCACGACGGTGCTGGTCTCGCACCGCCCCGGCCAGATCCGCCGCGCCGACCTCATCCTGCTGCTGGACGGCGGCCGGGTCGTCGACCAGGGCTCGCACGACGAACTGATGGCGCGCTGCGCGCTCTACCGGGAGATCTACAGTGGCTGACGCCCAGGATCGGCGGCGCCCGTGAGCGACCTGTTCGCGGGCCTGCACGCCGACGCCTACGACCGCGTGTACGGCAACCGCCGCCTGCTGGCCCGCATCCTGCGGCAGCTGCGCGCCCACCGCGCCGGCATGATCGGCTCGGCCCTGCTCGTCGCGGGCTCGGTGCTGCTGACCGCCTCCGTGCCGATCGTCGTCTCCCGCCTGATCGACCAGGCCGGCGGCGGCAGCGGCCCCGGCCTGCTGCTGTGCCTGTTCGTGGTCGCGGCGGCGGTGCTGGCCTGGGCGATGAACTGGGCCCGCCAGGCGATCACCGCGCGGCTGGTGGGCGGCATGGTCTACCAGTTGCAGTGCGAGGCCGCCGACGCCGCGCTCGCCAAGGACGTCGCCTTCTACGACGAGAACTCGGTCGGCAAGGTGCTCAGCCGGGTCACCGGCGACACCGAGGGCTTCGGCTCGGTGCTCACCCTCACCCTGAACCTGATCAGCCAGCTCTTCCTGGTGGTGCTGCTCGGCGGCGTGGTGTTCTGGATCGACCCCGGCCTCGGCCTGGTCATCCTGGCGGCGCTGCCGTTCCTGCTGGGCACCGCCCTGGCCTTCCGCCGGGTGGCCCGCACGGCGGCGGCGGCCACGCGGCGGGTGATGGCCAAGGTCAACGCCAACGTGCACGAGACCATGCTGGGCATCGCGGTCGCCAAGAGCTTCGGCCGCGAGCGGGCCGTCCACGACGACTTCGACGACGTCAACCGGCTGTCGTACCGGGTCTACGTCCGGCAGGGGCTCATCTACGCGGTCATCCTGCCGGTGCTGACGCTGCTGGCGGGCCTGGCCACGGCGGTCGTGCTGTACCAGGGCGGGCGGTTCGCGGTGATCGGCAGGCTCTCGGCGGGCGAGTGGTACTTCGCCCTCCAGGCGCTCGGCATGCTCTGGCAGCCGGTCACCCAGGCCGCCTCGTTCTGGAGCCTGTTCCAGCAGGGGCTGGCCGCCGCCGAGCGGGTGTTCGCGCTGATCGACAGCGACCACGCCGTCGTCCAGAGCGGCAACGAGCCGGTGACCGAGCTGGCCGGCGCGATCGAGGCGCGCGGCCTGCACTTCCGGTACGGCTCCGGCGCCGCCGTGTTCCGCGACTTCGACGTGCGCCTCGCCGCCCGCGAGACGGTGGCGGTCGTCGGGCACACCGGCGGCGGCAAGTCCACGCTGGCCAAGCTGATCGCCCGCGCCTACGACTTCCAGGGCGGCGAGCTGCTGGTGGACGGCCGCGACATCCGCACCCTCGACCTGCGGGCCTACCGGCGGCGGGTGGGCGTCGTCCCGCAGCACCCGTTCATCTTCGCCGGCACGCTCGCCGAGAACATCGCCTACGGCCGCCCCGGCGCCGGCCGCGACGACGTCGTCCGGGCCGTCGAGCGGATCGGCCACCGCGTGTGGGACCGCAGCATGCCGATGTCCCTGGACGACCGCCTGGCCGCCGGCGGTCAGGGCGTGTCGGTCGGGCAGCGGCAGCTCATCGCCCTGGCCAGGATGTTCGTCCGCGAGCCGGACATCCTGCTGCTGGACGAGCCGACCGCCAGCGTCGACCCGCTGACCGAGCGCGGCATCCAGGACGCGCTGGCCCGGCTGTGCGCCGGCCGCACGGTCGTGGTGATCGCCCACCGGCTGTCCACCATCCGGCGCGCCGACCGCGTCCTCGTGCTGCACGGCGGCGAGATCGCCGAGCAGGGCCGGTTCGACGAGCTGCTGCGCCGCGACGGCCCGTTCGCCGAGCTCTACGCCACCTACTACGCGCACCAGGAGACCGCATGACCTGCGCCCCCCATCCGGCGGAGTTCGAGCCGATCCAGCGGGAGGCGTCCGCCACGGGCGTGCGCTGCGTGGTCGGCGCCGTGCTGTTCAACCCGCTCGGCGAGGTGTTCCTGCAACGGCGGGCGGCCCACGTGCGGCTCTTCCCCGGCTGCTGGGACATCGTCGGCGGGCACGTCGAGCGGGGCGAGACGCTGTGCGCGGCGCTGGCCAGGGAGATCGCGGAGGAGACCGGCTGGCGGCTGCTGCGGGTGGGCGGCCTGGTGGACGTCTTCGACTGGACCGGCGGCGACGGCGGCCTGCGCCGCGAGATCGACGTGCTGGCCACGGTCGAGGGCGACCTGACCCGGCCGGCGATCGAGCACGACAAGTTCGACGAGGCCCGCTGGCTGGACGGCGACGCCCTGCGCCGCCTGGCCGCCGAGTCGCCCGGCTCGGGCATGGTCGAGCTGGCCCTGCGCGCGCTGGCCATGCGGCCGGTCTAGGACTCCGGTTTGCGTACCGCGTCCAGGGCCTGTCGCAGGGTGAACCGGCCGGCGTACAGCGCCTTGCCCACGACCACGCCCTCGACGCCGAGCGGGGTCAGGGAGGAGACGGCGCGCAGGTCGTCCAGGCTGGAGATGCCGCCGGAGGCCACGACGGGCCGCCCGGTGGCGGCGCAGACGTCGCGCAGCAGCTTCAGGTTGGGGCCGCCGAGGGTGCCGTCCCTGGCGATGTCGGTGACGACGTACCGGGCGCAGCCGGCCGCGTCGAGGCGGGCCAGGGTCTCGTACAGCTCGCCGGCGTCGCGGGTCCAGCCGTGGCTGCGCACGGTGGTGCCCCAGACGTCCAGCTCGACGGCCACCCGGTCGCCGTGCCGGGCGATGACCTCCGCCACCCACGCCGGACGCTCCAGCGCGCCGGTGCCGAGCACCACCCGGCCGCAGCCGGTGGCCAGCGCCGCCGCCAGGCTCGCGTCGTCGCGCACGCCGCCGCACAGCTCGACCGGGATGTCCAGGGCGCCGACGACCTCGGCGATCCGCGCCCGGTTGGAGCCGGTGCCGAAGGCGGCGTCCAGGTCCACCAGGTGCACCCAGTCGGCGCCCGCGTCCTGCCAGGCCAGCGCCGCGTCGAGCGGGTCGCCGTACCAGGTCTCGGATCCGGACTCGCCGCGCAGCAGGCGGACGGCCCGGCCGCCGCGCACGTCGACGGCGGGCAGGAGGGTCAGGCATGTGGACACTCGTCGTTTCCTCTCCCGTGAACCCCCCTTTTCCATCATCGCGAACACTGGTCAGGAAGCGAAGTCAACCTTCGGCCACCACCATGGTTCACTTGCCGCCGCCCGCCCGGACGGGAACGCTTGCCGGTGCGCGCCGCACGCCCAGTCGCCGGGGGCCGGTCCCCCTGTTCCGAGGAGGACTGCATGGTCTCGCTCGCGCTGCCCAAGGGCACGTTCCTGGAGCGTCCCGTCCTCGACCTGTTCGCCGCGGCCGGGCTGGAGGTGCGCCGGCCGTCCGAGCGCAGCTACCGGGCGAGCATCGCCTACGACGGCGGCGTCGAGGTGGCCTTCCACAAGCCGCGCGAGATCCCGCTCGCCGTGGAGCGAGGCGTCTTCGACTTCGGCGTGACCGGCACCGACTGGATCGAGGAGACCGGCGCGAAGGTCGAGCTGGTCGAGGCGAGCGGGTGCGTGCCGCCCTGGCGGCTGGTGCTCGCCGTCCCCTTCGGGCATCCCGCCGTGGACGCCGCCGGCCTGCCCGCCGGGGCCCGGGTCGCGACCGGCTTCCCGAAGATCTCCCGGCAGTTCTTCCAGAGCGTGCCGCTGCCGGTACGGATCGTCCCGTCGTTCGGCGCCACGGAGGCCAAGGTCCCCGAGCTGGCCGACGCCGTCATCGAGACCGACGGCCCCGGCTCCGCCCTGGACGAGCACGACCTGCGGGTCGTCGCCACGTTGCGCACCTGCTTCCCGCAGGTCGTCGCGAGCCCCGCCGCCTGGCGGGACGCCCGCAGGCGCGCCGCGATCCAGCGGGTCGCGCGGCTGCTGGCCTCGGTCGACGGGGGAGCGGCCCACGTGCTGCTGACCGTGCGCACCACCATCCGCGACCTGCCGCGGGTGGCCGGGTCGATGCCGGCACGGTCCTGGCGGGCCGGCACCGGCCTGACCGAGAGCCTGGTGGTCGTGCAGGGGCTGGCGGCCCGGCGCGGCCTGGCCGAGACCATCGGCGGCATCCTGGCCGCCGGGGCGCTCGACGTCATCGAGTCGCGCGTCGGGAAGGACGTCACGCCGTGAGCCGCCGGATGATCGTGTGCGACCTCGACGGGACGCTCCTGGACTCCCGCGGCCAGGTCTCCGAGCGCACCAGGACCGCCGTGCGCCGGGCCCGCGCCGCCGGGCACGTGTTCGTCATCGCGACCGCGCGGCCGGTCCGCGACACCCGCCCGGTGGCCGCGGCCCTGGACCACGCGGCCGTCGCCGTCTGCGGGAACGGCTCGATCACCTACGACTTCGGCAGCGAGGAGGTGGTCGACTACCGCCCGCTGGACCGGCAGCCGCTCGCCGCGACGCTGGCGCTGCTGCGCGACCGGTTCCCCGGCGTGCGCCTGGGCGCCGAGTGCCGCCTCGAACTGCTCCTGGAGGACGCCTTCCACCTGCCCGAGCCGCTGGCCCGCGACGCGCGCCGGGTGCCCCGCCTGGACCACGAGATCGACCGGCACGACGTCGGCAAGCTGATGGTCCAGCTCGAAGGCGCCGCCCGCCAGTACTACGAGACCGTGCGCGGGCTGCTGACCGGCTGCGAGGTCACCATCTCGGCCGACGTGTTCTGCGAGGTCATGCGGTCCGGCGTGACCAAGGCCGCGGCCCTGGAGTCGATGGCGTCCCGGCTCGGCCTGGGCAGCGCCGACGTGATCGCCTTCGGCGACATGCCGAACGACCTGCCCATGCTGACCTGGGCAGGAACCGCGGTGGCGGTGGCCAACGCCCATCCCGCCGTGCTCGGCGCGGTGGGCGAGGTGACCGCCTCCAACGACGACGACGGCGTGGCCGCGTGGCTGGAACGGCACGCCACGGACGATTTCTCAGAGAAGTATTGACGCTTGTCTGACGACTATTCATGATGGTCGCTGGAGCCGGGAACGCACCGGCCAGGATCGGCCTGCGGAGGCAGGCCGCCAGGGCCCGCGCCGGGCGCGGGCGTCCCGTCTGAGAGGTGCCCCAGTGCCCCGATTAGCCGTTGCCCCTGTGCTCGTCCGCGTCCTCGCCGTCCTCGCGGCGCTGTGCTCGCTGGCCGCCTGCAGCGCCGTCAGTCCCGCCGCCGGGAAGAAGGGCGCCACCTCGGTCGGCGTGGCCTTCAGCCGCGGCGGGCGCGGCGACAGATCCTTCAACGACTCGGTGGGGGCCGGCGTCGACCGCGCGAAGGCCGAGCTGGGCGTCGCGGCCAAGGAGCTCAGCCCCAACGCCGCCGGGTCCGACCTGGAGGAGATCCTGCGGCTGCTGGCCCAGACCGGCCACAACCCGGTGCTGGCCGTCGGCTTCTTCTACGCCCAGCCGCTGGCCAAGGTCGCCCCCGCCTTCCCCCGCACCCAGTTCGTCATCATCGACGACGCCACCGTGAAGCTGCCCAACGTCACCAACGTGGTGTTCCGCGAGGAGCAGGCCAGCTACCTGGTCGGCGCGGCGGCCGCGCTCAAGTCCGCCAGCGGGAGGATCGGCTTCGTCGGCGGGGTGCAGACGCCGCCGCAGGAGAAGTTCCTCGCCGGGTACGCGGCCGGCGCCCGCGCGGTGAAACCCGGCATCCAGCTCTCCAGCGTGTTCATGTCCCAGCCGCCCGACTTCAGCGGCTTCTCCGCCCCCGACAAGGCCCAGGAGGCGGCCCGCGGCATGTACGACGGCGGCGCCGACGTCGTCTACCACGCCGCCGGGGCGTCCGGGCTCGGCGTCTTCCAGGCGGCCAAGGCGGCCGGCAAGTGGGCGATCGGCGTCGACGTCGACCAGCGCAAGACGGTCGATCCCGGGCTCGCCGGGGTGATCCTGACCAGCGCCACCAAGCAGCTCGACGTCGCGGTGCTGAGCATCGTCCGGGACGCGGTGGCGGGGCGGCCGATCGCCGGGGTGCGCGAGTTCGGGCTCAAGGAGGGCGGGGTCGGCTACGCCACCAGCGGCGGCGAGCTCGCCGACATCCAGCCACGGCTGGAGGAGCTGCGCAAGCGGATCGTCTCGGGCGAGATCAAGGTGCCCGCCAGGCCGGCGGAGAGCCGGTGAGCCGGGCGCGGGCGGCGGGCCGGGAAGCGCTGGGCGTGCTCGCCGTCCCGGCGCTCGCGCTGCTGATCGCGCTCACCGTCGCCACCGCGCTGCTGGCCGCGGTGGGGGCCGCGCCGGGGCGGACGTACCTGACGATGCTGGAGTTCGGGGTCCGGCCGGACTCGCTCGTCTCCGCGGTGAACCGGGCGGCCGTCTACTTCTTCGCCGCCCTCGCCGTGGCCGTCACCTTCCGGATGAAGCTGTTCAACATCGGGGTCGAGGGCCAGTACCACGTGGCCGCGCTGTTCGCGGCGGTCGCCGGGGCGGCCGTGCGGCTGCCGGGCCCGCTGCACCTGGCGTTCGTCTGCCTGGTCGCCGTGCTGGCCGGAGCCCTGTGGGCGGGGATCGCCGCGGTGCTCAAGGTGTGGCGCGGGGTCTCCGAGGTGCTGTCCACGCTGCTGCTGAACTACGTCGCCACCGCCGTCGTCGCCTACCTGCTGGCCGAGGTCTTCGCCGCCGGCAGCACCTCGGGCTCGACGCGGGAGCTGCCGCCGTCGGCCCGGCTGCCGCAGCTCACGCTGCCGTCGGGCGACCAGCTCGGCTCGGCCACGCTGGGCGCGGTCGTGCTCGGGGTGGCGGTGCACGTGCTGCTCACCCGCACCCGCTACGGCTACGAGCTGAGGGCCGGCGGCCTGAACCCGGTGGCGGCGCGCGTCCAGGGCATCGACCCGCGCCGGATGATCCTCGTCACGATGCTGCTGTCCGGCGGCCTGGCGGGCCTGGCCGGGCTGCCCGACCTGCTGGGCCAGACCTACCGGTACGGCATGGACTTCCCCTCCGGCGCGGGCTTCACCGGGATCGCCGTGGCCCTGCTCGGCCGCAACACGCCCGCGGGCATCGCGCTGGCCGCCCTGCTCTTCGGGTTCCTGGAACGGTCGGCGCTGATCCTCGACATCGAGGGCATCCCCAAGGAGATCGTCACGATCATGCAGGGCGTCATCGTGCTCAGCGTCGTGGTGGCCTACGAGGTGGCGCGGCGGATGGAACGCCGGCGGGCCGAGCGGCTCGTACGGGAGCAGGCGTCCCCGGCGCTGGAGCCGACCGCATGAGCGCCGGACGGTACCGGTGGTGGCGGGCCGCGCTCGTCCTGCTGCTGGCGATGTCGGTGGTCAGGGTGTTCACCGGCGCCGACGAGCTCACCGGGTCGGGCGTCGTGGGGGCGGCGCTGCGGCTGGCGGTCCCGATCGGGCTCGCCGGGCTGAGCGGCCTGTGGAGCGAGCGCGCGGGCGTCGCCAACCTCGGCATCGAGGGCATGATGATCATCGGCACGGTCTGCGGGGCCTGGGCCGGGTACGGGTTCGGCGTCTGGGCCGGGGTGCTGGCCGGCACGCTCGGCGGGGTCGCGGCCGGGCTGCTGCACGCGGTCGTCACCGTCACCTTCGGGGTCGACCAGGTGGTGTGCGGCATCGCGATCAACATCCTGGCGGTGGGCGTGGCCCGGTTCATGTCGGTCATCGCCTTCAGCGGCCTGCCGGGGGCGGGGGCCACCCAGTCGCCGCCGGTGAGCGGGTCGATCGGCACGGTCAGCGTGCCCGTCCTGGCGGGCGGCGGGGGCACGGCCGACCTGCTCGGCGCGCTGGAGCGCGGCCGGTTCTTCCTGGTGTCCGACCTCGCCGGGATCGTGCGGGGCTTCCTGCACGAGGTCTCGCTGCTCACCGTGGTCGCCGTCGCGCTGGTCCCGGTCAGCTTCGTGCTGCTCTGGCGGACCGCGTTCGGGCTGCGGCTGCGGTCGGCGGGCGAGCACCCGGCGGCGGCGGACTCGCTCGGCGTCCCGGTGCTGCGGATGCGGTACTACGGCGTGCTGGTCTCCGGCGGGCTGGCCGGGCTCGGCGGGGCCTACCTGGTCACCGTCTCCTCGACGGTCTACCGCGAGGGCCAGACCGGCGGCCGGGGCTTCATCGGGCTGGCCGCCATGATCTTCGGCAACTGGCGGCCGTCCGGCACGGCGGCGGGGGCGCTGCTGTTCGGTTACGCCGACGCGCTGCAACTGCGCCAGGCGAGCGCGGTGCACGTGCTGCTGCTGCTCGGGGCCGTGCTGGCCTGGGTCGCGGCGGTCGCGCTCGTCCGCACGCGGCTGCGCCCGGCCGCGACGCTGGCGCTGCTCGGCGCCGCCGCCTTCGCGGTCTTCCAGGGCACCGACTCGGTGCCCACCCAGCTCGTGTACGCCACGCCGTACCTCACCACGCTGCTGGTGCTGGTCACGGTCGCCCAACGGCTCCGCATGCCGGCCTACGTCGGCATCCCCTACCGGCGAGGAGACGCGTGATGGCCGTCGACCGGGAACCCCGCCTGATGGGGTACGCCGACCGCTGGTCCGCGGCGCCCGGGGAGCCGCTGGCCGTGCACGCCTCCGGCCCCGACGGGGACGCCGACGTCACCCTGGTGGACCTCGTCCGGGAGGGCGACCTGACCCCGGCCGTGCCGGTGACGATCGCGCCGCGGCCCCTGCGGCCCGGCTCCCGGCTGGAGGCGGCCTCGGTGCCGACGCCCGCCAGGGGCGGCCTCGCCCTCTGGATCCGGCCGAAGCGGCTCGGGCCGCGCCAGGTCGTGGCCCGGCTGGGGGCCGCCGGATGGCGGCTGCTGCTCGCGCTCGACGAGGAGGGCCGGCCGGAGGCGACCGTGCTGACGCCGTCGGGGAGCATGGGCTGCCGGCTGCGCTCGGCCGTCCCGGCGGGGGAGTGGTCGCTGCTGGCCGTGGCGTGGGAGGCGGCGCCGCTGATGACCGTGCTGCATCTGAACGACTTCCGCACCACGGGCGTGAGCGCCGGGCGGGCCCGCCTGCCGCTGCCGTCCCCGTCGGGCGAGCTGCTGATCGGGGCGGGCGACGAGCATCCGTACGCGGGCCGGATCGCCCTGCCCATGCTGACCGAAGGCCCGCTCGCCATGCCCGGCCGCGTTCCGCTGACCGACCTGACCACCGGTCCGGAGCTGGTCAAGCACCTCGGCCCCGAGCTGCTGGCCCTGTGGGACCCGTCCGCCGGCCCCGGCGCGCCCGTCGTCCCGGACGTCAGCGGCAACGGGCACCACGCGAGCGCCGTCAACCGGCCGCTGGCCGGGCTCCTCGGGCCGGGCGGCGACGCCCGCACCGCGCTCCAGGTCAGCCCGGAGGACCTGGACGACGCCCGCTGGCCGGTGACGTGCGAGCTGACCGTCCCGCAGGACGCCGGCTCCACCGTGCTCGGCGTCCGCCTGCGGACCGGGGGGCAGTCGTGCGTGCTGCCGGTGGTGGCGCGCACGGACGCGACGCGCAGGAGCCCGGTGGCGGTCGTCCTGCCCACCTTCACCTACCTCGCCTACGCCAACCACCGGCAGTCCAGCGAGGCCGAGTACTTCGGCGACTACCGGCAGGTCACCGACCGCGTGATCACGCTCTCCCCGGTGGACGCCTACCTCAACGAGCACCGCGAGCTCGGCCTGTCCCTGTACGACCAGCGGCGCGAGGGCGGCCACGTCACCCACTCCTCCAGACGCCGCCCGGTGCTCAACCTCACCCCCGACTACCGCTGGTGGATGACCGGCGCGCCGCGCCACTTCGCCGCCGACCTGCTGCTGCTGCGCTGGCTGCGCTCGGCGGGCTTCGCCTTCGACGTGCTGGCCGACGAGGACGTGCACGAAGGCGGCGCCGACCTGCTGTCCGCCTACCGCGTCGTCCTGACCGGCAGCCACCCCGAGTACGTCACCGCCCCCGAACGCGCGGCCTTCGCCGCGTACGTGTCCGGCGGCGGCCGGCTCATGTACCTGGGCGGCAACGGGTTCTACTGGGTGACCGGCGTCGACCCCCGCCACCCGCACGCCATCGAGGTCCGCCGCGGCCACGTCGGCGACTGGTGGGACGACGAGCCCGGCGAGGACGTGCTGACCTCCACCGGCGAGCCCGGCGGCCTCTGGCGGCACCGCGGCCTGGCGCCGCAGGAGCTGCTCGGCGTCGGCTTCGCCGCCCAGGGCTGGGGGCCCGCCCCCGGCTACACCCGCCTGCCCGACAGCCGCCGGGAGGAGGCGTCCTGGGTGTTCGAGGGCGTCGGGACCGACCCGGTGGGCTGCTGCGGCCTCGCGCTCGGCGGGGCGGCGGGGGACGAGATCGACCGGGCCGCGCCCGAGCTCGGCACCCCGCCGGACACCCTGGTGCTCGCGACCTCCGCGGGCGGCCACGGCCACCACTACCGGCCTCCTACCGAGGAGGCCGGTTCGGGCGCGCGGGCCGTACGCGCCGACATGACCCTGCGACTGCTCGGATCCGGCGGCGCGGTGTTCGCCGCCGGATCCGTCAACTGGGTGACCAGCCTCGCCTGCTGTGACGGTGACATCAGGCGAATCACCCGGAACGTCCTGTCCCGATTCCTGCAACCCGCAGCTTGTGAGGAGGAGTGACGTGACCACCGCGAGCGCGAGGCACCTCGACTACCCCTATCCCCGCACGTCGGCCGAGCTGACCGACGAGATGTTGTCCATGCCGGCCGAGGAACTGGCGGCCATCGCCCGCCACCCGCTGACCGTCTACCCCGACACCACCGAGCTCTACTACCGGCTGGCCCGGGAGATGGCCGACGAGTTACGCGCCCGCAACATGCGCGGCGAGCCCACCCGCTGGATCCTGCCCGTGGGCCCGAAGGCGCAGTACCCGATCCTGGCGCGCATCTGCAACGAGGAGCGCATCAGCTGGGCCGACGTGTACGCCTTCCACATGGACGAGTTCCTCGACTGGCAGGGCCGGCCGGTGGACCCCTCGCACCCCTTCAGCTTCCGCGGCTACTGCGACCGCAACCTCTACCAGCTCCTCGACCCCGACCTGCGGCCCCACCCCGGCAACGTCGTCTTCCCCGACGTGTTCGACCCCGACGCGTTCGGCGAGCGCCTGCGCGGCGAGGGCGGGGCCGACACCTGCTACGCGGGCTTCGGCTACCGGGGGCACCTGGCCTTCAACGAGCCGCCGTCCACGCGCTGGCACCAGTACACTGCCGCGGAGTTCGCCGCCTCGACCACGCGCGTCGTCCCGCTGCTCGACGACACGATCGTGGCCCACTCCCACCGGGTGACCGGCGGCTACACGCAGGCGATCCCGCGGATGGCGATCACCGTCGGCATGTCGGAGATCCTCTCCGCCCGCCGGCTGCACCTGATCACCGACGGCGGCGCCTGGAAGCGGTACATCGTCCGGGTGCTGCTGCTCACCACCGAGCCGGACGTGCTGCTCCCGGTGACCTTCGCGCACCACCACCCCGACGTGCGGGTGACCGTCGACGCCGACAGCATCGCGCCCTGCGCCCTGGGGCTGGGCTCGTGACCGTCGTCGCGGTCGGGGCCTACATCGTCGACCTCTACATGTTCGGCGACCGCCTGCCGGAGCCGGGCGAGAGCGTCAACGCCGCCGACTACGCCACCGCGCAC
Source organism: Nonomuraea sp. NPDC003560 (assembly GCF_042878785.1). Lineage (NCBI taxonomy): Bacteria > Bacillati > Actinomycetota > Actinomycetes > Streptosporangiales > Streptosporangiaceae > Nonomuraea > Nonomuraea sp. NPDC003560. Next base: position 522,701 of record NZ_JBIAOF010000003.1, on the reverse strand, counting down.
GGCGGCAAGGCCGCGAACGTGGCGGTCGCCGCGGCCCGGCTGGGCGCCGCCGCCCGGTTCGTCGGCTGCCTCGGCGACGACGCCGCCCGGCCGGTGGCGCTGGCCGAGCTGCGCGCCGAGGGGATCGAGGTCGGTGAGTGCACCACGGCCGTCGGCGTCGCGACCGGGCGCAGTTTCGTCTACGTCGACGCGGCCGGCGGGCAGCTGGTCATGACCTGGCCGGGGGCCGCCGACCTGCTGCCGCCCGCCCAGGCGGCCGCCGTCGCCGCCGGCCTGCCCGCCGGGTCCGTGCTCGTGCTGCAGGGGGAGATCCCGCTGGAGATCTCGTACGCGGCCGCGACGGCGGCCCCGCCGGGCGTGCGCGTCCTGCTCAATCCGAGCCCGGCGGGACCGTTCCTGGAGGGGACCGGGAAGGAGCTGCTGGCCCGCGCCGACGTGCTGGTGCTCAACGAGGGCGAGCTGGCCGCGCTGGCCGGCGAGACCCCCGGCGACCTGGACGACCTGCGCGGCAGGACCAGGGGACGCACCGTCGTCGTCACCCGCGGCGAGCACGGCGCCGAGATCGCCGACGACGGCGGCACTATGCTGATCGACGTCCCCAGCGTGCGCGTTGTGGACACCACCGGCGCGGGTGACGCCTTCACCGGCGCCCTGGCGGCCGCCCTCTGCGCCGGCACGGGCCTGGTGCGCGGCGTCCGGCTCGCCTGCCAGGTGGCGACCGTCTCGGTCACGCGCCGGTTCTGTGCCCCCAGCTACCCATCGGCCGCCGAGCTCGGCATCGCCCCGCTCCGCGGTCCGTCCGTGCAGGAGAGACCCGCGTGACACGACGTCATCCCACCCTGGCCATCCAGATCCGTGACCGGCTGCACGCCCTGATCGTCGAGCAGGGGCTGCGCCCCGGTGACAGGCTGCCGTCCGAGAACGAGCTCATGACCCTGTTCGACGTCGGGCGCACCAGCATCAGGGAGGCGTTCAAGCTCCTGGAGCAGGAAGGGCTCATCCAGGCCAGGCACGGCGACGGCCGCTACCTCACCTCGCAGCCCAGCCTGGACCGGCCGCTGACCCGCCTCGAAGGCGTCACCGAGATGCTGGCCAGCCGCGGGTTCACCGCCGACAACACCGTCCTCGACGTCATGGCCACCGAGCCGGACCGCCACCAGCGAGAGCTGCTGCAACTGCCCCCCGGCGAGGCCATCGTCCGGCTGGAACGCCTGCGCCGGCACCGGGACGACGCGCTGCTGTACTCGATCGACCTGTTCCCGCGCTCGCTCATCGGCCGCCCCATGGACGAGGTGGACTGGACCGGCTCGCTGTTCCAGCTCCTCACCGAGCACGGCCACACCATCGCCTACGCCGTCGCCCAGGTGCGGGCGGTGACCCTCAGCCACGCCCAGGCCGAGCGCATCGGCACCCACGAGGACGGCGGCGCCTGGCTGCTGCTCCTCCAGACCCACCACGACAGCGCCGGACGGCCGGTGCTGTATTCGCAGGACTACCACAGGGGCACCGACTTCTCCTTCCACCTGGTGAGACGCCGCGACTGAGTGAGCCGCCGCCGCGTACCGACCGACCGCCGTTCGCCGACGCAGAGAGGATCATGCGATGAGTGCCATCACGCTGGAGGCCGGCCACCCCATCCCGGCCTCCCCTTCCAGCCTCCGGGCGAGGTGCACCAGGCTGTCCGTCTTCTGGCTCGCCGAGGACGAGGTCTCCTTCTACGGGCTCCCGCCGCTGCTGATGAAGGTGTCGAACGTGGCCGGGGTCGCGGTCGTGCGCAGCTGCGCGGAGGCCCGGCTGCTGCTGGCCGGCGAGGACTTCGACGTGGCGGTGATCCCGCTCGCGGTCCTGCCGGACGTGCTCGGCGGACGCCCCCACCGGGCCCGCCCGCAGATCCTGGCCATGGTGCGTCAGGGGGAGGAGCTCGCCCCCTGCGTCGCCCAGCGGTACGGGCTGGCCGGTTGCCTGCTGTGGGACGAGATCAATGTCGCCGGCTTGTCGGGCACCTTCGATCGGCTGCTGCGCGGCGACGCGCCCGTCCCGTCCAGGGGCGGGCCCGACCTGCTCGGCCGCCTGACCGAGCGCGAGCACATGGTGCTGGCGCTGCTGCTGCGCGGCATGAGCAACCACCAGATCGCCCGCTCGATGGGCATCTCCATCCACGGCGTCAAGCGCCACATCTCGAACCTGCTCGTCAAGTTCAACTGCTCCAACCGCACCGAGGTCGCCCTGGTCGCCCAGCGGCTCGGCCTCGACCCCGCCGCCCGCACCCCGCGCCACCTGAGCAGCACCGGCACGTAGCACGTACGACGAACCATCCCCGAACGGTCATCGAGAAACGGAGTGACAATGGACGTCCCTCTCATGGAACTCAGCGGCCGCGCCCCCGTCGTCAGGCTGCATGACATCGAGGCCGACATGGCCGCCGCCACCGACGCCATCAGGTCGCAGCTGACCGGATGGGGCTTCATGGCCGCGGAGGTGCCCGGCATCGGCGAGCGCGTCGAGGCCATGATGAACGAGTTCGCCGCGGCCTGCCGGGCGACCGGGCCGAGCCTGTCCGACTACGCCTACGACGTCGTCCCGCAGCTCGCCGTCGGCGGCACGCACGGGTTCTTCCCGTACAACTCGGAGATCCCGCGCCTGGCCAACGGCGTGCCCGACCCGAAGGAGTTCATCCACGTCAGCGGCGCCATGATCGGCGACCAGCCGCCCGGGGCGGGTGACGTGCTGCGGGCCTTCCCGGCGTTCGGCGCCCGCGCCGCCGAGGTGTTCGACATCGCCTTCCGGCTGATCTCGCTCTTCGGCGAGGTCGTGCGGGGCATGATGCCGCCCGGCACGCCCGAGCTGGACCTCTCGCACGACGCGACGAACCTGCGGGTGATCCACTACCGGGACGTCGGCGACCGCGAGGTGCTGGCCCACGAGCACTCCGGCATCCAGATGCTCGGCCTCCAGCTTCCCCCGTCCGACCAGGGCCTGCAGTACGTGCTGCACGACGGCACCTGGGTCGAGCCGGTGATCGCCGGGACCGACGTCGTGCTGTGCAACATCGGCCGGATGCTCACCAGCGCCTCCGACGGGCGGTTCCGGCCGTCCACGCACCGGGTGCACACCAAGCCGATGCCCGCCGGCTACGAGCGCCTGTCGTCGGTGCTCTTCGCCTACCCGCAGCACAAGGCCCGCCAGTGGAAGATGGTGGACGGCGAGCTGATGTCGCTGAACGCCACCTGGGGCGACTTCATCGACAGCCGCTTCCAGGGGCTCGGCAAGCAGTCCTGACCGCCCGGCCTCCTGGCGGCCGGGCAGGCCGTCAGGAGGCGATCAGGAGGCACTGGCCCGGACGGCCGCCCGGATCACGTCGGCGACCTCCTTCGGCCGCGACACCGCGACCGCGTGCGAGGCGCCGGCGACCTCCACGGCGGTCGCGCCGGCCCGCTCGGCCCCGAACCGCTGCACGTCGGGGTTGATGGCCTGGTCGGCGTCGGCGATGACGGCCCACGACGGCTTGGCCCGCCAGGCCGCCGTGGCCGCGCCCTCGGTGAACGCCCCGGCCGCCAGCGGCCGCTGCGCCACGGCGAGGACCCGGGTGACCTCGGCCGGCACGTCGGCGGCGAAGACCTGGGGGAAGGCGTCGGCGGCGATGGTGAACTCGACGGCGGCGCCGCCGTCCGCCAGCGGGTAGGACGCCTGCCGCAGGCTCGCGCCGAGCGGCGGCTCGGGGAAGCGGCCCTGGAGCTCGCCCAGGCTCTCGCCCTCGTCCGGGACGTACGCGGCGACGTAGACGAGGCCGACGACGTTGTCCGCCGCGCCGGCCACGGTGATGATCGCGCCGCCGTACGAGTGGCCTGCCAGCACGACCGGGCCGTCGATCTGGGCCGCGACGGAGGCGACGTACGCCGCGTCCGAGGCCAGGCCGCGCAGCGGATTCGGCGGGGCCACCACGGGGATGCCGTCCCGCTGCAGCTCGGCGATGACGCCGGACCAGCTCGCCGCGTCGGCGAACGCGCCGTGCACGAGGACGACCGTCGGGGTGGTGCTCTCCGTCATGGGAAAAACTCCTTCTCGGGGCGAAAGGGACCGGTCGGCCCCGGTGGCGATCCAACAGCCGGGCCGCTCGCGCGCACGAGGCGGAAACGTACTTCTGCCTGTGGTTCCGCCTCGTCTTTCCGCGGGCCGGTCGTTTGGATGGGTGACGGCCCCCCTGCTTCCCACCCCTTCTTCCTGGAGCGATCATGATCAAGCCCGTCCTGGAACCAGCCGCTCAGGCGTTCGCCGAGGCCACCGCCGAGCCGCCGTACCTGTTCCAGCTCCCGCCGGAGGAGGGCCGCAAGGCCGTGAACGAGGTGCAGTCCGGCCCGGCCGAGCTGCCCGCCGTGGACGAGGAGTGGGTGACGGTCCCCGGCGGACCCACCGGCGAGGTCAGGGCCCGCATCGTGCGGCCCGCCGGCAGCACCGGCGATCTGCCCGTGATCATCTACATCCACGGCGCCGGCTGGGTCTTCGGCAACGCCCACACCCACGACCGGCTGGTCCGCGAGCTGGCGACCGGCGCCGGCGCCGCCGTGGTCTTCCCCGAGTACGACCTGTCGCCCGAGCACCGCTACCCGGTCGCCATCGAGCAGAACTGGACGGTCGCCCGCTGGATCGTCACCGACGGCGCCGCCAAGGGCCTGGACGCCACGCGCGTCGCGGTGGCCGGCGACTCCGTGGGCGGCAACATGACCGCCGCGCTGACCATCATGGCCAAGCAGCGCGGCGGGCTGTCGCTGCGCCGCCAGGTGCTGTTCTACCCGGTGACCGACGCGTCCTTCGACACCGAGTCCTACCGGCAGTTCGCCGAGGGCTACTTCCTGCGCCGGGACGGCATGCAGTGGTTCTGGGACCAGTACACGACCTCGGAGGCCGAACGCGCCGAGATCACCGCGTCCCCGCTGCGGGCCACCGTCGAGGAGCTGGCCGGCCTGCCGCCGGCGCTGGTCATCACCGGCGAGGCGGACGTGCTGCGCGACGAGGGCGAGGCGTACGCCGCCAAGCTGCGCGCCGCCGGGGTGCCGGTGACCGCCGTGCGTTACCAGGGCATCATCCACGACTTCGTCATGCTGAACGCGCTGCGCGGCACGTACGCGGCCGAGTCGGCGATCGAGCTGGCCGCCGGCACGCTGCGCCGGGCCCTGCACGAGAGCTGACCTGCCGCGCCATGCCCTCCGCCTACGACCTCGACCAGGTGCGGCACGCCAACGCCACCGGGCGGGTCCCGGTCGTCTTCGTCCACGACCCGTGGTTGCTGGCCGAGAGCTGGGAGCCCTGGGCCGAGGTGTTCGGGCAGGCGGGGTTCGTCCCCGTCATCCCGGCCTGGCCCGAGGACGGCGAGGCCGCCGGGCATCCCGCCGGGCACTTCGCCGGGTTGATCGGCGGGCTGGCGCGCCGGCCCGCCCTGGTCGGCCACGCGGCCGGCGGCCTGGTCGCGCAGATCCTGGCCGGGCGCGGGCTGGCCTGCGCCTGCGTGGCGATCAGCCCGGCGCCGTTCCGCGGGGCGCTCACGTACGGGCGCTTCCGGCACGCCGTGGCCAACGCCGTCGGCGAGGAGGAGGCCAGGCGGTTGTACGAGACGTACGCCGTCCGGGCGGCGGAGGCGGGCGACCCCGCGGGCCTCGACGGCGCCGCGCCGGACCGGGGGCCGCTGCTGCTGGTCGCCGGCGAGATGGACCGCACGGTCCCGTGGGCCGCCGCGCACGCCGCCTACCTGTGGCAGGCCCGCAACCGGCACCATCTGACCGAGATCGTCGAGCTGCCGGGGCGCGGGCACTCGATGACCGTGGACAGCGGCTGGCGCGAGGTCTGCGGCACCGCCCTGACCTTCATCGAACGGTTCGTGGACCCCTGACCGGCCCGCTCAGCGAGCGCCTTCCGGGGTCGTCACAGTGGTCTCGACCGGGGCCAGGCGGGTAAGCTCGGCGGTCACGCGGGCCGCCCGGACGGCGTCGGCGGAGGCTTCGTACAGCTCCAGGGCCTCCTGGAACGCCTCGCGCGCCGCCTCCCGCCGTCCCAGCTCGACCAGCGCCCGGCCCAGGTTCGTCAGCGTCTGGGCCGTGGCCCGGTTGATCGGGCGCTTGCGCAGCTCGACCAGCGCCTCGCGATAGTGGTCGGCGGCCTCCTGCCAGCGGCCGAGCGCGAAGTAGCCGTCGCTCAGCAGGTCCAGCGCCGCCCCGACGGCGTGGGCGACGATGACCGGCGTGCCGCCGAACGCCGGGTCGCGCAGCCGTTCCAGCAGCTCCAGCCCGTGCCGTACGGCCTCCTCGATCCGGCCCAGCCGGCGCAGGCCGTTGCCGACGCTGAGCATCGCCTGGGCGTAGCCCTCGGGGTCGCCGGCCTGCCGGAAGCACTCCGCCGCCCGCCGCGCGTGCTCCAGGCCGGTCTCCGTGGCGCGCCGGTCGTCGCGCCCCCACAGCGCCCAGGTGGCGTAGGTCAGGGCCCAGCCCTGCTGGCGCACGTCCCCGACCTCGCGGGCCAGCTCCAGCGCGCGCAGCGCGGTCCGCTCGCCCTCGTCGTAGCGGCCCTGGCAGTGCGTGCGCGCCCAGGACAGGTAGTTGAGGTGCACCGCCTCCTGCAGGCGGTCGCCCGCCTCGCGGGCCGCGCCGGACGACAGCTCGAACACCTCGGGCCAGTGCCCCCAGTGCATCCACAGGTCGGAGAACCAGTGCATGGCCTCGGCCACCTCGACGACCCGCGCGTGCTCGCCGGCGCGGGCCGCCTGCCGCAGCGCGGCCAGCCACGCCGCGCCCTCGGCCTGGAGCCATTCCTGCGCCTGCCGCGCGCTGTCCAGCTCGACCAGCGAGCTCCACCCGGACGGCGGCGCGCCGTAGCCGGGCTCGAACCAGCGCCCGGCGACGGTCGCGACCTCCAGCAGCCAGTCGTCCATCCGCCGCCGCGCCTGCCGCTGCGCCGTCATGGGCTCCTCGTCGGACAGCCGGGCGCGGGCGAACAGCCGTACCAGGTCGTGGAAGCGGTAGCGGCCGGGGTACGGCGACTGCAGCAGCCCGAGATCGACCAGCTCCTCCAGGGCGTCCTCGGCCTCGTCCGGGCCGAGCTCGGCGAGGACGGCCGTCATCGGCGCCCCGAAGTCCGGCGCGGCGGCCAGCGCCAGCCGCCGGAAGCCGCGCCGCGCGGGCGCCGACAGCTGCCGGTACGACAGCGCGAAGGCCGCCGCCACCGACAGGTCGCCGGCGGCCAGCGACTCCACCCGGCGTCCCTCGTCGCCGAGGCGGGCGGCCAGGTGCCCGGCGGTCCAGCCGGGCCTGCTCTGCAGCCGGTTCCCGGCGATGCGCAGCGCCAGCGGCAGGTTCCCGCACAGGTCGGCGACCTGGGCGACCCCGTCCGGGTCGGCGTCGGCGCGCTCGGCGCCGACGATCGCGCGCAGCAGCGCGGCCGACTCCCCGGCCGCCAGGTGCGCCAGCGGCACCTGGTGCACGCCCTCCAGCCCGGCCAGCGGGCGGCGGCTGGTGACCAGCGTCATGGACGGGCCCTCGGCGGGCAGCAGCGGGCGCACCTGGGCCTCGTGCGCACCGTTGTCCAGGATGACCAGGCAGCGCCGGCCGCGCAGCAGGGCGCGGTACTGGCCGGCGCGGTCCTCCTCGTCGGCCGGGATGCGCCGCTCGGCCACGCCCAGGGCGGTGAGCAGCCGGGACAGCGCCGTGCCCGGGTCCAGCGGGACCGGGTCCATGCCGCGCAGGTCCAGGTAGAAGCGGCCGTCGGGGAACAGGTCGGCCAGGTGGGCGGCGGCGCGCACGGCCAGGGCGGTCTTGCCGATGCCGGCGGCCCCGGAGACGGCCGCGACGACGGCGGGCGCGTCCTCGGCCCCGGAGGCGGCGGCGACGGCGGCGGGCGCGTCCTCGGCCGTGCGGGCGGCCAGGTCGCGCAGCAGGCGCAGCTCCCGTTCGCGGCCGGTGAAGTCGCCCACGCCGCGGGGCGGCTGGCAGGCGCCCGGCGCGGCGTCCTGGCGCGGGCGGCCGGCGCGGGCGGCGTCGGACAGCGCCGTGCGCCGCGGCCCGTCCAGCCGCAGCGCCTCGGCCAGGGCCTCGACGGTGCGCCGCTGCGGGCCCCGGCTGGCCCCGCGTTCCATGTCGCCGATGGCGCGCACGCTGACGCCGGAGGCGTGGGAGAGCTCCTCGATGGTCAGCCCGGCGGCGTGTCTCAGGCTCCGCAGCATCGTGCCGAACGACTCCGCCACCCGTCCCCCTCAGCATTGTGAGCGGCGAAATCCCCCGAAACGCCGCCTACCCACCTTATCTGCCGGAAATCGGGGTGAGGTGCTGGTCGATCGAGGTGTACGTCACGGTCCAGAAGTCCTCGAAGACCTTGGGCGCCACCGGCGACGTCATCGCCACCTGGGTGAACAGCACGCCCACCAGCCCCTCCGACGGATCGGCGTAGGCCGTGGTGCCGAGCCCGCCGGTCCAGCCGAACCGGCCCGGCCGGGTGTAAAGGCGATCGGCCCGGGTGTCCACCTGCATCCCGAACCCCCAGCCGCCCGACCCGAGGAACGTCTCGGCGCCCGCCTTCTGGGCCGGCGACAGATGGTCGGCCGTCATCAGCTCGACCGAGGCCCGCGACAGGATCCGGCCGCCGTCGTGCCGCCCCCTCTCCAGCAGCATCCGCAGGAAGGCGGCGTAGTCGAGGGCGGTCGAGAGCAGGCCGGGGCCGCCGCCGCCGGACGGGAAGGCCGGCGGCTCGTGCCACACGCGCGGGTCGGGCCTCGGCGTCACGCCGCCCGAGCCGTCCGGCCGGTAGGAGGCCGCCAGGCGGTGGAGCCTGTCCGCGGGCAGGTGGTAGCCGGTGTCGCGCATGCCCAGGGGCTCGAAGACGCGCTCGGTCATGAAGTCGGGCAGCGGTTTCCCGGCGGCCCGCGCGACCAGCACGCCCAGGACGTCGGCGCTCGTGTGGTAGGTCCACCGCTCGCCCGGCTGGAACATCAGCGGCAGCGCGCCCAGCCGGGCGAGCCACTCGTCAGGGCCGCTGCCGGGGCCGTCGGGGCCGCGGTCGATCCGCGGGTCGCGCATCGCGCGCACGATGGGCAGCTCGTCGCCCTCCACCAGGAGCTGTCCCGTGCCCGGCCGGAAGGTCAGCAGGTCGCGTACGGTGATCGGCCGCGTGGCGGGCACCGTGTCGTCCAGCGGCGCGTCCAGGGCGCGCAACACCCGGCGACCGGCCAGCTCGGGGACCAGGTCGTCGATCGGGTCGTCGATCCGCAGGACGCACTCCTCCACCAGGATCATCGCCGCCGCCGCGGTGACGGCCTTGGTCAGCGACGCGATCCGGAAGATCGAGTCCGCCTCGACGGCCGCCCCGCCGCCGCGCTCCAGCGTGCCCATCGGCACGACGTGCGTCTCGCCCCGATGACGGACGAGCCCGACCAGCCCCGGCACCTCGCCCCGCGCCACGAACCCGCCCAGCACGCCCCGCATCCGCTGTTCCAGTACGCTCATCGGTCCTCCTGAAGTGACGTGTCGTGACAATGACCGGACGGACCCGGAAAACTCATCGTCATGGCGTGTCCATCCGGGCGGGTCCCGTTCGTGGTGAAGGCGTACGGCGGCCCCGCCGTACGCCGACCGCGAAGGGGAACACCGATGAAGTACATGCTGCTGATCAACGCCGGCACCTCCGACGAGCAGGAGCCGGGCGACTTCCAGGAGTGGATGGCCTACGACAGGTCCGTCCGGGAGGCGGGCATCCTGGTCTCCGGTGAGTCGCTGGCCGACCTGGTGACCGCCACCACCGTACGGGTGAGCGCCGACGGCACGCCGACCGTCACCGACGGCCCGTACGCCGAGACGCGCGAGGTGCTGGGCGGCTTCTACGTGATCGACGTGCCGGACCTCGACGCCGCCCTCGACTGGGCCGTGCGCTGCCCGGGTGCGCGCGGCGGCGGCTCGGTGGTGGTCCGCCCGGTCGCCGACTTCGATGCGTGAGATCGAGGCCGTCTTCCGTGAGGAGCGCGGCCGGCTGCTGGCCGCGCTCGTCCGCCGCTTCGGCGACCTCGACCTCGCCGAGGAGGTCACCTCCGACGCCGTCGAGGCGGCGCTGAGGCACTGGCCCGCCGAGGGCGTGCCGCCCAATCCGGGCGCGTGGCTGATGACCACCGCGCGGCGCAAGGCGGTCGACCGGCTCAGACGCGAGCAGGCGCTGGCCACCCGGCTGGCCGTCCTGGCGGCCGAGGCCGAGCGGGCCGCCCCCGAAGCGCCCCCCGGCGAGGACGGCGGCCTGCCCGACGAACGGCTGCGGCTCTTCTTCGCCTGCGCCCACCCCGCGCTGCCGGCCGAGGACCGCGGGGCGCTGACGTTGCGCTGCCTGGCCGGCCTGACCACCCCCGAGGTGGCGCGGGCCTACCTGGTGCCGGCCCAGACGATGGCCAAGCGCATCGTCCGGGCCAAGAAGAAGATCAGGGAGGCGCGCGTCCCGTTCCGCGTGCCCGAGGCCCACGAGCTGCCGGAACGGGTGCCCGGCGTGCTCCAGGTGATCTACTCGATCTTCACCGAGGGCTACGCGGCCAGCTCCGGGCCCTTCCTCCAGCGGCTCGACCTGGCCGAGGAGGCGATCAGGCTGGCCCGGATCCTGCGCCGGCTGCTGCCCGCCGAGCGGGAGGTCGCCGGGCTGCTGGCGTTGCTGCTGCTGGTGCACGCCCGGCGCGACGCCCGTACCGGGGCCGAGGGGGAGCCGGTGCTGCTCGGCGAGCAGGACCGCGGCCTCTGGGACCGGGCGATGATCGAGGAGGGCTCGGCGCTGGTGGTGACCGCGCTCAGCGGCGGCCCGCCCGGCCCGTACGCCGTCCAGGCCGCGATCGCGGCGCTGCACGACGAGGCACCGGACCTGGCCACGACGGACTGGCCGCAGGTCGTGGCCCTGTACGACGTGCTGCTCGCGCTCGACCCCTCTCCGGTGGTGGCGCTGAACCGGGCGGCGGCCGTGGCCATGCGCGACGGGCCCGAGGCCGGGCTGGCGCTGCTGGAGGAGCTGGCCGGGGCGCGGCGGCTGCGCGACTACCACCCGTACCTGCTGGCCCGCGCCGACCTGCTGCACCGGCTCGGCCGGCTGCCCGAGGCCGCCGAGGCGTACCGCGCCGCGCTCGGGGCGGCCGGGAGCGAGCCCGAGCGCACCCACCTCCGCCGCCGCCTGGCCGCGCTGGAGGAGGCCGGGCGCGAGGTTTGAGCACCGCCCTGACCAGGGAGAACTGCTGCGATGGGTGGAGCAGACGGTGACCGCTACCTGCCGATCGCCGAGCACGGCCTCATCGGCGATCTGCGCAGCGTGGCCCTGGTCGGCACCGACGGCACCATCGACTGGTACTGCTGCCCGGCCTTCGACTCGCCCAGCGTGTTCGCCTCGATCCTCGACGCCGACCGGGGCGGGGCGTTCGAGCTGGGCACCGACGTGCCGGCGCGGACCAAGCAGTTCTACTTCCCCGACACCAACGTGCTCATCACCCGCTTCTTCACCGAGAGCGGGGTGGGCGAGATCCAGGACTTCATGCCGATCATCGGCGAGCCGGGCGGCCGCGGCCGGCAACGACTGATCCGCCGGGTGCTCTGTGTGCGCGGCTCGCTGCCGTTCCACGCGCGGGTGGCCCCCCGCTTCGGCTACGGGGCCGACCCGCACGTCGTGCGCGAGGTCGACGGCCTGACCGTCTTCGAGTCCGACCGGCTGACGCTCGGGCTGAGCGCCACCGTCCCGGTCGAGTGCGACGGACGCGACGTGCGGGCGTGCTTCACCCTCGTGGAGGGCGAGTCGGAGGTGTTCGCGCTCGACCGGATCGAGGCCGAGATCCCGCCCCTCGGCTGCCCGCACGTCGAGGCGGAGGAGGCGCTGACCGCCACGGTCGCGTTCTGGCGTAAATGGCTGTCGGCCTCCCGCTACCGGGGCAGGTGGCGGGAGATGGTCCACCGCTCGGCCCTGACGCTCAAGCTGCTGACGTACGCGCCGACCGGCGCGATCGTCGCCGCCCCGACCACCAGCCTGCCCGAGCTGATCGGCGGCGAGCGCAACTGGGACTACCGCTACCTCTGGGTCCGCGACGCCGCCTTCTGCGTCTACGCCCTGCTCCGGCTGGGCTTCACCGGCGAGGCGGAGGCGTTCATGTCGTTCCTGACCCGGCACGTCAGCCTGTGCCCCGCCGGACCCAACGGCCCCCTCCAGATCATGTACGGCATCGACGGCCGCACCGACCTGCCCGAACGGCAGCTCGACCACCTGGAGGGCTACCGCGGCTCGGCCCCGGTGCGCGTCGGCAACGCCGCCGCCGGTCAGCTCCAGCTCGACATCTACGGCGCCCTGCTCGACTCCGTCTACCTCTACGACAAATGGGGCAAACCCATCTCCAGCGACCACTGGGACGCCGTCTGCGCCCTGGTCGACTGGGTCTGCGACAACTGGGACCAGCCCGACGAGGGCGTCTGGGAGACCAGGGGCGGACGCAAGAAGTTCCTGTACTCCCGGCTGATGTGCTGGGTCGCCATCGAACGCGCCATGCGCATGGCCGCCCGCCGCGGCCTGCCCGCCGACATCCCCCACTGGCGCGGGGCGCGCGACGACCTCTACCGGCAGATCATGGCCCACGGCTGGTCCGACGTGCGGCAGGCGTTCGTCCAGCACGAGGACGGCGACGTGCTCGACGCGGCGCTGCTGATGATGCCGCTGGCCAAGTTCGTCTCGCCCACCGACCCGAAGTGGCTGTCCACCCTCGACGCGCTCACCGCCGACCTGGTGTCCGACTCGCTGGTCTACCGCTACGACCCGGACGCCAGCCCCGACGGCCTGCGCGGCCAGGAGGGCACGTTCTCCATCTGCTCCTTCTGGTACGTCGAGGCGCTGGTCCGCGCCGGCCGGGTGGAGGAGGCCCGCCTGGCCTTCGAGAAGATGCTGACCTACGCCAACCACCTCGGCCTGTACGCCGAGGAGATCGGCCGGACGGGCGAGCAGCAGGGCAACTTCCCGCAGGCGTTCACCCACCTGGCCCTGATCAGCGCCGCCTTCAACCTCGACCGCGCCCTCGGCTGACCGCGGGAATCCCGGCGCTCCTGAGCGTTCAGGACTCGCCGGACAGCACGGCCGTTCCCAGGGACGCGCCGGAGATCACCCTCGCCGCGGTCGTCGTGGACGAGCCGGAGCCCAGTTCGGTCAGGGCGGCCCGGTCGAGGGCGTGCACGGTGAACTGGTAGGTGTTGACCGACCAGGGGGAGCACGGCCCCTGGTAGCCGTACAGGCTGGCGCTGCCGCGGTAGTAGATCTGCCGGGCCCCGGCGGGGGCCGTCGGACGGTAGGCGTGCTCGACGTTCTGCGGCAGCGAGGTCACGTCCGCCGGGATGTCGTAGATCACCCAGTGGATGAGGTTGTTGTTGTCCAGGTCCCGCATCACCAGGGCGTAGCCGCGGGTGCCGGCGGGGCCGCCGCTCCAGGTCAGGGGCGGTGACTCGTTGCGCCGGCCGGGGTCGGTCTGGCCGCCGCTGGTGCACTCGTGCACCTTCGGGATGATCCCGCCCTGGGTGAAGGCGGTGCTGGTGAGGGTGAAGGCGGTGGCGTTCGCGGGCGCCGCGGCGGTCACGGCAGTCGTCGCCGCGAGCAGGGCGTGCAGCACGATTCGTCTGACGGTCACAAAGGGCTCCTGAGAGGGGTTCGGTGCGCCGTTCGTTCGCGTCTGCTGTCGTGGGGTGTGCCCGCAGTGTAGGCACCGCGGGGGCGCCTCCGCCACCACCGCGAACGGCACACCCGCATGGAACCTGTCCGCCATGAACCGATATCAGGCTGAATGGTCCGGTTTCTTTGTGATGCTGCTGGGAAGCAATGGCGCTGTCAGGCCGGAGGCACTCCTCCCCCACGAGGGGTGGCGACATCCGGCGCGGCAGAACGGGAGTGTGAAGCGTGGCAGTCACCGGCATCATCTCCGCCCTCATCATCGGGCTCGTCATCGGCGTCCTCGGCCGGCTGGTCGTGCCGGGCCGTCAGAGCATCCCCATCTGGCTCACCATCGTGATCGGCATCGTCGCGGCCCTCATCGGCACCGCGATCGCCGCCGCGGTCGGCGTCGCGGACACCCGCGGCATCGACTGGATAGAACTGGTCATCCAGGTGGTGCTCGCCGGTCTGGGGGTGGCCCTGGCGGCGGGCCTCTACGGCAGGCGCAGCGTCCGGTAGAGCGGAACGCGCCGGGATCCCGGAGTGCGGCGAACGCGCCGCACTCCGGGATCCCGCCGTTCCCGCCCTTTTTACGGCAGACGTTTTCGGCATGGCCGGAACCGGGGCCGGACGGAGATCGTTGTGCGGGTCGGCTGCACACATTCGATCTTCGACAGGGAGAACAAGCCGTGGTCTTCAAACGCATGCTGGGTGCCTTCGGCGTCGGCGCGCCCTCGGTGGACACCGTTCTGGCGACCCCGCGCGTCCAGCCGGGCGGCACGCTGTCCGGCGAGGTGCGGCTCAAGGGCGGCGACTTCGACGCCGAGATCGAGCACGTCACCCTCGGCCTGGTCGCCCGCGTGGAGTTCGAGCACGGCGACGGCGAGCACGCGGGGGCCGGGGAGTTCTCCCGCGTCCAGGTGTCGGGGCCGTTCGTGCTGCGCCAGGGCGAGGAGCGCACGATCCCGTTCCAGATCGGCGTGCCGTGGGAGGCGCCGATCAGCCAGATCGGCGGGCAGCCGCTGCACGGCATGGCGCTGGGCGTGCGCACCGAGCTCGCCATCGCCAAGGCGGTCGACAAGGGCGACCTCGACGAGGTCGCGGTCGAGCCGCTGCCCTCGCAGCTGCGCATCCTGGAGGCGCTGCTGCAGCTCGGCTTCGCGTTCAAGTCCGCCGACCTGGAGGCCGGTCGCCTGTACGGCGTGCGCCAGGAGCTGCCGTTCTACCAGGAGATCGAGTTCTACCCGGCCGGCCGGTACGCCGGCGTGCTCGGCGAGCTCGAAGTGACCTTCGTGGCCGACCCGGCGGGGCTTGAAGTGGTCCTGGAGGCCGACAAGCGCGCCGGCCGCTACTCCGGCGACGCGATCGGCCGCTTCACCGTCAGCCACGCCGACGCCCTGCAGACCGACTGGGCCGCCGAGCTCGACCGCTGGCTGTCCGGCCTGGCCGCGCACGCCCACGGCGGCTTCGGGCACGGCGACCACCACGGCCACGGCGACCACGGGTACGGTGACCACCACGGTCACCACGGCTACGGCCATCACGAGCAGCACCACGGCGGGCCGGGCTGGGGCGCGGTGGCCGCGGCCGGCGCCGCCGGCGTGGTCGGCGGCCTGGTGGCGGGGGAGATCGTCGAGGAGATCTTCGAAGGCGACGACGACGAGGGCGGCGACGGCGACTGGTGACCCTCGACCGGTGATCCGCCCGTCACGGGCGGGTCACCCCGGTTCCGCTGTGCTGTGAAGCGAAGCAGGGCCTGTGGCGCGGAGCAAAGTGGCAGAAAAAGGAGCTTCTACTCCTTTCCACTCTTAACGTATAGCGCACCGGGGGGCTTGCGGCAAGACCCCCGTCGTGGCGCAGAATCGTCCGCCGAGGCCAGAAGCCTTGCCACGCGAAGACCGACCTCGTAGCGGAGCCACATACATGAATCCCCTGACCACCGGCGTGTTCGACCTGCCCGGCAACCTCGCCGCCAAGGCCGACCCGGCGCTGATCGCCGTAGACGAGCGACACTTCGCGGCCCTCGCCGAGAGCCTGGAGCAGTCGATCGCCGACCTGTCCGCCCGCCTCGACGCCGAACGCATGGCCCCCGGCGGCAAGGGCCGGCAGGCGCTCGACCGGGACCTGGAGATCCACCGCCTGTCCGCCCGCCTGCGGACGCTGCGCCGCTTCGGCCTCGACCTGTGCCTCGGCCACATGGTCACCGCCGACCACCCCGAACCGGTGTACATCGGACGGCTCGGCCTCACCGACAAAGACGGCCGCCGCCTGCTGCTCGACTGGCGTTCGCCCGCGGCCGAGCCGTTCTTCGGCGCCACCCACGCCAACCCCATGGGCCTGGCCAGCCGCCGCCGCTACCGCTGGACCCGCGGCCGGATCAGCGACTACTGGGACGAGGTGTTCACCGCCGACGGCTTCGAAGGGCACGCCGCGCTCGACGACCAGTCCGCCTTCATCGCCAGCCTCGGCGGCAACCGTTCGTCCAGGATGCGGGACGTGCTCGGCACCATCCAGGCCGACCAGGACGCCATCATCCGGGCCGGCTCCCGCGGCGCTCTCGTCGTGGACGGCGGCCCCGGCACCGGCAAGACCGTCGTCGCCCTCCACCGCTCGGCCTACCTGCTCTACTCCGACCCCCGGCTCGGCCACAACAAGGGCGGCGTGCTGTTCGTCGGCCCGCACCAGCCCTATCTGGCCTACGTCGCCGACGTGCTGCCCAGCCTGGGGGAGGACGGCGTGCGCACCTGCACCCTGCGCGACCTCGTGCCCGAGGGGACGGCGGCGGTCCCCGAGCGGGACCCGGAGGTGGCGCGGCTGAAGGCGTCCGCGGACATGGTGAAGGCGATCGAGCCGGCCGTCAGGTTCTACGAGAACCCGCCCGCCAAGGGCATGGCGGTCACCACGCACTGGTCGGACGTCTGGCTGAGCGCCGAGGACTGGGCCGAGGCGTTCCAGGCCGCCGACCCCGGCACCCCGCACAACGAGGCCCGCGACCAGATCTGGGAGGAACTGCTCACGATCCTCATCGACAAGCACGACCCGCAGGACCAGCACGGCGACCACGAGGTGTCGCCGGAGCTGCTGCGCAGGTCGCTGCGCGCGAACCGGGAGCTGCTGGCCGCCTTCAACCGCGCCTGGCCGCTGATCGAGCCCACCGACCTGGTCGGCGACCTGTGGACGGTCCCCGCCTACCTGCGGCTGTGCGCCCCCTGGCTCGGCCCGGACGAGATCCGGCGGCTCCAGCGCGCGGACGCCCAGTCCTGGACGGTCTCCGACCTGCCGCTCCTGGACGCGGCCCGCCAGCGGCTCGGCGACCCGGAGGCGTCCCGCCGGCAGCGCAGGCAGGAGGCCGCCCTGGCCGTCCAGCGCGAGCGCATGGCCCAGGTCGTGGACAACCTGATCGAGGCCGACGACGACGGCGAGGGCCTGGTGACCCAGCTTCGCCGGGCGGACCTCCAGCGCAACCTGGTGGACGAGTCGGAGCTGCCCACCGTGGAGCCGGACCTGCTCGCCGGGCCGTTCGCGCACGTCGTCGTGGACGAGGCCCAGGAGCTGACCGACGCCGAATGGCAGATGTTGCTGCTGCGCTGCCCGTCCAGGAGCTTCACCATCGTCGGGGACCGCGCCCAGGCCAGGCACGGGTTCACCGAGTCGTGGGCGGAACGGCTGGGCCGGGTCGGCATCGACCGCGTCGAGCTGGCCGGCCTGAGCGTCAACTACCGGACCCCGGCGGAGATCATGGCCGAGGCCGAGCCGGTCATCAGGGCCGCCCTGCCGGACGCCAACGTGCCGGTCTCCATCCGGGAGAGCGGCGTCCCGGTCACCCGAGGGCCGGTCGCCGAGTTGGACGCGATCCTCGACGCCTGGCTCGCCGCGAACCCCGAGGGGATCGCCTGCGTGATCGGGGACCCGGCCTTCCGGGAGCGGCCCCGGGTCCGGTCGCTGACGCCGGAGCTGTCGAAGGGGCTGGAGTTCGACCTGGTCGTCCTCGTCGATCCGGACCGGTTCGGCGATGGCGTCGAGGGGGTCGGGGGCGCGGTCGACCGTTACGTGGCGATGACCCGGGCGACCCGGCAGCTCGTCGTCCTCACGACCCCCTGACGGGGGCGCGCCGCCGGGTGCGCCACGCCGGCCGTCGTCATGCACGCGCCCTGGCGGCGGCGGGGCCGGCCGGGGCGTTCGCGCGGGTGACGCGGCGCCGCCGGGCCGGCTTGCCCAGCATCGGGTTGGCGACGCCCCAGGCGGCGCTCTTGCAGATCAGCTCCTTGTAGACGGCGGCGACCCGCCCGGTCAGCACCCTGGGCAGGGCGCGGTCGTCGGCGGTGACGAACTGGATCAGGCCGTTGCCCCGGCCCAGCGAGACGCACTGGTTGAAGTAGCGCGGCGTGGTGTTCGGCAGTTTCCCGCCGGTCAGCCGGGCCGCGATCGAGTCGGCGGCCTGACAGGCGGTCGGGATGCCCGACGCGCACGACATGCGCAGCGGCTTGCCGCCGGGGCCCATCGCCATGGCGGCGTCGCCGACGGCGTACACGTTCGGGTGCGAGACCGAGCGCATGGTCCCGTCGACCACGATCTGGCCGGTGCCGGCGACCTCCAGGGTGGTCGCCCGCGCGATCGGGTGCACGGCGAAGCCGGCCGTCCAGACGGTCACCTCGGCCGGGATGGGCTCGCCGTCGGTGGTGACGCGGTCGGCCTCGACGCCGGTGACGACCGTGTGCTCGTGCACGCTCACCCCGAGCCCGTCCAGGACCTTCCGCACGTGCGCGCGGCCCTTCGGCGAGAGCCAGTCGCCGAGAGCGCCGCGGGCGGCGAGGGCGACGTCGAGGTCGGGACGGGCCTCGGCGATCTCGGCCGCGGCCTCCAGCCCGGTGAGCCCGCCGCCGACGACGACCACGCGCTGACCGGCGTCGAGCCGGGCCAGCCGCTCGCGCAGCCGCAGCGCCCCCGGCCGGCCGGCGATGTCGTAGGCGTGCTCGGCGGTCCCGGGCACGCCCTCGGCGTTCCAGCCGCTGCCGAGCGCGTAGACCAGCGTGTCGTAGGCCAGCTCCTCGGCGCCGCCCGCGCCGGTGACGGTGACGGTCCCGCGGTCGGCGTCGAGGCCGGTGACCGTCCCGAGCCGCAGCTCGACGCCGGTGCCGGCGAACATCTCGCGGAACGGCCGGGGCCTGAGGTCCTGCCCGGTCGCCACCTGGTGCAGGCGGACGCGCTCCACGAAGTCGGGCTCGGCGTTGACGAGGGTGATGGCGACGTCCTCGCGGCTCAGCCGCCTGGCCAGGCGGCCGGCGACGACGGCTCCGGTGTAGCCGGCTCCGAGGACGATGATGCGGTGCTGCATTTCCTCGCTCCTGTCTGACGCGGGTTCGCCACCTGAACCGGACGGCCCGCGTTTTCCTGACAGGATCACGGTGTGAAGCGCGTCACACCGTGTCTCAGAAGGCTCTGAACACCGGCTCCCCGTGGTCGGTGGCCGCCCAGCGCGCGGTCGCCCGGCCGAGCTTGTCGGGGTTGACCTGGTTGCGGAACGCGGCGATGCCCTCGGCGGTGACCTCCAGGCACATGACGCCGACGACCCGGCCGTCCAGGACCGCCACGACGGCCGGCTCCCCGTTGGCCGTCCAGGGGTAGATCTCGGGCGAGCCGCCGATGATGGCCTGCTTGGCCTTGCCGGGCTTGACCAGGCCCCACAGGAACTTCGCGACCGCGACGGCGCCCTCGAACGCCTTGGCGCGGGCCGGGACCTTCCCGCCGCCGTCGCCGACCGCGATGGCGTCCTGGGTGAGCAGGCGGACGAGCGGCTCGGTCTGCCCGCTGGTGGCGGCGGCCAGGAACTCCTCGACGATCCGCCGGGCGGCGGCCTCGTCGACCTCGGTGCGGGCCCGGCCGTCGGCGACGTGCTTCTTGGCGCGGTGGAAGATCTGCTGGCTGGCCGATTCGGTGATGTCGAGGATCTCGGCGATCTCCCGGTGGGAGTGGTCGAAGGCGGCCCGCAGCACGTAGACCGCCCGCTCGTTCGGGGACAGGCGCTCCATCAGCGTGAGGACGGCGTACGAGACCGATTCGCGCTGCTCGGCGGTCTCGGCCGGGCCGAGCATCGGGTCGCCGGCGAGCAGCGGCTCGGGCAGCCACTCTCCGACGTACGTCTCGCGGCGGGCCCGCGCGGAGCCGAGCTGGTTGAGGCACAGGTTGGTGAGCACCTTCGTCAGCCACGCCTCGGGCACCTCGACGCGGTCCGCGTCGGCGGACTGCCAGCGCAGGAACGTCTCCTGCACGGCGTCCTCGGCCTCCGCGGCGGAGCCGAGCAGGCGGTAGGCGATGGCCTCCAGGCGGGGTCTGGCGGCCACGAACCGGTCGACGTCGTCCGCGGTCAAAGGCATGGGCCGATCCTAGAACGTCCCCTGATGCGGCGGAACGCCGGTGTTGATCCAAGACGGTCCCGGGTAGAGGGGGCCGATGTTCGACGACTTCGAGACCGGCGTGATCGACGTCGGCGAGACCGAGCTGTTCGTCCGGTACGGCGGTTCCGGCACGCCCCTCCTGCTGCTCCACGGCCACCCCCGCACCCACGCGACCTGGCACCGCGTCGCACCCCTCCTGGCCCCCCACCACACGGTGATCTGCCCCGATCTGCGCGGGTACGGCCGCTCGGGCAAACCGCCCACCACCCCCGACCACGCCCCCTACTCCAAACGGGCCATGGCCCGCGACATGGTCGCCCTCATGCGCTCGCTGGGCCACGAACGGTTCGCCGTCGCCGGCCACGACCGCGGCGCCTACGTCGCCCACCGCCTGGCCGCCGACCACCCGGCGGCCGTCACCCGCCTGGTCGTGATGGACGGCATCCCCATCGGCGAGGCGCTGGCCAGGGCCGACGCCCGCTTCGCGGCGTCCTGGTGGCACTGGTTCTTCCTCGGCCAGACCGCCAAACCCGCCGAACGCGTCATCAACGCCGACCCTGACGCCTGGTATCAGGGCAGCCCCGAACAGATGGGCCAGGAGGCGTACGAGGACTACCGCCGGGCCATCCACGACCCGGACACCGTCCACGCGATGTGCGAGGACTACCGCGCCGGCCTCACCGTGGACCGCGCGGCCGACGACGCCGACCGCGCCGCCTCCCGCCGCCTCACCTGCCCCACCCTGTTCCTCTGGACGTCCAAGGACGACATGGAGGACCTGTACGGCGACCCGCTGGCGATCTGGCGCACCTGGGCCGACGACGTGACCGGCCATCCGATCGACAGCGGCCACCACGTGGCCGAAGAGGCCCCGGACGAACTCGCCGCCTCCTTGCTGGCCTTCCTGCGCGAATGACGCCCTGACGGGGGCCGTCCCGGACATCTGATTCATGCCGTTTTCCGCGTTCACCTCCATCGCCGGACCTCTTCCGTGAGGATGGGGCTCCTGCACAGCGTGGCGAGTGCGTCACAGAACGCGATGTGGAGAGGGGCGTCATGAGTTCCGGAGCGGCTTCGCCCAGCGGCGGCGGTCCTGCGAGCAGGGCGACGACGACCAGGGTCCGCGACGTCGTGCGCGATGTGGTGGCGGCGACCGCGCCGGAGGAGCTCCTGCTCGTGGACGGGCTGGCCGGGCTCGGCGACGACGTCGTGATCCGGCGCCTGGGCCGGCGGGGCGCCAGGCGTGAGCCGTTGGGGTTCGGTCTGGGGGAGATCGCGGCCCTGGTGACGCCGGTGGTGTGGCTCATGGTCGACGAGGCCGCACGGCGGGTGGGGACCGCCGCCGTGGACGGCGCGGCGGCGCGCACGAAGGCCGTGCTGCGCAAGGTCTTCCGGAGGCCGGCGGCGGCCGTCCTCGTCCCTGACCTGACCCGGGACGAGCTCGCCGAGGTCCACCGCAGGGTGCTGGAGACCGCTGTGGAGCACGGGCTCGGCGACAGCCGTGCCCGGCTCATCGCCGACGCCGTGGTGGGCCGGCTCGCACTGGCCGCACCGGAACCCGACGCGCGGGAACCGGACGGCCCGGCCGACGGCGCCCCCCTGACGAAGAACCAGTGATGACGGCCACGGCCTCCGCCCCGCGGATCGACGAGCGGACGATGGGCGCGGGCACGACCGTGCGCTTCGTGCTGCTGCTCACTCTGCTGCTGGTGAGCAGCGGTTCGATGATGCAGGTCGTGGCCCGCGGATACCACGGCGGCTACGGATACGGCTGCCTGCTCGCCGCCGGCGGCGATCCCACCCAGGGCACCGACCGGGGCATCTCAGCGCGGATCATCGCCAACCACGACGCCTACTGGGCCTGCGTGGACCGCTACGAGCCCGCGGCGCCCTGGTGGCTGCCCCTCCTGGGGCTCGTCCTGGTGGCGGCGGCGGCCGTGGCGCTGTTCCTGGCCCTGCCGCACTGGAAGGTCCGGCGGCGCCGCCTCGTACCGCTGGACGTGATCGACCACGACGGCGAGATCGGCCGCAGGATGGCGGAGCTCGCCGCCGTGGCCGGCCTGGCCCGCGTGCCCAGGATCGTCGTGGACCTGACGGCGGCCACGACCGACGCCGTGGTGTTCGGCAGCGACCGCCGCCCGATCGTGTGCCTGCACGGCGGGCTGGTCGCCCGCAGGACCGCCGATCCCGGCGGCTTCCGCGCGCGGGCGATGCACGAGTTCGCCCACATCCGCAACCGCGACCTCACCATCACCTACGCCACCGTCGTCGTGTGGCGGGTGTTCGTCGTCCTCGTGCTCCTCCCGTACGTCGTCTGGTACCTCACCGCGATCCCCACCTCCGCGCGGTCGCCGTTCTGGCCCGGCGAGACGGCGTTCACCACGCGGGGCCTGCTGCTTCCGGTCTGCATGATCCTCCTGGTCTACCTCGCCCGCTCGGACGTCCTGCGCAGCCGGGAGATCCACGCCGACCTCGCCGCGACGCGCTGGGGCGCCGACCTGCGCTCCCTGGCGTTCACGATGCCCGCCCCGGTCACGGGCCGGCTGCGGCGGGCTCTCGGCTCCTTCGTCGAGCTGTGGCGCATGCACCCGCGCTGGACGCTGCGCCGGGACGCCGTCACCGACCCGGCGGCGCTGTTCGGCGTGCAGGCGCTGCCCATGTTCCTGACCGGGGCCGCCGCTCCGCTCATCGACGTCCAGGTGGCGGAGTACCTGCCTCCCGCCGCGAGCGGCACCTGGCTGGGCCGGCTGCCGGCCCTGCTGGTGGCGGGTCTGGTCACCGGCGTGGCCGGGATCGCGCTGTGGCGTGCCGTGGTCCATGCGGTGCTGACCGGGCGTCGCGCGCCGTCCGGCGTGCGCGCGGGGCTGTGGCTGGGAGCCGGCGCGGTGGCCGGCGAACTGGTGCTGAACCGGGTGACGGTCCTGCGGTGGTTCCCGGACCACCCGGTGGTGCTGGCGCTGGTGCTGTTCGCCGGGGTGGCCTTCGCCTGGTGGACCGCGCAGTGCGCCGAACTGTGGGTCAGGGCCTGGCCGGGACGTACGATCCGGCCGGCCATGCTGCTGGGGCTCGCGGCCGCGTGGCTGGTGCTGTTCTCGTGGTTCGTGTGGTGGCAGAGCGAAGGCGCGCTGCTGGCGAGCACCGGAACGGTCGACCCCGCCGGGATGCAGGTGATCCTGCGGGAGCTGTACGGCGCCTCACCGGAGGAGCATCCGGCCGTGCAGTCCGCGATCGGCGCGGTGTGGCCGTTCCTGACCAGCCTCGACACGCCGCTCGTCCTCTCCGCGGTCATGGCCCTGTGGGTGGTGCCACTGCTCACCTGGACGTTCCGCCCGACCACCGCTCCGCCCCCGTGGACGCTCGGCTCCTTGCCCGAGACCAGCCGGTGGGAGGCCCTGGGCAAGGAGGTCCCGCTGCAGCGGCGGGTGCTGCCGGTCGTGCTGCTGGGGATACCGGCGAGCTGGGCCGCCGTCGCCGTCGTGATGGGCTACATGCACACCTGGCAGCCCCCGCCCGCGGATCGAGCAGGTTTCTACGCCCTGGTCTACCAGGCGTGGACGCTCGTGGCCCTGGTGACGGCGGCCGCGGCGGCAGCCGTCGTCGCGAGCGTGCCGGCGAGCCGTCACCGGCTGCTCGTCGCGCTGATCACCGCCGAGGTCGTGGCGTTGGGCGGCCTGGCCGGCCGCTTCGTGTTCGCCGCCGCGGACGGCTGCTTCCAGCCGCTCAACACCTTGGCGGTTCGCTGCCACTGGCTGCCGGATCCGGCTTGGACGCTCGTGCAGAGCATCATGGGCTACGTTCTCGTGCTCGCCGCGGTCGCCGCCGTCCTGGCGGCCGGCATCGTGTCGGCGGCCCGGAGGCCGCGGCCCAGGACCGGGCGCGCGACCCGCGACCTCCCTCCCGGCCCGCGTCCGACCGGCCGGCTCGCCGCGCGACGAGCCGCCACGGCCGTGCTCTGCGCGGCGGCGGTGGCGGCGCCCCTCGTGGCGGCTGCCCAGCAGGAATCGCCCGGACCCGCCACCCTCTCCCAGGTCCAGCGGGTGGTGGGCCTCGACGATGCGGTGGTGTCCGCCGAGATCAGGCAGCTGCAGGTGAAGGCCTGGTGGGCACACGGCGGGTGGGATCTGCGCGAACGCTACAGGACCGATGTCGTGCGTCTCTCCAAGAGCCTGAACGACGCCGCGCAGGCCGGGCGCGGCTCCGTCGAGCCGGCGATCTTCGGCCCCCTGTGCGCCCACATGGGGGAGATCGCCCGAGACGCGGGCCGCTACTTCGACGCCCCCGACCAGGAGACCCGGGCCTTCTGGCGGACGTTCGTCACCCAGGCCGGCAACGGCGGCCGAAACTGCCGGAAAAGCCTGGCGGACGAGAACGGCGACCTCTTCATCACGTCCATGAACGAGCTCATCGAGGCCGGGAAGGCGCTCGAAGCGGTCACCGCCAGGATGCCGAGGTGACCTCCGCGCGGCGGGCGGCGCCGAGCCGACCGGCGACCACCGCGCCTCGCCCGGTCAACTCCGCCCGGGACGCGGAAGGTCACCCGGGGGAGCGGACCCGGCCGGATCGGCGCAGTGGGTCATGAGCCGGTCGATCGCCTCCTGCCGCGGCAGGTCCGCGCCACGCCGGTACGCCTCCCGGTAACCCGCGTCGCCGAGCCGCCCCGCCAGGACGGGCACCAGCCGCCGCAGATCGGGGTCGCCCTCGTCGAAGACGCCCCTGATCACGTGGCTCATGCCGAGCGCCGTCGCGGCCCCCGCCGGATCGCCCTCCAGCCCGAGCAGCCTGGCCAGCAGCTCCGCGGCGCGGGCCAGGGCGTTGGCGTTGGTGTGCCCGAGCACGCCGCGCATCGCGCGGGGCAGCAGCTCGCGCGCCCGTTCCGCCGCCCCCTCGGTCACCAGGACGGCCATCCGGGAGGACACGATCACGTCGCCGTTCAGCTCGGGCGGGCCGGGCAGCCGGTGGACGACCGTCTCCAGCTCGTCCACGACCTCATGGGCCCGGCCCAGGTCGCCGGCGTGGCGGTGCACCTCGGCGAGCGGGAACAGCATGCTGGCCGCCAGCCGCCGGTGGCCGTGTTCGCGGCCCACGCGTCGCGCGGCGCGGATGTCGTGCAGCGCGCCGTCCAGGTCGCCGCCGCGCATGCGGTTCTGGGCGAGATGCGACTTGGTGATGAACAGGTGTTCCTCGGTGCCCAGCTCGGCGGCGATCGCGACGGCGCGCTCGCAGGCCGCGACCGCGTGTTCGTGCTCGCCGCGCAGGCCGTGGACGCGGCTCTGCCGTACCAGGCTCATCACCAGGCCCCAGCGGTCGCCGACCTGCTCGAACAGGCGCAGCGCCTCGTCCCTGTGGCGGGCGCCGGTCTCCTGGTCGCCCTGTTCCGTGAGCAGGAAGTCGTAGGCCCAGCGGGCGCTGGCGCGCACCCACGGGTCGGGGGAGTCCAGGGCCTCCAGGTCTCCGGCGTCCTGGGTGGTGAGCCTGGACAGGCGGAGCAACGGCAGCGCGTTGTGGATCTTCGTCACCCCGGGACGGCTGAGGCTCTCCCGGACCTCCGGCCCGCCCCGCCGGCCCGCCGTCGCCCGTACCACCTCGAAGGCGGCACGGACGTCGTCGGGCAACTCGTCGCCGAAGGCCAGCACCTCGCTCAGGAACGCGTCGGACTCGGTGGACATCCCGCGCATGCCCCAGTACCAGATCATGGACCTGACGAACCGGGCGGCCGTGGCCGCGTCGCCCGCCCCGATGGCGGCCCGCAGCGCGGCGACCAGGTTGTCGTGCTCGGCGTCGAAGACCTCGACGGCGCGCAACTGGTCCCGGGTGCGCAGCAGCGGCTCGTTCTCCTCGGCCAGCGCCAGGAAGTACCCGCGGAAACGGTCGCCGACCGGCGGCTCGGCGAGCCGGGCCGCCGCGTAGGCGCGGACGGTCTCCAGCATCCGGTACCTGTCGCCGACCTGCTGGATCATGGACTTCTCGACCAGCGCGCCCGCGACGTACACCATGTCCTCGGCGGGCAGGGACGCGTCGGAGCAGATCGCCTCCAGCGCGGCCAGGTCGGCTCCGCCGGGGAAGGCGGCCAGGCGCGCGGCCAGCACCCGCTCGGGCTCCTCCAGCAGGTCCCAGCTCCACTCCACCAGCGCGAGCAGCGTGCGCTGGCGCGGCAGCGCGGTCCTGCTGCCCGAGGTGAGCAGGCGGAACCGATCGTCCAGGCGCTGGGCGATCTGCGTCACGGTCATCGCCCGCAGCTTGGCCGCGGCCAGTTCGAGCGCCAGCGGCATGCCGTCCAACCGGCGGCAGATCTCCACCGTGGGCCCCAGGGTGGCCCGGTCGAGCGCGAACCCCTGGCGCACCCTGCCCGCCCGCTCGACGAACAGCCGCACGGCGTCCGACTCGGCGGCCTCGGCCAGGTCCGCGTCCGGCACGGGCAGGCCGAGCGGGCCGAGGTGGCACAGGGCCTCGCCGTCGATCGCCAGAGCCTCCCTGCCGGTGGCCAGGACGCGCAGCTGCGGAAGCCGGCCGAGCAGCTGCTCGGCGAGCTCGGCGGCCGCCTCCACCAGGTGCTCGCAGTTGTCCAGCACCAGCACGGCGGGGCCGACGTCGAGCTGGGCGGCCAGCCGGGCGGGCGCGGGAGCCTGCGGCTTGAACCCGCCCTCGAACAGGCCGCCGCAGGCGCTGAGCACCGCGTCGGCGATCTGGTCCGGACGGGTCACCCCGGCGAGCGAGACGAACCACGCCCGGTCCCCGACGCGCTCGGCGGCCTCCAGCGCCAGCCTGGTCTTGCCCGCGCCGCCCGGCCCGACGATCGTCACCAGCCGCGCTTCGGCGAGCAGCAGGGTCAGCTCGCCGAGCTCACGCTCCCGGCCGACGAAGGTGGTCAGCCTGGCCGGGAGCCGGTTGGACGCGGCCTGCGGCCGTACGGCGGGCCGGCTCAGCTCCCCGCGCAGGAGGGCGAGGTGGACCGCGCGGAGCTCGGGCGAGGGGTCGATGCCCAGCTCGTCGCCGAGCCTGCCGCGGACCTCGTCGTACACGGCCAGCGCCTCCGACTGGCGTCCGGCGGCCGACAGGGCCCGGATCCGCAGTTCGGCCAGGCGCTCGCTCAGCGGCCGGGCGACGGCCGCGACCCGCAGGTCGGCCAGCACCTCGGAGTGGCGGCCGAGCCGCACCTCCGCGTCGAAGAAGTCCTCGGCGACGGTGGCGCGCAACTCCTCCAGCCGCGCCGCCACGTTACGGGCGAACGCCGCCTCCAGCACGTCCGCCAGCGCGTCGCCGCGCCACTGCTCCAGGGCGGCGCGGAGCAGGGAGGAGGCCTCCCGCGGCCGGCCTGCCGCGAGCTCCCGCCTGGCCCGCCCGGCGAGCTGCTCGAACCGGTGGGTGTCCACGTCCTCGGGACGCAACGGCAGCCGGTAGCCGCCGGCCACCAGCTCCACGGACTCCGGCCCGCCCAGCGTCCTGCGCAACCGGGAGACCAGCCCGTGCAGCGCGTTGACGGCCCCGGCCGGCGGCTCCTCGCCCCAGACGCAGTCGATCAGCGCGTCCGCCGACACCGGCCGGCCGGCCTCCAACGCGAGCCGCGCCAGCAGCACCCGCAGACGCACGCCGGGAATGTCGATGGGGGAGGCGTCGTCGGACGCGGCCGCGACCGGGCCGAGGAGGGAGATCTGCACCCAGCCACCTTCCCACCCAACCCTCCACACACCACCACCGCACCCCGCCACCCCGGTCGCCCCGCCTGCTTTGCGCACCGCCGCCGGACCCCGCCAGTCCGTCGCCCCCGCCCCCTCGCTGCACGACCGGCCGTGGGGCGGGGGTCAGGGCAGGCGGGTGCAGTAGATGTGCCTGGCCTGCTCGTACAGGGCCAGGTGGTCGTCCACCTGGGCCGAGGTGTCGAAGCGGCCGGACTCGCGCAGGATGGACTCCAGCCGGTCCAGCCAGGCCAGGCACCAGCGCACGTCCGCCTCCCTGGCCACGCGGCCGCCCGCGACGTCGAGGTACACAGGGCTGGTGTGGGCGTAGGCGCCGCGCCGGTGCTGGGAGCGCGGGTGCGGCCCGCCGGTCGCCACAGCCACCACGTACGTCGGTTCGTCCGCCGCCATCGTGGCCACCAGCCGCCCGGGAGGCCCCTGCGCGAGCACGCCCGCAGCGGTACGGATCTCCAGCTCCTCGACCTCCGGCCCGATCGTGGAGACCACGATCTCCACCTCCTGGCCCGGCGGCAGCTCCAGCGTGTCGCCGGGGCCGTGCCCGTTCACCGTGAGCTCCAGCCACGGCCCGGTGGTGGCGAACGTACGACCGTGCAGGATCGCCTCGGCGTAGGACTCGGCGGTGAGGGGGCCGGCGACGTTGGCGTACACACGCTCCCAGCCGGGCGGGGCGGAGGCGGTGCCGCGGCGGCAGAACGACAGCACGGCGTCGGTCCCCGCCGTCACCGCCAGCCTGTTGCCCGCGCCGATGAGACGGCGGTACACGGCCGCCGTGGCCAGGACGGAGGAGTGGTTGAGCACATCGAGCGAGTCGATCAGACCCAGTGCGGCGTCGGCCACGATCTCCCTGGCCGCGCAGGACCGTCCGCGATCGAGTACGACGTCCGGCGGGTCGTCGTCGCCGAACGCGGTGTGGAACGGGTGACCGTAGGAGACGATCCCGCCGAGTGCCCTCAGCTCCTCGCACGCCGCCGCGTTGGGCGGCCAGTCCGCCGTGCCGCCGAAGCCCGTGTGGTAGCGGCTCGGCAGCCCGCGCAGCCCGAACGCCGTGCAGTGGCCGAGCACGTCGTTGCGGAACTCGACGCCGATCCTGGCCAGGTGCCGGTCGTCGGACCACGGCAGGTCCTTGCCCACCCACTGCTCCAGCGCCTCCGCGTCGTAGACGCGCTCGCTCGCCACGTTGCCCGCCACCAGGTTGAGCACGTGGAGGTCCTCGCCGTGCTGCGCGGCGGCGGCCAGCTCGGGCGCGGCGGGCTCCTCGCCCATCCAGTTGAGGTGGACGTGCAGGTCGCCGCCGTACCAGCCGCGGGCGGCCGCGTCGTACAGCCGTTCGGGCGTCAGCTCCACCAGCGTCTCCGCGCCGGCCTGCGGAGTGACGGTCACTTCGGCGGTGCCGTACTCCATCCCCCTGGCCACGGTCACGGTGACGGGCTCGGCGGGGACGCGGACCACGAGGTCGTCGCCGTGGAAGAACGGCCGGCGGTGCGCGTCCAGCTTGGGCGGCGCGCCTTCTGGGTACCAGCCCTGGCCGCTCGCGCTCGTCACGCTCCACCGGCACGGGAACCCCGCGCGCAACCGCACGCCGGCCGCCGCCACCCGCCTGCTCAGCGGCGTCAGGTCGACCGGCTGCCCCTCGACGACGACGGACTCGGCGACCTCGACCACCTTGGCCCCGCGCGCCTCCACCGTGCAAGGGGTGTCGTCCACGAGCACGGTGACCGGTTCGTCCCTGCTGGAGTCGAGCAGCAACGCCGTACGAAACGGCTCGTCCTCCAGCACGATTCGCGTGACGGCCGCCACCGCGTGACCGCCGGGCGTCAGGCGCAGCACGGGCAGGTTGTCCACGACGTCGCCGGCGAGCGCGTCACGTACCACCCGGTCGGCGTCCACCTCGCCGAGGTGATCCTCCAGCTCGGCGGCAGGCAGGTCGGGGTGGCGCTCGGCCAGTTGGCGCAGTCCGGTGGTGTAGAAGTTGTAACGGCGGTCGAGGAAGACGGTCGCCCATGCCTGGACGACGTAGGACAGAGACGGCTCGCCCCAACAGGGACCGTGCGCGTCACGGAGCGCACGGTAATCGGCCAGGGCGGCGGATACGGGACCAGGAAGTAACACATCGTCACACATTGGACACTCCTTGGAGGGGACCCATGGTCATACTGACACGCCCCTCCCGCTGTGTCCCGCTTCGCGGCAAAGCGAGAAAGTCATCCCCCAAACCGACCGCGCGCCGAATCCAGCATGTCCACGGACCCGCAAGATGCTGCAGAGCCTCGTCGGTAGAGGGGCACGCCGGAGGGATTCACTGCCGGGCCTCACCCTGACTCATCTGGCTGCGCGCAGCCGCGTTCAGTGCACAGAACGGAGCTGCTGTCGTCGACGGTTCGACCCGGCCTGATGGGCGCTGCCCGCCCTGGCTCACCTGCGCAATGGCGATACTCACGTGCCATACCCGCGCAGCCTCGGGAAGGGCGGCCTGGCCGGCTAACGTGGCGGGGAACCTCATCTGCCCATTGGTGGCGTTCTCACAAGGCGCCGTACGGTAGCGCCGGACAAAAGCAACACGGTGTGACCATGCTTTCCTGCCCGGCCTTCAGGTTGGCTGGTGTCGGCCTCGCCAGATCTGCCAAGCACCCGGCTCCTGAGAGGAATGCGGATGTAGCGGAGTGTGCGCTGTTCACCTGCAGATATACGCCGGGTGCTGCCCAACGCGAGCTGGTTGGTCCACGGCCGGTCCACGATGGCTGGGACGCCCCTCCCCCTCAACGTCCGCTTGGGTGGGTGTCGCTGCGATCCCTTCGCCTGGTGTCGCCTGTCGTGGTCTCAGTGCCGGTCAGATGGTCATCGCTGGGTAGGCGCACCCGATGATCTGCCGGACGGCACAGATGGCCGGGGTGGTTGACGGATGCGGTTGCGGTTGTAGCGCTGGCATCGCTAATCCCCGCGCATGTGGTCATCTACCTGCTGATCGCGATGTGGCTTAGACGCCAGCCGCCAGGAAACTGACGGACATGCTGCCGCTGGTGCCAGGGCGCGCTGGCAGGCGTCGGCTCGGGTGGATCACCTATGCTGGCCGGCCCTGGGCCTGGGCTTCGATCAATGGCAACTCCGCCCACCAGGGCATTGACCCGCTTCGATTCGCCACGACTCGGACGAAGATGCTGTCGCTGCTGCGCTCCCGGGAACCCGCATTGCTTCAGATGCATGAACACGTCATCAACCTGGCTGCGTCTCCTCCATGGACCTGGCGCGGGCGGAGACGGTGTGGGCTCGGTCATCGCTTGGCTCCCTCATCGGAAGCCCTTGCAGCGTGCCCCTGTCCGTAGTTTTGATCTAACGGACTACCGCTACAACACCCAGCTCTAATCGGTCATCCGGTGTCGGACATGTAGATCTATCTACATATGAGGACATAAGGCATCTATATCACTTTGAGCGACTTGGTGATTTGGCAGAAGGCCTTTGCTACCCTGTCGCCGTGAATCAGCATCCAACTAGTCCTTCTGATCGCTCGACAGATGAGGCGGAACGGCGAAAGAACCGCCTGGCGTATTGGACGGCGGGAATTGGATTCGCGGGTACCGTTGTCACAGCATTAGGCGCAATGGCTACGGGATGGATACAAGTTGGAGCCCAGGCTTCAACTCCAGCTGCTACGGTGACGGTTACCGCGCCAGTCTTGAGCGATCCCCACTCGAGTAGGGATTCGAATTCTCCTGTGGAGGACCACTCGAATGAGCCTGCTAGCTCTAGCTCCGCAGTGCCTAGGGTTAGCGCGACTGCTTCGCCGGCCGTACCCCTCTTGGGGCTTACCCCAGTGCAGGAGGCGTTTGGGATCGGATCGGCCAATTTGAACGCTCAGTCATACGAACAAGCCCTGCTCGTCCCATTCTGCTTCGAATTAGGTCGGCCGGTATTGCAGGCATATGTCATAGGCCGAAAATATGAGCGACTTCGCGTATTGGCGGGTCTCGCCGATGATTCTCCCGAGGAGATTCCGCTGACATTTGCCGTATATGGCGACGGGAAGCGTCTATTCAGCAAGGTGGCCGAACGGGCTGGGAAGGCAATCCCTATTGACATATCTGTCAAGAACGTCCTCCGGCTGGAGCTTGTTATTTTTGCAGCCGAAGGCAGTGAGCAGGTTTGTAATCCGGACTTGGAAACCTTTGTGTGGGCATCGGCGCAGCTAGATCCGATCTCCCGCTGAGCCTCGCCGCGGTCGGAGGCGAACGCGGACGGACCAACATGCCACATGCGTAACAAGTGGTTGATGGCCTCTGGAGCAGTTGAAGGTCACTCCGGGCGTGACTGGCCATGATCACGGTGGCGACGAGCGATCAGCCGCTGGGTGACATGGACTGCCTTACCGCGGGCGGGCTGATGGAAGCTCGATCTGGTCCACACTTAGTCCCCGGATGGCGAGCTGCAACGCGAACAGACGGGGGACCTCGTGAGACGGGAGGCCCGCCCGTACTCATGATGTTCGCCCTGGTCGGCGGCCTGAGCCGCCGGTCAAGATCTTGTGCCCCCTGTAGGATTCGAACCTACGCACCCGGCTCCGGAGGCCGGTGCTCTATCCCCTGAGCTAAGGGGGCGACGAGTGATAAGGCTATCAGCATCCGGGGACCACTCGGCACCAGATAACGCTCCTTGAACGCATCCCGCGAAAACCCCACGTGACCGGCCCGCTACGGGCTAGCTTTGCGCCCGTGAGCGACGTTCTTGGCAAAGTACTGGTCGTGGATGACGACGAGGTCATCCGGCAGCTCATCGCGGTCAACCTGAACCTTGAGGGGTTCGAGGTGTCGACCGCCACCGATGGGCAGGACTGTCTGGATCGCGTGATGGACGTCATGCCGGATGTGATCACGCTGGACGTGATGATGCCCTGCCTCGACGGGTGGGCGACGGCGGAGAAGTTGCGTACGGAGGAGGCGACCAG
Source organism: Nonomuraea sp. NPDC003560 (assembly GCF_042878785.1). Classification (NCBI taxonomy): domain Bacteria; kingdom Bacillati; phylum Actinomycetota; class Actinomycetes; order Streptosporangiales; family Streptosporangiaceae; genus Nonomuraea; species Nonomuraea sp. NPDC003560. The sequence continues at coordinate 490,008 of NZ_JBIAOF010000003.1, read as the reverse complement.
TCACATCAAGGTCGTCCTGATCACCGCGCGGGCGCAGGACGACGACCGGAGGCGGGGGCTGGGGATCGGGGTCGACGCGTACCTGACCAAGCCGTTCGATCCGGCCGAGCTCATTCAGGTGGTGCGGGAACTCGCGTCCGGGGCGCCGAGTTGATGGGGTTGTAGAACGGCGCCGGAGTGGTGTGCCGGAGGTGGTGGGAGCGGCGGAGATGACGCCGCCCGGGCCGGCTCCGGATGCACGTCGGCGGCGACGACCATCGACGTGAGAGGCGCGACGTGCGTAGTTCGATCTTCGGCAACCTGGCCGGCCAGCCGCTTCCCGGCGGGTTCGCGCTGGAGAACAGCAAGATGCTGCGGGTCCAGTTGCCGCACGAGGTGCTTGCCAAGCAGGGGTCCATGGTCGCCTTCCAGGGGCAGATGGACTTCGACTACGAGGGTGGCGGGCTCGGCAGGCTGCTGAAGAAGGCCGTGACGGGGGAGGGGGCCTCCCTGATGCGGGTACGCGGCCAGGGGCAGCTCTATCTGGCCGACAACGCCGACGACATCCACCTCTTCTACCTGGAGAACGAGGGGCTGACGGTCAACGGGCGGAACCTGCTGGCGTTCGGGCCGGAGCTCAGATGGGACATCCAGCGGGTGCAGGGGGCCGGAGTCGCGGCCGGTGGGCTGTTCAACACCACGGTGACGGGTACGGGGTGGGTGGCGGTGACCACGCACGGCACGCCGGTGTTGCTGGACGTGGCGCGGATGCCGACGTTCGTGGACGGGCAGGCGGCGGTGTGCTGGAGCACGGGGCTGCAGGTCGGGGTCAACCGCACGATGAAGGTCGGGGCGTTGATCGGGCGCGGCAGCGGCGAGGCCATGCAGCTGGCGTTCCGGGGGCAGGGGTTCGTCCTGGTGCAGGCCAGCGAAGGTGCGCCGGTGGTGCAGGCATCCTGAGGTCGTACGGGCGGTGGTGCAGGCGTCCGGGGCCGTACGGGTGGGGGCCATGCGGTCCAGGGGGCCGGGCGTGGACAGGTAATTAGCTTATTGCCATACTGGCTCGGTGGATGTGGATCTGGTCAAGGCGCTGGCCAGTGACAAACGGCTGCTCATCCTTGAGTGGCTGCGCGACCCCGAGCGGCACTTCGGCCCGCAGCGTGACGGCGATCTCGTACGCGACGGCGTCTGTTCGTTGTTCATCGCCGAGAAGCTGGGCGTGAGCCGGCCCACGTGCGGCGAGCATCTCAAGGTGCTGGCCCAGGCGGGGCTGATCCGGGGCACGAAGATCAAGCAGTGGGTGTTCTACCAGCGCGACGAGGGCCGGATCGCCAAGGCCAAGGAGATGTTGAGCAGTGACTGGTGACGCGGCTGACGCCTACGAACGTCCCGACGCCGACGAAGGCCCTGACGCCGACCGGCGGCCGGACGCCTACGAGCGGCTGATCGCCGATCTCGATGCCGGTGGGGCGCGGTACCGGGTGATCGACCATCCGGCGGAGGGGCGTACCGAGCAGGTGAGCGCCCTGCGCGGGCACGGCGTCGAGCAGGCGGCCAAGTGCCTGATCGTGATGGTCAAGATCGGCAAGAAGCGCACCCGGCACGTGCTGGCCGTCGTGCCGGGGGACGCGCGGCTGGATCTGCAGGCGGTCAAGGGGCTGCTGGAGGGCACGTACGTGGCCTTCGCCGACAAGGACCGGGCGGAGGAGTTGGCGGGCAGCGTCAGCGGAACGGTGTTGCCGTTCAGCCATGATCCCCGCCTTGAGCTGGTCGTCGATCCTTCGCTGCTGGAACTGCCGGAGATCTACTTCAACGCCGCGCGCCTCGACCGCTCACTGGCGCTCGCCACCGACGACTACGTGCGCCTGGCCGCGCCCCGCGTGGCCGCCATCGTGGCGGCGGCGGTGCCGGCCGCCGGTTAACCACCGGCGGGCGTCCGGAGCAGGGCGTCCGGAGGCAGGGCGGCCGGAGGCAGGGGGGACGGTGAAGGCGGTGGCCTGCGGGAACGTCCGCTAGGCGGAGGTGGCTTTCACGATCGCGAGCGGGCCGGGCGCGTGGTGCAGCATGGCCTGGCTGACCGAGCCGATGAGCATGCCCTTCAGCGTGCCGTGGCCCCGGCTGCCGACGACCAGCAGGTCGGCCCCGGCCGCCACCTCGCGCAGCACCTCGACGGGATGGCCGTGCACGACGTCCTCGATCACCTCCACGCCGGGATGGCATTGGCGGGGTATGGCGAGGAAGGTCCGCAGGGCCTCGCGGGTCTCGCGTTCGGCCTCCGGATCAGCGGGCCCGAAGCCCGAGGGACGCGGCCAGGCGAACGCCTCCACCGCGCGCAGCCTGGCGCCGCGCAGCTCGGCCTCGGCGAAGGCGAACTTCAGCGCGCGGAGGCTGCCCTCGGAACGGTCGACGCCGACGACCAGCTCACCGCGCGGAACGGCGGGCGGATCGCGGACCAGGACGACGTCCGTCTGGGCGTGCGCGGCCACCCCGTGGGCGACCGAGCCGAGCAGCAGCCCGCGTACGCCGCCCAGGCCACGACTGCCGACGACGAGCAGGTCGGCCTGCTCGGCGGTCTTGATCAGCGCGGCGCGGGGATCGCCGGGCACGAGTTCCGTGGTCACCTCGGCGCCCAGTTCGCGGGCCCGCCGTTCGGCGGCCGCGAGCACCTCCTTGGCGCCGTCGCGCATCCACTTGCCCACCTCCGCGTACCGGCCGGAGATCGGGCGGCAGACCCAGTCGGGCACCACGTGGGCCACGGTCAGCGACACCCCGCGCAGCACTGCCTCCTTGGCGGCCCAGTCGACGGACAGCAGTCCGGTCGGCGAGCCGTCGACACCTGCGACGATCATGGTCAGGCCACGTAACATTCCACTTCGGCGCGGCGATAGGCCAAGCCCTGTCTGGTGGACTCGTCGATGCACGCGCGCTCGGTCTTGCTGAGGAGCAGTTCGCCGCAGACCGTCACGCCGGAGTACGTCCGGCAGTCGAGTGAACGGTTGCGCCGGCCGATACGGTAGTTGTCCTTGACCGCCTGCCTGCACTTCTGGCGCAGGGCCGGTGTGTCGGCGTAGCGGCACTGGGCGGTCAGCGTCCGGTATTGCTGCTTGCTCACTTCCTGCTGCTCGATGCCGTCCCCAGAGGCGGCAGCCGGTCCGATCGTGGCGAGAGCCACGATCGCGGCCACAGCGGCGATCTTCATCATAGTTCCCCTGAGGGAGTCCGTACCGCCAGGGGCGATCGCCAAACCTTAGGCTGATCGCCATGCTGACGCTCCGGTACGACGAGCCCGCCCCCCGTTGGGAAGGACACGTCCTGCCGATCGGCAACGGAGCACTCGGCGCCTGCGTGTTCGGGACGCTTGAGACCGAGCGCGTCCAGCTCAACGAGAAGTCGTTGTGGACCGGCGGTCCGGGCAGCGCGGAGCCCGGTGGATCCGGCAACTGGCCGGCGGACCGTCCCGGCGCTGTGGAGGCGGTGCGGCGGGTCATCGACGAGCGGGGGTCGATGGCGCCGGAGGAGGTGGCCGCGATCCTGGGGAACCCGTCCTACAGCACGGTGGGGCACATTCCCGGCTTCGGGGCGTACCAGAACTTCGGCGAGCTGCTGCTCGACGTGACCGGCGGTTTCTCCGGCGGCTACCGGCGCACGCTCGACCTGGAGACGGCGGTGGCCGCCGTGACGTACGAGGACGCCGACGGTGTGGTCCTCACCAGGGAATATTTCGCCTCGTACCCGGCGCACGTCATCGTCGGCAGGCTGACGGCGGGACGTCCGGGACGGGTGGGGTTCACGTTGCGCTTCGGCACCGCGCATGACGGCGGGGAGGAAGTGACCGCCGAAGCCGGACGGCTGCGCGTCCGGGGCGTGCTCGCCGACAACGGGCTGGTGTACGAGGGCCAGGTCCAGGTGCTGACCGAGGGCGGCACCCGTACGGACGAGGGCGACCGCGTCGTGGTGACGGGCGCCGACAGCGCGGTGTTCGTCTTCTCGGCGGCCACCGACTACGCGCCCGTCCACCCCGGCTACCGCGGCCCGGACCCGGCGGCGCGCGTCACGGCGGCGGTGGACGCGGCGGCGCGGCGGCCGTACGCCGAGCTGCGGGCCGAGCACGAGTCCGACCACCGGGCGCTGTTCGGCCGGGTCCGCCTCGACCTCGGCCAGCGCATGCCCGACCTGCCGACCGACCGCCTGCTGGCCGCCTACGAGGGCGCCGGAACCCCGTCCGACAAAGCCCTGGAGACGCTGTACTTCCAGTACGGCCGGTACCTGCTGATCGCCTCCTCCCGCCCCGGCTCGCTGCCGGCCAACCTCCAGGGGGTGTGGAACGCGTCCAACTCGCCGCCCTGGGAGTCCGACTACCACACCAACATCAACCTGCAGATGAACTACTGGCCCGCCGAGCCGGCGAACCTGGCCGAGACGGCGGTGCCGTACCAGGAGTTCGTGGCGGGGCTGCGCACGCCCGGACGCGAGACCGCGCGGTCGATGTTCGGCTCCGCGGGGTGGGTGGTGCACTCCAACACCAACCCGTTCGGGTTCACGGGCGTGCACGACTGGCCCACGTCGTTCTGGATGCCGGACGCCGCCGGCTGGCTGGTGCGCCAGCTCTACGAGCGTTACCTGTTCGACGGCGACGAGCGCTACCTGCGCGGGCACGCCTATCCGGCGATGCGCGAGGCCGCCAAGTTCTGGCTGGCCAACCTGTGTCCCGACGCGCGCGACGGCAGCCTCGTCGTCTCGCCCGCCTACTCGCCCGAGCACGGCGACTTCACCGCGGGCGCGGCCATGCCGCAGCAGATCGTCCGGGACCTGTTCGCCTGCACGGCCGCGGCCGCGCGCACGCTCGGCGTGGACGCCGAGTTCGCCGGACGGCTGCGCACGGCGGCCGACCGGCTCGATCCCGGGCTGCGGGTCGGGTCCTGGGGGCAGCTCCAGGAGTGGAAGGCCGACCTCGACGACCCGTCCGACCGGCACCGGCACGTCTCCCAGCTCTACGCCCTGCACCCCGGGACGCAGCTCACCGCCCCCGAGCACCTGGCCGCGGCGCGCACCACCCTCGAAGCGCGCGGCGACGGCGGCACGGGCTGGAGCATGGCCTGGAAGGTCAACTTCTGGGCCCGGCTCAAGGACGGCGACCGCGCCCTGAGCATGCTGGGCGGGCAACTGCGCGCCAGCACGCTGCCCAACCTGTGGGACACGCATCCGCCGTTCCAGATCGACGGGAACCTCGGCGCGACCGCCGGGGTGGCCGAGATGCTGCTCCAGAGCCACGCCGGCGTCATCGAGCTGCTGCCCGCGCTGCCGGCCGCCTGGCGCGCGGGCTCGTTCGACGGGCTGCGCGCCCGCGGCGGCTTCACCGTCGGGGTGACCTGGGCGCACGGCGTGCCGGTCGAGGTCAGGCTGTCGTCGGCGCGCGGCGGGACCGCCCGGCTGCGCGGCCCCGGCTTCGCGCTCGACCTGGAGACTAGGGCTGGGGAGAGCTGCGCGCTGTCGCCAGCACGCTGAACCACGTGCGGTGGGTGACGTTCGTCTCGTGCCAGGCGACCGCGAACCCGGCCGCGTCCAGCACCGCGAGCAGGTCGCCCGCGTCGCGGTGGACGAACCAGCGCTCGTACTCCGTCCGGTACGGCACCGGCTCCCAGCCCTCGCCGTCGCCCAGGGCGGTGATCAGCGCGAGCACCCCGCCGGGGCGCAGCGCCGCGTGCCAGGCGCGCAACGTCGCCTCGGTCTGCTCGGACGGCACGTGCACGAGGGCCGCGGCCGACCAGACGCCGTCCAGGGACGCCGGCGACAGCGGCGGGCGTCGCAGATCGCCCAGGACGGTGGGCACGCCGCGCCCGGCGGCGAGCCTGGCCATCTCGATCGACAGGTCCACGCCCACGGTGGTCAGGCCGCGTCCGGCGAACCAGGCCGACTCGCGCCCCGGGCCGCATCCCAGGTCGGCGACCGTGGCCCCGGCGGGCAGGGCTGAGGCGAACCGGTCGCGGACGGCCACGATCGAGGGTGACGGATCGGCGACCTGCTCGTCGAACTGGCGCGCGATGCGGTCGTAGGTGGCGGTCGTGTGCGCAATGGGATCGGACATCCCCTTGATCCTGCCACGCGCGGGGTTATGATCGCGATGACCAACGCGGGAGCCCGGTGCGGACCGGGCTGAGAGGACGGCTGTCAGCCGCCGACCGCCAGAACCTGCTCCGGATAATGCCGGCGAAGGGAGTTTGCGCGATGAGCGACGCGCGCTTTTCCAAGATCTACATCGGTGACCTTCAGGTGCCGATGCGCGAGGTCAGGCTGTCGAACGGCACGTCGGTGCGGCTCTACGACACCTCGGGGCCGTCGCGTACCGACCGCTCGGCGTGGGGGTCGCCGGTCACCCAGCTCGGCGCGGCGCGGCGCGGCGTGGTGACCAAGGAGATGGAGTTCGTGGCCGTCCGGGAGGGGATGACGCCCGAGTTCGTCCGGCAGGAGGTCGCGGCCGGGCGGGCGGTCATCCCCGCCAACGTCAACCATCCGGAGTCCGAGCCGATGGCGATCGGCCGGAACTTCCTGGTCAAGATCAACGCCAACATCGGCAACTCCGCCGTCACCTCCTCGATCGAGGAGGAGGTCGAGAAGATGACCTGGGCCACCCGGTGGGGCGCCGACACCGTCATGGACCTGTCCACCGGGCCGAACATCCACGAGACCCGCGAGCAGATCATCCGCAGCTCGCCCGTCCCGGTCGGCACCGTGCCCATCTACCAGGCGCTGGAGAAGGTGGGCGGGCGACCCGAGGCGCTGTCGTGGGAGGTCTACCGCGACACCCTGATCGAGCAGTGCGAGCAGGGCGTCGACTACGTGACGGTGCACGCGGGGGTGCGGCTGGCGCACGTCCCGCTGACCGCCCGCCGCAAGACCGGGATCGTCTCGCGCGGGGGCTCGATCATGGCCGCCTGGTGCCTGGCCCACCACCGCGAGAGCTTCCTGTACGAGCACTTCGACGAGATGTGCGCCCTGCTGGCCCGCTACGACGTGACGTTCTCGCTGGGCGACGGGCTGCGCCCCGGCTCGATCGCGGACGCCAACGACGAGGCCCAGTTCGCCGAGCTGCGCACCCTGGGCGAGCTGACCAAGATCGCGCACGCGCACGACGTGCAGGTGATGATCGAGGGTCCCGGCCACGTGCCCATGCACAAGATCAAGGAGAACGTCGACCTGCAGCGCGAGCTCTGCGACGACGTGCCCTTCTACACCCTCGGCCCGCTCGTCACCGACATCGCCCCCGGCTACGACCACATCACCTCGGGCATCGGCGCCGCCATGATCGCCTGGTACGGCACCGCCATGCTCTGCTACGTCACCCCCAAGGAGCACCTCGGCCTGCCCAACCGCGACGACGTCAAGACCGGCGTGATCACCTACAAGATCGCGGCGCACGCGGCGGACCTGGCCAAGGGGCACCCGCAGGCCCAGGCGTGGGACGACGCCCTGTCGGACGCCCGGTTCGAGTTCCGCTGGGAGGACCAGTTCGACCTGTCGCTCGACCCGGACACCGCCCGCGCCTTCCACGACGAGACCCTGCCGGCCGCGCCCGCCAAGACCGCGCACTTCTGCTCGATGTGCGGCCCGAAGTTCTGCTCGATGAAGCTCAGCCACGAGGTGCGGGCGGGCATGGCCGACAAGGCGGCCGAGTTCCTCGGGAAGGGCGGCTCGATCTACCTCTGACCTGCGCGGTCAGCCCGGGAGCGTCTCGCCGCCGATCGGGGCCAGCACCTCGCCCGTGTAGTACGAGGACAGCCGGTCGGCGGCGAAGAACACGTACGAAGGGGCGATCTCGTCGGGGTCGGCGGCCCGCTTCATCGGCACCTGATCGCCGAACTTCGCCACCTTCTCCTCCGGCATCGTGGCCGGGATCAGCGGCGTCCAGACCGGGCCGGGGGCGACGGCGTTGATCCTGATGCCGCGCTCGACCAGGTTCTGGGCCATCGAGTAGGTGAAGGCGTTGATCGCGCCCTTCGTCGCGGCGTAGTCGATGAGGGTCTTGTTGCCGCGCAGGCCGTTGATCGAGGAGGTGTTCACGATCGCGCTGCCCTTCCGCAGGTGCGGCAGCGCGGCCTTGGTGACGCGGTAGTAGCTGTGGATGTTGACCGCGAACGTGTGCTCCCACTGCTCGTCCGTCAGCTCCTCCAGGGAGTCGACCGGCGCCTGGTAGGCCACGTTGTTGACCAGGACGTCCAGGCCGCCCAGCTCGGAGACCGCCTGCTCCACGACCGTCGCGCAGTGGTCGCGGTCGCCCAGGTCGCCGGGCAGCAGCACGCACCGCCGTCCCTCCTGCTCGACCAGGCCGCGGGTGTGGTTGGCGTCGTCGTGCTCGTCGAGGTAGGCGATGGCGACGTCCGCGCCCTCCTTGGCGAACGCCACCGCCACCGCCCGGCCGATGCCCGAGTCGCCACCGGTGATCAGCGCCTTCTTGCCCGCCAGCAGGTCCCTGCCCTCGTAACCGCGCATCTCGTCGCGCGGCTCGGGGGACATCTCGTCCGTACGGCCCGGGTACGGCTGGCTCTGGGGTGGTGGTGTCTCCGACATGTCCGGCGATCTTCCCCTGACGGGGTATCGGTAACGTCATGCTTCGCCCAGATCCGTGGTCTCCTCGTCCGGCCTCCAGGTGACGGCCGTCGGGGAGGAAGCCGGGCGCAGGTGATCAGGGGAGCTTGAGGAGGCCGGCGTCCACCACTCGGCGGCCGAAGGGGCGGGCCAGGGCGGCGAGGCGTTCGCAGTCGGGTTCGCCCAGGGCGCCGTAGGCGGGCATGGCCAGGGTGTCGGTGCGGGTTTCGAGGTGGTGGCGCAGGGACTTGCCTTCGGGGGTCAGGTCGTTGTCGGCGGTCAGGAGGCCGCGGGCGCGGAGGGTGGTCTCGGCGTGGGCCCACTGGTCGGGGGGCCAGGCGCGGCTCATGGTGAGGAACGGCTTGGCGACCTCGCCGCTGGCCGCGTGCAGGACGAGGGCTTCGAGGCCGGTGATGCCCTCGGCCAGCAATGTCGCCACGTGGCCGTCGCCGCGGAACTCCCGCAGGAGGGTCTGGGCGTGCCAGAGCTGGAGGACGGGGTCGTCGGGCCAGGGGAGGGCGGCGTGGGCGGCGAACAGGGGGCGGCCCTGGGGGTGGTCGCAGGCGGCCTCGGCGGCGCGCCTGGCCAGGGTGAGTACGGGGACGAGGTCGGGCAGCTCGTGGACGGCGGCCCGGCGGAGCCCTTCGGCGGCGGCTTCGCGGCGGGCTTGCAGGACCTGGGCGGGGGTGACCTTGTCCCAGGGGAGGGAGCGGCGTACGAGGTCGGGGTTGAAGTTGTAGAACGTGGCGATGACGAGGTCGGCGGGGGCGGGGCCCAAGGGGGCGGAGCGTGAGGTGAAATATCCGGACATGCCGGTGAGGCCGAGGGCGGCGTACCGGGTGGTGGCCTCGGGGACGAAGTAGATCATCCCGTGGACGGGTTCCAGGCGGCGCCAGGCTTGGCGGGCGGTCCGGGTGAGCTGCTGGTCCATGGTCAGGTCGGGCCTTTCGCGAAGGGCGACGGCGAGGGGGAGTCCCTTGTGGGGTGTGGAGGAGGCGGCTCGTGGTCCGTCGGTTTGAGGGGGTCCGCCCGTGGTTGGTCGGGAGGTGGGAGGCGGGCGTGGTCAGTCGGTCGGGGGAGACTGGAGGGTGGTGATGAAGGTGGACATTCCGGCTAGCCATCTGTCCGGGGCCTCGGCCTTGCGGCGGTAGAAGTCGGCCACTTCGGGGTGGGGCAGGATGTGGAACCGTTCGGCGGCCAGGCCGTCGATCACGGCGGTCGCCACGTCGGCGGGGTCGAGGATGGCGCCCGCCGCCCCCACGGCGCGCGCCGTCAGGTGGTCCTCCTCGACGCCGCGTTCCAGCATCCCGGTACGCACGCCCTGCGGGCACAGCACGCTGACCTTGATGCCCTGGGCGGCGTAGTGGATGGCCACCCACTCGGCGAAGGCGATGGCCGCGGCCTTGGTGACGGCGTACGGCGCGTCGCCGGGGCAGCTCACCAGCCCGGCCGCCGAGCAGGTGTTCAGCAGGTAGCCGCCGCCGCGGGCGACCATGCCGGGGATGACGGCGCGGGCGGCGTGCACGTGGGCCAGGACGTTGACCGCGTACAGGGAGGTCCATTCCTGGAGGGGGGCGTCGAGGCCGGAGCCGCCGATGATGCCGGCGTTGGAGCAGAACACGTCCACCGGGCCGAAGGGGGTGGGCTCGGCCAGCGCGGTCACGTCGGACTCGACGGAGACGTCCGCGCGGACGGCCACCGCCCGGTCGCCGATCTCGTCGGCCACGGCCCTCGCGCCGGGCTCGTCCAGGTCGGCCAGCACGATCCCGGCGGCTCCCTCGGCGGCGAAGCGCAGGGAGAGCGCCCGTCCGATGCCGCCGGCCGCGCCGGTCACGACGATCACCTTGTCCCGCACCCTCATGAAGACCTCCTGACCGACCAGCCGGTATCAGAACATGATTCTAATGGCGACGGGCTGGATGGGAAGGGATGAGAGGTTCCTCATCCTGGCCTCAGGATGGTCTCCTCCGCGCGGCAGACGCTCTACCTCATGAAACGCGTGATGCTCATTCTCGTGGCGCTGACGGCGGCAGGGTTCCTCTCGGCCGGGTGGGTACGGGCGGCCGGCGACGGGCCCGATCTGGGGGAGTCCGTCACGGTCTCGACCTCGCCGGGGACGTCGGCCGGCGACGTACGGCCGTTCACGTCGCCGGGAACCGAGGCGGAACCCGTCAAGCCGCCCGCGCCGAAGCCCGGCGGCGGCGATGATGATGGCGACGACGACCACCATCGCGCCTGGACCGGCGGAGACGACGACGATGACGACCGCGACGACGATGACGACGATGACGACGACGAAGACGACGAAGACGACGAAGACGACGAAGACGACGAAGACGACGATGGCGACGACTGAGCGGGGAGCCGGATGCGGGTGAGTGCCCGCGCCCGGATCGTGGGCTGGATGCTCGCCGTCGTCGGCCTGGCCCTGGCGGTCTCGATCTTCGCGACCTGGACCGTCCTGCTCGCCCGCCTCGACGACCGGATGAACCTGGAGTTCACCAACGAGGCCGAGAAACTGCGCAGGTACGCCGCCACCGCCCACGACCCCCGTACCGGCCGGCCGGTCTCCGACGTGCGGGAACTGCTCACCGGCTACCTGGCGATCAACGCGCCCGACCGCTGGGAGACCTTCTTCACCATGGTGGGCGGCAGGGCCGACCGGATCACCGCCGTCACGCCCCCGGCCCGGCTCGACACCGACGAGAAGCTGGTCAAAGTGCTGGCCGCGGCCACCAGGCCCGCCTACGGCGACACCGAGAGCGTCGAGGGCACGGTCAGGTACGCCGTCATCCCGGTGAGGGTGGCGGCCGACCCCCGTCCCGGCCATTTCGTCGCCGCCGTCTTCTACGACCGCCATCGGGGTGAGATCGTGGACGCGGTCGGCGTGCTCGGGCTGTCGGCGCTGGCCGCGCTGGCTCTGGCGGGGGCGGCGGGCTGGTTCGTGGCGGGGCGGGTGCTGGCCCCGGTGCGGCTGGTGAGCCAGACGGCCGAGCAGATCAGCGACTCGGCGGACCTCACCCGCAGGCTCAAGGTGACCGGCGACGACGACGTGGCCGCGCTGGCCGCCACGTTCAACCACATGCTCGACCGTCTGGAACGTTCCTTCGCCGTCCAGCGCACGTTCGTGGACGACGCGGGGCACGAGCTGCGTACCCCCATCACGGTCATCCGCGGGCATCTGGAGCTGATGGGGGACGACCCGGCCGAACGGGCGGAGACCCTCGCCCTGGTCACCGACGAGCTGGACCGGATGAACCGGATCGTGGACGACCTGCTCACCCTCGCCAAGGCCGAGCAGCCCGGCTTCCTCGCGGTCGAGGAGGTCGAGCTGGCCGACCTGACGGTGAGCGTGGTGGCCAAGGCCCGGCCGCTGGGCGACCGGCGGTGGCGGGTCGACCAGGTGGCCGAGGCGCGGATCCCGGCCGACCGGCAACGGCTCACGCAGGCGCTCATGCAGCTGGTGGTGAACGCCGTCCGCCACACCATGGACGACGATCTCATCGCGGTCGGGTCGGCCGTGCGGGACGGGCGGGCCGAGCTGTGGGTGCGCGACAGCGGGCCGGGCGTCGCGCCCGCCGACCGGGAGCGCATCTTCCGCCGGTTCGTCAGGGGCGCGGGACGTACGGGCGGGCACGACGGGGCAGGACTGGGGCTGGCGATCGTCAGGTCGATCGCCGAGGCGCACGGAGGCGGTGTGAGAGTGGCGGACGTCCCGGCGGGGGGCGCTTGTTTCGTGATGACGTTGCCGCTGGCCAGGACATGAACCGGATCCTGATCGCCGAGGACGAGAGCAGGATCGCGGCCTTCCTGGAGAAGGGCCTGCGCGGCAACGGCTTCGTCACGGCCGTGGTCACGGACGGCGTCGCGGCCTACGACCTGGCCGGTTCGGGCGGGTTCGACCTGTTACTGCTCGACATCGGGCTGCCGCTCAGCGACGGGTTCACCGTGCTGCGGCGGCTGCGGGAGGCGAAGGTGGCCATCCCGGTGATCATCCTGACCGCCCGGGGCGGCGTGACCGACACGGTCGCCGGGCTCGAAGGGGGCGCCGACGACTACATCGCCAAGCCCTTCGCCTTCGAGGAGCTGCTGGCCCGGGTCAGGCTGCGGCTGCGGGCCGACCGCGCGCCCGAGCCGACCGTGCTGCGCGTCGGCGACCTGGCGCTCGACCTGCGGACCCGCCGGGCGCACGTCGGCGACCGCGTGGTGGACCTGTCCACCAGGGAGTTCGCGCTGGCGGAGATCTTCTGCCGGCATCCCGACCAGGTGCTGACCCGCGAGCAGCTGCTCAGCCACGTCTGGGGCTTCGACTTCGACCCGGGCTCGAACGTCGTGGACGTCTACGTCCGCTACCTGCGCAGGAAGATCGGGCCGGACCGCATCGAGACCGTGCGCGGCACCGGCTACCGGATGAGAGCCGCCTAATGGGCGCCTCACGGCTCCCTCACCGGCGAGCCGCAGGGTGGTGGACATGAGAACGAGGGGCAAGACACCGTGACGGCCGGACTGGCGATGGACCTGGCGGCGATCACCGTCCTCGCCTACGGCCTGTACTACCGGCGACATCACCGGCGCGACCTGCTGTTCGCCTACGTGGCGCTGAACGTGGGCATCTTCGCGGTGGTCTCCCTGCTGCTGGTCCAGCGGGTGGACCTGGCGGTCGGGTTCGGGCTGTTCGGGGTGTTGTCGATCATCCGGCTGCGGTCCAGCGAGATCACCCAGCAGGAGATCGCCTACTACTTCGTGGCGATCGTCCTCGGGCTGGTGAACGGCATCGCCTCCCAGCTCCCGCTGACCGCGCTGCTCCTGGACGGCGTGCTGCTGGCCGTCGTGCACGTCGCCGACCACCCCCGCCTGCTGGGCCGCACCAGGCAGCAGGTCGTGACGCTGGACGTCGTGCACGCCGACCCCGAGCTGCTCAGGGCCGACCTGGAGAGCCGGTTGCGGGGCCGCGTCCTGCACTGCGTCGTCACCCAGGTGGACTACGTGCGCGACGTGACCGTGGTGGACGTGCGCTTCCAGATCGCCGAGGTGGCCCGATGAGGGACGCGGGCGCGCTGATGGCGGGCGTCGCGGCGGGGCTGCCGCCGGTCGGGCTGGACGACGTGCCGGAGCTGATGAGCCGGGTGGACCGCAAGTACGTGGTCAGCGTCCCGGCCATGGCCGAGCTGGTGGCCGAGCTGGGCGACCGGTTGTCGGTCCTGCGGATCGGGGCGTTGCGCCAGTTCCGCTACACCTCGACCTACTTCGACACGCCCGATCTGCTGACCTTCCGCCAGCACCGGCAGGACCGGCGGCGCCGTTTCAAGCTGCGCACCCGTACGTACCTGGACGGGGGCGGGCGATGGCTGGAGCTGAAGCTGAACGGCACCCGCGGCAACACCGACAAACACCGCATCCCGTACGACGCCGCGGCGGCCGGCGAGCTGACCAGCGAGGCCATGGAGTTCGTCGGCGAGACGCTGAGCAGCGAGCTGAGCGTCGTCGTGCCCGACGCGCTCGGGCCCGTGCTGTCCACCGACTACCGGCGGGTCACGCTCGTCGACCGGACCGGGCAGGCCCGGCTGACCTGCGACACCGGCCTGCTCTGCCACGACGGCGGCCGCCGGGTGCCCGCCCGACGCGACCGGGTGCTGCTGGAGTCGAAGTCGGCCGACGGGCGGGCGCTGGTGGACCGGGTGCTGCGCGGGCTGGGGGTGCGGCCGGTCAGCGTCAGCAAGTACTGCCTGGCGGTGGCCGCGCTCCGGGGCGTCCCGGCCAACCGCTGGCAGCCCGTCCTGCGGGGATATCTTGCGCTATAGCGGCAGGCCGCCGGTCGCCGCGCTCGTCGAACCGGTCGCCTGGTAGGCCGCGATCGTGCGCTCGGCGATGCGCATCTGGTGGATCTCGTCGGCGCCGTCGGCGAAGCGGGCCCAGCGGGCGTGCTGGAACATGCTCGCCAGCGGCGTGTCGGTGGAGTAGCCGAGCGCGCCGTGCACCTGGATCGCCCGGTCGACGATGCGGTTGAGGCTGTTCGCCACGAAATGCTTGGCCATCGACACCTCCGTACGGAAATCCTCGCCCCGGTCGATCTTCGAAGCGGCGTGCAGCACCATGAGCTTGCACTGGTAGAGCTCCATGGCCGAGTCGGCGATCAGCCACTGCACGCCCTGCTTCTCGGCCAGCAGCGAGCCGTGGCTGTAGCGGTTGAGCGCCCGGTCCACCATCATGTCCAGCGCCGTCTCGGCCTGCGAGATCCACCGCATGCAGTGGGCGAGCCGCGCCGGGCCCAGCCGGTACTGGCCCAGCCGGTGGCCGTTGCCCCGGCCGCCGAGGATCGCGCTGTCGGGCACCCGCAGGTCCTCGATCACGATCTCGCTGTGGCCGGTCGAGCCGTGCATCGTCTCGACCTCGCGCACGTCCTTCCAGCCGGGGTTGGGCAGGTCCACCAGGAAGGCCGTGTTCGCGCCGCGCGAGCCCTCGGGCACGTCCTGCTCGGTGCGCGCGATGAGGATGGCGAAGCTCGCCCGGCGGGCGTTGGAGATGAACCACTTGTGGCCGTTGATCACCCACTCGTCGCCGTCCTTGACCGCCTCGGTGCGGATCAGGGTGGGGTCGGACCCGGCGACCTCGGGCTCGGTCATCGCGAAGCATGACATCTGGACGCCGTCCAGCAGCGGCCGCAGGTACTTCTCCTTCTGCTCGTCGTCCGCCCAGTGGAGGAGTGTGTGCATGTTGCCCTCGTCGGGGGCCTGGCAGTTGAGCACCCACGGGCCGATGCGGGTCTTGGCCGCCTCCGACTGCACCATGGCCAGCTCGACGTGGCCGAGGCCCATGCCGCCCCACTCCTTCGGCATGTGCGGCAGCCACAGGCCCTCGGCCTTGGCCCGGCGGCGGAGCTCGAAGATCGTGCGGAGGTAGGCGTCCCGGTCGCCCTCCTCCACGCCGTACATCGCGGGGATCACGGTCTCCTGGACGAAGGACCTGACCCGCTTGCGGATCTCCTCGTGCTCGGGGGCGAGAGTGAAATCGATGGCCATGACTCTCCTTCGGCAATTTCACCGATAGTACTATCGGTGAAATCAGACACAAGTCCCGTGAGGCGATCGTGACCAGCACACCGCTCAGCAGGAGCGAGGCGAAGGACCTGACCCGGCGCAGGCTGATCGAGGC
Source organism: Nonomuraea sp. NPDC003560 (assembly GCF_042878785.1). Taxonomy (NCBI): domain Bacteria; kingdom Bacillati; phylum Actinomycetota; class Actinomycetes; order Streptosporangiales; family Streptosporangiaceae; genus Nonomuraea; species Nonomuraea sp. NPDC003560. Next base: position 474,294 of record NZ_JBIAOF010000003.1, on the reverse strand, counting down.
CGCCCTGACCATCCTCGACGAGGAGGGCGAGACCGGCCTGACGACCGGCAAGGTCGCCAAGGCCGCCGGCATCGCGCAGTCCAGCTTCTACGTGCACTTCAAGGACATGCAGGAGCTGCTGCTGGTGCTCGCGGAGGAGGGCGGCGACCGGCTGCGCGGCGCGATGCGGGAGGCCCGGCGCAGGGCCCGCGAGGCGCCCGGCGACCTCGAACGCCACCGCGACACCTTCCGCATCCCGCTGGAGGCGATCTGCCGCCACCCCGAGCTGCTGCGCATCCAGCTGCGGGCGCGGCACGACCCGTCCTCCTCGCTGCGCGACTTCGCCGCCCGTACGGCCGCGGCCTACCGCGAGCACCACGCGGCCGACCTGGCCGCGCTCGGCTACACGGCCGGCGACGAACGGGACCGGCGCCGCCTGGAGATGATCGCCGAGGGCGTCAACGCGGCCACGAACGCCCTGGCCATGGGCCACCTCGAAGGCCGCTACCCCGACCTGGACGAGTGCGCCGACATCCTGGTCGCCCTGTCCAGGGGCGCGCTGCGGCTGCTCAGGCACGAGTCAGGCGGGACGGCGGAGCGGGGTGAAGGCCCAGGTCATGCGGGGCTCGACGGCCCATCGGAACAGCCGGCGCACCCAGGGCGTGCACAGCAGGGTGGCGGTCAGGACGCCCAGCAGGAGTGACAGCGGCAGCCCCAGCCCGAGCCGCTCGGCGCCCTTCACCACGAACCCGTGCAGCAGGTACGCGTACATGGTGGCCGAGCCCAGCCCGCTGAACCAGGTGCGCCGGGCCGGGGTGACCGCCAGGAAAGCGGCCACCAGCACCGCCCCCGCCGCCAGCAGCCCCAGCCTGATCGCGGTGCCGGTGAGGTCGTCCACGCCGATGGCCGCGTTGGAGTGCCGCCACCTGATCCACTCCGTCGGCACCCGCTCGTGCACCAGCAGCGCGACCGCGAGCCCCAGCCCCAGCACGCAGAACCCGGCCAGCCGCACGGAGGGCCGCCGCAGCAGGGCGAAGTGCTCGGGCCGCACCATCAGGCCGAGCACGTAGAACGGCAGCAGCGCGAACGTGCGGTTCATGGCCAGCTCGCCGGGCAACCGGTCGAGCCCGGTCAGCAGGGACAGCGCGACCGCGACCGCGAGCGGCCACTTGAGCTGCTGCCACACCGGCGTGGACAACCGCCACAGGAACAGCGAGAGCAGGAACCAGGTGAGGTAGTACGGGTCGAGCAGGCTCAGCTCGAACTCGCCGTACAGGATCGGGCGGGGGAGCGAGTAGGCCAGCTCGAAGATCAGGTAGGGGACGGCGAGGGTGGAGAGAAGTTTGCGCGCCTTGCCCCCCGAAAACGTGAAATTTCGGGACAAATAGCCGCTAAGCACGATGAACAGCGGCATGTGGAAGACGTACACGTAGAAGTACAGGGCGTGGGCGAGCGGCGCGTCGCGCTGGTCCTCGATCAGGTGACCGCACACGACCAGCACGATGGCCAGGTACTTCGCGTTGTCGAAGAACGGGTCCCTGGCGGTGGCGGGCCGGGCGATGACGGGTGCGTTCACAGACTCCGCACCCTAGCCGCGGCCCGCCGAACCGCCGGGAAACCGGGAATGAGGGCTTACCGAAGAGCGGGTGTCACGTGCGCTCCCTGATCGCCGTCTCCCCGTTCGCCGTCTCCACGATCGTCGCCTCCACGGTGGCGGCCAGCGCCGAGACCGACGGCCCGTCGAGCCGTCCGTCGGCCACGACCGTGACGACCCGCCTGCTCAGCGTGTCCTCGACGACGAGCGGACGGTCCCACGCGAGCGCCTGCCCGACCCCGGGATACTCCGCCACCCGCACGAACCAGGGGTCGTCGCTGGCCTGCACGAACACCAGCGTCCAGTCCCGCCCGTCCGGGCCGGTCCCGGCCATGGCCACCCAGCGGCCCCGGCTGCCGTGCACGGCCTCCTCGTCCCCGGGAAAGGTCACCCGGCCGGTCGAGGCGCCGGGCGCGCGCCAGAAGAACCCGCCGTAGCCCGCGCCGGGCCGGCCCTTGGTGGCCGAGCTGTTGACCTCCAGCGGCGAGCCGGTGAGGTTGGTCAGCGTGAACGCGAGATCGAGCGCCCACGCGTCGCCGACCGGCCGGGCGGTGACCGTGCGCCGCTCGCGGGCGATCAGCCGGTCGCCGGGGCCGATCCACTCCAGCTCCTCGGTGAAGCCGTCGTCGGCCAGCCGGGTGAACGCGACGTGGCGTTGCCTGCCATGGTCGTCCAGCCAGGCCGGTCCCCGGCCCTTGACGTAGGTGCGGCCGCCCCAGAAGTTCGCGCCGCCCAGGTCGGCGATCGCGACGCCGGCGCCGAGGTGGTGCACGTGGTCGTCGGGCCGCACCTCGGTGACGGTGACGCCGCCCAGCGTGCGCACCGGATGCAGGTACGGCCGCGGCGAGTCGGTGACGGGCAGGTCGGGCCGCCACTCGTAGGCCGCGACGGGCGCGCCCGCCACCTGCAGCTCGACCTCCGTCCAGGGCGCGCCGAGCTCGGAGTAGAGCGCCAGCTCCGCGGCGCTGCGCGCGGTCAGCTCGGCGATGCCGGGCAGGTACCGGTGGGTGACCGCGCCGCCGCCGTCGCGCTCCACGACCTGGTGCCGTTCGGCGATGGGCAGCGGCTCGGGGGCGAGTCGCACCGCGTCCAGGACCTGGGTGAACGTCTCGGTGCGGGAGAGCGGGACGAGCAGCTCGGCCCCCGTGCGGATGTGCGCGACGAGGTTCTCCAGCAGCCCGTCGCGCTCGTGCACGGTGGTCTCCACCGAGCCGTCGGCCCGCTCCACCCGCAGCTCGTCCAGCGTGTACGTGAGCCTCGCCCGTGCCGCCTCCCCGTGCACCACCAGGTACGGCTCGCTGCGGCCGGTCGCGCACAGCGACACCGCGATCGTGATCACCGGCCCGCCCGCGATCCGGACGCGCAGGCAGGAGGTGTCGTCGGCCTCGATCGGATGGGCGTGGTACAGCTCGGTCTCGACCGCCTCGATCGGGCCGTCCACCAGGGCCAGCGCGGTCGCGACGGCGTGCGCGAAGGGGTTGGTGAGCGCGCCGTCCACCACGTCGGCGCCGTGCAGCCTGCGCCGTCCGGCCCAGGACGAGCGGGTGAAGTACGACGCGGGCCGCTCCCACGCGCCCGCGCCGCCGATGCCGCGGACGCGGCCGAGCGCGCCGCTCGCCATCAGCTCCCGCAGCGCCGGGACCGCCCGCGAGCCGAGGCTCTGGAAGCCGACCTGGCAGGCCAGCCCGGTCTCGGCCACCGCCGCGGCGATCCGCGCGTGCGCCTCGGGGCTCGCCGCGGGCGGCTTCTCCAGCAGCACGTGCGACCCGGCGCGCAACGCCGTGACCGCGAGGTCGGCGTGCGTGTGGATCGGCGTGCAGACGATCGTGATCTCCGCGCCGGTGGCGGCGACGAGCTCGCCCAGGTCCGCCGACTGCGGCAGGGGGCCGCCACCGAACTCCACGTCGAGCTGCACCGGCCGCACGTCGCAGATCCCGGCCGGCTCGACCAGCCCGGTGGCCGCGAGCCTGCGCAGGTCGTCCAGGTGATGCCGCCCGTGCCCGGTCGCCCCCGCCAGGACGACCTTCACGGGGTCCGTGCTCACGCCCATCGCAACCCCAGTCCCGCGTGGCCGCCGACGCGCAGCACGCCGTCCTCGATCCGCACCGGGTACGGCTCGGCCAGCAGCCCCAGGCGGGCGAACGAGGCGTCCTCGACGTCCTCGGCCAGCGGCGGCAGCGGCAGCGCCAGGGCGAGCTGCCCGGACACCTCGCCCAGCAGGTGCGGATGGACCGGCACGTCGAACGCCCTGGCCAGCTCCGCGATCCGCAGGAACGGCGTGACGCCGCCGACCCGCACCACGTTCGGCTGGACGACGTCGCAGGCCCCCGCGGTGAGCAGGTCGCGGAAGCCGTAGACGGTGTAGACGTTCTCGCCCACCGCGACCGGCACGTCGGTCGAGCGGCGCAGCTCGACGTGCGCGGCCACGTCGTCGGCCGGCAGCGGCTCCTCGATCCAGTGGAGGTCGAACTCGCGCAGCGCGGACAGGGCGCGCCGGGCCCGGTGCAGGTCCCACCGCTGGTTCGCGTCGATCATCAGCAGCCGGTCGGGCCCGATCACCTCGCGTACGGCCGCCACCCGGGCCACGTCGTCGGCCAGGTCGGGACGGCCGACCTTGATCTTGACGCCGCGGTACCCGGCGGCCACCCAGCGCCGCGCCTGATCGGTCAGCTCCTCCAGGGAGTAGTGCAGGTTGACGCCGCTGCCGTAGGCCGGGACCTGCTCCCGGCGCCGGCCCAGCACGTCGGCCAGGCCGCTCGCGCCGCAGCGCAGGTCCCACAGCGCCAGGTCGATCCCGGCCAGCGCGACCGTGGTGATCCCGCCGGGGCCGGCCTCTCGCAGGTGCCGCCACAACCGGTCCCAGACCAGCTCGGGATGGGCGGGCAGGCCGATCAGCGCCTCGCGCAGGTCGTGCTCCAGCAGGGCGTGCACGGCGTGCGCGCCGATCTGCGGAGTCCAGGAGAACCCGGTGCCGGTGCGGCCGTCCGCCAGCGTCACGTGGCAGACGATCACGTGGTTGGCCGGCACGTCCGGGCCCCACGGGCGGGGCAGGGGGACCGTCCGCAGCTCGGTGCGCAGGCCGATGATCACGAGGCCGCCAGGGCGAGCCCGGACCTGATCAGCGCGTCGAGCTCGGCCAGGTGGTCCTCGGCCACGTCGACCAGCGGCGGGCGCACCGGGCCGACGTCGAGGCCGCGCAGCCGTACGCCGGCCTTGACCAGGGCCACCGGGTAGCCGGGCGCCTTGTCGCGCAGGCGGACCAGCGGCGCGTAGAACTCGGTCAGCAGCCGCTCGTCGCCGTTCAGGTACGCCACGGCGATCTCGGGGGCGAAGGCGAAGACCGCGCTGGAGTACAGGTCGACGCCGATGCCGCGGTAGGCGGGCATGGTCAGCTCGGCGGTCGGCAGGCCGTTGAAGAACAGGAAGTCCGGGTGCTTCTCGCGGACCGCGAGGACGGTCCGCTGCATCCGGTCGATGTCGCCGAGCCCGTCCTTGAGCCCGATCACGCCGGGCACGCCGGCCAGCTCGACCACGGCGTCCGGGGCGAGCACGACCGGGCCGCGCTGGTAGACGATCACCGGCAGCTCGGCGGCGACGGCGGCCACGTACGCGGCGAAGCCGCTCGCCGGACCCTGCGTCAGGTAGGGAGGCATGAGCAGCAGGCCGTCGGCGCCCGCCGCGCGGGCCGCCCGGGCCTGGTTCAGCGCCGCGCCGATCGGGCCGCCCGCCCCGGCGAACACCGGCACCCGCCCGCCCACCACCTCGGCCGCCACCCGGACGGCCCGCGCGTGCTCCGCCTCCGACAGCGCGGAGAACTCGCCGGTGCCGCAGGCCACGAACACGCCGCCGGGGCCGTGCGCCATGCCGCGCCGGATGTGCTCGGCCAGCACCTGCTCGGCGAGCGCGCCGCCGGCGTCGAAGGGGGTGACGGGGAAGAACAGCACACCGCTGAGATTCATTCGGATTCCTTGAGTTCGGTTCGCCAGCTTCGCTTGGGCTCCCAGCCGAGCAGGCGGCGGGCCTTGTCCGTGGAGAAGGCGGGAGCGGTGCCGGTGAGGGCCGCTGCCAGCTCCTCGGTGCCCGGCACGGCCTGCGGGAGCAGGTCGGCCAGCGGCTCCCTGGCCAGGGCGTCGGCCGCGCCGGCGAAGAACACCTCGCCGCCCGGCAGCTCGGGCAGCGCCGCGACCAGCACGGCGAACAGCTCGCCCGCGTCGCGCGCGTCCAGGTAGTTGAACAGCGAGACGCCGCCGATCTCCGGCTGGTCGAGCCGCTCCCTGACGGTGTGCCCCGACTGCGTGGGCGCGCCCGCCCACTCCTCGGGCGGGATGACGAAGCACGGCCGGACGGCCGCCATCCTCGTCCGGCCCGCCCGCGCGAACGTCCGCATGGTCTGCTCGGCCACCAGTTTGGACAGGTTGTAGGCGTTCCAGGGCAGCGCCGGGTGCTCCTCGTCGATTGGCAGGTACGACGGCCGCCAGCCGCCGGGCGCGCCGTAACCGATCACCGTGGGGCTGCTGGCCACCACCACGCCGGACACGCCCAGCTCCACCGAGGCCGCGCAGACGTTGAACGCGAGCCGGGTGTTCACCTGGAAGATCACTGACTCCGGCCGGCTGAACGGCGTCGCGATGGCCGCCAGATGGATCACCGACTCCGGCCGGAAGCGGGCGACGACCTCGTACGCCTGGCCGGTGTCGGTGAGGTCGGCCGGTGACGTGGCGGCGGCCTCGACCGGCGTGCCGGGGGCCTGGTCCACGCCGATCACCTCGTGCCCGGCGGCGGCGAGCGTGGTGACGACGCTGCGGCCGAGGCGTCCGGCGCTGCCGGTGACGAGCACTCTGCTCACCGTGGGGGACTCCTTCAGGACTGCAAACAGTTGCACCAAACCTATGGGCCAGGCAGGGCGAGGCGTCAAGAGCCGATTTTCGACCATGGCGTCTACCTGGGCAAACATGTGAGCGACCAAGGGCCGGTCGGTCGGCAAGCGCTTTCATCGTCGCCACGGTGCCTGCAAGCGGTTGCGTTAGGGTGAGTGGCTGTGACAGTGACGATTCGTGATGTGGCCCGCGCTTCCGGTGTGCACGTATCGACCGTGTCGCGGACGTTCTCCGCGCCGCACATGGTGAACGCCGCGACCCGGACCAGAGTGCTGACGGTGGCCGAGGAGCTGGGGTACCGGCCCAACAGGGCGGCCAGGGCGCTCACGACCGGGCGCACCCACAACCTGGGCCTGATCGTGGCCGACATCGCCAACCCGTTCTTCCCGCCGCTGATCAAGGCCGCGCACGCCGCGGCCCGGCAGCGCGACTACCACCTGTTCGTGGCCGACACCGACGAGGAGCCGGCCGCCGAGGAAGAGCTGATCCAGGCGTTCTCCAAGCAGGTGGACGGCGTGGTGCTGTGCAGCCCGCGCTCGTCGAACAAGACGCTGGAGCGGCTGGCCGAGCGGGTGCCGCTCGTGGTGGTCAACCGGCGGCTGCGCGGCGCGGCCACGGTGCTGATGGACGTCGGCCACGGCGCGCGGCTGGCGGTCGAGCACCTGGCCGGGCTCGGGCACCGCCGCGTGGCGCTGCTGTCCGGCCCGCCGGGCTCCTGGACGAGCGGCGAGATCCGGACGGCCGCCGAGCGGGTGCCGGGCGTCGAGCTGGTCGTCCTCGGGCCGAACGCGCCCACCGAGCAGGGCGGCCTGGCCGCCGCCTCCGCGGTGCGCGAGGCCGGGGTGACCGGGGTGCTCGCCTACAACGACCTCATGGCGATCGGCCTGGTCGAGGGGCTGGGCGAGCTCGGGCTGAGCGTGCCGGAGGACGTCAGCGTGGTGGGCATCGACGACATCGTGCCGGGGCGGCTGAACCGTCCCAAGCTCACCACGGTCGCGATGCCCACCGCGGCGGCCGGGCGGCTGGCGGTCGACCTGCTGATCCAGGAGGTGAGCGCCACGACCTCGCTGGAGACCCGGCTGGTGGTGCGGGAATCGACAGCGCCGCCCCGATGACCTGCAAACGGTTGTACTAAATCGCAGCAATATTCGTCCTACCTCTACCTGGTAAGCGCTTGTCACCAGGTAAAACACAATGTCGATATATCGATAACGGCGATGTAACGCCTGCAAAGGGTTGACGGAACTTTCCCGGCAGCTATAGGAAAGCGCTATCCATTCACATCTCGCCGGAAGGTCCGTGATGACGAATGAGTTCCGTCATGGCTGACTCGGTGGCGGTGAGACTCCCGGACGCCGCGACCCCGCCCGAGCGGGGAGACCGTCGCGCGTCCAGACGTTCCCGCCGCGAGGCGCGGGCCGCCTACCTGTTCCTGGCGCCCTGGTTCGCCGGTCTGCTCGTCATCACGATCGGTCCCATCGTCGCCTCGCTCTACCTGTCGTTCACCGACTACAACCTCCTGGAGGAGGCCACGTGGGTCGGGTTCGACAACTACGTCAAGATGTTCACCGAGGATCCCCGTTACCTGAACTCGCTGAAGGTGACGACGATCTACGTGGTCGTCTCCGTGCCGCTGCAACTGGCCTTCGCGCTCGCGCTGGCCCTGGTGCTCGACCGCGGGCTGCGCGGCCTGTCGCTCTACCGGTCGATCTTCTACCTGCCCTCGCTGCTGGGCGGCAGCGTGGCGATCGCGATCCTGTGGCGCAAGGTCTTCGGGGCCGAGGGCCTGGTCAACGCCGTGCTGGCGGTCTTCGGGATCCAGGGCCCCGGCTGGGTCAGCGACCCCGACACCGCCCTCGGCACGCTGATCATCCTGCACGTCTGGACGTTCGGCGCCCCGATGATCATCTTCCTGGCCGGGCTGCGGCAGATCCCCGCCAGCTACTACGAGGCCGCCGCGGTGGACGGCGCCGGCCCCTTCCGCCGGTTCCGGTCGATCACGCTGCCGCTGCTGACGCCGATCATCTTCTTCAACCTGGTGCTGGAGATCATCAAGTCGTTCCAGTCGTTCACGCAGTCGTTCATCGTGAGCGGCGGCTCGGGCGGGCCGGCCGACTCCACGATGTTCAACACGCTCTACCTCTACCTCAAGGGCTTCAAGAGCTTCGACATGGGCTACGCGGCCGCCATGGCGTGGGTCCTGCTGCTCATCATCGCCGGCCTCACCGGGGTGAACTTCCTCGCGTCCAAGTATTGGGTCTTCTATGGCGACACCAAGTAGGCCGCTGCCCGTCCTGTTCCGCCCGTTCAGGGGCGGCCGGGTGGTCAAGCACGTGCTGCTGATCGGGTTCGGCCTGGTCATGCTCTATCCACTGCTGTGGATGATCTCCAGCTCGCTCAAGCCCGAGGAGCTGATCTTCCGGCAGCCCGGCCTGTGGCCGAGCGAGGTCACGCTGGAGAACTACACCGAGGGCTGGACCGCGCTGAAGCACCCCTTCGGCTACTACCTGTGGAACTCCGCGGTGATCACCGTGCTGTCGGTGGTGGCGAACCTGGTGGCCTGCTCGCTGGCCGCCTACGCCTTCGCCCGGCTGAACTTCCCGCTCAAGAAGCTGTGGTTCACCCTCATGCTGGGCACGATCATGCTGCCGCACCACGTGCTGATCGTGCCGCAGTACGTCATGTTCTCCAAGCTCGGGCTGATCAACACGATCTGGCCGCTGGTCATGCCGAAGGTGCTGGCCACGGACGCGTTCTTCGTGTTCCTGATGGTGCAGTTCATCCGCTCGCTCCCCAGGGAGCTGGACGAGGCCGCCGAGATCGACGGCGCCGGCTACTGGCGCACGTTCGTCAGGGTGATCATCCCGCTCTGCACCCCGGCGCTGGCCACGACGGCGATCTTCACGTTCATCTGGACGTGGAACGACTTCCTCAGCCAGCTCCTCTACCTCAACAACCCGGACAACTTCACCGCTCCGGTGGCGTTGCGCACCTTCCTCGACGCCAGCAGCGACTCGTCGTGGGGCCCGATGTTCGCCATGTCGATCGTCGCGCTCGGGCCCATCTTCGGCTTCTTCCTGGCCGGCCAGAAGTACCTCATCCGTGGTGTGGCCACCACGGGACTGAAGTAGTTCCCCCGCCCCCCGACACAGACGAATCCCACAGGAGGTAGAGCCGTGAGCTCTGGCAAGAAGACGTGGTCGGCGGCCCTGCTCGCCACCGCCGTGCTGGCGGTCACCGCGGCCTGCGGCAGCGGCGGCGACGACGGCGGGAAGGTCAAGCTGCGCTTCTCCTACTGGGGCAGCGACGCGCGGCAGAAGATGACCGAGGAGGCCATCAAGAAGTTCGAGGCCAAGAACCCGGGCATCGACGTCGAGGGCGAGTTCTCCGACTTCGCCAACTACTACGAGACGCTGTCCACGAAGGTGGCCGCGAGCGACGCCCCGGACGTCATCACCCTGGAGATCCGCGGCCTTCGCGAGTACGCCGACCGCGGCACGCTGGCCGACCTGACCGGCAAGGTCCAGACCGCCGACATCGACCCCAAGCTGCTCGGCACCGGCGGCATCGACGGCAAGCAGTTCGCCGTCCCCACCGGCGCGAACGTCTTCTCGGTGGTGCTCAACCCGGCCCTGGTGGAGTCGGCCGGGCAGAAGGTGCCCGACGACACGAAGTGGACGTGGAAGGACTACGTCGACCTCAGCTCGAAGATCACCGCCAAGGGCGGCGGCACGGTCTACGGCACCCAGCTCAACTGGAACCCCGCCTTCCTGCAGATCTTCGCCGCACAGCGCGGCGAGCCCTTCTACCAGGGCAACAAGATCGCCGTCACGCCGGAGACGATCGTGGCCTGGTGGCAGGTCATGCTGGACACGATCAAGGCCAAGGGCAGCCCCGACGCCGCCAAGACCGCCGAGGTCGGCGCGACCAGCGTGGACCAGTCGCTGCTGGCCACCAACACCGGCGCGTCCGGCATGTGGTGGAGCAACCAGCTCGGCGCGGTCGCCAAGGCGTCGGGCAAGGAGATGAGCCTGCTGCGCCTGCCCAAGGCGGAGGGCGCCACCACCGGCGGCATGTTCCTCCAGCCGGCGATGTTCTACACCGCCTCCGCCAAGAGCGAGCACGCCGCCGAGGCCGCCAAGTTCATCGACTTCATGATCAACGACGCCGAGGTCGGCGGGATCGTCCTCAGCGACCGCGGCCTGCCCGCCAGCTCGAAGGTCCTGGCCGCGGTCAAGGACAAGCTGCCGCCCGCGGACCAGAAGACGCTGCAGTTCGTCGACTCCATCAAGGGCGAGCTGGCCGACCCGCCCACCGCGCCGCCCAAGGGCGCCAGCGCCCTGGAGGACATGCTCAAGCGGTACACCGAGGAGGTCATCTTCGGCCGGATGGCCCCCGACGTCGCCGCCCAGAAGTTCCTGACCGAGGCCAACGCCGCCCTCGGCGGCTGAGAGGACGACCATGAGGTACGCGTTCGTCGGGCTCGGGCACCGCGCGCAGCTGTACGTCGACGCGCTGCTCGGCGAGTGGCGCGACACCGGCACCGTCGTCGCCCTGTGCGACACCAACCGGACCCGCATGGACTACTACGCCGAGCGGATCGGCCACGAGGTGCCGTGCTTCGCCCCCGCCGAGTTCGGCAAGGTGCTCGAACTCGCCGACGCGGTCGTGGTCGCGACCGTGGACGCCGCGCACGCCCGCTACGTGTGCGCGGCCCTGGACGCGGGCCGCGACGTCATCGTGGAGAAACCGCTCACCGTGGACGCCGGGAGCTGCGCGGCCATCGCCGAGTCGGCCCGGCGGAGCACCGGCAGGCTGATCGTCACCTTCAACTACCGGTACTCGCCGCGCAACTCGGCCGTGCGCCGCCTGCTCATGGACGGCGCGATCGGCGAGGTGACGTCCGCGCACTTCGAGTGGACGCTCGACACCATCCACGGCGCGGACTACTTCCGCCGCTGGCACCGCGACCGGGCCAGCTCGGGCGGCTTGCTCGTGCACAAGTCCACCCACCACTTCGACCTGGTCAACTGGTGGCTCGGGGCGGCGCCGGAGACCGTCTTCGCGCAGACCTCGCTGCGGTTCTACGGCTCGGCCAACGCGCGGTCGCGGGGGCTGGCCGACCGTCCCGGACGCGGCCGGGGCGCGCCCGGCCTCGGCAGCGACCCGTTCATCCTGGACATCGCCGCCGATCCCCGGCTCAAGCGCCTCTACCTGGACGCCGAGCACGAGGACGGCTACGTCCGGGACCAGGACGTCTTCGGCGACGGCGTGACCATCGACGACAACATGGCGGTGCTGGTCCGGTACGACAACGGGACGCTGCTGACGTACTCGCTGAACGCCCACGCGCCCTTCGAGGGCTACCGGGTGGCCTTCAACGGCACGGCCGGACGGCTGGAGCTGGAGGTGGTCGAGCGGGCCTGGACGCCGCCGCACGCGGCGATCGACCCGAGCGCCGCGTCCAAGGAGCACGCCGCCGGGGCGTGGGAGCGGCTCACCCTGCGCCCCCACTGGGCCGAGCCGCGCGAGGTGCCGATCGAGGTGGGCGCGGGCGGCCACGGCGGCGGCGACCGGCTGCTGCTGGACGACGTGTTCCGCGGCCCGACCGGCGACCCGCTGGCCCGGCAGGCGGGCTACCTGGACGGCATCCGCAGCGTCCTGACCGGCGTCGCGGCCAACCTGTCGGCCGCCTCGGGCGCCCCCGTGCGCCTGGCGGACACCGGCACCCGCCTTGCCTGACGGATCCGCCCCGGCGGTGTTCGGGGAGCTGGCCGAGGTCGTCGGCGGGCAGTGGGAGCTGTTCCCGTCCCTGCCGGGGCCGCAGTTGCGGGCGGCGGCCCGGCAGGCGATCGGGGTGCCCGCCCTGACCGCCGCGGACGTGCGGGTCGAGCGCACGTGGACCGACGGCGACCTGCACGGCGAGGAACTGTCGTGGACGGTCGGGTTCGGGCCGCGGACCCGGGCGTACCTGCTGAGACCGCGCGACCATGACGGCCCGCTGCCCGGCCCGCTGCCCGGCGTGGTGGCGCTGCACTGCCACGCGGGCATGAAGTGGGCGGGCAAGGAGAAGATCGCCGACGGCCCGGAAGGGCCGTCGCCCGAGGTGCGGCGGCTGCGGCGGGACGTCTACGGCGGCCGCGCGTTCGCCGGCGAGCTGGCCCGCCGCGGCTTCGCCGTGCTCGCCCACGACGTGCTGACCTGGGGCAGCCGCCGCTTCGCGCTCGACGTCCCGGAGGGGGAGGGCGGCCTGCCTGACCGGTACGACCGCGCGGCGGCCCGGCACGAGCACGTCGTGGCCAAGCACTGCGCCCTGCTCGGCACCTCGTTCGCCGGGGTGGTGGCGGGCGAGGACCTGGCCGCCGCGGCGTACCTGCGCTCCCGGCCGGACGTCGGCGAGGTCGGCTGCGCCGGCGTGTCGGGCGGCGGGCTGCGGGCCGCGCTGCTCGGCGCCTTCGATGCGCGGGTGCGGGCGGTCGTGGTCGCCGCGATGGTCTCGACCTACCCGGACCTGCTGGCCGGCGGCCACGTCGAGCGGCACACCTGGATGTTCTACCCGCCGGGCCTGTCGCGGCTGGGCGACTGGCCCGACCTGGTGGCCGCCCGCGCCCCCGCCCCCCTCATGGTCCAGTACGCCCTGCGCGACGACCTGTTCCCGCAGGCCGGGATGCGCCGCGCGCACGCCCGCATCGGCGCGCGCTACCGCGACGCCCCCGGCCGCTACGAGGCCGTGTTCGCGCCGTCCCCGCACTGCTTCGACGTGCCCATGCAGGAGCGCGCCTTCGACTGGCTGGCGCGGGAGCTGGTCAGCCGCCCGCCTTCCACCGGGCGATGAGCTTGTCGTAGTCGAGCGTGGCCGGCTCGCCGCGCTCGTCGGCCAGCTTCGGCGCGGGCGCGCCCGGCTGGTCGAACCAGTACTGGGCCGGACGCTCGGGGTTCAGCTTGGGCGCGCACTGGCCGCCGTAGCCCTGGCGTTCGCGCGACAGGCGTTCCAGCCGGGCCAGGATCTCGTCCTGCTGCCTGGCCAGGTTGTCCATCGACTGCTGCGGGGTGGTCTCGCCGGTGACGGCGGTGGCCACGTTCTGCCACCAGAGCTGGGCCAGCTTGGGGTAGTCGGGCACGTTCGTGCCGGTCGGGGTCCACTGCTTGCGGGCGGGGGAGTTGTAGAACTCGATCAGGCCGCCGTACTTGGCGGCGTTGTCCTTGAAGTAGTCGCTCTTGATGTCGGAGTCGCGGATGAAGGTCAGCCCGGTGATCGACTTCTTCAGCGACACCGTCTTGGACGTGACGAACTGGGCGTAGAGCCAGGCCGCGGCCCTGCGGTCCTTCGGGGTGTTGTTGAGCAGCGTCCACGAGCCCGCGTCCTGGTAGCCGAGCTTGTTGCCGTCCTTCCAGTAGACGCCGTGCGGGCTGGGCGCGATGCGCCACTTGGGGGTGCCGTCGTCGTTGACGACCGGCAGGCCCTTCTTGGTCATGTCGGCCGTGAACGTGGTGTACCAGAAGATCTGCTGGGCGATGTTGCCCTGCGCCGGGACCGGGCCCGCCTCGCTGAAGTTCATGCCGGCGGCCTCGCGGGGCGCGTACTTCTTCAGCCAGTCCACGTACTTGGTGAGCGCGTACACCGAGGCCGGGCCGTTGGTGTCGCCGCCGCGGGTGACCGACGAGCCCACCGGACGGCAGTTCTCCACCCGGATGCCCCAATCGTCCACCGGCAGGCCGTTGGGGATGCCGGGGTCGCCGTTGCCCGCCATGGACAGCCAGGCGTCGGTGAAGCGCCAGCCCAGCGAGGGATCCTTGCGGCCGTAGTCCATGTGGCCGTAGACCTTCCGGCCGTCGACGGTCCCGTTGCCGTTGACCTTGTTGCTGAAGAAGTCGGCGATGTCCTCGTAGGCCGCCCAGTTGACCGGAACGCCCAGGTCGTAGCCGTAGGCGTCCTTGAACTGCTTCTTGATCGCCGGGGCGGTGAACCAGTCGTAGCGGAACCAGTAGAGGTTCGCGAACTGCTGGTCGGGGAGCTGGTAGATCTTCTTGTCGGGGCCGGTGGTGAAGCTGATGCCGATGAAGTCGTTCAGGTCGAGGGTGGGGGAGGTGACGTTCCTGCCCTCTCCGGCCATGTAGTCCGACAGCGGGAACACGTACGTGCCGCGCGAGTGGGTGCCGATGAGGTCGGAGTCGTTGACGTAGGCGTCGTAGATGTTCTGGTCGCCCTGGATCTGCGTCTGGAGCTTCTCGATGACGTCGCCCTCCTGGATCAGGTCGTGCTTGACCCTGATCCCGGTGATCTCGGTGAACGCCCTGGCCAGCTTCTGCGACTCGTACTCGTGCGTGGTGATCGTCTCGGACACCACGTTGATCTGCATGCCCCGGTACGGCGCCGCCGCCTTGATGAACCAGTCCATCTCCGCCAGTTGCCGGTCCTTGGACAGGGTGCTCGGCGTGAACTCCTCCGACACCCACCGCTGCGCCGCGGCCCTGCCGTCGGCCTCCTTGAAGTCGCTCTTCGGCTTCTCCTCGCCGCCGCCCGTGCAACCGGCCGCCACCAGGGCCAGCGCCGCCACGACCGCCGCCGCGACACCCACCGCATGCCTCATCGCCTGGCTCCCCTTCCTCTCAGCCCCATATCCCGATCACGACCATGACCAGCAGCGCGACGCCGAGCGCCGCCCACATGGACAGGTCGGTGACTGCGATCCACAGGGCCAGCACGACGGCCGCGCTGATCAGGCCGATGTACAGCCGGTCGCCCCGGTCGGTCTCGATCCGCAGGAACCCGCGCCTGGCCACCGGAGGCGAGATCCGCCCCCAGACGGCCATCACGCACAGGAGCAGCGCCAGCCCGGCGAACACCAGGGCCGTGGGGGCGGTCCACACCATCCACTGCACGGTCAGACCCTCCCCAGGGCGAACCCCTTGGCTATGTAGTTGCGCACGAACCAGATGACGACGGCCCCCGGGACGATGGTCAGCACGCCGGCCGCGGCCAGCAGCCCCCAGTCCACGCCTGCCGCGCTCACCGTCCGCGTCATGGTGGCCGCGATGGGCTTGGCGTCCACCGATGTGATCGTCCTGGCGATCAGCAGCTCCACCCAGCTGAACATGAAGCAGAAGAACGCGGTGACGCCGAGCGCGGACCGGATCATCGGCAGGAAGATCCGGACGAAGAAGCGCGGCAGCGAATACCCGTCGATCGCCGCGGTCTCGTCGATCTCCCGGGGGATCCCCGACATGAAGCCCTCCAGGATCCAGACCGCCAGCGGCACGTTGAACAGCATGTGCGCGATCGCCACGCCCAGATGCGTGTCGAACAGACCGACCGCCTGGTAGATCTGGAAGAACGGCAGCAGGAACACCGCCGGCGGCGCCATCCGGTTCGTCAGCAGCCAGAAGAACAGGTGCTTGTCCCCGGCGAAGCGGAACCGCGAGAACGCGTACGCCGCCGGCAGCGCCACGACGAGCGACATGACCGCGTTCATCGAGGTGTAGACGATGGAGTTGAGGTAGCTCGAATACCACGACGGGTCGGTGAAGAACGTGACGTAGTTGTCGAAGGTCACCCGCTGCGGGATCAGCGAGAAGCTGCCCAGGATGTCCTCGTTCGGGCGGATGGACATGCCGAACATCCACAGCAGCGGCAACATCAGCGTGGCGGCGTACAGCCAGAAGACCGTGCGCGCCCACGGCAGCCGGTGGCGCGTGGGACTCACCTCCCCGACCTGGTCAGCACGGTGAAGAAGACGTAACAGGCGATCTGCACGAGCAGGAAGTACAGCAGCGAGAACGCGCCCGCCGGGCCCAGGTCGAACTGGCCGACGGCGATCTTCGACAGCAGGATGCTCAGGAACGAGGTCGCGTTCCCCGGCCCGCCCCCGGTCACCACGAACGGCTCGGTGTAGATCATGAAGCTGTCCATAAACCGCAGCAGGATCGCGATCGTCAGCACCCCGCGCAGCCTCGGCAACTGGATGTGCCGGAACGTCGCCCACGCCGACGCGCCGTCGATCTGCGCCGCCTGGAAGTACGGCTCGGGGATCGACCGCAGCCCCGCGTAGGCCAGCAGCGCCACCAGCGGCGTCCAGTGCCACACGTCCATGACCAGGACGGTGATCCAGGCGTCGGCCGAGTCGAGCGTGTAGTTGAAGTTGACGTGCAGCAGGTTGTTGACCGCCCAGCCGCCGAGCCCGATGTCGCCGCGGGCGAAGATCTGCCAGATCGTGCCCACGACGTTCCACGGGATGAGCAGCGGCAGCGCCACCAGCACCAGCGCCACCGACACCCAGAACCCGCGGCGCGGCATGCAGACCGCGATGGCCACCCCGAGCGGGACCTCCACCAGCAGCACCTGCGCGGAGAACAGCAGCGTGCGCACGAGCGCCGCGCGCACCTCGGGGTCGCGGGCGATCTGCCGGAACCAGTCCAGGCCGACGAACACCCGGTCCACCGGGCTGAAGACGTCCTGGACGGAGAAGTTCACGACGGTCATCAGCGGGATCACCGCGGTGAAGGCCACCGACACCACGACCGGCAGCACCAGCAGCCAGGCCCGGTTGTTCCGCGGACGGGGATCGGCGCGCGGCCCGGCGGCCCCGTCGGCCCCGTCGGCCTCCGCGGCGGCGGGCGCGGCGGCGGCCGGTACGACCTCGCCATCCGCCTGGCTGCCCGCGACGGCGGTCCGGTCGCTCATGCCTGCCCCCTTCCGTCCAGGGGTGCGAGCGAGCCGCACCTGACCTCGTCGCGGAACAGGAACGTCCGGTCCGCGGGGAAATGCAGGAACTCGACCGCGCCCGGCGTCCAGGACGAGCCCGCCTCGGTCCTGGCGATCACCGGATGGCCGCCGACCTCGGCGCGCACCAGGTCGTGCGAGCCCATGCGGTCGATCCGGGTCACCCTGGCCGCCACGCCGGGCCCGGCGGGCGGCCCGCCGACCCGGACGAACTCGGGCCGCACGCCGATCCGCACCGGCCCAGGCGGCAGCGCGCCGGCCCCCGCGCCGGCCACCGTGCCGACCACCGTGCCGACCACCGCGCCGACCACCGAGTCACCGATCCTGACCACGTCGCCGTCGATCTCGGCGGGCAGCACGTTCATGCCGGGGGAGCCGATGAAGTGCCCGACGAACTCGTGCGCGGGCGACAGGAACAGCTCGGCCGGCTCCCCGGCCTGCACGATCTCGCCGTCGTTGAGCACGACCACCTCGTCGGCGAAGGTCAGCGCCTCGGTCTGGTCGTGGGTGACGTAGACCAGGGTGTGGCCGGTGTCGCGGTGGATCTCCTTGAGCTTGCTGCGCAACGTCCACTTCAGCGCCGGGTCCACCACGGTCAGCGGCTCGTCGAGCAGCACGGCCGCCACCTGCTCGCGCACCAGGCCGCGGCCCAGGCTGACGATCTGCTTGCGGCCCGGGTCGAGCCGGCGCGCCCGGCGGCGCAGCACGTCGTCCAGGCCCAGCATGGCCGAGACGCGCAGCACGCGCCGGCGGACCTCCTCGGCCGGGACCTTCCTGTTGCGCAGTGGGAAGGCCAGGTTGTCGTAGACGGACATCTCCTCGTACAGGACGGGGAACTGGAAGACCTGCGCGATGTCGCGGCCGGCCGTGGGAACCCCGGTGACCTCGCGGTCGTCGAACCAGATCCGGCCTGCCGTGGGCGTGAGCAGCCCCGAGACGATGTTCAGCAGCGTCGTCTTGCCGCAGCCGCTCGGGCCGAGCAGGGCGTAGGCCCGGCCGCCGCGCCAGGTCCAGGTCGTCGGCCTGAGCGCCCACGTGCGGCCGCCGTCGTAGCTGTGGCCCACGCCCTCCAGGCGGATGTCAGCCATGCCGTCCCGCCCCCGCCGCCGGGGCGACCGGTAATCGGCCGCCGGCCTCGTCGAACACGAAGACGTGCCGCGGGTCCACGTACGCGGTGGCCGCCTGGCCCGGCGTGAACGGGCGGGTGCCCGGCAGGTGGGCGACCAGGTGCCGGCGTCCCGCCAGCAGCAGGTGCAGGAACGTCGCGCCGCCGGTCACCTCGGCCAGCCTGATCTCGGCGGGCAGCTCCAGCAGGCCGGGGCCGGTCCTGGTGATCGTCACCTGATGGGGGCGGATGCCCAGCACGACCCCCTGGCCGGAGGCGGTCGCGGCCGGCGCGGGGAAGGAGGTGCCCATGACCTCGATCCGGCCGTCCCTGACCGTGCCGGGCAGCAGGTTCAGCGGCGGGTCGCTGAGCGTGGCTGCGACGGCGAGCGTGGGCGGCTCGGCGTACATGGTGGCCGGGTCGCCGACGTGCCGCACGCGGCCCTCGCCGAGCACCACGGCGGGCGCGGCGAAGGTCAGGGCCTCGTTCGGGTCGGCGGTGGAGTAGAGGACGACGCCCGGCGAGCCGGTGAACATGCGCCTGAGGTCCTCGCGCAACTGCTCGCGGAGCTTGAAGTCGAGGTTGGCCAGCGGCTCGTCGAGCAGCAGCACGTCCACGGGCCGGGCCAGCGCGCGGGCGATCGCCGTGCGCTGCTGCTGGCCGCCCGACAGCTCCGCGGGCCTGCGGCCCAGCAGGTCGCCGAGGCCCATGACCGCGGCCACCTCCCGCACCCGCCGGTCGATGCCGTCCTTGCGGTACGACCGGTCCAGCCGCAACGGCGAGGCGATGTTCTCGTAAACGGTGAGGGACGGGTAATTGATGAATTGCTGATAGACGAAGGCGATCGAGCGCTTTCGCACGGAAATCGAGGTGACGTCATTTCCGTTGACCAGCACCCGCCCCGAATCCGGCGGCTGCAAACCGGCGGCGACCCGCATGAGCGTGGTCTTTCCCGAGTTCATCGGGCCGACGAGGGTGGTCAGTCCGTGAGGTAGTTCCAGGTGGATGTCGTCGAGCCAGGTCTCCCCGCGCTGCCGTACGCGGACGCCATCGAGGATCAGCGTCACAATGCCCGGTCCTCTCTCCCGGAGCTTGCCCTCCATCTAACATGATCTGATTCTTTGTGCAAAGAGGGCAGTTGTTGTGACAGTTGTTCGTCAGTTGACGTGAGTTATGGGATTTGTCAGGGTGAGAAGAGTTTTGTGACCAGGCTGTGGAGGTCCCGGCGCTCGGCGTCGGTCAGCGGGGCGAGCGTCTCCCTTTCGACGTCCGCGACCACCGCGCGGGCCCGTTCCAGGGCGTCCCGGCCGGCGGCGGTCAGCGAGATCCGGTAGCGGCGGCGGTCGGCGGGGTCGCGCTCCCGGGCGGCCAGCCCTTCGGCCATGAGGCCGTCCATCAGGCGGACCATGTCGCTCGGGTCGAGGCCCAGCCGGTCGCCGACCTCCCGCTGGGCGGCCGGGCCGAAGTCGTCGAGCGTGGCCAGCGCCGCGAACTCCCACAGGCTCAGCCCCGTGTCGGCGGTGAGTCGCGTGGCCAGGGCGCGCCGGCCCGCGACGCCGACCTTGTGCAGCACGAAGGTGGTCGTCCCGAGCAGGGTGGGTGGCAGTTCCATCTCGTCGAGAAGTGTAGGTTGTTCCCAATAGTTGGTGACCACCCACTAATTTCGGAGGATCAGGATGGACGCTCTCTACCCTCGGCTGCTGGTGCGCGACTTCCCGGCGAGCGTCGCCTTCTACCGGGCCGCCCTCGGGCTGGAGCCGGTGAAGGTGCTGACGGAGGCCGCGTACGCCAACTGGGACATCGACGGCCAGGCCGGTCTCGTGCTCTTCGGCCGCGACTGCGTCGCCGAGGTCGTCGGCACGTCCGGGCTGCCGGTGGCGGGCGCCCAGGACACGGTGATGCTGGTGATGCGGGTCGACGACGTCGACGGCGAGGCCGACCGGCTCGTCGGGCTGGGCGCCACCGTCGCCGCGCCGCCGCAGGACCGGCCCGCCTGGGGGCCCGGCCTGCGTACCGCCCACCTGCGCGACCCGGAGGGCAACCTGATCGAGCTCCAGTCGTACTGAGCGCGGGCGGGCGGTCAGGGCAGGATGGCGTCCACGTAGCCGCCGTCCACGCGCAGGGCGCCGCCGGTGGTCGCCGAGGCGAGCGGCGAGCTGAGGTAGACGACCATGTTGGCGATCTCCTCGGGCTCGATCAGCCGCTGGAGCAGCGACTGCGGACGGTGCTCGCGCATGAACGCCCGCTGCGCCTCCTCCCACGGCAGCTCCCGGTCCACGAGCTGGTAGACGAACTCCTCCACGCCGCCGGTGTGCGTGGGCCCGGCGATCACCGAGTTGACCGTCACCCCGCTGCCGGCGGCCTCCTTGGCGAACCCGCGCGAGACGGCCAGCAGCGCCGTCTTGCTCATGCCGTAGTGGATCATCTCGGTGGGCGTGACGATGGCCGAGTCGCTGGCGATGTACTGGATCCGGCCCCAGCCGCGCTCGATCATGCCGGGCAGGTAGGCGCGCGTGAGGCGCACCGCCGACAGGACGTTGACCTCGAAGAAGCGCCGCCACTCCGCGTCGTCGATCTCCAGCGCCGGCCTGGCCTCGAAGATGCCCAGGTTGTTGACGAGGATGTCCACCTGCGGCAGCGAGCCGAGCACCCGCTGGAGCCCTTCGTCGGTGGCGACGTCGCCGGGCGCGGCGACCAGGCCGCGATGGTCCATGCGCTCGATGGCCGCGGCCACCGAGCGTTCGCTGCGGCCGTTGACGCCGACGCGCGCGCCCGCCTGTGCCAGACCGGTCGCGATGGCCGCCCCGATGCCCTGGGTCGAGCCCGTGACCAGCGCCGTCCTGCCACTGAGGTCGATGCTCACCATGACTCCATTGTCCGTGCCGCCCCGCGGCCGGCCGGCACCGGGGCACTACCGGCCGCGGATCGGGTAGATGCCTACTCTGGTCGGTACGTCGAGGGGAGCATGGGTGCGCCGGTTACGGTGGCTGGTCGTGATGGCGGTCCTCGCCGTCCTCGTCGTGGTCCCGGCCGGGCCCGGCGCCGGCGACGACGGGTGCCCGCCCAGGGACCCGCGGGTGACCTCGCCGTACGCGATCACCGGCTACTGGGTCATGCCCCGGGCCGACGTGTGCGTCACGCGGCGGACGGTGGAGGCGATCCACTCGCTCGGCGGCGACACGCTCGTCACGTTCGGACCGCGGTTCGACGCCGGGCCGATGGAGCCGGAGTTCGCCGCCTGCCGGGTGGACGGACGGCCCTGCGCACAGGTGCCCGGCAAACGGATCCGGCACGTCTACACGTACGTGACCAGCGAGGAGTTCGGGCGTTCCGTGCTGCGCTGCCCGGGGCTCGACCGGCGGATCGACAGCGGCGGGCGGGTCTTCTACCGCGTGTCGCTGGCCGCGTCGTGCGCCGCGCGCGTCCAGGACGTGGTGCTGGTCTCCACCGACGGCGACGGGCTCGGCAACCTGGTCGAGGAGGCGGCGGCGTACGGGATGAAGGTGTTCCCCGGGCTGCCCGCCGCGCCGCAGCGGCGGGGCAAGCCGTGGGAGCCCGACCTCGCGCACCTCGCCGCGCTGAACGCCTTCACCGCGCGGGTGCTGGCCGGCTACCGCGAGCGGTTCGGCGGGTCGGCCGCCTTCGGCGGGGTCTACCAGTCGTTCGAGCTGGCCATGCGCGAACGGGGGCCGCGCGACCCCGTCCTCGCCCTGTACGCGGCCCAGCACGCGGCCGTCGCAGCCGTGCTGCCCGGCCGGAAGATCCTGGTCAGCCCCTACATCGACGCCCGCAGGGGCCGCGGTTTCCCGCCCGGCCAGGTGCCCGGCGGGCTGGCCGACATCGCCGCCACCCGCGCCGGCGCGCCCATGGCCGTCGCCGTGCAGGACGGGCGGGGCACGGGCAAGGTCCCCGTGCACGGGATCGAGGAGGGCGGGTCCATGGTCGCCCCCCGGCTCGTCCCGGTGGTCGGCCGGGTGCGCAACGCCGACGGCTACTACGGGCCCACCAGGGACTACATCGAGGCGGCGGCCAAGAGTGTGCCCGCCGGGGTCGAGCTGTGGGTCAACGTCGAGGGCTTCGAGCCCGCGCCCGCGGACGGCGAGTGCGGGCGGGTCGAGCCGCTGCCGTTGCGGGGACGCACCAGCAAGGCCCGGCTCGACCAGCAGATCATGGCGACGGGCGGGCACGCCTCGAAGATCATCTCCTATGGCTGGGAGCCCTTCTTCACCTGCCAGGCGAGCCCGTCCACCCCGTCGCTGGCCGACGACATCGCGAACGGCGGCCGGGAGCCGATCATCGTGAACGCCTACCGCGAGGAACGGGACGGCCGGCCCGGGATCACCGTCGAGGGCTACAACCTGCGCGGCGGCACCCTGCGCTTCGCCTCGCCCGGCGGCCGTGAGGTCGGCGTGGCCCAGCGGTGGCACGGGCCGGGCCGCCCCGAGTCGGCGTGGGCCCCGTACGTCCCGCCGGGCCCGTGGACCTCGGTCACCGCCACGAACGCCGCCGGCCGCACCAGCACGAGCGGGTACGTCTTCCGCTAGCGCTCGCCGCTTCCGTCAGGGTTCGCCGCTTTCGCTGGGTTCGCCGAAGCCGCGCAGCATGGCTTCGAGCGCGAAGACGAAACGGCGGTCGGTCCCCGAGGACGGCTGGGCGCGCCGCGCCCGGGTGGCCTCGGCCAGCAGCGGGGTCTCCACCAGGTCCGGCTCGGGGATGTCGCGCATCGCGGGCGCGGCCCGCTCGGCCCCACCGGCGACCCCACCGGCGGCCAGGACGGCGACGTGGCCGACGACGAAACCGGTCACGGCGTAGAGCATGTCCAGCGCGCGGTCCGGCGGCAGCCCCGCCGCGCGCAGCACGCGCAGCCCCTCCTCCATCAGGCGCAGGTTCCCGGGCGTGATCGCGGGACGGCTGACCACCAGGGGGACGACGTTCGGATGCGCGAGCAGCGCCCGCAGCAGCGCGTGGGCGTACTCGCGCAGGCCCTCCTGCCACGAGACGGCCTCGGTCAGCAGCGGCGCGGCCTGCGTGACGACCTGCTCGACCAGGCCGTCGAGCAGCGCGTCCTTGCTGCCGACGTGCTGGTAGAGGGACATGGCCTCGACCCCGAGCTCCTGGCCGATGCGGCGCATGGACAGCGCCTTCAGCCCTTCGCGGTCGGCCAGCGCCAGAGCCGCCCGCAGGATGGCCTGCCGGGTCAGCCCGGCGTTCTGGCCGCGGGTGCGTTTCGGGGACATGGTGCCCTTTCTCGATTCTTACGTGGTAAGTATAGTCAAAACATACTTTGTAAGAATGTCGTCCAGAAGGGACTCATGTCATGACAGGGAAGCCGCGCGGAGCCTCCGCCCTGCTGTACGGCGGCGCCGCGCTCACGGTGCTGGTCACCCTCTTCGCCTTCGCCTACCGCTCCGGGCTGGCCGAGTACCTCAGGGCGGGCTATCCGGAGCTGGGGCCGGGGAGGATCGACGAGGGGGTCACCGCGTACACGGTGATCCTCTCGGTCGTGGGGGCGCTCGGGCTGGCCGGCTGGCTCGTCACCGTCCGGGCGGCCGGGGCGGGCAGGGGGTGGGCCCGATGGATGGGGGCCGGGCTGTTCGTGGCGGCTTCGTGCATCGCGCTCGCGGGCCTGACCGTCCGGGACAGCAACGGCGAGGTCGGCCTGGCGCCGCTGCTCGGCTGGCTGCAGGTCCTTCCGCTGGTCCCGGGGCTGGTGGCGGTCGTGCTGCTGTGGAGGAGGGCGCGGTGATCCACGTCGCCCGGTGGCCGGGGGCGCTCAAGCGCCTGATGTACCGGGGCGGGCGGCCCAACGCGCTCACGCGGGCGATGAACCGGCTCGACGCGCTGACCTACGCCTCCCGGTGGCTGCCGCTGCCCCAGGGGGCGGTGCTCCAGGTGGTGGGACGCCGCAGCGGGGCGCTCACGTCGGTGCCCGTCGCGGTCGCCAGGCACGACGGCGGCGAGTACCTGGTCTCCATGCTCGGGCCGGAGGCGAACTGGGTGCGCAACGTCCGGGCCGCCGGCGGCCGGGCCGTGCTGCGGCGTCGCAGGCGGGCGGCGCCGATCCGGCTGGCGGAGGTCCCGGTCGAACGCCGCGCCGAGATCCTGCGCCGCTACGCCGCCGTGGCGCCCGGCGCGCGGCCCCACCTCGGACTCGGCCCGAAGGCGCCGCTGGACAGTTTCCGCCGGATCGCGGCTGGTCATCCCGTCTTCCGCATCCTGCGGGCGGACGGCTCCGCCCCGGACGGCCACGGGTCAGGTCAGGGCTGAGACGAGGATGTCGGTCAGGGCGGCCGCCTGGCCGCCGTCCTCGTCGAGGTCGGGGTCGAAGATGGTGAACTCGATCCCGGCCGCCCCGGGCAGCGCGAGCAGCCCGCGGAGCAGGCCGGCGAGCTGGTCGCCGGTCAGGCCGCCGGGGGTGGGCGAGTCGACGGCCGACAGCACGGACGGGTCGAGCACGTCGGCGTCCACGTGGATCCAGAAGCCGTCCAGGTCGTCGCGCACGAGCACGCGCTCGGCGGCCTCCAGGGGGATGTCGTCCCCGGCGACGAAGGCGATGCCCTCGGCGGCGAGCTCCTGGACGTCGTCGCCGTCCCGGACGCCGAGCACGATGACGTCCTCGTCCCGGACGTACGGGCGCAGGCCGTCGATGTCGGTCAGGTAGTCGTCGCCGCGGCCGGTCACCAGGGCCAGGTCCTCGCCGGCCGCCGCGCCGACGTGCGGCGAGTTGCCGAGGTGGCGGAAGTCGGTGTGGGCGTCGAGGTAGGCCACCCCGTAGCGGCCCGTCCTGCGCAGGGCGAGCGCGGGGCCGAGCAGGATCGAGCAGTCGCCGCCGAGCAGGACGGGGAAGCCCCCGCCGGCCCTGATCCCGGCCACGCGGTCGGCCAGCCGCCGGGTGTAGGCGGCGATGGCCGCGCCGTTGCGCACGCCGTCGCCGGGCTTCCAGGTGGCCACGTAGCGGGGCGGGACCAGCGCGCCCGCGTCGGCCGCGCCGATCCGGGCGACCAGCCCGTTGTCCCGCAACGCCCAGGGAGCCTTGTAGCAGCCGGGGATGACATCCTCGGCGAGTGGACGCAGGCCGAGGTTGGACGGCGCGTCGAGGACGGTCAACTTTCTGTCAGGGGTTATAGTGCTCATAGTCGTGACGGTAGCAGGAGGGTGAGGGATGCGCCAGTTCATCGAGACGGGTCTCGTGGCCGTCGATCTGGCCAACACGTGGGACGAGTACCTGGACGATCCCGAGCGGCTGCCCGACGTGGCGGAGCTGCGCCGCTTCTGCCGCGAACTGGGCGAACCGCTTGAGAACGACCACGGGCTCGGCGAGGAGGACCTGCGGGAGGTCAGGGAGGTGCGCGAGCGGCTGCGGGCGGTGCTGGCCGCCGAGCCCGGCGGCCGGGCGGGGGCGCTGGCGGAGTGGGTGGCCCGGCTGCCGGCGCGGGCGGCGGTGGAGCACGCGGGCGGCGTGCCCCGGCTGCGGCTGGTCGCGCCGGACGGGGCGACGGCGGCGGGCCGGCTCGCCGTGCGGGCCGTCACCGAGCTGCTGGAACTCGCGGCGGCCGGCGACTGGGAACGGCTGCGCCAGTGCGCGGCCACGCCGTGCGCCGACGCCTTCGTCGACCGCAGCCGGCCGGGCAAGCGGCAGTTCTGCTCGACCCGCTGCGCCAACCGCGCCCACGCCCAGGCCTCGCGCGCCCGCCACCGCTGACGGCGGGCGCTGAGCAGGGTCAGGCGAACAGGGTGCGGCCCCAGTAGTCGCCCGCGTCCTGGACGCCGGGCGGGCAGGCGAACAGGCCGCTGGAGACGTGCTTGATGTACTCGTTGAGCGCGTCGTGCCGGGCCAGGTTCATCTGCACGGGCACGAACTGCTTGCGCGGGTCGCGCTGGTAGGCGATGAAGAACAGCCCGGCGTCCAGGCGGCCGAGGCCGTCGGAGCCGTCGACGAAGTTGTAGCCGCGGCGCAGCAGGTGGGCGTTGCCGTTGTTGCTCGGGTGCGCCAGCTTGACGTGCGAGTCGTCCTTGATCAGCGGCTGCCCGTCGGGGCCCTTGGCGGCGAAGTCCACGGGGTCGAACTCGGCCTTCCTGCCCAGCGGCGCGCCCTCGCCCTTGTCCCGGCCGAAGATCTGCTCCTGCTCGGCGAGCGAGGCGCGGTCCCAGGTCTCGATCGTCATGCGGATCTTCCTGGTGACCATGTACGTGCCGCCCGCCATCCAGGCGGGACCGTCCGAGCCGCTCGCCCACAGGTGGTCGCGCAGCAGGTCGGCGTCCTCCAGCTTCATGTTGTTGGTGCCGTCCTTGAAACCCATGAGGTTGCGCGGCGTGGCCTGGGCCCGCGACGTGGACGACGTACGGCCGAAACCGAGCTGCGACCAGCGCACCGAGACCTTGCCGAAGCCGATCCTGGCCAGGTTGCGGATGGCGTGCACGGCCACCTGGGGGTCGTGCGCGCACGCCTGGACGCAGATGTCCCCGCCCGAGATCTCCGGGATGAGCTGTTCGCCGGGGAACTTCGGCAGGTCGGCCAGCGCGGCCGGTCGTTTGCCCGCCAGCCCGAACCGGTCGTCGAACAGCGACGGGCCGAACCCGATCGTGAGCGTCAGCCCCGAGGCGGGCAGCCCCAGCGCCTCGCCGGTGTCGTCGGGCGCCGCCTCGGCCGCCCCGCCCACCGCGCCGAACGCCCCGGCCTCCTTGCCCTGCGTCAGCCGGGCCGCCGCGGCCGTCCACTCCTGGAGCAGGTCGACCAGCTCGGCCTTCTTGTCGGTGATGACGTCGAAGGCGACGAAGTGCAGCCGGTCCTGGGCGGGCGTGACGACGCCCGCCTGGTGCTGCCCGTAGAACGGGAACGGATCGGACGTCGATGCGGCGTGCGCGACCGGCGGCTCCTCCAGCAGCGACCTGGTCGTCACCGCCCCCGCCCCGAGCACGGCCGCGCCCGCGGCGCCCAGCCCGAACAGCTTGCGGCGGCTCATCCGCCCGCCGGCCTGCGACAACGCCCCCACCTCCCGTTACTTGGCGATGACCGGTGCGATCTTACTGATCGGCTCGGCCAGCGCGTTGATCGCGTCGGACAGCGCCTTCAGCTCGGCCTTGGACAGCTCGTCGTGCAGCTTCCAGCCGTCGCCCTTCTGGTGCGCGCCCAGCGCGGCCTCCGCGGCGGCGAACTTCTCGTCCAGCGTCTTGACCAGGTCGGGGGAGCGCTGCTCCAGCACCGGGCGCAGCGACTGCACGGCGGCCTTGGAGCCCTGGAGGTTGGCGTCGAAGTCCCACAGGTCGGTGTGCGACCAGATGTCCTCCTCGCCGGTGATCTTCCCGGAGGCCACCTCGTCGAGCAGTTCCTTGGCGCCGTTGGCCAGGTTGAGCGGGGTCAGCTCGGCGGCGTTGGACTTCTGGACGATGGTCTTGACGTCGGCGATCAGCTTGTCGGCGACCGGGCCGTCCTTGCTGATGTCCTTCTTGATCCACAGATCCTTCTCGATCCGGTGGAATCCGGTCCACTCCTCGCCGTCGGCCAGGTCCGCCTCGCGGGCGTCGATGGCCGGGTCGAGGTCGCCGAAGATCTCCGCGACCGGCTCGATGCGCTCCCAGTACGTCCGCGAGACCGGGTACAGCTCCTTGGCCTTGTCGATCTCGCCGGCCTTGACGGCGTCCACGAACTCCTGCGTCTTGACCAGCAGCGTGTCGCTCTGCGACTTGATGTAGCGCTTGTAGCTGGCGACGGCGTCGGCGAGCTGGGCGTCGGAGGTGAGCGCCTTGTGCTCGCCGGTCACCTTCAGCGCGTTGCGGATGCCCTTGCCCACCATGCCGGGCTTGCAGACGGTCTCGTACGCGCCGGCCGGCAGCTCGGCGACCAGCTCCCTGGTCAGGCCGGGCACGATGTTCTCGACCTCGGCCATCACCCGGTCGCCGGGGGCGTACACGTAGAACTCGGTCACCTTGGAGCCGCCGTTGGTGATCGTGAACGTGCTCGTGCCCGCCGCGATCTCGGCGGTCGCGACCTTGCACTCGGTGTCCGACGCGGCCACGGTGATCTTGCCGGGTGCGGCGGCCGGGCCCTTGGCGGTCTCCGTGGCGGTGGTGCCCGAGCCGCACGCGGTCAGGCCCGCGAGGGCGAGCGCGCCGAAGGACAGGCTGATGGCGGTACGCATGATGCTCCTGTTCAGGCCGCGGGTGCGGTGGAGGCGGGAGTGGTCTTCACCCGCTGTGGCAGCAGGAAGAGGAAGAGAGTGGGCGCGAGGTAGACGATCCAGGCCACGGCCTCGGCGATGCTCGGCTGCGGCGTGATGTTGAGCATGCCGGAAAGCAGCGCGCCGTACCAGGAATCGGCGGGCAGGACGGCGCTGATGTCGAAGGCGTAGGAGCTCAGGCCGGGCAGGATGTTGGCTTCCTGGAGGTCGTGCACGCCGTACTTGAAGATGCCGGCGGCGACCAGGATGAGCAGCAGGCCCGTCCAGGTGAAGAACTTGGTGAGGTTGATCTTCAGCGCGCTCCTGTACAGCCCCCAGCCGATGACCACCGACGTGAGCAGCCCGAGCGCGATGCCGAGCAGGGGGTCCACGGTGGCGGTCGCGCCCTGGACGGCGGCGAAGAACAGCAACGCCGTCTCAAGCCCCTCGCGGGCCACGGCCAGGAAGGCCATCACGACCACCGCGAGCGAGCCCATCTGCAGCGCGTCGGAGAGCTTGCCCCGCAGCTCGCCGGAGAGCGCGCGGGCGGTGCGCCGCATCCAGAAGATCATCCACGTGACGAACGCGACGGCCAGCAGCGAGGTGATCGCGTCGAACAGCTCCTGCCCCATGTGCCCGAGGTTGGCGGCGGTGAAGGTCAGCAGCGCGCCGAAGCCGACGGACAGCGCGACCGCCGCGGCGACGCCCGTCCAGACCTGGGGAAGCTTGTCCTTCCTGTCGCTCTTGACGAGGAAGGCGATGAGGACGGAGACGACGAGCGTCGCCTCCAGTCCCTCGCGCAGTCCGATGAGGTAGCTGGCGAACACCGTCACTCCTGCTGGCTGAGGAAAGGCTTACCTAAATTAGGGCAGCCGAAGCATACCTAGCGCAAGCAGTGATGGCGATAGTTTGCCCGGTGGTGTGACGCACCCGACTGTATGAGCGGTTTGTCACCCGGTGAGATTGGCGGCCAGCAGGTCGAGCAGCGGCTCACGCCGTACGCACTGCTCCAGCGTGAAGGAGTCGGCCAGGGCCAGCAGCTCGTCGTCGCCGAGCCCCCTGAACAGCCCGGCGTACTCGGGCAGCAGGGCCTGGGCGAGGAGGATGTGCCTGATCAGGTCGTCGGTCTGGTAGCGGGCGCCCCACGGGTAGGGCGTCCAGTCCGGGAACTCGGTCTCGACCAGCCGGTGCAGCGGGGCGAGCACGTCGGCGCACTCCTCCATGGTCGAGCCCCACCGGTCCGCGCCGAGCCGCCGCTTCTTGCCGATGAACGCGCCGAACCGGTCCAGGTACGCCCCCGACGCGTGCACCAGGCCCTGGAGGCCCACGTCCTTGTACGTCCAGAGCGACCAGCCCGCGTCGTGGGCGTCGTAGATGTCGAGCTGGTCGCGCAGGACCTGGTAGCGCTGCGCGTCCCGGTCCGGGTCGCCGGTGTAGACCGGGCCGAACTCGCCCACCCACAACGGCGTGCCGGTCTCGCGCTGGAACCGGGACCGCCGGGCGAAGGTCTCCTCCAGCTGGCCGCGGTCGCACCACTCGCCCCTGGTGAGCCCCGGGTACGGGCCGCCGTGGGCGAACCCGGCCAGGGCGTAGTCGTGCATGACGAACACCGTGTTCTCGTACATCTCCCGGAACATCGAGAAGTCGGTGGCGTAGGTGTTGCCGTCCAGGAACAGGACGTGGTCCGGGTCGGCGGCCCGTACGGCCTTGACCAGGCGGTCGTAGAACGGGCCGACCACCTTGCCCGAGACGTCGCCCGGCTCGTTCACCACGTTGTACCCGGCCACCCACGGATGCCCGCGGTAGTGGTCGGCCAGCGCCTCCCACAGGTGCACGGCCCGGTCCTGGAAGTGCCGGTGCTGCCAGAACGCCGCCACGTGCGTGGGGTTGTCGCTGTGCCAGTGCTGGTTCTGGGAGCCGGGCAGGGCGTGCAGGTCGATCACGCTGTAGAGACCGCGCTCGCCCAGCAGGCCGATCACCCGGTCGAGGTGCCGGAAGCCCCTCGGGTCGATCTCCATGGGCCGGTCGTCGGACTCCCAGTGGTGGTAGTTGACCGGGATGCGCACGCAGTTCATGCCGAGCCCGGCCAGCAGCCCGGCGTCGCTCCCGGTGAAGAACGAGGTGAGCAGCCGGTCGAAGAAGAGCTCGGCCCGCTCCTCGCCCAGCACGCCGGTCACCGCCGCGCGCATCGAGGTCTCGTTGGCGGGATAGCCGGTGATGAAGTTCTCCATGTTCATCCAGCCCCCGAGGCCCACCCCCCTGAGCCGGACGGGCGTGCCTTCGGGGGTGAGGAGCCGGCTTCCTGAGACGTGGAGCATGTTCACCCTTTCGTCGCACCCGCGGTGAGCCCACCGACCAGGTGACGTTCAGCGATGGCGTAGAACCCGAGCGCCGGCACCATGGCCAGGATCAGGTAGGCGAGGACGCGGGCGGTGTCGGTGGCGTACTGGCCCTGGAACTGCTGGATGCCGAGCGGCAGCGTCCAGCTCGACTCGTCGCTGAAGACCACCAGGGGCAGCATGAAGTTGTTCCAGCTCCCCACGACGGCCAGCACGGAGACCGTCGCCATGGCCGGGCGGGCCATCGGCAGCAGGATCCGCCAGAAGAACCCGAACGGCGAGCAGCCGTCGATGATCGCGGCCTCCTCGATCTCGCCCGGGATGCTCCGGAAGAACCCCCGCAGGATGATGATCGTCAGCGGCAGCCCGAAGGCGGCCTGCGTCAGGATGACGCCGAGCGGGTCGTCCAGCAGCCCGAACGCGCGCAGCAGCACGAAGATCGGCAGGATGGCCACCGCGAACGGGAACATCAGCCCGGCGGTGAACAGCGTGAACAGCGCCTCCCTGCCGCGGAAGGCGAACCTGGCGAAGACGAACGCGGCCAGCGCCGCCAGCGCGACCATCACCACGGTCGTCGCGACCGCGATGAACGTGCTGTTCCACACCTGCCGCCAGAACGACCCCGAGCCGAGCACGTCGGTGTAGTTCGCGGTGACCCACGGATCGGGCAGGCCGAAGGGGTTGCCGGAGAGCTGGCTGTTGCTCTTGAACCCGCCGAGCAGCGCGTACACGATCGGCGCCAGGATGAACGCGCCGACGATCCAGGCGATCGCGTGCAGGGGCAGGGTGGGACGGCGCCGCCGCGCGGGCGGCCTTCCGTGGTTCATCGGCGGCCTCCCATGGACGTCGTCGCGCCCGCCAGGTCCCGGCGCATCACCACGCGCTGGTAGACGAGGGCGAAGACGAGGCTGAGCGCGAACATCACGACGCTGATCGCGTTGGCGTAACCCACCTGGGAGCGCTTGAAGCCGAACTCCATCATGGTGACGGCCATCGTCTCCGAGGAGTGCGACGGGCCGCCGCCGGTGAGGATCCAGACCAGGTCGAACAGCTGGATGGTGTAGATGACCGACAGGAACACGCTGATCCTGATCGTCGGCCCGAGCAGCGGCAGCGTGATGTGCCGGAACGTCTTCCAGGGCGTCGCGCCGTCGATCTGCGCGGCCTCGATCAGCTCGTTCGGGATGCCCTGCCGTCCGGCCAGGTAGATCATCATGTGGAAGCCGAAGTACTTCCACGTCATGACCAGGAAGAGCGCGGGCATCACGGTGTCCGGATCGGCCAGGAACTCCGACTCCAGCCCGAACACCGACAGCAGCTGGTTCGCCATCCCGCCGTCCGGCGCGAGGATCAGCGAGAACAGCACGCCGGTGATCACCTCGGACAGCACGTACGGGGCGAAGAACACCAGCCGGTAGACCGCCCGCCCCCGGATGCGCTGGTTCAGCAGCATCGCCACGGCCAGCGAGAACGGCAGCTGGACCAGCACCGACAGCAGCACCAGGACCGCCAGGTGCCACAGGTCGGTGGCGAAGATGCCGGACGACAGCAGCCTGGTGAAGTTGTCCGGCCCGACGAACTCGGTGGGCAGCCCGCCGAACCCGTTCCACTTGAACGCGCTGGCGTAGACCGCCACCAGGATGGGCGCAACCACCAGCAGGACGAAGAGCACCAGCGCGGGCAGCAGGAACAGCGCGATCGTCACCGCGCGCCCGCGCCGCCGGCCCGGCGGGGCGGGGACCGGCGGCGCGACCGCCGCCGGCCCTCGGGTCAGCGTCGTCATTCGCTCTTGGCCACTTCGCTGATGTCCTGGCCGATCTGCTCCGGCGTCTTGGTCCCGGCGATCAGCTCGGCCACGCTGTCGTTGACCTGCTGGCCGACGGCCGGCGGGTAGGCCTGGTCCAGATAGAGCTGGTAGCCGGAGGCCCCGGCCAGCAGGGTCGCGACCTGCTTGAGGTTGGCGTCCTTGACCGCGCTCTCCTCGCCCTTGAGCACCGGCAGCACGCCGCCCGCCGCCACGGCCTTGGTGTGCTGGTCCATCCGCGTCATGAACTTCACGAACTCCACGGCCTGCGGGGGCGCGTCCGCGCCCACCGACAGGCCGTTGCCGCCGCCGAAGGCGTCGCCGATCGAGCCCTTGCCGCCCTCGACCGCGGGGAAGGGGAAGAAGCCCAGGTCGTCGCCGAGGCCCTTGCCGGAGTCCTTCTGCACGGCGGGCGCCCACTGGCCCATCAGCTCCATGGCGGCCTTGCCGTTGGAGACCGTGGCCGCCTGCCCGTCGGGGGTGCCGTACCCCGCGCCGAGGAAGCCCTTCTGGAACGGCTGGAGCTCGGCCAGCGCCTTGACCTGCTGTCCGGCGGCCACGAAGTCGGGCTTGGTGAAGTCGTGGTCCACGCCCGCCTGCGTGAGCGCGGGCAGGCCGGCGATGCGCATCGCCAGATAGGCCCAGTAGTAGTGGCCCGGCCACTTCTCCTTGCCGGCCAGCGCGATGGGGGTGGTGCCGGACGCCTTCAGCTTCTTGACGTCGTCGAGGAACTCCGCCCAGGTGGCGGGCGGGGCCGTGATGCCGGCCTTGGCGAAGAGTTTCTTGTTGTACCAGAAGCCGACCAGCCCGATGTCCGTCGGCAGCCCGTACGTCCTGCCGTCGAACTGGTACGCGCTCAGCGCCGCGGGGGTGAACGTGCCCAGCACGGGGGCGACGTCGGCGGAGACGTCCTTGACCAGGCCGGCGTCGATCTGCTGCTTGAGCACGCCGCCGCCCCACGTGACGAAGACGTCGGGGGCCTTGCCCGACTGGGTGATCGTGGTCAGCTTCGCCTTGTAGGCGTCGTTCTCCAGCACCGTCGCCTTGATGGTGACGTCGGGGTGCGCGGCCTCGAAGTCCTTGGCCCGCTGCGCCCACAGGGACTTCAGCGGTTCGGCGGTGGACAGGTGCCACCATTCCAGCGTCACCTTGGCGGGCTTCTGGCCGGGCTGCGAGCCGCCGGGCTGCCCGCCGCTCTCGCCACTCCCGCCGCTGCCGCATCCGGCGACGAGCACGGCGGTGGCCATGAGGATCAGACCGCGTTTCATCCAGGGGTCCCTTCATCGGGCACGAGCGGTATGAAAGTTTCGTGTAGCCCCCGATAATTTCGTTGATCGGAGCATAGGTATGTGCTGCGCAGGGCGTCAATAGCTGTCTTGGGAGCGATCCCAGTCCGAAACTTTCGGATACACTCCCGAACGTGTCAGCTAAGAGGCGCGTGACGATCGCACTGATCGCAGAAGAGGCCGGGGTCTCCATCCCCACGGTCTCCAAGGTCATCAACGGCCGGCCCGAGGTGGCGCCGGCGACCCGTCACAAGGTCGAACGGCTGCTCCAGGAACACGGCTACCAGCGGCGCGTCAGCCAGGACGACACCCCCGCCGGTCTGGTCGACCTGGTGTTCGCCGAGATCGAGTCGCCGTGGGCCATGGAGATCGTGCGCGGCGCGGAGAGCGCGGCCCACGAGGCCGGGGCCAGCGTCGTCATCTCCGTGCTGCACACCCACGCCGGTCCCGGCCGCGACTGGCTCGAACGCCTGGCCGCCCGCCGCACCGACGGCGTGGTGATCGTCGCCTCGCGCCTGTCCACCGGCGTGCAGGCCCAGCTCAGCGCGCGGTCGCTGCCGTTCGTGGTGGTCGACCCCGAGGGCGAGCCGGCCCCCGGCATCGTCTCGGTCGGCGCCACCAACTGGAACGGCGGCCTGGCCGCCACCCGCCACCTGCTCGAACTCGGCCACCGCCGGATCGGCATGATCAGCGGCCCGGCCGACATGCTGTGCAGCCAGGCCCGCGTCGACGGCTACCGGGCCGCCCTGGAGACGGCCGGCGTGCCGCTCGCCCCCGAACTCGTCCGGCGCGGCACCTTCCTCGTCGACTCCGGCCACGACCAGGGCCACGAACTCCTGTCACTGGACGAGCCGCCCACGGCCATCTTCGCCGGGTGCGACCTGATGGCGTTCGGCGTGTTCGAGGCCGCCAGGCAGCGGGGGTTGCGCGTTCCGGAGGACCTGAGCGTCGTGGGGTTCGACGACCTGCCGCTGTCGAAGTCGGCCTGGCCGCCGCTGACGACCGTGCGCCAGCCGTTGCAGGAGATGGCGGCGCTGGCCACCCGTACGGTGCTGGGGATGGGGAAGGGCGAGGTGCCCGACACGAAACGGGTGGAACTGGCTACGGAACTGATCGTCCGCGAAAGCACGGCCGCCGTGGAGTGAGGTGCGCTCCAAAGGTCTTCGCCCTCCGGGCTCAGGCGCCCTTCCCCAGGCGCCTCCGGCGCCTTGGCGCCTCGCCTTTGACCTGCGAGACCCCTTCACATCCGCCGGTCGACGGCCCTGGTCGTATATGCGGCAGTTCGTTGCTCGGTCGCCGAGCCAGTTCCCACCGGCCGCCTCAGAGGAATGGCGGGATGCCGAGGCTTTCCAGAAGGCGCCACATGCCGCTGGACGGGTCCTGGTCGAGGAGGTCGCAACGCGGTTCGGAGCCGCGCGGATGGGAGCACCCGCCGGAGGCGCAGCGCCTGTCCAAGCTCCGCGCGTTGTCGAACGCGGTCTTGAGACGAGGCATGAGGTGGTCGGCGCGGGCTTTGGTGATCCTCTTGTCTCTCGCCCCGAAGCCCGCGAAGCCAGGCCGCTGCGACAACAGCTGGTGGACCTGGTGGTTACGGCCGTCCTGCGGTTGGTCGTAGAGGCCGTAGTGCAGGTAGAGCCAGAAATCGAAGGACGGGTGGGACAGGGCCACCCTGATCTTGGAGTGCTCCTTGAGCGCGCTCAGGGCGTCGTCCAGGTCACCGTGCTGGTCGCGGTCGAAGAGTGCCCAGATTTCCGCGTACTGCTCGTTGTCCGGTCGAAGAGCGTCTTCCTCGGCCACGGTCAGGGCGCGCTGGGCGACTTTCCACGGCTTCATGTCGTCGGGCCGGTACTTCGGCATGTCGATGCGGAACGAGCACTGCCGGGAGAACGCGTTCTGCAGCATCGTGAGGTAGTCGTACTCGGTCACCGCGCCCTCGGCGACGGCGTAGAAGATGCGATTGGCGGCGCGGGGCGGCGGCTGGGCCGTCAGGCTGGAGCCGCGTTGGCGCTTCTTTCTGACCTTGTCGGGGCACATGTGAGGGCCTCTCCCGCCTCGCGTGCCAGCTCGCCGGGGGCGACCCGTGGCACGCCGCCGAAGCGGCCGAGCAGCCAGCCGCGTTCGAGGTTCTCGTTCGGACGGGGCGGTGGACGCATGCTCGACAGCGGATACAGCTCCGTCGAGCCCCTGGGGTCCTTCTCCGCCATCCAGACCACGTCACGGTCCAGGATCCGCTCCCCGCCCGCGAGCGGACGCAGCAGCGATGCGTCGTGCGTCGTGAACACCATCTGCGCCCCTCGGGCGTTGACCTCGGGGTCTTCGAACATCCTGATCACCTCGGCCGCGAGCGCGGGGTGCAGGCTGGCGTCCAGTTCGTCCACGAGCACCGTGGTGCCGTGCTGGAACGCCTCCAGCAGGGGCCCCAGCATCGCGAACCAGGCGCGCGTGCCCATGGACTCGTGCGCGAAGTCCAGAGAGGCCGTGTGATCGCCGGCGCGGTGGAGCAGCCGGACGTCGCCGCGCGCCAGAGTGTCCTGGTCGAAACCGACGATGCCGAGGTCGGCCCGGGTCAGGAGGCGGCCGACCTGCTCCCTGAACCGTTCGTCCGCAAGGGCCCTGGCCTTGGTGAACTCTTGGCGCTGGGGCAGGTCGTGTTCGGGGCTGATCAGCCACAGATTGTCGCGGAACCACTCGAACACGGGCAGCAGTTGCTCGTTGTTCCACTCGGCGGCCACCGTGAGGAAGAGGGAGTCCGGGCGGGTCTTCCGCGCCAGGTCCTGCTTCTCGCCGCGCAGCCCTTCCCCGGCGAAGCGGATGTCGTCGCCGTCGCGGTCGAACCAGACCTGACGCCGGCCCTTGGGATAGGCGTGCAGCCATTCGGCGTGGACGCGTTCGTCGTCCAGCTCGAATCCGTAGGTGTAGCGGACACCCGCCAGTTCGAGGTCGATCTCGACGAAGGAGGCTTCGTCCGCGCAGCCCGGGTCGAGCGCGAAGGGGATCCGGCGAGTCGGCTTCTCCTCGCTGATCCACGCCACCGAGTGCAGCACGGCCTGCCGCATCAGCCGCAGGCCGGCGAGCGTGTTGCTCTTTCCCGAGGCGTTGGCTCCGTAGATCCCCAGGACCGGGAGCACGGACAGGGGCCGCCCTCCCTCCCGGACCGGGATGGGGCGGGCGGTGCCGTCGTTCAGCTCCGTCGCGATCAGTGAGAGACGCTGGTCGTCACGGAACGACAGGACGTTGGCCAACCGGAAGTTGAGAAGCACGGTGTCTCCCTTGTCAGGATCACCATACCCATTTGAAGCCGTCTGGCGTGCCTTTTGTTCGCCAGACGCGGCCAAATGGGTGTCACGGGCCTGGCGGTGCCCGTCAGAGGAACAGGTTGTCGGGGTCGTGGGTGGTTTTGAGGGAGGTGAGTCTGGTCCAGGCGGACGGGGTGTACGCCTCGGCGGCCAGGGCCGGGGCCTGCGGGCCGGCCAGGAAGTTGCGGAAGCGGAGGCCCGTGCTCGACGGGTCGGCGGGGTCCAGGGGTGGTTTCGGGTTCGTGCCCGCGAAGGCGATCGTGGTCAGGCTGTAGGCGGCCGTGCGGTGGTCGATCGCGTTCGGGACGTCCGGGGCGGCGGCCAACGCGCCGCCGAGGCGGCGGATCTCGACCATCGCGAAGTCCGGGTCGGCGCGGTCGAACAGATCGGCGTCGAGGGTGTGCAGCATCAGGGAGAGCTCGCGGTAGGCGGCGGGTTCCGTGGGGTCCTCGTGGACGGCGGCGATCTCGGTGTAGGGGCGGTCCCTGACGGTGTCCTCGGCCGGGTTCAGGGCGCGGAGAGGGGCGATCAGCTCCTCGGGCGTGAGGTGCGAGGGAGCGGGGCTCAAGGAGGCCGGGTTCGAGCGGGTGAGGTTCGAGAGGGAGCGGGCGGGTGGAGAGAAGGGGGTGGCGTGGGCGAGGCGGACGGCGGTGAGGTGGGCGTTCGGGAGGCGGAGGAGGGCGATGGAGGTGTTCATCGTGTCCGGCAGGTCGCGGCTCCAGCGCAGCCAGGCGGCCAGCAGCTCGGACGCCCGTTCGGCCGGGAAGCGCAGCATGCCGCCGTGGAAGCGCGGGACGGCGGCCAGCTCCAGCTCCATCGCGGTCACCACGCCGACGCCCGGACGGCCGCCGCGCAGGGCCCAGAACAGCTCCTGGTGCTGGTACGGGCTCACCGTGCGCAGGGTTCCGTCGGCCGTGACCAGTTCCAGGGACCTGACCCGGTCGGCGGCCCAGCCGAACGTGCGGCCGAGCACGGGCAGGCCGCCGCCCAGCGTGTAGCCGACCGCGCCGACCAGGGGGGAGGAGCCGTTCGGCGGGGCGAGGCCGTGTCCGGCGGCGGCGTCGATGACCTGGCCCCAGCGCACCCCGGCCCCGACGCGGGCCGTGCGGGTGGCGGGGTCGACGGACAGGCCGGTCATCCGGCGGGTGTTGATCAGCAGGGTCCCGTCCACCGAGGCCGACAGGCCGTGGCCGGTCGCCTGGACCGCCACCCGCAGCCCCGCCGACCGGGCGTGGTCGATCGCCTTCCGGACGTCGTCCGCGTCCCGGGCGCCGACGACCACGGCGGGGCGGACGGGGCCGGCGACGGTGTTGAAGCGGGCCGTCTCGTCGTCGTACCCGGGGTCGCCGGGGACGAGGACAGGGCCGTTGAAGTGGGAGAACACGGACGCCAGTCGATCGCGGAAGCGGCCGGGGAACCAGACGGGGTTCGCCCGGACTGTCATCACCGGTCGTGATGAATCGGCCGGCGGGCCAGTAGGGTCGGGTGGCGTGAGCGAGGAGCTGGAAGGGCTGGCCGTACGGCTGCGGGAATTCGCGCGGGCCCGCGACTGGGAGAGGTTCCACACGCCGAAGAACCTGGCGATGGCGCTGGCGGGGGAGGCGGGCGAGCTCGTCGCGGAGTTCCAGTGGCTGACCGCCGAGGAGTCCGCGAGCCCCGACCCCGACACGCTCGCCCGCATCCGCGCCGAGCTCGGCGACGTGACCCTGTACCTGGTCCGGCTGGCCGACGTCCTGGGGGTCGATCTGGTGGCGGCGGCGACCGCCAAGCTGGCCGACAACGAACGCCGCTACGACGCGGCCGGCTACCGCGGCTCGGCCAGAAAGGCGCCGCCGTCCGCCTGACCGGGCGAGCGGGCCGGAGGGGGTCAGGGCGTCGGGCGGTGGTGGCGGAGGGTGAGGAGGGCGAAGACGGCCAGCCCCGCGAAGACCACCGCGCTCACGGCCCCCACCGTGTTGAGCCCCGCCGTGAACGCCGCCCGCGCCACCTCCAGCAGGCCGGGCAGGTCCTTGGCGGCGGTCACCGCCGCGCTGATGCTCTCCCGCACCGCCTCCACCGGCAGGTGCTCGGGGAGCCGCCCGCGGTAGACGGCCGTGCCGAGGCTGCCGAGCGCGGCCACCCCGACCGCCACCCCGAACTCGCCGCTCGTCTCGGTCAGCGCCGCCGCCGACCCGGCCTTCTCGGCGGGCGCGGCCGTCATGATCACGCTGTTGCCCGCGCCCATCGGCAGCGCGATGCCCGCCGAGGCCAGCACCAGCCCGGTGACGACCAGCCCGGTCCCGCCCACGCTGGGGACCTGGGTGTGCAGGAACAGCCCGACGGCGCCCAGCGCGAGCCCGGCGGCCATCACGTACGCGGTGCCGATCCGGGCGGCGAGCCGCGGCGCGACCGACAGGGCCACGATCATCGCCACGTTCTGCGGCACCAGCCACAACCCGGCGCCCAGCGGCGACAACGACTCCACGGTCTGCAGGTACTGGGTGGTCATGAGCGTGGTCCCGGCCATGACGATCCCGCCGAGCGACATGATCCCCAGCGTCGCCGCGAACGCGCGGTTGCCGAACAGCCGCAGGTCCAGCAGCGGGTTGGCGAGGTCGCGCTGCCGCCTGACGAACACCACGCCGAAGGCCGTCCCGGCGGCGACCGCGATCAGGGGGACGGGCTGCCAGCCGCCGCGCGCGACCTCCTTGAGCCCGTAGACGACCGGCAGGATGGTCGCCAGGGACAGGGCCACGCTGGCCGGGTCGAGGCGGCCGGCGTGCGGGTCGCGGTACTCGGGGAGCAGCAGCCGTCCGGCGACCAGCACGGCCGCCATGAACGGCACGCCCATCAGGAACGCCGACCCCCACCAGAAGTGCTCCAGCAGCAGCCCGCCCACCAGCGGGCCGACCGCCATGCCGAGCATGAAGCAGCCGTACCAGAGGCCGATCGCGGTGCCCATCTGCCGGCCGTCGGTGAACATCGTGCGGATCAGCGCCAGCGACGACGGCAGCAGCGTCGCCCCCGAGACGCCGAGCAGCGCCCGGCACACGATGAGCATCTCCGCGTTCACCGAGTACGCGGCGGCCACCGAGGCCGCGGCGAAGGCCACCGAGCCGATCAGCAGCAGCCTGCGCCGCCCGATCCGGTCGCCCAGCGTCCCCATCGTCACCAGGAAGCCGGCCAGCATGAACGAGTAGATGTCCAGGATCCACAGCTGCTGCGGCGCGGAGGCGCCGAGTCCGGCGCTCAGGTGCGGCAGCGCCAGGTAGAGCACGCTCAGGTCGATGGAGAGCAGCAGGGCCACCGAGGCGAGGACCGCCAGGCCCGTCCATTCGCGACGTCCAGCGAGGGTGCCGGTCTTCATGTCGTTTCCCCTTTCGTCGCTCTCACCGTGCCGGAGGGCGCTTCCGGTGCGCTTCTCGTGGGCTTACGGCGGCACATAAGGTGACGGACATGCGTTTTGGGGTGTTGGGCTCGCTGGCCGTGTGGACCGACGCGGGGGAGCCCGTGACGATCCCCGGGCTCAAGGTCCGGGCGCTGCTCGCCGACCTGCTCGTCCACGAGGGCCATCCGGTCTCGGCCGACCGGCTGGTGGAGGACCTGTGGGGCGAGGAGCCGCCGGGCAACCCGGCGGGCGCGCTCCAGGTGCGGGTCTCCCAGTTGCGCAAGGCGCTGGAGGACGCCGAGCCGGGTGGCAAGAACCTGGTGGTCTCGCGGGCGCCCGGCTACCTGCTGCGCACCGATCCGGGAGCGCTCGACGCGGACCGCTTCGCCGGCCTGCTGGCCCGTGCCGAGGCCGCCGACAGCCCGCGGACCAGGGCGGGGCTGCTGGCCGACGCCCTGGCGCTGTGGCGGGGGGCGGCGTACGCCGACTTCGCCGACGAGGAGTACACCAGGTCGGCGATCGTCCGGCTGGAGGAGCAGCGGCTCACGGCGCTGGAGCAGCGCGCCGAGGCCCGGCTCGAACTGGGCGAGCACGGGCTGCTCGTGGGCGAGCTGGGCGACCTGGTGGCCCGGCATCCGCTGCGGGAGCGGCTGCGCGCCGTGCACATGCGCGCCCTGTACCGGGCCGGACGGCAGAGCGACGCCCTGGCGAGCTTCGCCGAGCTGCGCGAGCGCCTGGCCGACGAGCTGGGCCTCGACCCCGGCCCCGAGCTGGTCGCGCTGCACCAGGCGATCCTGGCCCAGGACCCGGCGCTGAGCCTGCCCGCCGAGCGGCCCACCACGAACCTGCCCGCGTCCGTCAGCAAGCTCGTCGGCAGGGACGAGGCGCTGACCGAGGTCTGCTCGCTGGTCACCGCCGAGCGGCTGGTGA
Source organism: Nonomuraea sp. NPDC003560 (assembly GCF_042878785.1). Taxonomy (NCBI): domain Bacteria; kingdom Bacillati; phylum Actinomycetota; class Actinomycetes; order Streptosporangiales; family Streptosporangiaceae; genus Nonomuraea; species Nonomuraea sp. NPDC003560. The sequence continues at coordinate 432,840 of NZ_JBIAOF010000003.1, read as the reverse complement.
CGCTCACCGGCACCGGCGGCGTCGGCAAGACCAGGCTGGCGCTGGAGGCGGCGCACCGGCTGCTGGACGGCTTCGCCGACGGCGCCTGGCTGGTCGCGCTCGACGGCGCCACCCACTCGCCCGCCGAGGCGATCATGGCCGCCCTGGACATCCGGGAGGACCCGTCCGGCGGCGACGTGCCCGAGCGGCTGGCCGCGGCGTTGCGGCCGAGGCGCGTGCTGCTCGTGCTGGACAACTGCGAGCACGTGGTCGAGCAGGTCGCCGAGGTGGTCGACGCGCTGCTGGCCGCGGCGCCGGGCCTGACCGTCCTGGCCACCAGCCGGGAGCCGCTCGGCGTGGACGGCGAGGTCCTGTGGAGCGTCCCGCCGCTCGACCTGCCGGCGGGCACCGACCTGACGGAGATGGCCCGTTCGGACGCCGTCCGGCTGTTCGTCGCCAGGGCCGCCGCCTCGGCCCGCGGGTTCGCCCTGGAGGCGGGCAACGCGCAGGCGGTGGCCCAGCTCTGCCGGCGGCTCGACGGCATCCCGCTGGCCCTGGAGCTGGCCGCGACGCGGGTGCGGGCGCTGGGCGTCCAGGGGGTGGTAGACCGGCTGGACGACCGGTTCAGGCTGCTGGCGTCCGGGCGAAGGGGCGCGCCCGCCCGGCAGCAGACGCTCACCGCCGTGATCGACTGGAGCTGGGACCTGCTGTCGGACGAGGAACGGGTGGTGCTGCGCCGCCTGGCCGTGCACGCCGACGGCTGCACCCTGGAGTCGGCCGAGGCGGTGTGCGCCGAGCCGGGGCTCGACGTGCTCGACCTGCTGGCCCGGCTGGTCGACCGCTCGCTCGTGGTGGTCACCGAGAGCACGACGGGCGTCAGGTACCGGCTGCTGGAGTCGGTGTCGGAGTACTGCGTGGGCCGTCTGGCCGACGCCGGCGAGCTGGCCGACGTGCGCCGCGCCCACCTGCGCCACTACCTGGAGCTGGCCGTGGCGGCCGAACCCGGCCTGTACGGCGGCGAGCAGCGGGACCGCCTGCTGCGCCTGGACGCCGAGTCGGCCAACATGCGGGCCGCGCTGGACACCGCGATCGCCGAGGGGGCCGCCGACACCGCCGCGCGCCTGGTCAACGCGCTGGCCTGGTACTGGTTCCTGCGCGGCCGGCTGGCCGAGGGCAGGCGCTCGCTGGGCGCGGCGCTGGCCGTCGCGGGGCCGGACGGCCCGGCGAGGCACCGGGCGGCGGCCTGGCACGCCGGGTTCGCGCTCCTGCTGGGCGAGCAGGTCGCGTGGGAGCCGCTGCTGGAGCGCGTCGCCGACCCGGGCGAGCGGGCCAGGGCCGAGCTGTTCGCCGGCATGAGCGTGCCCGACATGGTCACCGGCCAGGAGCTGACCGGACGGGCGCTGGCCGCCTGCCGCGCCCTCGGCGACACGTGGGGCGTCGCCGTCGCGCTGGCCAGGCGGGCGCGCGACGCGTTCACCATGCGCGACACCGAGGCGCTGGAGCGGGACGCGGGGGAGAGCGCGCGGCTGTTCGGCGAGCTGGGCGACCGCTGGGGCATGTTGCAGGCCACCGAATGGCTGGCGGGCGCGGCCGAGATGGCCGGCGACCACGAGCGGGCGCGCCGGTTGTTCGCGGAGGGGCTGCGCATGGCCGAGGAGCTCGGCCTGTGGCCCGAGGTGGCCGGGCGCATCGCCTGGCTGGGCTGGACGGCCCTGCACGACGGCGCCTACGACCAGGCCATGGAGCTGTGCGGACGGGCGCTGAAGCTGGCGCTCGGCCAGGGCTACAAGATGGGCGAGACCATGGCCGAGATGGGCCTGGCCTTCGCCGCGCGCCGCGCCGGGCTGCTCGACCTGGCCGAGTCGCACCTGCACCACCTGCTGGCGGGCCTGCCGCGCGACCCCGCCGTCGAGCCGCCGCTGCACCTGCCGGACCTGCTGGTCGAGCTGGGCCACGTCACCGAGCTGCGCGGCGACCCGGCCGCGGCCCTGGAGCTGCACCGGGAGGCGCTGGCCGCGGCGGTCAGGGTCGGCGACCCGCGCACGGCGGCGGCGTGCGTCGCGGGCGCGGCGTCGGCGGCCGGGCCGACCGAGCGGGCCGCGGTGCTGCTGGGGCTGGCCGCCGCGGTCCGCGAGCAGATCCGGACCCCGGCCAACGCCGCCGAACGCGAGGAGGAGGAGCGGGTCACGGCCCGGGTCCGGGACGCCCTCGGTGAGCACGCCTTCGCCGCGGCGTACGAGCGGGGCGGCACGTACAAGCTGGACGACGCCCTCGGCCTGTTCTGAGGATCGGCGTGTCGAGGGGCGGCGTGCACGGGGTCGGCGTGTCGAGGGCCGGCGTGTCGGGGGTCAGCGGGCGACATGCTCGGCCAGGCGGTCGAAGAACTCGTCCCAGCCGGCCCTGGCCTGCTCGGCGTGCTCCTGGTCGGTGTTGACGCCGAACTGGTGGAAGCGCATCTCGGTGCCGCCGTCCCGGTCGAGCAGGTCGAGCGTCACGACCGAGGCCGGGCCGTCGCCGGGGTTGTCGGGGTCGCCGGTGGTGAACACCAGCCGGGCGGGCTCCCGCACCTCGCGGTAGGAGCCCTCCAGCGTCGCCTCGAACCCCTCCTCGCCGACGAGCGTCGCGCGCCACCGGCCGCCGGGACGGGCGTCGAGGGTGATCCGGCCGACCGGCGTGGCCAGCATGCGGGGGCCGAACCAGCGGGAGAAGCGCTCGGGCTGGGTCCAGGCGGCGTAGACGTCCTCGCGGGGGGCGTCGAAGGTGCGGACGATCTCGTACTGCGCGGTCTGCGTCGTTGTCATGCCTCTACGATGCGGGAGCGGCCTTACGGTCCTCTTCCCGTGGCCTTACGGTGATCTGCCGCACCGGCCGCAGGGACAGCAGCGCCAGGCAGCCGGCGACCGTGACCAGCGCGGAGAAGCCCAGCACCTCGCGGGAGCCCACCAGGGCGGCCACCGGCCCGGCCAGCGCCTGGCCGATCGGGAGCGACATGGTCGAGCCGCCGATCTCGTACGCGCTGACCCGGTTCAGCGCCTCGGCCGGCACCAGCGTCTGCACGCTCGTCGCCCACATCACCGACCAGAACGCCCACCCCGCCCCGCCCACCACGTGGCAGGCCATGATCACGCCGAGCGGCACGCCGGCCGCGAAGCTCAGCGGCTCCAGCGCGAACAGGAACATGCCGATCCCGCCCGCCACCAGCGGCCTGGCCGGCCTGATCCGCAGCGCCACCAGGCCGCCCACGATCGTCCCGGCCCCGCTCGCCGACATGACCAGCCCGTACGCGGTCTGCCCGTACGCGTCGGTCACCAGCACCGAGCCCAGCGGGATCAGCGGCCCGAACAGGGCGATCCCGAAGACCACCCAGATCAGGATGACGCTCCACATCCACGTGCGCGACCGGAACTCCCGCCAGCCCTCCCGCAGCCGCACCAGCACCGGCTCCTCGCCGGAGCCCGCCACCCGCACCCGCATGAGCAGCAGGCACGCCGCGCTGATCGCGAACCCGGCCGAGTCGGCGGCGAACACCACGCCCACCCCGGCCAGCCCGACCAGCGCCCCCGCCAGCCCCGGCCCGAGCAACTGCATGATCGCCTCGGACATGCGCAGGGTGGCGTTGGCCCGCTGCACGTCGGCCGCGATCCGCGAGATGGTGCCCGCGACGCCCGGCGTGTACATGGCGGCCGCCGCCCCGGCGACCGCCGACAGCGCCACGACCTGCCACAACTCCGGCCGGCCCAGCCCGAACAGGGCCGCCGTGCCCGCCTGCGTCGCCGTCCTGGCCAGGTCGGCGCCGACCATCATGCGGCGGGGCGTGAAGCGGTCCATGAGCACGCCGCCGAACAGGATGAGCCCGGCCATCGGCACCATCCAGGCGGCCAGCGCCAGGCCGACGCCGGTGGCGCCGTAACCGGCGTCGTGCATGCCGAGCGCGGTGGCCACCGGCATCATCGCCGAGCCCAGCATCGACACCGTGCGGGCGGTGAAGAAGAGCACGAAGTCGCGCGTCCACATGGACGGCCATCATGCCGTAATAAGTAAACCTTCCTATCAATTGGGGGCCGTGTTCCCGGCGCCCGGCGGGGCGGGCGTGGCGGGGCCGCGTGTGGCACTGTGGAGGCATGCGGATCATCCGTGCCGGCACGGTGCTCACCGGGCGTCCCGGAGAGGCCATCACGGACGGCGAGGTGCTGATCGACGGCTCGCGCATCGTCTCGGTGGGCCCCCGCGGCAGCGCGGGCCAGGCCGCGGAGACGCTCGACCTGCCCGGCCACACCTTGCTGCCCGGTCTCGTCGACGCGCACGTGCACCTCGGGTTCGACGGCACGGTCGACCCGGTGACCCGGCGCAGCGCCGTGAGCGACGGCCATCTGCTGCTGCGCATGGCCGAGAACGCCCGCAAGCTCGTCTCCGCGGGCGTCACCACGGCCCGCGACCTCGGCGGGCGCGGCTTCCTCGACCTCACCCTGCGCGACGCGATCGAGGGCGGCCTCGCCGTCGGGCCCCACCTGATCGCCGCGACCCGGCCGATCACGGTCACCGGCGGCCACTGCTGGTACATGGGCGGCGAGGCCGACGACGAGCCGTCCGTCCGCCGGGTGGCCAGGGAGAACCTGCGGGCCGGCGCCGACTGCCTCAAGGTGATGGCCTCGGGCGGCGAGATGTCGCCCGGCTCGGTGCCGAGCTGGCGGGCCCAGTACCCGGCCGCGCTGATCAGGGCCGCCGTGGAGGAGGCCGCGACGCGCGGCAGGACCGTCGCGGCCCACGCCCACGCCCCCGAGTCGATCGGCAACGCGCTGGAGGCCGGGGTCACCACGATCGAGCACTGCACGTTCCACACCCCGGCGGGCCCGGCCTACGACGCGAGGCTGGCCGACCGCATCGCGGCAAGCGGCACGTACGTGTGCCCGACCGTGCACGGCCAGTTCTGGAACCTGCGCGCGCTCGTCGGCGCCGAGCCGATGGACCGCTGGCTGGGCAACCTCGCCGCCATGCGCGAGGCCGGGATCAGGCTCGTCGCCGGGACCGACACCGGGTTCGCCATCGCCGGGCTCGACAAGCGCACCGACGACTACGTCTCGGGGCTGGAGGTCTTCGCCGAGGCGGGGTTCGGCAACGCCGAGATCGTCGAGCTGGCCACCGTACGCGCCGCCGAGGCGTGCGGGGTCGGGGCCGAGACCGGCAGTCTGGAGGCCGGGAAGCGGGCCGACGTCATCGCGGTCCGCGGCAACCCGCTCGACCGCCTGGCCGACCTGCGCGCGCTCGACCTCGTGCTGGTGTCGGGGCGTTCGGTCAGCCAGAAGCACGTCGACACCGTGACCTCGTCCGTCGGCTGAGCCGGAGGGGAGGCCCGGCCGCTCCGGTTCCTGGCGTGGCTCGCCCGCGGCCTGTCCGCCTGACGGGACGCCGGGCGCTAGGCTGCCGCGTGTGGAGTTGAAGGATCAGGTACGCGAGCTGCGCGCCCAGGGCAGGTCTCCCAAGGAGATCGCGCGGGCGCTCAAGGTGTCGCCGTCGGTCGTCGCGCCCCTCGTGCGCGCCATCGCCGCCGAGAACGTGACGTCGGCCGAGCCCGAGGTGGTCGGCTGCTGGATGAACGTCGGCTGGAGCGCCGGGCTGGGCGTCGACCCGTCCAAGGGCTGGGTCGACGAGGCCCCGGAGTCGGGCGCCGGCGGCATGGTGTGCGTGCTGGTCGCCCGGCGCCACACCTGGGACCGGATGACGGTCTGCGGCTACCTCGCCGACGTCTACTGCCTCGGCATCAAGAACACCATCGGCCCCGACGTGCTCGACGAGCGCGACCTGCGCAGGTTCCGCGAATACTTCTTCGGCGAGTACGCGGGCTACCAGGAGGTGCCGATCGAGCTGGCCCAGCACCTGGTCTTCGGCTCGATCGACTACGCGCGCACCCTCGGCTTCGAGCCCCACGAGGACTTCTCGCCCGTCAGCGACCTGCTGGGCAAGTGGGAGGGCGGCTCGGCCATCACCTTCGGCCGCGACGGCAAGCCCTTCTACACCCCGGGCCCGCACGACGACCCGGGCAAGGTCCTGCGCATCCTGCGCCGCACCCTCACCGACGACCAGTTCGACTACTTCATCGAAGACCAGTCACCCGCATCGTCACGTTGAGGCGCCCGGCGGCCAGGCCCGTGGCCGGGTCGCCGGTGCCCGGGTAGACCTTCGGCACGCCGTGGTAGGCGAAGCGGGACGCGCCGCCGAACACGAACAGATCGCCCGAGGCCAGCTCGACGTCCGTGTACGGCTTCCCGCGCGTCTCGGTGTTGCCGAAGCGGAACAGGCACGTGTCGCCGACGCTCAGGGACACCACCGGGGCGTCGGAGCGCTCGTCCTTGTCCTGGTGCATGCCCATCCTGGCCTGGCCGTCGTAGAAGTTGACCAGCGCGGTGTCGGGGTCGTAGCCGTCGTCCGGGCGGCCGTAGGCGTCGGCCAGCGCGCGGCGGCCGAGGTCGCCGAGCCACGTGGGGGACGCGGCGACCCGCCGCCCGTTCACGTCGTGGGCCAGCCGCGTGTACCGGTACGGCTGCCAGTGCCAGCCGACGCACACCGTCCGCACCGACATCACGCCGCCGCCGGGCAGCACGGTGTGCCGGATCGGCACCGGGCCGGTCGCCCACGCGCGGCAGGCGCGCACCAGGTCCTGCTGCTCGGCGAGGGACAGCCAGCCGGGGACGTGCACCGCGCCAGGGGCGATCTCCCGCATGGGAAGGGGGATCATGATGGTTCCCGATAAATCAGGTTTCGCCCTATTCGCCATGTCGTGCCGTCGGCGTCGGCTCCGCGCATGCCTTCCAGTGTCCCAGGGGCGGCCAGGGCGACCGCGCGGGCCGTGGCCGCCGAACCGTACGTCCGGCGCGGATCCCAGTCGGTGCTGCGGCGCAGGCGCTCGCTCATCCCGGCCCATCCCGCCGGCGCGCCCGCGACCACCCAGGCGTCCGGTTCGCCCGCCGTGAACCGTCTGGCCTGGCGCAACCACGACGCCGCCGTCTCCGGCCAGGCGACCACCGCGAGCACCGTCCCGTCCCAGGCGTCGGCGAACGCCTCGGCCAGGCGGGCGCCGTCCCGGCCGTGGCCGACGACGACGGCCCGCGCCCGTGGGCGCTGGGCCCGGACGAGGGTGAGCAGCGCGTCCAGCTCCGCCGTTCGCACGCTGGTCATGCCGCGTCGTGCAGGACCAGGCCCAGGGTGTGCCGCAGCCCCGAACGCACGGTGCTGACCCCGTGCCGCACCGGCGAGGCCGACCAGCCGCGCGAGGAGCGCACCGGCCGGTCGCGGGTGGTGAAGATCAGCCCGTGACCCTGCGGCAGCGCGGTCACCGTGCCCCGCGACTGGGCCCGCGGCCGCTGCTCCACCAGCAGGAACTCGCCCCCGGTGTAGTCCTCGCCGGGCCGGTCGAGCCCGATCACGACCTGCAGCGGGAACACGAGGTCGCCGTACAGGTCGCGGTGGAGCGCGTTCCAGTCGTTCTCCCGGTAGCGCAGCAGGATGGGGGTCGGCTTGGTCTGTCCCGCCGCGTGGCACATGTCCAGCCACTCGGCGAAGTCGTCCGGCCAGGGCGCGGGCTGCCCCAGCCGGGCCGCCCAGTCGCGGGCGATCGGCAGCAGATGCGGATAGAACGCCGCCCGCAACTCCTCGACCAGCGGCGGGAACGGCCGGCGGAAGTACCGGTACTGGCCGGAGCCGAACCGGTGGCGGGCCATGTCGACCGTCGAGCGGAAGCGTCCGGCCTCGTCGTACAGGCCGGAGATCTCCGCGCACTGCCCGGGCGAGAGCAGCCGCGGCGTCAGCGCGCAGCCGTGGGCGTCGAGCTCACCGGCCAGCCGCTGCCAGTCGGCCCCGTCGACCTGCGGCGTCATGACGACACGCTCCAGAGCTGCGGCTGCAGGACGCCTTCGAGGGTGAGCAGGTCGCACTTGCGTTCCAGGCCGCCCGCGTAGCCGGTCAGCGCGCCGTCCGCGGCGACCACCCGATGGCAGGGGACCACGACGAGCAGCGGGTTCGCGCCGATCGCCGCGCCGACCGCGCGGACCCGGTCCCGCGCCACGCCGGCGCGGGCGGTCAGCTCGCCGTAGCTGGTCGTCGTCCCGTACGGCAGCGCCGCCACCTCCGCCCACACCCGCTGCTGGAACGCCGTCCCGCGGGCGGCCAGGGGCAGGTCGAACGAGGTACGCCCGCCCGCGAAGTACTCGCCGAGCTGCCGTTCGGCCTCCCCGAAGGCGGCCGGCTCCCGGCGTCCGGGCGGCGCGCCCACGTCGAACGACACGCGGGTCAGCCGTCCCGCGCCGTCGCCGACGAGGAGAATCTCGCCCAGCGGACTGTCGATGATGGTGTGGATGTCCATACTCTCTACAACACCGGCGCGCCCGCGGAAGTCAGCGGTTTTCGGACGTCGTGGCTGGATGGGAGAGGAAGTTCATGGCCGAGTCGCGAGAGCACACCTTCACCGGCACGCGGGGGCTGAACGTCGTCCGCGAATGGCCGCACGACCGGCCCCGCTACCTCGCCCTCCTGGTCCACGGATACGGCGAGCACATCGGCCGTTACGAGTACGTCGCCGACCGTCTCGTCCGGCACGGCGCCGCCGTCTACGGACTCGACCACATGGGCCACGGCAGGTCGGCGGGCGAACGCGTGCTCGTCGAGGACTTCGAGGACGTCGTGACCGACGTGCACACCGTCGAGGAGCGCGCCAGGGCCGACCACCCCGGCGTCCCGGTCGTGCTGATCGGCCACTCCATGGGCGGCATGATCGCAGCCCGATACGCCCAGCGCTACGCCGAGGGCCTGACCGCGCTGGTGCTGTCGGGCCCGGTGATCGGCGAGTGGGCGGTCATCCCCGCGCTGATGGCGCTCGACGAGCTGCCCGACATCCCCATCGACCCGGCCACGCTCTCCCGCGACCCGTCGGTGGGGGCGGCGTACGCGGACGACCCGCTGGTCTGGCACGGGCCGTTCAAGCGGGCCACGGTGGAGGCGTTCGCCGCGATGCTGGACACGATCGCCAAGGGCGGCACGTTCGGCGCCCTGCCCACGTTGTGGGTGCACGGCGACGACGACCAGCTCGTACCGCCGGCCGGCAGCCGGGTCGGGGTGGAGGCGGTCAGGGGCACCGACCTGACCGAACGCATCTACGCCGGCGCCCGCCACGAAGTCTTCAACGAAACCAACAAGGACGAGGTCCTCACCGACCTCCAAACCTTCGTAGACCGAGCCCTGAGCAACCGGTAACGAGGGCCGCAGCGCCTGGTGAGCCCCTGGCGGCTGGGCCACCGACAGCCAGGGCGGGGCGTGCAGCGGCCCGCTGGGCGCTGACCGGCCGGTAGCCAGGCGTGGCTCGTGGGGGTGGGTTGCCGGGTGGTGTCAGGCGACCGGTAGCCAGAGGTGACCCTTGCCGTGGGGGCGGCTGAGTTCGATCTTCCAGCAGCCGGGCTTGGGGAAGACGAGGCCGGTGCCCCATTCGTCCCCCGGCCGGTGCCAGGACGACCCGCCGTGCTCCTCGGGCCCCCAGGCGAGGCGGGCGGCGGTGCCGTCAGGAAGGGACGCCCTGACCGTCAGCGGCCCGTCCCCGGTCATCCGCCACACGATCTTGGTCGTCTCCTTCCGGCGAAGCGGCAGCTTGGACACGAACAACAACCCCCACACCTCGGCGTCCGCCGACACCCCCCGCACCTCCGGAAACCCACCCCCGCCGACCACCAACGCCCCCCGGCACCCCACCCGCTCACCCTCCGCACTCGTCCTCCCCCTGTCACCAAACCCCACCCCAGCTCCAGGGCTCGGGCGGCCGCCGGTGCTCAGGGGGGCGGCGGGGCTCAGGCTTGAGCCAGGAAGGGCGCCGGCATCGGTGCTCAGTCCAGAGCCCGAGTCCGGGGCCGGGCTGACGTCGGGGCTCAGGTTGGGGACGGAGGTCGGCTCGGAGTGGACGCCTGCGCTGGGGGCGGGCGCCGGGGCGGCATCGGCGGTCGGGCTTGGGCTCCCAGCCTCGCTCCGTGTGATCCCCGAAGCCCCGCTCGCCGAGGAATCCGCTTCGCTCCCCGCACCTCCGAACGAGGCCCCGGCACCACCACTCGCGCCCACCCCCTGCCCAGGACCGCCACCTCCGGCACATCCAACCCCTGCCAGCAGCACCGCCACCGAAATCACCGCCATCTTCCTCATGCCCTCACCTACCCCTCACCCGCCCGAAAGGTTCCAGCGGGACATACGCCCCCACGTCACCCGCACTCCGAGCTCCCCCGCGCGGTAGCGATCCAAGAGCACCAGGCCCGGCCGGCGGCACTCGCTCGCGCCGGTCCAGGACGATCCGGCCCGCCGCAGCGAAAGCCCGCACGCGCGCTGCTCTCGGCGTCCTCCGGACCATGTCAGCGTGCCGCCGCGGGTGCGCCCTGTGAATGTGACGGATCTCCTCCAAAGAAGCACTTGCCGAACTGCTTCCTGTAGAGGCAGTGATCTCCAATATGGTGTCCAGTGAAAGTCGGTTATGTCCAAAGGTGGTTCGGTGATGGACAGGTTCAAGGCGCGGTTCGAGGTCGTGGACGAGCGGTTCGGGTTCGACGGTGGTGACGAGTATGTGGAGGTGCTGCATCGGGGCAGCCGTAAGGCCGAGGGGCCGGCCTACTTCCCGGCCGGGCGCTACCTGGTGTGGAGCGACATCCCCAATGACCGGCTACTGCGCTGGGACGAGACGACCGGCGCCGTCGGCGTGTTCAGAAGCCCGGCGGGCAACGCCAACGGCAACACGGTCGATCGCGAAGGCAGGCTGGTCACGTGCGAGCAAGGGGCGCGCCGGGTGACCAGGACCGAGCACGACGGGTCGATCACCGTGCTCGCCGCAAGCTATAGGGGCAAGCGGCTCAACAGCCCCAACGACGTCGTCGTCCGATACGACGGCACCATCTGGTTCACCGACCCGCGCTACGGCATCACCGGCTACTACGAAGGCAGCCCGGCCGAGAGCGAGATCGGCGCGGACAACGTGTACCGGCTCGATCCGGAAAGCGGTGAGCTGACCGTCGTCGCCGACGACCTCGTCCGCCCCAACGGGCTGGCCTTCTCACTTGACCAGAGCCGGCTGTACATCGTGGACACCCGCGAGCGCCACATTCGAATCTTCGACGTCGGTGACGACGGCACGCTGTCGGGCGGCAAGGTCTTCGCCGAGGACTGGTTCGACGGGATCAGGCTCGACTGCTACGGCCGCGTCTGGGCCGCCGCCCTGGACGGCCTGCACTGCTACCACCCCGACGGCGCCCTGCTCTGCAAGCTCCTGCTGCCTGAGTCGGTCTCGAACCTGACCTTCGGCGGCGCCAAGCGCAACGACCTGTTCATCACCAGTTCGGCCGGCGACCTGTACTCCATCCGGGTCACCTTCGCCGGGGCCGGCGACCGCTAGAGGGCCCGTCCGGACCGTGGATCGGCGGAGGGTCCGCGGGACTGCCGGACGGGCTCCTCGGCACGACGGACGGCGAGTCGCGCGAAGCGGCCACCTGTGGCCGGAAGGCATGCCCATCCGCTCTGCTCGCCGGGCGCGAACGGCACCCCGTCCCAGGGCCGATGATTTTCCGCTTCCCTCAAGGTCTATATGGGTCGAGGAGGCGACATGGACGAACGGGCGCGGGCGTTGACGGCAGGGGTGGCGTTGCTGGAGAGGGCCATCCACTACACCTTGGGCAGCCTGCGCGTGGTGAGCCCACACGTCCTGTGCCGGCCCACCCCGTGCTCCCGCTGGAACCTCCAGGAGCTCCTGGACCACATGCAGGACTCCTTCGAGGCCCTGAACGAGGCCGCGCTCGGCCGCATCGCCCCCGCCCGCAGGCCCGTGCCGGTCGGCGGGCCGGTGTGCGGGAACCCGGCGCTGCTGCTCAGGGACGGCGCGACGGAGGTGCTCGGCACGTGGACGGGCACCATCCAGGCCGGGATGGTCGCGGTGGGGGACGTGCCCATGACGACGCCGATGGTGGCCGCGGCGGGCGCCATCGAGATCACCGTGCACGGCTGGGACATCGCGCGGGCCTGCGGTGAACACCGCCCGATCCCGCACGCCCTCGCCGAAGAGCTGCTGGACCTGGCCCATCTCTTCGTCACCGACGAGGACCGCCCGTCCCGGTTCGGCGCCCGGCTGCGGCCGCCCCCATTGGGCACCGCCCAGGACCACCTCCTCGCCTACCTCGGCCGCCGGCCGAACTGACGGCGTGACCGGCCCCCCACCCGGCGGTGGCACCCCGTACGATCAAAGAGGGACACCGGGGCCCGGCATCCGTCCGGCCGGTCGCGGGCCACGCGCCTCGACCAGGTCGGCCAGCGTGATGGCGACGACCGTTCTTCGTGCGGCCGTCGCCATCACCCCGAACCGTGGCCCTCCCGGAGCGGAGCAGGGGACGGCGTCAGGCGTCTTCGGTGGCCGCCGACGCGACGACCTCCAGGACCTGGTCCCCGTATTTGGCGAGTTTGTTCTCCCCGACCCCGTTGACCCTGCTCAGCTCAGCCAGCGAGGACGGCGACAACGTGGCGATCTCCCGCAGCGTGGCGTCGTGGAAGATGACGTACGCGGGCACGCCCTGCTCCTTGGCGACCGCGCCCCGCCAGGCCCGCAGCCGCTCGAACAGCGGCGCCGCCTCGGCGGGCAGCTCGGCGGCCGGCTGGCCCTTCGCCCCGGACGACCCGGACGACGACCTGGACGGCCGGGACGCCGGACGGGCCGTGTCGCGGCGCAACGGCACCTCCCGCTGCCCGCGCAGCACGTCGGCGCTGGCGTCGGTGAGCACCAGCGTGCCGTGGTCGGACTCCACCGCCAGCAGGCCCTGCGCCAGCAGTTGCCGGGCCACGCCGTGCCACTCGGCGTTGCCCAGGTCGGCGCCCACGCCGAAGACGCTCAGCGAGTCGTGGCCGTGCTGGAGCACCTTGGCCGTCTTCTTGCCGAGCAGGATGTCGACCACCTGCCCGACGCCGAACTTCTGGCCGCGCTCCCGCTTCAGCCGCAGCACGGTGGACAGCACCTTCTGGGCGGCGATCGTGCCGTCCCAGGACTCGGGTGGGCTCTGGCAGGTGTCGCAGTTGCCGCAGGGCTCGGCGCCCTTCTGCCCGAAGTAGTCGAGCAGCATGACCCGGCGGCAGCCGGCCGTCTCGCACAGCGCCAGCATGGCGTCGAGGTGCAGGACCTGGCGGCGGCGGTGGGCCTCGTCGCCCTCCAGGGCCATGCGCCGGTGCTGGACGACGTCTTGCAGGCCGTAGGCCATCCAGGCGGTCGCGGGCAGGCCGTCGCGCCCGGCGCGGCCGGTCTCCTGGTAGTAGCCCTCGACCGACTTGGGCAGGTCGAGGTGGGCGACGAAACGCACGTCGGGCTTGTCGATGCCCATGCCGAACGCGATGGTGGCGACCACGATCAGCCCGTCTTCCCGCAGGAAGCGGGACTGGTGGGCGGCGCGGGTGCGGGCGTCGAGCCCGGCGTGGTACGGCACCGCCGCGATGCCGTGGTCGGCCAGGAACGCGGCGATCTTCTCCACCGACGAGCGCGACAGGCAGTAGACGATGCCGGAGTCGCCGGGGTGCTCGGTGCGCAGGAAGTCGAGGAGCTGCCGCTTGGGGTCGCTCTTGGACGTGATGCGGTAGTGGATGTTGGGCCGGTCGAAGCCGGCCACGAAATGGCGGGCCTGGTCGAGGCCGAGCCGGGTGGAGATCTCGGCGTGGGTGGCCGGGGTGGCGGTGGCGGTCAGCGCGATGCGCGGCACCTGCGGCCAGCGCTCGCGCAGCTCCGACAGGGCGAGGTAGTCGGGGCGGAAGTCGTGGCCCCACTGCGCCACGCAGTGGGCCTCGTCGATGGCGAACAACGAGATCTCGCCCTTGGCCAGCAGCCGCATCGTGGCCTCGACGCGCAGCCGCTCGGGGGCGAGGTAGAGCAGGTCGAGCTCGCCGGCCAGGAATTCGGCCTCCACGAGCTGGCGCTCGTCGAAGTCCTGGGTGGAGTTGAGGAAACCGGCCCGCACGCCGAGCGCGCGCAGCGCGTCGACCTGGTCCTGCATGAGCGCGATCAGCGGCGAGACGACGACCCCCACCCCCGGGCGCACGAGCGCCGGGATCTGGTAGCACAGCGACTTGCCGCCGCCGGTGGGCATGAGCACCAGCGCGTCGCCGCCGCCGACGACGTGGTCGATGATCTCCTGCTGACCCGCCCTGAACGAGTCGTAACCGAAGACGCGGTGGAGAGCCTCGGTGGGGGTATCCATGCGGCTACCTTACGTGGTCGTCGGTCGACGTTCCGTCAGTTCAGCCGACGGCGGACCGCGGGTCTCAGGTCGGCTCGGCGGGCAGCGCGGCCTGTCGCTCCGGCGCCCGCCCGTACCGATCGTAGGCCACCAGCGAGAGCGCTCCGAGCACGCAGGCCGCCGCCACCGAGGCCATCACCGCCGGGTATCCGGCGACCTGCGCCACCGCCGCCGACAGCAGCGGGGCCACGGCCTTGGACACCGTGACGGGCAGGGCGAGCGCGCCGCTCAGCGTCGCGTACGCGGCCGTGCCGTACCGGTCGGCCAGCAGGGCGGGACGGGCGATCGTGGCCACCCCGAACCCCAGCCCGAACAGCACCACCCCCGCGATCGCCCCCGCCACGCTGTCGCCCGCCAGCGGCAGCAGCAGCGCCGCCACCCCCTGGACGGCGAACATCGCCGCCGTGACCAGCGCCACCGGCCACCGGCCCTGCAGCCCTGTCGTGACCAGCCGCCCGGTCACCGACAACACGCCGAGCAGCCCGGCCACGCTCGCCGCGAACAACGGCGGATGCCCGAGCGCGATCAGGTACGTCACCAGCAGCACCCCCATGACCGCCACCGCGCCCGTCTGGGCCAGGAAGGCGGCCACCAGCAGCCAAAACGGCCGTTCGCGCAGCGCGGAGCCGACGATCGCGCGACGCCGGGCCGGCGGCGCGGACGCCCCCCGCCCCCGCACGGCCAGCGCGTGCAGCGGCACGGCCGTCAGCGCGTACCCGGCGGCCAGGACGACCAGCGCCTGCCGCCAGCCGTACCGGTCCACGAGGAACCCCGTCAGCGGCAGGAAGATGCTGGAGGCGAACCCGGCCACCACCGTCACGGCGAGCAGCGCGCGCGCCCGCCGGGCCGGGTCGAAGCAGGCGACGATCACCGCGAAGGCGGCCTCGTAGAGCACCATGGCCGAGGCGATCCCGAGCGCCGCGCACACCAGGTAGAGCTGCGTCACGGTGCGCACCTGCGACCAGGCGAGCACCGCGAGCCCGCCCAGCAGCGACCCGGCCGTCATCAGCGCGCGCCCGCCGTGCCGGTCGAGCCAGCGTCCGACGAAGGGGGCCACCAGCGCGGACACCAGCACCGACACCGTGATCGCGCCGGTGAGCTGGGCGACCCCGGTCCGCAGGTCACGGGCCATCGGCGGGATGAACACCGAGAACGCGTAGTAGAGCACGCCGTAGCCGGCCGTCTGCGTGATCGCGAGCGCCCCGACCACGCGGGCCGGCGACCTCGGACCGGGTATGGCGATCACGCATTGGTTCGTTCCCGTTCACCAGCCGGAAATACGGTGACAAGGGTCACTCCGGGACGGAGTAGCGTCGGACGCATGAGTCTTTCCTACGTGGTGACCGGCGGCGGGCGTGGCATCGGGAAGGCCGTGGTCCAGCGGCTCCTGGGGGAGAAGGACACCGTCGTCGTCATCGACCGCGACGGCGGCTCGCTGTCCTGGACGGGCCCCCGCGTCATCCCCGTGGTGGGCGACGCGGCCGACGAGGAACTGGTCTCCTGGGCCGCCGACCGGGCCGAGGAGGCCGGCACCCTGGCGGGCTGGGTCAACAACGCGGCGATCTTCCGTGACGCCTCCGTGCACGACGCCCCGATCGCCGAGGTCAGGCAGCTGATCGCGGCCAACCTGGACCTGGCGCTGGTGGGCTGCGCGGTCGCCGTCCGCCGTTTCCTCGCGGCGGGCACGCCGGGCGCGATCGTCAACGTCACCTCCCACCAGGCCACGCGGGCGGTGCCCGGCAGCCTGCCCTACGCCACCGCGAAGGCCGCGACCGAGGGCCTGACCAGGTCGCTGGCCGTCGAGTACGGCCGGTACGGCATCAGGGTCAACGCCGTCGCGCCCGGCTCGGTGGCCACCGAACGCTACGAGGACTTCCTGGCCTCCAGGACCGCCGACGAGGTGGTGGACGTCGAGCGCCAGATGGCCAGGGTGCACCCCCTGGGCCGGGTCGCCTTCCCCGGCGAGGTGGCCGCGGTCGTGGCGCACCTGCTCTCGCCGGACGCCTCGTTCGTCAACGGCGCGACGATCCCCGTGGACGGCGGCCGGACCGTCCTCGGGATGGACCCCGAAGCGAGGGAATGAAAACCATTGCCATCCGGTTGAGAGGGGCATGAAGAAGAACCTGCACCCCTCGTACCGTCCGGTCGTCTTCCGCGACCCGAGCGCCGGCTTCGCCCTCCTCACCCGCTCGACCCTGACGAGCAGCAGGACCGTCGAGTGGGAGGACGGCAGGACCTACCCGGTCGTGGACGTCGACGTGTCGTCGGCCAGCCACCCGTTCTACACCGGCCGCAGCCGCGTCCTCGACACCGAGGGCCGCGTCGAGCGCTTCAACCAGCGCTACGGCAAGAAATGACAGCCAAGGCTTGACCCGCCCCCGTCCGTTCCGCGCCTTCCGGCCGGAACGGCCGGGGGTTTCGGCATGTCACGCCAAGGAGGCGCCGGGCGGGCATGCTGGGGCTACTGGTGGGTACAAGGCTTTCACCGGCGTGGGAGCAATGGTGATCGCGATGGGTCTCTCTGGAAGGGAACGCCGCATCCTCGCTGAGATCGAGCAGGGCCTCGAACGGGACGACCCCGAACTTGCCCGGCGCGTGGCGGCGATCAACAGGATCGAGTCCGACGGTATCGACTACCCGCAGGCCTGCGGTGACCGGCTACGGGTGTGGGCGCTGACCCATGTCTGGATCATCTTCGGGGTGGCCGCCGCGGTCATCCTGCTGCTCCTGCTGGCCGTGCTCACCACCTGACCCGCCGTGCTCACCGCCTGACCCTCCGTGCTCACCGGTCGGCCGAGCGTGCCCGCCGCCTGACGGCCCGGCGCGCCGGCGTCTGAGCACCGCCAGGTCCACGGCGGCCACCACGGCCACCGCGGCGGCCAGGGCGGCCTCCCAGACCCACACCTGCTGTCCCGTGGCCATCGCGCGGGTCACGAAGAAGACGGCCGCGGCCGCGGCGACGACCAGGGCGATCCACGACAGCACCCGCCTCGCGCGCAGCGGGCTGCGCGCCGTCACCGGCTCGGTGCCCGCGCGGTTGCGCAGCCACATCCCGCTCTCCTCTCAGGCCAGGCACCGCAGCGCGGCGGCGACCCGCGGGTCGAGCCCGTCGGTCGGCAGCCGTCCCACGGTGGCCTCCACGAACTCCGGGTACGACAGCGACGCGCTGCCCTGGTCGACGCTCACCCAGATCTGCTCGGCCGTCTGCTCCACCTGCGCCCTCGACTCCTGCTCGGCCAGCACGAACCGCCCGACGGCGACCCGCCAGAAGGTCCGGTCGTCGATCTCCTCCGGCGCCACCGGCGCGCCGACGTCGTCGGCGTGGGTGGCGTACTCGGAGTCGTAGTGGAAGGTCTGCAACCCCACCGGGTACGGGCCCGCCGTCGTGTCGATCAGGGCGTCGGGGCCGAGGGCGCGCATGCGCTCGCGCGTCTCGCCGTTCTTGGTGCGCCACTCCTGGAGCACCTCCTCGACGGGCAGGTCGCGGCGCTGCCGTACGGACCACTCGTTGAAGTCGTTGAACCCGGTCACCCCCTCGGCGGCCACCCGGGTCAGCAGCTCCTGCACGGTGCCGTCGAGACAGGCGTGGTTGTACGCCTCCTCGCCCGCCAGATGGGCCAGCACGTCGCGCACCGACCACCCGTCGCAGCGGGACGGACGCGCCCAGCCCGCCTCGTCGAGCCCGTCGAAGAACCGGTCGAGCCGGGCCGCCTCGGTGTCGAAGATGTCGAACGGGTCGAAGTCTCTGAGCAGCTCCTCAGCCATACATCCGGACGTACCCCTCAGGCCCCGACTTTCACTGCCAGCGCCCCCAGTTCCGCCCTGGCCCGCTCGTACTCGGCGCGGCACGACGGGACACGCTCGGCCGGCACCCAGCCGCCCTTGGCGATGCGGGCGTATTTGACGGGGTCGGCGCCGTACAGGAGGCAGGCGAACGTGGCGGAGGCGGCCGTCCCCGGCAGATGGTCGGCGTGGGTGTGGGCGGCCAGCAGGTGGCGGGCCTCGGCGGCGGCCACCACGTGGCCGCCGTCGCGCGCCGCGAGCGTCAGCGCGGCGAACCGGTCGGCCTGCGGCTCGTCGGCGGGCAGGCCGTTGAGCGCGGCCAGGGCGTGGCCGAGCTGGTGGTGGTAGAGGGCGGCCAGGGCGCCGTCCACGCGGGCGGCGGCGGTGCGCCGGTCGGCCTCCTCCGTCTCGGAGACGCCGGTGAGCGTGCGGTCGATCTTGGCGACCAGCGAGTAGCAGATCGTGATCCGCCGCCGGTCGCCGTTCCAGGTGGCGCGGGGCGCGTCGCAGCCGCGGGCGACGACCTGGACGCCGCCGAGCCGGGTGCGCAGCACGCCGCTGTCCTTCAGGAGCTTTCTGGCGTGCTGCTCGCGGGCCGTGCCGGCGGGTTCGTAACGGACCGAAGGGGCCGCCCCCAACGTGCTCGTCAGGCTCAGGACGAGGGCGATCAGGGGGTGGGGCATATGGGGGCTCCTGTCGGATCGACGCGGTGTCCGCGAGGCGGCGGGCCGCCTCCTTTGCAAATGGGACAGTCCATGCGGC
This sequence comes from Nonomuraea sp. NPDC003560, assembly GCF_042878785.1. Taxonomy (NCBI): domain Bacteria; kingdom Bacillati; phylum Actinomycetota; class Actinomycetes; order Streptosporangiales; family Streptosporangiaceae; genus Nonomuraea; species Nonomuraea sp. NPDC003560. The sequence continues at coordinate 414,040 of NZ_JBIAOF010000003.1, read as the reverse complement.
GATCGGCTGATCGATAAACCTCTCCGGCGGCAAAAGAATCCGGAAAAGCCGGAGGCCCGGCTCCCACCAGGGGAACCGGGCCTCGGCGATCAATCAGCGGTGGTGCCAGGAGCGGTAGACCTTGACGTAGTCGCGACGGCTCTCGGAGCTGTTGAGCTCGTCGTCACCCTCGAAGACGGCCTTGAACGTGCCGCTCTTCCAGGCGCGGGTCTTGGTGGCGAACTTGCCGCCCCAGGAGGTCTTGGCCGAGGCGACCCACTTCCAGCCGCTGGAGCCGTTGGCGCGGTAGTAGACGCTCACCTTCTCGCCGCGCAGACCCTCCCAGCCTTCGTCATCGACCTGAAGGCGACCGGAGAAGTAGATCGAGCGGCCCTGACGGACCTTGTAGGGGTCGGCCGTGAAGCGCGTGATGCGGGTGTCGGCCTTGCCCTTCTGGATCTCGACGTTGAAGAACGCGGAGTCGGTGGCGACCTGCTTGTTGTCCTTGTCGAAGGCCACGGCGGTGGCCTTCCACTTGCCGGCGAAGTCGCCCTCGTTGAACGGGACGGCGAAGCGCCAGCCCTCGAGGTCCTTGACGTCCTTGGCACGGAAGGTGCGGACGTCGCCCTCCGGCGACACGCTCAGCGTGACCTTCTGGACGTCGGAGCTGGCCCCGATGTCGAAGTACGCGGTGGTCTCGCTGCCGGCCTTCACCACGACCGGGTTGGGGGTGATGTCACGGATCTTGAGCTCCGTGGCGTGCCTGGTGGCGGTGGCGGAGGCGGCGCCCGCGCCGGAAACCAACATGGCCCCGCCCACGAAGGCGGTGATGATTCCTACTGCGATCTTTCTCATGAGGGTGCTGATTCCTCTCCCCGTATCGACTCGAAGCCGGCGCCGGGGCGCGCCGGCTTCCTCTACTACTTTGAGGCACGAGTTGGGGAAAAGGTTCGCTAAAGATACAGAAAATATTTGATCACGGTCCTAACCAGGACTTATGCGAAAAAATCATTCGGCGTAGTCGTGACCAACTACAGTCTGGCTCATGACGGACGTCTACGCGCTGGGAGAGCCGCTCGGGGTGGTCTCCAGCGGCCGGGTGCGGCACGAGAACGAGGCCAGGCTGGACGTCTGCGGCCCCGAGTTCACTCTGGTGGTCGCCCTGTCCAGGCTGGGCCACCGATGCGCGTACGCCGCCCGGGTGGGGGACGACGAGCTGGGCGCCAGGGCGCTGACCGTGCTCAGGGGCGAGGGCGTGGACGTCGAGGACGTGCGGGTGGTCGAAGGGGCGCGGACCGGGATGGTGCTCAGGGAGGTGCGCGTCGGCCGCGAGCCGGTGACCGCCCAGTACCGCACCCGCTCGGCCGGGTCCCGGCTGTCGCCCGGCAACGTGCCGATGGATCGGGTGGGCGCCGCCAAGATGCTGCACGTGACCGGCGTCACGGCGGCCCTGAGCAGGGACGCCCTCGACGCCGTGCACGCCGCCATGAGCGCGGCGCGGACGGCCGGGGTGATGATCTCCTTCTCCGTCGACTACGTGCCCGAGCTGTGGCCCTCGGTCCGGGAGGCCGAGGAGGTGCTCGGCGAGCTGGCCTGCCGGGCCCACCTGCTCTTCCTCGCCCAGGACGAGCTGGACCTGGTCAAGCCCGCCCTCACCCCCGAGCGCGAGGTCGTGGTGGATCGGGGCGCCAAGGGCGCCAGCGTGCGCGCCGACCGCATGCGTTACGACGTGGCCGTCCCGCAGGTGCCCGTCGTGGACATGGCGGGCGCGGGCGAGGCGTTCGCGGCCGGTTACATCAGCGCCGCGCTCGACGGCCTGACGCCGCAGGAACGGCTGCACCGGGGTGCGCTGCTGAGCGCGGCGGCGATGACGAGTGTGAGCGACTGGCAAGGCTTGCCGTCCAGGGCGGAGCTGTGACGCATAATTTCGCAACCGCTTGACGTGATTGCGCAAACATTTGACTGGCCATTGTCGTGCGGCACCCCGCATTTCCGCCGTCCGATGCGCCGAAATCGCCGGGAAGGCCGTCCTGGGCGGGAGCGGGAAGGGACGGCGGAGGCTACGTAAGTGATCGCAAGCGCTTGCGCGCAAGGCCGTATAGTTTGCGCATGACGCGACGACTCGCAGAGGTGGCGAAGAAGGTCGGGGTGAGCGAGGCGACGGTCAGCCGCGTGCTCAACGGCAAGCCGGGGGTCTCCGACGCCACCCGCGAGGCCGTGCTGACCGCGCTCGACGTGCTCGGCTACGAACGTCCCACCCAGTTGCGCGGCGACCGGGCCCGCCTGGTCGGCCTGGTGCTCCCCGAGCTGCAGAACCCGATCTTCCCCGCCTTCGCCGAGGTCGTCGGCGGCGCGCTGGCCCAGCAGGGTTTCACCTCCGTGCTCTGCACCCGCACGGTCGGCGGCGTCTCCGAGGCCGACTACGTCGATCTGCTGCTCCAGCAGCAGGTCAGCGGCGTGGTCTTCGCCGGCGGCCTCTACGCCCAGGCCGACGCCTCGCACGACCACTACGAGCTGCTGCACGAGCGCAAGCTGCCGACCGTCCTGGTCAACGCGGCCGTCGAGCGGCTGGACTTCCCGCAGGTCTCCTGCGACGACGTGGTGGCCGCCGAGATGGCCCTGTCCCACCTGCGCGCGCTCGGCCACGAACGCGTCGGCATGGTGCTCGGCCCGAAGGACCACATGCCCTCCCGGCGCAAGCTGGAGACGTTCCAGGCCCGGGGCGGCGACCCGGGGCTCGTCGAGCACACGATGTTCTCCCTGGAAGGCGGGCACGCGGCCGCGTCCAGGCTGGTCAAGCAGGGCGTGACCGGCGTGATCTGCGCCAGCGACCTGCTCGCGCTCGGCACAGTCAGGGCGGCCAGGCGGGCCGGCCTGGCCGTGCCGGGGGACGTCTCGGTCATCGGCTTCGACGACTCAGCGCTGATGAACTGCACCGAGCCGCCGCTGACCACGGTCCGCCAGCCGATCGACGCGATGGGCCGGGCCGCCGTCGACCTGCTGGTGGCCCAGATCGACAAGGCCGTGGTGCCCGCCGACGAGCTGCTGTTCGAGCCGGAGCTGGTGGTCAGGGCCTCGACGGCGCGGGCCCGCGGCTGACCTCGCCCTCACGTGCGCCGGGCCCCCACTTCCCGTACATTCGGGCGAATGTGGATCGAGCGGGCCAAAGGGCTCTACGAACGCGGGATCTACGCAGGGGACGACGCCGCGCTCGCCGCGTCCGACCGTGAACTGGACGCGGTCGAGGCCGCGTTGTGCCTGGCCAGGGGCCGGGTCCTGCACGTGCGCTTCGTGCAGGGCGGCGAGGCGGACCCGCGCGAGCTGCCGCTGTTCGAACGGGCCGGCGCGCTGTTCAGGGCGGTCGGCGACCGGCGCGGCGAGGGGGAGTCGGCGTTCTGGGAGGGCTGTTACCACCAGGTCGTCGCAGGCGATCTCGACCGCGCGCTGCCCCTCTTGCGGCGTGCCGGGGAACTGGCCGCCGAGACGGGGGACCTGGTCACGCTCGCGGAGGTGCTCAGGCATCAGGGGATCGCGGCCCACCGGTCCGGGCGGCTCGACGAGGCACGCGAGAGGCTGACGGAGTCGTCGCGGCTGCGCCGGGAGCTCGGGTCGCCGGCCGGGGTCGCGTCCAACCAGGTCGGGCTGATCCACATCGCGGTCGCCCAGGGGCGGCACGACGAGGCCCTGGCGCTCGCCGACGAGGCCCGCGCCCTGGCCGAGTCGTGCGGCGCCGACCGCGTCGCCGTCCACGTCGAGGAGGCCCGCGCCACCATCCCGACCTGACCCTGGGCGCCGTGTCACGGGCACAGGCAGCGGACGAACTCCCGTACCAGCGCGCGCACCGACGGCCTGCGGTCGTCGCGCCGCCAGACGATGGCCAGCCTGCTCGGCGGCAGCCCGGTCACCGGCCGCGCCACCACGTCGTCGCGCCGGTAGAGCTCGGCGTTCCCGGCCGAGACCAGCGCGACGGCCCGCCCGGACGCCACCACCTCGAACGCCTCCTCCGCCGTCTCCGCCTCCGCCCCGACCAGCGCCGGGCCGGTGCGCCGGTCGGCGGCCAGCCAGAAGTCCCGCATCGGCCCCGCCGTGCGCGGCAGCGCGACGAACGGCTCGCCGGCCAGCTCGGCCAGCCCGAGCTCCGCCCGCCCGGCCAGCCGGTGCCCGGCGGGCAGCGCCACCCACCGCTCCTCGGTGCTCACCACCGTCCAGTCGTAGAGGCCGTCGCCGGGGACGGGCAGCCAGGCGACGGCGACGTCCACCTGCCCGTCGCCCAGCCCCACGGTCGGGTCGGCCCAGGTGATCTGGCGGAAGCGCAGCTCCCACCCCGGCAGCGCCTCCACGATGGACGGCACCAGCCCCCGCCCGATCCGCGTCTGGAACCCCACGGTCAGCGTGCGCTCCTCGCGCGCCGAGGCCACCGCGCGCCGCGCGTCCTCCCACTGCTCGATGATCCGCCGGGCCAGCGGCAGCAGCGCGGCCCCGGCGTCGGTCAGCGCGACGGTCCGCCGGTCGCGGTCGAACAGCCTGGCCCGCATGGACAGCTCAAGCTGCCTGATCTGCCTGCTCAGCGAGGGCTGGGAGATGAACAGCCGTTCGGTGGCCGCCCGCGTGAAGCTCAACTCCTCCGCGACCGCCACGAAATACCGCAGATCCCGGATATGGGCATCCATAGCAAGAAGCTATAACAGCCGGTCTTGGACGCCCGTGACGTCCCCGCCGCACGATGGAGCTCCACCGATGAAGGAGCACGTCATGAGTGAGTTCGCAGGCAGGACCGCGCTGGTCACGGGGGCCTCGCGCGGGATCGGACGGGCCGTGGCGCGCCGCCTGGCCGCCGGCGGCGCCCGGGTGATCGTCCATTACGCCACCAACGACGACCTGGCGAAGGAGACGGTCGCCGAGATCGAGACCGCCGGCGGACAGGCGTACGCGGTCAAGGCCGCCTTCGAGGACGGCGTGGACGCCCTGTTCGACGGCCTGCGCGACGACCGGCTGGACATCGTGGTGAACAACGCCGCCATCCTGGGCGGAGTGCTGAACTCGGTCACGCCCGAGCAGTTCGACCGGGTGTTCGCGGTGAACGTGCGGGCGCCGTACTTCGTCATCGAACGGGCGCTGCCGCTGCTGAACGACGGCGGCCGGATCATCAACGTGTCCTCGGCGGTCGTGCGCATCGCGCTGCCCGACGTCGTGTACTCGATGACCAAGGGCGCGCTGGACACGCTCGGCTTCACCCTGGCCCCGCTGCTCGGCCCGCGCGGCATCACCGTGAACACCGTCTCCCCGGGCGTCACCGAGACCGACATGAACGCCTGGCTGCGCGAGGACCACGACGGCGTCGCCGAGCGGCGCGTCACCGAGGTCACCGCGCTCGGCCGCATCGGCCGTCCTGAGGACATCGCCGACGCCGTGGCGCTGCTGGCCCGGCCGGACGCCGGGTGGATCACCGGCCACGTGCTCGACGCCACCGGCGGCTACTTCCTCGGCCCGGCGCAGGGCGTCGTGCCGGTCTGACAACGGGTCTGAGCACGGGCCCGGTCAGCGAGAACGGCCGGTGGGGTCGCGCAACCAGCCGTCGAGGACGGCGCGGGCGGCGGGCCGCTCCTCGGGGAAGCGCCGCGCCCTGACCAGCGTCCACAGGACGGCCTGCAGGGCCCGCGCCTCGGCGAACACCGCCAGGGCCGGGTCGCCGGGGTCGGCCCCGTAGGCGCGCACGGCCGCGCGGCCGTCGAGCCGCACGGTGCCGAGCAGGCAGGCCAGGTCCCAGCCCACGGGCCCGTACGTGGTCTCCTCGAAGTCGTTCCACAGCAGGCCGGCGGGCGTGACCAGCAGGTTGCCCGGATGGGCGTCGCCGTGCACGGCCTGCCCGCCGTCCGGCAGCCGGGCCGCCAGCCCGGCGCGGGCCTCGGCGAGCCGGGCCGACACCGCGGGCTCCAGGTCGGCGGAGAGCACCCGGAGCAGGTGCCCGGTCTCGTCGAGGACCGGCCCGAGGCGCGGCAGCGCGCCGGGATAGCCGCGCAGCGCCTCGTGCAGCTCGCGCAGCGCCCGCCCGAACACCTCGGGCGTCACCGGCCGCGACCCGTCGTGCTCGACGTGCCGCCAGAACGACACCAGCGCCCCGCCGTGCTCGTGCACCCGCGCGGGCAGCAGGTCGCTCGGCGGCACGACCGGCGCCCCCAGCTCGTGCAGGAACGACACGACCGCCAGCTCCCGCCGCATCGCCTCCTCGGGCCGGAGCCGGGCCAGCGCGGTGACCGTGGGCACCCGCGCCACGACCGGCGCCGGCCGCAGGTGGATCCGCAGGTTGTAGGAGTCCTTCAGCACGACGGGCTCGCGCACCGTGACGCCGTGCGCCTCGGCCACCGCGACGGCGGCGGCCACGGCCTCGCCGGCGGAGATCACCCGGGCGGCGGCGGGCTCAGGCCGACTCACGGACCACCAGCTCGGTCGGCAGGATCACCGGCTCCCGCGAGCCGCCCTCGAACAGGCCGAGCAGCAGCCGGACCATGGCCGCCGCCTGCTCGGCGATCGGATGGCGCAGCGTGGTCAGCGGCGGCTCGGTGTACTTGGCCGCCTCGATGTCGTCGAACCCCACCACCGCGACGTCGTCGGGCACCCGCCGCCCGGCCTGGCGCAGCGCCTGGAGCGCGCCGACCGCCATCAGGTCGTTGCCCACGAACACGGCGTCGAGCGCGGGGTCGTCGCCGAGGAGCTGGCGCATCGCGATCGCGCCCGACTCCCGGGTGAAGTCGCCCACGGCCACGATCGAGCGGCGGTCGGAGTCGCGCAGCACGTTGCGGTAGCCGGTCAGCCGGTCCTGGCCGGCGATCATGTCCTGTGGGCCGGCGATGGTGGCGATCCTGCGCCGCCCGGACTCGACCAGGTGCCGGACGCCCGCCTCGGCCCCGCCCACGTTGTCGTTGTCGACGAACGGGATGTCGACCGGCACGGCCGGCCGCCCGTAGGAGACCACGGGCACGCGCAGGCGCGACAGCGCGGCCGGCAGCGGGTCGGCGCCGTGCATGGAGATCAGCATGACGCCGTCGACGTGGCCGCCCGAGATGTACCGCTCCACCCGGGCGTGGCTCTTGGGCGAGGAGGCCAGCATCAGCACGACCTGCTTGTTGACCGCCTCCAGCTCGTAGCTGGCCGACCTGATCGCCGTGGAGAACATCGGGTCCTCGGAGAAGACCCGGGTGCCCGGCTCGCTGACGACCAGCGCGACCGAGTCGGTGCGCTGGGTGACCAGGCTGCGCGCCGCCGAGTTGGGGATGTAGCCCAGCTCGTCGATGGCGCGCTGCACGGCGTCGCGGATGTGCGGCGCGACGGTCGTCTGGTTGTTGACGACCCTGGAGGCGGTCGCGCGGGAGACGCCCGCGCGGGCGGCGACCGCCTCCAGCGTCGGGCGTCTCATGACTGCACCAAGAGGGAGAGCACGGAAAAAATCTACAGGCCGTTCCTGCTGATCACGTCGCGGTACCACAGGGCGCTGTCCTTGGGCACCCGGGTCTGCGTCGCGTAGTCCACGTGCACGATGCCGAACCTGCGCCGGTAGCCCTCGGCCCACTCGAAGTTGTCCAGCAACGACCACACCAGGTAACCGCGCAGGTCGGCGCCCGCCTCGACGGCCCGGTGCAGCTCGCGCAGATGCCCGTCCAGGTACGCCACGCGCTCGTCGTCGTGCACCCGGCCGTCCTCGACCAGGTCGTCGAAGGCGGCGCCGTTCTCGGTGACCATGAGCCCGACCTGCGGATAGTCCTTCGAGAGCCGGATGAGCAGCCGGGACAGGCCGTCGGGCACGATCGGCCAGCCCATCGCGGTGACCGGGGCGTCCGCCGTGGTGAAGCGCACGCCGTCGGAGCCGGGCCAGGCGGCGTCGGCGGGCAGTCCTGGGCCCGACTCGACCACGCACGGGTTGTAGTAGTTGACGCCGACCAGGTCGATCGGCGCGTTGATCAGCTCCAGGTCGCCGTCGTGGACGTGCGCCGTCCCGCCGTTGCGCGCCGCCGCCGCCAGGACCTCCTCCGGGTACCTGCCGTGCACCGCGGGGTCGAGGAACTGCCTGGTCAGCAGGGCGTGGACGCGTTCGGCGGCGGCCGCGTCCGCCTCGCCGGCGACCGCCGTGGGATCGTTGACCTGGGCCGGGGTGAGCACCGGCGCGGAGTTGACCACGAGCATGATGCTGCGCGCCCCCGCCGCCCGCAGCCGGCGCGCCGCCAGGCCGTGGCCGAGCAGCAGGTGGTGGGCCGCGCGCATGGCCTGGCCCGGGTCGCGGCGGCCGGGCGCGTGCACGCCGTTGCCGTAGCCGAGGAAGGCCGACACCCAGGGCTCGTTGAGCGTCGTCCAGTGGGTCACCCGGTCGCCGAGCCGGTCGTGCACGGCCTGGGCGTAGTCGGCGAAACGGTAGGCCGTGTCGCGGTTCGTCCAGCCGCCGTGGTCTTCGAGGGCTTGGGGAAGATCCCAGTGATAAAGCGTGACATAGGGCGAAATTTCGGCGGCTAGTAGTTCATCTACGAGCTTGTCGTAGAAGGCGAGGCCGAGTGGGTTGATCGGCCCCGCCCCCTCCGGCTGCACGCGCGGCCACGCCACCGAGAACCGGTAGGCCCGCAGCCGCAGCTCGCGCATCAGCGCGACGTCGTCCTTGTAGCGGTGGTAGTGGTCGCAGGCCACGTCACCGGTGTCGCCGCCGGCGACCTTCCCGGGGGTGTGGGAGAAGGTGTCCCAGATCGAGCGGCCGCGCCCGTCCTCCTTGACCGCCCCCTCGATCTGGTAGGAGGCCGTGGCGGCTCCCCAGACGAATTCCTCGGGAAACTTCATCCCTTAACAGCTCCTTGCATGATTCCACCGATGATTTGCCTGCCGAACAGGGCGAAGACCGCCACGAGCGGCAGGACGCCGACCGCCGTGCCCGCCAGGCCCAGCACGTAGTCGTTGACGTAACCGCTGGCCAGCGTGGACAGAGCCACCTGGACGGTCGGGTTGTCCGGGTTCAGCACGACCAGCGGCCAGAAGTAGTCGTTCCACGCCGACATGAACGTCAGCATGCCGAGCACGGCCGCCGCCGGCCGCGCGGCGGGCAGCACGACGTGCCAGAACAGGCCCCACGTCGTGCACCCGTCCACCCGCCCGGCCTCCAGCAGCTCGTCCGGCAGCGCCCGGGTCAGGTACTGGGTCATGAAGAACACCCCGAACGCGTTGACCAGCGCCGGCACGATCAGCGCGTAGTCCGTGCCGGTCCACTCCAGTTTCACCATGAGCAGGTAGAGCGGGATGATGCCGAGCTGGGCCGGGACCATCATGGTGGCCACGGTGATCACCAGCATGGCGTTCCTGCCCCGGAACCTCAGCTTGGCGAAGGCGAACCCGGCCAGCGTCGAGAAGAACATCACCGCGACCGCGATCGAGCCCGCCACGATGACCGAGTTCAGCAGCGCCAGCCCGAAGGGCACGGTGTCGAACACGCGGGCGACGTTGGCGAGGAGGTTCCCGCCGGGCAGCAGCGGCGGCGGGACCTCGGCCAGCGCCGAGTTGTGCCGCGAGGCCACCACGACGCTGTAGTAGAGCGGGAAGGCGGAGAAGAAGGCGACCGCGATGAGGGTCAGGTAGCGCAGTCTCATGTCGTGCCGCCCTTCACCCGGCGGCTGATCAGGAAGTTGATCCCGGCGGCGACCACCACGACCAGGAACATCAGCCAGGACGCCGCCGAGGCGTACCCGAAGTCGAACTTGGTGAAGCCCTGCTCGTAGACGAACAGCGCGAGCGTCTGGTACTGGCGGTCCGGGCCGCCGCTGGCCGCGCCGCCGCCCGCGCCGCTGCTCTGGCCGAACAGCAGGGGCTCGGCGATGATCTGCATCGCGCCGATCGTGGAGACGATGACGACGAAGATGATCGTGGGCCGGATCATCGGGATGGTGATCCGGCGCAGCTGGGTGAAGCTGCTCGCGCCGTCGAGGGTGGCGGCCTCGTACAGCTCGCGCGGTACGGCCTGCATGGCGGCCAGGAAGATGAGCGCGTTGTAGCCGGTCCAGCGCCACATGATCATCACGGAGAGCGCGATGTGCGAGGTCGCGGTGCCGGCCGCCCAGTCGATCTTCCCGATGCCGACCCAGGACAGCACCCAGTTGATCAGCCCGAAGTCGCGGCCGAAGAGCTGGCTGAAGATCACCACCACGGCCACCACGCTGGTGACGTTGGGCAGCAGCATCGAGATGCGCAGCAACGTCTGGAAGCGCAGCCGCCGGTTCAGCAGGTGGGCCAGCCAGACGGCCAGCAGGAGCTGCGGCACGGTGGACAGCACGCCGATGGACAGCGTGTTGAAGGTGGCGTTCCAGAAGTAGCCGTCGGCCAGCAGCGTCTGGAAGTTCTTCGCGCCGACGAACGTGTGCTCCTCCGACAGCAGGGTCCAGTCGTGCAGGCTCACCCAGGCCGTGTAGATCAGCGGGAACAGCCCGAAGGCGCAGAAGAGCAGGAAGAAGGGGGCGACGTAGGCGTACGGCGACACCCTCACGTCGAGGGTGTGCCGCACGCCACGCCGCCGGTGCCGGGCCGGCGCCGACAGCGGGAGCGTACTCATTTGATCTTCTGGACGTCCTGGAGGACCTGTGCCCACGCCTCGTCGGGCGTCTGCTTGCCCTGCTCGACCCGGCCCAGCCCGTTGCCGATCGCCACCCGGACGTCGGCCTCCTTGGGGCCGAGGTGCTGCGGCTTGAGCGCCTTGGCGGCGTCGGAGTAGATCTTGCCGATGGGGGCGTCACCGAAGAACGGCTTGGTGAAGTTCTGGATCGAGGGATCGTCGTACAGCGACGGGATCGACGGGAACGTGCCCTCCTCCTTGAACACCTTGGCCTGGTTCTCCTTGGAGGTCAGGAAGTCGATCAGCTCGGCCGCCTCCTTCGGGTGCTTGCTCTGCTTGGGCACCATCAGGTGCGATCCGCCGCTGTTGCCCGAACCGCCCGGCACGGTCGCGATGTCCCACTTGCCGGAGGCGTCCTTGGCCTGCTCCTGGATGAACCCGGTCATCCAGGCAGGGCAGATGATCGTGGCGAACGAGCCCTTGGCGAAGCCGGTGTTCCACGGCGGGGTGAAGGCGGCCAGCTTGGCGGTCAGGCCCTCCTGGGTGAGCTGGTTGGACAGGTCCCACGCCTTCTTCACGTCGGGGTTGCTCTCCACGATGATCTTGTCCTGGGCGTCGTACAGGCCGGCCGGGGCCTGGTTGACCATGGCGCGGAAGATCTCGCCGGGGGAGTCGACGAACTTGGCGCCGGCGACGTTCGCGGCGCCGAACTTCTTGCCGGTCTCGATGTACTGTTCCCAGGTCGGCCAGAGAGCGCTCACCGCGGCCCGGTCGCTCGGCAGCCCGGCCTTCTTGAACAGGTCCTTGCGGTAACACATGGCCAGGCCGCCGACGTCGGTGCCGAGGCCGAGGAGCTGCTGCCCGTCCTTGCTGAGGCCCTGCTGCCACTTCCAGTCGAGGTAGTCGCCCTGGCGCTTGTCCAGCCCGTACTGCTTGAGGTCGACGAACTTGCCGGGCTGGGAGGTGAACGTGCTGATGTAGCCCACCTCGACGGCCTCGACGTCAGCCGCGCCGGCGTTCGTGGCCAGGCGCTTGACCAGGTTGTTGTGGTGGTCGTTGAACTGGGTGACGGCCTCGGTGATCTCGATGTTCGGGTGGGTCTTCTTGTACTCCTCGTAGAGCGGCTTGAAGCCGAAGTCGCCGAAGAGGCCGATGGACAGCTTGATCTTCTCGCCGGGCTTGGCGCTCGCCTCGGTGGTGGGGCTGCCGCCGCCGCCACCGCAGGCCGTCGCCAGCGCGAGCAGGGACGCGGTGAGCACGGGCAGGGCGAGCCGCCGGACACGAGGGGTCATGGAAACCCTCCTGGGGGAGAACGGGGGATGTGAGAGAGCGCTCTCTCGCCAGATTCGCGGCCGTTACGCCGCCCTGTCAACGGGGTCTGCATAACGATCGGCGGTACCAAGAGAGCGCGTTCAAGGCTGGTTGAGAGCGAGTGGGGTAGGGTGCTGCAACGTCCCCGACCGGACTGAGGAGCGGCCCGCCTTGACGAGCGACCTTCCGCCCGAGACCCTGCCGGGTCCGCGCCCCGGCGCGACCGTCACGCCCGTCGTCACCCGGCTCGACGACGAGCACGACACGGTCACGTTCCTGTGGCACGGCCCCGCCCGCGAGGTGCGCGTCCTGGCCGGCAGGCTGCGTCCCGACGGCGACGACGCCCTGCTGGAGCGCGGGCCGGGCCGGTGGAGCCGCACGTTCCGCGTGCGGCGCGGCTGGCGCGCCTCCTACCACCTCCAGGTGGACGGCGCGCAGGTCGCCGACCCGCTCAACCCCCGCCTGTGGCGGGGCTTCTCGATCGCCGAGACGACCCCGTCCTCACCATGGCTGGTCCCCGGCCGGCGCCGCCACCGGCTCGTCCGCGAGCCCGCCGGGTTCCGGTACGAGCCCGCGCTCCCGCCGGTCGGCTCGCTGGTCGCGCTCGACGGCGAGGAGTGGACCGAGGACCTGCCCGTCATCCTCGACAACCTCATAGCGGCCGGCCGCATCCCGCCGGTGCGGGCCTGGCTGGTCGAGTCGGGTCCCGAGCGCGTGGCCCGGCTCACCTGCGACCCCGGCTTCGTGGACGCGCTGCCCCACGACGGCTTCACCGTGATCGCCGGTCAGAGCCTCGGCGGGCTCACCGCCGTCTACGCCGCCCACTGGCATCCCGGCAGGTTCGCGGCGGCGGTGTCGCAGTCGGGCTCGTTCTGGTGGCCGGACGGCCCCGAGCCCGAATGGCTGACGGGCGAGCTGGCCAGGGGCCCGGTGCCGCGCGTGCACCTCCAGCTCGGCAGCCTGGAGGACGACGACATGCACGGCCCGACCGAACGGCTGCGGGCCGTCCTCGGCACGGCGGCTGACTACCGGGAGTTCGAGGGCGGCCACGACCGCTACTGCTGGCGCGACCGCCTGGGAGACGGCCTGATCGCCGCCTTCGCCGGGCTCCGGGGCACTACGTCCGGCGGCTGAGCACGCGGCCCACCATGCGGGCGTACATGCGGCCGGGGCTCGGCGCCTCGGTCAGGAAGCCGGGGAGCATCGGCAGCTCGACGGCGAAGGGGGCCAGCCGCTCGTACAGCTCGTCGGCGTCGGCCGGACGGTTCTCCGGCTGCTTCTCCAGCAGCTCGGCCAGCAGCGCGCCCAGCTCGTCGGGAAGCCCGGGGATGGCCGGCGGACGCTCCTTGACCTGCTGCTCGAACACCACGTAGTCGGTCGGCCCGGTGAAGAGCTGCCGCCCGGTCAGCATCTCGTGCAGGACGCAGCCGAGCGAGTACAGGTCGCTGCGCGGCTCGGCCACGCCGTGCTGGATCTGCTCGGGGGCCATGTACGCCGGCGTGCCGAGGATCTGGCCGATGCGGGTGAACGTGGTGACGTCGGCGTCCCGCAGCAGCGCCAGCCCGAAGTCGAGCACCTTGACGCTGCCGTCGGGGCAGAGCATGAGGTTGGTCGGCTTGAGGTCGCGGTGGCAGATCGCCAGGGCGTGGGCCGCCGACAACACCGCGCACGCCTGGGCCGCGATGGCCGCCGCCCACGGCACCGGCAGCGGGCCGTGCTCGCTGACCACGTCGGCCACGGTGACGCCCTCGATGAACTGCATCACCTGGTAGAGCCGCTGCTCGTGGGTGCCGAAGTCGTAGAGCACGGGCGCGCCCGGATGCTCCAGCCTGGCCAGGATGCGCGCCTCGCGGATGAAGCGGCGTTCCAGCTCGTGGTCGGGGCCGCTGGGCAGCCTGAGCAGCTTCACCGCCACCCTGCGGTCGAGGTGGCGGTCGTGCCCCGCGTAGACCGCGCCCATCCCGCCCTGCCCGAGGGGGAGGTCGTCGAGCTCATAGCGGTCGCCGATGACCATTCGCCCCTCCACGCAGCCTTTCGGGAAAAACTACACCGTCAGGACTGCGGGTGCAGATGGCCGTCGGCCAGCCCGTCGAGGCCGAGCCTGATCAGCGTGCGGCCGAGGGTCGAGGTCTCGCGCAGCGCGTCCTCCAGCACGGCCAGTTGCCTGAACGCCTCCCCGTACGCCTTCTGCTCCTTCAGCGACAACCGCGGCACGCGGGTGCGGCGCACGTCGAACCTGCTGGACCCGGTGGTCACCCGGCCGCCCGCGGCCCGCAGGAAGCCGGCCAGGAAGTCGGGGTCGAGCCGGCGGGCGTCGACCCGGTAGAGGGTCAGGTGGGGGCCGAGCACCGCGCCGCCCTCGGCGATCACCCGCACCCCGGAGTAGGAGGCCACCACGTCGCCAGGACGGATCACGATCAGGCCGGGCTGCATGGTGGTCAGGCCGGAGGGCGCGCCGCCGCTCAGCACGTCGTCGGCCGTGAGCACGGCCACGTCGCCCCCGTCGGCGGCCATCTTGGGCGGCGCCTGGGACGTGCTCACCAGGCCCTCCTTGATCAGGTCGCCCAGCGTCGTGGACGGCTGGTCGAGCGGCTGGTCGAGCACCTTCAGGTCGGGCGGGACGGCCGCGGCGGCCAGGAACCGGTCGCGGGCCTGCGCGAAGGCCCGGCCGACGTCGTCGCGGCGCTGGTGGCGGGCCGGGGTCATGTCGACCTCGTCGGCCAGCAGGTCGATGATGCGCACGGTCTGGTCGGAGCGGTCGTCGAGGTAGGCCAGCCAGGCGGGCTCGACCGGCGTCAGGTCGGCCGTCGCGTCGAGGATGAGCACCTCCGACGGCGGCCGCTCGCCCGCCTTCGGCCGGCGCAGCAGCCACAGGTCGGAGCCGGGCAGCGCCACCACCGCGCGCAGCGCTCCGGCGCGCAGCAGGTTGGCCCTGATCCGGCGGCCCGCCTTGCGGCTCGCGGCGGCCGGCGGCATGAGCACGGCGACCAGGCCGCCGGGCCGGACGTGGGTGAGGCAGTGCTGGACCCAGGCCAGCTCGGGCTCGCCGCGCGGCGGCAGGCCGTGCTCCCAGCGCGGGTCGCCGGTCAGCTCCTCGTAACCCCAGGCCCGCTCGTTGAACGGCGGATCGCACACCACGGCGTCGGCCTTGAGCTCGGGGAAGCCGTCGAGCCGCATGGAGTCGCCGGCCACGATGTCGGCCTCGATGCCGCGCAGCCGCAGGCGGGCGGCGGTGATGGCGGCCGAGGTCTCGCTGAGCTCCTGCCCGAGCACCCGGGCGGGCCGGCCCGGCGGCGGGTCGTCGCCCGCGGCGGGCGCGGGGTCGCCGGGAACGGCTCCGGACCGTTCCGCCCCGCCGGGCAGCGCGGCGGGAAGCGCGGCGGCCGGCGGCAGGAGCAGGGTGCCGACCCCGCAGGCCGGGTCGAGGACGGTGGCGCCCTCGGCGCGCACCAGCCGCAGCATCAGTTCGGCCACGTCGTGGCGGGTGACCGAGAGCTGGCGGGAGTGGGCCTCCAGGTATCGCTCGCAGAGGAACTCGTAGGCCGTCAGCGCGCCGTGGCGCTCGGCCAGCTCCGACACGAGCCCGGCCAGCTCGGGCTCCAGCTCGCTCTTCCCGCTGGTCAGCAACGTTCCAGCCTGGGCGACCAGGTGGCCCAGCCGCAGATCGCCGGCGGCTTTCAGGCGTTGCCACACCCGATCTCCCAGCGAGACCTGGTAGGACTTCCCATAGCGGCGCAGCCAGGACTCGACCTGCCGCAGCGAGAACAGCGGCTGGTTCGCGGTTCCGCCGATCGGCTGGGGGAAGTCGTCGTGGCGGCGGCGCCAGTTGCTCACCGCGGCACGCCCGACACCGGCGAGCCGGGCGATGTCCCCGGCGTTCACGGTCGGGTCGTGGCTCATGAGGCCACAGTAGTTCACAAGAGTCTTCAGCGCATCTGCTTGTGAAGTCTTTCAACCAATGATTTACTGCTGGGTATGAAGCACAACATCCGCTATGCCGCCGGATCAGACGTGGGCCGTCGCAGGGAGCAGAACGAGGATTCCGGCTATGCGAGTGGCCGGTTGCTCGTGGTTGCCGACGGCATGGGCGGGCACGCGGCGGGCGAGCTGGCGAGCTCGGCGGCGATCGCCGTCATGCGCGAGCTGGATGCCACGCTTCCCGAGACCGGCTCGGACCTGGAGGCGGCCCTGGAGGGCGCCGTGCACGAGGCGGCCCGCAGGCTGGTCGAACTGGCCGACATCGACCCCGCCCGCCGGGGGATGGGGACCACGGTGACCGCCATGCTGTGGGACGGCTACCGGTTCGCCCTTGCTCATCTGGGTGACTCCCGCGGATACCTGCTTCGTGATGGTGCGCTCTATCAGATGACCAAGGATCACACACTTGTGCAGTCGATGGTGGACGAAGGGCGGATAACGGAGGATCAAGCCGCCGTGCACCCCCGGCGGTCCATGGTGCTGCGCGTCCTGGGCAGCGAGGGCAGGGCCGAACCGGACATGGCGCTGCGCGAGGCCGAGCCTGACGATCGTTACCTCCTCTGCTCCGACGGGCTCACCACCGTGCTCGGGCCCGAGGTCCTGCACGAGGTGCTGACCACGGTGGCAGACCCGGCGGCGGCCGTCCAGCGGCTCATCGACCTGGCGAACGAGGGCGGCTCGCCGGACAACGTCACCGTGATCGTGGCCGACGTGGTGGCGCCGGGCGCGGGCGAGGTGAGCGTCTACCGCGTGGGCGCCGGAGCCTGACGAGGGACGCACCACCCGTCACATGCGTCCCAATGCCGAAATTTGGGCCCATAAATAGACACTTTCTGAATGATTCGAGCAATTTCGCGATGGCGCTACTACAGTCCATCGTGATTTGTCGGTTTTTCGGGGAGGAGTCACCCTGGACCCGATCGCGGACGCGCTGCTGAAGCAGGTACGGCAGGAACTCGGTTACAAGGAGAAGAGCGGCCAGAGCACCAAATTCGGCCAGTGGTACGCGGATCGCGTCCAGGACACCCAATACCGCAACGCGCCCTGGTGCGACATGTTCATCGCGTGGGCGGCCGACAAGACCGGCCTCGGCCCGTACGTCGGGCAGTTCGCCTGGACGCCGTCCCACGCCGCCTGGTTCATCAAGCAGAAGGCCTGGGCGCAGCGGCCCGAGCCCGGCGCGCTGGTCTTCTTCGACTGGGGCGGCGGGAAGAGCTACAAGGGCGTCGACCACGTCGGGATCGTGGAACGGGTCGAGGGCAGGAAGATCCACACCATCGAGGCCAACGTCGACCGCGTCTGGCTCAAGCGCAAGGTCAGGGACACCGACAAGGTCGTCGGCTACGGCCTTCCCCGGGTGGTCAAGGCCGCGGCCGACCAGGCGACCGAGATCCGGTCGACCGAGCGGCCGTTCGTGCCCGCGCCGCGTACGGACGCGGGCCGGTCCTCGCCGCTCGACGTCCTGGGCACGCCGCCCGCGTTGCTGGTCGCGATGGTGCTGGTGACCGTCGTGCTCTCCTTACGGGTGACCGGCCGCCGTCGTGGCGTCCACCGCCGCTTCGGCTGGCTGCGGTTCTGGAACGCGCCAGAGGGCCGCGGCGCCGGCCGGACGAGGGACGCCGAGGAATGGGCGCCGCGCGTGACCGTGCTGACCCCAGCCGCGCCGCCGCGCGAGGCCGCCGGAATCCGCGTGGGCAGCGCCCCCGCCGCGCCCGCCGCCTCTTCCGCGCAGTCCGGGCCGTCGTCCTCCGCCGTGCTCCGGTCCCGCGCCGTCCGGGCGGCGGCGCCCGAGGTGCCCGCACCGCGCGACGGCCGGACGGGCGCGGGCCAGGTGCCCGCCAACCGCCGCAGGCCCTACACCCCGAAGAGCTGAGGCCGCGGGGGATCAGGAGGTCAGGTCGAGGACCACCTTGACGTCGCCCGGCTCGTGGCTGAAGGCGTCCTTCGCCTGGCTGAGGGGGACGCGCCGGGTGACCAGGCGTTCGAGCCAGCTCCGGTCCGCCTGGGCCAGGGCGGTCGCGGCGTCCCGGAAGTGGCGGAGGTTGGCGTTGACGGTGCCGAAGACCGCGTCGTTCTCCAGGACGATGTCCCGGTTGATCTCGCTGACGTCCAGCCGGTGGGTGCGCCCGCCCGCGCCGAGCCCGGCCAGGCAGACGATCCCGGCCGCGGACGTGCAGGTCAGCGCCTCCATGACGAGCTGTCCCACACCAGTGCCCTCGATGATGATGTCCGGTTTGTCGTCGGTGAAGGCGTCCAGGCCGGAGCCCACGTGGTACGTCGCCCCCAGGTCGGCCACCAGCGCGGGCTTGGCCCCGCCCGCCTCCCGGTCCAGGACGTGCACCTCCAGCCCGCGCTGCCGGCCCAGCAGCGCAGCCAGCAGCCCGATCGGCCCCGCGCCGGTCACCAGCACCGTGCGCGGCTCGAACCAGGCGCGCGAGCCGATGCGCTCGATGTGCTCCCACGCCTTGGCCACCACGGACGTCGGCTCGACGAGCATGCCCACGCTCTCCAGCGACGGGTCCAGGCGCACGGCGTACCCGGCCTCGACCGCCCACTGCTCGCTGGCGTAGCCGTCGATCTCCTTGATGCCGCGCTCGGTGTAGCGGCCGTTGCGGCACATGTCGAACTCGCCCCGCGCGCAGGCCCCGCACGGCTCGGGATCGGGCCGGCGCACCACGCCCACGACCAGGTCGCCGGGGGAGAAGGCGGACCCGTCGGGCACCTGGAGCACCCGGCCGAGCGACTCGTGGCCGATGACCATGCGGCTCCTGCCGGGCGGCGCCCAGCCGTACTCGGCCGCCGCCAGCTCCCTGTCGGTGCCGCAGACCCCCAGGGCCAGCCCCTGCACGAGCAGCTCCCCTGGCCCCGGCTCCGGCTCGGGCACCTCTTCCACCTCTAGCGTCCCCTGCCGGCCCGGCTCGAACGTCAACGCGCGCATCGGCGTCACCCCCTGGGGCAGTCCTTACCCAGACCGGAAGGAGCTACGAGGACGTCCTACTATCGAAATAGTTGGACGTCCTAGTATCTTTCGCAGGAGGGTCCCCTCACAAAGGAGTGATCAGGCGTGCACGTTCCGGCGTACCCTGTTCGTTTCGTGACCGCCGCGGCGCTGTTCGACGGCCATGACGCGGCGATCAACATCATGCGGCGCATCCTCCAGACGCAGGGGGCCGAGGTGATCCATCTCGGCCACAACCGGTCCGTGGACGAGATCGTCACGGCCGCCGTCCAGGAGGACGTCCAGGGCGTGGCCATCAGCTCCTACCAGGGCGGCCACGTCGAGTTCTTCACCTACCTGGTCGAGCTGCTGCGCGAGCGCGGCGCGGGCCACGTCAAGGTGTACGGCGGCGGTGGCGGCGTGATCGTCCCCGAGGAGATCGAGCTGCTGCACGAGCGGGGCGTCACGCGCATCTTCTCGCCCGAGGACGGCCAGCGGTACGGCCTGCCCGGCATGATCAACAAGCTGATCGAGGAGTGCGACCACGAGCTCGGCGACCCGCCGTCGGTCGAGGCCGTGCTCTCGGGCGACCAGGCGGCGCTGGCCCGCGCGATCACCTTCATGGAGTCCGGCCGCGCCTCCGCCGAGCTGGCCGAGGGGCTGAAGGCGGCGGTCGCCGTCCAGGAGCGTCCGGCGCGGGTGCTCGGCATCACCGGCACGGGCGGTTCGGGCAAGTCCTCGCTCACCGACGAGCTGGTCCGCCGGTTCCGGGTGGACAACGACGACAAACTGCGCATCGCCATCCTCGCCATCGACCCCACCCGCCGGCGCGGCGGCGGCGCGCTGCTCGGCGACCGCATCAGGATGAACAGCCTGGGCCCCCAGACCTACTTCCGCTCGCTGGCCACCCGCGGGGCCGCCAACGAGGTCCCGGCCTGCCTCGACGACGTGGTCACCGCGTGCCGCGCGGGCGGCTACGACCTGGTGATCGTGGAGACCCCCGGCATCGGCCAGGGCGACGCCGGCATCGTCCCGCACGTCGACGTGCCCATCTACGTCATGACCCCCGAGTTCGGCGCCGCCTCCCAGCTGGAGAAGATCGACATGCTCGACTTCGCCGAGGCCGTCGTCATCAACAAGTACGAGCGCCGCGGCGCCGAGGACGCCCTGCGCGACGTGCGCCGCCAGCTCGTGCGCAACCGGGAGGCGTTCGGTCAGTCGCCCGAGGACATGCCGGTCTTCGGCACGATCGCCGCCCGCTACAACGACGCCGGCGTCACCGCCCTCTACCAGCACCTCAAGGGCCTGCTGCTGGAGGACGTCGGGCCGGGGCTGCTGCCCGTCGTGACCGAGCGCACCTCCAAGGCGGCCGCGGCCATCGTCCCGCCCGCCCGCGCCCGCTACCTGTCCGACATCGCCGACTCCGTCCGGACCTACCACGCCGAGACGCTGGCCCAGGCGGAGGTCGCGCGCCGCCGTCAGCAGCTCGCCGCCGTGCGGGAGCTCCTGGACGGCGAGGACGCCCGGCTGGCCGGGCTCGCCGAGCAGGCCGAGAGCGAGCTGAGCGAGGAGAGCCGCCGCCTGCTCGACGGCTGGCCCGCGATCAAGGAGGCGTACCGCAGCGACGAGCTGGTCGTGAAGATCCGCGACCGGGAGATCCACACCCCGCTCTGGCGCGAGACGTTGTCCGGCAACCGCATCCCGCGGGTGGCCCTGCCGCGCTTCAGCGACCACGGCGACCTGCTGCGCTTCCTGCGCTCGGAGAACCTGCCCGGGTCGTTCCCGTTCACCGCCGGGGTCTTCCCGTTCAAGCGCGACGACGAGGACCCGACCAGGATGTTCGCCGGCGAGGGCGACCCGTTCCGTACCAACCGGCGCTTCAAGCTGCTGTCGGAGGGCCAGCCCGCCACCCGGCTGTCCACCGCCTTCGACTCGGTCACCCTGTACGGCCACGACCCCGACCTGCGTCCCGACATCTACGGCAAGGTCGGCACCTCGGGCGTGTCCATCGCCACGCTCGACGACATGAAGGTGCTCTACGACGGGTTCGACCTGGCCGCGCCCAACACGTCGGTGTCCATGACGATCAACGGCCCGGCGCCCACGATCCTGGCCTTCTTCCTCAACGCCGCGCTCGACCAGGCCCTCGACCGCTTCCGCGCCGAGCAGGGCCGCGAGCCCGACGAGCAGGAGGCCCGCGACCTGCGCGCCCGTACGCTGGCCACGGTCAGGGGCACGGTCCAGGCCGACATCCTGAAGGAGGACCAGGGGCAGAACACCTGCATCTTCTCCACCGAGTTCTCCTTGCGGATGATGGCCGACATCCAGGAATGGTTCATCCAGAACGGGGTCAGGAACTTCTACTCGGTCTCCATCTCCGGCTACCACATCGCCGAGGCGGGGGCCAACCCGATCAGCCAGCTCGCGTTCACGCTGGCCAACGGGTTCACGTACGTGGAGGCGTACCTGGCCAGGGGGATGCGGATCGACGACTTCGCGCCGAACCTGTCGTTCTTCTTCTCCAACGGCATGGACCCCGAGTACAGCGTGCTCGGCCGGGTGGCGCGCCGGATCTGGGCGGTGGCCATGCGCGAGCGTTACGGCGCGGCCGAGCGCTCCCAGAAGCTCAAGTACCACATCCAGACCTCGGGCCGGTCGCTGCACGCCCAGGAGATGTCCTTCAACGACATCCGCACCACCCTGCAGGCCCTGATCGCCATCTACGACAACTGCAACAGCCTGCACACCAACGCCTTCGACGAGGCCGTCACCACCCCGTCGGCCGACTCGGTGCGCCGGGCGATGGCGATCCAGCTCATCATCAACCGCGAGTGGGGCCTGGCCAGGAACGAGAACCCGCTGCAGGGCTCGTTCATCATCGACGAGCTGACCGACCTGGTCGAGGAGGCCGTGCTGGCCGAGTTCGAGCGGCTGTCGGACCGGGGCGGCGTGCTCGGCGCGATGGAGACCGGCTACCAGCGCGGCAAGATCCAGGACGAGTCGATGCTGTACGAGATGCGCAAGCACGACGGATCCCTGCCCATCATCGGCGTCAACACCTTCCGCAACCCCGGCGCCGAGCAGTCCGACCCGCACAAGCTGGAGCTGGCCAGGGGCACCGAGGAGGAGAAGCAGTCGCAGCTCGACCGCCTGCACGCCTTCCACGAGCGCAACCGGTCGCAGGCGCCCGCGGAGCTGTCCCGGCTGCGCGAGGTCGCGATGTCCGACGGCAACGCGTTCGCGGTGCTGATGGACGCGGCCCGGGTCTGCTCGCTCGGCCAGATCACCGAGGCCCTGTTCGAGGCGGGCGGCCAGTACCGCCGCAACGTCTAGGCACGGCGACGGACGACGGCCCGGCGGGCGGCGGCCGCCGCTTCCGGGCCGCCGCTGTGCCGGGCCCGAGCCGCTACGGCGTAGTGGAGATCGCGCCGCTAGGATCGCTGGTCGGGGAACATCGCTATCAGGAGGCTTTCATGTCCGACGTCACTTTCAAGGGCAACCCGATCACCGTGGGCGGCGCCTTCCCGAAGCCCGGCGACGCCGCGCCCGCCTTCAAGCTGGTCGGCACCGACCTGTCCGACCGCACGCTGGCCGACTTCGCCGGCAAGACCAAGGTGCTCAACATCTTCCCGAGCGTCGACACCGGCGTCTGCGCGGCCTCCGTGCGCCGCTTCAACCAGGTCGCGTCCGAGCACCCCGACGCGGTCGTGCTCTGCGTCTCGGCCGACCTGCCCTTCGCCCAGAACCGGTTCTGCGGCGCCGAGGGCCTGGACAAGGTGACCATGCTGTCGCTCATGCGCGGGCGCGAGTTCCTCGCCGACTACGGCGTGGCCCAGGAGTCGGGCCCGCTGGCCGGCCTGGCCGCGCGCGCGGTCGTCGTGATCGACGCCGACGACAACGTGGTCTACTCCGAGCTGGTGCCCGAGATCACCCAGGAGCCCGACTACGAGGGCGCGCTCTCCGCGCTCAAGTAACCCGCGCTCAAGCGGCCCCGCTCAGGTGGCGCGAAGGCGCTCACGGAAGTCGGCGGCCAGCTCCAGCAGGTGGTCGTCGTCGGCGGCGGTGTGCTGGAGGTCCAGGATGACCTCGTGGACCCCGGCCTCCGCCGCCTGCGCCAGGTACGCCGCGATCTCGGCCACCGTGCCGCTCCGCGGCGGGGCGCCGTCGGCGGTGATCACCGGGTTGGAGCGCAGGATCATGCGCAGGGCATCGGGGTCGCGTCCGGCCTGCTCGGCGCTTTCCCTGACCGTCTCCCACATCGACAGGAGCACGGGCACGGGCAGCGCGGCCGTCAGCCAGCCGTCGCCCCTGCGCCCGATGCGGCGCAACGCCTCCGGGGCGAACCCGGCCAGCAGCAGCGGCGGGCGGCGGGCCGGCTTGGGGTCGATGTGACTGGGCGCGATCGTCCACAGCTCGTGCTCGAACGTCACGGGGTCCGCGCCCCAGATCGCCTCCAGGGCGTCGAGGGTGGCCTCGTAACGTTCGGCCCGGCCCTTCCACGGCACGCCGACGGCGGCGTACTCGTCGGAGGACCAGCCGAGGCCGAGGCCCGCCGCCAGCCGGCCGCCGCTCAGGTGGTCGATCGTGGTGAGCGAGCGGGCCAGCACCGGCGGGGGGTACCAGCAGGCGTTGAGCGCGCTGGTCCCGAGCCGGACCGACGAGGTCACGGACGCGGCCACCGCCAGCACCGCGAACGGGTCGAGGAACACCCGATGAGCCTCAGGCACGCTGCCGTCGCCCCCGGGATAGCGGTCCTTGGGCCGCAGCGGCGTCAGCAGCCGGTCGCCCGCCCACAGGCCGGCGAACCCCATCGCCTCGGCCTCGCGGGCCACCCGCGTCACGCTGCCCAGCGCGGCGAACCTGCCGTACTGCGGGACGGCGAGGCCGAGGTCCATGGGCGCGTCCTAGACCTTCCTGGCCACGCCGCACACGATGAGCGACGACTCGGGGCGGTCCATGAAGTCGATCGTGTCCGCCTGGTCGGGATGCCATTCGGGCAGCCACACCAGACCGGGCTCCACCAGCTCGAACCCCTCGAACAGCTCCCTGATCCTGGCCCGGCTGCGCAGCGCCAGCCGCGCGGTGGCGTTGCGGTAGACCTCGGTGCCCGCGCTGACCGCGTCAGGACGGGCGTCGCTGGTGCCGTGGGACATGACCAGGTAACTACCCGGCGCCATGGCCTCACGCAGGGTCTTCAGGATCCGCTCCGGGTCGTCGGACTCCTCGATGAAGTGCATGATCGCCACCAGCAGCACGGCGACCGGCCGGCTGAAGTCGATGGTCCGCAGCACCTCCGGGTCGCTCAGGATGTCGCCCGGGTTGCGCAGGTCGCCCTCGACCACCGTGGTGTCCTCGCCGTGGCCGGTGAGCAGCGCCCTGGCGTGCACCAGCACCACGGGGTCACGGTCGACGTAGACGACGCGGGAGCCCGGGGCGACCTTGGCGGCCACCTCGTGCACGTTCCCCTGGGTCGGCAGCCCCGTGCCGATGTCGAGGAACTGCCTGATCCCGGACTCGGCGAGGTGGCGTACGGCGCGGCCGAGGAAGGCGCGGTTGGCCCGCGCCGCCGCCCGTACCTCGGGCGCCACCGCGAGGATGCGCTCGGCCGCCTGGCGGTCGACCGGGAAGTGATCCTTGCCGCCGAGGTAGTAGTCGTAGAGCCGTGCCACGTTCGGCGTGTTCGGATCGAAATCCGATGCCTCGTGCTCCAACCGTCGAGCCCCCGATCACAGAGTTTTAACGATCTTTACCGGGATTCTACGGATCTATACCGACATAAGAGTGGTGCTACGCATATTTCAGGAAAACGCAACCTAAGGTGGTGCCGTGGTCCACGATGACACAGGGATCCCTGTGGAGGTACCCCAGACCGTCCGGCGGATCGTGTCGCTGGTGCCGTCGCTGACCGAGTCCGTGGCGGCGACCGTCCCGGAGGCGCTGGTCGGGGCGACGGACTGGTGCACGCACCCGGCCGACCTGGACGTGGCCCGGGTCAGGGGCACCAAGAACCCCGACCTCGACGCCGTCCTGCGCCTGCGCCCGGACGTCGTCCTGGCCAACGCCGAGGAGAACCGCGCGCCCGACGTCGAGGCCCTGCGCGAGGCGGGCGTGGCGGTGTGGGTGACCAGGATCGAGACGCTGGAGCAGGCGTTCGCCTCGCTGGAGCGCATGTTCGCGCACGCCTGCCGGACGGACCGCCCGGACTGGCTGGCGGAGGCCCGCTGGGCGTGGGGAGCCCCCGCGGACGGCCCGCGCCGCACCGCGATCGTCCCGATCTGGCGCCGCCCCTGGATGGTCGTGGGCCGCGACACCTTCACCGGGGACGTGCTGCGCCACCTCGGCGTGGACAACCTGTACGCCGCCCACCCCGACCGCTATCCGAAGATCCCCCTGCCCGAGCTGACCGGCAACCGCCCCGACCTGGTCGTCCTGCCCGACGAGCCCTACGCCTTCAGCGCGGACGACGGCCCCGAGGCGTTCCCCGGCCTGGACTGCGCGCTGGTCAGCGGCCGCCTGCTGACCTGGTACGGCCCCTCGCTCACCGAGGCCGCCACCGCCCTGCCGCGCGCGCTGGCCTGATCAGCCGACGGCGGCCAGGGCGGCGTCCACGGCCGCGGGGGAGAGCACGTGCTCCATCACGATCACCGCCATGCCCACGATCCCGGCCCGGTCGCCGAGCCTGCTGGTGACGATCTCCAGGTTGCGCGTCGTGTACGGCAGGCTCCGCCGGTAGACGATCTCCCTGATCCCGGTCAGGTAGTGCTCCTCCGTCTGGGCCATGTCCCCGGCCAGCACCAGCACGCCGGGGTTGAGCAGGCTGACCGCGGTGGCCAGCACCACGCCGAGCGTGCGGCCCGCCTCCTGGACGCGCGCGATCGCCGCCGGGTCGCCGGCCTGCACCAGGCGCACGACGTCGCGGCTGGTCTCCCGGCCCAGGTCGGCCGCGAGCGCGTGCCCGCTGGCCAGGGAGGCCACGCAGCCGCGCGAGCCGCAGGTGCACACCCGGTCGTCGGTCTCCCGGATGCGGACGTGCCCGATGTTGCCCGCGGCCTCCTCGACGCCCCGGTAGATCCGCCCGTCGAGGACGATGCCGGTGCCGATGCCGGTGGACACCTTGACCAGGATCAGCGAGTCGGTCTCCCGCCAGGACGACCACCACTCGCCGAGGGCCATCGCGTTGGCGTCGTTCTCCACCAGGACGGGCACGTCGTACGTGCGCCCGACGGCCTCCCTGATCGGGTGGTCGTCCCAGCCCGGCATCAGGAACGACCTGATCACCCGTCCGCCGGTGTGGTCGACCGAGCCGGGCAGGTCGAGCCCGATGCCGCACACGTCGCCCGCCGGCCGCCCGGCCCTGTCCAGCAGGCGCTGGAACGCCTCGCGCACCCACGTCAGCACGGGCTCGGGCCCGCGGTCGATGCGCATCTCCGCGCGTTCCTCGGCCATCGGACGGGCGGCGAGGTCGGTGAGCGCCACCCTGGCGTGGGTGGCGCCCAGGTCGGCCACGAGGATCAGCCGCCGGGCGGCGTCGACGTCGAGCACCGAGGGCGGCCGGCCGCCGCCCGAGGCGCCGACGCCGGACTCGTGCAGGTAGCCGGCGGCGATGAGCCGGTCGACCCGGTCGGTGACGGTCGACCGGGACAGGCCGGTGAACTCGATCAGGTCTTTGCGGGTACGGCAGGAGCCATCGCGGATGAGCTGGAGGACCTGCCCTGCCGTCAGCATGTCTATCCCTTCTCCGCTCCTGCCGTGAGGCCCTCCGTCAGCAGGCGTTCACTGGCGAAGAACACGATCACGATGGGCAGCGTCAGCACCACGGATCCTGCCATCAGCACCGTCGTGGGGATCTCTATGCTCCCCGCCAGCTGAGAGAGCCCCAGGGAGACCGTCCAGCTCTCCCGCCGCTCCACGAGGAACAGCAGGGCGAACAGGAACTCGTTCCACGCGATCATGAACGCGTAGAGGCCGGTTGCCATGAGCGCGGGCTTGGACAGTGGCAGCACCACCCGCCAGATGGTCGACAGCCGCGAGCAGCCGTCGATCGCGGCCGCCTCCTCCACGCTCTGCGGCACGGTCTCGAAGTAGTTGCGCAGCATGTATACCGTGACGGGCACGGTCTGCGCGATATAAACCAGGATCAGCCCGGCCAGAGATCCCCTGAGGCCCAGCATGGTGAACAGCACGAACAGGGGGATGGCCAGCACGATCGCCGGGAACAGGTAGACGGCGAGGAACAGGAAGTGCACCTGCCGCCGGCCGAAGAAGCGCAGCCGCGCGACGGCGTAGGCGCCGGGGATCGAGATCAGCAGCGTGGCGGCCACCGAGGCGACCGCCACGACCGCGCTGTTCCTGATGAACGTGAGGAACCCCTGCGTGGTCAGCACGTTCACGTACGTGTCCAGGGTGAAGTGCCGCGGCCACACCGAGCCGGGCTCCAGGATGAGCTCCTGGATGTCCCGTACGGACAGCGTCACCATGTACAGGAACGGCAGCCCGGTGACGGCGAAGAGGAACACGATGACCACGGGCCGCAGCGCCGCGAACAGCGCGCGCTCGAACCTATCCCTGCTCACGGTCGCCTCCCGAGAAGAAGCGCAGGTACACGGCCAGCAGGACGACGAGGACGACGGCCAGCACGATCGCCTGCGCGGCCGAGGCGCCGATGTCGTCGCGGGCGGTCAGGAAGTTGTAGACGCGCACGCTGACCACCTCGGTGCCGGCGCCGCCGCCGGTCAGCAGGTAGACGTCGTCGAACTTGGTGAAGGTGAACACGAACCGCAGCACCGCCAGCAGCGCCACGATGCGCCAGAGCTGCGGCATGATCACGTGCCGGAAGCGCTGGGTGGGGGTGGCGCCGTCCACGACCGCGGCCTCCTCCAGCTCGGCCGGCAGCGCCTGCAGCCGGGCCAGGATGAACAGGAACGCGAACGGGAAGTACCGCCACGCCTCGAACGCGATCACCGTGAGCAGCGCGACCGGCACCTTCAGCCCCAGGAAGTCGCCCTGGGCCTGGGTGAGGAAGGCGATCGGCTCCTTCAGCCAGGTGTTCACGATGCCGTACTGGGGGTTCAGCATGGTCTCCCACAGGAAGGCCACGGCCACCACCGGCGCCACGTACGGGATGAGGATCGAGGCCCTGACCAGGGTGCGGCCGGGGAACCGGTCACGCAGGGCGAGCGCGGTCACCAGGCCGATCGCGATCGACAACGCCGTGCCGGCCACCGTGTAGATCAGGGTGTTGACCAGCGACGCCCAGAAGCCCGGCTCGGACATCACGTACGTGAAGTTCTCCAGCGTGTAGTGCCCGAAGACGCCGGCCCGGCGGATGTTGATCAGCCGGACGTCCTGGAAGGCCAGCATGATCGCCCACAGCAGCGGCAGCACCACCACGACCAGCGTGATGACCAGCGTGGGCGAGATCAACGCCAGCCCGGCCCGCCCTTCCCGCTGCCGCAGGGTGCGGGGTGCGCTCATTGCCGGATCCCGCGCTTGATGGTCTCCACGTCCTTCTTGGCCTGGACGGCGGCGGCCTGCGGGGTCAGCGAGCCGTCGGCCACCTGGCTGAGGGCCTTGGGCACGGGCAGCTCGCCCATCGTGGCGCCGACCAGCTTGCCCTGGCCCTGCGGGATGCCCCAGCGGGCGAAGGTGTCGGGGCTCTTGCGCAGCGCGTCCAGCACGTCGGCCGGGTAGACCTCCGACAGCGGCTTCTTGGCGTCCACGCCCGCGGGCAGCTTCTTCCACGTGTCGGCGAAGCCCTTGCGGGTGGGGAACTTGCCCTCGGGCGCCATCCCGATCCAGCGCTCGTAGCCCTCGTCCATCATGTACCTGACGAACTTGGCGGCCGGATCGGCGGCGGCGCCGCGCAGCACCGCCCAGGAGACGATCTCGCCGTACTGGGCGGGCGCGCTCGCGCCGGGGCCCTTCAGCGCGGTGACCACGCCGGTGTTCTTCGCCAGCCACTCGGGGTCGGCGCGGCACTCGGCGCAGCTCGGCAGCGCGTCCTTACGCAGCCCCGCCAGCTCGTCGAGGATGAACGACGACCAGATCATCATGGCCGCCTTCCCGGAGAAGTACGTGGCCCTGGTGGAGTCGACGTCCTGCTTGCCCTTGACCGAGTAGTTCTTCGCCAGCTTTGCGTAGAAATCGAAGGCTTTCACGCACTGTGGGCTGTCTAGCGTGACATTTCCGGAATTGTCGACTAGTTGGCAGCCGTTCGCCAGCGCCACGTGCTCGAAGCTCTGCGCGGTGAAGGAGTCCTTGGGCGCGATCGCCAGCGTGATGCCCGCCACCCCACCCGCGTTCAGCTTCGCCGCCGCCGCCTCCAGCGCCTCGTAGGTGTCCGGCGGCGCCAGCCCGGCCTTGTCGAACAGGTCCTTGCGGTAGAGCAGGAGCTGCGCCCACCCGTCGCTGGGCACGGCCAGCAGCCTGCCGCCCGAGGAGTCCAGTTCGAGCGCGCGCGGCGAGAAGGAGTCCCTGCCGAGCCCGTCCACGATCCGGCCCGGCGTCTCGGTGTCCAGCAGGTCGTTGGCCTCCAGCTCGCGGACGGAGGCCAGCGGCAGCGCGCCGATGACGTCGGGGAGGTCGTCCGCGGCGGCGGCGGCCGTCACGGTCTGGCTGAACTGGTCCTCCCCGACGCCGACCAGCTTCACCTTGATCCCGGTCTTCCTGGTGAACTCGGCGATGATCTGGTTCTGCACGGCCATCCGGTCGCCGAGGTTCTCCTCGGTCCAGACGGTGATCTGGTTCGCGCCGGACTGCTGCTCGCCGCCGTCGCCGCAGGCCGTGAGGGCGGCCGAGGCCAGCAGTGCGACGGAGAGGACGGCGGTGACCCGGTTCGGCATGGCACGCTCCTCTGGTTGGGGATATGCCGCACTTACCCGTAGATAAGGGGCAGGCACCTGGCGTAGGCGAGAACGAGACCGGTCCGTTCTCTCGCCGTGCCGCCGCCGCACGTCACCAGGGCTTCGGTAAAAGGTTGCTCGGCGTTCCGGCAAATCTTCCCCAGAACCGATCACGGACGCCCACCTCGAAACGATCTGGTCTGATGTCATTTCGGTCATCCGGCTGCTGCCCGGGCAAGCACTTCTGGCGCTTCCGGATCAGGTGGACAGACGGGGCGTGACATGTCGGTAAGGTCTCTTTCCAGAACGCGCCCTACCGGAAACCTGGATTCCATCGGCCGCGATCGACGGAAGTCGTAGACTTACGAGTGTTTCGAGCGCAACTATGGTGTGCAAACAAACACTAAATCTCTGACTTTTGATTGATCAAAAAGCGTAAGTGTGGGGTATGCGCGTCATCACCTTCCAAGAGCCAGGCCGTGTCAGCGTCAGCCTGGAGTCGCCCGCCGAACTCGTGCCGGGCTCCGTCCGGGTGCGGACCCTCTATTCCGGGGTCTCCGCGGGCACCGAGCTGACCGCATATCGCGGCACCAATCCCTACCTCACCCGTAAGTGGGACACCGAGCGCCGGCTCTTCCTCGAAGGCCAGACGCACGCCTACCCCCTGTCCGGCTGGGGCTATCAGGAGGTCGGCGAGGTGGTGGAGGCGGCCCCCGACGTCGCCGAGCCGCCCGTCGGCAGCCTCGTGTGGGGCATCTGGGGCCACCGCGCCGAGGCCGTCGTCCCCGCCGAGAAGCTGGCCGGGCACATCCTGCCGCCGGGGGCCGACCCCGTCGCGGGCGTCTTCGCCCGGGTCGGCGCCATCGCGCTCAACGCCGTCCACGCCGCCGACGTGCACCTGGGCGACCAGGTCGCGATCTTCGGCCAGGGCGTCATCGGCCTGCTCGCCACCCGCATGGCGGTGCTCAGCGGCGCCCGGGTGGTGGCCGCCGACGCCATCCCCGACCGGCTCGAACTCGCCAGGAAGTTCGGCGCCGCCGAGACGTTCGACGTGCGGTCGGGCTCGGTCGCCGAGTTCCTGCGCAAGCGCATCGAGGGCGCCGACACCGCGATCGAGCTCAGCGGCAACCACCTGGGCCTGCAAGAGGCCATCAGGAGCGTGCGCAAGGGCGGCCGGGTCGTGGCGGCCGGCTTCTACCAGGGCGACGGCATCGGGCTGCGGCTGGGCGAGGAGTTCCACCACAACCAGGTGCAGCTCGTCTCCTCCCAGATCGGCGGCGTCGCCTCCTGGCTGGCCCACCGCTGGGACGTCGAACGCCTCCAGCGCACGTTCATGGAGCTCGTGCACCGGGGCGAGGTCGAGGTCGGCGACCTGGTCACCCACCTCGTGCCGGTCGAGCAGGCGGCCGAGGCGTTCGACCTGATCGACAAGCACCAGTCCGAGGTGCTCCAGCTCGTCTTCACCTTCGAGGAGTCACGATGAAGCTCGCCGCCCAGGAGCAGCTTCTGCCCGGCCGCAGCCTGCAGGAGAAGTTCGCGTTCGCGGTGGAGGCCGGGTTCGACGCGATCGAGCTGAGGGGGAAGGGCGACTTCCACTTCGCCGGCCGGCTGACCGAGCTCAAGCGGGCGCTGGCCGACGGCGTCGTGATGCCGACGGTGTGCGTCGAGATGCCGCACTTCATCGGCGACTTCGACCCGGCCAAGCGCAAGGACGCCATCCAGCAGCTCAGGTCGCAGCTCACGGTGATCGCCGAGCTGGGCGGCATCGGCGTCATGACCCCGGCCTCGTGGGGCCAGTTCTCGCTCCGGCTGCCGCCGTTCGAGCCGCCGCGCACCGCCGCGGACGACCGGGAGGTGCTGGCCGAAGCGCTCGGCATCCTCGGCGAGCACGCCCAGCGCAACGGCGTGCTGATCATGCTCGAACCCCTCAACCGGTACGAGAACCACATGGTCAACACGCTGGCCGACGCGGTCTCGTACTGCTCGATGGACTCGATCAGGATCGTCGGCGACACCTACCACATGAACATCGAGGAGGACGACCCCTGCCGGGCCCTGGCGGAGGCGGCCCCGTACCTCGCGCACATGCAGATCAGCGAGTCCAACAGGAACCAGCCCGGCACCGGTCACCTCGACTGGGGCGCGCAGCTCGCCACGCTCGACGCCGTCGGCTTCGACGGCTACCTCGCCCTCGAATGCCGGCTGCGGGGCGAGCCCGAGATCGTGCTCCCGCAGACGGCGGCCTTCATCAGGAAATTCCTATGATCCTCCGCGACGCCGTACGCGTGCTCGTCGCCAACTGGGACGGCAGCCACACGGTTCCCTCCCGTCGTCTGTACCCCCACCAGTGGAGCTGGGACTCCGCCTTCATCGCGATCGGCAACGCCCGCTGGTCACCGCGGCGGGCCAGGGCGGAGCTGCTGTCGCTGTTCGGCGCCCAGTGGGCCGACGGCCGGGTGCCGCACATCGTGTTCAACCCCGTCGTGCCCGAGGGCGCCTACTTCCCCGGCCCGCAGTTCTGGGGCGCCCGAGCGCCGTCCGGCTCGGCGACCTCCGGCATCGTGCAGCCGCCCGTGCACGCGCTGGCCGCCTGGAAGGTGCACCAGGCCGAGCCCGACCCGGCGTTCCTGGCCAGGATCTATCCCAAGCTCGTCGCCCAGCAGGAGTTCCTGCGCGCCTCCCGCCGCTCGCCCGAGGGCCTGATCTCGATCGTCCACCCGTGGGAGTCGGGCATGGACAACAGCCCGGCCTGGGACCTTCCGCTGCGGGCGGTCGAGACCGGCGCGACGGGCTTCGTCCGCCGGGACCTCAACACCGTCAGCGCCGACGAGCGCCCCACCGACCGCGACTACGAGCGGTACGTCGCCCTGGCCGGCGCCTACCGCGACAGCGGCTACCGGCGGGCCGGCTCGTTCGAGATCGAGGACCCGCTGTTCAACGCCGCGTACGGCGTGGCCGAGTCGGCGCTCGCCGAGATCGCGCAGGTGTGCGGCCACGACCCCGGCCCCCACCGGCGCGAGGCCGCCGCCGTCACCGCCGCCATGGTCGACCACCTCTACCAGGACGGCCACTTCCGCCCCCGCGACCTGCGCACCGGCCGGCTGATCCGCTCGGGCAGCGCGGCCGGCCTGGTGCCGCTCATGCTCCCGGGGCTGCCGCCGGAGATCGCCGAGGCGCTGATCGGCACGGCCCTGGACAAGTTCTCGCTCAAGGACGGCGTGCTGCCCAGCCACGCCCCGGCCACGGCCGAGTTCGACCCGGCCCGCTACTGGCGCGGGCCGAGCTGGATCAACCTGACCTGGCTGGTCTGGCAGGGGCTCCGGGACCGCCGTCCCGACCTGGCCGACCTGCTGGCCGAGGGCATGATCCACGCCGTCGCCCACTCCGGCTTCCGCGAGTACTTCAACCCGTTCACGCTGCGCGGCCACGGGTGCCGGGACTTCAGCTGGTCAGCGGCCCTCATCCTCGACGTCGTGGCTGAGCACGGCCTGGACGGCCTGCCGCCGTCGGGCCGCGAGATCGGTCAGAAGTTCGGGGGCCTCCCCGAAGCCGACGACGTCGGTGACCAGGTGCTCGCGTAGCAGCCTCCCGCGCTCCCTGAGCAGGCCGATCGTCTCGTGCGACAGGCGTTCCCGGTCCCAGGCGTGCGCGAGGCCGCGCGGCACCCGGCCGATCTGGGCGCAGCGCAGCGCCAGCCCGTTGTGGTGGAACTCCTCGCCGAGCCGCACCTCGTCGGCGCCCTGGGTGTAGAACGCCATATCGATCAGCGTGCCCTGCGGGCGCAGCAGCCGCAGCCCCAGGGCCAGCGCCCGCGGTTGACCGCGGCACTGGAAGACCAGGTCCGCGCCGCGGTCGTTCGGGGCGTGCCGCCAGCGGCGCTTCAGCGTCACCGCCGGGTCGTCGTCGGGCTCGGCCAGGACCTGCGTGCCGATCGCCTCGGCCACCGCGAGCCTGGCCCGGGTCTCGTCCACGACCACCACCTCGGCGGCCCCGCAGGACAGGGCGAAGGACGCGGTCAGCAGCCCCACCACGCCCGCCCCGACCACCGCGACGCGGCGGCCGCGCACGCCGTCGCCCAGGTGCTGGACGGCCGGGCCGTGCAGGTCGGCGGCCGCGTGCAGCAGGCCGTTGGCGCAGATCGGGCCCATGTGGGCGACATAGATGCCGAGCAGCGGGTCGAGGTCGCCGGGCAGCACGACGAACCGGTCGGCCATCGGGTCGGCCACGTACGCCGTGCGGTGGCCGTAGGCCATGGCGACCCGCGCGCCCTCGGCCACGGCCCGCGTGCGGGTCTCGGCGACCACGCCCACCTGCATGTAGCCGATGCCGCGCACCGGGTACGCCACCGACGGCGTGCCCGGCAGGAACAGCCCGAGCGCCGGGTCCCAGGCCGAGGTGAGGTAGGGGTTGGCGCCCTTGAGATAGGTCAGCTCGGTGCCCGCCGAGACGCCGCTGTGCGTGGTGGCGACCATGAAACCGCCGTCGGGCAGGCCGGCCAGCTTCTCCTCGACCAGGCGCACCTCGCCGGGCGCCTCGATGCTCAGGATCGTGCTCGTCGCCTCAGTCATCCAGCATCACCGGCCTCCGTTCCGCCGCGGAGCGCGCCAGCGCGACGGCCAGGCGGTGGGTTCGCAGGGCTTCGCCGTACGGCGCGCGCACGTCGGCGTCCTTCCCGCGCACCGCGTCGATGAACGCGCGGTCCACGAGGGTCTTGGCGTGCCCGCCGTCCTCGACGGCCTCCTCGCCGTCCACGAGCAGCCGGGTCTCGCTGAGCTCCAGCGCGATGCCGTCGGCGCACACCTCCAGCCCCACCCGGTGCTTGTGGCGCAGCAGGCAGGAGGTGGCCAGCAGGCCGGTCGCGCCGCCCGCGAAGCTCATGACGGCCGACGTGGCCCGGTCGATCTCGCCGTCCACCGCGTTCCCGGCCGGTACGGCGTGCACCATCGACACCTCGCCCACCAGCAGCCTGGCCAGGTCCAGGACGTGGACCGCCTGCTCCAGGATCTGGCCGCCCGACATGCTCGCCTTCAGCCACCAGCCGACCGGCGGGACCTTGTCCAGCCAGTGCCCGAGCGCGAGCTGCACGGGACGGCCGTCGAGCCGTTCTCGGGCCCGGTCGACGATGTCGAGGTAGCGCCAGTGGTGGCCGACGGCGGACGGCAGCCCGCGCCGGTCGATTTCGGCTGCGATGTTTTCTGCGGTTTTGAGGTCGAGAGAAAGGGGTTTTTCCACAAAAATCGGGAGATTGCACGACAAGACGTCGTATTCGGGGTTACCGTGCGCGAAAGGAGGCACACAGACGTAGACAGCGTCGAGACCGCCGGCCTCCAGCAGGCCGGCATGGTCGCCGTAGGCGGGGGCGCCGTGCGCGGAGGCCAACGCCTCAGCCTTGTGGAGATCGGTGTCGGCCACCCCGGCAATCGTCACATCGGGGAAGCCGGACAGGACATCTGCGTGGCGAGCGGCGACATTTCCGGCACCAATGATGCCGACACGGGTAATTGGGGACACAACCCGACATATGCCACGTCTAGGGGTTAACAAACAAGGATGTTCGAAGGCGCATAGATCGGGCAGGGGTCGTGCCCCTATGAGATGGGGCTGACTGCATGGAGACAGATGTGCGAGCCTTTGCCAGGGCCCAGGAGTGGTGCGGCCCGCATTCCAGTACGGCCGCGGAATGGCCGGTGGATGCCTTAATCGAGGCCAAGGGCAACACAACGGTGAGCGTCGTCCTGCCGGCGCGCGACGAAGAGCGCACGGTCGGGGACATCGTCACCGTGATCAGACGTGAACTGGTGGAGCAGGCGCCACTCGTCGACGAGATCCTCGTCGTCGACTCCGACTCCACCGACGCGACGGCGGAACGGGCACGCGCGGCGGGCGCGCGCGTCGTGGCGCAGAACGAGGTGCTGCCCCACCTGCCGCGCCTGTCGGGCAAGGGGGAGGCGCTGTGGAAGGGCCTGGCCGCCTCCCACGGCGACATCGTCGCCTTCGTCGACTCGGACCTGCTCAACTTCGGCGCGCACTTCGTGTCGGGGCTGGTCGGTCCGCTGCTGGTGAACCCGGGCACCCATTTCGTCAAGGCCACGTACGAACGGCCCTTCACGGGCGAGGACGGCGTGCCCCGGCGCGGCGCGGGCGGCCGGGTCACCGAGCTGGTGGCCAGGCCCCTGCTCAACCTGTTCTGGCCGGAGCTGGCGGGCTTTCGCCAACCCCTCGGCGGCGAGTACGCCGCCCGGCGCGACGTGCTGGAACAGGTCCCCTTCGTCACCGAGTACGGCGTGGAGTTCGGCCTCCTCGTCGACCTCCTCCAACTGGTGGGACTCGACGCGATGGCCCAGGTGGACCTGGGCTCCCGCGCGCACGGCCACCAGTCCGTGCACGCGCTCGGCCGGATGGCCGGGCAGATCATGCTCACCGCGTGGTCCCGGCTGGAACGCCAGGGCCGCGTGGCGTCGTCGGTGCCCCCGGCTCACACGCTGCTGCAGTTCGGCCTCGACGGGCGGGCCGGCCTGGTGGACGTGGGAGTGGCGGAACGGCCGCCGCTCGCCTCGCTCATGCTGGAGGAGGACGTCGCGTGAAGGTGCTGATCAACGCGGGACCGTGGCTGGCGGTCCCGCCGCCCGGCTACGGCGGAATCGAGAACGTGGTCGCCACCCTGGTCCCCGCGCTGCGCGAACGCGGTGTCGAGGTCGTGCTGGCCTCCGTGGCGTCGAGCACGCTGGAGGCCGACGAGCTGATCGCCGTCTACGACGAGGGCCAGTTCGCGGAGTTGCAGAAGCCGTACAACCAGGTCATGGGGATCGCGCACGCGCACCAGGCGCGGGTGGCCGCCGAGCTGCGCGGCCGCGACGACATCGACCTCGTGCACGACCACGTGGAGGTCGTCGGGCCGGCGGTGCTGGCCGCGCTGGGCGGGCCGCCGGTCCTCCACACCCTCCACTGGGACCTGCGCAAACACCCGGCGTTCTACGGCGCCTTCCCGCGCTCGATCGCGGTCAACGGGGTGTCGGACTCGCAGCTCGCCCGCGCGCCCGAGGCTCTGCGCGCGGCCTCGCTGGGCGCCGTCCACCTGGCCACGCCGCTGGCCGGCCAGGACGTCCGAGCCGAGCGCGGCGAGCATCTGGTGATCATGGGACGGATCTGCGGGCTCAAGGGCCAGCACGTGGCCGCCCGGATCTGCCAGAAACTCGGCCTGCCGCTGGTCGTGGCCGGCCCGGTCTGCGGCCGGGACAGCCAGGCCGAGCTGGACGTCGTCCTGCAGGACCCCTACCACCCGCTGCACAGCCACCCCGACGTGCGCTACCACCTCGACCAGGTGTCCCGCTACCTCGACGGCGACCTGGTCAGGTGGGTCGGCGCGGTCGGCGGCCAGGAAAGGGACGAGCTGTACGCCTCGGCCCGTGCCGCGCTCTTCCCCATCCAGTGGGACGAGCCGGGCGGCACGGCGGTCGTCGAGGCCCTGGCGCTCGGGGTGCCGCCGGTGGGCCTGCGCCGCGGCTGCCTGCCCGAGATCATCGATCACGGCCGCACCGGCTTCCTCGCCGACACCGAGGAGGAGCTGGCCGAGTACGTCCAGCGGGTGGACGAGATCGATCCGGAGGAGTGCCGCCGCGAGGCCATGCGCCGCTTCTCGCCCGGCGTGATGGCCGACCGCTACCTGGACCTGTACGACCGGGTGCTGCGCGCCGACTGATAGACATGTCCGATGATTCGCGTACTTCTGGCCGAGGACCAGGCCGTGATCAGGC
Source organism: Nonomuraea sp. NPDC003560 (assembly GCF_042878785.1). Classification (NCBI taxonomy): domain Bacteria; kingdom Bacillati; phylum Actinomycetota; class Actinomycetes; order Streptosporangiales; family Streptosporangiaceae; genus Nonomuraea; species Nonomuraea sp. NPDC003560. The sequence goes on along the minus strand of NZ_JBIAOF010000003.1, from coordinate 376,666 downwards.
ACGCGCTCGCGACCCTGCTCGGCCTGGAGGCCGACTTCGAGATCGTGGCCGCGGTCGAGTCCGGTGACGCGGCCCTGGCGTCGGCCGCCGCGCACCGGCCGGACGTGGCCGTGCTGGACATCGACATGCCCGGCACCCTCGACGGGCTGGCCGCCGCGGCGGAGATCCGGGCCAGGGTGCCCTCGTGCCGCACGCTCATGCTCACCGCCTACGGCAAACCCGGCCATCTCAAGCGGGCCCTGACCGCCCAGGTGGACGGCTTCCTGCTGAAGACCGCGCCGCCGGAGGACCTGGTCGCGGCGATCAGGGAGGTCACCCGGGGCGGCCGGGTGCTCGACCCGTCGCTCGCGGTCACCGCCTGGGACCTGGCCGACAACCCGCTCACGCCGCGCGAGGCCGACGTGCTGCGGCTGGTGGCGGGCGGCGCCGAGGCCCCCGACATCGCCCGGCGGCTGCACCTGACCGCCGGGACCGTGCGCAACTACCTGACGGCCATCGTGGCCAAGCTAAACGCGCGCAACCGCACCGACGCCGTGCGCATCGCCACCGAGGCCGGCTGGATCTAGCGGGGCCCGCGCGTCGAGCCGGAACCAGCCGTCCACGGCGGCGGTCGTGAGCCGGCCGCCCAGCGTGGCCAGGCGGGTGGTGAGGTTGCCCAGCCCGGACGAGCCGCGACGGGCGGCCGCCGTGCCCGCGCCGTCGTTGCGGACGAGCAGCCCGACCTCGCCGCCGGCCACGGAGGTGGAGATCACGCAGGCCCGCGCGGCGCTGTGGCGCAGGACGTTCGTCACGGCCTCGCGCAGCACGGTGCTGAGCACGGTCTCGACCTCGGCCGGCAGCTCGGGGTGCGCGAGCCGCAGGGTGACCTCGACCCCGGCCGCCGCCAGCACCTTGCCTGCCGACTCGGCCTCGGCGGCGAAGGACAGCTCGCGCTGCTCGCCGGTGACCGAGCGCAGGTCGTCCTGGGCGTGCTCGGCCATGGTGACGACGTTCTCCAGCTCCCGGACGGGGTCGGGCAGGCGGCGGGCCAGCTCGCAGGTGAGCAGGATGGCGGCCAGGCTGTGGCCGAGCAGGTCGTGCAGGTCGCGGGCGGCCCGCAGGCGCTCCTCGACGACGGCCGAACGCGCCAGGCTCTCCCTGGCCGCGTGCAGCTCCTTGGCCAGCTGGGCCAGGCGCAGGAGGCTGTAGACCACCACGCCGGTGGTGAGCGTGCTCACCGTGATGTTGACGCGGCCGGGCAGCTCGTACAGGGAGGCGACCGTCCAGACCGCGGCCAGGATCGCGGCCGTCAGGGGCCAGGCCGTCCGCGGGCGGAAGGCGAGCAGCACCGGACCGGCGAGGAAGCCCGCCGTCCCCAGCCAGATCGGCCCGAACACCGGGATCGGGGCGAAGGTGAGCGCCGCCATCACCCCCAGCGCCACCATGTGGCGGCCGGCGACCGAGCGCAGCTGCATGACGACGATCACGGCCAGCGCCGCGGCCGCGGGGACCAGCAGCCCGGCCGGGATCTGCAGCAGCGCCTTGACGCTGAACCCGACCAGCACGGCGGCCAGCAGGACCACCGAGACGTCGGGCGGCTCGCGCCGGGCCGCCGCGGGCGGGCGCGGGGCGGGCAGCACGGCCTCCACCGTGTACCGGCCCCGGCCGGACAGGCCGCGGGTGAGCGTGCCGCCCGCCGCCGCCACCTGGCGGGTGAGCTCCGCCGGGCCGGCGAGCCCGCCGGCGTCGTCGTCCTCGGCCGTGCGGCGGCCGTCGTCGGCCACGCGCAGGTGCACCTGGGCTCGTTCCGGCTCCTCCCAGGTCTCGATCACGCACACCGTGGCGGTGCCGCGGCGGGCGACGTCCGTGACCGCCTCGCGCAGCACCGAGGCGAGCAGCGCGCCCGCCGGGCCCAGCGGCTCGGTGTGGGCGGCGCGCACCTCCACGCCGACGCCGGCCGCCTCCAGCAGGGCGCGGGCGGTGGTCAGCTCGGGGGCCAGGGACATCGCGCGGTAGCCGGCCGCCGCGGCGCGCGCCTCCGCCAGCGACAGCCGTGCCGTCGCGACCACCTCGCCGAGCGTTCCGGCCGCGTCCCACGGCGCGGCCAGCGCCCGCCGCGCGCCCGCGCCGATCGTGGCCAGGCCGCGGCCGAGGCCGTCGCTCAGCTCCGCGGCGATGCGCAGCCGCTCCTCGGCCACCGCCGCCGCGGCCAGCGCGGGACGGGTGGCCTCCATCTCGGCCACCCGCTCGACCAGCCGGATCAGGCCGAACACGACCAGCGACACCAGCACCGTGGTGATCGCGAGGTCCGTCGTGGAGACCGCGTCGCCCGCGTTGCGCCAGTGGTGGATCACGACGCCGCTGAAGGCCACCGCGGGCGCCAGCGCCCACCAGCGCGTCACCAGCAGCGACCCGGCGAGGAAGCCCAGGATCGCGACGGACGCGCCCTGCCCCAGCGTCACCGCGTAGACCAGCACGCCCTGGACGGCGAGCAGCCACCCCTTCCTGGCCCGCAGCGTGAAGGCGCACTGCACGGCCAGCACCGGCAGCGCCCCCCAGGCGCCGGCCACCACGTAGACGCCGGCCAGCGAGGCCAGCACCACGACGACGATCAATCGGGCGACACGCACGCCCAGAAGCTTAGGAGAACCCCCGCGGCAGCACGGTGACCGGGCAGGACGACGACCGCAGCACCTTCATCGCCAGCTCGCCCAGGAACACCCGGTGGGGCTGGGCGTCCTCGCCGGCGGCGCAGACCAGCAGCTCGCCGGGCAGCCACTCGACGTCCTTGAGCGCGGCCTGCACGTCGTGGCCCTCGGCCACCTCCGACTCGGCCTCGATGCCGGTGCTCTCCCAGGCCAGCCGTACGGCCAGGGCGAGGTCGTCGCGCAGCTTGCCCTGGTTCTCGGTGCGCAGGTCCAGGGTGATCAGCCGGAGCGGCACGTCGAGCCGCAGCGCCGCCTGGGCCACCCGCTCGACCGCCGCGTCGCACTGCGGCCGGTGGACGTAGGCCAGGGTGAGCCGGGCGGGCTCGTCGGGCGGCACGTAGCCCGAGGGCGCCAGCATCACCGCCTCCGGCGACAGGTGCAGCAGGTGGTCGGCGGTGCTGCCGACGGCGATGCGGCCGTACTGGCCGCCGCTCGCCGAGCCGACCACGATCAGGTCGGCCCTGATCCTGCTGGCCAGCACCGACAGCCCGCGGCCGGTGCCCCGGCTCTCGAACGCCATGTACTCGGCCGGGACGACGCCCAGTTCCTCACCCGCGTGCGCCAGGTTGGCCTGGGCCTCGACGGCCAGCCCCGGGCTGCCCGGGGGATAGATCGACGCCACCGTGAGCTCGCCCCCGGTCAGCCGGGTGATGGCGGCCCCGAGCGCGAGGGCGTCCCGCCCACCGGGGTCGTTGCTGTAGCCGACGATCACGTGCTCTCCGATCACGTTTGCCTCCTTACCCGCTCTGAACTGGGAATACGCGGTCTCTGTCGATGCGTTTGCAACGATTGGAGGCGTAAAAACAGTGAAGATCACCCTTGACACCCGTTTCAACGGGTCCCTCGGCCCGGTCACCCTTCGTGAAGCGGTTCAGCACCTCAAGGCGCACGACCTGACGTGCACCGTCCCCGCCGGCGTCGTCGAGCAGAAGGTCACCGTCTTCTCCGACTGCGTGGAGCGCGGCTTCACCCCGCTGCGCAGCGAGATCATGGCCGCGTACTACATGGCCGAGCGGGACGCCACCGCCGAGGCGTTCGACCGCGGCCTCATCACCGAAGGCGAGCTGGAGCAGAGGCGCGCCCTCCTCGTGCGCCAGTATCTTGGGTAAGGACCGGAATCGCCCTTTCGGTCGAAGCATTTGACGATCAAAGTTCATAAGGTCGTGTCCACTACCCGTTCACGGATTGGACACCTGTGTACCGCGACATCGTCGACTTCGCTCTGACCACGCCCGGGTGGCTGCACGCCCTCGCCGAGTTCGGCACGGACGCCGGCCTGTTCATCTTCGCGGCGCTGTTCCTCGTGTGCTGGTGGCGGGCCCGCCAGGCCCCCGCCCGCGACCTCGCGCTCGCCATCGCCGGTCCGGCCGGGGTGGTGGGCGCGTACATCGTGAGCGAGGGCGTGAAGCTGCTGGTCCGGGAGGACCGGCCGTGCCGCGGCGGCATCGCCACGATCGCGGCCTGCCCGCCCTCCACGGACTGGTCCTTCCCCAGCAACCACACCGTCATCGCCGCCGGGGCGGCGGGCACGCTCATCCTGGTCTGGCGCGCCCTGGCCTGGGTGGTGCTGCCGCTGGCCGCCCTGATGGGCTTCTCCCGGGTGTTCGTCGGCGTGCACTACCCGCACGACGTGGCCGGCGGCTTCCTGCTCGGCCTGGTGCTCGCGCCGCTGTTCGCGCTGCTGCTGGTCGGCGCGGTCACCCCCGCGGTCAGGCTCGCGCGAAGCCGTCTGTCGCCGCGATGAGCCGGTCGACGATGCCGGGCTCGGTCGCCGCGTGCCCGGCGTCGTGCACCACCTGGAAGTCGGCCTCGGGCCAGGCCTTGTGCAGGTCCCAGGCGGTGGCCATGGGCGTGCAGGCGTCGTAGCGGCCCTGGATGATCACGGCAGGGATGTGCCGGACGCGGTCGACGTCCCTGATGAGCTGCTCGGGCTCGAACCAGCCGCCGTGGTGGAAGTAGTGGTTCTCGATCCTGGCGAACGACACCGCCATCTTGTCCTCGCCGAACTCCGCCACCAGGCTCGGGTCGGGCAGCAGCGTGATCGTGGCGCCCTCCCACTGCGACCACGCCTTGGCCGCCGCCAGCCGGACCGCGTCGTCGTCGCCTTCGAGCCGGGCGCGGTAGGCGGCCATGAGGTCGCCGCGCTCCTCGACGGGGATCGGCGCCAGGTACGACTCCCACAGGTCGGGGAACAGGTAGCTCGCGCCCTCCTGGTAGAACCAGCGCAGCTCGTGCGGGCGCAGCGTGAAGATGCCCCGCAGCACCAGCTCGGTCGTACGGTCGGGGTGCGTCTGGGCGTAGGCCAGCGACAGCGCGCTGCCCCACGACCCGCCGAACACCTGCCACCGCTCGATGCCCAGGTGCTCACGCAGCCGTTCCATGTCGGCCACCAGGTTCCAGGTGGTGTTGGCGGCCAGCGACGTGCCCGGCGTGCTGGCGTGCGGCAGGCTGCGCCCGCAGTTGCGCTGGTCGAACAGGACGATGCGGTACAGCTCGGGGTTCCACTGCCGGCGGTGGTTGGCGCTGCACCCGGCGCCCGGCCCGCCGTGCAGCATGACGGCCGGCTTTCCGTCGGGGTTGCCGCAGACCTCCCAGTAGATCTGGTTGCCGTCACCCACGTCGAGCAGGCCGGACTCGTAGGGTTCGATGGGCGGGTACAGAGTTCTCATGTCTCGCGATCCTGCCATGGAGCAGGAGCCGGCCGAATTGTGCCGGTCCGCGCCTAGAGTGACCGTATGGACCTGGTGACGATCGACGACATCCGCGCGGCGGCCGGGCGGATCAACGGAACCGCGGTGCGCACGCCGCTCCTCAGGATGGGCGAGGCGTGGCTGAAGCCCGAGAGCCTGCAGCCGGTCGGGTCGTTCAAGATCCGCGGCGCCTACAACGCGCTGGCGTCGCTGCGTCCGGCCGGCGTCGTCACGCACTCCTCCGGCAACCACGGCCAGGCGCTGGCGTTCGCGGCGGCGCAGTTCGGCGTGCCGTGCGTGGTCGTCGTGCCCGAGGGCACCCCGGCGGTCAAGGCGGCGGCGATCGAGGGATGGGGCGCCGAGCTGGTGGTCGTGCCGCCCGACCAGCGCGAGGTGACGGCCGAGCGGCTGGCCGGCGAGCGCGGCCTGACGCTGGTGCCGCCCTACGACCACCGCGCGATCATCGCCGGGCAGGGCACGATCGGGCTGGAGATCGTCGAGGACCTGCCGGACGTCGAGGCGGTGCTCGTGCCGGTCAGCGGCGGCGGGCTGGCCGCCGGCGTGGCGGCGGCGGTCAAGGCGCTGCGGCCCGACGTCCGCGTGTACGGCGTGGAGCCCGAGCTGGCCGCCGACGCCGCCGAGAGCCTGGCGGCCGGGCACGTGGTCGCCTGGGAGACCACCCGCACGTTCCGGACCATCGCCGACGGGCTGCGCGTGAACCAGGTGTCCGAGCTGACCTTCGCCCACCTGCGCGAGCACCTCGAAGGCATCGTGACCGTCTCGGAGGACGAGCTGCGGGCGGCCATGCGGCACATCGCGCGCACGGCCCGGCTGGTGGCCGAGCCCAGCGGCGCGGCGACCACGGCCGCCCTGCTGTCGGGCCGCGTCCCCGCCGGGCGCACGGTGGCCGTGCTGTCCGGGGGGAACGTCGATCCGGAGCTGTTCGCCCAGGTCTACGCCTGAGCCCAGGCGTGGCGGGTGAGGAAGCCGCGCTCGCCGGTGGCGTACTCCTGGAAGGCCTGCTGCACCTCGGCCAGCTCGGGCACCACCGCGCGGACCATCGCGCCCTCCTTGTACTCCAGCTCGTAGCCGGGGGACACCTGGAGGAAGTGCCGGCCGAAGTTCACCAGGGCGACGAACGGGTTCTGCGGCGACAGGGTGGCCAGGACGTCCTGGACCAGCCCGAGGTCGGGGTCGTGCACGACCATCCCGTCGCCGGTGTGGAGCTGCATGCCCTCGTACACGCCGAGCGGGGCCACGTTGTGCACCAGGTCGCGCTGGGGGTCGTAGCAGACCAGGCCGTGCGCGCGGGCGGTGGTGAACACCTGGGCCGAGCTCTCGTCCATCGTGTCCAGGTCCATCGTCACCAGGACGTGCCCGGGGTACAGGGTGACCTGCCCGGGCAGCTCCTTGGCGACGTCGGGCACGTCCCCCTCGACGGGGTCGCTCCGCTTCACCGCCAGATACGTGGTCCGGGCCTGATCCCTGCTGATCGGCACGGGCTCGTCCCAGACCATCAACTCAACGCTCATCGGTCCATCTTGCCGAACGTCCACCGTGCCGGTGCGCCACTGGGGTCAAGAGTCCGTGATGTACGGTTCAGCGCGGTTTCTCGGACTGGGGCACCAGCTCCACCGTGCAATGGGCGCACCGGCTGGCCTCGGCGGGGATGTCGGACAGGCACTCGGGGCACTCCTTGGTCGTCGCCGCCTTGTCGCGGTCGAACAGGTGGATCAGCCGCGTCATCGGGGCCACGACCAGCCAGTAGACGACCGCCGCGATGACCAGGAAGGTCAGCAGGTGGTTGAGGAAGTCGCCGTACTTGAACTGGCTGCCGTTGATCGTGAAGGAGTATTCGGCGAAGTTCGGCTGCCGGCCGCCGGTCACCGCGCCGATGAGCGGGGTGATGAGATCGGTGACCAGTGCCTGGACGAGCCCGCTGAAGGTCGCCCCGACGATGACGGCGACGGCCAGCTCGACGATGTTGCCTCGGAGTAAGAACTTCTTGAAACCGCCCATGGAGTCGGCATATTGCCGGGGGCCGCGGCCTGAAACCCCGATGGCCCCCGACAGAGCCCGATGGAGAACGTCGTGGCCGGTCAGACCTGGGGCGCGAGCCGTTCGAGATCGAAGCGGCCGCGCCGCACGCCGTCGAGGAACGCGGCCCACTCGTCGGTGGTGAACGACAGGACGGCACCGCTGGCGTCCTGACTTCCCCGCACCCAGACCCGGTCGGCGAGCATGGTGACCTCGACGCAGTCGCCATTGTTGCACCGTTGCCAGCGTGCCTGGTCAAGGGCAGGTGGGCGTTTCATCCATTACCTCCTGAAGGCGGCTGTAGAGGTATTGAGCCGAAGGTGATTTTACCTTGACAGCAGAGGATGACCAGGCGACAAAAGGGGCAGTGCAACCGCCGGCGCCGGACAAAACAAAAGGCGGGCGTCCGTGGGGACGACCGCCGGAAAAAAGCGCCGCGCGCTCAGCCGGACTGACGTATTCCGTGCAGGAACGCGTCCCATTCCCGGGCGCTGAACGTGAGGACGGGGCCGGCCGGGTTCTTGTTGTCCCGCACGCCGATCTCGCCGGCGGACAGCAACGCGACCTCGACGCATTCTCCGTTGTTGCAGCGCGACGCGGCCCGCCACCGCGGACCCGCCTGGACGTCAGGGTGGTGGGACGTCATTGTCTCCCCCTCGTGCATCGACAATGGGCGCGGCGGCGGTCGGACCTCGCCGGGCGCGCTGGAACAGTGTTGGTCGGACACCGGCGATCTCACGTGGAGAGCGAAAGTGTCCCAATGGATGAACAGTAGCACCTGGCACTTGCCACGGGAGCGAGGTCCCGATGTGTCGGAGGCATCATGCCAGGTGACCGGAGAAAAGAGATGATCTCGTGACGAAGTGTTAAGCGAAGGTTGCGGCCATCTCGGTAATTCGCCGCTTCGATTCCTGGATGCCCAGGGCCTCGGCCCGCAGATGGTCGATGATCTCGCGAAATCGCCGGACCACCTTATCGGCCTCCAGGTAGAAAAGGCCCATTTGATGTTCCACGAAAATGGTGTCGGCGATGCCGGAGTCATGGTCGAACTCCATGAGCCGGAAGGTGCTGTCGAAACCCACGTGCGCCCCCGCCGTGAACGGGATCACCTGGATGGTGACGTGCGGCAGCTCGCTCAGCTCGATGAGCCGGTCGAGCTGTTCGCGCATGGTCTGCCGGCTGCTCACGTGCCGGTAGAGCACCGACTCGTCCAGCAGGACCCAGTAGCGCAGGGTGTCGTGCCGGTGCAGCCACTCCTGGCGTTTCATCCGCACCCTGACCCGATCGTCGAGCACGTCGGGCGCGATGCGGGGCAGCCAGCCGCGGATCACGGCGCGGGCGTAGTCCTCGGTCTGGAGCAGGCCGGGCACGGTGGTGATCTCGTACTCGGTGATGGCGCTGGCCTCCGCCTCCAGGCCGAGCATCTGCCGCAGCTCGCGGTTGTCGTAGAACTGCCACCACTCCTTCTGCCTGGCGTCCTTGGCCAGCGTCATGAGCTGGGCGGACTCGGCGGGGGAGACCTCGTACAGGCGGCACAGGTCGCGCACGTCGCGCAGGCTGACGCCGCGCTGGGCGGTCTCGATCCGGCTGATCTTGGCCGGGGAGCACAGGAGGAGCTGGGCGACCTCGGCGATGCTGAGGTTCTTCTCGTTGCGCAGTTCGCGTAAGCGCATCGCCAGTTGCCGCTGGCGGAGCGTCGGGTTGGGGATGGTCATCGCCGCACTCCCTTCCCGCGCGGTGGCCGGTTGCCCCGGAGCGTACCCCCGGGTTCGGTTTCGAAGGCATGTGCGGTAGGTAATCGTCACCGGCACGTTCCTATGGCAAGTGCCAATTCGGGGTGGGTTTCCGGTGTCGGAGGGTAAAAGTCAGCCAAGCCGTAAGAGAGGGGGATGCCCTGGGGCTGATTTGATCAAACCACCAGAGATCGAAATGCCGCGTTCATTCCCTGACGTGATGGCTCACCAGAGGCCGTCCGTCACATAAGGCTGGGCCGACGGGGGCTCGTCGGCCCGGCTGCGACGATCGTTCGCTCCTGCCAGAGCGAGGATCGACCGTCCTGATCGCGGGGGATCGGGGACGCAGCGTCGCGTCGCCCGATCGCGGGTGTGGATCCGGTGCGCGGGGGCCGCGCACCGGATCCGTGAACCTCGCCGCACCCCCACCGGGCCGAACACGTGAGCCGCCTTCGACACCGCGCCGTCGGAGGCGGCTCACTCGATTTTTCGGAGTATTCCGGACGGACGCGTGGGAAGGAACAGGGTGGCCTTGTCCGGCGGACCGGGGGAACGGAACATGGGGAGAGACCGCAAGGGAGCCTCGATGATCGAGATCTGGCCTGGAGACCCCTATCCTCTCGGGGCGACGTACGACGGCGCGGGCACGAACTTCTCGCTCTACACCGAGGTCGCCCAGGCGGTGGAGCTGTGCCTGTTCGACGAGGACAACGTCGAGTCGCGGGTGCCGCTCACGGAGGTCGACGGGTTCATCTGGCACGGTTACCTGCCGGGCATCGGCCCCGGCCAGCGTTACGGCTACCGCGTGCACGGGCCGTACGAGCCGGCGCGCGGGCTGCGCTGCAACCCCAACAAGCTGCTGCTCGACCCGTACGCGATGGCGATCGAGGGCGGCGTCGACTGGCACGAGGCGGTCTACGGCTACCGGTTCGGCCAGCCGGACACGCGCAACGACGCCGACTCCTCCCCGTACGTGCCGCGGTCCATCGTGATCAACCCGTTCTTCGGGTGGGGGCACGACCGGCCGCCGGCGACGCCGTACCACGACACGGTGATCTACGAGGCCCACGTGCGCGGGCTGACGATAAGCCATCCCAAGATCCCCAAGCACCTGCGCGGCACGTACGCGGCGCTCGGCCACCCCGAGATCCTCGACCACCTCACCAAGCTCGGCGTGACGGCGCTGGAGCTGATGCCGGTGCACCAGTTCGTCACCGACCACATCCTGGAGCAGCGCGGCCTGTCCAACTACTGGGGCTACAACTCCATCGGATTCTTCGCCCCGCACAACCGCTACTCCAGCACCGGGCAGCGCGGCGGGCAGGTGCTGGAGTTCAAGGCCATGGTGCGCAGCCTGCACGAGGCGGGCATCGAGGTCATCCTCGACGTCGTCTACAACCACACCGCCGAGGGCAACCACCTGGGGCCGACGCTGGGGTTCAGGGGCATCGACAACAGCAACTACTACCGCCTGGTCGAGAACGACAAGCGCTACTACGTCGACACCACCGGCACCGGCAACAGCCTGCTCATGCGCTCGCCGCACGTCCTTCAGATGATCATGGACTCGCTCCGCTACTGGGTCATCGAGATGCACGTCGACGGGTTCCGCTTCGACCTCGCCTCCACCCTCGCCCGCGAGCTGCACGAGGTCGACCGGCTGAGCGCGTTCTTCGACCTGGTGCAGCAGGACCCGGTGTTGTCGCAGGTCAAGCTCATCGCCGAGCCCTGGGACGTCGGCCCCGGCGGCTACCAGGTCGGCAACTTCCCCTCGCGCTGGACCGAGTGGAACGGCCGCTACCGCGACACGATCCGCGACCTGTGGCGCGGGCAGGCCGCCACGCTGCCCGAGTTCGGCTCCCGCCTCACCGGGTCCAGCGACCTGTACAAGGACGACAGCCGCCGCCCGGCCGCCTCCATCAACTTCGTGACCTGCCACGACGGCTTCACCCTGCAGGATCTCGTCGCGTACAACGACAAGCACAACGAGGCGAACAAAGAGGGCAACCGCGACGGCACCGACGACAACCGGTCGTGGAACTGCGGCGAGGAGGGCCCGGCGAGCCTGGCCATCGAGTCGCTGCGCGAGCAGCAGAAACGCAACTTCCTCACCACGTTGTTCCTGTCGCAGGGCGTGCCGATGCTCTCGCACGGCGACGAACTGGGCCGCACCCAGAAGGGCAACAACAACGGCTACTGCCAGGACAACGAGCTGACCTGGGTCGACTGGTCCGACATCAGGGAGAACTGGCTGCTGCTGGAGTTCACCCAGGAGCTCGCGGCGCTGCGGAAGAAACATCCGGTCTTCCGGCGCAGGAGGTTCTTCTACGGCAGGCCGGTCCGCGGGCTGAGCGACATCGCCTGGCTCACCCCGTCCGGGGAGGAGATGACCGACAGCGACTGGAACGTCGGCTACGCCAAGTCGCTGGCCGTCTTCCTCAACGGCGACGCCATCACCGAGCCCGACCGGCGCGGCCGCCCGATCCGGGACGACTCCTTCCTGCTGCTGTTCAACGCCCACCACGACACGATCAAGTTCACGATCCCCCAGGACTACGGCGAGATGTGGCACACCGAGATCGACACCGCGATGCCCATCAGGCTCGACGTGCGGATGGTGCGCGCGGGCGAGGCGATCGAGGTCCCCGGACGCAGCGTGCGGGTGCTGCGCCGTGTCTAGGCCGGCCTCGACGTACCGGGTGCAGCTCACCCCCGACTTCGGTTTCGCGCAGGTCGCCGAGATCGCCGGCTACCTGCGCGACCTCGGCGTCAGCCACGTCTACCTGTCGCCGGTGCTCCAGGCCACGCCCGGCTCGCGGCACGGCTACGACGTCGTCGACCACTCCATGATCAGGGAGGAGTTCGGCGGGGCCACCGGCTTCCGCGAGATGGCCCAGGAACTGGCCGCGCACGACCTGGGCATCGTCATCGACATCGTGCCCAACCACATGAACACGATGAACGCCCAGTTCTGGTCGGTGCTCAAGGACGGGCCCGCCTCGCCGTACGCGAACTGGTTCGACATCGAGTGGGTGGACGGGAAGGTGGCGCTGCCGGTGCTCGGCGACGACACCGAGCCCGTGGTCGACGGCGACGTCCTGCGCTACCACGAGCACGCCTTCCCCCACCCGGGCCACTACCGGCTGGTCGACTGGCGCGAGGGCCCCGGCTACCGGCGCTTCTTCGACGTCTCCTCGCTGATCGGGCTGCGCGTGGAGGACCCGGCGGTGTTGTCCGCCACGCACGAGGTGATCTTCTGGCTGCTCGACGAGGGCCTGGTCGACGGGTTGCGCATCGACCACCCCGACGGCCTGGCCGACCCCCGCGGCTACCTCGACCGGCTGCGCGAGCGGACCGGCGGCCCCTGGACGGTCGTGGAGAAGATCCTCATCGGCCCCGAGCGGCTGCAGCCCGACTGGGCCTGCGACGGCACGACCGGCTACGAGGTGCTCAACCGGGTCAACGGCCTGTTCGTCGACCCCTCGGGCAAGGAGCCGCTGGTCCGGCTGTTCAGCGAGCTGACCGGGCAGCCCGACGACTACCGTCCGGTCATGACGCAGGCCAAGCGCGAGGTGCTCGACCTGTTCTTCGGGGCGGAGATCGACCGGCTGGCCAGGGTCACCGGCTGCGCACCCGCCGCGGTGTCGGAGCTGCTGGCCGCGATGCCGCTCTACCGCGCGTACCTGGTGCCGGGGGAGGAGCCGCCGCCCGAGTCGGTGGAGATCGTCGAGCTGGCCGCCGCGGAGTGCTCGCCTGCCGTGCGGCCGCTCGTCCGGGAGGTCCTGTACGGCTCGCCGGAGGCGATCGTGCGCTTCCAGCAGACGTGCGGGCCTGTCATGGCCAAGGGCGTGGAGGACACCGCGCTGTACCGGTGGTTCCCGCTGTCGTGCCTCAACGAGGTGGGCGGCGAGCCGGACGTGTTCGGCGTGTCGGTCGAGGAGTTCCACGACTTCTGCGATGAGATGTCCCCGTACACGATGACGACCCTGTCCACGCACGACACCAAGCGGTCGGAGGACGTGCGGGCCCGGTTGTCGGTGTTGTCGGAGATGCCGCGGGAGTGGGCGTCCGTGGTGTCGGAGTGGTCGCGGGAGCTCTCCTTCGACCCCCATCTCGACTACCTGGCCTGGCAGAACCTCATGGCCGCCTGGCCGATCTCCGCGGAACGCTTCACCGACTACCTGCTCAAGGCGGCTCGCGAGGCCAAGACCGCGATCTCGTGGGTGCGTCCGGACGCCGGCTACGAGCGGCGGCTGCGGGAGTTCGCGCAGGCCGCGGTGCGGCTGCCGGTGGAGGAGTTCACCGAGCGCATCGAGCCGTTCGCGATGTCGAACTCGCTCGGGGCCAAGCTGGTGCAGCTCATGATGCCCGGGGTGCCCGACGTGTACCAGGGCAACGAGACCACCGACTTCTCGCTGGTCGATCCGGACAACCGGCGGCCCGTGACGTACCCGCGCAAGCCCGAGACCTCCTGGGACGCCGCCAAGCTCCTGGTCACGACGCAGGCGTTGCGGCTGCGCAGGCGGCTCGGGGGCGCGGCGCCGTACCTGCCGCTGCGGGCGGAGGGGGAGGCGGCCGAGCACGCGATCGCCTTCGCCCGGGGCGAGGGCCCGCGGGCGGTGGCGGTCGCCACCAGGCTGCCGGTACGCCTCGCGCGCCGCTCCGCGGTCGCCGGCCACTCGGTGTGGGGCGACACCACCTTGACGCTGCCCGGCGGATCCTGGCGCGACCTGCTCACCGGCGAGCCGCACTCGGGGACGGTTCCGCTGGCCCGGCTGCTCGATCAGTACCCCGTCTCACTGCTGGAGCGACATGATCTTTGAGGTCTGGGCACCGAAGGCCACGGCAGTCGAGGTCGACGTTCTGGACGGACGCCGGCCGATGTCCCAGGGGGAGAGAGGCTGGTGGTGGGCCGAGGTCGCCGAGGCCGGCCACGGCACCAGGTACGCCTTCGTCCTCGACGGCGGCGGGCCCTACCCCGACCCGCGCTCCCGGCGGCAGCCCGAGGGGGTGTTCGGGCCGAGCGCGGTCTACGAGCACGACCGCTTCACCTGGTCCGACCATGACTGGAAGGGCCGCGACCTGCGCGGTTCGGTGATCTACGAGCTGCACGTCGGCACGTTCACCGGCGAGGGGACGTTCGCCGCGGCGATCGAGCGGCTGGAGCACCTGGTCGAGCTCTGCGTGGACTTCGTGGAGATCATGCCGGTCGCCCCCGTCCCCGGCGGGCGCAACTGGGGGTACGACGGCGTCGACCTCTACGCGGTCAACGAGACGTACGGCGGGCCCGACGGGCTGAAGTCGTTCGTGGACGCGTGCCATCGGGCCGGGATCGGCGTCATCCTGGACGTGGTCTACAACCACCTGGGGCCGTCGGGCAACTTCCTCCACCCCTTTGGTCCGTATTTTTCCGGCTTTGCTGGTAGCTATTGGGGCGAAGCGGTCAACCTGGACGGGCCGGGGTCCGACGAGGTCCGCCGGTACTTCGTCGGCAACGCCGTCCAGTGGCTGCGCGACTACCACATCGACGGGCTGCGGCTGGACGCCGTCCACGCGCTGCACGACCGGCGCGCCCGCCACCTGCTGGCCGAGCTGTCGGAGGAGGTCGACGCGCTGGCCTGCTCGCTCGGCCGGCCGCTGTCGCTGATCGCCGAGTCCGACCTCAACGACCCGCGCATGGTACGCCCGCTGGAGGCCGGCGGCCTGGGGATGACCGCGCAGTGGAACGACGACGTCCACCACGCCCTGCACACCGCCGTGAGCGGCGAGAGCCACGGCTACTACGAGGACTTCGCCGACCCGTCGGCGCTGGCCAGGGTGCTGACCCGGGGCGTGCTGCACGACGGCGGCTACTCCAGCTTCCGCGACCGGGCGCACGGGCAGCCCTTCACCGGCGTGCCCGGCCACCGGCTGGTCGCCTGCCTGCAGAACCACGACCAGATCGGCAACCGGCCCGGCGGCGACCGCCTGCCCGTGTCCGCGCTCAGGCTCGGGGCCGGTTTGCTGCTGACCTCGCCGTTCACGCCGATGTTGTTCATGGGGGAGGAGTGGGGGGCCGGCACGCCGTTCCTGTTCTTCTCCGACCACGTGGAGCCCGAGCTGCGGGAGAGCGAGGGGACGCGGCGCGAGCGCGAGTTCGACGGCTTCGGGTACGCCTGGGACGCGCCGAACCCGTCCGACGAGGAGGCGTTCCTCCGTTCCAAGCTGGACTGGAGCGAGCTGAAGGAGGAGGAGAACTGGTCCCTGCTGTGCTGGTACCGGGACCTCATCGCGCTGCGCAAGGCGCTGCCCGAGCTGTCGGATCCGCGGCTGGACCGGGTGCGGGTGGAGGCTGACCCGGAGGGCAGGTGGCTGGTCATGTGGCGCGGGACGGTGTGCGTCAGCGTCAACTTCTCCCCGGAGACGCTGACGTTGCCGCCGGCGGGCGCCACCCTCCTCCTGGCCTCGGACGACCCGGTCGCCGCCGGCCCGGACGGCCTCCGCCTCCCCGGCCAAACCCTCGCCATCACCCGCACCCTCCCTGACCGAAGCCCCTCCGCCTCCCCCCTCGCCCCCTGACCGGACGGCCTTCGCCTCCCGGTCTGACCTCCGCCCTCACCCGCGCCAGCCCCTGAATCTCCTGTCTCCGCCTTCCCGGTGGTTGTCCACAGGGTGGGGGCCGGTCGGCGGGTTCGTCCCCAGAACCCCGTTCGGCCGCACCGTGGCCGGCCCGGTTCCGGATCCTGGGTGCCTCACCACGTTTTCGAAGGCGAGGCACCTCATGAAGATCGTTCTGCCGCTCCCCGCCATGCTGACCTCACTGTTCGTCGTAGCCGTGGAGCACCTGCCGTTCGACGTCGACACCTTCGTCCCCTGGCGCGTCCCAGGGCCGTACCGGAAGGCGGCCCGTGACGCGCTCGACACCCCGCCGTCCCTGGCCGTCACCCATGTCCCCGCCCCCTGGCGACCGGCCGGCCTCACCCTCACGGGCGACGAACGACGGCGGCTGCGCCGGGCCGGGCAACACGTGCTGGTGTCCACCACCGCGCCCCCACGCCGCCTGCCCGGCAACGTGCAGACCGCCAGAGCCGTCGCCCGCGCCCTCGCCCGCCAGTGCGACGGCCTGCTGATCGACCCGTCCACCGCCTCGGCCGTGCCCGCCTGCCCGAGGTCGCCGGGCGAGCCGGATGACTTCCGCCTCGGCGACGACTGGCTCACCTGGGACGTGCAGATGCGCGACGACGCCACCTGTCCGCCGTGGGACCCGTCCGAGACGGCCGCCTGCGACTGCCTGCGCGTCACCTCGCGCGGCCTGCGCCGCTTCGCGCTCCCGGAGATCACCCTCGACGGCGCCGCCTGCGCCCACAGCCTCTGCGCGACCGCCCTCCTCCGATCGGTGGCCCATCGCCTGGTCGCCGACCAGCTCGCCCACCTGCGGGTGCACCCGCTGGCCAGCTGCCACGAGATCGACGACCTCCTGCGGATCCAGCCGTCCGGCGCTCTGCGGGGCGTCCCGCCGTTCGGCGTACGGCTGACCCCGTGCGACGCCGACCTCGCCGACCTCGCCGGCCTTGGCGAGCCGGGCAGCTCGGGCGCCATCCGCCGCCTGAAGGTGGGCCCCGCCCCCGGCGGCGGCCGGCTCACCTGTCTCAAGGTGGGGCCGCCGTCCGGCTTCACCGGCTCGGTCAACGACTGGCTCCGCGTCGCCGGCAGCCTCGACCTGACCTCCGCCGACCACCCCGCACGCCCGGCCCTCGCCGTCTGACCCCCGCCCCCGCGAGACGGCCAGACCCATGGAGCACGTACGTGCCTCCCCGCCCATGCGCACGTTTCACGACCCCGGCGAGGGCCATCGGGCCCGGTCCGGCGAAAGGCAGGTGGTCAGCGATGCAGGATCCGGGTGAGGGCCTGGTCGAGCGTGGACAGGGGGTCCGACGTGGGGCGAGGGGCGCGCCAGGCCACGTACCCGTCGGGCCGCACCAGGACAGCGCCGCCTTCCCGCACCCCGTACCGTTCCCGCCAGCGGCCCTCCACGTCCACCAGCTCGTCGTCCACCAGGATGCGGGTGAGCTGCACGCCCAGGCGCTCCTTGACCACGCGGCCGGCGTCCATCCAGACCTGGCCGCCGCACTTGTCGGCCAGCAGGACGAAACCCGAGCCGAACAGGTCGATGGTCGAGATGCGCTGTCCCTCCCAGTCGAGCACGACGTGCGGGGCGCGGCTGCCGGGCCGGCCGCTCGGGAAGCGCGGGTCCTCCAGGAGCGAGCCGTCGTCGCCGGGCTCCTCCAGGACGGCGGCGGAGTGGTACCGGTAGCCGAGCATCGCCTGCAGGAAGTCCTCCAGGGGCTCGGGGTAGTCGGAGCGCTCGTCCACGGGCATCCGCACGCTGAGGTTGGCGAGCTGGGCGTCGGCGGTCAGGGCGCCGATCGGGCGGCGTTCGGCGTCGTAGGTGTCCAGGAAGCCGGGGCCGGCCTGTCCGCTGAGCACCAGCCAGAGGCGCCAGGCGATGTCGCAGCCGTCCTGGAGGGCGGTGCTGCCGCCCTGGCCGCCGGTGGGCGGCATGGTGTGGGCGGCGTCGCCGGCGAAGAAGACGCGTCCGGCGCGGAAGGTGTCGGCCACGACGTGCGCCAGGCTGAACGTCGCCGTGTCCAGCACCTGCACGTCCAGGTCCGGGATGCCGGTTCCGGCGCGGATGAGCTCGACGCATCGTTCCTCGGTGAGGGCCTCTGCGCCGCCGTCCGGGGAGGGGTTCTGGTTGATGCCGAGCACGTGCGCGCCGACGCCCGTGCCGGTCACGATGACGCCGGTGAACGCGTCGTTGTGGAGGTACCAGACGATGACCTCGCGCTCGTTCACCAGGCCGGTCAGATCGGCGTCGAACATGATCGAGCGCATCTGCACCAGGTCGCCCCTCCCGGAGGTGGGCACGGCCAGCCGCTCGCGCAGCGGGCTCCGGTGGCCGTCGGCCGCCACCACGTAGTCGGCCCGTACGACGCTCTCCTCGCCGTCGGCGGCGCGGATCACGGCGGTGACGCCGTCGTCGTCCTGGTCGAGGGAGATCAGCTCGGTGGAGAAGCGCAGGTCGGCGCCGAGCTCGTCGGCGTAGGCACGCAGCACCCGCTCGACCTCCGACTGGGGGGCGCCCACGCGGGGCACGGGGGTGAGGTCGGCCAGGGCGTCGAACTCGCCCGTGTCCTCGAAGATCATCTCCGGATCGGGGTCGGCCAGCGTCTTGGCGATCGCGATGCGCATGGAGTCGCCGATGCCGATCCAGATGTCGGCGAACGTCTGCTCGATCCCCGGCAGCGGCCGCAGCAGCTCGACGGCTCGCGGTCCCATGCCGAACGCCTTGGGCTGGATGGACGTGCTCGGGTGCCGCTCGACCAGAATGACGGGCACCTCGCGCCACGCCAGCAGCGCGGCAGCGCTCAGGCCCGCGTACCCGCCGCCGACCACCAGCACGGGCACTCGCTCTTGTCTCATTGCCTCCACCTCCGGGCACGAGTAGTATCGCGTTCTCCGATCAAGCGACACGATATGTCGCGTTTACGGAGACGGTCAAGACATATCGCGAATCCCGACATTCATCGGAGCTCTGCGCTCCCTGAAAGGAGCGCGCCGCCATCTGGGCGCGAGGCCAAACGGCCGCTGCCCGCCCCGCTCGCAAGCCCGCCCAGCGCCGACATCACCAGAAGGTCGAGCGGTTGCGCTTGAATCCAACCCTCGGTGCCACGTACCCGCTACGGGATTACTCGCCATGCTTGGCTACGAGGGCTCCCGGCCACGTCCGCTTCGGGGCTCCGGGCTACGTCTGCGCTTCGGGGCTCCGGGCTACGTCTGCGATACGGGGCTCCGGGCTACGTGTGCGCTACAAGGGCTCTGCGCCATGTGTCTGTCGCAGGGGCTGCTGTGCGCGGCGTGCCCGCTGCAGGGCTCCTCATCACGCGCCGGCTATGGGAGGTCTCCTGCCGTGTGCCGGCCGTGGGGGCCGCGCCGCGTGCCCGCTGTGCGGCTCCACGTCACGCGCCCGCTCCTGGGGGCTCCGAGCCCTGTGACCGCCGTGGGGGTTGTGCGCCGGGTGCCCGCCCCGACCATGTGCCGCCCCGACCATGTGCCGCCCCGCCCATGTGCCCGCTACGCGGAGGGGTGCGCGCCACGTCGTACTGCACGGCTCCTCGCCACGCCCTGCCATGGACGGCTCCGTGCCATGTGTCGGCTATGGGACGGGCGCGCGCCGCATGCCTGCTGCGCGGTCCTTCGCCACGTCTCGCCGTGGACAGTTCCGCGCCATGTGTGCGCCGCAGAGGCTGCGTGCCGCATGTACGCTGCGAGCCTCTTCACCCATGTGCCCGCTATGGGCGGTTTCCTGCCTTGTGCTCGCCGTAGGGGCTGCGCGTTGCGTGCCTGCTGCGGGGCTCCTCGTCACGTGTCCGCCACGGGAGGTTCCTGCCCTGTGCCCGCTATGGGGGATGTGCGTTGCGTGCCGGCTGCGGGGCTTCCCGTTGTGTGTCCGCGACGGGACGGTTGCGCGCCGCGTGCCCCTACGGGGTTCCTCGCCACATCCGACTGTGGGAGTTCCTCACTGTGTGCCCAGCTGCGTGCTCAGCCGGCATCCGCAGATCGTGGGCTTCACGGTACGAGGGTGCGGCCGGGAGTTCCTGTGCGGTGCGGGCTGTCGCAGTCGCAGGCCGATTATCGCCTTCCCGAACCGGATGGCCAGATGCCGATGGCATACCGCTTCTGGGGGGCTCAGCTGTCGAAGTGCAGGCGGAGTGTCAGCTTCGGGGCGGGCAGGCGGGCAGGCGGGCAGGCGGGCGGCTGCGGGTCGGGTGCGGGCCGGGTGTCGGTTCTCGGGCCGCCGCTCAGGCGCTGGCCGATGGGGGCGGCTACTGGGTCGGTGGTGGGGTGCTGGGCATGGGCCGGGGGCGGGCGGCTGTTGGGCGGCCGCGCTCAGGTCTCGGGGTGCTGGCTGCGGGCGGCCTGGGGGAGGCGCTGGGGTGAGGTGTCTTGCTTGGGGCTGGCGTTCTCTGCGTGGGAAAGCGGGTCAGGGGAGGTGGCGTTCGAGGCTTTGGAGTTTGGTGGTCATGCCGTCCGTCACGCCCGGGCGCAGGTCGGCCTTGAGGACCAGGCTGACTCTCGGGGCGACCTCGGCGACGGCGTCCACCGCGCGCCTGACGACGTCCATGACCTCGTCCCACTCGCCCTCGATCGTGGTGAACATCGCGTCCGTGCGGTTGGGCAGGCCGCTCTCGCGGACCACCTTGACGGCGCGGGCGACCGGTTCGGCGACCCCTTCGCCGACGCCCAGCGGGGTGATGGAGAAGGCCACGATCATGGCGACAGATCCCTCGGAGAACGGAAAAAGCCCGGACGAGACGATCGTAGCCGGGGCGAAGAGCCACGACGCGGGTGGGGCGCCGTGGCTGATCGCCGTACGTCAGAGGTCACGACGTGATGGGCGCCGTACGACGGAGCCGCGGCGCGGTGGGGCGTCGTGGCCGGTCGGCGTACGTCACGTCACGTCACGCCACACCACGTCAGGTCACGTCACGTCAGGTCACGTCACGTGCGAGAGGTCACGCGTGGTCGTGGTCGTGGTGGTCCTCGTCCTCGTCCTCGCTCGGCCCCTCGGACGGCTCCACCCCGAGAACGGCCTCACGCGGCTCGATCTCGGTGATGTGGTCCACGAGCTGCAGCACGTGGTCCGGCTCGATCAGCCACTGCAGCGCCGAGGCGCCGGTCTCGTCGGAGTTGACGAGGTCGGCCTGCTCGGAGCGCTCCTCGTCGCTGAGGTCGGCGTCGGGATGCCGGATCTCGGCCAGCGCCGCCGCCTGCAGCGCGTTCACGTCGAGCACCTCCACGGTCAGCTCGACCGTAAGGCGCAGGTATTTCGGTTCATCACTCATGGCGACGATGCTAGGGCAGCTTCCACTCGACAGGTGCGGCGCCTTGCTGGGTGAGCAGCTCATTGGCGCGGCTGAACGGCCGCGAGCCGAAGAAGCCGCTGCGCGCCGACAGCGGGGACGGGTGCGCCGACTCGATGCGCGGCACGCTGCCGAGCATGGGCGCGAGGTTGCGGGCGTCGCGGCCCCACAGGATGGCGACCATCGGCTTGTCGCGGGCCACGAGGGCGCGGATGGCCTGCTCGGTGACCAGCTCCCAGCCCTTGCCCCGGTGGGAGGCGGGCTTGCCCGGCATGACGGTCAGGACCCTGTTGAGCAGCAGCACGCCCTGCTCGGCCCACGGGGTCAGGTCGCCGTTGGCGGGGCGGGGGAGGCCGAGGTCGGACTCCATCTCCTTGTAGATGTTGAGCAGGCTCCCGGGGATCGGCCGCACCTCGGGCGCCACCGAGAACGACAACCCGACGGGGTGGCCGGGCGTGGGGTAGGGGTCCTGGCCCACGATCAGCACCTTGACGTCGTCGAAGGGCTGGCTGAACGCGCGCAGGACGTTGGGGCCCGAGGGCAGGTACTGCCTGCCCTCGGCGATCTCGTTGCGCAGGAACTCACCCATCAAGGAGATCTGCTCGGATACGGGCTCAAGAGCCTGAGCCCATCCGGCTTCGACGACTTCATGCAAAGGACGACCGGCCATGGCCGTGAAGCTTATCTAGGTCTGGTACGGCTTGCCGCCCAAACGGACGCGCAGGCCGTACCGGAATGATCACAACGACGGCTTGCCGGGCTGGAAGAGCCAGGCGTCGAAGAGGGTGTCGAGCTGCCTGCCGGACACGCGTTCGGACAGGGCGACGAAGGCGGCGGTGTCGGCGTTGCCGTACTTGTGGTCGTTTGCCCAGGTGCGCAGGATCGTGAAGAACGCGTTGTCGCCGACGGTCCGGCGCAGGACGTGCAGGGTCGCCGCGCCGCGGTCGTAGACGGGGTCGTGGAAGAGCGCGGCGGCGCCACCGGGGTCGGCGGTGGGCGTCTGCCAGAACTCGTCGTCGGCGGGCCTGGCGTAGACGCCGTCGAAGGACGTCTGCACGGTACGGCTGCCGATCTTCTCCAGCCAGAGCCATTCCGCGTACGTCGCGAAGCCCTCGTTCAGCCAGATGTCCCGCCATAAGGTGGGCGTCACCGAGTCGCCGAACCACTGGTGGGCCAGCTCGTGCGCGAGCAGCGACTCGCCGGGCACCACGGGGTAGATGGGCCGGGTCTGGGTCTCCAGGGCGTAGCCGACGTTCGGCTCGTGGTCCACGATCCCGCCGGTGGAGGAGAAGGGGTACGGGCCGAAGAGCGAGCTGAAGTAGTCCAGGACGGGGGCGTGACGGGCGGCGAAGTCCGTCGCCGTGCCGGCGAGCTTGGGGTCCACGGCGGTGATCACCCGGTAGCCGCCGGACCTGGTGTCGGTGAGCTGGAACTTGCCGATCGACACGGTGGTCAGGTAGCTGGCCATGGGCTCGCGGGCGTCCCACACGAAGGTGGTCCGGCCGCCGGCCGACGTCCTGGCCACCAGGTCGCCGTTGGCCACCGCGACCCTGGTGCTGGGCACGGTGACCGAGAACCGGTACGTCGCCTTGTCCGACAGGTGATGGTTGCCGGGGTACCAGGTCATGGCGCCCTGCGGCTCGTTGGCGTTGAAGACGCCGTCGCTGGTCCTGATCCAGCCGTCCCTGGAGCCGTCGGGGTCGAGGACGTGGGTGGGCCTGCCGTCGTACCGGACGGCGACGGAGAAGCCCTGCCCGGAGGCGAGCGCGGCGGCGGGGGTGACGACCAGTTCGTCGCCGCTGCGGGTGAAGGCGGCGGGCCGGCCGTCCACGGTGACCGAGCGTACGGACAGCGAGCCGGACAGGTCGAGGTCGAAGCGGCTGAGCGCCTGGGTGGCGCGGGCGTTGACGGTGGCGACGCCGGTCAGGACGTTGGAGGAGGGCTCGTAGTCGAGGGCGAGGTCGTAGTGGCCGGCGTCGTAGCCGCCGTTCCCCTGGCCGGGGAAGTACGGGTCGCCCGCCCCGGGCGAGCCCGGGGTGCCGCCGAGCGCGGCGGCGGGGGTGAGGGGGAGGGAGATGAAGGCTGCTGCGGCGAGGGCGAGAAGACGCTTCATGAACAATCATCGGAGGTCCGGAAGGACGTGTTACGGGCGCCCGCCTGCCCCCCTCGGGAGGCGGGCGCCCGCCGGGAATGGCCTACTTGACGGAACCGGCCATCATGCCCTGGACGAAGTACCGCTGGAAGGCGAAGAACAGCACCAGCGGGATGATCAGTGACAGGAACGCCCCGGAGGAGAGGATGTCGACGTTCGATCCGAACTGCCGCATCTGGGACTGCAGGGCCTTGGTCATCGGCTGGTTGTCGGTGTTGGCGAACACGAGCGCGATGAGCATGTCGTTCCACACCCACAGGAACTGGAAGATCCCCAGCGAGGCGATGGCCGGCTTGCCCAGCGGGAACACGACCTGGGCGAAGATCTTCCACTCGGGTGCGCCGTCCATCCTGGCCGCCTCCAGCAGCGAGGCCGGGATGCCGACGAAGAAGTTGCGCAGCAGGAAGATGGCGAACGGCAGGCCGAACGCCGTGTGGAACAGCACCACGCCGGGGATCGTGCCGAAGATCCCGACACCGCCGTAGAAGGCGGCGACGGGGATCAGCGCGATCTGGATCGGCACGATCAGCAGGCCCACCACGACCAGGAACGCCGTGTCCCGGCCGCGGAACTCCATCCACGCGAACGCGTACGCCGCCATGGCCGCGATGCCGATCACCAGGATCGTGGTCGGCACGGTGATGGCCACCGTGTTCCAGAACGACGAGGTGAAGCCGCTGGCCAGCAGGTTCTTGTAGTTGGCCAGAGTCAGCTCGGCGGGCTTGGTGAAGATCGTCCACCAGCCCTCGGCGTTGTTCACCTTCACCGTGCGCAGGGAGACGACCAGCAGGCCGAGCGTCGGCACCAGCCAGAACAGGCCGAGCACGATCATGATCACCTGGACGGCCCCGCCGCCGAGGCGGTCCACTATCCTGCTCGCCACGCCCCTGCGCGGCGCGCCCGACTCCAGCCGGTGAGACGCCTTCACGGTCGCGGTCGTCATGTGTCTTCCCTTCTGAACCGGCGGATGTTCATGATCATGAAGGGGAGGACCAGGATGAGCAGGAACACCGCGAGTGCGCTGCCGAGCCCCTGGTTGTTCCCGCCGCCGAACGACACGCGCCACATCTCCAGCGCGACCACGTTCGACTGCGGCTGAACCGAGGCCGGCGCGATGATGTAGACCAGGTCGAAGACCTTCAGCGTATTGATGATCATCGTCACGAAGACGACGAGCAGCACCGGCGACAGCAGCGGCACGGTGATCCGCCGGAACACCTGCCACTCGGTCGCGCCGTCGATGCGGGCGGCCTCCAGGGCGTCCCGCGGGATGGCGGCGAGGCCGGCGGCGATCAGCACCATCGCGAACCCGGCCCACACCCAGACGAACGCGCCGATGATCGCCGGCGTGATGAGCGTCTGGCCGAGCCAGGTCAGGCCGCCGTAGCTGGCCTGGAAGTTCGACTCCGGCAGCCGCACGACGTAGGAGCCCGCGGGCAGGCCGTCGAAGCGGAACGTGCCGTCGTCGGCGGTGGTGGCGGTGCCCGCCACCTTGCCGTTCTGGACCGCCTCGACGGTGATGCCGGGCAGGCCCTTCTCCGTCGGGTCGACCGCGCCGCTCTTGCCGCCGCCGCCCTGGGTGAAGTCGAACCAGACGGTCCCCGACAGGCCGTCGCCCGAGGGGGCGCGAGCGGTCTGGGCGTTGGACGGCATGGTCTGCGGCTTGACGCCGACGATCGGGATCAGCACCGGCCGGCCCGCCTGGGCGGGCTCCTTGGTGACGACCGCGCCGTTCTGCTCGGTCACGGGAGACTCGTCGCCGCCGCGCGGCCGGGCCTCGGGGTAGCCCTTGGAGGAGGAGAACGTGTCGTGCACGGTGGTGAGCACGGCGTTGGCCAGGCCCTTGTCGGGGCTCTCCTCGTACACCAGGCGGAAGATGACGCCCGCGGCCATCAGCGAGACCGCCATCGGCATGAACACGATCAGCTTGAACGCCGTCGCCCACTTGATGCGCTCGGTCAGCACCGCGAAGATCAGGCCGATCGTGGTGACCACGATCGGCGCCACGACCACCCAGATGAGGTTGTTGCGGATCGTGACCAGCATGCCCTGGTCGCTGAAGATCGTGGCGTAGTTGCCCAGCCCCACGAACCCGCTGCCCGAGGCGTCGAACAGGCTGCGGAAGATGGAGTAGACGATGGGGTAGACCACCCAGACGCCGAGCAGCAGGGCCGCCGGCAGGAGGAAGGCGATGGCGACCGCCGGCGATGGGCCGAGGCGTCGTCTCGTACGGGGGGTTTCAGCCGGTCCTGCGGAGGGCCCGCCCGCGATCTTCGCGGGCGGGGCCGCCGGGCCGTCCAACCGTTCGGTCACGGCCTTACCTCTTTACTTCCAGGCCTTCTTGGCCTCGGCCTCGAGCGCCTCCTGGGCGCCCTTGACGTCGCTCGGGTTGCGCAGGAAGTCCTGGAGGACCTTCCACTCGCCCTTGCCGTCGGTGCCGCCGAAGGCGCTCGGGGCCAGGTCCGACATGTCGTAGCGGACGGCGTCGCCGGCGGAGACGATCGTCTGGCCGAGCTGCTTGGTCAGCTCGTCGGGGTAGTTGTCGGGGGAGACGTTCTTGTTGGGCGACAGGTAGCCGGGGAGCTTGGCCCAGATCTCGCCGCCCTCCTTGGAGGCCAGGAACTGCACCAGGGCCATCGCGCCGGGGGAGTCCTTCATGACCACGGCCACGTCGCCGCCGAGCACGACCGGGGCGGTGTCGCCGGCCTTCGGGAACGGGAAGTACTTGGCGCCCTCGCCGACCTTGGCGCCGTCCTGGGTGGCCTGGGTGGCGACGAAGTCGGCCTCGATGACCATGGCGGCCTTCTTGTTGCCGTAGACCTTGGTCACGCAGGTCGGGAAGTCGGTCTGCAGCGCGCCGGAGGCGCCGTCGAGGACGAACTCCTTCTTGCCCGCGATCTGCGCGATCTTCTCCAGGGCGGTGGCGACGCTGGCGTCGGTCCAGGGGATCTCGTGCTTGGAGAGCTTGTCGTAGTTCTCCGGGCCGGCGCTGGACAGGTAGACGTTCTCGAACAGGTCGGTCAGCGTCCAGCCGGAGGCGCCGCAGAGGGAGAAGGGCGGGGTGCCGGAGTCGGCGATGGTCTGCCCGGCCTTGATCAGCTCGTCCCAGGTCGTCGGCACCTGGACGCCGGCCTCCTCGAACGCCTCGGAGCGGTACCAGACCAGCGACTTGTGCGCGGCCTTGATCAGCACGCCGTACACCTTGCCGTCGGCGGAGCCGAGCTCCTTCCAGTACGGCGTGTAGTTGGTGTCGATCTCCTGGGTGACCTCGGCGGACAGCGGCTTGAGCGCGTCCTGCTTGGCGTACTGCTGCACCAGACCCGGCTGCGGCAGGATCGCGACGTCCGGCGGGTTCTTGCCCTGGATGCGCGGGCCGAGGTAGGCGCCGGTGTCCTCACCCGTGGAGGCGTAGGTGACGGTGGCGCCGGTCTTGTCGGAGAAGGCCTTGAGCACCTGCTCGAAGTTCTTCTGCTCCGCGCCGGTCCACTTGGCCGCGACCTCCAGCTTGACGCCTTCGAGCGTCTTGGCGCCGGCGGCGGAACTGGCCGGCGCCGACTCCGAGGCGGTGGGGGTCGTCGTCGTCGGGGCGTTGCCGCAGGCGGCGACGGCTACCGCGAGCCCTGCCAGGACTACTGCTGCACTGGCTTTACGCATGGCTTGCCTCACTGGGTTCTGATGATCTCTTCGAGTTCTGACTTCATGGAGGCCGCGACGTCGTCGGCGGACTCGTTCTCGGGGTCGGCCAGGGCCTTGGCGACCGAGCTGGCGATCACCAGGCTCACCTGGTTGTAGTTGGCGCTCACCGGCCGTGGTTTGGCGGCGAGGATGCTCTCCTTGAGCACCGGCAGGTACGGGAACCGCTTGATCAGGGCCGGGTCGTCGTACAGCTCGGTCCACACGGGCGGGAAGGAGCCCTCGGTGAGGACGCGGCGTTCGTTCTCCAGGCTGGTGAAGTAGCGGATGAACTGCTGTGCGGTCTGCTGGTGCTTGGAGTAGGCGCTGACGGCCAGGTTGATCCCGCCGAGTGAGCTGGATCCCTGACCGTTGAGTCCGGGCAGCCGGGTCACCGCGAAGCGGTCGCCCAGCTTGGCCCTGGCCGGGCCGTAGGCGTGCGGCCAGTTGCGGGCGAAGGCCAGCTTCCCGTCCTGGAAGGCCAGCCGGGTCTCCTCCTCCTTGAAGGACAGGGAGTCGCCGGTGATCCAGCGCTCCCGCAGCCCCTGCATCAGGAAGTCGAGCGCGATCTTCCCCTTGGCCGGATCGAGGGTCACTTCCGTGCCGTCGTGGTTGAGAATCTGCCCGCCCGCCGACTGCACTGCCTCGGAGAAGTTCACGGTCAAGCCTTCGTAGGCCAGGAGTTGGGCCGCATAGCCTCCGATGTCCCGCTTTTTCGTTACTTCTCGCGCTTTATCGCGAAGTTCCGCCCAGGTCTGCGGCGGCTTCTTGATGAGATCGGTCCGGTAGTAGAGCAGTCCCGCGTTGCTGGTGTACGGGACGGCCCAGAGCTTGCCCTTGTAGACGGCCGTGTCCACGACGGGCGGCAGGAACCTGTCGAGCGGGAACAACCCGCGCTCCAGGGGGATGATCCAGCCGTTCTCCGCGAACTCGGCGGTCCACACCACGTCGAGCCCCAGCACGTCGTAGCGGTTGCTCTGGGCCTGGAGGTTGGCCACCATCTGGGCGCGTTGCTCGTCGGCGGCCTCGGGCAGCTCCAGCAGCGTCACCTTCTCGGCCGGGTGGGCCTGGTTCCAGCGGTCCAGCAGGGGTTGCAGGTACGCCGTGGTGTCGCGTCCGGTGGCGAAGGTGATCGGGCCTGTGCCGCCCGTCCCCTTCTCGCCGCTGCCCTCGTCACCCGCCACCGTGCATCCGGCCGCCAGTACGACGACCAGAGCGAACGAAAGCGGGCGCAGCACTCTGTTTCCTCCACAATCAGCGGGGTTACATACGTGTTAGGTAGATGCATTCATGTTATGCACACCTGTAATCTGATGGTCAACGGATACCTACGTAACGCTCACGTAACACAAAGCGGGGAGGTGAGGCGTGCGGCTTCACCTGCTGGCGCTCCTGGCCAAGGAACCGGCCCACGGCTACGAGCTCAAACAGGCCCTTGAACAGACGTTCGGCAGCGCCTACCCCTCCCCGAACATCGGGCAGATATACGTGACGCTCGGCCGGCTGGAGAAGGACGGGCTGGTCAGGGCCGTCGACGTCGAACAGTCCAACCGGCCGAACAAGAAGGTCTACTACCTGACCGCCAAGGGCCGCGACCTGCTCACCATCTGGGTCGACGAGCCCACCGAGGGGCCCAGGGTACGCGACGAGTTCTTCATGAAGCTCGTGCTCGCGCCGCTCACCGGCATCGCCGACCGGATGGCGCTGATCAGTCGCCAGCGCCGCCACTACCTGTCGCTCATGGGCGACCTCAATGACCTGCTCTCCCGTACGGAGCCTGCCGACCGGGTGGCCCTGCTGCTGATCGAAGGGGCCATGCTGCACCTTCAGGCCGATCTTGACTGGCTGGAGCGATGCCAGGAGGATCTGGCATGAGCTCGGTCCTAAAAACGGTCAATCTGGTCAAAATCTACCAAGATGGCGCAGTGCCGGTCCCGGCCGTGCGCGGGGTGGACCTCCAGGTCGAGCCGGGCGAGTTCGTCGCGGTGATGGGGCCGTCCGGCTCGGGCAAGTCCACGCTCGTGCACATGCTCGGCGGCCTCGACGCGCGCACCAGCGGCGAGATCTGGCTCGACGGGCAGCGGGTCGACACCCTCTCCGAGAGCGCCTGGGCGCTGCTGCGGCGCAAGAAGGTCGGCTTCGTCTTCCAGTTCTTCAACCTGGTCGCCAACATGACCGTCGGCGACAACGTCGAGCTGCCCGCGCTGCTGGCCGGGGCCTCGCCCAAGGTGGCCCGCGAGCGGCGCGAGAGCCTGCTCGGCGCGCTCAACCTGGCCGACCGCGCCGGGGCCTCGCCCGCCCAGCTCTCCGGCGGCGAGCAGCAGCGCGTCGCGCTGGCCAGGGCCCTGGCCAACAAGCCCAGCCTGCTGCTGGCCGACGAGCCCACCGGCAACCTCGACAGCCGCAACACGCGCGACGTGCTGCGCCTGCTCAGCGACGTGCACAAAGAGGGGCAGACGATCGTCATGGTCACCCACGACGCCCGGGTGGCGGGCCTGGCCGACCGGCTGGTGTCGCTGTTCGACGGCGAGATCGTCGACGACGGCCGCATCGCCCGCCGTCGCACCCGCACCGCCGGCGAGGTGATCGACCTCCGATGAGCACCACCCTGGCCGGAAGCCGGTGGATCAAGGCCGACCTGCGGGCCAGGAAGGGCCAGGCGGTGCTCACCGTGCTGGTCGTGGCCGGGATCGTGGCCGCCCTGATCACCGCGGCGACCCTCCTGGAGGACGGCACCAACCCGTGGCGCAGCCTGTCGGCCCAGACCGACGGCGCCCACGTCTGGGTCTACACCGACGACGACCCCGACGTCGCCCTGGGCGGCATCGACGGCGTCACCGGCACCGCGGGCCCCTACCGCTCGGCGCCCGTCACCGTGGCGCAGGAGGGCAAGAAGGAGCCCGCGTCGCTGCGCGCGATGCCCGCCTCGCCGCCCCGGGTGGCCCATCCCGTGCTGGCCGAGGGCAGGTGGCTCGACGGCTCGCAGCCCGACGGCGTGGTCGTCGAACACTCCTTCGCCAGGTCGCTGGGCCTGGCGATCGGCTCGCCGTTCACCGTCATCGCGCTCAACGGCGAGCGCCACACCCTGTACGTGCGCGGCATCGCCGACTCCGCCGACCAGGGCTTCTACCCCGAATGGACCCCCGGGCTGGCCTGGGTGCTGCCCGCCACGCTCGACCGCGTCGAGCCCATGCTGGGCCGCAGCGAATGGGTCACCGGGCTGCGCCTGTCCGACCCCGACGCCAGCCAGGTCGTGGCCCAGCGCGTCGTGGTGATGCTGGAGGACAAGCTCCAGCGCGTCTACACCTGGCGCGAGGTCAGGGCCGCGATGGAGCTGGACAACCGGCTGCTCGGCACGCTGCTCGCGCTGTTCGGCGTGGTGGGCATGGTCGCGGCGGCGCTCGCGCTGGCCAACGCCGCCGGCGGCCGGGTGCTCGGCCAGCTCCGCGACCTGGCCACGCTCAAGTCGATGGGCTTCACCGGCGGCCAGGTCGCCCTGCTGCTCCTGGTCGAGCACGGCGCGCTCGGCCTGCTCGGCGTCGGTCTCGGCGCGCTGGCGGGCTGGGGGGCGACGGCGGTGGTGCTCGGCACGTACTCGGCCGCGCCCGTGCCGGTGCTGGCCATCGTGGCGGGCACGGCGCTGGTCGTCCTGGGGGCGGTGGGGGTGCCCGCCTGGCGGGGGGCGCGCACGCCGCCGATCCCCGCCGTGCCGGCCTCGCCGCCGCGCGGCCACCTGTCCCGGCTGGCCCGGCTCGGCCTGCTCGTACGCCTCCCGCCCGCCCTGATCCTGGGCACCCGCGACGCCTTCACCAGGCGCGTGCCGGCGTTCCTGACGGCGTTCGGCCTGGCCGTGCCGATGATGATGATCACGATCGGTCTCGGCGTCTGGGCCACCCTCGACAACTTCCTCAGCCACCCCGAACAGGTCGGCCAGCACGCCGGCCTGTACGTCCGTCCCGGCAAGCAGATGGAGTCGGCCGAGGCCCAGCGCATCGCCGAGCGCGACCGCGACGTGCGCGCTGTCTACCCGGGCAGCGACGTGAACGCCCTGGCCCCGGGCGAGGCCCGGTCGGTCCGGGTGCGGGCGGTCGGCAGCTCGACCGACCCCTACCCGTTCCCCGTGATGGAGGGCAGGGGCTACGCCGAGCGCGGCGAGGCGGTCGCCGGGCAGGGGCTGCTCGACCTGCTCGGGGTCAGGATCGGCGACCGGGTGCGGCTGACCGTGGGCGGCTCGCCGCTGATCGTCCGGATCGTGGGCCGCACCGTCGAGCCCGACCTGGACGGCGAGGTGCTCTCGGTGGGCCTGGACAGCCTGGCCGCCAAGGACTCCGTGCCGCCCCAGTACTACGCGCTGGCCCTGCGGCCGGGCGCCGACAAGGCGGAGGTGCGCGCCAGGCTGCTGGCCGAGTCGGGGGAGAACCTCGACGTGCAGGCCGCGGTCAACCCGGCCGACCGGCTGTCGATCATCAGAGTGGTGATCGTGGCGCTGATCGCCGTGCTGGCCCTGATCGGCCTGGCCAACCTGCTCACCGCGAGCGCGATCGGCCTGCGCGACCACGCCTTCGACCTGGCCGTGCTCAAGGCCATGGGGCTGACGCCACGCCAGGTCATGGCCACGCTGGTGACCGGCACCGGCCTGCTGGTCGTGCTCGGCGTCGGCGCCGGCACGGCGGTGGGGGCGTCCGTGGTGGTGGGGCTGATCGACCTGCAGGGTCACACGAGCGGCGTGGGCGCGGGCATCGGCCGCGCGCCCTCGCCGGTGACGCTGGCAGTGGCCGTGGTGACGGCAGTGGGCACGGCCCTCGCGGTGGCGCTCATTCCCGCCCGCCGCGCGGCCCGTGCCCAGGTGCCCGTCACGTCACGCTGACCTGCTCGGGGGCTGTGCTCAGTCCCCGGGCTTCAGCGCGAACCAGTAGAAGCCGTGGCCCGGCAGGGTCAGCAGGTAGGGCAGCTCACCGATCTTCGGGAAGCGCACCCCGCCGCGGGCCTCGACCGGCACCATGCCCTCGAACCTGCGCAGGTCCAGCTCGACGGGCTGCGGGAACTTCGACAGGTTGTTGACGCAGAGCATCACGTCGTCGCGGTCCTCGCGCACGTACGTGAGCACGCACGGGTTGGAGGACCACATTTCGGTGTAGGCGCCGAGGCCGAACACCGGGTGGTTCTTGCGGATCTCCAGCATGCTGCGGGTGAAGTGCAGCAGGGAGCCCGCGTGGCGCTGCTGGGCCTCCACGTTGACCGCCTGGAAGCCGTAGATCGGGTCCATGACGGCCGGCAGGTAGAGGCGGCCCGGGTCGGCCGAGGAGAACCCGGCGTTGCGGTCGGGGCTCCACTGCATCGGCGTGCGGACCGAGTCGCGGTCCTCCAGCCAGATGTTGTCGCCCATGCCGATCTCGTCGCCGTAGTACATGACCGGCGAACCGGGCAGCGACAACAACAGCGCCGTGAACAGCTCGATCAGGTCCCGGTTGTTGTCCAGCAGGGGCGCCAGCCGACGCCGGATGCCGAGGTAGGCCCGCATGCGCGGGTCCTTGGCGTACTCCTTGTGCATGTAGTCGCGCTCTTCCTCGGTCACCGTCTCGAGCGTGAGCTCGTCGTGGTTGCGCAGGAAGATGCCCCACTGTGCCGTGTCGGGCAGCTTGGGGGTGCGGGACATGATCTCGGAGATCGGCTCGCGGGTCTCCTTCTTCACCGCCATGTAGATGCGCGGCATCAGCGGGAAGTGGAAGGCCATGTGGCACTCGTCGCCGCCGGTGGTGGGGTCGCCGAAGTACTCCACGACGTCCTCGGGCCAGCCGTTGGCCTCGGCCAGCAGCACCCGGTCGGGGTAGAGCCGGTCGACCTCCGAGCGGATCTTCTTCAGGTACGCGTGCGTCTCGGGCAGCCCGGAGCACGCCG
This sequence comes from Nonomuraea sp. NPDC003560, assembly GCF_042878785.1. Taxonomy (NCBI): domain Bacteria; kingdom Bacillati; phylum Actinomycetota; class Actinomycetes; order Streptosporangiales; family Streptosporangiaceae; genus Nonomuraea; species Nonomuraea sp. NPDC003560. The sequence goes on along the minus strand of NZ_JBIAOF010000003.1, from coordinate 343,894 downwards.
TGCCCTCACGCTCGAACAGGTACGGCACCGCGTCGAGGCGGAAACCGTCGATCCCCAGGTCGAGCCAGAACCGCAGCACCTCCAGCATGGCCTCCTGCACCGCCGGGTTGTCATAGTTCAGGTCCGGCTGGTGGTGGAAGAAACGGTGCCAGTAGTACTGCTTGCGCACGGGGTCGTACGTCCAGTTGGACTCCTCGGCGCCGATGAAGATGATCGGCGCGTCCGGATAGCCGGTGGGCTCGTCGGACCAGACGTAGAAGTCCCCGTAGGGCCCCTCCGGATCGTGCCTGGAGGCCTGGAACCACGGGTGCCTGTCGCTGGTGTGGTTCATGACCAGGTCGGTGATGATCCGCAGGCCCCGCTCGTGCGCGGCCTCGATCAACTGGACGAAGTCTCCCAGATCGCCAAAATCCGGAAGGATCTTCATATAGTCCGAAATGTCATAACCGCCATCGCGCAGCGGGGACTCGTACAGCGGCAGCAGCCAGAGGCAGTCGACGCCGAGCCATTCCAGGTACCCGAGCTTCTCGATGAGACCGCGCAGGTCGCCCGTGCCGTCACCGTTGGAGTCCTTGAACCCCCGGACGAGAACCTCGTAGAACACCGCCCGCTTGTACCATCGCGGATCTTCCGAGACGAAAGCCTCAGAGATCGACTCAGGTGATGGGGATGCGTTGATCATGATGTCGCTCACAGGAAGAGATGTGGGCAGGACGAAGTCACCGGTTACCCCGGCGTTCTTAGCTGGTGACCGCGCCGCGTGGAGTCGTCATCCCTGCGAACTCCATGCCCTCGAACGAGACCGGATTTGTGATCTGGTGCCCGTTTGTTGCGGCGCTTACGGGCCGAACACTACCAGCCCGGTGGCTTTCCGGAACCCGCTTCTGCTGTGCGACGTGTAATACCCGCGAGATCCGTATGTAATCGCCCTGTTACCCAGAGTTCACTAAAAAGGTGCGGTGACGTCCGGGAGGTCGTTCTCGAAGTCGTTCAGCCAGAGCCCGAAAAGCACCAGTCCGCGCACCCAGAAACGGTCGTTCCAGCCGTTGAACCGGGTCAGCGCGTCCGGTCCGCCGGCGATCACCTCGTGCAGCTCGTCGGAGAGCATCGCGGGCACCCGCCGGGCCACGACTTCGAGCATGGCGTGGGAGTACGCCCGCGCCGGCGCGGCCGTGGAACGCAGGGGCACCCGCTGGAGCGGCTGCTTGACCACGTTCGTGGACGGCAGCGCGGCCACCCTCGGGTTGGCCGCGTGCAGCACCTCGCGGTAGAAGCGGCCCTTGTCCTTGCGCGCGACGCCGACGCTGAGCGCGGCGTCGAAGAAGGCGGGATGGATGAACGGCGCCGCGAACGACGCCTCCGGCCCCACCAGGTTGACCGCCGAACGCGCGATGCCGCGCACGGTCCTGGTGTGCAGCACCGACAGCGGCAGCTCGGCCCGGTGGCCGTGGAGCATCGAGGTGGCCGCCGCGAACTGCTCGCGCACGGTCTCCTCCATCCACTGCGCGGCCGCCTTGGACAGGAACGGCTGCGCGGGCGCGCCCAGCGACAGCGAGCCCAGCAGCGCCGCCGACCGCTCGGCCTGCGTCCTGGCCTCCAGCGCGGCGCCGCTGACCATGAAGTTCTTCAGCAGCGGGCCGCCGGCCAGGCCGTCGACCAGGATGCGGCCCGAGCCGTGCACCTCCTTGGCGAACGGCGCGTACCAGGCGTGGTGCGGCGTCAGGTACTCCAGCCGGCGGGCCACCTCGGCGGCGTCGGCGGGGTAGGCGGCGGCGTCCTGGGTGACGATCCGGTGCGGGATGCCCAGCTCGCGGGTGATCGCCCTGGCGAAGGCGATGTCGGTGTCGGTGCCGTCGTCGGGGCTGGTGGTCCACGACTCGACGTCGGCGCCGCGGGCCATGGCCACACTGGCCAGCAGGCGCGAGTCGTAGCCGCCGCTGACCGGCACGAGCAGCCTGCGGCCGTCGTAGTCCTCGTAGACGTGGTGCAGCAGCTCGACGATCTCCTCGGGGCTGGTCCACGCCTCGTACGGCTCGGTGCGCAGCCAGCGCGGCAACCGGCGCTCGGTGGCCAGGCGGCCGTGCTCGAACACCAGCGCGCTCGACCCCGGCAGCCGCCTGACCTCCCGGTACGGGGTCGCCTCGCCCAGCGGGAACGTCACCTGGATGATCGAGGCCCAGGCGGCCCAGTCGATCTCGATGGGCACCAGGCTGAGCAGCGGCTGGATCAGCGAGGAGAAGTAGACCGCGTCGCCCTGGCGCACGTAGTAGACGTCGACCAGGCCGAGCGCGCCCGCGTGCAGCGTCACCCGCGCGCCGTCGCCGATCAGGCCGGGCGCCTCGTACGTCTCCGCGACCGTCATCCAGTCCTCGGCGGCGGCGGGCTTGCGCTCGCCCCACGAGAACGCGAACGCGCCGCCCGCCCGGTGGTACGGCGGCAGCGGCGCGGAGCTGAACAGCGCGGCCTCGTCCGTCTGGAGCGCGGGCCGCACCTTTGGGCCCGCGGCGGTGAGTTTGCCCAGTATGGAGGTGTCGATCCGGCCGAGAGCGCCGCATACGTAGGGTCGCACGTTGAACTGCACCGGATCTCATCCCTTCGAGACGCTTCCTGCAAAAGAGTATCCTTTGCCGGGCTGAGAGAGCGGAGGTCCGGTTGTCTACCGAGCTGGAAAGCACGCGTCGGGCGTTGCGGGAAGCTGTCGCGCAGGCCGAGCGCGCGGCCGAACTGGCCAGGCTGCTGGACGCCGCGCAGTCCAGGCTGGCGGCCGCCGAGGAGAGCGCCGAGGAGGCCAGGAAGCTGGCCGAGCAGCTGAGCGAGACCGAGGAGCGGCTGGAGGCCGAGCGGGCCGCGGCCGACAGGCTGCGCAAGGAGCTGGCCGAGCAGCGCTTCCAGGCCGAGGTGGCCAACTGGAAGCTGTCCTCGATCAAGGTCGCCCGCTGGAACCGGCTCGGCGACGCCATCAAGAGCGGCAGGAACAACCCGATGCGCCTGGCCAAGGGGCTCAAGGGCGCGGCCAAGCCGGTCAAGCGGCCCAGCGCGCCCAAGCGCCGGCCGGTGGCCGTCCAGGGGGCCAAGGAGGCACGTCCTGGGGCGTCGTTCCAGGCCACCAGCACGACCAGGACGCTGGGCGGGGCCTCGTTCAAGCTCAAGCCGTACCGGATCCCCACCGGGCCCAACACCCGCCCGCACCTGACCGCGGCCGTCGTCGCCGATCCGCACGTCGAGGCGCTGCTGCGCTACGAGTGGCGTCAGACGACCGGGTTCACGCCGCGCGACTTCGCCCGCGTGCTGCCGCTGGAGGTGCCCCACCTGCTCGTGGTGGAGTCCGTCACGCAGGGGCCGTGGCTGGAGGAGCTGACCGGCGAGCCGGGCGATGGGCTCAGGGCCCTGCTGGCCTGGTGCGCCGAGCGTGGCATCCGCACCGTCTTCTGGCACACCCAGGGCGACGTGGCCGACTACGCCGCCGCGGCCGAGCTGTTCGAGCACCGCTTCACCACCGACATGACGGTCCCGTGGCCGCGCCTGCACTTCGGCGTGCAGCCCCGGGTGCACAACCCGCTGCCGCTGGCCGGCGGGCGGGTCGACCGGGTGCTCACGCTCGACCAGCTGCTGCCGCCGCACCTGGCCTATCCCGACGTGCTCACCTCCTACCGCTGGCCGGCCGCGGCCGACTGCCCGCCGGGCACGCCGCAGTGGCGGCTGGCCGAGATCGCCGCCTGCGGCACGCCGATCGGCACCGAGCCGGACTCGCGGCGGGCGCACGTGGCCCTGCGCCGGGCCTACGGCACGGGGACGATGACCGAGCGCGTGGACGAGCTGCTGGAGGCCATCGGCCTGCCCAGCGCCCGCGCCACCCTCGACACCTCCGTGCTGCTGCCGATCCTCGACCCGTCGCTCATGGAGCACGCTCTCGCCCAGGTGGCCAGGCAGTCCGGCGTGGCCCAGGTGATCGTCATCGGACCGCCGGAGGCCGAGCTGCGCGCCCGCGACGTGCTGATCGACGCCGAGGTGCTGTACCGGCGGCCCCACCCGGCCATGAGCGAGGGCGCGATGCTGGCCAAGGGCCTCGACCTGTGCGAGGCCGACCTGGTCGCGGTCATGGACCCGCGCGACGTCTACGGTCCGCACTACCTGTCCGACCTGCGCCGGGCCTTCCTGTTCAGCACGGCCGACATCGTCGGCAAGGCCGCCTTCTACGCCCACCTGCGCAAGCCCCAGGCGACCCTGCTCAAGCAGCCCGAGGCCGAGTACGCCTACCTCCCCGAGATCGCCGGGGCCACCCTGCTCGCCCGCAGGAACGCCCTGCGCGAGGTGGGCTTCGCCGACCTCACCGAGGGCTGGGACGAGGTCATGATGCGCCAGTGCCGCACCGACGGCGTCAAGGTCTTCTCCGCCGACCGGTTCGGCTACGTGCGGGTGCGCGACGAGGACCGCTGGCTGCTCGGCGCGGCCCACCTGGTCGAGTACGGCTCGGCGGAGCCGCACGCGCTGATCTGACGCCTACGCTGAGCCGATGACCGACCTGCTCGCCCAGTCGCTGGCGGAGGTGCTGGGGGAGCCGCCGGCGCCCGAGGGCACCTGGGAGCGGGAGGCCGTCTACGTGACGGCCGCCGCGCTGCGCCGCCGCGTCCCGCCGGCCGAGCTGGCCGCGCGGGTGCGGGCGGTGGACGGGGTGAGCGAGGCGTGGGCGCGGCCGAACGGCTTCCTGCGCATCGTCGTGGACGCGCCGGGACGGCTGGTCGAGTCCCTGGACCCGCCCGCCCTTCCCGAGCCCGGCTGGCCCGACTTCCCGCGCACGTGGGACAACCCGGGCTTCGTCGTCCGGTACGCCCACGCCCGTGCCTGCGCGGTGCGGCGGTGGGCCGGGGAGCTGGGGGTGCCGCTCACCGGCTTCCGGGCCGAGCTGCTCGACGGCCCTTACGACCGCCGGGTGCTGCGGGTGCTGGCCGAGCTGCCCGGACGCGCCCTCAGCCGCGACCCCGGCTGGGACGCCTTCTCGGTCCGGCTGGCGCTGGCCTACCACGACGCCCACGAGCACGCCCCCGCCGTCCCGATGGGGGACGAGCCGGTCCGGCCGGTGCACACGGCGCGGTTGCGGCTGGCGGAGGCCGTCCGGGGGGTACTGGTTGGGCCGGAAAGATTGTGATGGATCGTAAAATATCCGGCTAAAGCGCGAAAAATCGTGAAAATGTTGCTTGTGGACCTTGATCGCGTCTCGATACGTGGGCGGTGGTCCTGGAAGGGGCGGCGGTTCCGATAGCCTCGATCGGGTGAGCTTCGTCCATCCAGCCGGGGACCGGCACGCCGAGATGCTGCCCCACGAGCGCCCCCCGATGGCGCCCGCCGACCTCAACCGGATCGACCCCGCGATCTGGCCCCGAACGTCGACCCGGACCGACGGCACGCTCACGGTCGGCGGCGTCGACGTGCGCGACCTGGCCCGCGAGTTCGGCACGCCGCTCTACGTCCTCGACGAGGCCGACGTACGCTCACGCATGCGCGACTACGCCACGGCCTTCCAGGGTTCCGAGGTCCACTACGCGGGCAAGGCGTTCCTGTGCAAGGAGATCGTGCGCTGGCTGGCCGACGAGGGCCTCGGCCTCGACGTCGCCAGCGGCGGCGAGCTGGCGGTGGCGCTCAGCGTCGGCTTCCCGCCCGAGCGCATCACCCTCCACGGCAACAACAAGTCCACGGCCGAGCTGACCCGCGCCCTGGAGTGCGGCGTCGGGCACATCGTGGTCGACTCCTACGAGGAGATCGCCCGCCTCGGCTATCTCGCCGAGCAGCTCGGCAAGCGGCCCAAGGTGATGATCCGGGTGACCACCGGGGTCGAGGCCCACACCCACGAGTTCATCGCCACGGCCCACGACGACCAGAAGTTCGGCCTGTCGCTCAACACCGGCGCCGCCGCCGAGGCCGTGCGCCGCATCCTCGCGCTGCCGCAGCTCGACCTGGTCGGCCTCCACTCCCACATCGGGTCGCAGATCGTCGACACCGCCGGGTTCGAGGTGGCCGCGCGACGGCTGGCCACGCTGCTGGTGCAGATCAAGGACGAGCACGGCGTCGTCCTGCCGGAGCTCGACCTCGGCGGCGGCTACGGCATCGCCTACGTCGAGGGCGACGAGGCCCCCGACATCAAGGAGCTGGCCGACGGCCTGCGCGAGATCGTCACCAAGGTCTGCGCCGACGCCGGCCTGCCGGTGCCGCGCCTGACCGTCGAGCCGGGCCGCACCATCGTGGGTCCGGGCGGCATCACCCTCTACGAGGTCGGCACGGTCAAGGACGTCGAGGGGCTGCGCACGTACGTCAGCGTCGACGGCGGCATGAGCGACAACGTGCGCACCGCCCTCTACGGCGCGGAGTACACCGCCACCCTCGCCAGCCGCGCCAGCGACGCCGCGCCCATGCTCAGCCGCCTGGTCGGCAAGCACTGCGAGAGCGGCGACATCCTCGTGCGCGACTTCCACCTGCCCGCCGACCTGGCGCCCGGCGACCTGGTCGCCGTCGCCGCGACCGGCGCCTACTGCCGTTCGCTGGCCAGCAACTACAACTACCTGCCCAGGCCCGCCGTGGTCGCCGTCGCCGACGGCGCGGCCCGGGTGATCGTGGCGGGCGAGACCGAGGACGACCTGTTGAGGGGGCAGCTGTGAAACCGCTGAAAGTGGCTCTGCTGGGCTGCGGCGTCGTCGGCTCGCAGGTCATCAGGCTCCTGCACGAGCAGGCCGACGACCTGGCCGCGCGCATCGGCGCACCGCTGGAGCTGGCCGGCGTGGCCGTGCGCAGGCTCGGGCGCAAGCGCGACATCGAGGTCGACCCGGCGCTGCTGACCACCGACGCCGAGTCCCTGGTCACCCGCGACGACATCGACATCGTCGTCGAGGTGATCGGCGGCATCGAGCCGGCCCGCACGCTCATGGTGGCCGCCCTCGAACGCGGCAAGTCGGTCGTCACCGCCAACAAGGCGCTGCTGGCCGAGGACGGCTCGTCCCTGCACGAGGCGGCCCGCCGGGGCGGCGGCGACCTCTACTTCGAGGCCAGCGTCGCCGGGGCCATCCCGCTGCTGCGCCCGCTGCGCGAGTCGCTGGCCGGCGACCACGTCAAGCGCGTGCTCGGCATCGTCAACGGCACCACCAACTACATCCTCGACAAGATGGACACCTCGGGCGCGTCCTTCACCGACGCCCTGGAGGAGGCCCAGACGCTCGGCTACGCCGAGGCCGACCCGACGGCCGACGTCGAGGGCTTCGACGCCGCCGCCAAGGCCGCGATCCTGGCCGGCCTGGCCTTCCACAGCCGGGTCACCGCCGACAAGGTGCACCGCGAGGGCATCACCGAGATCACCGCCACCGACGTCGCCTCCGCCAAGGCCATGGGCTACGTCATCAAGCTGCTGGCCATCTGCCAGCGCTCCGACGACGGCCGCTCGTTCGGCGTGCGGGTGCACCCGGCGATGATCCCGCGCACCCACCCGCTGGCGGGGGTGCGCGAGGCGTACAACGCGGTGTTCGTGGAGGCCGAGTCGGCCGGGCAGCTCATGTTCTACGGCAAGGGCGCCGGCGGCGCGCCGACGGCCTCGGCCGTGCTCGGCGACCTCGTGGCCGTCGGCCGCAACCGGCTGGCCGGCACCCACGGGCCCGAGGAGTCCACCTACGCCGACCTGGCCGTCCACCCGATGGGCGACACGGTCACGCGCTGCCACGTGGCGCTCGACGTGGCCGACAAGCCCGGCGTGCTGGCGCGGGTGGCCGACCTGTTCGCCAAGCACGACGTGTCCATCCAGACCGTCCGCCAGGAGGGGCACGGCGACGACGCCCAGCTCGTCATCGTCAGCCACCGCGCCACCGACGCGGCCCTCACGGCGACCATGGAGGGGCTGCGCGAGCTCGACATCGTCCGCGCGGTCGCCGGCGTGATGCGCGTGGAGGGCGACGACTGACGCCCGCCCCGCCCGGTCAGTGGGCGGGGAAGGCCAGGTCGCGGACGCGGCGCACGGCCCGTTTCAGGACCGTGCGGTCCTGCTCGCGGGCCAGCCGCACCGCCTCGCGCCGCCAGCTCTCGGCCTTATCCCGCCAGCGGGAGGCGTCCCTGCCGTTCTTGGCGGCCTCCCGGCGCAGCTGGGCGATCTCGGCGCGCAGGGCGGCGACGCGCTTGCGGTGGAGGGTCAGCTCCTTCTCGTGGCGGGCGGTGAGCAGGGCGAGCTCCGCGACCGGCGGCCGGCGCGGCGGGTAGACGTCGGGGCGGCGGCGCAGGCCCCACGACGCGCCGTCCGCCCATTCCAGGCCGTACAGGGCGTCGATCAGGTCGTCCGGGTGGTCGCCGGGGGCGGCGACCAGGGCGGCTCTGGACAGGGCGGCCGTCCGGTCGAGGCGGGCGGCGACCACGCCCTGCGGGGTCTCGTCCAGGGCCAGGCACAGGCTGCCGAGGTCGTGCTCGTCCAGGTGCGCGATCAGGCGTTCCAGCGTGCCGGGGGAGAGAGTCCAGCCGGGCGGCACGGTCAGCCGGAAGGGGGCCGTCGTGCCGGTGGGTGGTTCGGTGGCCAGGGGGACCCGCGGGTCGTGTTCGAAGGTGGCCTTGAGCAGGCGCAGGTCCAGGTCGGGGTCGCGCAGGGGCGAGCGGCGTCCGGTGGGCAGCGCGGGCCAGGGGCCGGTGAGGGTCAGGCGCACGTCGGGGATGGAGGAGGCGAGCAGGGCGTCCGCGGTGGCGCGGGTGTCCTCGTAGCCGCCCGCCGGCACCACCGCCTCCACGTACGGCACCAGCCACTGCCGCCCCGGATCCCTCCGCAGATACCGCCGGTAGGGAACCCGGTCGGCCACGTAGGGGTCGTTGTACCGCTTCAACGCGGCGACGTCGCGCATCGCGGTCGGCAGGCCGACATGCCACGCCCGCGCCTGCGGGTCCGGGACGAACACCGCCCCCGCCTGGACGAGCCGGTACCCCAGCTCGGTGTCCTCGGCCAGCACCAGCGAGGTGTCCAGGCCGCCGATCGAGCGCAGCAGCGCCGCCGGGTACGACGCCGTGGCCCCCACGTGCACGCGGGCGGCCGTCGCGCCGGACGCCGTACGCAGGCCGTCGTGGTCGTGGATGATCTGCTCGGCCCAGTCGTGCCGGTGCGGTGACAGCGGGAACAGGCCGTCCTCGGCGCCCGCCTCCAGGGCCTGGACGACCTGCTCCGGCGCGGGCGGCTCGGCGCCCGAGGTGAAGTCGATCCAGCCCAGCACCACCACGTACGGGGCCAGGTGGTGCCACCGGAGCTGGGCCTCGACGTGCCGCCGGTGCGGGACCATGTCGGCGTCCAGCACGAGGACGACGTCGCCGGCCGCGGCGTCCAGGCCCGCCTGCACGGCCCAGGCGCGCCCCCAGCCGCCCGGCGGGCTGGAGATCAGCTTGGTGCCGCCCGGGGCGAGGGCGGGCAGGCGGATGGGGGTGGCGCTGCCGTCGTCCACCACGATCACGTCGAGCAGGTGCGCCGGGTAGCTCTGCGCGGACAGGGCGGCGAGCGTCAGGTCCAGGGTCTCCTGGCGGTCGTGCGCCGGGATGACGACCGTGACGGCGAGCTCCGGCTCCCAGGCCCCCAGCTCGGGCGGGTCGAGGACGCCGAAGTCGTTGCCACGGATGCGCGGGACGGTCATGGGCGGCTGCTCCCCTCCAGCTCCATCAGGGCGTTCGGGCGGAACCCGCGCCACTGGCGCCGGTTGCGGCGCAGGAACGTGCCGATGGGCTCCTGCCAGGTGTGGGCGGAGGCCGGGCCGCGGCGCAGGATGTAGCCCAGGCCGTGGGTGCGGTAGATCTGGCCGCCCGCCGCCTGGAGGGCCTCCTGGAACTGGGTGTCCACCGAGCGGCGCAGCGGCCGGAAGCCGCCCACGGCCTGGAACGCCGAACGCTCCACCAGGATCGTGCCGCCCGCCACGAAGCTGGTGATCTGCTCGGTGACCTGGCTGCGGTGCACGGTGACGTCGATCGATGCCAGATAGACGAACTCGGGCACCGTGCCGACCACCTGCGCCCCCGAGTAGGCGTGGGCGAGCAGCAGGTCGGCCAGGAAGTCGGGGCCGTACCAGTCGTCGTCGTCCATCTTGAGCAGGAACGAGCCGGAGGCCCGGGCGGCGGCCTCGTTCAGCACCTCGCCGAAGACGGCCGCGGGGTCGGCCTCGTACACGGTCAGCGGGCCGCCGAAGCCGGCCAGGGCGGCGGCGACGTCCGGGTGCTCCCGGGGGACGCCGTGCAGCGCGAGCACCACTTCGAGCTGGGCGTCGCGCTGGCGGGCGATCTGCCGCAGCGCGAACGGCACCATGTCGGCGCGCCGGGTGGCCAGCAGGACGGAGGTGAGCGGGGGAGCGGGGGCGGGCGCGCCGAGCTGCTCCCACCGCGCCGCCACGCCATGGGTGCGCAGGGCGGCCCGGCGCAGCCGGATGCTGTGCTCCTCGCGCCGCAGCTCGTCGGACAGGTCGGGGGCGGCGGGCAGCAGCGCGACCAGCTCGTCCCCGAGAGCGCCCGCCCAGCGCGGCACGGCTCCGGTGACCAGCGGCACCCCGGCGGCGGCCAGACCGGCCAGCACCCGCACGGCCGCCAGCGGGCCGCTGTGCGGATGTTGCCAGCTCACCTCGACGCCGCGGATCTGCCGGAGCCTGGCCACGTCGGCGTCGGTCACCCCGCCCGACTCGGCGAACGTCGTGACGACCTTGCCGTCGAGCAGCACCGACCAGCGGCCGTCGCGCTCGGCCAGCGCGGCCATGCCCCGGGACGGCGTGGTCACGAACCCCTGGGGGTTCACCAGCCGCTCGTCCACGGGCGGGACCATCGACGGCTCGCCGAGCACGTCGGGGTCGGCCAGCGGCGACCCCGCCCCGCCGGGACGCCCGATGCTCTCCCAGCTCGCGGCGACGATCGTGGGCCGCTCGACGGGCGCCTGATCCCCGGCCCAGCCGATCCCGCCCGCCTCGGCGGACCCGTCCGGCGTCAGGGCCGGGGACGCGTCCGGGGCGCGGCCGTCGCCCGGCGGGCGCAGGGCGTTGCCGGCCAGGCCGCGGAGGGCGACGTCGCCCAGCGTGCGGAGCACGACGTCGCTGCCGGGGGCGCCGACGCGTTCGGGGACCGGGCCGCCCACCTCGGCGGGCGTGGCGTTCGGGTCGCCGGGACGCCAGTCTGCCGAGCCGATCCCGGCGATGCCGGCGGCGGGCGCGGCGATCACGTCCAGGCGGTGACCGGCGAAGGCGCGGGCGGTGGCGGTCACCGTGCGGCCGGCGGGCGTCGCGGCCGAGAAGCGGGCGTCCACCACCCACACCCGGCTCCTGGGCTGGTAGACCCGCAGGTCCGTCAGCGACCGCCAGCGGTGCGCGGGGGTCGGCGTGGGCACGGGGGCCGGGTGCGAGGCGGGGGCGTCGAGCACGCACACCACCACCCGCCCCGCCAGCGGGAGCAGCTTGTGCAGGGTCGCCACCCTGCGCAGGTCGGCGGGCGTCCTGGCGAGCACGAGGACGTGGTCGGCCGACTCCGGCTCGGCGGGCGGCTCCAGCAGGTCCCGGTCCAGGTCCACGGCGCCGGCGGGCAGCCCGGCGCGGCCCTCGCCGCCCTCGCCGCCTTCGCCGTCGGCCGGGAAGGCGGGGCTCTCGATGCCGGCCAGGAACACCCGGGCGTCCGGCAGCTCAGCCAGCAACGCGGTGACCGTCCGCCGCTCGGCGCTCATCCGGCGCTCCGCAGGTGCCGGATCAGGGAGCTCAGCGGCCCGGGAGCGGGGTCCTCCTGCTCCTGCGCGCGGGACAGGCGCTCGACCTCGGCGGAGAGCCGGTCGACCTGGTCGCGCAGCTCCTTGGTCTCCGCCAGCCGCCGGGCCGCCAGGGCGCGCCACTTGGCCGGGTCGCCGCCCAGCGGCGGTGGGTCGGCGGCGGTGCCGAAGCCGTGCTCGCCGCCCTCGACCCACAGGACGCCGAACAGCTCGTCCACCAGGTCGTCGGCGGGGCCGTCGAAGCGCGCGGCGCGGGCGAAGGCGGCCGTGCGCTCCAACCGGGCGGCCACGACCCCGTCCGCGTCCTCGGCCAGCGCGACGCAGAGCAGGCCGAGCACGTCCTCGTCGGCCAGTCGCACCAGCCGGGCGAGAGTGTCGGCCCCGAGGACCCAGCCGGCGGGCAGCCGCAACAGGAACGGGGTGGGGGCGGCGGTGACCGGTTCGCTTTCCGCGAACGTGACGCGCGGCTCGTGGGCGTACAGGTTGTGCAGCAGCCGCAGGTCCAGCAGCGGGTCGTCGAGGCTGGAGCGGCGTTCGCCGGTCAGCCGGCCCCAGGGCCCGACGACGGTGACGGCGGCGTCGGGCAGCGTGCCCGCCAGCGCCGCGTCCACGCTCGCCCGGGTCTCCTCGTACGTGGTGGCGCTCACCACGACCCGCACGTACGGCACCCGCCAGTGGCGCCGGGGATGGCCGCGCAGCCAGCGCAGATCCGGCACCAGATCGCCCAGGTAGGACCAGTTGTGCCGGTGGACCTCCTTCTCCCGCAGCATCACCGTGGACGGCCCGACGTGCCACGCCCTGGCCTGCGGATCGGGCACGAACACCGCCCCCGCCTGGGCCAGCCGGTAGCCCAGCTCGGTGTCCTCGGCCATGTTGAGCGAGGCGTCCACGCCGCCCGCCGCGCGCAGCAGCTCGGCGCGCACCGACGTGGAGGCCCCCGTGTGCAGCAGGTACGCGCTCGTCCCCGCGTCCTTCAGCATCCGGGTCGACTCCAGCGTCTTACGCGTGTACTCCGGGCGCGTGCCATCCTCGCCGGGGGCCGTCACGAACCGGATGTCGCCGATCACCACCACGTGGTCGAGCAGGTGGTGCCAGCGCATGTGCGCCTCAAGGTGGTCGGGGGCCAGGATCATGTCGGAGTCCAGCCAGTGGATCACCTCGCCGATGGCGGCCAGCTGCCCGGTCTGCCGGGCCGCGCCGCGTCCCCAGCCGTCGGTCACCCGTACGACGCGGGCCCCCGGCAGCTCGATCGGCGGCGTGCTGCCGTCGTCGGCGACCACGATCTCGACGAGTTCGGCCGGGTAGGTCTGCGCGGCCAGCGCGGACGCCGTGCGCTCCAGCGCCTCCTGGCAGTCATAGGCCGGGATGACCACGGACACGCGCAGCTCGGGCGTCCAGTCCCCGATCGCGGGCGGGCGCAGCACCCCGTAGTCGTTGTGCCGGACGCGGATCATGCCAGGCCCTTGGCCAGCGCGCGAACCTCCTCGCGCAGCTCCTCGACCTCCCGGGCCCTGGTCATGGCGTTCACGCGGTCCTCGCCGAGCGAGGCGAGGATCGCCCCGATGTCGTCGGCCCGCCGCGCGGCCGACTCCTCGACCGCCTGGACCAGCAGTTCCAGCCGGGATTCGAGGTTCTTGACCGCGGTCGTCGCACGGGCGAGCTCGGCCTCGTGCTTCTTCATGCGCAGGTCGATCCGGTGCGCCTTGCCGTCCACGCGGCGGACGGTGAGCAGCAGCAGGGCGAGGGCGGCCAGCGTGACCGCGAACGCGGCGACGGCCGCCGCCGCGCCGAGGGTGAGCAGGCCGGCCAGGACGAGCAGGGCGAGCACCCCGGCGGCGACGACTGCGAGAAGTGCGGCGGCCGCTGCCAGTCGGCGGGGCGAGAGCATCCGCGCAAACCTTTCATAGTCACGACTAGTCGGGCATAGGAGGATGGGCGGGATTATTGCCACCCTAATAAACCCTGACCACTACCGTGCCATATGTTCCTGGAGGAAAACTGGGAACCCGGCCTCGGGGCTCATGCCGTCCGCCACCCGAAAGCTGCCTGTCTGTCTACTGACGTGTAAAAACGGGCGTAAGGTAGGCGCCGATCCAGTCCCGTCCGGTCGAGGAGCATCGTCCATGTCCGTCACCCCCTGCGGCTTCACGCGTACGCCGGGCAAGGGGTTCGCCCGGCTGCACTGGTCGGACGGCTGGCAGGTGGACGGCGGGCCGCCCGACGTGCCCGCGCTGCGCTCGCGGCGCGGATTGGAGATCGACTGGCCCGCCGCGCCGGTGCCGCTCGACGGCCTGACGGAGCTGGCCGGCGCCGGGATCCCGCTGACCGCCCAGGACGCCCCCGCGTGGGTGCCGGGCGACCTGGCCGCGCTGCTCACCGACCGCGACTGGCTCGCCGCGCCCGCCGACGGCACCGCGCGCTGCCTGGCCGACCTGCGGCGGGAGGAGCACAGCGTACGGCTGCGGCGCCTGGTCCACCGGCCCGCCCGCGCGACGGTCAGCATCGTCATGTCGACCAAGCGGCCCGCCCTGGTCGGCGCGGCGCTGGCGCAGATGGAGCGGCAGCGGGGCGTCGAGGCCGAGGTCCTGCTCGGGCTGCACGGGGTGGCCTTCGAGCAGGTGCGCGCGGCCGTCGAGGCGTGCTCGCTGCCCGTCAGGTGGGTCGAGGCGGCCGGGACGGTGCCGTTCGGCGAGGTGCTGAACCGGGCCGCCGCCCTGGCCTCGGGCGACTACCTCGCCAAGTGGGACGACGACGACTGGTACGGCCCCGGCCACCTGTCCGACCTCCTCATGGCCCGCTCGTACGCGGGGGCCGACGTGGTGGGCACGACGGCCGAGTTCTTCTACCTGGAGCCGTTGCGCGCCACGATCCGGCGGACGACGTTCGCGAGCGGAGCGGCGTACCCTAGCGAGGTTTGGGCGGATCACGTAGCCGGAGGCACCATTTTGCTCCAAAGCGCGAAATTTCGGGAAATTGGAGGATTTCCCGCTCTTCCGCGTGCGGTCGATCTTGAGTTCGTGAAAGCGGCGCAAAAGATCGGCGCGCGCGTCTATCGCACGCACGGCCTCGGCTACGTCCTGCGCAGGGGGTTCACCGAGGAGCACACCTGGCAGCTGCCCCTGGCCCATTTCGTCAGAATCGCCACGAACCAATGGCACGGCTTCCGGCCGAGCCTGCTGATGGAAACCGCATGAACAACGGCCAGACGCCGCCGGTGCGCGGCAATGACTACCGCGTGCTGCGGCCCGCCGAGGACCTCACCCCGTCGCTCACGGTCAGCGTGATCATCCCGGCCTACGGCGGCCAGGAGAAGCTGGACCTGGTGCTGGCCGGTCTCGCCCGCCAGACCTACCCGGCCGCGCTCACCGAGGTCATCGTCGTGGACAACGGCAGCGTGCCGCCCCTGCGGCTGCCCGACGTCCGTCCCGAGGGCGCCCGTCTGATCGTCTGCGACCAGCCCGGCCGCGCGAACGCCCGCAACGCCGGGCTGGCCGAGGCCACCGGCGACGTGATCCACTGGCTCGACTCCGACGTCGTCCTCACCCCGGGCGCGATCGAGGCCCACATGCGCTGGCACCACACGGCCCCCTACCTGGTGGTGACCGGCTACATCAGGTTCACCGACGCGGAGCTGCCCGCCGAGCTCCCCGCCGACCTGGAGGAGCACTTCGAGCCGGCCGAGCCGCACGCCTGGATCGTCGACCTCGTCGAGCGCACCGACGGCCTCACCGCCAACCCCCAGCGTCCCTTCAGCCTGCACGTCGGCGGCGCGACCTCGGTCGGGGCCCGCCTGATCGAGGCCGCCGGCCCCATGGACGACGAGCTGATCCTCGGCCAGGACACCGAGATGGGCTACCGGCTGAGCCAGGCGGGCGCGGTGTTCGTGCCCGAGCCGCGCGCCCGCGCCTACCATCTCGGCCCGACCATGCGCATGCGCGACAAGGAGTCCATCGACCGGGTGAGCCACGCGTTCGTGGCCGACCGCATCCCGGCGTACCGGTGGTTGCGCTCCCATCCGTCCCGCCAGTGGAAGATCCCGTACGTCACCGCGGTCGTGGACGGCACGGCCGGCTACGACAGCGTGCGCGCGACCGTGGACGCCCTGCTCGCCGGGACCGTTCCCGACCTGTCGGTGCTCCTGCTCGGCCCCTGGGACGAGGTGGGCCGCGAGCGCCGCTCCCCGCTCAAGGACCCCGGCCTCGACCTGGCCCTGGTCCACGGGCACTACCTGCACGAAGGACGGGTGCGCCTGGCCGCCTCCGAGGAGCTGGACCCGGCCACGCCGTTCGTGCTGCGCCTGCCGCCCGGCTGGATCCCGGGCGAGGACACCCTCGCCCGGCTGCTCGACCTGGCCCGCGACGAGGGCCTCGGCCTGGTCGCGGTGCTGCTGCGGGAGTCCTCGCACGGTGTCGTGGCGGCCCGCCTGGAACGCCGCTCGGCCTTCGCCAGGGCCCGCATGGTGGCCGGCGGCGAGCCCGGTGAGCCCGGCGACCTCGACGACGTGGTGGACGCCGTGTCCGGCGTGTCCTGGGTCGAGGGCGAGACCTACGGGTTCACCACGGAGGCGGCGCCGCTGATCGGGCGGCGCGGGGCGTACCGGGCGCGGCTGGAGGCCCGGGCCGAGGCCGAGCGGCTGGCGGCGGAGGCCGACCGCCTGCGCGCCCAGGTGACCAAGTGGCGGGACGAGGCCACCCGGTGGCGCAGGACGGCCGTCGAGCTGCGGCGCGACGTGAGCACCCTGCGCCGCCAGCTCGCCGCCGCGAACCGCGCCCAGCAGAGCCTGCGCACCCTGCTGTCGGCCACGATGAAACGAGCGCTGGGCCGCCGCCTGCGATGAAATGGGCGCTGGGCCGCTGGCGCGGCCGACCGCGTCCCGCGGGCGGCGGTCAGTTCGGGCGCAGGGCCGACTTCAGCCGCCTGAACAGGGTGGTCTCGGCGGACTCGGCCGGGACCGCGACCGTAGCGGGGATGGTGACCGGCTCCGGCTGCGGCGGCGCGGGCCAGTAGCGGTCCGGCGGCTCGTGACGCACGCCGTGCGTGGCGTCGATGACCTCGTCGAGATCGGCGCCTGGACCGGCGAGCAGCAGCGCCCGGCCCAGCGCCGAGGCGCGTTCGAGCCGGGCCGTGCGCCCGTCGGGCAGATCGACGACGAGCACCCCCGTCAGGTCCTTCTGCACCGACTCGACCATGCGCTCCAGCGTCGCCCGGTGCAGCGGCACGTCCACCGGCCCCCGGTAGCGGAACGGCGTGGGCGCGGGCGTCGGGGCGGCCTCGTCGATGAGCCGGATGCGTTCGTCGTGCGCGCACAGGTCGCGCATGAGCCGCAGCTCGAAGCACGGGTCCGACAACACCGCGCGCCGCCCGTCGTCGAGCCGCGACCACGGGCCCACCAGCGTCAGCACGACGTCCTGGAGCTTGCCGTCCAGGGCCGCCGTCACCGCCCGCCGCACCACCGACTCGGAGGTGTCGGTGACGTCCAGCACGATCTCCACGTACGGCACCAGCCACCGCCGCCCCCGGTCCTTGCGCAGGTCCCGGCGGAGCGGGATCCGGTGCGCCAGGTACGGCTCCACCGCCCGCACGGCCCGCTCCCGGTCGCGGTGCTGCGCCGGCAGCCCGAGGTGCACCGCCTGGGCGGCCAGGTCGGGCACGAACACCACGCCGTGCATGGCCAGCCGGTAGGAGAACTCGGTGTCCTCGCCGCGCACCACGGTCGGGTCGAGCCCGCCCACGGCGTCGAAGACCTCGCGGGGGAGGGCGAAGGTCGGCCCGGTGCACACGTGGTACGGGTTGCGGCTGCTGCGCAGCCCGTCGGTCTTCTCGATCGTCGCCTCGGTCGAGCTCGACACGGCCCCGGCCAGGTCGAACACCTCGTCCAGGCGCTCGGCGCGGAAGACCTGCCGCGCGGTGACCGGCGGCGCCTCGACGAACTTCTTCATCCCGATCGTGACCAGGTAGTCGGTCACGTGGTGCCAGCGGGCCAGGGCCTCGATGTGCTCGCGGCAGGCGACCATGTCGGCGTCGAGCCGCTGGATGATCTCCCCGTCGGCGGCCTTGGCGCCGGTGTTGACCGCGTTGGAGATGCCCCAGCCGTCGCGTACCGGGACGATCCTGGTGTTGACCGGCCGGATCTCCGGGAGCCGGATGGGCGGCGCGCTTCCGTCGTCGACGACCAGGACCTCCATGAGATGGTCCGGGTACGTCTGCGCGGCCAGCGCGGCCAGCGTCAGGTCGAGTTTGTCCTGCCCGCCGTGCGCCGGTATCACCACGCTCACGGACAACCCCGGCGACCAGGCCCCGAGCTCCGGCGGCACTACTGGTGAATAGTCGTTCTGCCTCAAAGCAGGACGCGCGTTCATGGTGACCCCCTGCCGAGACCTTATCGGGAGATGCTGAGAATTTCCTGAATAGTGGCGCTGTCCAACGACCTGTCCACTCAGTGGACTCGGCTCCGCGCCCGCGCCGCGCACCCCGTACACTCGGTGGCCAACACCGCAGGTAGGGAGTCATCATGGGCAGGTCGTGGCGTGGCCTCATCGAGGAGTACCGAGAGCGTCTTCCGGTCACCACGAAGACGCCCGTCGTCACTCTCCTCGAAGGCGGCACCCCGCTCGTCCCGGCGCACCGCGTGTCGGCGCTGACGGGATGCGAGGTCTATCTCAAGGTCGAGGGGGCGAACCCGACCGGCAGCTTCAAGGACCGCGGCATGACCATGGCCATCAGCAAGGCGGTCGAAGAGGGCGCCAAGGCGGTCATCTGCGCCTCCACCGGCAACACCTCGGCCTCCGCGGCGGCCTACGCCGTACGCGCGGGGCTGACCTGCGCCGTGCTGGTGCCGAAGGGCAAGATCGCGATGGGCAAGCTGGCGCAGGCGCTCGTCCACGGGGCCACGCTGCTGCAGGTCGAGGGGTCGTTCGACGACTGCCTGGAGATGACCCGCAAGCTGTCCTCCAGCTACCCGATCGCGCTGGTCAACTCGGTCAACCCGTTCCGGCTGCAGGGCCAGAAGACGGCGGCGTTCGAGATCGTCGACACGCTCGGCGACGCCCCCGACATCCACTGCATCCCGGTGGGCAACGCCGGCAACATCTCGGCCTACTGGATGGGCTACCAGGAGTACGCCGACGACGGCGTCTCGACGAAGCGTCCGCGCATGTTCGGCTTCCAGGCCAGCGGCGCCGCGCCGATCGTCGAGGGCGCCCCGGTGACCCACCCCCACACGATCGCCACCGCCATCCGCATCGGCAACCCGGCGTCCTGGAACCTGGCCACCGCGGCCCGCGACGAGTCCGGCGGCGTCATCCAGGCGGTGACCGACCGGCAGATCGCGGCGGCGTACAAGCTGCTGGCCCAGGAGGAGGGCGTGTTCGTGGAGCTGGCCTCGGCGGCGAGCGTCGCGGGGCTGCTCCAGGCACACGCGCAGGGGCTCGTGGAGGCCGGGCAGCGCATCGTCTGCACCGTCACCGGCAACGGACTGAAGGACCCCGACTGGGCCATCTCGGGCGCGCCCGCCCCGGTGGTCATCCCCATCGACGTGCACGCCGCCGCCGCGGCGCTCAACCTCGCCTGAGAGGCGCACGGGGAGTGAGCGAACGACGAGAGAACCGTGAATCGATGACGACGGTGCGAATCCGCGTGCCGGCCACGTCGGCCAACCTGGGGCCGGGCTTCGACGCGCTCGGCCTGGCGCTCACCCTCTACGACGACGTGGAGGCCACGCTCACCGCCGAGCCCGGCGTGCGCGTGAGCGTGGAGGGCGAAGGCGCGGGCGAGGTCGACCTCGGCGAGGGACACCTCGTCGTCCGGGCGATGCGCGAGGCGTACGCCCGCATGGGGGCGCCGCAGCCCGCGGGCATCGCCCTGCGCTGCGTCAACCGCATCCCGCACGCTCGCGGCCTGGGCTCGTCCTCGGCCGCCGTCTGCGCCGGCATCCTGGCCGCCCGCGCGCTGAGCGACGGCGGCCTGTCCGACGACGAGGTCTTCGCGCTGGCCACCGAGATGGAGGGCCACCCCGACAACGTCGCTCCGTGCCTGGCCGGGGGCCTGACGGTGGCCTGGACCGACCACGCGGGAGCAGCGCGTATGGTGAAGCTGGCCCCCGACGAGAGGGTCCGTCCGGTCGTCGTCGTTCCCACGACGCGGCTGGCCACGGAGACCGCTCGGGGGTTGTTGCCGAAGGACGTGCCCCACAAGGACGCCTCCTTCAACGCCGGCAGGGCCGCGTTGCTGATCGCCGCGCTGACCTCGCGGCCGGAACCAGAGCTGCTGCTCGCCGCCACCGAAGACCGTCTCCACCAGCCCTATCGCGCGCCTGCCATGCCGGAGAGCGCGCGTCTGGTAGAACGTCTGCGTGCAGTCGGCGTGCCCGCGGTCGTTTCGGGGGCGGGTCCCACGGTTCTTGCGTTTTCGTCACCGGATACGCAGGATTTGATCGCGCCAGAAGTGGGTAATGACTGGCACATCCAGCAAATGGACGTCGACCCGGTTGGTGCGAACGTTCAGTTCCCCGAGACACGCTGATGCCTCTTTAGACCTTCAGGGAATAGCCGTGTGCGCTGGTGATGTTAGGCTGATAGCCGCACCAGATGCCCCCTTGGTGGGTGCGTGCTTGTCAGCCATACATCGCTGCATCATGCTTCACGTCGCGAGGCGTGAGCAGCGCGGCTGTCTCCCCGGAATCCGTTGCCTCCGGTTGGCCCACACCCGGTTGGCCCAACGTGAGGCGGCGACGACGGGGACCTGCGCGTTCGACGCACATCGACATCTGGTTGGCGACAGCAATCTGGGGGGTGTCAGCCACGCGCCACGGTCCTGTGGCGGCCTGGACGAACCCCTCCCCAAGAGTGGCGGCCGTCCGCGACAGCCGAAGATCGCAACGTGCACCCCGACCCGGTCTGTCCCGCCGGGTCGCAAGCACCTCCGGGACGCCCGGCAGAACAAAACCGGCGCCCGACCCCTGGGAAGGACCTTTTAGTTGAGCGACACCACCGAACTCCTCTCCGACGCACCAGGCTCTCAGCCCGCGTCCGGCGACACCCCCACCCGCGCCGCGGCCAAGCCTCGTGCGCGTCGCTCCGGCACCGGCCTGTCCGCCAAGGTGCTGCCCGAGCTGCAGAAGATGGCCGCTGAGCTGGGCATCAGCGGCACCGGGCGCATGCGGAAGAGCCAGCTCATCGCGGCCATCCAGGAGAAGCAGGGTGGCGCCTCCGGAGACGGCGCTCCGGCGGCAGCCGCGGTTGAGGCGGCGCCCGTCCTGACGGAGGCCGCGCCTCCCGTGGCCGAGCGGCCCACCCGTACGCGCAGGGAACGTTCCCGCACCAAGCCCGCCGACGAGGCCGCACCGCAGGCCGCCGAGCCGGTGGCCGCGGCCCCCGAGCCCGTGGCCGCGCCGGCCGAGCCGGCCGTCGAGCAGCAGGCCCAGGTCGTGGACGCCGGTCAGGCCGACACGCGGGGCGAGCGCGAGAGCCGTCGCGAGCGGCGCAGCCGCGGCGAGCGCCGTGAGCGTGGCGAGCGCAGCGACCGTGGCGAGCGCGGTGAGCGCAGCGACCGCGGCGAGCGTGGCGACCGTGCCGACCGCGGTGAGGGCGGCCGTGCAGAGAGCAGCCGCGGCGACCAGCGCGCCACGGACGCCGGCGGCAGGGGCGACCAGCGCGGCGAGCAGCGCGGCGAGCAGCGCAGTGACCAGCGCGGTGACCAGCGCGGTGACCAGCGTGGCGGCGACCAGCGCGGCGACCAGCGCGGCGGCGACGACGACGACCGCGGGCGTGGCCGCAGGGGCCGCTTCAGGGAGCGCAACCGCGGCCGTGGCCGTGACCGCTTCGACAGCACCGAGCCCGTCATCGGCGACGACGACGTGCTCATCCCGATCGCCGGCATCCTCGACATCCTCGACAACTACGCGTTCGTCAGGACCAGCGGCTACCTGCCGGGCAGCAACGACGTCTACGTCTCGCTGGCCCAGATCCGCCGCAACGGCCTGCGCAAGGGCGACGTCATCACCGGCGCGGTGCGCCAGCCGCGCGACGGCGAGCGCCGCGAGAAGTTCAACGCCCTGGTCCGCCTCGACACCGTCAACGGCATGGACCCGGAGCAGGCCCGCAACCGGCCCGACTTCAACAAGCTGACGCCGCTCTACCCGCAGGAGCGCCTGCGCCTGGAGACCGAGCACAACATCCTCACCACGCGGATCATCGACCTGGTCTCGCCGATCGGCAAGGGCCAGCGTGGTCTGATCGTCTCGCCGCCGAAGGCCGGCAAGACGATGGTGCTGCAGGCGATCGCCAACGCGATCACCCGCAACAACCCCGAGTGCCACCTGATGGTCGTGCTCGTGGACGAGCGTCCCGAAGAGGTCACCGACATGCAGCGGTCGGTCAAGGGCGAGGTCATCCACTCGACCTTCGACCGTCCGGCCGAAGACCACACCACGGTCGCCGAGCTGGCCATCGAGCGCGCCAAGCGCCTGGTGGAGCTGGGCCACGACGTGGTCGTCCTGCTCGACTCGATCACGCGACTCGGCCGCGCCTACAATCTGGCGGCCCCGGCCTCCGGTCGTATCCTGTCGGGTGGTGTCGACTCCACGGCGCTCTACCCGCCGAAGCGCTTCTTCGGCGCCGCGCGCAACATCGAGAACGGCGGCTCGCTGACGATCCTCGCCACGGCCCTGGTCGAGACCGGGTCCAAGATGGACGAGGTCATCTTCGAGGAGTTCAAGGGCACCGGCAACATGGAGCTCAAGCTCAACCGCTCCCTGGCCGACAAGCGCATCTTCCCCGCGGTCGACGTCGACGCGTCCGGCACGCGTAAGGAAGAGATCCTCATGGCCAAGGAGGAGCTGCAGATCGTCTGGAAGCTCCGCCGGGTGCTGCACGCCCTGGACATGCAGCAGGCTCTGGAGCTTCTCCTGGAGAAGATGAAGGAGACCAAGTCCAACGCCGAGTTCCTTCTGCAGGTGCAGAAGACCACGGTGAGCAACGACCGCGACTAGCGGCCACGCGCCTGAAGGGGCGGCGGGGAGGTTCTCCCGCCGCCCCTTTCGCGTGCCGAGGCGCCGAGGGTGGGGTTAACCCCACCTGTGGATCGGACGTCTGCTCCATTCACCCCGTCCGCGGCGCCGGGCAGGCTGGGGGCATGCGATCGGTGAGGCTGAAGGACAGGGTGCGGTTCGGGCCGAAGGGGCCGTTAGGGGTGCTGGTCGACCCGATGACCTGGCGGGCGGCTCCGTACCTGCTGGTCAGCGCGTTGTTCGGGATGGTCTGGTTCGTCGTGGTGACCCTGGCGACGACGGTGGCGGTGCCGCTGGTGATCGTCTGGGTGGGGCTGCCGCTGACGATGGCGACCGTGCTGATGTGGCGCGGCGGGGCGATGCTGGAGCGGCGGCTGATGGGGGCGGCGTTCGGGGTGCGGATCGCCGACCCGTACCGGAGCAGGCCCGAGGGCGGGCTGCTTTCGCACCTCACCTGGCTGCTGGGCGACAAGGCCACCTGGCAGGACCTCGGCTACCTCCTCATGCTCCTCCCGCTGGGCCTGGTGGAGTCCGCGTTGTCGCTGGCGCTGTGGACGGCGACGGCGGTGCTGCTCCTCGCGCCCCTGGCCCGCGTCCTGTACGTCCTGAGCGACGGGCGCACCGGCCTGATCATCGACGACTGGGCGGGCGTGCTGGTCGCGGGCGCGGCCGGCGTGGTGCTGCTCGTCGTGACGGCCTATCTCGTACGGGGCATGGCCTGGCTGCACGGCACCCTGGCCACGGTGCTGCTCGGCGGCAGCGAGGAGGAGCGGCTGCGGGCCAGCCGGGCCAGGGGGATCGACGCCGCCGAGGCCGAACGCCGCAGGATCGAGCGCGACCTGCACGACGGCGCGCAGCAGCGGCTGCTGTCGGTGGCGGTGGACCTCGGACGGGCTCAGGCCAAGTTCGACACCGAGCCGGAGGAGGCCAAGGCGCTGATCGTCCAGGCCCACGCGGGCACCAAGGCGGCCATCGCCGAGCTGCGCGACCTGGCCCGCGGCATCCACCCGGCCATCCTCACCGACCGCGGGCTCGACGCGGCGCTGTCGGGGCTGGCCGCGCGGGCCCCGGTGCACGTGGACGTCTCCGTCGAACTGGCCGAACGGCCGCCCGCCGCGGTGGAGAGCATCGCGTACTTCATCGTCGCCGAGGCCCTGGCCAACCTCGCCAAGCACTCGGGCGCGACGGAGGCGTCGGTGGCGGTGTTCGGCGGCGACCGCGGCGTGGTCGTGGACGTGTGGGACAACGGCATCGGCGGCGCCGTCGTCACGCCGGACGGCGGGCTGTCGGGCCTGGCCGACCGGGCGGCGACCATCGACGGCGTGCTCGTGCTGCACAGCCCCGTCGGGGGGCCGACGATCGTGCGTGCGGAGCTGCCCTGCGAATGGTAGTCATGTGCACATGCGCGTGGTCATCGCCGAGGATTCCGTACTGTTGCGCGAGGGGCTGGCGCGGTTGCTCGCCGACGGCGGTTTCGAGACCGTGGCGGCGGTCTCCGACGGGCCCGCGCTGGTGGCCGCCGTCCAGGAACATGAGCCCGACCTGGCGATCGTCGACGTGCGCATGCCGCCCACCCACACCGACGAGGGGCTGAAGGCGGCACTGAGGGTCCGCGAGGCCAGGCCCGACTTCCCGATCCTGGTCCTGTCCCAGTACGTCGAGGAGCGCTACGCGGGCGAGCTGATCGGCAAGGCCGTCGGCTACCTGCTGAAGGAGCGGGTGGCCGACGTGGCCGAGTTCATGGAGGCGGTGCGCGAGGTGGCGGCGGGCGGCACGGTGATCGATCCGGAGGTCGTCGTGCAACTGCTCAGCCGCAGGCGCAGGGGCGCCCCGCTCGACCTGCTCTCCCCCCGGGAGCGCGAGGTCCTGGCCCTGATGGCCGAGGGCCGCTCCAACACCGCGATCGCCTCCAGGCTGGTCGTCACCGAAGGGGCGGTGGAGAAACACGTGTCCGGCATCTTCACCAAGCTGGCCCTCGGGCCCGCGCCCGAGGACCATCGGCGGGTTCTCGCCGTCCTGACGTATCTGGGTCGCTGATACGGCCTGCACCCGGGGTTGGGGATGCGGGCCGTACCCGCTACCTCACGTCCACGAACTCCTGCGGCGACAGGGAGGTGCGCGTTTTGCTCGTGCCGGGCACCTTGACCTGGAAGTAGCCGTCCTTCTTGCCCTTGAAGGTCTTGCTGTACTTGCCGGTCGAGGTGGCCTTGGCGTACCCCATGAACTTGTACGTCTTGGTGCCCTTGGCCTTGAAGTACACCTCGACGATCTTGTTCTTGTACGCCTTGGCGCCGCGGTAGACCTTGCCGTAGACCTTGAACGCGCGGCCCTTGGCGACCTTGTTCGGGGCCGAGATCGTCACCCTGGTCTTGGCCTTCTTGGACGCGCCGCCGGTGGGGGCGACGACCGAGAACGACGCCTCGCCCTTGAGCGTCTGGCCGCTGCGGGTGGCGTACACCTCCAGCGTCCAGGCGCCCTCGGTGGTGTCGTCGGTGAAGTACGTGACGCCGCGGTAGTAGCTGTCCGACTCCTTGGCCAGCTCACCGAGGTCGTAGTACTCGCTGGTGGTGTCGCTGACGAGCTTGGCCGAGACCGTGCCCGCGTCCTTCACCGTCGCCTCGACCGTGACCTTGGTGTCCCTGCCCTTGACGAGCTGGACGGGGTCGGGGGTGACGTTCGCGCCGGAGATGCCCTGCTTGCCGGAGACCTTGACGGTGAAGGTGCTCGGGCTGCTTCCCCCGCCCGCGCGGGCGACGTTGACGGTGAGCTTCCAGTCGCCCGCCGGGTCGTCCTTGGTGATCGTCCACTTGCCGGTGATCGTCTTGTCGGGAGCCGGCGACGGGGTGGCGGT
The DNA here is from genome assembly GCF_042878785.1 of Nonomuraea sp. NPDC003560. Lineage (NCBI taxonomy): Bacteria > Bacillati > Actinomycetota > Actinomycetes > Streptosporangiales > Streptosporangiaceae > Nonomuraea > Nonomuraea sp. NPDC003560. The sequence continues at coordinate 318,316 of NZ_JBIAOF010000003.1, read as the reverse complement.
CGGGGTGGAGGTGGAGGTGGAGGTGCTCGGCGTGAAGTCGAACGACACCGTCTTGGCCGACTTGCCGGGCGGCTCGATGGACCCGGTCACGCCGGTGACGGTGTCCGGGTTCTTGAGCTTGAGCGTGACGGTGGCGTCGACGTCCTTCTCCAGCGGGACGTACGCGCTCGCCGACGCGTCGCCCGTGAAGTCGTCCGCCAGCGCGTACGCCGAGGCCGACGCGCCGGTGGCCGAGAGACCGGCGCCTCCGAGGAGAACGGCGGCCCCCGTGGCGGCCGCGAGGAGCAGCCGCACCCTTCTCTTCATCAGTTGGGTGATCCTTTGGCTAAGTCCCATTTGTGGGAAAAGTGATGGTTTGTGCGAGGGAGCCTAGTGTGGCGCGTGCGGCCGCGTCATGAAGATCGCGGGAATGCCCCATGGCCTGGGCAGGTTGCACGATCTGGCACACTGGTAGCTGACCATTTTGCGGTTCCGGTTCACGCCATGCGTGAAGGCGACCCGGCGGCCGCAGCCCGAAAGGACAGCCATGAAGCCCGACATCCACCCCGATTACCACGTGACGCAGGTCTCCTGCTCCTGCGGCAACACGTTCACGACCCGCAGCACCGCCAAGAACGGCGTCATCCACGCCGACGTGTGCTCGGCCTGCCACCCGTTCTACACGGGCAAGCAGAAGATCCTCGACACCGGCGGCCGGGTGGCTCGCTTCGAGAAGCGCTTCGGCAAGAAGGCCACGGGCAAGTAGCTTCACCGACGCCGACCCGGCCGCACCACGTGCGCCGGGTCGGCGTTGTTGGTGAAACGGCATTCAAACCACTGAAGGACCCACGGTGAACCTCGACGAGTTGCTCAAGGAGTATTCCGAGCTGGAGCTGCAGCTTGCCGACCCCGCCGTGCACGCCGACCAGAACAAGGCCCGCACACTCGGCCGGCGCTACAGCCAGCTCACCCCGATCGTCAGCACCTACCGGGAGCTCGACACGGCCCGCGAGGACCTGACGGCGGCCAAGGAACTGGCCGGCGAGGACGAGGGGTTCGCGGCCGAGGCGGCCGAGATCGAGGAGCGCATCCCGCAGCTTGAGGAGAAGCTCAAGCACCTGCTCATCCCGCGCGACCCCAACGATGACAAAGACATCATCATGGAGATCAAGGCGGGCGAGGGCGGCGAGGAGTCCGCCCTGTTCGCCGGCGACCTGCTGCGGATGTACCTGCGCTACGCCGAGCGCCTCGGCTGGAAGACCGAGATCATCGACACCCAGCCCTCCGACCTCGGCGGCTACAAAGACGTCACGGTCGGCATCAAGGCCAAGGGCGACGAGGGCGTGTGGTCCAGGCTCAAGTTCGAGGGCGGCGTCCACCGCGTGCAGCGGGTGCCCGTCACCGAGTCCCAGGGCCGCATCCACACCAGCGCCGCGGGCGTGCTGGTCTACCCGGAGGCGGAGGAGGTCGACGTCCAGATCGACCCCAACGACCTGCGCATCGACGTCTACCGCTCCAGCGGTCCCGGTGGCCAGAGCGTCAACACGACCGACTCGGCCGTGCGCATCACCCACCTGCCCACGGGCGTGGTCGTCTCCTGCCAGAACGAGAAGAGCCAGCTCCAGAACAAGGAGTCGGCGATGCGCATCCTGCGTGCCCGCCTGCTGGCCGTGGCCCAGGAGCAGGCCGACGCCGCGGCGCAGGCCGAGCGCAAGTCGCAGGTCCGCACGGTCGACCGTTCCGAGCGCATCCGCACGTACAACTTTCCCGAGAACCGGATTTCCGACCACCGCGTAGGCTTCAAGGCGTATAACCTCGACCAGGTTCTCGACGGCGAGCTCAACGCCGTCACCCAGGCACTCATCGACGCCGAGATGGCGGAGAAGCTCGCACAACACTCATGACATTTCTGCTGGACGAGATCGCTCTGGCCACCGCCCGGCTCGCCGAGGCAGGTGTGCCTTCGCCGCGCACCGACGCGGAGGAGATCGCGGCGTTCGTCCACGGCGTGCGCAGGAGCGAGCTCCACACGGTCAAGGACTCCGACTTCGACGCGCTGTTCTGGGAGGGCATCGCCCGGCGCGAGGCGCGTGAGCCGCTGCAGCACATCACCGGCCACGCCTACTTCCGCTACCTGGAGCTCGCGGTCGGCCCCGGCGTGTTCGTGCCGCGGCCGGAGACCGAGGTCATGGCCGGGTGGGCGATCGAGACCCTGCGCGCCATGGACGTGACGGCGCCCCTCGTCGTCGACCTCGGCACCGGCTCGGGGGCCATCGCGCTGTCGATCGCCCAGGAGGTCGCGCTCGCCGAGGTGCACGCCGTCGAGGTCGACCCCGCGGCCTACACCTGGGCCAAGCGCAACATCTCCGAGCTGGGCCAGGGGCGTACGCACCTGCACCCGGAAGACCTCGCCGAAGCCCTTCCCGAGCTCAACGGCAAGGTCGACCTGGTGATCTCCAACCCGCCGTACATCCCGCCCGGCGCCATCCCGCGCGACCCCGAGGTCCGCGACTACGACCCCTCCCGGGCCCTCTACGGCTCCGGCGACGACGGCCTCGGCGAGGTGCGCGCGGTCGAACGCACCGCCCGCCGCCTGCTGCGTCCCGGCGGCTGGGTGGCCGTCGAACACGCCGACGAGCAGGGCAGGGCCGTCTATCTGACCTTCCCGGAGGACAACGGCTGGCGCGACGTCCGCCTGCGCCAGGACCTCACCCGAAGGGACCGCTTCGTCACGGCCAGACTCGGCCAGGACTAGGATGCACGCCGTGGGAAGACGCTTTGACTGCTCCGACCTCGACCAGCGCGCCGAGGGCCTGATCGAGGCCGCCACCGCCGTGCGCCGCGGCGAGCTGGTGGTGCTGCCGACCGACACCGTCTACGGCATCGGCGCCGACGCGTTCATGCCGCCGGCCGTCACCGCGCTGCTCGACGCCAAGGGCCGCGGCCGCGACATGCCGCCGCCCGTGCTCGTGGGCACCGTCAGAGCCGCCACAGCGCTCGTGGACGACCTCGGGCCCTACGGGCAGGATCTCATCGACGCCTTCTGGCCCGGGCCGCTCACGCTGGTCTGCAGGGCCAACAGGGCCCTTTCCTGGGACCTGGGCGACACCAAGGGCACGGTCGCCGTCCGCATGCCGCTCCACCCGGTCGCCCTCGACCTGCTCAAGGAGACCGGCCCGATGGCCGTCTCCAGCGCCAACCGCTCCGGCGCTCCCGCGGCGACGACGGCGGAGGAGGCCGAGGAGCAGCTCGGCGACTCGGTCGCGGTCTACCTCGACGGCGGCAAGACCACCGACAACACGCCCTCGACCATCCTCGACCTCACCACGGCGGTGCCCCGGATGTTGCGCCGCGGCGCGATCCCCGTCGAGAAGCTGCGCGGCATCATCGGCTACGTCGCCACCGACGACTGACGTATACCGTCTTTGCATCCCGGCTGCGGCGACGCCACGGCCGCGATTACCGTGAGTCCCGGAACGGCGACACGTCCGGGAGTGGCCCATGGGCAAGTTCGACGGCATGGATCCGCAGCTGGTCCGTGACCTGCTGACCGAGGTCAAGCACGCGTCCTCGGCGCTGCGCACGGCCGAGGACCAGGTCAGGGCGGTGCTGAGCCGTGCCGGGCTGTCCGCGCGGAGCACCCACCGTCCGGTCCAGGTGGCCGACTCCGCCGATCACATGGTCAAGGACGTCAACGCGCGGCTGGCCGTCCTGGAGAAGCGCGCCGACGGCAAGCTGGGCGACACGTCGAAGACGGGCGGCGGCGGCACGGCCGACGAGCCCAAGGAGTCGCCGGGCAGTCGCGACGACAAGTACGGCAACCCCCGCGCCGACGTCCCGCCCAAGCACACCGACCCCGCCCACCCCGCCGACCTGAAGCCCACGCACCCACCCACCCCGAAGGACCACGACCCGAAACCCACCGACCCACCCCCGAAAACCCCCGACCCCAAGCCCACGGACCCGCCTGCGTCGAGGGACCACGACCCCAAGCCGACGGACCCGCCCGCGTCGAGGGACCACGACCCCAAGCCGACGGACCCGCCGACGCCCAAGGACCCCGACAGCAAGACCGGCGACGACGGTGCCAAGGCCGACGGCGACGGGAAGGCGTGCGACGGCGCCGACAAGGACACCGGGACCAGCGGAAACGACACCAGGACCGACGACCGGACCGGTGAGCGGACCGGCGACCGCACAGACGGCCGCAGCGACGGCAGCACCGGCGACACCCCGGCCGCCGACGACCCCAAGGCCCCCGACCAGGACAGCAGACGTGACCGGGGAGCGGAGGCCGACACCGGCACGACCAACGTCCCCGCGAAGGACCAGCCGGACGACCCGCACAAGCCCCAGGTCGTGGTGGTCGACGGCGTGAAGGTCCTCCAGGTGCCCATCGACCCGCCCACGGCCGAACAACTGGAATCCCTGCTCAAGAACGTCGACAACGTGCAGCCCGCCGACATGCCGACCGTGCCCGCCGACGGCGGTGCGGCGACGGCGGGCGGAGGCGAAGGGCTGTCGGTGCCGACAGGAGAGGGCGGCACCGACCCCTCGACGACCACCACCGGCCACCACCCCGGCACCACAACCGCCACCGGCCACCCGTACGGCACCGCAACCGCGACCGGCCACCCCTACGGCGCCGCAACGGCCGCCGGTCACCCCTATGGCACGTCAGAAGGCACGGGCGCCCACTTCGGCACCGCAGGCGACACGACCTCCCACAACGGCACCCAAGGCGATACGGCCACCCACAACGGCACCACCGGAGACGCCTACGGCGGCCCCACCGGGGACAGAGGCGCCCACCAGGGCACCGCAGGGGACGCGGGCAACACCCACGGCACCCACGCCGACGGCGCCTCCTCCACCCCGACCCGCCCCGACGCCACCACAGGCACCGGCACCCAGCCCATCGGCGACACCGGCCGGGCCGACGGCGCAAATGGCCACACGGACACCGGCACAGGCCGGGCCGACGGCTCCAGCAGCGGCGCGAACAGCGACACCGGCCGCTCCGACAGCGGCACCACGGACACCGGCCGCACTGACGGCACCGCCTGCGCCGACGACAAGGCCACGAACGGCACCCGCATCGACGCGGACACCGCCAACGGCAGCCGCGACGCCGGCAGCGGCACCGGCGGCAACACCGACGATGGGCGCGCGGACGGCGGGCGCGCCGGCGCGGGGACCGGTGGTGGTGCGGCTGATGCCGGGCGTGCTGATGGCGGTGCTGTGAACGGTGGTCGTGACGTCGGTGGCGGGTACGGCGATGGTGGGCGTGCCGATGGCGGCGCGGGTAACGGGCGTGCCGATGTAGGGACCGGCGATGGGGCCGCTGATGCCGGGCGTGCTGATGGTGGCGTGGCGGACGCTGGTCGGGCCGGTGCGGACGGTGGAGCGGCGGGGCGGGGTGATGGGTCTGCTGGGGTGCGGATTCCGCCTACGGCGCCTGGGGGAGGGGCGGCCGTCTCTGCTGGAGGGGACGTCTCTGCTGGAGGCGACGTATCGGCTGGAAGGGACGTATCGGCTGGTGGTGGTGATACAGGGCGTCATGGCGCGGCTGTGCACGGCGGCGGGGGGCATGGTGTCGGGGGTCATGGTGATGGTGGGGCGCAGGGCTTGGACGGCGGGGGTGTCGGTGGGAAGTGGGTGAGTGAGGGGGACGGGGTTGTGGCTGTGGATGTGTCTGCGGCCGGGCCGGAGGCGATCAGGACTTTGATCGACGACGTCCGCGACATTCAGCCGCTCGACATGCCGTCCGTGGAGGTTCCGCCCGGTGAGTACGGCGAGGGCGACTGGGCGCCCAGGGACATCGGGCCGGACGGTCCATCGGGTGAGGCCGATCCCGGGACGTCGGGAAGGAGCGTGTGATGTACGTCGACCCGCCCGCCCCCAGGCCCAGGAGCAGGGACGAGATGCCGCCCGTCACCGCCGCGGGCCCGCTGGACAACCAGCCGCTGGCCTACGAGTTCAACCCCGACTACGAACGTCTGGTCACCGCCTGGAACACCGTCATGCCCATGCTGGAGAAGCTCAGCACGGCCCTCGACAAGGCGTACGCGCTGGCCAAGAGCCCGCAGACGTGGGACGCGCCGGTCGGCGATCGATATGTGCAGGACATCCGGGAATGGCGGTCGAAGCTGGCTCTCTACCGTCACGCCGTGCTCACCGCGATCAGCGACCAGGCCGACGACACCCCGAGGTGGATCCCCAGCCAGACCGGCGCACCACACGCCTTCCCCTGACCTCCGCCTTCCCCGGCGCTTCGCGGTTCCGGTGCTTCGCGCTCCTTGAGCTGCGTGCTCCGGTGCTTCCGTGGCCCCGGTGCCTCCGTGGTCTCGGTCGTTCCCGTGGTCTCGGTGCTTCCCGGTCGCGGAACATCACGGTCCCTGAGTTGCGCGGTCCCAAAGCTTCGCGGTCCGTGCGCTTCGCGCTCTCGGAGCTCCGCGATCGCCGCCCTCTGGCCTTCGCAGGTGAACGCCCTCATGGCTCTGACCGACACGGAACCCATGCCCTCGCAAGCGTCCGTCCTCGCAGCGCGACTATCTGGGCAAAACGGACACACGGTCGTACAGTGGAGAAATGGGTGGGGAGCCGTACTACGGGCCCGACTTCGGGCGGTTGCGGCGGCAGGATCCGGAGCTGGCGCAGGTGCTGCTCGACGAGCTCGAACGCGAACGCGCCGGCCTCCAGCTGATCGCCGGCGAGAACTTCACCTCCCCCGCGGTCATGGCCGCTCTGGGCTCCACCCTCACCAACAAGTACGCCGAGGGCTACCCCGGCAGGCGCTACTACGGCGGCTGCGAGGTCGTCGACCGGGCCGAACGGCTGGCGGTGGAGCGGGCGCGCAGGCTGTTCGGGGCCGAGCACGCCAACGTCCAGCCGCATTCCGGCGCGAGCGCCAACCTGGCCGCCTACGCCGCCCTGCTCCAGCCCGGCGACACCATGCTCGCCATGGCGCTCCCGCACGGCGGCCACCTCACGCACGGCTCGAAGGCGAACTTCTCGGGACGATGGTTCGACGTCGCCTCCTACGGCGTGCGGCGCGACACCGAGCTCATCGACTACGACGAGGTGCGCGACCTGGCGCTGCGACGCCGGCCCAAGGTGATCGTGTGCGGCGCGACGGCGTACCCGAGGCTGATCGACTTCTCGGTCTTCCGCGGCATCGCCGACGAGGTGGGCGCGTGGTTGCTGGCCGACGTGGCGCACCCGATCGGCCTGATGGCGGGCGGGGTGATCCCGTCGGCGGTGCCGTACGCGGACGTCGTGACGCTGACCACGCACAAGGTGCTGCGCGGGCCGCGCGGCGGCGCGATCCTGTGCACGGAGGAGCTGGCCGGCAAGATCGACCGGGCGGTGTTCCCGTTCGTGCAGGGCGGGCCGCTGATGCACGCGGTGGCGGCCAAGGCGGTGGCGTTCGGGGAGGCGCTGCGGCCGGAGTTCGCCGAGTACGCGGGCCGCGTCCTCGCCAACGCCCGCACGCTCGCCGGCGCGCTGGACGGGGCGGGCATGCGTCCGGTCGCCGGCGGCACCGACACCCACCTGGCCCTGATCGACCTGCGTGAGCTGGGCGTCTCGGGCGCCGAGGCCGAACGGCGCTGCGCGGCCGCCGGCATCACGCTCAACCGCAACGTCATCCCCTACGATCCGGAGCCGGCGGCCGTCACCTCCGGGATCCGGGTGGGCACGGCGTGCGTGACCACGCAGGGCATGGGCCCGCCGGAGATGGAAGAGGTGGGAAGTCTGCTGTCGATGTCCGTGCGCGACCCGGCCGTAGCGCCCGAGGTCAGGGAAAGAGTGGCGGCGCTTCTCGCCATCCATCAGCCATATCTCAGCGAATATTAAGCTGGTCTGTGTCGGTTTCCGGTCACAGCTGGCCGGAGCATCCGGGAAACTAGGTCCGTGCGCGAATACCTGTTCATGGCGCTCATCTCGGCAGCGGTGACGTATCTGCTGGTCCCGCTGGTGCGCCGCTTCGCCATCCGCATCGGCGCCATGCCCGAGGTTCGCGAGCGCGACGTGCACACCACGCCGACGCCGAGGCTCGGCGGCCTGGCCATGTACGGCGGCCTGGTGGTCGGCCTGCTGGTCGCCAGCCAGCTGAAACACACGGGCGCGGCGCTGTCGGAGTACGACGGCAAAGCCGTCACCGCGCTGATCGTCGCCGGCGGCCTGATCACGCTCACCGGCTTCCTCGACGACTGGTGGGGCATGGACGCCTTCATCAAGCTCGGCGGGCAGATCGCGGCGGCGGGCGTGCTGGTCTACTTCGACCTGCGGCTGCTCTACATCCCGCTGCCGAAGGACTGGGGCGGCTCCACCAGCCTCGACTACACGCTGAGCACGATCATCACCATCATGATCGTGGTGGTCACCATCAACGCCGTGAACTTCGTCGACGGCCTCGACGGGCTCGCGGCCGGCATCGTGTGCATCGCCGCCATGGCCACGTGGGCGTACTCGATCCTGCTGGCCCAGAGCATGAGCGTGGGGAACATCACCACGACGGCGGCCATCGCGGCCGTCCTCATCGGCACGTGCCTGGGCTTCCTGCCGCACAACTTCCATCCGGCCAAGATCTTCATGGGCGACACCGGGGCGATGCTGATCGGGCTGGTGCTCGCCTCCTCGATCGTCACGGTGACACCGCTCGACCCGGCCGCCATCGAGGACATGAACAAGGTCCCGGTGCTGCTGCCGCTGATGCTGCCGGCGGCGGTGCTGGTCCTGCCGCTGATCGATCTGATCACCGCCGTGGTGCGGCGCACGTCCCATGGCATGTCGCCGTTCGCACCCGACCGGGGTCACCTGCACCACCGGCTGCTGGACATCGGCCACTCGCACCGCCGCTCGGTGCTGATCATGTACGCGTGGGCGTTCCTGTTCGCCTTCGGCCTGGTGGCGATGTCCCGCGAGGGCGTGCCGGTGCTGCTGTTCGTGGTGGTCATCGTGCTGGCGCTGGCGGTGCTCGTCCTGATGGCCGCGCCGCGGTGGCGGGGGAGGGGCGGCGCGCACGCCGCCACGCGCGACAAGCAGCCCGACGACGACGGCCCGCCCACCGGCCCGATGCCGCCGATCGGCCCGGACACCCAGGTCAGGCGGCAGATGCCGCCGCAGGGCGGCCCTTCGGCGCAGGAACGCGCGAGCGCCGAGGGCAAACCGGTCATTCCTGCATTTCCGAGTCGTCCGTGATCGGGAACTAGAAACGGCAGGTAAAAGCGGTCTTCCGTGAGCTTGTGATATCTTTCACGAGCAGGGACCTCCAGACGCACATGTTCTGGAGGTAGCAAACGCTCGCTTGACAACATGCTGATGGAGCACCGATGCAGGCCAACGACGTGCGCGTACTCAAGAGCGCCGCTGTTCCGACCTTCGCGGTCGGGGTGGTCGCGGTCATCGTGGCGTTCCTCCTGGCGGGCGGCAAGGGAGCGCTCGGCGCGGCCCTCGGCACCTTGCTCGTCGGGGTTTTCTTCAGCATCAGCGTGGTAGCGGTCTCCTATGCCGCACGCGTCTCCCCGCAGATGATGGCGATCGCGGCGATGGTCAGCTACCTCGTCAAAGTCGTCGCCATCATGGTGGTGCTGTCCGCCTTCCGTGAGACCACCGCCTGGAACACCCAGGCCTTCGCGTGGTCCGTGGTCGGATGCACGCTCGTCTGGACCGGATTCGAGGTCCGCGCGTTCATGAAGACCAAGATGCTCTACGTCGACCCCGATGCCTCGGTCCCCGGAAAGGGCGACTCATGAGGCAGGTAAAGGGATGGGGTCCGATATGACTAGTCCTCCACTCGCCTGCTATCGTCGGGGCCGCGATGAGCGCACAGGAACGCCGGCCGGAACACGACGGTCGCGACTTCTCCGATGCCATGTGGTCAGTCCCCAGCTATCTGCTCGCCGGGATGGCGGTCTATGGCGGTCTCGGGTGGTTGCTGGACCGGTGGCTCGACATGTCCGCGTTCTTCCCCATAGGCGTGGTCCTTGGGGTCGTGCTCGGCGGCTACGCGGTCTACCGGAAGTTCGGTCGCTAACCCGACGCAGCGATCGCCTCGCTGAGGAAACCCTTGTGATCCACTACGACGTTGAAGGGAACGCCGCGTGATTGCGCTGACGGTCCTCGCCCCCGAAGACAACTTCCGGGCGCCATCGCCCGATGAGCTGTTCAATTCGTTCACGCCGATCATCCCCGGGGTGACCTGGTTCACCAAGCCGGTGCTGCTGGCGATGCTCAGCGCGCTCGTGGTGATCGCCGTGTGCTGGGTGGCCTTCGCCAAGCCGAAGCTCGTGCCGAGGGGCACCCAGAACGTCGTCGAGTACGGCTACATGTTCGTCCGCGACCAGATCGCCCGGCCGTTCCTCGGCAAGGACGCCGATCGGTGGATGGGCCTGCTGGTCACGCTCTTCTTCCTGGTCCTGTTCTGGAACATCCTCGGCGTGATCCCGCTCGCGCAGTTCCCGGTCGCCTCGCACATCGCGTTCCCGGCCGTGCTCGCGCTCTCGATCTACGCGATCAAGGTCTACCTGGGCGTCAAGCACCAGGGCGGCATCGGTTACTTCAAGAACATGATGTTCCCGCCCGGCCTGCCCAAGCCGATCTACTTCCTTCTGGCGCCGATCGAGTTCCTGTCGAACATGATCATCGCGCCGTTCACGCACGCTGTCCGACTGTTCGCGAACATGTTCGCCGGTCACATGCTGCTCGCGTTCTTCAGCATGGTCGGCTTCTGGTTCCTGTTCGAGAAGCTGACGCCCCTGGGCGCACCCGTCGGCGTGGTGGGCGTGCTCATGACGATCATCCTGACCGGGTTCGAGATGTTCATCCAGTTCCTGCAGGCGTTCCTGTTCGCGATGCTGGCGGCGATGTACATCGGCGGCGCGCTGCACCCGGATCACTGAGAACCACATACCGGAATATCCATGACCGGTGGGACTCCCTTCACCGGCCGTCCAGTAAAGGAAATAGCAATGAGCGTTCTCGCTGAGGTCTCCGGCAACGTCACCGCCATCGGTTACGGTCTCGCCGCCATCGGCCCCGGCATCGGCGTCGGCATCATCTTCGGTCAGGGCGTGCAGGCCATCGCGCGTCAGCCCGAGGCTTACGGCCTGATCCGCCAGAACATGCTCCTCGGCTTCGTCCTCACCGAGGCCCTCGCCCTGATCGGTCTGGTCGCGCCGTTCATCTTCCAGGCCATCTAAGACCAGAAGAATCCCTGACGAAAGGCTGCACCCATGATTAAGGCAGCTACGCTCCTCGCGCAGGAGGAGGGTGCGAACCCGCTCCTTCCGCACACGTTCGAGCTCGTCGTCGGTATCTTCTCGTTCCTCGTCGTCCTCCTCGTCGTCGGCAAGATTCTCGTTCCGCGCATCCAGAAGACTCTGGCCGAGCGGACCGACGCGATCGAGGGTGGCATCAAGAGGGCTGAGGAGGCCCAGGCCGAGGCGCAGAACCTCCAGCGGCAGTACGCGCAGCAGCTTGAGGAGGCCCGCCGCGAGGCCGGCCGGCTCCGTGAAGAGGCTCGCGAGCAGGCCGCGCAGATCAAGGCGGAGCTCCGCGAGGAGGCGCAGGCCGAGGCCCGTCGTCTCGTCGAGGCCGCGCACGCCCAGATCGAGGCCGACCGCGCCGCCGCGTTCGCGCAGCTCCGCACGGAGATCGGCCGTCTGTCCACCGAGCTGGCCGGCCGCATCGTCGGCGAGTCCCTGGAGGACGAGGTCCGCCAGAGCCGGATCGTGGACAGGTTCCTCGACGAGCTTGAGAGCAGCAACGCGCAGGCGGTGCGCTAATGCGAGGTCTGAGCAGGACCTCGTTGGCAGAGGTCGAGGAGCGCTTCAACGCGGTCGCGGGCAGCGCCGACCTCGGCGCGCTCTCCGACGAGTTGTTCGCCGTCGCGGATCTGCTCGACCGCGAGCACGGCCTGCGCCGCGCGCTGTCCGACCCGGCCAGGGCCGCCGAGCAGAAGGCGGGCACCGTCCGTGCCCTGCTCGGCGGCAAGGTCTCCGAGGCGGCCCTCGCCACGACCGAGGCCGCGGTCTCGGTCCGGTGGTCGCGCGCGGGTGACCTGGCCGACTCGCTCGAACGGCTCGGCGTCGTCGCCGCCGCCGCCGAGGCGGAGGGCCAGTCCAGGCTCGACGACGTCGAGGACGAGCTCTTCCGCTTCGGCCGTATCGTCGCCGCCAACCCCGACCTCCGACGCGCGCTCGCCGACGCGGCCGCGCCCGCGGAGGGCAAGCGGCAGCTGCTGAGCGACCTGCTCGGTGGCAAGGTGGCCCCCACCAGCCAGCGCCTGATCACGCAGCTGGCGGTGCACCCGCGAGGGCGTAGCCTGGAAGTGGGCTTGGAGGAGTTCGGCCAGCTCGTGGCCCAGCAGCGCCAGCGCCTGGTGGCGGTCGTGCGCAGCGCGGTCGAGCTGTCCGACGCGCAGAAGCAGCGACTGGCCGACTGGCTGCGCACCTCCTACGGTCGTGACGTGCACCTGAACGTCGAGGTGGACAAGCGAGTGCTCGGTGGGTTCTCGGTCCGCATCGGCGACGAGATGATCGACACCACGATCGTGGGACGAATTGAAGAAGTCCGCCGCCGGTTGGCCGGCTGAGGCGCAGTGAGCGCCGAATGAATAGGGAGACAGAGTAGAGATGGCGGAGCTTACGATCCGGCCGGACGAGATCCGGGACGCGCTTGAGCGCTTCGTCCAGGCGTACGAACCGGAAGGCGCCGCGCGCGAGGAGATCGGGACCGTCGTCGACGCCGGCGACGGCATTGCCCATGTCTCCGGCCTTCCCTCGGCGATGGCGAACGAGCTGCTCGAGTTCGAGGACGGCACGCGCGGCCTGGCCCTGAACCTCGACCCCCGAGAGATCGGCGTCGTGGTCCTGGGCGACTTCAGCAACATCGAGGAGGGCCAGACGGTCCGCCGGACGGGCGAGGTCCTGTCCGTGCCCGTCGGCGACAACTTCCTCGGCCGCGTGGTCGACCCGCTCGGCAACCCCCTCGACGGCAAGGGCGCGATCGAGGCCGAGGGCCTGCGCGCCCTCGAACTGCAGGCCCCCTCGGTCGTCCAGCGGCAGCCGGTGAAGCAGCCGCTGCAGACCGGCATCAAGGCGATCGACGCCATGACGCCGATCGGCCGCGGCCAGCGCCAGCTGATCATCGGTGACCGTGGCACGGGCAAGACGGCCGTCGCCGTGGACACGATCATCAACCAGCGCGACAACTGGCTCTCGGGCGACCCCGAGAAGCAGGTGCGCTGCGTCTACGTCGCGGTCGGCCAGAAGGGCTCGACGATCGCCCAGGTGCGTTCCCGTCTCGAAGAGGCCGGCGCCCTGGAGTACACCACGATCGTCGCCGCCCCGGCTTCCGACCCGGCTGGTTACAAGTACATCTCCCCGTACACCGGTTCGGCCATCGGCCAGCACTGGATGTACCAGGGCAAGCACGTCCTCATCATCTTCGACGACCTCACCAAGCAGGCCGACGCCTACCGCGCCGTCTCGCTGCTGCTTCGCCGCCCGCCGGGCCGCGAGGCGTTCCCCGGTGACGTCTTCTACCTCCACTCCCGCCTGCTGGAGCGCTGCGCCAAGCTCTCCAGTGACATGGGCGGCGGCTCGATGACCGGTCTTCCGATCATCGAGACGAAGGGCAACGACGTGTCGGCGTTCATCCCGACCAACGTCATCTCCATCACCGACGGCCAGTGCTTCCTGGAGACCGACTACTTCAACGCCGGTATCCGTCCCGCCATCAACGTCGGTATCTCGGTCTCCCGAGTCGGTGGCTCGGCGCAGATCAAGGCGATGCGCAAGGTGGCCGGCACGCTGCGTCTGTCGCTGTCGCAGTACCGCGACCTGGAGGCCTTCGCGGCCTTCGCCTCCGACCTGGACGCGGCCTCCCGCGCCCAGCTGGAGCGCGGTCAGCGCCTGACCGAGCTGCTCATCCAGCCGCAGTACTCGCCGTTCCCCGTGGAGCGTCAGGTCGTGTCGGTGTGGGCGGGCACGACGGGTGAGCTCGACGAGGTTCCGGTCGAGGACATCCGCCGCTTCGAGCAGGAGTTCCTCGACTACCTGCAGAGCAGCCACAAGGGCATCTTCGACAGCATCCGCGAGACCAACGAGCTGTCGGACGACGCGGTGACCAGCCTCAAGGACGCCGTCACGGAGTTCAAGAAGGGCTTCACCACCTCCTCGGGCGAGCTCCTGGTCAAGGACGAGCCGGTGGCGCCGCTCGAAGCCGGCGAGGTCGGCCAGGAGAAGATCAAGAAGGTCGTCCGTCCGGCGACGGAGAAGTAGCTCATGGGTGCCCAGCTAAGGCTGCTGCGGCGGCGGATCAAGTCGGTCAAGTCGACCGCCAAGATCACGCGTGCCCAGGAGCTCATCGCCTCCTCGCGGATCGTGAAGGCGCAGATGCGGATGCAGGCGGCGCTGCCGTACGAGCGTGAGATCACTCGCGCCGTCACCGGCGTCGTCAGCAACGCGGCCAGCGTCGACCATCCGTTGACCGTGGCGAAGGAGAACCCCGCCAAGGCGGGCGTCCTCATCGTCACCAGCGACAGCGGGTTCTGTGGCGGCTTCAACGCCAACGTCCTGCGCGAGGCCGAGGCCCTGCGCGGGCTGCTGGAGAGCCGCGGCCTGACGGTGGTGCCGTTCGTCACCGGCCGGAAGGGTGTCACCTGGCACACCTTCCGCAACCGTACGATGGGCGGCCAGTGGGTCGGCTTCTCCAGGAAGCCGGCCTACGCCGACGCCAAGGAGATCGCGCAGACGCTGATCGACTCCTTCAAGGAAGAGGCGGGGATCGACGAGATCCACATCGTCTCGACCGAGTTCGTCTCGATGCTGACCCAGAACGTCGTGGTCAAGCGCGTGCTGCCGCTGGAGGTCGAGGAGACCGAGGCGACGGCCAGCGAGACGATCCCGCCGTACTTCGAGTTCGAGCCCACCGCGGGCGACGTGCTCGAATCGCTGCTGCCGCGCTATGTGGAGTCCCGCATCTTCACGGCGCTGCTGCAGTCGGCTGCTTCGGAGGAGGCCGCGCGCCGCCGCGCCATGAAGTCCGCCACGGACAACGCCAACGAGCTGATCCGCGTGTTCACCATGCAGATGAACCAGGCTCGCCAGGCCGAGATCACCCAGGAAATCAGCGAGATCGTCGGTGGCGCCAACGCGCTGGCTGACGCCGCAGCGGGGAAAGAGTGAAATGACTGCAGAGGCTGTTGAGACTGTTGAGCCCACGTCGGCCGGTGCCGGTCGTGTGGCCAGCGTCAAGGGGCCCGTCGTCGACGTGGAGTTCCCCGTCGAGGCGATGCCCGACATCTACAACGCGCTCAACGTCGAGGTGACCCTCGGCGGCGAGACCAAGACCCTGACCATGGAGGTCGCCCAGCACCTGGGTGACAACCTGGTCCGCGCCATCTCCATGCAGCCCACCGACGGCCTGGTCCGCGGTACGGCCGTCACCGACTCCGGCCACCCGATCTCGGTGCCCGTCGGCGACGTCGTCAAGGGTCACGTGTGGAACGCGCTCGGCGAGGCGCTCGACGTGCCGACCGCGTCGCTCCAGGTCACCGAGAAGTGGGGCATCCACCGGCCGTCCCCGCCCTTCGACCAGCTCGAGTCCCGTACCGAGATGCTGGTCACGGGTATCAAGGTCATCGACCTGCTCACCCCGTACGTGCAGGGTGGCAAGATCGGCCTGTTCGGTGGCGCCGGTGTGGGCAAGACGGTTCTCATCCAGGAGATGATCCGCCGTGTCGCCCGCAACTTCGGTGGCACCTCGGTGTTCGCCGGCGTCGGCGAGCGCACCCGTGAGGGCAACGACCTCTGGCTGGAGATGGAGGAGGCGGACGTCCTCAAGGACACCGCCCTCGTCTTCGGCCAGATGGACGAGCCGCCGGGCACCCGTCTGCGGGTGGCCCTGTCCGCGCTGACGATGGCGGAGTACTTCCGCGACGTGCAGAAGCAGGACGTGCTGCTGTTCATCGACAACATCTTCCGCTTCACGCAGGCGGGCTCGGAGGTCTCCACCCTCCTCGGCCGCATGCCGTCCGCGGTGGGTTACCAGCCGACGCTGGCCGACGAGATGGGTGTGCTCCAGGAGCGCATCACCTCGACGCGCGGTCACTCGATCACCTCCATGCAGGCGATCTACGTGCCCGCCGACGACATCACCGACCCGGCCCCGCACAACGCGTTCGCGCACCTCGACGCGCAGACCGTTCTGTCCCGGCCGATCTCGGAGAAGGGCATCTACCCCGCGGTGGACCCGCTCGACTCCACCTCCCGGATCCTCGACCCGCAGGTCGTGGGCGAGGAGCACTACCGGGTGGCCCAGGAGACCAAGCGGATCCTGCAGAAGTACCGCGAGCTCCAGGACATCATCGCGATCCTCGGTATCGACGAGCTGTCCGAAGAGGACAAGGTCACCGTGCAGCGGGCCCGTCGCATCGAGCGGTTCCTGTCGCACCCGATGTACGCCGCCGAGGCGTTCACCGGCCAGCCGGGCGAGAACGTCCCGCTGGACGAGACGATCGCCTCCTTCAAGGGCCTGTGCGCCGGCGAGTACGACCACCTGCCCGAGCAGGCGTTCTTCATGGTCGGCGGCATCGACCAGGCCGTGGCCAAGGCCAAGGAACTCGAGCGTCGCTGATCGCCCTACGGTAGCGGCACGGGTGGGAGAACCCGTGCCGCTACCTGATCGGAAAGGAACCTGACGAAGTGGCGAAGCTACGCGTAGGGGTTGTCTCACCCGAGCGTGAGATCTGGTCGGGCGAGGCCGACATGGTGATTGCCAAGACCGTTGACGGCGAGATCGGTATTATGCCGCAACACGCACCCGTGCTCGGCGTCCTCGTCGAGGGCGGCGTGCTGCGCGTCAAGCGGGAAGGTGAGCCCGAGCTCGTCGCGGCCGTTCATGGGGGGTTCATCTCCGTGGCCGATGATGAGGTGTCGGTGCTCGCCGAGGTCGCCGAGCTCGGTTCCGAGGTCGACGTCGCGGCCGCCCGAGACGCTCTCGACCGGGCTCAGGCCTCGATCGAGGCCAACCAGGAGGACGCCGACGCGGCGATCGAGGCGAAGCGGGCCAGGGCCCGGCTGCGCGCGGCGGGCGAAGAGGTTTAATACATACAACGGGATTCAGGGGGGCGGCCATGGTGGCGACGGTTTCGGTTTTGTTGTTGCTGCTGGTCGCCCTCGTGGTCCTTAGAGGGGTGACGCTCGCCCGTTCGCGCGGCAGCGTACCCTGCCGGCTGAAAGTGGGCAGCCGAGGGTGGCAGAGCGGGGTGGCCCGCTACGCCGACGGTGAGCTCCACTGGATTCCGCTCATGGGCGTCCGACTGAGGCCGCGCCACGCGATCGCGAGGCGCGGCCTCGTCGTTTCCGCCCGGCGTGAGATCGACGGCGGCCTCTACGCCGTCGACTGCGGCGGCACGACGCGCGGGTTGTCGCTGGCGATGAGCGCCGACGCCCTCACCGGCTTCCTCGCCTGGCTGGAGTCGGCGCCGCCCAGCGCGTACCTCGACGTCGCCTAGCGGGTGCCGCCGGGCTTCCAGAGGATCTCGTTGCCGCCGTGGGCGATCCGGCAGGCGATGAAGAGCAGGTCGGAGAGCCTGTTGAGGTATTTGGCGGTCAGCGGGTTGACGTCGTCGTGGGCCTCGAGCGCCGCCCACGTGGTGCGCTCGGCCCGGCGTACGGTCACCCGGGCCAGGTGCAGCGCGGCCGTGGCCGGGTCGCCGCCGGGCAGGATGAAGCTGCGCAGCGGCTGGAGCTCGGCGTTGAGCCGGTCGCACTGCTCCTCCAGCCGGTCGATGTAGGACTGCTCCACCCGCAGCGGCGGGAACTCCGGCTCCTCCACCACCGGTGTGGCCAGGTCGGCCCCCACGTCGAACAGCTCGTTCTGGATGCGCACGAGGAGCGCCACGAGGTCGGCGGACAGGGTGCCGTGGGACAGGGCCAGGCCCAGGCAGGCGTTGGCCTCCTCGACGTCGGCGTAGGCGGCCAGCCGGGTGTCGGTCTTGGCCGCGCGGCTCATGTCGCTCAGGTTCGTGGTGCCGTCGTCGCCCGTGCGGGTGTAGATGCGGGAGAGGACGACGGGCTTGTCCTTGTCGGCACGCGTCATGAGCCCAGCGTAATGACAAATGTCATCCGAACGGGACGCGCTTTCCATGTCGCGTCCATGATTTCCACGACTACCAGGGCGAACGCCGCCAAAGCCACAATCTACCCATGACGAGAGAGAGGACCTGATGCTCGAGATCAGCGAGCTGCGCAAGCGCTTCGCGGGCGGTCCCGACAACCCCGGCGGCAAGATCGCCCTGGACGGGATCAGCTTCACGGTACGTCCGGGCGAGATGTACGGCTTCGTGGGCGCGAACGGTGCGGGCAAGACGACGACGATGCGCATCGTCATGGGCGTGCTCCAGGCCGACTCCGGCTCGGTGCGCTGGCGGGACCGCGCGCTGGGCTACGACGACCGTACGCGGTTCGGTTACATGCCCGAGGAGCGCGGGCTGTACCAGAAGATGCGGGTCAGCGAGCAGATCGAGTACTTCGGCCGGTTGCACGGGCTCGCCCCGGCGGCGGCGAAGAAGGCCGCCGACGAGCTCATCGAGCGGCTGGGGCTGACCGAGCGCAGGAGCGACGCGGTGCAGACGCTGTCGCTGGGCAATCAGCAGCGCGTGCAGCTCGCCGTGGCGCTGGTGCACGACCCCGAGGCGCTGGTCCTGGACGAGCCGTTCTCGGGGCTCGACCCTCTCGCCGTGGACGCCCTGGCCGGGGCGCTCCAGGAACGCTGCAGGAGCGGCG
The DNA here is from genome assembly GCF_042878785.1 of Nonomuraea sp. NPDC003560. Classification (NCBI taxonomy): domain Bacteria; kingdom Bacillati; phylum Actinomycetota; class Actinomycetes; order Streptosporangiales; family Streptosporangiaceae; genus Nonomuraea; species Nonomuraea sp. NPDC003560. Next base: position 299,540 of record NZ_JBIAOF010000003.1, on the reverse strand, counting down.
TGCCGGTGATCTTCTCCAGCCACCAGCTCGACCTGGTGGAGCGGCTGTGCGACTCGGTGGGCATCGTCTCCGGCGGCCGGATGGTCGCGACGGGCACGGTGGCCGAGCTGCGCGCCGCCGAGGGCGACACGTTGCGCGTGGAGGTCCGCGACCCGGCCCCGGGCTGGGCCGACGGCCTGCCGGGCACGGTGACCGTCCACGGCGACCTGCACACCCTGCGGACGACCGAGGGCGACGACCAGGAGATCCTGCGCCGCGCCATGAAGGCGGGCCGCGTCGAGCACTTCGGGGTCGAGCAGCCGACCCTCACCGAGATCTTCAAGGAGGCCGTGGCGTGAACGGACTGATGCTGGTCGCCCGCCGCGAGATCGTCACGCAGGTGCGCACGAAGACGTTCCTGGTCGGCCTGCTGGTGACCGCGCTGCTGGTGGCGGCCGTCTCCTTCGCGCCGAAGATCATGGGCGGGAACGACTCGTACACGCTGGGCACGGTCAACTCCCAGCAGCTCCCGCTGAAGGCCGCCGCGCCGGACGCCGAGTTCGAGTGGCGCTCCTTCCCCGACGAGGCCGCGGCCAAGAAGGCCGTGCTGGCCGGTGACGTGGACGCGGTGCTGGTCAACGGCGACAAGGTGCTCACCGACGGCGAGATCGACAGCAAGCTCGGCGTGCTCATGCAGAGCACCAACCGGGAGATGCGGCTCGGCGCGGCCGGGGTGACGATCCCGCCGCTGCAGATGGTCTCCGTGGGCGTGGACACCCGCTACCAGGCGGCCAGGACCGGCATCGCCGTGGTGCTGGTGCTCGTCCTGTTCATGTTGCTCATGGGCCAGGTCATGATGGTGGCGATGGGCGTGGTGGAGGAGAAGGGCAGCAGGATCGTGGAGATCCTGCTCGCGGCGGTGCGCCCGTGGCAGCTGCTCGGCGGCAAGATCGTCGGGCTGGGCGTGCTCGGGCTGATCAACCTGCTCACCATCCTCGCCGTCGGCCTGGTCGCCACGTCGGTGTCGGGGTTCGCCGCGGACTTCCCGCCGGGCGTGCCGGGGCTGGTGGTCGCCGTCCTGATCTGGTTCGTGCTCGGGTACGCCTTCTTCGCCACGCTCGCGGCCGCGTTCGCGTCGCTGGTCTCCCGCCAGGAGGAGGTGAGCAGCGTGATGTCGCCGCTGACCATGCTCATCATGGTCACGTACTTCGTGGCCTTCTACGCCACCAACGATCCCACGGGCACGCTGGCCACGGTGATGTCCTACATCCCGCCGTTCTCCTCGATGATCATGCCGGTCCGGATGGCGGCGGCCGACGTGCCGATGTGGCAGGTGGCGGCGTCCATGGCGGCGATGGCCGTGGCCGTGCTGGCGGTGTTGTCGTTCGGCGCCAAGGTCTACGAGCGGGCGGTGCTGCGCACGGGCGCCCGGCTGAAGCTCGGCGACGTGCTGCGCGCGGGCTAGATGGACGCGATCACGCGGGCGCGGCGGCTGGCCCGCGGGATGCTGAACTCGACGCTCGTGATCATGTGGCTGATCCTGATCATGGCGACGGTGTTCAGCCTCGGCTCGGGGGCGGCCGGCTGGCCGCGCCTGCTGCTCGCGACGATCGCGGCGCTCGCCTTCACCTGGCTCTACGTACGCGTCGTCGCCGCGGTCATGGAGCGCCGGTATCCCACGAGGGAGGTCGTGTGGACCGGCGCTCTGGCGTTCCTGGCGGCGGTGCTCGGCGGGGCCGACCCGATGGGCTGGGGGTTCGTGCCCATGGTCTGGCTGTCGGTGGTGGTGATCGGGCTGCCCGCGCGCCGGGCGCTGGCGCTGGGCGCGGCGACGTGCGCGGTCTGCGTCGGGCTCGGCGTGCTGTCCATGCTGACCGGGACGAGCCTGCTGGCGCTGGACGGTGACTCCTTCCTCGTCTCGCTGCTCGTCATCACCGTCCTCGACGTCTTCTGGGCCGCGGCGCTGCCCGGCACGAACAGGATGTGGGCCTGGATCTGGTCGCTGGCCGTGCAGGCCCACGACGGCCGCGAGGCGCACACCCGGCTGGCGCTGGCCGAGGAGCGGCTGCGCTTCGCCAGGGACCTGCACGACCTCGTCGGCCACCAGCTGTCCGCCATCGCCGTCAAGACCGAGCTGGCCGTACGCCTGGCCGACGCCGACGGCAAGGCCGCCAGGGACGAGATGGCGGAGGTGAACGCGCTGACCCGCAAGGCCCTGCGCGAGCTGCGCCAGGCCGTGCGCGGCTACCGCGAACTTGACTTGACCGCTGAGCTGAATAGCGTGAAGGGAGTGCTCGAAGCGGCCGGCGTCCGCTGCGAGGTGCGCCTGCCGCACCGCGAGCTGCCCCACGGGGTCGCGCCGGTGTTCGCCTACGCGGTGCGTGAGGCGGTCACGAACGTGCTGAAGCACAGCGCCGCGACCTTCTGCGACATCACCCTGCGCTTCACCGACCAGGAGGCGGAACTGGCGGTGCGCAACGACGGCGTGGCCCGCAGGCAGGCCGACGACCTGGGCAGCGGGCTGACCGGCATGGGCGAGCGGGTGGCCGCCGTGGGCGGGCGCATGACGGCCCGTCCCACCGGCGACGGACAGTTCCTGCTGACGGCTGTCGTGTCACTCCCGATAGATGGGTAGGGGAGGAGAGCGGGGGTTTCGATCCCGGCGACCACACGCCGTGTGCGTGATTGAGGAGGTGGCATGCGCGTCCGGCGCAATCCACGAGGCCAGACGGTGCGGATCGGTGCCCGGCTCGACGCCGGCACGTCGGCCGGCGTGCGTGAGCGGCTGCACGCCGCGCTCGACGCCGGCGAGGGCGACCTTATCCTCGACCTCTCCAAGCTGGAGATGATCGACGCCACCGGGCTCGGGGTGCTGGTCGGGGCGCATCGGCGCGCGATCAGCGTGCAACGCCGCCTCGTTCTTCGGGGGGTGCCCCCGCGGATCATGCGGATCCTGGCGGTGACCCGGCTGAATCGGGTCCTGCTCGTCGAGGTTCCCGCGGCCGCGGTGGCCTGAGGTCACATATCGGGGCCGGGCGCCGATCAGCCGTCGCCCGTGCCCTTTCACGAGCCGAATATAGAAGGAATGTAGATTTCGGCTGGCCCGCTATCACGGGCGTGGGCACTCGGAAAGAACTGTGAAAGTGATTATTCTGTGACCCCATCACTGCGGGTAATCGGTGGGTCACGACGGACTGAGGCTGCGGATGAAGATGTGCACCGCCACCTCGACCAGATCGTCGATGGCGGGCTGCTGGTCGGCCAGTATCCATTCGATCAGCAGCTCTTGCAGCGCGCCAATTACGCCAAGTGCCACCAGGCGCCGTTTCAGCGAGCGGGCCTGCGGGAAATCCGCCGACGCCTCCTCCACGAGCCGGGCGAAGGAGTCCACCGCCCGCTGACGCGAGGCTGTCAGGACGTCACCCGACCTGCGCACCTCCAGGTGCATGATGCGGGCCCGCCGCCAGTCGGCGGCGGCGAACTCGATATAGGCGCGAATCCCCGCCTTGACTCTTCCGTCAAGCGTGGCCGGCGCCTCCTGTAACGCTTTGGCCACAACCGCGAGGCTTTCCTCCACGCACCGCTCGTGCAGCGCCTGGAGCAACTCCTCGCGGCCGCCGAAACATTCGTAGAAGGCGCGGTTGGAGATCCGCGCCTCCGAGCACAATCTTTCGATGGTCGTCGCCGCGAAACCTGGTTTCGCGTATAGCGTGTAGGCGGCCGTCATCAGCCGCTCGCGTCTGTCCGCCAGCCTTTGCTCAGCCGACATTCCCCGGTAAGACCGGTTCACATTCCACCCGTCCAACATGATCGTGGCCCCCAGAGCACACAATTATGGACGGATGATCGGATTTGGGAAAGAGTGCGATGATTATCTTTTACGTCGTCCGTGCAAGAACGTGACAAGCCTGATCAGTCGCTCAAGCTCGTCGGGGCCCCTCCTGAACGAGGTCAGGTTCATGCCGGGCAGGGCGAAGCGCTGCCGGGAGACCGCCTTCGGCCTGGTGAACTCGCGTAGGCCGTCGGCTCCGTGGATGCGGCCGAACCCCGAGTCGCCGACCCCGCCGAACGGCAGCGCGGGCACCCCGGCGAAGGAGATGACCGAGTTGACGGCGGTCATCCCGGTACGCATCGCCCGCGCGAGCCGCGTCGCCCGGCGCGCGTCCCGCGAGAAGATCGTGCCCGCCAGCCCGTAGGCCGAGGCGTTGGCCAGCTCCAGCGCCTCCTGCGCGTCGCGGGTGCGCCGAACGGTGATCGTCGGCCCGAACGTCTCCTCGCGCACGGCCGGGGAGTCCTCGGGCACGTCCGCCACGATGACCGGGTCGACGAACGGCGCCCGGACCGAGCCTGGGCCCCCGGTCACCACTTTTCCGGACTTGGTGGCGTCGTCGATGTGCCGCCGGATGATGTCGATCTGGGCGGGCATGGTGATCGGGCCGTAGTCCTGGCCGGCCTTGACCTCGGCGGCCCGCTCCGACAGCTCCCGCATGAACGGCTCGTACACCGCGTCCACCACGTAGACCCGCTCGACGCCCGCGCAGGTCTGGCCCGCGTTCGACATCGCGCCCCACAGGCAGGCGTCGGCCGCGGCGGGCAGGTCGGCGTCGGCGTCCACGATGAAGGCGTCCTTGCCGCCGCACTCGGCCACGAGGGGCGTGAGGTTCTCCGCGCACGCCGCCATGACCCGCTTGGCGGTGGCGGTCGAGCCGGTGAAGGCCACCTTCCGCACCCGGGGGTCGGCGGCCAGCGCCGCGCCGGTCTCGCCGAGCCCGGTCACCGTCTGCAACACCGGCTGCTCGGGCACCGACTCGGCGAACAGCTCCGCCAGCCGCACGCCCACGCCCGGGGTGAGCTCGCTGGGCTTGAACACGACCGCGTTGCCGGCGGCCAGCGCGTACGCGATGGACCCCATGGGGGTGAACACCGGGTAGTTCCACGGGCCGATCACGCCGACCACGCCGAGCGGCAGGTATTCCAGGGTGGCGGCCAGGTTGAGCCCCAGCATGCCGGTCGCCACGCGGCGGCGGCCCAGCACCTTGGCGGCGTTGCGGGCCGCCCAGTCGAGGTGCGTGACGGCCAGCACGATCTCCAGCGTGGCGTCGCCCACCGGCTTGCCGGTCTCCTCGTGCACCAGCGCGGCCAGCTCCCGCAGGCGCCGCGTGAGGACCGCCTTGTAGTCGAGCAGGCGGCGCCTGCGCTCGCCCGCGGGCAGGGCCGCCCACCACTCCGCGGCCGTCTCGGCCCTGGTCACGGCCTCGCGTACGGCCTGGGCGTCGTTCTTGGGGTGACTGCCGACGACCTCGCCGGTAGCCGGGTTCAGTGAGTCGAACGTCAGCGTGGTCATGGCGTCACGATAAACCGGTAAGCCGTCGCTTACTAGCTCCGGGGCGGGCGCAGCATCCCCCACACCGGCGGCCCGTCCGGCAGGGTGAACCGCTCGGTGACCGCGAACCCGAACCGCTCGTAGAAGGGCACGTTCGACTCCTTGCTGCTCTCCAGGTAGACGGGCAGGCCGCCGCACCTGGCCAGGCCCGCGCGCAGCAGCGCGCCGCCCACGCCGGTGCCCTGGAGCTCGGGCACGGTGCCGAGCTGGGCCAGGTACCAGTAGGGACCTTCCGGCTTGTGCCGGGCGAACTCCTCCTCCAGCAGCAGGCCCTGACGCACCCGGTCGCCCATGGCCGCCACCAGGCCGGGCACGCCCGCCTCCGTGTCGGGCCGGTGGCCCGGCGGGTCCCACAGCGCGGCCCCCGCCACGGCGCCGCCCCCGCTGAGCGCCGTGTCGGTGAACGCGTGCAGGTGACGGGCGATCGTGGTGAACATCCCCGCCGCGCCGCGCCCGCCGGGCAGCAGCCAGCCGACCACCGGATCGTCGTGGAAGGCCCTGGCCAGCGCGTCGCCGGCGGCGGCGTCGAAGTCGTCGGACTGCCTGATCTCCACCGGTCAGCCCTCCGCGAACCACGAGCCGTGGAAGCCCGCCGGCACCCGCCTGGGCAGCCGCACCGACGCGACGCCGGACAGGTCGCTCGCGTCCAGCACCAGCAGCTCGGACGACTCCCCGGAGGTGACGATCGACAGCAGCCACCCCTCGTCCTCGCCCGCGGCGCCCTCGGCCGGCACGAACACGGCCTCGCCGGTGGCCCCGCCGGTCTTCCTGACCTGGGCGGAGCCGTCGCGCAGGTCGTACTTGACGACGGCGTCGGCGCCCACGGTGTACAGGTGGCGGCTGGGCCGGCCGAGCAGGTCCTCGTTGAACGTGGGGAACTCCACGCCGCGGTCGTCCAGCGCCTCCTCCGTGGCCGTGCCGGTGGCCGGGTCGAGGGTCCAGCGGTGCAGGGCGGCCGCGCCGGCGGCGCCCGCGTGCCGGGCCGGGTCGGCGGCGCCGCCGATCTGCTTCCAGACGGCCGACCACGCGCTGGGGGAGTAGCGGGCGGCGTTCAGGACGACGCGCCCCCGCTCGTCCTCCCAGGCGTTGCCGACGTGGAACACGTAGCAGGGATCGACGTCGAACCAGCGGGTCGGGCCGCCCGTCCGGGGGGTGACGCCGATCCTGGCGCCGTAGTCGTCCTCCCACGCGTACGGCATGCCGCGGCGGTTCAGGTCGAACACCACCGGCAGGTCCAGCCAGAGCAGGTGGTGCTCGGTGACGGCGAAGTCGTGCATCATCGTCGGCCCAGGCACCTCGATCTCCCTGCTCTCCACCAGCTCGCCGGCGGCCGAGAGCCGGTGGTAGGTGAGGAACGGCGGGAAGTAGCCGTAGCCGAAGAAGTGCAGCTCGCCGGTGAGCGGGTCGTGCTTGGGGTGGGCGGTCATCGCGGTGGTCAGCCGTCCGCCGAAGTCGCACGGGCCCACGGTGGCCAGCTCGGGCGTCACCTCGTGCGGCAGGCCGTTCTCCACGAGCGCCAGGATGCGCCCGGCGTGCCGGACGACGTGCGTGTTGGCGGTCACGGCGGCGAGATCGACGCCGGTGTCGGAGACGAACGGCGCGTCGTCGGTGAACTTGCTGGTCCGCACCCACCGGTTGCGGTACCACTCGGCCCGCCCGTCCCGCAGCCGGACGCCGTGCAGCATGCCGTGCCCGGCGAACCAGTGGCCGGGATCCTCGCCCGGCCGCGGGTTGGGCCCGTTGCGGAAGTAGCGCCCGGTCAGCTCGGCGGGCAGCGCGCCCGTGACCTCCAGGTCGTGCGCCTCGATCTCGTCGGGGACGGGCGCCAGGTCGCCGCTGAGATACGCGGGAACGTCCATGAACACTCCAATCTCGATAGGTCGAAACTAGAACGTCCAGAAGAGACGTGTCAACACAGGAATGTCAGACCATGGGAAGTCCCGGCCCGCTACGAGGCCGGGAGGGCTAGAAGAGGGTCGGGTTCTCCGGCTCGATGCCGCGCAGGGCGGCGTAGTCGAGGGTGACGCAGTCGATGCCCCGGTCGGCGGCCAGCACGCGCGCCTGCGGCTTGATCTCCTGCGCCGCGAACACCCCGCGCACCGGCGCGAGCAGCGGATCGCGGTTGAGCAGCTCCAGGTAGCGGGTGAGCTGCTCGACGCCGTCGATCTCGCCACGCCGCTTGATCTCGATGGCCACCGTCGCGCCCAGCGCGTCGCGGCACAGGATGTCGACCGGCCCGATGGCCGTCATGTACTCGCGGCGGATCAGCGAGTAGCCCTCGCCCAGGGTCGTGATGTGCTCGGCCAGCAGCTCCTGGAGGTGGGCCTCCACGCCGTCCTTGATCAGGCCGGGGTCGACGCCCAGCTCGTGGCTGGAGTCGTGGAGGATCTCCGCCATGGTCAGGACCAGCTTCTCGCCGGTCTTGCCGTGGGTGACCGTCCAGGTCTCGCCGTCCTCCTTGAGCTTGCACGGAGGGTTCATCCAGTTGAGCGGTTTGAAGGCGCGGTCGTCGGCGTGGATGCTGACGCTCCCGTCCGCCTTGATGAGGACGAGCCTCGGCGCCATCGGCAGATGCGCCGTGAGCCGTCCGATGTAATCCACGCTGCACCGCGCGATGACCAGCCGCATGACGGTCCACCTTAGCGGCTCTGGAAAACTGGTCGCATGGCGTTTGAAACGGTGGGAGTTGTCGGGCTCGGCACGATGGGCGCCGGGATCGCCGAAGTCTTCGCGCGTGCCGGGCTCCGGGTGATCGGCGTCGAGGCCGACGTCGAGGCGCTGGCCAGAGGGCGCGGGCACGTCGAGCGCTCCACGGCCAGGGCGGCCGACCGGGGCAAGCTGACGGACGGGCAGCGGGCCGAGATCCTGGGGCGCATCACGCTGACCACCTCGCGCGAGGACCTGCGCGAGGCCGACCTCGTGATCGAGGCGATCCCCGAGGTGCTCGACCTGAAGATCTCGCTGTTCCAGGACCTCGACCGGATCTGCAAGCCCGAGACGGTGCTGGCCACCAACACCTCCTCGCTGCCGGTCACCGCCGTCGCCGCCGCCACGGGCCGGCCCGGGCGCGTGGTCGGCATGCATTTCTTCAACCCGGCGCCGGTGATGCGGCTGGTCGAGGTGGTGGGCACGGTGGTGACCGCGCCCGGAGTGGTCTCCGAGATCTGCGAGCTGGCCGGGCGGCTGGGCAAGACCGCCGTACCTGCGGGCGACCGGGCCGGGTTCGTGGTCAACCGGCTGCTGCTGCCCTATCTGAACCACGCCGCCGTCCTGCTGGAGCTGGGCATCGCCACGCGCGACGGCATCGACGACGCGATGCGGCTGGGCGTGGGGCTGCCGATGGGGCCGTTCGCGCTGCTCGACCTGATCGGGCTCGACACCGCGTACGAGGTGATGGAGGTGCTGTTCGACGAGACGCGCGACCGCCGGCACGCGCCCTCGCCGCTGCTGCGCGAGCTGGTCACCGCCGGGCGGCTCGGCCGCAAGAGCGGCCACGGCTTCTACGGGCCGCAGGAGCCGCCCAAGGAGCCGGAGAAGTCCACGGTCATCACGTTCGGCATCGACGGGCCCGACGTCCACGGGCTCGGCGAGCGGTTGCGGGCCTCCGGGTTCGGGCCGTCCGACGCGCCCGACACCGTGCTGCGCTGCACCGACCGTCCGGTGATCGAGCACGCCGTGCGCCTGTCCGACCCCACCAGGATGGTCGGCGTGCACGTCGTCGGCGACAAGGTGGCCGAGCTGGCCGGCACCGCGCTCACCTCGCCCGGGGCCGCCAAGGCGGCGCGCGACCTGATGCGGGTCGCCGGGCTGGTGCCCGTCTCGTGCAAGGACCGGGCCGGGTTCGTGGCCGACGCCCTGCTGTTCCCCTACCTCAACGACGCCGTCCGCATGTACGACGCCGGCTACGCCTCCATCGCCGACATCGACGCCGCCATGCGGCTGGGCTGCGGCCACCCGGCCGGCCCGTTCGAGATGCTGGGCTACCTCGGCCTGGCCAGGGTCCGCGACGGCCTGCGGGCCCTGTACGCCGAGTACCGCGAGCCCGCCTTCGCCCCCGCCCCCCTGCTCGACCAGCTCGTCACGGCCGGTGTGAGCGAGTTCCCCCGCTCATGAGCCCCCGCCGCGCCCGCCGGAGGGACGACTCCCGCCCTCTCGGCCTTCCCACCGGCAACGACAAGGTGGAGCAATGGCCGGACGGCGACTGGAAGGTGCGCATGCTCACGGGCGCGTCCTCGACCAAGACCTACCGCTGCCCCGGCTGCGACCAGGAGATCCTGGGCGGCAGGCCGCACCTGGTCGCCTGGCCCGACTGGCCGGGCGGCGACGAGGAGCGCCGCCACTGGCACCCGGCCTGCTGGCGCAAGAGACTCGACCGCGGCCCCGGCCGCAGCCGCTACTAGGAGGACCCCCGTGGAGATTCGCGCGGCCACCGTGCTGCCCGCCAGGCGTGAACCGATCGAGCTGCAGACGGCCGACGGCCTGACCCTGGTCGGCGAGCTGGCCCAGCCCCTCGACCGGCCGCCCGTGGCGACCCTGGTGACCCTGCACCCGCTGCCCACCCACGGCGGGTTCATGGACAGCCACGTCTACAAGAAGGCCGCCAACCGGCTGCCCGCGCTCGCCGACCTCGCCGTGCTGCGCTTCAACACGCGCGGCACCAGCTCCGAGCGCGGCACCTCCGGGGGCGCGTTCGACGGCGGCGAGGGCGAGCGGTTCGACGTGGCGGCGGCGCTGGAGTACGCCGAGTTCAACGACCTGCCGCGGGTGTGGGTGGTGGGGTGGTCCTTCGGCACCGAGCTGACCCTGAAGTGGGCCCACGACCCCCTGGTCGAGGGGGCGATCCTGCTCTCGCCGCCGCTCCACAGGGCCACCGACGACGACCTCGACGCCTGGGCCCGGTTCGGCCGGCCGCTGGTGGCGATGGTGCCCGAGTTCGACGACTACCTGCGTCCTGAGGAGGCCCGGCGTCGTTTCGCCAGGGTGCCGCAGGCGGAGGTCATCGGGGTCGACGGCGCCAAGCACCTGTGGGTGGGCGAGCCCTATGTCCGGATCGTGCTGAACGAGATCGTCCGGCGGGTCAATCCGGCGGCGTACCCGCTGCCGACGGACATCTGACGGTCACCTCCAGCCCGCCCTGCGGCCGCGCGACCACCTCCAGCGTGCCGTGATGGGCCTGGACGACGGCGGCGACGATCGACAGGCCGAGCCCCAGCCCGTCGCCGACCGCCCGGCGGCCGCCCGCCAGCCGCTGGAACGGCTGGAGCAGCGTCGCGACCCGGTCGGGCGGGATCACCGGGCCGCTGTTGGCGACGCTGAGCGTGGCCAGGCCCGCCCGCACGCCGGTGGCCACCGTGATCCAGCCGTCCGGCACGTTGTGCCGTGTCGCGTTGTCCAGCAGGTTCACGACCAGGCGTTCGAGCAGGGCGCGGTCACCGGAGGCGGGCGCGGGCCGCAGCGCCGCCTCGACGCGCAGCGGGGAGTCCGGCCGCCGGTCGAGCGCCTGCCCGGCGACGGCCGCCAGGTCCAGCGGCTCCCGGTGGTCCAGCCCCTGCTGGCTCCTGGCCAGGACGAGCAGCGCCTCGATGAGCCGTTCCTGGTGCCGGCCGGCCGCCAGCAGGCGGTCGAGGACGTGGCGCAGCTCGGCGGCGCCGGCGTCCGGGTCGGCCAGCGCGACCTCGGCCATGGCGCGTTGCAGGGTCAGCGGGGTGCGCAGCTCGTGGGAGGCGTTGGCCACGAACCGGCGTTGCGCGGTGAAGGCGGCCTCCAGCCGGTCGAGCAGGTCGTCGAAGGTGTCGGCCAGCTCCTTCAGCTCGTCGTCCGGGCCGGAGGCGGCCAGCCGCCGGTCGAGCCGGTCGGCCGTGATGCGCCGGACGGTCGCCGTCATGTCCCGCAACGGGCGCAGCACCCGCCCGGCCGTCAACCGGCCCAGCACCACCGACGCGAACGCCATGACCACCAGGGCGATCACCGAGTTGACCAGCAGCCTGCGCAGCCCGGCCGCCTGCTGCTCGGCCAGGTACGCCACGTCCACCCGCGGCTGCGGCACCACCTGGCCGGGTCCGCCGGGCAGGACGGGCGCGACCGGCGCGGCCGGGAACGGCGAGTGCGCGACCAGCAGGTAGATCAGGGCGACCAGCAGCAGCCCGGCGGCCAGGAACAGGCCGCTGTAGAGCAGCGTCAGCCGCAGCCGTACGGTCCGCCGCACGCCGGGACACCTCCGTCCGGGCCCGGTGCCCGTGCGGGGCCGGCCATCCGGTACCCGGCCTGCGGCACGGTCTCGATCAGCGGCGGGTCGCCGAGCTTGCGGCGCAACCGGCTGACCGTGACCTTCACGGTCTGGGTGAACGGGTCGGCGAACTCGTCCCACCCGCGTTCGAGCAGCTGCTCGGCCGAGACGACCGCGCCGCCCGCCGACAGCAGCAGCTCCAGCACCGCGAGCTCCTTCGGGCTGAGCGGCAGCCGGCGCCCGTCGCGGGTGGCCACCCGCGTGGCCGGGTCGAGCCGCAGCCCGCCGTGGACCAGCACCGCGGGCAGCGCCGGACGCGCCCGCCTGGCCAGCGCCCGGATCCTGGCCACCAGCTCGGCGAACGCGAACGGCTTGGGCAGGTAGTCGTCGGCCCCGATGCCCAGCCCGCTCACCCGGTCGTCGATGGTCCCGGCGGCGGTGAGCATCAGCACGCGCGCCGGATGGCCGCCGGCGGCCAGGCTGCGGCACACGTCGTCGCCGTGCAGGCCGGGCAGGTCGCGGTCGAGCACGACCACGTCGTAGTCGTTGACGGACGTGCGTTCCAGCCCGGCGGGCCCGTCCAGCGCCACGTCGACGGCCATGCCCTCGCGGCGCAGGCCGGCGGCCACGGTGTGGGCGAGCTCCTCGTGGTCTTCGACGATCAGCACCCTCATGGTCCGCCCAGCATGCCCAGAGCGGGGTTACAGCGGGGTAACCGCCGTCGTTCCCGGGCGGTAACCGGGGGCGGGGTTCGCTGGGAGCGTCGGACGAGACGGAGGAGTCACCATGAAGGGTTCGACCATCAGGCGGGTGGCCCTGGCCGCCCTGGTCTTCGCCGCCGTGGCGGGCGGGGCGGCGGCGTCGTACGGGGAGAGCGGGCCGGGCGACGGCGGGAAGGCGTTCACCGCCTGCGTGCGCGCGCACGGGCTGCCGGACTTCCCCGGGGTCACCGTCTCCGAGGACGGGCTGATCAACCTCAGCATCGACGGCGAGCGGGTGGACGCGCTGTCGGCGACGTACGGGGCGGCGGTCAGGGCGTGCGAGTCGCTGCTGCCGCGCGGGGCGAGGCTGCCGGCCGCGCCGCAGGCTCCGGCCGCGCCCGCGGCGCCCGTCCTGTCGTGATTTGGGGCGGTACGGGCATAGCGCGGGCCGGGCAAGATTTGTAGAATCTTGTTCGGTTCCGAGCGAGGAGGCAGCGTGGGCGCGTTCGACCTGTCCGGCAGGACGGCTCTGGTCACCGGGGCGTCGAAGGGCATCGGGCGGGCCATCGCGCTCGCCTACGCCGCGGCGGGCGCCGACGTCGCCCTGGTCAGCAGGTCGGCCGAGCCCCTCGCCGAGGTGGCCAAGGAGGTCCAGGCACTCGGCAGGCGGGCCGTCGTGATCCCGGCCGACCTCACCGACCGCGAGGCGGCCGCCGCGGCCGTCGCCGCCTCGATCGACGGCCTCGGGCACCTCGACGTCGTCGTCAACAACGCCGGCGGCTCGAACTTCCTGGTCGAGTTCAAGGACCTGCGCCTGTCCGGCTGGGACAAGCTGATGCGGCTCAACCTCGACTCCGCCATGGCCGTCTGCCACGCCGTCGCGCCCCACCTGCTGGGCCGCGGCTCCGGCTCGGTGATCAACGTGGCCTCGGTGGCGGCGCGCGGCGCTCCGCTGCTCGCCCCGTACGCCGCCGCCAAGGCCGGGCTGGTGGCCCTGACCAAGACGCTCGCGGCCGAGTGGGCGCCGGCGGGCGTCCGGGTCAACGCCCTGTGCCCCGGCTGGACGGCCACCGACCTCAACCGCAACCTGTGGCAGGACGAGGCCGCCGCCGCGGCCACGGTCGCGGGCGTGCCCATGCGGCGCTGGGGGACGCCGGAGGAGATGGCCTCCCCGGCCGTGTTCCTGGCCGGGGAGGCGTCGGCGTACATGACCGGGCAGGTGCTGTTCGTCGACGGCGGGGCCACCGCGATCGGCTGATCCCTCGTGCGCCGGGGCCCTCAGACGGCTCCGGGCTCGCCCGGCGGCTCGAACACGAAGACGACGTACGTCTCGAACGACCGGCCGCCGTTGCCCGCCACGCGCCCGGCGCCCATCCTGGTAATGCCGGCCCGGCCGAGCCGGCCGAAGTCGCCGGCGGCCTCCGCCCGGCCGTCACCGGCCGCCCGGTCGTGCCAGGCGGCGACGGCGTCCCCGGCGGTGGCGTCCCCGGGGTGCCAGAAGAGGCTCTCGCCGGTGCCCGCGCGCAGGCCGTCGTGCCCGGCGCTCAGGCCCTCGTGCTCGGAGCGCGAGGCGGCCCTGGACCTGGCGTACCCGACCAGCAGCGGGTCCATCGTGAGCGGGGACGCGTGGTGCTTGGCCCGGTGGGCGTTGACCTCGTTCAGCGCCTCCTGCAGGAAGGCGTTGTTGGTGGCGTCGGGGAGGGCGGGACGAATTCCGGCCATCGCTATCACCTCGCCTGGATTGTGCGTGCTGGGACCGCCGCAGGGCAACGTCCGGAAGCGGTCGGGCTTATCCCGGTATACCGGCATAGGTCAATAAGTGAATGTCTCCGTGAACCCGGCTACCGTGTGGTCCGTGCAGCTCTACACGAGATCGGCCGGGAGCGGACTCCCGGTTGTGCTGCTTCACGCGTTCCCGCTGTCGTCGGCGATGTGGCTGGCCCAGCGCGAAGGGCTGTCGACGGTCTGCCGGGTCATCACCCCCGACCTGCGTGGGTTCGGCGGCTCCCGGCTGGGCGACGACGAGCCCTCCCTGGATCTGATGGCCGACGACGTCGCCCGGCTGCTCGACGACGAGGGCATCGACCGGGCGGTGGTCGGCGGGTTGTCGATGGGCGGCTACGTGACCATGGCGTTCTGCCGCCGGCATCCCGACCGGGTGCTTGGTGTGGTCCTGGCCGACACCAAGGGCAGCCCTGACCCGCCCGCCGCCAGGGACAACCGGGAACGCATCGCTCGCGCCGTGCTGGACGAGGGGAGCGAGGTGCTGGTCAGCGAGGTGCTGCCGGCGCTCATCGGGCCCACGACCAAGGAACGCAGGGCCATGGTGTTCGGCCGGGTCAAGGGCCTGGTGCAGTCGGCCCCGCCGGGGGCCGTGGCCTGGGCGCAACGGGCCATGGCCGCGCGTCCCGACTCCTTCGGCACGCTGGGCGAGCTGAAGGTGCCCCTGCTGATCGTCGTGGGGGAGGAGGACGAGCTGTCACCGCCCGCCGACGCCGAGGCCATGGCGCGGGCCGCGCCCGAGGGCAGGCTGGAGGTCATCCCCAAGGCCGGTCACCTGAGCGCGGTCGAGCAGCCGGAGGCGTTCAACGCGACGGTGGCCGAGTTCCTCAGGACCGAGCTTGGCGGGGCAGCACGATCTCCCGGATGATCAGCGCGATGGCGGCGGCCACCGGGATCGCCAGCAACGCTCCGACGATGCCGAGCAGGGCGCCGCCGAACAGCGCGGCGATCACCGTCACGGCGGGCGTCACGTCCACCGAGCGCTTCATCACCCTGGGGTAGATGAAGTAGTTCTCGATCTGCTGGTAGACCACGAAGAAGATGGCGCAGGCGATGCCGGCGGGCAGCGACTGCAGCAGCGCGACCCCGGTGACCAGCACCGCGCCGATCGTGGCGCCCACCAGCGGGATCAGGTCGGTCAGGGCCACGACGAGGGCGAGCGCGAGCGCGTACTGCACCCCGGCGATCGACAGGAAGATCCAGGTCAGCACGCCCGCGATGACCGAGATGAGCACGTTGCCCGCGACGTAGCCGCCGATGCCGGTGAGGATCTGCTCGGTGATGGCCGTCGTGCGCGGCCGGCGCGAGGCCGGGACGAGCTTGAGCAGGTACTCCTTGATCGTGTGCAGCGAGCCGAGGAAGTACAGCATGAGCACCAGCAGCGTCACCGTGGTGAACACGCCGTTGAGCACCACCAGACCCGCGCCCATGATGCCGCTGGCCAGCGCGGGCCCGAGCGTGCTGGTCACGAACTGACGCACCTGCGCCAGCACGTGGTACTCGGCCTCGATCTGGCGGACCGTCGGATGGTTGCTCAGGTCGGTGATGTAGCCGGGCACGGCCGCGATGAACTCCGACAACTGCTGGCTGACCGGCGGCACCACGGCCAGGCCGAACAGCGCGAAGGCCACGACCACCCCGGTGAACACGATCGAGATCGCCGGCCGCCTGCCCAGGCCGCGCCGCTGCAACGCCTCGACCGCCGGGTTGAGGCCCACGGCCAGGAACATCGCCACGACGATGAGGATGATCGTGCTGAGCGACTTCTCGATCATCTGCGCGAGCGCGATGGCGGTCAGCACGCCCAGCCCGCCCACCAGCCCGAACAGGAACGGCCCGCGGGCGAACGGCTTGCCCGGCAGCCCGTACGGCGCCTGCTCCTCGGCGGGCCCCTGCTCCTCGGCGGGACCGGGCTCCTGGGGCGCGTCGGCCTCCTCGGCGGTCCTGGGCTCGGCTTCTGCGGACACGGGGGGCTCCTAGGGGGACGGGAGGTGTCGGTGAAACAGAAAGAGAGCCTAGCGACCCAAGGTCACCAGGCTCTCTTTCCAGCCGTTCGCTGCCCCCGTGTGCGGTCTCCCGTCTAGCCCGCCGTCACTCCTGCCACCACTCCGCGTCGTCCTCGCTCTTGGCCTCGACCTTGGGAGCGGGCGTCGTGGGCGGCGCGACCGGCTCGGCGGCCGGCGCGGCGATGGCCGGCTTGGCCGGGGCCGCGGCGACCGCGGGCTCCGGCTCCAGGCCCGGCAGGGCGGCGCCGCCGAGCAGCTGGCGCAGCTGGGCCAGGTGGCTGGTGATGCTGTCGCGCTGCCTGGTCAGCTCGTCGACCTGGCGCTGCATCGTGGTGCGGGTGCGCTCGGCGTCGTTCTTCGCCTCGGTGACGATCGTCTCGGCGCTGGTCTTGGCCTCCGACATGATCGTCTCGGCGCTCTTGCGGGCGTTGGCGACGAGCTGCTTGGCGTGCAGGTCGGCCTCGCGGCGCGTCTGCTCGGCCTGCTGGGTGGCCTTCGTGGCGCGCGACTCGGCCGTGGCGGCCCGCTGCTCGGCCTCGGCGACCATCTTCTGCGTGTTGGCCTGGGCGGTGGCGTGGCGCTCGGCCTCCTGGCGCTCGGCCTCCTCCCGGCGGGAGGCGAGCTGGATCTCGAACTCCGCCTCGTCCTGGGCCCGCTTGGCCTCCGACTCCTCCAGCACCCGCTGAGCCTGCGCGCGCATCTCGTCGGCCTGCCGCTTGGCGGTGGTCAGCACCTCGTCGCGCTCGCGCTTGGTCGAGGCGCGCAGCTGCGCCACCTCGCGCTCGGTGGTGGTGCGCAGCTTGGCGATCTCGCGCTCGGCGTCGGCCCGCTTCTCGGCCACCTCGTGGTCGGCGGTGGCCCGCAGCTTGGCGGCCTCGCGCTCGGTGGTGTTGGTCAGCTCGTCGGCCTCGCGGCGGGCGGTGGAGCGGATCTCCTCGGCGTCCCGCTCGGCGGTGGAGCGCATGTCGTCGCTCTCCCGCGTGGCCTGGGCCCGCTTCTCGGCGGCCTCGGCCTCGGCGGCGGCCCGCAGGTCGGCGGCCTCGACCTTGGCGGCGGCCTTGATCTCGTTGGCCTCGGTCCGGGCGGCCTGCACGAGCTCGGTGGCCTGCTCCTCGGCCAGGCGCAGCAACTGCTCGATGCGGGCGCCGAGACCGGAGTACGTCGGACGCTCCTGCTCCTGCAGCTGGCGCTGGGAGTCGGACAGATCGCGCTGCAGGTTGGTGACCTGCTCCCTGGACTGGCGTAGCTCCAGGTCGAGCTGCTTGAGGTGGTCGTGCACCTGGTGCCGGTCGTAGCCCCTGAGCACGACGTCGAACTCGCGTGCCGGGGCGTCCTCGAAGAAGTTGTTGAGCTGGGCGTCGATGTCGGACTGCATGGAGGCTCGATCCTGGGTTGTCGAGACGGCTACACGGGCCGGACGGGGGGTTCGGGGCAGCCGAGCCAGGAGCCTGTGCCTCGCGGCAGGCTCCCTGTCCGGTGGGAAGCCAGCGTACTCCGCTGGTGCCACCTTCGGGCCCCGTCCAGCTTTCTGCGTGACTAGTTACTTATGTACGAAATTTCCGTTTGCTAGCGCGAGGCCGCTTGGACCAACTCGGTGAGCATTCCTCCCACATCTTTGGGGTGCAGGAACGCGATCTGCGACCCCATCGAACCGTGCCGCGGACGTTCGTCCAGCACCCTCACGCCCTTCTCGTTGATCTTAGTCATGGCCTCGGCGACGTCGGAAACCCCAAATGCCACATGATGGACACCTTCGCCGCGTTTGGCGAGGAATTTCCCCACCGGCGAGTCGTCGGAGAGCGGTTCCAGCAGCTGGATGTAGGAGCCCCCGCCCTCGCCGTCGGCGATGTGCAGCATCGCCTCCTTGACGCCCTGCGCCTCGTTGACCTCGCGGGCCACGACGGTCAGCTCGAACGTCTCGGAGAAGAACGCGATCTTCTCCTCCAGGTCGTGGCAGGCGATCCCGATGTGGTCGATGCGCATGAACATTGTGTGGCCTACCTCCATAGCGGGCGAGCTCCTACTCGTGGGTATGGTGTCAAAGAACCCCTCGTGAGCACAGGAGGCCGCCGCCAATGTCCAGTTCCGTCATCGTCGCCGGAGCTCGTACCCCCATCGGCAAGTTGCTCGGCGCCCTGTCCGGGCTGTCCGGCGTGGAGCTGGGTGGCATCGCCATCAAGGCCGCCCTGGAACGTGCCGGAGTGGCCCCGGAGGCCGTCGAGTACGTGATCATGGGCCAGGTGCTCCAGGCGGGCGCCGGCCAGATCCCCTCCCGCCAGGCCGCCGTCAAGGCCGGCATCCCGATGACCGTGCCCTCGCTGACCGTCAACAAGGTCTGCCTGTCGGGCCTCGACGCCATCGCCCTGGCCGACCAGCTCATCCGCGCCGGCGAGTTCGACATCGTGGTCGCGGGCGGCATGGAGTCCATGACCAACGCCCCCCACCTGCTGCCGGGGCTGCGCAAGGGCGTCAAGTACGGCGGCTCCGAGGTGGTCGACTCCATGGCCCACGACGGCCTGTTCTGCGCCTTCGACCAGTGCGCGATGGGCGAGTCGACCGAGCGGCACAACGCCCGGCTCGGCATCGCCCGCGACGAGCAGGACGCCCTGTCGGCCCGCTCCCACCAGCTCGCCGCCGCCGCCACCAAGAACGGCGTCTTCGAGGAGGAGATCGTCCCGGTCGAGATCCCGCAGCGCCGCGGCGAGCCGGTGATCGTCCGCGAGGACGAGGGCATCCGCGGCGACACCACCGCCGAGACGCTGGCCAAGCTGCGCCCGGCCTTCGCCGCCGACGGCACCATCACCGCCGGGTCGGCCTCGCAGATCTCCGACGGCGCCTGCGCCGTGGTGGTCATGTCGAAGGCCAAGGCCGAGGAGCTCGGGCTGCCGTGGCTGGCGGAGATCGGCCGGCACGGCAACGTGGCCGGGCCCGACGCGTCCCTGCAGTCGCAGCCGGCCAACGCCATCAAGCACGCGCTGTCCAAGCAGGGGCTGACCGCCGACGACCTCGACCTGATCGAGATCAACGAGGCGTTCGCGAGCGTGGTCCTGCAGTCGGCCAAGGAGCTCGGCGTGCCGCTGGACAAGGTGAACGTCAACGGCGGCGGCATCGCGCTCGGGCACCCGATCGGGGCCTCGGGGGCGCGGATCGTGCTGACGCTGGCGTACGAGCTGAAGCGGCGGGGCGGCGGCCTCGGGGCGGCCGGCCTGTGCGGCGGCGGCGGGCAGGGCGACGCGCTGATCATCCGCGTGCCCTGACCCGTCCAGGCCCACCCGGTCGCTGTCGTCGGGTGGGCCTGTCTCCTGCCCCCGTGCGCGGTCGCCGGTCAGGGCGCGGTCAATGAGCCGCGCCCTTGCCCGTGTGCCGCCCGCCCGCCGGGACCAGCTCGCACACGCCGTCGGTGCACTGCCGCTGCATGCGTCCCATCGAGACGAGCTGCACCAGCGCCATCACCCAGCACGCCGGGCACCCGCGCAGGGCGATCGCGCCGGGGACGGCGAGCACCAGGCTGACCGGCCCGGTCCACGGGATCAGCGCGATCGCGGCGATCAGCGCGCCGAAGCCCAGCGCGCCGCGGGCCAGGTGACGGGGCAGTGACGTCCCCGCGGTGGGCTCAGTCATGGAGGGCTCCTTGGGACAGCAGGCCGTGCACGGTCGCACGGGCGCGGTGCAGGCGGGACTTCATCGCCGGGACGCTCAGCCCGAGGGCGTCGGCGACCATGCGGCCGCTGAGCCCCTGGACGTCCCGCATGATGAGCACCCGCCGCTGGTCGGCGGGGAGTGCCGCGATGGCCTCGGCCACCCGCGCGGCCTCCAGCCGTTCGAACATCTCCTCCTCGGCCGACTGCGCGGCGGCCGAGGATGGCGCGGGCGGTTCGGGACGCAGCATCAGGCGGGCCCGCCTGATGCATTCGTTGCGGATGATCCGGAACATCCACGAGGCCAGCGCTCCGGACGCGCGCAGGGTGCCGATCTTGCGGTACAGGACGATCAGCGCCTCCTGGGCGGCGTCCTCGGCGTCCTCCGGCGTGGCGCACAGCGTGTGGGCGAAGCGCCGCACGTGCGGGTGGGCGCCCGACACCAGCGCGGCGATCGAGTCGGCGTCGCCGGCCCGGGCCGCGTTGATCAGCTGCTCGTCCGACCAGGCGCGCCCGCCGCCGGCCGGCGCCGGGGCGCCGGGCGCGGCGGCCGTGCCGAGGCGCCGCGGGTCAGCCACGTTCCTTGCTCCTTCGCCGCAGTACGACGACGCACGTGCAGATCAGTACGGCCGCAGCGCCGGCCGCGATGGCGATCACCATGATGGTCTCCCATTGTCTCGTTCCGTTGTACGGACATGAGAGGCGCCGACCCCCGAAAAGGATTCAGGAGGCGCGGGTGAAGTCGGCCGTCCAGTTGGTCTCCCAGGTCGTCCCGCCGTCGGGGGAGAAGCGCTGCTCCCATCGGCACGACTCGGCGGTGATGTCCGACCAGACGTAGGCGACCTTGATCGGCCTGCCGTCGTACACGTCGTCGCAGGTGAACAGGCCGACTCCGGTGTCGTCGAAGCGGCCCACGACGGGCGGCAGGGACATGCCGGTGGCGCTGCCGGCCCAGTAGAGCGACCAGGTGCCGGCCGCCTTGTCGTACAGGCGCAGGGTCACCCCGGCCGAGCCCTCGCTGGGGAAGGTGACCTCGTCGATGTTGCCCGCGCCGTCCAGAACGCTCCAGCACCTGGTGCGCCCGGTGAACTCGTACCATTCGTCGCTGCCGGCCAGCGCCTTGCGCAGCCGCCGCTGCCGTGAGGTCCAGGTGCCGACGAAGAAGTCGAAGCTGTTGTCCATGCCCGGACGGTATGCGCCGATCCCTGACATCTTCCGTCAGTGTCCTGCCCACGCCGTACGAGCCCCCGCGACGTACGGCGTGAACGCGCGAAACCCCGGTCCGACCAGGAACGGGACCGGGGTGTCGGTGACGCTGCGCTCGGGCCGGCCAGGAATCCGGCGCCGGACGCGCCCCCTAAGGGGGCATCTCAGCCCGGCCGCGAGGGAGGTTGCGGCCGGGCTGCTTGTGGACGGTCATGAAGCCAGGAACTTGGCGAAGACCGAGCGGTGGCGACGCTCGGAACGCTGTCCCTTCAGCGCCTCCCGTACGCGCCGCTGCTCGGCGGCGGCCCGACGGAGTTCGGCGGCGTGGTGCTGCATGACGGAGTACTCGAGTTCGGCGTTCATCCGATGCTCCTGCTGTTCGTGTTTCCTTGTTCCCTGCACTCTTAAGACTCCTCCTAAGGCCCCTCCCGCCACATCGGGCGGATGTCCTATCTGCCGGGGTTCGGGCAGGTAGGGAGGTACTTAGGCAGACGCGCCCATGGACTAAGGACGCCTCGGCATACCTAGGCGGGAACGCGGACGGGCCGCCCCACCCGAGGTGGAGCGGCCCGCAGGCGGGGTAAGGACGCCCGTCAGGGCTCGTCGGTGAACTTCACGGTCACCTTGGCGAACCCGAGCGACTTGAGCATGCCGGTGAGCATCGACCTGGTGTTGGCGTCGGCCCGCGCCCGCAGGTCGCTGGCCACGGCCGCCTCGGTGATCTTCTTCTCCGCCAGCAGGTAGAGCTCGCGCTGGTCGCCCGGGGAGCCCGACAGGAAGTCCTGGACGCGGTCGAGCAGGCCGCGCTGCTGGGCGAACACGTACGAGCGGCTGTTGTCCAGGTTGGGCTTCTCCAACTGGGCGCGCGGGAGGCGGACGGTGGCCTCGGTGCGCTCCTTGTTCACGGTCACCGCGCCCGCCCCCATGGCCGAGAAGTCGACGTAGGCGTCGACGCCGCCCGCGCCCACGAACAGCGTGCGGGTGCCCTTGACCGCGTCGGGCAGGAAGTTGGCGTCCTTCTCCAGGTCGACGACGACCTGGAAGGTGCCCGTGGCCGCCTCGAACCGGCTG
Organism: Nonomuraea sp. NPDC003560; assembly: GCF_042878785.1. NCBI lineage: Bacteria > Bacillati > Actinomycetota > Actinomycetes > Streptosporangiales > Streptosporangiaceae > Nonomuraea > Nonomuraea sp. NPDC003560. Next base: position 277,548 of record NZ_JBIAOF010000003.1, on the reverse strand, counting down.
AGGTCCTTGATGGACTGCAACAGCACCGGCTGGCTGCGGTCGACGGTCTGCTCTCCGAACGGGTTGAGCCAGGTCCAGGCCAGCCGGCCGCCCACCACGAGCAGGACCGCCAGGACGAGGAACCCGGCCGCATATCGCCACCTGCGCCGCCGCCGGGGAGCCAGGTCCGGCGGCGTCGTCTGGGAAGTCGTCATGGGGCATGACTACCCGCTCGGCGATCATCAGTGCCACCCGCAGGGTGACATCTTCGTCCTCAGCCGGATGTGCTCGGGGTGCCGGGGTCGGGATAGACCGGGTAGACGTGGCTGCTCTCGGGCGTGGCGCCGGTGGGGGGCGTGATGACGGAGGTGGGGGCCGGACCGCCGCCGAAGTGCGTGCTGGACAGGCGGCACGCCTGGAAGTCGCTGTAGAACATGCGCAGCCACTCCCTGCGCTGGTGCTCGTCGAGACCGGAGAACCAGGACGCGGCGTACTGGTGCTCGGGCAGCGGGCCGCCGGGCAGCGGCTCGCCGCGCAGCCAGGCCATCACGATCTCCCGGTAGCCGTCGGCCGGCGTGCCGGGGCAGCGGGCGGCCAGCGCGTCGATGTACTCGTAGGCCGCCTCCTCGGCGAACCCCGCCGACAGGTCGGGCACGTGGATCGGCGCCAGGCCGTTGGAGGGCTTCAGCGGCTCGTCCAGCGGCCGCTGCTCCACCCGCGTGAACGCGGCCGGCGTGCCGGCCAGGCGCGAGGCTATCTGCGTGAACACCGCGCCCAGCTCGGTCTGCCCGGCCCGCATCCCGGGGTGCAGGCAGACCGTGATCGGCCACTCCTGGCAGGCGTAGGCGATGTCCTCGGCCGCGGCCGGCTTGGGGTGGGCCAGCATCCGCGACACGCCCATGCCAGCAGCCAGGACGGCCAGCAGCGCGCACGCCAGCACCAGGGCCTGCCTGGTCACCAGCGCCGCCCAGCCGAGCAGCAGCGCGCAGGTGATGCCGAGCAGCCAGATCGTCTGGTCGAAGAACGGCGCCCCGCCCAGCCCCTGGAACAGGTCGTACGGCTCGCCCGTGCCCGGCACCAGCCGGTCGGCCAGCCCCCGGTCGTCGGCCAGCCAGGAGAAGGCGACGTAGCAGGCCAGCCCCGTGATAGGCGGAGTGAGCATCTTGGGCACGACCCAGCCGGCCACCCACCCGATCACCGCGTAGAGCGCCAGGCCCGCCATGCCCATGCCCAGGCCGGACAGGCTGAGCCGCCCCGCCTGGTCGGTGAGCACGGTCTTGACCGCCAGCACCAGCACCGTCGCGCCGAACGAGCCCAGCACCACCACCACGATCGCCAGCGGCGCCTTGAGCGCCCGCCACGTCGTGAGCGACCGCCCGCGCAGGGCGCGCCGCTTGCGCAACGCCACCCACGCGGCGAAAGCGGCCGCCACCGGCCCGGTCATCCGCAGCGAGCCGATGACCGCGGCCAGGATGTTCTCCCACGCGTCGACGCCGGGTATCAGGACGTTCCACGCCGCGACCAGGCCGAGAGCGAGCAGCACCGCCACTGTCACGGCCGCGCTGTGCTTCAGCTCCTCGCGTGTAACGCCCGAGTGCTCACGCACCCTGTATCCCGTTGATGTTCACCAAGCACCCCCCGTGCCCTCGGCAAAGCGGAAGAATGCCAGCCCAGACCCGTCCCCACGGCAGATGGACTTGGCTTCCGCGTCACCTTACGTGAGAGAACAATAACGGAGCGTGATGATTGACGGTCGGATTCTTGGTCAAGCGGTGAAGCCTGTCGCTCCAGGTAGCCCGACGAAACCGGGACGAGAGGCACGCTACCGTAGCGCTGTGTCCCAGCCGAAGCCGCTCAATCTGCCGTTCGATCCCATCGACCGCGCCGCGGAGAGCTGGCGTGCCCGCTTCGGGCCTTCCTCCGCGATGGCCGCGGTCACCTCGATCATGAGAGCGCAGCAGATCCTGCTGTCGCAGCTCGACTCGCTGCTGAAACCCCACGACCTCACCTTCGCCCGCTACGAGGCCCTGGTCCTGCTGACCTTCAGCCACACCGGCTCGCTGCCGCTGTGGAAGATCGGCGAACGGCTCATGGTCCACCCCACCAGCGTCACGAACACGGTGGACAGGCTGGAGAAGTCCGGGTTCGTCTGCCGCCTGCCCAACCCCCGCGACGGACGCGGCGTGCTGGCCGAGATCACCGCCAAGGGAAGGGAGGTCGTGCGCCGGGCCACCGACGACCTGATGGCCGCCGAGTTCGGCCTCACGATGTACGCCGAGGACGAACTCCGCCAGATCTTCGACCAGCTCCGCACGCTGAGGGTGGCGGCGGGTGACTTCGCGGGCCCGTCCATGCGGCAAGATGAGGAGCATGGCGGACTTCTCTAGGCCCGGGTCGCTCTACGGAGCTGTGGACCTGGGCGCGCGCAAACAGGCACTGGAGGCCCAGGCCCGGCGGGAGGCCGCCGGTCCCCAGGGGGCCACCTCGGCCTCGGTCGTCGACGTGACCGAGGAGACGTTCACGACGGACGTCATCGACCGGTCGATGACCGTGCCGGTGGTGCTCGACCTGTGGTCGCCGAGGGCGCCCGGCAGCGCCCAGCTCAGCCCGGTGCTGGAGAAGGTGATCGGCGATCTGGGCGGCCGGGCCGTGCTGGCCAAGGTCAACGTCGACGCCAGCCCCCAGATCGCGCAGGCGCTGCGGGTGCAGGCCGTGCCGACCGTGCTGGCCATCTTCCAGGGGCAGGCCGTCACCGGCTTCCAGCAGGTGCTGCCCGAGCAGGAGGTGCGCCGCTGGCTCGACGAGCTGATGGGCGCGGTCGAGCAGTTCTACCAGGCCAACCCCGACGCCCGGCCGCCGGCGGCCGAGGAGGGGCCGCAGGAGCCCGCCGGGCCGCCCGCCGACCCCGACCTGGTGGCGGCCGAGCAGGCCATCGACGCGGGCGACCTCGACGCGGCCGAGGCGGCCTACCAGCGCCTGCTGGCCCGCGTCCCCGGCGACGAGGACGCCAAGATGGGCCTGGCGGGCGTCGGCCTGATCAAGCGCACCTCCGCGGCCGACCCGGCCGACGTGCAGCGGCGCCTCCAGGACCCGTCCGACATCGACGCGCAGCTGCTGGCCGCCGACCTGGAGATGCTCTCCGGCGCGGTCGACGAGGCGTTCGAGCGTGTCGTGGCCGTGGTCAAGCGCACGTCGGGCGACGACCGCGACCGGGCCAGAAAGCACTTGCTCGGACTTTTCGACGCGTTGCCGTCAGACGACCCATCTTTGGCGAAAGCGCGTAGAGCATTGGCGAGCGCCCTGTTCTAACCTGGGGGTATGCGGGTCGTCACGATCTCCGCGGCCTACGGCACGGCCGGCAGCCACATCGGCCCGGCCGTCGCCGAACGGCTCGGCGTGCCCTTCGTCGACCGTGCCATCCCCAGCGCCGTGGCCAAGGAGCTCGGCTGCACGCTGGAGGAGGCGCTGGCCCACGACGACCGCGCCGAGCACGGCCTGGGCAGGCTGCTGTCGGGCGCCATCCGGCTGCCCACGGTCACCTTCGGCGGCGTGGACATGTACGTGCCCGGCGCGATGCCGCTGCCGCCCGAGGAGTTCGTCCGGCGCACCGAGCGCATGATGAAGGAGATGGCCCTGACCCAGGGAGGCGTCTTCCTGGGCCGCGCCGGCGCCCTGGTGCTGGCCGACCATCCCGGCGCCCTCCACGTCAGGCTCGACGCGCCGCTGAAGCGCCGGGTCCGCCAGACGGCCACGCTGAGCGGCACGAGCGAGCGGGAGGCGCGGGCCGTCGTCGAGGACAACGACCGGGCCAGGACGGCCTACGTCCGCCACTTCTATCGGGCGGATCCGGGTGATCCGTGCCACTATCACCTTGTGCTCGACAGCACGACGATTCCCGTCCCCGCGTGTGTCGATCTCATCGTCACCGCAGCGACGGCACTGGGTTGACCTGATGCCCCCTATCCTTGGATGACTTCTTGGTCAGTCCCGAAGGAGCGATTGACGTGGCGACCGTCCCGAGTGTGTCGTACTCCATAACCGTGCGTCTCGAGGTGCCCGCAGGCGGCAAGGCCGTGAGCCAGCTCACCCACGCCGTAGAGTCGGCCGGAGGCGTGGTGACCGCCCTCGACGTCACCAACGCGGGCCACGAGAAGCTCCGCATCGACGTCACCTGCGCCGCGCGTGACACCGACCACGCGCAGGCCATCGTCGACCAGCTGGAGGCGGTCGAGGGCGTCGTCATCCACAAGGTGTCCGACCGCACGTTCCTCATGCACCTCGGCGGCAAGATCGAGATGAAGTCGAAGGTGCCGCTGCGCAACCGCGACGAGCTGTCCATGGCCTACACCCCGGGCGTGGCGCGCGTGTCGATGGCCATCGCCAGGAACAAGGAGGACGCGCGGCGCCTGACGATCAAGCGCAACTCGGTGGCCGTGGTCACCGACGGGTCGGCGGTGCTGGGCCTGGGCAACATCGGGCCGGAGGCCGCGCTGCCGGTCATGGAGGGCAAGGCGGCCCTGTTCAAGCGGTTCGCGGGCATCGACGCCTGGCCGATCTGCCTCGACACCCAGGACGTCGACGAGATCGTCCGCACGGTGCAGCTGATCGCGCCCGGGTTCGGCGGCATCAACCTGGAGGACATCGGCGCGCCGCGCTGCTTCGAGGTCGAGCGCCGGCTGCGCGAGCTGCTGGACATCCCGGTCTTCCACGACGACCAGCACGGCACGGCGATCTGCGTGCTGGCGGCGCTGACCAACGCGCTGCGCGTGGTGAACAAGTCCATCGAGAACGTCAGGATCACGATGGCCGGCGCCGGCGCGGCCGGGAACGCGGTGCTGCGGCTGCTGCTGGCCGCCGGCGCCCGCAACGTGGTGGTCTGCGACTACCTGGGCGCCGTGCACAAGGGCCGCGACGACCTCGACGACTCGCTGCGCTGGATCGCCGAGCACACCAACGCCGACGGCTACGCGGGCGACCTGCGCGGCGCGGTCAAGGACGCCGACGTCTTCGTGGGCGTGTCCGCGCCCGGCATCCTGACCGGCGACGACATCGCGACGATGGCCAAGGACTCCGTGGTCTTCGCGCTGGCCAACCCCGAGCCCGAGGTCTCGCCCGACGACGCGCGCGAGCACGCCGCCGTGGTGGCGACCGGCCGCTCCGACTACCCCAACCAGATCAACAACGTGCTGGCCTTCCCGGGCGTGTTCCGCGGCCTGCTCGACGCGCAGGCCGGCGGGGTGACGCAGGAGATGCTGCTGGCCGCGGCGGGCGCGCTGGCGGCCGTGGTGACCCCGGAGGAGCTGGGCCCCAACTACATCGTGCCGAGCGTCTTCCACCCCGACGTGGCGACGGCGGTGGCCGCCGCGGTCCGCGAGAGCGCCGGCGGCCGGGCAAGAGGCTTCACCGAGGCGTGACGCGCGGGGGCCGACCCGGCAGGCTCGGCCCCGCACCCGGACGGCCCACAGAGCGCACCGTCACGGCGGCGCGCCGGTGAAGGGTCAGCGGGCGTGACATGGAGGGCCACCAGCCGGAGTACGGCGGGTGGCTCGACCACGCGAAGCCGTGAAGACGGAAAAGCGTGCAAGGGCCGTGAAGACGGAAAAGCGTGCAAGGGCCGTGAAGACGGAAAAGCGTGCAAGGGCCGTGAAGACGGGAAAGCTCCCGCCTACCGGGTGACGGCGGGGATGAGGCGGTAGCTTTCCTGGAAGACCAGGTTGTGGGCGTCGGCGGCGGCGATGGCGCGCAGGGTGGTGAGCTGGCCCGCCGCGTCGGAGTGGTCGAAGACGTTCAGCGGCCAGTCGCCGACCGTGTTGCCGCGCAGGTGCGGGTGGTGGAAGTCGGCGCCGTAGTGGGCCACGATCGCGATCGGCAGGATGTCCTTGTCGCGCTGCTCCGGCCACGTGAGCGACCACATGGCGTTGAGCCCGCCCTCCTGAGACCTGGTGAGCCCGCTGGCCACCACCTGCCCCGTGCCGAGGAGCAGGTCGGCGTTGAACTCGTCCAGCGTCGCCCGCGCCACCGGGTCGAGCAGCTCGACCGCCGTGGCGAACAGGCGTTCCTTGTCCTCCCGCGCGGTGACGCCGCCGTGGACGCCGTCGCGCAGGTCGGTGAAATGCCTGATCAGAGCCTCGTTCATGGCAGTGCGCATGCCTACCCCCTTCCCCCGGGACGGGGGCGACACCCCGTGCGGCGGCGATCCGCCGCACGGGGACGCGCCGGTCAGGCGGCGAACGGCGCCGGACGCCGGTCGCGGATGCTCAGCTCGTAGATCTTCTCGTAGCCCATGGCCATGCCGAGCGCGTCGAAGTTGCGCTTGACGTGCATGCGGCAGTCGGCCGGGTTCAGGCCGCCCGCGGCCTCGACCGCCTCGGCCAGGTCGGCGGGGTCGTCGCAGACGTAACCGGTGATGCCGTCGACGAGGACCTCGCCCACGGCGCCGCCGCGCAGCGCGACCACCGGGGTGCCGCTCGCCATGGCCTCGATCATGACCATGCCGAACGCCTCCTCCCGGCGGCTGGGGAAGAGCAGGCAGTGGGCGTCGGCCAACAGCTCGCGCTTGCGCGGGCCGTCGGCCTCGCCGACGTAGACGGCGTCGTCGCCGAGCCGGGGGCGGATGTGGCGGTCGAAGTACTCGTGCTCGGACGGCTCGTTCAACCGGCCGGCGAGCACGATGCGCCGGCCGGCCCGCCGGGCGGCGTCGATGGCCAGGTGGGCGCCCTTGCCGGGGCTGAACCGGCCGAGGAAGAGCGCGTAGTCCTCCTTGCGCTCGCGGAAGGGGAAGCTCTTCAGGTCCACGCCGTTGTGCACGGTGCCCAGCCAGTTGAGGTCGGGGGCCTGCATGCGCTGGAACGTCGAGGTGGACACCAGGCCGACGGAGTCGCCGAGCCGGCGGTAGCGCTCGGCCTGCTCGCCGGAGGCCGGGCCGTGCACGGTCGTCACCGTCGGGATCCGGGGGTTCAGGGCGGTCACCGAGCCGGCCGGGGAGTGGTCGTGGACGACGTCCACGTCCAGGTCCGCCGGCCGGACGTCGGGGACCGCCGCCCTAGGGGCGGGTTCGTCGAGCGGGTGGGAAGGCGGCTCGGTGTAGGCGGCCAGGACGTGCGGGGACGTGCCCGACCGGCCCGCGCCGATCAGGGTGACCTGGTGGCCCAGTCTGAGCAGGGACCGCGCGAGGTCGTCCATCATGACCTTGACACCGCCGTACGAGCGGGGCGGGTTCTCGAACCTCGGGGGAGCCACCATCGCGATGTGCAGCCGGGACTTGGCGGACATGACGTCACCTCCGTAGGGGCGGCAGAAGAGGGTTCGGCCGGTAGGCGGCCCGCCGCCATGTTGGGAGGCGGCGGACGCGCCATCTCGGATTCCCCGTACCGGCCGCTTCGAACCTGTGAACTGCGGTGACGTTCGTCGCAGCCGCGGCGGCGGGGCGCCGCCGCGGCCCGGGTGACGGTCAGGCGAGGAGCTGCTCGATGCGGGTGCGGACGTCGGGCGTGTCGAGGCCGCGCACGGTGAGCGTGGTACGGCGGCGCACGACGTCGTCGACGGTGGCCGCCCACTCGTGGTCGCGGGCGTAGACGGCCTGGGCCCAGATGTCGGGCCCGTCGGGGTGGATGCGCTCGCCGAGCGAGGGGTCGTCGCGGATGAGCCGGGCCACGTCGAAGGCGATCGTGCCGTAGTGGGTGGCCAGGTTGCGGGCGACCAGCGGGTCCATGCGGGCGCCCGGCTCGCGTTCGGTCCACAGGCGCATGGCGACGGCGTCCGGGCTGGCCAGGCCCGGCAGCGGCACGGCGGGCAGGATGTCGGCCAGGTCGTCGCCGAGCGGCCGGCCCGGCAGGCGGGAGAGGGTCTCCAGGACGTGCCTGCCGATGTGCCGGTAGGTGGTCCACTTGCCGCCCGCGACCGACAACATGCCGCCCGCGCCCCTGGTCACCACGGTCTCCCGCTTGGCGGCCGACACCTGCCCGGGGCCGCCGGGCAGCACGCGCAGCCCGGCGAAGGCGTAGGTGATGTCCTCACGGCGGAGCTGGCAGTCGCGTACGGCGTGACCGGCCTCGTCGAGGATCTGGGCGATGTCGGCGTCGGTGGCGCGCACGTCGGCCGGGTCGCCCTCGTACGCCTCGTCGGTGGTGCCGAGCAGCAGGTGGTCCTCCCACGGGATGGCGAAGGAGACCCGGTACTTGTCGATCGGCGTGGTGAGCGCGGCCTTCCACGGGTCGTGGCGGCGCATGACCAGGTGGGCGCCCTTGGAGAGCCTGATGCTCGGCGCGGCGTGCGGGTCCTCCATCCGGCGCAGGTGGTCCACCCACGGGCCGGTGGCGTTGAGGACGAGCCGGGCGTCCACCCCGAACTCGGTGCCGTCGAGACGGTCGCGCAGCTCGGCCCCGGTCACGCTGCCGGTCGTGGCGCCGCCCGATTTGCGCAGTCCGACGACCTCGGCGTGGTTGAGCACGACCGCCCCCGCGTCGACGGCCGCGCGCACGGTCATGACGGCGACGCGGCTGTCGTTCATCTGGTGGTCGCCGTAGACGGCGGCGGCGCGCAGCCCCTCGCTGCGCAGCGCGGGGACGCGGGTCATGGCCTGGTGCGGCGTGATGACCTTGCCCATGCCGTCGCCGAACACCGACAGCGCGGAGTACAGGAAGACGCCGGCGCCGAGCTTGGCCGCGCCGTGCGGGCCGCCCTTGTAGATCGGCACCAGGAAGCTGAGCGGTTTGACCAGGTGGGGCGCGATGTCGGCGGCCAGGGCACGGCGTTCGCGGTGGTTCTCGGCGACCAGCTTGACGTTGCCGGTCTGCAGGTAGCGCAGGCCGCCGTGGACCAGCTTGGACGACGCGCTGGAGGTGGCCCCGGCGAAGTCGCCCGCCTCGACCATCGCCACCCGCAGCCCGGCCTGCGCGGCCATCCAGGTGACGGAGGTGCCGAGGATGCCGCCGCCGATCACCAGCAGGTCGTACGTGGCGCGGGAGAGCTCGTGCCGGATCTCGGCCCGGTCGGCGCCGATGACGATGTTCATGACGTGCTCCAGTCCTACTGTTCGACCCAGTCGAGGGTGCGGGCCACGGCCTTCTTCCAATTGCGGTACTCCCGCGCGCGGACCTGTTCGTCGATCTCCGGCCGCCACTCCGACGCCTTGTGCCAGTTGGCGCGCAGGCTGTCGAGGTCGGGCCAGTAGCCGGTGGCCAGGCCGGCGGCGTACGCGGCGCCGAGCGCGGTGGTCTCGGCGACCATCGGCCTGATCACGGGGACGGCCAGCACGTCGGCCAGCGTCTGCATGAGCAGGTTGTCGGCCGTCATGCCGCCGTCGGCGCGCAGCGTGGTCAGGTCGAGGCCGGAGTCGGCGTTCATCGCGTCGACGACCTCGCGGGTCTGCCAGGCGGTGGCCTCCAGGACGGCCCGCGCGATGTGCCCCTTGGTGACGAACCCGGTCAGCCCGGCGATCACGCCGCGCGCGTCGGAGCGCCAGTGGGGCGCGAACAGCCCCGAGAAGGCCGGGACGAAGTAGCAGCCGCCGTTGTCGTCGACGGTCTTGGCCAGCGTCTCGATCTCGGCGGCGCTGGAGATCAGTCCCAGGTTGTCGCGCAGCCACTGCACCAGCGAGCCGGTGACGGCGATCGCGCCCTCCAGCGCGTACGTGGCCGGGCCGTCGCCGATCTGGTAGCCGACGGTGGTCAGCAGGCCGTGCCGGGAGACGACGGGGTCCTGGCCGGTGTTCATCAGCAGGAAGCTGCCCGAGCCGTAGGTGCTCTTGGTCTCGCCGGGCTCGAAGCAGGTCTGGCCGAACAGCGCCGCCTGCTGGTCGCCGAGCGCGGAGGCCACCGGCACGCCGGCCGCGGTGTGGCCGTAGACCTCGGCGGACGGGCGGATCTCCGGCAGCATCGCGCGCGGCACGCCGAGGGCGGCGAGCAGGTCGTCGTCCCAGCTCAGCGTGTGGATGTTCATCAGCATCGTGCGGCTGGCGTTGGTCACGTCGGTCAGGTGGCGGCCGGTCAGGTTCCACAGCAGCCAGCTGTCCATCGTGCCGAACAGCACCTCGCCGCGCTCGGCTCGCTCGCGCAGGTCGTACGCGTCGAGCAGCCAGCGGATCTTCGGCCCGGAGAAGTAGGTGGTCAGCGGCAGGCCGGCCTTCTCCTTGAACAGCCCCTCGTGCTCGGCGAGCGCGCGGGTGAGCGCGTCGGTCCTGGTGTCCTGCCACACGATCGCGGGGCAGACGGGACGCCCGGTCTCCCGGTCCCACAGGACGGTGGTCTCGCGCTGGTTGGTGATGCCCAGCGCGGCGATGTCGAGCCCCTCGGTGGCCTCGGCCATGACGCTCTGGACCGACTGCCAGATCTCCTCGGCGTCGTGCTCGACCCAGCCCGGCTTGGGGAAGATCTGGCGGTGCTCGCGCTGGGCGACGGTGACGATGTTGCCGGCCTGGTCGAAGACGATGCACCGGCTGGACGTGGTGCCCTGGTCGATGGCTGCGATGTAGTGCGGTCGAGGCACGAGGTTCCTCGCTTGGGGAGTCGGGGTTCGACATTGTCGAACGATGTGAGCGATGTTACGTGTTTGCCCCGGTGTTGTTCAACCGGTCATCTGGCCAGATCGCGGGTGATCGCGCGGGCGGCGTCGCGGACGTAGGAGACGTACTCCATGGTCAGGGCGCCGTCGGAGGTCAGCCGTTCGACCGCGCCGCGGATGCCGATGGCGCCCACCACGAGGCCGCGCGGGTCCTTGATCGGGGCGGCGATGGCGACCTCGCCCTCGGTGAGCTCCTCCATCTCGGCCGCCCACCCCCTGGCCCGGACCTGCTCCAGGTCCTCCTCCAGCTTGGCGGCGTCGACCAGCGTCCGGTCGGTGTACGCCGGCAGCGGCGGGGCCGCGAGCGACTCCCCGTACGGGTCGTAGGCGAGCAGCACCTTGCCGAGCGCGCTGGCGTGCGTCGGCAGGTAGGTGCCGACCTGGAGGGTCTGCATGCTGTCGTCCGGGCGGAACACGTGGTGGATCACCAGCACGTGCCCCTCGTGCAGGGTGCCGATCCAGGCGCTCTCCCTGCTCCGCCCGGCCAGGGCGTCGGCCCAGTTGATCGAGCGGGTGCGCAGCTCGTTGACGTCGAGGTAGCTGCTGCCCAGGTGGAGCAGGGTGGCCCCGAGCCGGTACTTTCCGGTCGCGGCGTCCTGCTCGACGAAGCCGACGCGGACCAGCGTGCGCAGGATGCCGTGGAGCGTGCCCTTGGGCAGGCCCAGCGCCCTGGCCAGCTCCGCCACGCCGAGCTGGCGGGGGCCGGATGCGAGCAGCCGCAGGATCGCGGCCGCCCGTTCCACCGATTGAATCGTCTCTCCCACGGCGGCCACCCTAGCGCAGATCAGTTCGACATTGCCGAACGCTTGCGGGAGATCAGTGCTCCGCCGACCGTGAGGGCGGCGTTGACGAGCACCGCCACGATCACCCCCTGGAGCACGGTGCCCATCGCGGCCGTGGCCACGGCGCTCATGACCGGGATGCCCATGGTGATGCCGACCTGCTGGGTCATCGTCGCCAGGCCGGTGGCCAGGCCCTGCTCGGAGTCCGGCAGACCGGACGTGGCCGTCACCATGAACCCGACGATCGCCACCATGTTCCCGATCCCGCCCGCGAACGTGGCCGCCAGCAGCAGCCAGATCCATCCGGGACCGGTGCCCAGCAGCGCCAGCGACGCCGTCGCGACGGCCTGGAGCCCGAAACCGGCCGCCAGCGCCCGGCCCCTGCCGAGCCGGCCGAGGACCCGGGGCGCGAGCACGCCGCCGAGCACGGTGCCGAGCCCCAGCACCCCGAACGCCAGCCCGGTCGCCAGTGCCGAGTAGCCGAGCACCTTCTGCAGGTAGAGGGTCATCAGGAAGACGAGGGACGTCTCCGTGGCGAAGGCGATCAGCCCGGCCAGGTTGCCCCAGGTGACGCTGGGCCGGGCCAGGATCGGGACGGGCACCAGGGGCGCGGCGGCCCGGCGCTCGACGTACCGGAAGGCGACGAGCAGGGCGGCGCCGGCGGCGAGCGCGCCGAGGCCGAGGGGGTCGGCGAAGCCGTGCTCGCCGGCCCTGGTCAGGCCGAAGACCAGCGCGAGCAGGCCGGCGGTCACGCTCACCGCGCCGGGCAGGTCCATCCCGGGCCGCTCGGCGGGACGGCTCTCCTTCAGCACCACGGGCGCGGCGACGACCACGGCCAGCGCGACGGGCACGTTGACGAGGAACGCCCACCGCCAGCTCAGCAACTCGGTCAGCAGCCCGCCCAGGATCGCGCCCGAGGTGAACCCGGCCGACATCAGCGCGCCGTTCAGGCCGAGCGCCCTGGCCCGCAGCGGCCCCTCGGGGAACGACGTGGTCAGCAGCGCGAGCCCGGCGGGCGTGACGACGGCCGTGGCCAGGCCCTGGGCGACCCGGGCGACCAGCAGCATGCCCGGTGAGACGGCCAGGCCGCCGGCCAGCGAGGAGACCCCCAGCAGCACCATGCCCGCCAGGAACAGCCGGCGCCGCCCGAACAGGTCGGCGATCCTGCCGAAGAGCAACGTGAACCCGGCGGCGGCCAACGCGAACGTCGTGGCCACCCACTGGAGGTCGGACAGCGCGAAGCCGAGACCTGAACCGATCACCGGCAGCGCCACGTTCAGAATGGAGAAGTCCACGGCGAGCATGAACTGGGACCCCAGCAGGAGCACCAGAACCAGCCGCTGCGCGGACGTCATGCGATCGGATCGGGGCCGATCGGCGAGCACGGTCATGCCATCCCCCTAATGGGACGCTAGTTCCGTTAAGATGCGGCACGACGATAGCATGAAAGGGGCATTAATGGAACAAGAGTCCCGTTTGGCGGGGACTGTGCGGCCAGGGGGCCGCACCGCGCGCGTGCGCGCGGCCGTGCTGGAGGCCACTCAGGACGAGCTGGTCGAGCACGGTTTCCATGGGCTGACCATGGACCAGGTGGCGGCCAGGGCCGGCGTGGGCAAGACCACGGTCTACCGGCGCTGGGGCAGCAGGGCCGGGCTGGTGACGGACCTGATGACCGAGCTGGCCGAGCAGTCGTCACCGCACGCCGACACGGGATCCATCGAGGGCGACCTGCTGGCCAACGCCGGGGCCGTCGTGGGCGCGGTCACCGACCACCGGCTCGGGGCCACGTTCCAGGCGGTGATCGCGGCGGGCACCTCCGACGCGCAGGCCGTCCAGGCGTTGCGCGCGTTCTATCTGCGGCGCATCGAGGAGTGGGCGAAGGTCGTCGACCTCGCGGTGAAACGGGGTGAGCTGCCCGAGGGCACCGACGGCATGGAGGTGATCCGGGCGATCTCCGCGCCGCTCTACTACCGCCTGCTGGTCACCAAGGAGCCGGTGGACCTGGAGGTCGCCCGGGACGCGGCGCTGCGCACGCTGGCCGCGGCGCGGGCGGGCGCGTTCGTCCCGCGGGACGCCTGACGCGGCACGACGGCGCCTCTCGCGCAGGCGGGGTCACGGGCGGGGTCACAGGGGGCCGTCGGGGACCGAACGGGGCCAGACGGAGCCGTACCACCACATGATCCCGCCCATTACCACGAGCCCGGCCGCCGTCGCCAGCTTGCCCCACAGGTCGGACGGCGGCCCGGTGTACGGCAGGCGGCCGTGCCTGCGCTCCCGCCCCCAGGCGCAGTCGTTGCGCACCCGGGTGGAGTCGAGCAGCGTGTCGGGATGGGTGTCGGTGACCGAGAACGCCTCGATCTCGCGGGTGGTGCCCCGGTCGATGCGCACCGTCCTGACCACCTGCTTGCGGGCCGGGATCGAGCCGGTCGCCACGCTCCGCGCGTCCACCCGCAGGTCGAACCGGGCGAGCTGAGGGGTCTGGTTGCGCAGCGTGACCCGTACGGACCCCGAGCCGCACGCGATCCGGTCGGTCGTCATCGTGAACGGATCACCCCGGTCGGGCAGCGGCCACGCCTGCGCGGACGACGGGAGCAGCACGGCCGCGCCCACGGGAAGGGCGGCCAGGACGAGGCGTGTACCGATGCGCATGTGCTCCTCCCGAGCCCCGCAAGCGTGATCTTTGCCACAGATCGTGCCCATAAGCGCACAGAAAGTAACATGACCGAGCCGGGGGAGCGGAAGCCCGTCACAGCCCTCATGATGGAGGTATGGCGGAAGCGATCTACGTCGGCGGTTTGTTGGTGGCGACGCCGCTTCTTGACGACCCCAACTTCCGGCGTAGCGTCGTGCTGATCCTGGAACACGACCACGACGGCGGCACGCTCGGCGTGGTGCTCAACCGGCCCAGCGACATCTCGGTCACGCAGGTGCTGCCGGTCTGGGACCCGCTGGTGACCGGGCCGCCGGTGCTGTTCGAAGGCGGTCCCGTGCAGACCGACAGCGCCCTCGCCCTCGCGGCGGTCCCGAGCGGGGAGGAGCCGCTCGGCTGGCGCAGGCTCCACGCCGGCACCCCGGCCGTCTCCCGTCTGGGCACGGTCGACCTCGACGCGCCCCCCGAGATCCTCCAGGGCGAGATCGCGCAGATGCGGATCTTCGCCGGGTACGCCGGCTGGACCTCCGGCCAGCTGGAGAGCGAGATCGCCGAAGGCGCCTGGTACGTCGTCGACTCCGAGGACGGCGACACCTTCCACGGCGACCCCGGCTCGCTCTGGCGGCACGTGCTGCGGCGCCAGCCGGGCGAGCTGGCCTTCGTGGCGACCTGCCCCGACGACCCCACGATGAACTAGGCCGCCGGCCGGGTGTCCCAGCCGGGCCGCAACGACGCCTCGGCCAGCGCGACCGCCTCGGAGATGCGCGAGACGATCTCCGGCATGGTGGTCTCCCTGCGGGGGCACTCGAAGCCGATGCGCATGGTGGACATCGCGAACGCCACGATCAGGTACGTCAGCTGATCGTCCTCGGGGGCGACCCCTCTGCGGGCGGCGACGGCCTCGGCCAGCCGGGTCTCCGTCATGGCGCCCCGGGCCACCGACTGTCCCACCAGATGTGGATATTTATCGAATAGTTGCCGCAGCTTCAGGAACCTCTCGGTGTCCTCCGGCGTTGACCCCTGCATGTCGTCCACCATGGCCCGCAGGCCGTGCATGAGCGACGTGAACGGGGGCTCGTCCGCGGGACGAGCGGCGAACTCCTCCAGCAGGATCTCCTCGCCGTGGTCGTGGAACCACAGAACGAGATGGTCCTTGCTGGTGAAGTAGCGGAAGAAGGTGCGGGGAGAGACTTCGACGACCCCCGCTATCTGCTCGATCGTGGTGGACTCGTATCCTTGTTCGAGGAACAGGTCGAGCGCCGCGTCGAGGAGCGCGAGGCGCGTCTTCTCCTTCTTGCGTTCCCGTAGACCCACAGCGGACACCCCTTCGCCACCTTTCTGTCACAGTGTGCCAGAAGTCATGCGGCGTCTTTTTAAAATCGTTTGTCATAAGTCATCGCCTGACATACCCTACCTGAGGCTTACGAGACCTATGCCGCAGTTGAGCGGTATGTGACTGAGGGGGACCTTATGGCTAACGCGAAGGCGGTCGTCGAACCGTCGTCGCCCGGCCTCGGTAAGACGGGGACAGGTGGCGGAAACCCGTGGCTGGTGCTGTTGGCGGTCAGCCTCGGCGTCATCATGGTGATGCTGGACGGCACGGTGGTGGGCATCGCCAACCCCGTCATCCAGATGGAGTTGAAGGCGTCGCTGTCCGACCTGCAGTGGGTGACCAGCGGTTACCTGCTCGCGCTGGCCGTGTTCCTGATCACGGCGGGCAAGCTCGGCGACCTGTTCGGGCACAAGCGCGTCTTCCTGATCGGCGTGACCGGCTTCGCTCTGTCCTCGATCGGCATCGGTCTCAGCCAGGAACTGGCCGACATCGTTCCCGGCGTGTCGCCGGTCGGCGCGCTGATCGGCCTGCGGGTGCTGCAGGGCCTCTTCGGCGCCCTGCTCCAGCCGGCCGCCCTGGCCCTGCTGCGTGGCGCCTTCCCCGGTGAGAAGCTGAACCAGGCCATGGGCGCCTGGGGTGCGATCATCGGCCTGTCCAGCGCCGCCGGCCCGATCGTGGGCGGCGTGCTGGTGGAGAAGGTGAGCTGGGAGTCGGTCTTCTTCATCAACGCCCCGGTGGGCATCGTCGCGCTGATCATGGGCATTTTCCTGATCAAGGAGAACCGCGTCCAGACGTTCGCCAGGATCGACTGGCTCGGCGTGCTGCTGCTGTCGGGCGCGATGTTCTCGCTGGTCTGGACGATCATCAAGGCCCCCGAGTGGGGCTGGGGCGACTCGACGACGCTGACCTTCATCGGCGCGTTCGTGGTGCTCATCGCCGCGTTCATCTTCTGGCAGAGCAGGGCCAAGCAGCCGCTGGTGCCGCTGTCGCTGTTCAAGAACGCCTCGATCTCGATCGGCACCCTGCTGATGATGATGGTCGCGTTCGCCATGTTCGGCGCGATGTTCTTCCTCGGCTTCTTCTTCCAGGGCGTGCACGGCCTGACCCCGCTGGAGGCGGGTCTGCGGATGTTGCCGATGAGCGCGGGCATGATCGTGGCCTCGCCGCTGGCCGGCATGGCGATCGGCAAGCTCGGGCCGAAGATCACGATGGCCGCCGGTCTGCTGATCACCGCGTGCTCGATGTTCCTCATGTCGCGTCTCAGCATCGACGCCTCGTTCATCGAGAGCGGCCTGCCGTTCGTGCTGCTGGCCTTCGGTCTCTCGCCGGTGTTCGTCGGCGCGACCGAGATCATCGTGGGCAACGCGCCGGTCGAGCTGAGCGGTGTCGCGGGCGGCGTGCAGCAGTCGGCCATGCAGGTCGGCGGCGCGCTCGGCACCGCGATCCTGGGCGCCGTGATGGCCGGCGAGATCGCCGACACCCTGCCCGGCTACCTCGGCCCGGCGGCGCAGGCGATCCCGCCCGCACAGCTCCCGCTGCTGGAGAAGGCCGCCGCGTTCGGCGCGGCGCCTCCCGGGCTGCCGCAGGTGGTCACCGACGCCGTGCACCACTCGTTCATGGACGGCATGCACCTCGCCTTCCTGGTCAGCACCGGTGTCGCGGTGCTGACGGCCCTGCTGACGATGTTCGTCAAGGCCGGGCGGAAGAGCGAGGGCGCGCCGGTCCACATGGGCTGACCGCGTCCCGCCGGAACGGCCCCCGCCTGCGTGGCGGGGGCCGTTCCGCTGTCCGGGGCCGGTTGTGCGGGGGTGACGGTTGTCCGGGGCCGGTTGTGCGGGGGTGACGGTTGTCCGGGGCCGGTTGTGCGGGGGTGACGGTTGTCCGGGGCCCGTCATGCGGGGGTTACGGTCAGGACGACGCGGCCCGAGGTCTTGGTGGTGACCGTCAGGATGCGCCTGGCGGCGTTCCAGGCGGCGGTGCCGCCGTCCACCCGGGCGCCGTTGGGGAAGCCGCGCTCGGGCAGGTAGATCTCGGTGGGGCCGGTCTCGTTGGCGTCGAAGACCACCTGGAGGCGGTTCTCGCCGTAGGTCACGCTGATCGGGACGCCGCCGATCGCCCTCGGGTAGGCCCTGACGTACGCGCCCGGCAACGCGGTGGCCTTCCCCTTCACGTCGTACGGCCCCCAGGCGTCGGCGTCCCGCGACCAGTAGGCCATGCCGGTGCCCACCTCGTCGCTCAGCCCCTGGACCTTCCGCACCAGGTCGGACGCGCCGGGCCGGGTCATGTCCAGCCCGAACTCGCCCAGCAGGACGGGCGCCCCCATGCGCTCGGCCGTCCGCGCGATGTTCTCGCGCCACCAGCCCAGCGTGCGGTCGGTCCACTCCTTGGAGCCCGCGGCGTAGTCGTCCCCGAGGTCCAGCGGCAGCGGGTAGACGTGCGGGGCGAAGGCGATGCGCGGCGGCCCGCCGCGCGGGTCGTCGAAGCGCGGCAGCGACGACGGCAGCCCCCAGTTGACGCCCACGGCCTGCGGCTCCAGGAAGATCCAGCTGTCCTGGTCGACCGCCCTGATCCGCTCGATGCTCTTGCGGTAGAGGGTGGCCAGGGGGCCGGTCTCGAACGCCGCGCCCTGGACCGAGCCGCCCCACGGCTCGTTCATCAGGTCGTACCCGAGAACGCCCGGCACGTCCTTGAAGCGGGCCGCGACCGCCGCCCACGCCTTGGCGTAGTGGTCCATCAGCTCGGGGTGCTCGCCGGTGGTGTTCCAGAAGTGGTCGAAGGCCCGGATGACGCCGGGTTCCAGGTAGTACATCTCCCAGGTGAAGTGGTCGGTGGCCACCGGCAGGCCGTCGGTGTGGGTGGCCCAGCCGGGCGCGCCGTTGCCGGCGACGCCGGTGGGGGTGATGCCGTTGCCCCACAGGTCCTGGTGCATGTCGAGCATGACCTGGTAGCCGCGGTCGGAGTACCACCGCACCCGCTCAGCCACCTTGTCCAGATATTTCGTGTCATAGGTGCCGGGGGAGGGCTCCACGGCCCGCCACTGGATGAGGAACCGCACGAAGTTGGTGCCCATGTCCCGGTACTCGCGGTCGATGTCGTCCGGGGTCAGCTCGGGCAGGGCGTCGGGGGCGCCCTTGGCGCTGCCCGCCGTGTTGAAGCCGTGCAGGATCAGCGCCCGTCCCCGGTCGTCGGTGACGTAGCGGGGCGTGGACGGGGGAGCGTCCCTGGTCGCGGCGGCGACGGCGCCTCCGGACAGCAGGACGAGCACGGCTGTCGTCGCGAGCAACCTGGCGCGCTTCATCTGATCTCCGCGGATGCCGGGAAAAGGGGTCTTCCATCAGAATCATGGACGCGGCTAGCCTGCCGAACATGAGCCTTGTTCGCAATAGCCTGCCGGCGATCGTCGCCTTCTTGATCGTCCTGGGGTTCGGTCTGTTCGGCGCGGCCCTGGTCACGAGGGTCGGCTACCTGGCCGTGCCGTCCGCGGTCGGGGCCCCGTACGCGCTGCCGGGCCTGCGCGTCGTCCCCCTCGGCGAGACGACGTGGCTGCTCACGCTCGCCGACACGGTCCTGGCGCTCGCCCTGGTCGGCGCGCTGGCGGCCACGCGCGGCGGCTTCTGGCGCACCTGGGGCAGGTTCCTGGCCGCGGCGGTCGTGGTGAACCTGCTGCGCGCGGCCCTGCTCGCCACGGTCGCCCAGGCCGGGATCGGCGCCTATCTGGGCTATCTCGGCGGCGGCCTGGCCGTGGGGCTGATCTGGGGAATCGTGCTCGGCTGGCTCCCCGGGCTCGCCGCGCTGCCACGCCGGCGCGGTACGCGGGACCGCTCGCCAGCGGGCATAAACTCGATGGGGTGAGCACGAAGATCCTCCCAGAGCAGGAGACCACGCCGCGCACCTCTCACGGTGACGGCGACCACGAGCGCTTCGCCCACTACGCGGACAAGCACAAGATCACCGAAAGCATGGTGACGGGCACACCCATCCGCGCCCTGTGCGGCAAGGTCTGGGTGCCCAGCCGGGACCCGAAGAAATACCCGGTCTGCCCCGAGTGCAAGGAGATCTACGAAGGTCTTCCGTCGGGCGGCGGGGGTGACGACAAGAAGCAGTGAGTGTTGCTGAAGCCCAATCCCCTCGGGTAAGGCTACGGTCGGTAATCTGACCAGCCCATACCGTCACGGGGGGATTGCATGGCCCGGCGCGCGACCGCCGTCTCGTTGGCATGCCTGCTGGCGGCCGGGCTCGCCCCGCCGCTCCCGCTCGACGCCACCCCGACGTCGCCCTGCCGATCGTCGGCCGCGCGCCTGAGCACGCGCCCGGCCGCGCGTCCGACAGCGCGTCCGACAGCGCGCCCGGCCGCGCGCCCGGCCCCGGGCGTGCCTAAGGCGACCGGCCCGCGCTCGCCGCTCCCCGAGGACGTCGCCAAGGTCATGGCCGAGCTGAAGGTGCGGCTGCGCGGGGTGGCCGTGCCTGCGCGCATCACCGTGCCGACCCGGGTGGTCGTCCTCACCGACGGCCGCCGCAAGGTCTCCGAGCAGGCGGTCAAGGCCCAGATCGACGTGCTCAACGCCGCCTACGCCGGCCGCAACGGAGGCGTCGACACCGGCGTGCGCTTCAAGCTGGAGTCGGTCTCCGTCAAGGAGAACGCCGGCTGGTTCACCGACCCCGTCGGCGGCGAGAAGGACATGAAGACCCGCCTGCACCAGGGCGGCGCCCAGACGCTCAACCTCTACATCGCCCAGCTCAGCGAGCTCATGCTGGGCTTCGCCAGCTACCCCTACTGGTACGCCGGCGCCCCCGCCCTCGACGGCGTCGTGATCGACTGGCGCAGCCTGCCCGGCGGCCCGATGACCAACTACGACAAGGGCTACACCGGCGTCCACGAGATCGGCCACTGGCTCGGCCTGTTCCACACCTTCGAGAACGGCTGCGACGAGCCGGGCGACGGCATCGCCGACACCGCCCCCGAGGCCCGCGCGACCGAGGGCTGCCCCGAGGGCAAGGACACCTGCGCCCACGCCGGCTCCGACCCGATGCGCAACTACATGGACTACACCCACGACCGGTGCATGTCGGAGTTCACCCAGGGGCAGGCCGACCGCATGCACGAGATGTGGACGGCCTACCGACGCAGCGCAGATGCGTAGTTTGGGGGCAATTACGATGTGTAGGTGACAGCACCGAAGGCAATCGACGCTCCCGACACCTCCCCCCCGATCCTCGGGCCCCAGTACCGCACCGCCACCTTGGGGATCCTTCTGGTGGTCACGCTGATCGCCTTCGAGGGCATGTCGGTCGGCGTCGTCATGCCGGCGGTCTCGGCCGACCTCGACGCGCTCAACCTCTACGGCATCAGCTTCTCCGCCTTCCTCATCGCCAGCCTGTTCGCCAACGTGGTCGCCGGGCTCTGGTCGGACCGGCGCGGCTATCCGCTGCCGTTCCTCGTCGGGGTGGTGCTGTTCGTCGCCGGGATGGCGCTGGCCGGCGCGGCGAACGCCAAGGAGCTGTTCCTGGTGGCGCGGGCCGTCCAGGGGCTGGGCGCCGGTTCCTCGATCGTGGCGCTGTACGTGATGATCGCCCGGGTCTACCCGGCGGTCGTGCGGCCCAAGGTCTTCGCGGCGCTGTCGGCCGCCTGGGTCGTGCCCTCGATGGTCGGGCCCGCCGTGGCGGGGGCCGTCGCGAAGGAGTGGGGCTGGCGTTTCGTCTTCTACGGGATCATCCCGCTGGTGGTGCCCGCGCTGGTGATGCTCGTCCCCGCGCTCCGGATGGCCACGCCGGGGGAGGCCGACGAGAGCCCGCGCGGGCCGCGTTCGCAGCCGCTGGCGATGACGCTGGCCGCCACGTCCGCCGCCGGCGGCGCGGGCGTGCTGCTGTGGGGCGTGGACGAGCTGCACAAGCAGCCGATGATCGGCACGGCCGCCACGCTCGGCGGGCTGGGCTTCCTCGTCTACGGCCTGCAGCGGCTGCTGCCGCCGGGCGCGCTGCGGTTCGGGCGCGGGCTGCCCACGACCGTGCTGCTGCGCGGGTTCTTCTCGGCCGCCTTCTTCGGGGTCAACTCCTTCATCCCGCTGGTGCTCACGTCGGTCAAGCTCTTCGACGCCAGGGCCGCCGGGATCGCGCTGACCACGGGCGCGCTCGGCTGGTCGGCGGGCTCGTTCCTGCAGAGCAGGCGGACCGCCGAGCCGCACCGGCGGATCAGGCTCGGGGCGGTGTGCGTGACGGCCGGGATCGTGATCGCGCTGTTCGCGGCGCTGCCCGCGGTGAGCGGCTGGATCGCGGTGCCGGCCTGGATCGTGGCCGGGTTCGGCATGGGCCTCGGCATGACCACGGTCAGCGTGACCGCGCTCAGGCAGTCGCCGGTCAGCGAGCAGGGCGCCAACTCCGCCGCGCTGTCGGTCACCGACATGCTGGGCTCGGCCCTGACCGTTGGCCTGGGCGGCGCGGTGATCAACTTCATCGGGCACGGCTCCGGTCAGATCGCCACCGGGTTCGTGGTGATCTCGGTCCTCATGGCGCTCATCGGGCTGGCCGCCACGTTCCTGGCCGCGCGCACCCGCTGATCGTGTGATTCTGCCCCTCCCGCCACAGCGATCACGGATCGCCAGATCTTCGTCCCGAGGAGTGATAGGACAACGGGACGAGGAGGTGTCATGGAGGATGATCACCGGGTCTGGCCCCCCGCTTCCGGGCCCCGGCACCGCCGCACTCCTCCCCAGGACGCGGACTTCCCGGACGACCCCGACCCCGACCCCGACACCGGCGACGGCGGCGGCGACGAGGAGGCCCCCTGGCCGCCGCGCCGGGGGCGCGACCCGTACGAGCGGACGGCGTGGAACCCGCGGATCCGCAGGACCGTCCCGTTCGACCCGCCGGCCGAGCCGCTGCCGCCCTCGGCCCGCCGCCACGCCACCCCCTCCGAGCCGCTGCCGCCCTCGGCCCGCCTCTACGGCACCCCCGCCGACCCCGGCCCGCTGGAGCAGGCGCCGCGGCGCGGACGGCGGCTGGCCGGCGTCCTGGTCGCGCTGGTGGCGGTGGCGGGGCTGGTCGCGGGGATGAGCGCGGTGGCGTCCCGGCTCACCGCGCCGCCGCCGCGGCCCGATCGGCTGAGCGACGCCGTGGCCGGCGTGACGCTGCGGCTGCCGCCCGGCTGGAGCGCCGGGACGGTCCCGCCCGTCACCGGCTTCACCTCGGTCGCCAGGGACGGCAACGGCGCGCTGGTCATGGCCAGGCGGGTCGCCGAGCCCGTGCCGAACGCCAAGAAGGCCGCGGGGGAGGCCGCCGAGCTGTACTCCAGGCTGCTGCTCAAGGGCGACAAGGTCACGGTCGTCGACGACCGGGACATCCCGCAGGGACACACCCGGGCCCTGCGGGCCGAGTACCAGGACGTCGTCAACCGGCCCGCGTTCCTGCGCGTGATGCTTCTCACTCGCGCGGGCCGCGCCGTGCTGCTGGTCGGCCTGCTCCAGCCCGAGGCGGCCACCGGCAGACAGGCGCTCGACGCGGTGATGACGAGCTTCAGATAAGCCACATAGCACGTAGGGAAGACCTTGGCCAGAATCCTCGGTGCACGGCACGTCTTGTCGGTGAGCCCGATTACTCTTGGGTCACTGTGAGAGAGCGAAGCACACGAACCCCAGAGGTGATGCGGTGAGCACCTTCGCCGCGTCCCACCTTTCGCCTTCCTATCCAGACCGCGCCGCGTGGGGCACCGCGCCCAAACTGCGCGCCTGGCAGCAGCAGGCGTTCGACCTGTACTTCAGGCGCGAGCCGCGTGACTTCCTCACCGTGGCCACCCCCGGCGCGGGCAAGACGACCTACGCCCTGCGCATCGCCAGCGAGCTGCTGGCCAACGGGGTGATCAGGGCCGTCACCATCGTCACGCCCACCGAGCACCTCAAACGCCAGTGGGCCGACGCCGCCGCGCGGGTCGGCATCGGCATCGACCCGGAGTTCAAGAACAGCCAGGGCACGACCTCGCGCGACTACACCGGGGTGGCGGTGACCTACGCGCAGGTCGCGATGCACCCCGCGCTCCACCGGGCGCGCACCGAGGCCCGCAAGACGCTGGTCATCTTCGACGAGATCCACCACGCGGGCGACGCCAAGTCGTGGGGCGACGGCGTGCGCGAGGCGTTCGAGCCCGCCACCCGCCGGCTCCAGCTCACCGGCACGCCGTTCAGGTCCGACGACAACCCGATCCCGTTCGTCGGCTACGAGGAGGACGCCGAGGGCGTCAAGCGCAGCGTCTCCGACTTCTCCTACGGCTACGGCCCGGCGCTCGACGACGGCGTCGTCCGTCCGGTGATCTTCCTGGCCTACTCCGGCGAGATGAAGTGGCGCACCCGCGCGGGCGACGAGATCGCCGCGACGCTCGGCACCCCGCTCACCAAGGACCAGCTGTCCCAGGCGTGGCGGGCCGCGCTCGACCCCAAGGGCGACTGGATCCGCCAGGTCATGCAGGCCGCCGACCGCCGCCTGACCGAGGTCCGCCGGGGCGTGCCCGACGCGGGCGGCCTGGTGATCGCCACCGACCACGAGACCGCCCGCGCCTACGCCCGCCACCTGCGCAACATCACCGGCGAGGGCGCGACCGTGGTCCTGTCCGACGACCCCGGGGCGTCCAAGAAGATCAAGCAGTTCGCCGCCTCCCACGACCGGTGGCTGGTGGCCGTCCGCATGGTCTCCGAGGGGGTCGACATCCCGCGCCTGTGCGTGGGCGTCTACGCCACCTCGACCTCCACCCCGCTCTTCTTCGCCCAGGCCGTGGGCCGGTTCGTGCGCGCCCGCAAGCGCGGCGAGACCGCCTCGGTCTTCCTCCCCTCGGTGCCCACCCTCATGGGGCTGGCCAACGAGATGGAGGTCGAGCGCGACCACGTGCTCAACAGGAAGCCCCCGGAGGACGGCCTCGACGACAGCCTGCTGGAGCAGGCCAACCGGCAGAAGGACAACCCCGACGTCCTGGGCGACGAGCTGCCGTTCGAGACGATGGAGACCTCGGCCACCTTCGACCGGGTGCTCTTCGACGGCGGCGAGTTCGGCACCGGCGCGGAGATCGGCTCGGCCGAGGAGGAGGACTTCCTCGGCCTGCCCGGCCTCCTGGAGCCCGACCAGGTGGCCACCCTGCTCCGCAAGCGCCAGTCCGACCAGCAGGCCGCCAAGCGCCGGCAGAGCCCGGCCGAGCAGCCCAAGGAGACGCTCGCCCCGCACGAGCAGATCGCCGAGCTCCGGCGCGAGCTCAACGGCCTGGTCGGCGCCTGGAACCACCGCACGGGCCAGCCGCACGGCGTCATCCACGCCGAGCTGCGCCGCACGTGCGGCGGCCCGCCGATCGCGCAGGCCACGGCCGAGCAGATCCAGGAGCGCATCGACGCCATCCGCCGCTGGGCCACCCAGCGGCGCTAGCCGCGCCCCCCTTCGCCGGTTCCCCGCGAACCGGCGAAGGGGTCCGGCGGGGGTCCGGCAGGGGACCCTGCACATTTGGACACAGAGCAGTGACCTTCCGTTAGAAGGCCGGCCAGAACGGCAACAACCCTCTTGGCTGTCTTGGGATACCAGAAGGATCTTGCCCATGTCGTCTGAGGCACCCGGCAGGTCGACGCTCACCGTCGCTTCCGGCCTCTCCCGAAACGCCGTCATCATCCGGCTCGAAGGCGAGCTCGACGTCTACGCGATCCCGATCCTGCGCGAGCACATGCAGCGCGTGTGGGAGCTGCCGGCCAAGCCGTTCCTGATCCTCGACCTCGGCGCGGTCGCCTTCTGCGACTCGATGGGCATGAACGAGCTCGTCGAGGTCATGCAGCGGTGCGAGTCGAGGGGCACCAGGCTGTTGCTCGCGGGGGTGCACGGGGTGATGGCCCGGGTGTTGTCGATCACGGGGCTGCGGCACGCGTTCGAGGTGTTCGTCAGGTTCGACGACGCCGTGCGGCTGGCCGTGGCGACCCTCTAGGAGCCTAGAGGCCGGCGGGGGCTGGGATCCTCTTCCCGGAGCGGCCGTCCACCGGGATGTAGCGCTCGTCGCCCGGCAGCGGGACGGTCAGCGCGGCCCGGCCGTCCTTGACGCGGACGGGAAGGGTGCGCACCCCCTGATGGTCGCCGTTCAGCGGCCCCTCGTGCACCCACACCAGCAGCCGGCGGCCCTCCGGGCGGGCGATCACCTTGGCCGTCGCGCACTCGCGCGGCGCGGCCGACCACGACAGCACGAGCTGCCGCCCGACCTTGGCCCACTGGGGGATCGGGGTGCGCTCGTCGCAGGCGGGCAGCGCGGGCGCCGGCGGCATGTCGTGGGCCACGACGGCGGGGCCGCGGCCGGAGGGCACGTCGCCCATCGCGACCGTCGCGACCTCCAGCAGCGCCAGCGTCACGACCGCCCCCACCCGCGCCCCCGGACGGCCCTTGACGAGCACCCAGAGGGCGAGAGGGGCGAGCAGCAGCCAGGCCGCGCCCAGGGAGATGGCAAGCATGAGAAACCTCGCACAGGATGAAGAGATATGACTCTACGTACTACTTCGACTGCGGAGAGGTTGAGTCATCCTTGAATATCACATGACCGCAGGGTTGCGCACTGTGTACCGTCCGTGATCAGGCTCGGTCGCGGCACAACCGGGGGTCGTCCCCGGGCGGGGCCGGTCAGCCCGCCTTGGGCGTGCCCTCCAGCGTCACGCCCGCGGCCTCCATCTGGGCCATGGCCGACTGCGTGGTCGCCGGGGAGACGCCCGCGGTGAGGTCGAGCAGCACCCGCACGGCCAGCCCGTTGGCCGCCGCGTCGAGCGCCGTCGCGCGCACGCAGTGGTCGGTGGCGATGCCCACCACGTCGACCTCGGTCACCCCGCGCTCGCGCAGCCAGTCGGCCAGCGGCGCGCCGTCGCCCGAGGCGCCCTCGAAGCCGCTGTAGGCCGCCGCGTGGGCGCCCTTGCTGAAGACCTCCTCCACCTCCGACACGTCGAAGGAGGGATGGAAGTCGGCGCCGGGGGTGCCGGCCACGCAGTGGGCGGGCCAGGACGTGACGTAGTCGGGGGTGTCCGAGAAGTGGGTGCCGGGGTCGACGTGGTGGTCACGGGTGGCCACGACGTGGTCGTAGCCGTGCTCGCCGAGATGGCGGGTGATCGCGGCGGCCACCTCCGAGCCGCCTGCCACGGCCAGGCTGCCACCCTCGCAGAAGTCGTTCTGCACATCGACGATGATCAACGCGGTGCCCATAAGAGCACGATACGTCAGACGAACTCCGTGGGGATCGCCGCGTACCCCCTCCCGAGGTGCAGCGCCTCCTGGGGGAGCAGCGCGACGGCCGCGGCGTGGCGGTCGCGGGCGGCGGACAGGGGCTCCCGGCCGACGACCTCGCCGTCGCGCACCAGCTCGTGCAGCAGGGGGATGCCGCCGTCCGGGACGGCGCCGCCGGTCGTGATCAGCTCGGTCTCGACGTGCCCGCCGTCGTCGAGCAGCCGGTACGCCTCCTTGCGCCCACCGCGCGACGGCTTGCCCACCGACCGCTTGGCCACGGCCTCCAGCCGGCCCGCCCCGGTCTCCCGCGCCACCAGCTTGTACACCAGGGCCGCCGTGGGGACGCCGGACCCGGTCACCAGGGAGGTGCCCACGCCGTAACCGTCCACGGGGGCGGCGGCGAGCGCGGCGATGGCGTACTCGTCGAGGTCGGAGGTGACCACGATGCGGGTGTCGAAGGCGCCGAGCGAGTCGAGCAGCTCGCGCACCTCCTGCGCGGCGGCGGCCAGGTCGCCGGAGTCGATGCGGACCGCGCCCAGCTTGTTGCCGGCCAGCTCGACCGCCGTGCGCACCGCCTGCTCGACGTCGTAGGTGTCCACCAGCAGCGTCGTGCCCACGCCGAGGGAGGCGATCTGGGCCTCGAACGCGTCCCGCTCGGAGTCGTGCAGCAGGGTGAACGCGTGCGCGGCCGTGCCCGCCGTGGGGACGCCGTACATGTGGCCGGCCATGAGGTTGGAGGTGGAGGCGAACCCGGCGATGTAGGCGGCGCGGGCGGCGGCGACGGCGGCGTATTCGTGCGTGCGGCGCGAGCCCATCTCGATGAGCGGGCGCTTGCCGGCGGCGTTGGTCATGCGGGAGGCCGCCGAGGCGATGGCGCAGTCGTGGTTGAGTATCGACAGCGTCAGCGTCTCCAGCAGCACGGCCTCGGCGAAGGTGCCCTCGACGATCATGATCGGGGAGGCGGGGAAGTACAGGTCGCCCTCGCGGTAGCCGTAGACGTTCCCGGAAAACCGGTAATCGGCGAGAAACGCCAGAGTCGATTCGTCGACCACCTCCTGCTCGCGGAGAAAGGTGAGTTCTTCGTCACCGAAACGGAAGCGTTCGAGCTCGTCCAGGACGCGTCCGATGCCGGCCACGACCCCGTACCGGCGGCCGCCCGGCAGGTGTCTGGCGAACACCTCGAAGACCGCGCGCCGGTGCGCCGCGCCGCTGCGCAGTGCCGCCTGGAGCATCGTCAGCTCATAGTGATCTGTGAGCAACGCAGTGCTCATGGTCATTCTCACGACTCGAAGACTACGACCCAGATAGGGCAGACTCGGGGATGTGGGTAGCACCGCTCCAATCACCGTCGAGCGTCCGTCATCGGACGTCCGGCCCGATCTGCCATGGGTGACCATCGTCTGGAACGACCCGGTCAACCTCATGTCCTACGTGACCTATGTCTTCCAAACCGTCTTCGGCTACACCAAGGAGAAGGCGGAGAAACTGATGCTGGACGTCCACCAAAAGGGCAAGGCGGTCGTGTCCAGTGGCACGCGCGAAGAGATGGAACGCGATGTGCAGATTCTTCACTCCTACGGCCTGTGGGCGACGGTCCAGCCGGATTCGGTCAAGTGAGGCGGCGGCAGTGAGTTCGGGGTTCTCGGCCGGGCGGAACGGCTCGGTCATCGCGCAGTTCGAGGCCGCGGAGGTCTCGCTGTTGCGCTCGCTCGTCTCGATGCTGCTCGGCCTGGTCGCGCCGGGGGAGACCAGCGACGATCCGCTGGAGCGGGCGCTCGGCATCGGGGCGGCCCAGGCGCCCACCGACCCGGTGCTGGCCCGGCTGTTCCCCTCGGCCTACGAGGACGAGCAGGAGGCCTCGGAGTTCCGCCGCTACACCGAGGCCACGCTGCGCGACGGCAAGCGCGCCGACGCCCAGACCGTCCTGGACACCGCGCGACCGGGCGGCGCCGAGCTGACGCCGGAGCAGGCCCAGGCGTGGCTGCGCTCGCTCAACGACGTGCGCCTGACGCTCGGCACCAAGCTCGACGTGACCGAGGAGGTCCACGACGAGATCGCCATGATGTCCGAGGACGACCCCCGCTACCCGGCCTACGTCACCTACGACTGGCTGACCTACCTCCAAGACAGCCTGGTCCGCGCCCTCTGGTAGCTTCCGGGCATGCTCACGATCTCGCAGGAACTGGTGGACAAGATCGTCGCGCACGCGCGGGCCGACCATCCCGACGAGGCGTGCGGGGTGATCGCGGGCCGCGACGGCGTGCCCGAGCGGTTCGTCCCGATGGAGAACGCCGAGCGTTCGCCCACCTTCTACCGGTTCGACTCCATGGAGCAACTGCGCGTCTGGCGGGAGATGGACGACCGCGACGAGGAGCCCGTCGTGATCTACCACTCCCACACCGCCACCGAGGCGTACCCGTCGCGCACCGACGTGTCCTACGCCTCCGAGCCGCAGGCCCACTACGTGCTGGTCTCGACCAGGGACGAGAACGAGGTCGAGTTCCGCTCCTACCGGATCCTCGACGGAGTGATCGAGGAGGAAGAGGTAAGATTCCTCCCATGATGGTCCGGCCGGTGCAGAGCTACCTCTTCGCGCACACCCCGGCCGTCGTCGTCTACGACTGTCGCTGATCTGGAATCCGTACCAAGCCATCGGTGTTGCCGCCGATGGGACGACGACCAGATAAGAGGAGAATGACCGCGATGGCCATCGAGGTTCGCATTCCCACCATCCTGCGCACCTACACCGACGGCGCCAAGGCCGTCGACGCCGAGGGCGCCACCCTCGACGAGCTGATCAGCAACCTTGAGTCGCGCCACCCCGGCATCAAGGACCGCCTGGTCGACCAGGGCAGCCTGCGCCGCTTCGTCAACGTCTACCTCAACGACGAAGACGTGCGCTTCCTCGGCGGCCTCGGCACCCCGGTGTCCGACGGCGACACGGTTACCGTGCTGCCCGCCGTCGCCGGCGGGTGACATGCGGTTCGACTCGCTGATCGACTCGGTCGGGCGCACGCCGCTCGTCGGGCTGCCCCGGCTGTCGCCCTCGCCCGAGGTGCGCGTCTGGGCCAAGCTCGAGGACCGCAACCCGACCGGGTCGATCAAGGACCGGCCGGCGCTGTGGATGATCGAGCAGGCCGAGAAGGACGGCCTGCTCACGCCCGGCTGCACGATCCTGGAGCCCACCAGCGGCAACACCGGCATCTCGCTCGCGATGTCGGCCAAGCTCAAGGGCTACCGGCTGATCTGCGTGATGCCGGAGAACACCTCCGAGGAACGCCGTCAGCTCCTGCGCATGTGGGGCGCGGAGATCATCTCCTCGCCCGCCGCGGGCGGCTCCAACGAGGCCGTCCGCGTGGCCAAGGGCCTGGCCGCGGAGAACCCGTCCTGGGTGATGCTCTACCAGTACGGGAACCCGGCCAACTGGCGCTCCCACTACGAGACCACCGGCCCGGAGATCCTGGCCGACCTGCCCACGGTCACCCACTTCGTGGCCGGGCTCGGCACGACGGGCACGCTCATGGGCGTCGGCCGGTTCCTGCGGGAACGGGTGCCCGGCGTGCAGATCGTCGCCGCCGAGCCGCGCTACGGCGAGCTGGTCTACGGCCTGCGCAACGTCGACGAGGGCTTCATCCCCGAGTTGTACGACGAGTCCGTGCTGACCACCCGCTTCTCCGTCGGCTCGGCCGACGCGCTGCGGCGCACCCGCGAGCTGCTGGCCGCCGAGGGCATCTTCGCGGGCGTCTCGACCGGCGCCGCGCTGCACGCCGCGCTGGGCGTGGCCGGGAAGGCCGTCAAGGCGGGCGAACGGGCCGACGTCGTCTTCGTGGTGGCCGACGGCGGCTGGAAATACCTGTCCACGGGCGCCTACGAAGGCACCCTGGAGGAGGCGGAAGACCGCCTCGAAGGCCAGCTCTGGGCCTGAGGACATGAAGAAGGGGGGCGGCCGGGACGGCCGCCCCCCTTCTTGCCTGGTCAGTTGAACAGGACCCGCAGCGAGAAGTCCGCCTCGGTGGCGCTCTGCTTGCCGCTCAGCCCGACGGCCCGCAGGACCTGCACGTTGGCCTTCTCATCGCCCTCCATGCTCTGCAGGTACAGGTGCTCGACCTTGTCGAGGTCCACGAAGAGCGCGAAGGTCGCCTCGCCGGCGTCGGGGATCGCGGTCTGGAACGTCTCGGAGTCGCCCAGCGTGCCCTCCTCGGCCAGCTTCTTGGCGTACTCCTCGCTCGTCGCCGCCGTGAAGACGCCGTCACCGGGCACCTTGGCGAGCTGCGGAGCGGGCTGCCCGCTGGCCGCCAGCGCCTTCTCGATCTTGCCGACGACCGCCTGGGCCTTGGCCGGGTCGGTGACCACGCGGACGCCCGCCTTGATCTGGTCGCCGTCCAGGCCCTGGCTGTCCACCGCGACCGTGAAGTTCTTGCCGAGCACCGTGGCGAGGTCGCCGGGCAGGTCGAGGCCGAACTTGGTCTTGGCCTGGTCGAGGAGCTGCTGCACCTCGGCGCCGCCGCCGGCCGCGGCCGACTTCTGGATCTGGGCCCACTGGCTGGTGATCATCTGGTCCAGGCCGGAGACCGACAGGGCCCCGGCGGTGCCGGCGGGCAGCGTGCCCAGGGTGGCGGGCTGGAGGTCGTCCGAGGTCATGCCCTTGGCGCCCCTGACCAGGCCGGCCAGCTCGACGTAGGCGCTGTCGAAGCGCAGCGCGCCGGCGAATCGGGCGTCCTTGATGGGCTCGATGCTCGCGGCCTGCTCGGCGGGGATGGGGGTGAGCTTGGCCAGCGCGCCCATGTCCGCCCAGAACGACAACACGCCCTGCTCGCCGACGTCGCCCATGTCGTCGTTGAACTCGCTGTTGTCGGCGAGGGTGGCCTCGCCCTTCGCGAACTTGTCGGCCAGCGCCTGCGTCGAGGACAGCAGCGCGTAGTCGTCGCGGAAGGCGATGCCGTACTTGTCGCCGTCCATGAGCTTGGCGATGCCCGCCTTGGCCTGCGCCTGGTCCTTGACCTGCACGGCCACCGCGAAGTCGGGCTCGGACTTGCCGGAGGGCACGGCGGCGAAGCCGACCCTGCTGCCCAGCCACGGGTCCACGTCCTTGGCGAAGTCGACCTTCTTCTCGCCGCTGTCGTTGACCAGGTTGAACAGGGCCTGGCGCGGGTCCTCGCCGGTGAAGGAGCCCTTGGTGACCGTGAACTTCCTGGCGAGCTGGAACAGCGCCAGCTTCTGGTTCGCGGCCGGGTCGAGGTCGAGGCGGGCGTAGGCGATCGCGTTGGCGGGCAGGACCTCGTTCGGCTGCGTGCCGCCGCCGCCGATCGCGCCCACGGCCCACACCGCGCCGCCGCCGAGCAGCACCACCGCGAGCGCGGCCGCGCCGGCGATCAGCCAGCCCTTGCGGCCGCCCTTCTTCGCCGGCTCGGGCGGGCCGAAGCCCTCGGGGCCCTGCTGCTGCCAACCTTGCTGCCCGTACTGGTCCTGCTGCTGCCAGCCCTGCTGCTGGTGCTGCTGCGCGTAGGGGTCCTGCTGCGGCCAGCCCTGTTGCTGGGCGTGCTGGTCCTGCTGCGGCCAGGTCGGCTGTTGTTGCTGCTGTTGCCAGCCCTGCTGGGCCTGGCCGCCGTACGGGGCGCCGTAGGCGGGCTGCTGGCCGTAGGCGGATTGAGGGCTGTAAGCCGGCTGCCCGTACGAAGCTCCCTGCCCCGGCTGCGGGGCCTGCTGACCATACGGCTGCTGGTACGGCTGCTGCGGCTGGTACGGCTGCTGCTGCTCCTGCGGCTGGTCCCAGCCTCCTCGGTACGCCGTGGTGCGCTCAGGATCCTGGCCAGGTGGGGGATTATTCGCAGACATCACTCAACTCACAATGTGGACTTTTGACCACAGAGAAGGTAGCTGATGTTGCTAGATGGCCGCTTGCAATGTGCTGAAGTCGGGATCAGGCCCGGTTTAGCTCTTTTTTCAGCACATCGAGGTGGACTTCGCCATCTGTCCAGTCCGTCACGCAGGCCCAGGGGACGAACGTGCACCCGGCGTAGACCGTCCGCGCCAGCGTCTTGGACAGCCAGGGCGAGCGGCCCTGACGGTCGCGGGTGAGCCCGAGCAGCACGGGCGCCCGCCGCCCCGAGACGACCAGCCCGTAGACCGTCTGGCTCTGCTGGAGGCCGCCCCTGTGCTTGTGCGCGCGGATATCGACCACGTGACCGACCCAGATCCCGTTGGAGTCCCACACCGACTGACCGATGAGTTCGGTGACAGTTGCCATGATCGAACTGTCCCATCCGGGTGGTGTTTCCGCAGGTAGGCGCGCTGATGTCGGAACGGCGTGGTGTGAAGGCCGCAGCCCCGCGTAAAGTGGGGGGACTACTAGAATATAGTTCCGTACGGTGAAGGCAGGGCGGGATGACCAAGTTCGACGAGGCCACACAGGCGATCAGGGTCGACGAGACCACCTATGACGTGTGCCTCGACCCCGGATACTCCATCGGCGGCCCGCTCAACGGCGGCTACCTGATGGCCGTCGTCCTGCGCGCCGCCGTGGACGCCTCGCCGTTCGAGCACCCGGTGAGCACCACCTCGCAGTTCCTCAAGTCCCCGGTCGCCGGCCCCGCCCAGGTCCGGGTCGAGCCGCTGAAGTCGGGCCGCACGGCCGCCTTCGCCAGGGCCACTCTCGTCCAGGACGGCGTGCCGCAGATCGAGAGCCTGATCACCACCGCCACCCTGAGCGGCGCCGACCCCGTCTACACCGACGCGCCCTCGGTCGTCATGCCGTCCGTCGAGGAGTGCGTCAAGCTGCCCGACCCCAAGCCCGAGAACAACATGACCCTCAACGCCCAGATGGACATGCGCTTCGACCCGCCCACCATCGCCTGGCTGGCCGGCGAACCGACGGGCAGGCCGGAGTCGCGGGCGTACTTCAGGATGGCCGAGCCGCAGGACGCCGACCCGTACGTGCTGGCCCTGGCCGTGGACGCGCTGCCGCCCGTGGTGTTCTCCGCCGGCGCCCGCGGCTGGGCGCCCACCGTCGAGCTCACCTGGCACCTGCGGGCCCTGCCCGCCCCCGGCTGGCTCACCCTGATCGGGAGCGGCCGCCTCATTTCGGACGGCTGGTTCGACGAGGAGGTCGAGGTCTGGGACTCCGCGGGCCGGCTCGTCGCCCAGTCGCGCCAGCTCGCCAGGGTCGGAAGGGGCTGATGTGAGCAACCCGACAGTCGCGCCTTCATCAGGTGTGAGCATTCTTACGCGGTGTTGATCGAGCAGGTCGCCTACCCTCTAGAACGTGCCGGACGAGAGTATTGGGATCTTCGACAGCGGGGTGGGCGGCCTGACGGTCGCGCGCGCGATCATCGACCAGCTCCCCCACGAGTCGATCACCTACGTGGCCGACACGGCGCGCCAGCCGTACGGGCCGAAACCCATCGCGGAGCTGCGCGCCTACGCCCTTGAGGTGATGGACCACCTCGTCGAGCAGGACGTCAAGATGCTCGTCATCGCGTGCAACAGCGCCAGCGCCGCCGTGCTGCGCGACGCCCGCGAACGCTACGACGTGCCGGTCGTCGAGGTGATCCAGCCCGCCACCAGGCGCGCGGTGCGCGCCACCCGCACCGGCCGGGTCGGCGTGATCGCCACCCAGGCCACCATCACGTCGCTGGCCTACCACGACGCCTTCACCGCGGCCCCCGACGTGCAGCTCACCGGCGTGGCCGCGCCCCGGCTGGTGGAGTACGTCGAGCGCGGGGAGACGATGAGCAAGGAGCTCATCGACGTCCTGCGCGACTACCTGGAGCCGATCAGGGCGGCCGGCTGCGACACGCTCATCCTCGGCTGCACCCACTACCCGCTGCTCACCGGCGCGATCTCCTACGTCGTCGGCGACGGGGTCACGCTGGTCTCCAGCGCCGACGAGACGGCCAAGGACGTCTACCGGATCCTGCACGACCGCGGACTGGCGGCGGGAGGCGAGGCCACCCCCCGGCACCGCTTCCGCGCCACCGGCGACTCCCAGCTCTTCGCCCGCCTCGGCAGGCGGTTCCTGGGCCCGGAGATCGACGTGGTCGAAGTCGCGCCAGTGGGGGGTACTACCTTTAGCGGGAGGCCCACATGAAGGTGACCATCGTCGGATGCTCGGGCAGCTACCCCGGCCCCGACAGCCCCGCGTCCTGCTATCTCGTCGAGGCCGAGGGGTTCAGGATGCTGCTCGACCTCGGCAACGGGTCGCTCGGCGCGCTCCAGCGCCACATCGGCCTCTACGACGTGGACGCCATCTGCCTGTCCCATCTGCACGCCGACCACTGCCTCGACGTCTGCGGCTACCACGTGGCCCGCACGTACGGGCCCGACGCGCCGTACCCGCCCGTGCCGGTCTACGCGCCCGAGGGGGCGCCGGCCCGGCTCGCGGCCGCGTACGGGATGCCGGACGAGCCCGGCCTGGAGACCGCCTTCGACTTCACGCCGCTGTCGCCCGGCTCGTTCGAGGTGGGGCCGTTCGTGGTCACCGCCGGCCTGGTGAACCATCCGGTCGAGGCGTACGGGTTCCGGGTGGCCAGCGACGACGTGTGCATGGCGTACTCGGGGGACACCGGGGAGTCGGCGGAGCTGGTCAAGCTGGCCGCGGGGGCCGACCTCATGTTGTGCGAGGCGTCGTTCGTCGAGGGGCCCGACCTGCCGCCCGACCTGCACCTGACCGGCCGTCAGGCGGCCGAGCACGCGGCCAGGGCCAACGCGGGCAAGCTGGTGCTCACCCACCTGGTGCCGTGGAACGACAACGCGAGAGTGCTGCAGGACGCGTCGAGGGGCGGCTACGCCGGGCCGATAGAGCTGGCCCGCAGCGGCGCGGTCTACGACCTGGCCTGAACGTCGTCGAAGTCGCGTAATCGGGGCAGCGGCGAGAACAGCAGCGGCACGAACGACACGACCCGGCCGATCATGAACACCCATAAGGCCGTCCGCACGCCGAACTGCTGGGCGACGATCCCGCCGAGCAGCGCGCCCAGCGGGACCGAGCTCCACATCAACGACCGGAACGAGGCGTTGACCCGGCCCAGCAGCTGCTCGGGGACCGTCGTCTGCCGGTAGGTGATCTGGCCGACCGTGCTCAGCGCCGCGCTCCACGACAACGCGATCGAGGTGACGGCGAAGAACGCCACCCGCCAGTCGGCCTGGGTCATCGGCAGCAGCAGGGCGAAGGGCGCCGGCACGGTGAGGGAGAGCCAGGTGATCCTGGCCGTGCCGACCTTCCTGGCCAGCAGCGCGCCGAGCAGGCCCGCGGCCACGCCGCCGAACCCGCCGGACATGAGCAGCACGCCGATGAGACCGGGCGCCAGCCCCACCTCATCGGCCAGGAACAACACCGACAGGCCGAGCACCGCGCCGACCGTCAGGTTCGTCAGCACCGAGGACGCGGCGAACATGCGCAGCAGGCGGTCGCGCCACACGTGGCGCAGCCCCACGCCGATGCCGCGCAGCAACGGCTCGCGCTCGCTCGCGGCCGGCGGCTTGTCCGGGGTCTTGATGGTGCTGAGGAACAGCGCCGACGTCAGCGAGCCCAGCGCGGTGGCGAACATCGTGAACGGCGCGCCGACGAGCTGCACCAGCAGGCCGCCGATGCCCGGCCCGGCCAGGAAGCCGCCGGAGCGCACCACCTCCAGCTTGGAGTTGCCGTCGCTGAGCTGCCGCGTGCTCACCAGGCTGGGCAGGTACGTCTGGTCCGCGACGTCGTTGAACACCTGCGCCGCACCCGCCAGGAAGGCGACCGCGAACATCATCCCGATCGACAGCAGGCCCAGGTGCGCCGCCAGCGGAATGCTCGCCAGCAGCACGAACCTGGCCAGGTCGGTGACCATCATCACGCGGCGCCGGCGCATCCGGTCGACCCACACCCCCGCGGGCAGGCCGAGCACGAGGAACGCGGCGGTCTGCAGCGCGGACAGCAGAGCCACCTGGGCCGGCTGCGCGTGCAGCGTGACGACCGCCACCAGCGGGAGGGCCACGCGCGAGATATTCGCTCCCAGTTCGTTCCCCACGTGCGACGTCAGGAACCGGAGGAAGTCAGGGTTTCGCAACACCCCCGTTGTCATTGCGTAAGGATCCATGTGTCGGACACATTTGGTCAAGAGTGTCGTGCCGCGGAGATAGGGTGATCTGCATGTCCCGACAGGATGGCCGCAACCCCGACCAGCTACGCCCCATCACCATCACCCGGCAGTGGCTGGCGCATGCCGAGGGTTCGGTCCTCGTCGAGTTCGGCGGCACGCGGGTGCTCTGCGCGGCCTCGGTGCAGGACAGCGTGCCGCGCTGGCGCAGGGGCAGCGGGCAGGGCTGGGTCACGGCCGAATACGCGATGCTGCCGCGGGCGACCAATACCCGTAATGATCGGGAATCGGTCCGCGGCAAAATCGGCGGGCGCACGCACGAGATTTCCCGGTTGATCGGAAGATCACTTCGCGCGTGCGTCGATTACAAGGCTCTGGGCGAAAACTCCATTGTGCTCGACTGCGACGTTCTCCAGGCCGACGGCGGCACCAGGACCGCCGCGATCACCGGCGCCTACGTCGCGCTCGCCGACGCCGTCGCCTGGATGAAGGCGCGCAAGATGTGCCCGGGAGACCCGCTGATCGGCTCGGTCGCGGCCGTCTCCGTCGGGGTCGTCGGCTCGGTCCCCATGCTCGACCTGTGCTACACCGAAGACGTCGCCGCCGAGACCGACATGAACGTCGTGATGACCGGCGAGGGCGCCTTCGTCGAGGTGCAGGGCACCGCCGAGGGCGTGCCCTTCGACCGCGCGGCCCTCGACCAGCTGCTCGACCTGGCCGCCGCCGGGTGCGAGGAGCTCACCCTGATCCAGCAGGAGGCGCTGAGCGCATGAAGATCGTGCTCGCCACCCGCAACCCGGGCAAGATCGCGGAGCTGCGGCGCATCCTCACCGGGTTCGAGATCGTCGGTCTGGAGGAGTTCCCCGAGATCGGCGAGGTCGCCGAGACCGGCGTCACCTTCGAGGAGAACGCGCTGCTCAAGGCGCACGCCGTCGCCAATGGCTCCGGGCTGCCGGCCGTGGCCGACGACTCCGGGCTCTGCGTCGACGTGCTCAACGGCATGCCCGGCGTCTTCTCGGCCCGCTGGTCCGGCCGCCACGGCGACGACCAGGCCAACCTCGACCTGCTGCTCGCCCAGCTCTCCGACGTGCCCGCCGAGAAGCTGTCGGCGCACTTCGCCTGCGCCGCCGCGCTCGCGCTGCCGTCCGGGGAGCACCGGGTGGTGGAGGGCACGCTGCCCGGCCACCTGATCACCACCCCGCGGGGCACCAACGGCTTCGGCTACGACCCGATCCTGGTCCCGCTCGGCCACGACCGCACCACCGCCGAGCTGTCCCCTGACGAGAAGGACGCCATCAGCCACCGGGGCCGCGCCTTCCGCGCGCTGGCGCCGATCGTGCGCGACATCGTCGGGTCGTAACCACCGCGTAAGAACCTGCTGACCACGGGCGACGTAACGTCGTACCGTGCAGAAGAACGAGACGGTGCCCGCCTGGGCCGGCGCCCTGGCGGGGCTCACGGCGGGCGCGCTGGCGCTGGGGATCGCGCAGCTCGTCGCCGGGCTCGCCGGTCCTGAGACCTTTCCGGTGGTGGCGGTGGGGGACGCCGCCGTCGACCTGACGCCGGCGCCGGTCAAGGATTTCGCGATCAACACGTTCGGGGAGAACGACAAGACCGTCCTCATCGGGGGCGTGCTCGTGGTGCTCGCCGGGATCGCGGCCCTCATCGGCGTGCTGGCGCGGCGGCGGCTGGCGTACGGGTACGCGGGGCTGGCCCTGTTCGGGGTGGTGGGGGTGGCCGCGGTGCTCACCCGTCCTGGGGCGGGGGCGGCGGACGTGCTGCCCACGGTGGCCGGGGTCCTGTGCGGGGGGCTGGCGCTGGGGTGGCTGCTGCGGCGCGCGGGCGGTGGTCGCGGGACGGCCACGGCGGGCTCCGAGGCCGGTGGCGCGGTCGCGGGCGCTGAGGCCGGTGGCGGGGCGGCGCCTGAGGCCGGTGGCGAGGTGGCGCCTGAGGCCGGTGGCGAGGGTGCCGTTTCCGAGGTCGGCGGCGCGGGTGGTGCGGGGGCTGTGGAGCGGCCGGCTGTGATGCGGGCCGGGGCGGGGGAGCGCGGTTTCGACCGGCGGCGGCTGATCACCGGGGTGGCGGGCGGGATCGTGGTGGCGGGGGCGTCGGCCGCGCTGGGCCGGCAGCTCGGCGGGCGGCGGGAGCTGGCCGCGACGCGGGGGAACCTGGCGCTGCCCAGGCCCGCGACGCCCGCCCGGCCCCTTCCCCCCGGTACGGACTTCCGCATCCCTGGCCTGTCCCCCTTCATCACGAAAAATCAGGACTTCTATAGGGTTGATACGGCGCTCGTCGTCCCCCAGGTGGACCCGCGCGCCTGGCGGCTTCGCATCCACGGCATGGTGGACAGGCCGGTCGAGATCACCTACGCCGAGCTGCTGAACCTGCCGCTCACCGAGGCCGACATCACCCTGACCTGCGTCTCCAACGAGGTGGGCGGCCCGTACGTCGGCAACGCCCGCTGGCTCGGCGTACGCATGGCCGACCTGCTGCGCCGTGCCGGGCTCCAGCCGGGCGCCGACATGCTGCTGTCCACCTCCGACGACGGCTTCACCTGCGGCACGCCCGTGGACGTCGTGATGGACGGCCGCGACGCCCTCTTCGCCATCGCCATGAACGGCGAGGCGCTCCCGTTCGAGCACGGTTTCCCCGTCCGCCAGGTGGTGCCCGGCCTGTACGGGTACGTGTCGGCCACCAAGTGGGTGGTGGACGTGAAGGTGACCCGGTTCGACCGGGACCAGGCGTACTGGACGCCACGCGGGTGGGCCGCCAAGGGGCCGATCAAGACGGAGTCGCGCATCGACGTCCCGAAGAGCGGCGCCTCGCTCAAGGCCGGGCGCACGACCATCGCCGGGGTGGCGTGGGCCCAGCACACCGGGGTGGACGCCGTCGAGGTGCGGGTCGATCGCGGCGAGTGGCGGCAGGCGCGGCTGGCCGCCGTGCCGGGGCCCGACACCTGGCGGCAGTGGGCGCTCGACTGGGACGCCACCCCCGGGGAGCACACGATCGAGGCGCGGGCCACGGACGCGGCGGGTCACACCCAGACCGAACGGCAGGCGCCGCCCGCGCCCGACGGCGCCAGCGGGTGGCCGGCCGTGACGGTCCAGGTGGCCTGATTCGCGGACGTTTGCGCAGGTAAAGCCGTTCCCCCTGACGGATAATCTTCCCCACTTCCCCCTCTCGGACGCGACGGCGGCCCTACGATCGGTCGTCCAAGCAGGACAGGAGGCAGGACGTGGTCCGCGAACGCAAGTCGAGCGTCCGAGGGGTCCTTCCGGAGGGGCAGTACAACCCGGTGGTGGGGGAGGGGGTCCGGTGGCTCGACTACGAACGTGCCGCCGAGGACGTGCTCGGCGAAGCGCCCGCCACGACCGAGGCCCCCTCCTCCCGTGAGGGCTCGGCCCCCTTAACGCCCGCCGCCTCCATCGCCCCCGACGAGGAGCCGCCGCCACCCGGCCTCCGTACGCAGGCTCCTCCTCCTTCCCATCCGTCCCCCCAGCCCGCCACAGCCCCCGCCCCTGGTGTGGCCTCCGCCCTGGACGTGCTCACCGGTCTCGCCACCCGCCCGGCCCCGGCCCGCGCCGGCACGCCGTACGGCCTGACGTTCAGCCTGAACGCCCTCAGCCGCCTCACCCTCCCGGACGAACGGGAGGACGCACGTCCCGGCCCGCCGCCGACGGATGTGCCGGACGGTCCGGCGCCGCCTTCCACCGAGCCGACCGGCTGCGACGCCGACGCCGGCGCGGCGACCGACGGGCAGACCGCCGCAGAAGTGCCGAATGCCGGGGAGACGCGGACCGGCACGTCCGGACGTCGGACCGGCACGTCCGGACATCAGGAGGGACGTCCTGACGCGCCCGACGGCCGGGAGCTCACGGAGGAGGCGGCGTCGCGCACGACGGCTCACCCGGCCGGCGATCCGCACGGAGCCGCACCCGCGCCGGCCGCCCCGCGCGAGATCGGCCTGAACGGAGCCACCCCGCAGGCAGGCGCGGCACGCGGAAGCGACCTGCGGGAAGTCGCCCCGGAGCCGGGCAGCCTGCGTGCGGCCGGTCCGGACCTGCGAAGCCCGCGTGCGGCCGGTCCGGAAGCGGGCAGCCTGCGTGCGGCCGGTCCGGGCAAGGGCAGCCCGGCTGGAGCCGGGCCGGACGCGCGGGAGCCGGGGGAGTTCCCAGGGGGCGGGACCGGTGGGCCGGAGAGACCCGGGGGCGCGGTGACGCGGGGGTTCGGGGCGGCGGTCAGCGGGATGCGGCGGCTGGAGTTCGGGGAGAGGGACGGGGCCTGTGGCGCGGATGGACGGCATCCGCTGGAGGCCCGGATCGACCGGGCGAGGAACCGTGCCGCCGTCGACTGGTTCGAGGGCGAGCGGCGGCCGCCGAGGCTGGCCGACAGCCGGCCGTACGGGCTGCCCGGCGGGCTGGCACAGCCCGACCCGCAGGTGGAACGGGAGCTGAGGCAGGCGCTGGAGCCCGGCACCCGGTTCCCCGACCCGCGCGGCACCTGGGTCCGGCTGATCAACGGCGGCGGCCCGGCGGACGACCCGTTCCGGGCCTCCAACGCCGCCGACTGCGCCCTGGCCGTGCTGTCCACCTGGCACGGCGAGCCCGCCACCGCCGCCCCCAGGCTCCCCGAGTACGACGGGATCGGCCGTCCGCTGCTGACCGGCGAGAAGGGCGGAGCGGCCCGGATCGAGCGGTGGACCGGCCAGCGGTTCCAGCATGCGGGCCAGGGGCGGCACGCCTACCCCATGATCGCCCGGCGGCTGCTGGAGGCCGGGCACGGCGCGAGCGCGGTCATCGTGGTGCGCTGGCCGGGCGGCGGGTCGCACGTCTGGAACGCGGTCAACTCCGGCAGCGAGGTGATCTGGATCGACGCCCAGCGCGGGCACATGTCGGTGGAGCCGCCGTACGCGACGGTGACGGGGGTGTTCTGCATGATCCTCGACCGGCAGGGGCGGCCGCGATGAACATGGACCAGGCCAGGGCGCTGGCGGAGGAGTACGTCAACGGGACGCGTCCGCCGGACGAGCCGCTGTCGGTGGGCCTGTACGGCTTCCACGACGGGTACGTCGCCTGGATCCGGGAGCTCGACCCCGACGACCCCACCACCCTGCCGGACACGGTCGGCGGGGCGTGCATCGTGATCGACAAGGCGTCCGGGGAGGTCGTGGTGCGGCCGCTGCTGGACCCCGAGACCGTCGCCGAGCTCTGGCCGGGTCGCACCCCGCGCTGACCGCGTGGCGCACGCGGGGCCGGGCGCCGCCCCCATGGGGCGCCCGACCTGGCGGCACGTACGTGGCCGCGCCCCCCATGGGGCGTCCGACCTGGCGCCCGACCTGGCTTCTGGTCTGGCGGCACGTATGTGGCCGCGCGGCCTCGGCGTCCCCCACGACACCCGTCCCATGAGGCCGCGCAGCCCCCTGCGCGTACCCTCTATCCTGATTTTTCGCTTTTATTCGCTTTTATCAGGGATTAACCGGTAGCCAGCGAGCCGACGATCGACGCCCTGGCCGCCCGCCGGGCCGGCACCACGGCGGCCAGCACGCCCGCCAGCCCCGAGAGCACCACGAACAGCGCGATCTGCCCGAGCGGCGCGGAGAACACCGCACCGGGCAACATCGCCCGTACCGCGGCCCAGCCGAACACGCCGCCGAGCACCACGCCGACCAGCGCCCCGATCAGGCCGAGCAGCAGCGCCTCGACCGAGAGCATCCGCCGCAGCTGCGGCCGGGTCAGCCCGAGCGCCCGCAGCAGCGCCGACTCCCTGGTGCGTTCGTGCACCGACAACGACAGGGTGTTGGCGATGCCGAGCAGCGAGATCAGGATCGCCAGCCCGAGCAGCCCGGTCACGATCATGAGCAGCATGTCCAGGGTCTCGTCGAACTGCCCGCGTACCTCGGTCGAGCTGGCCATCTGGACGGTGGGATGGGCCGCGATCGCGGCCTTGACCACCTGGCGGGCCTGGTCGGTCGCGACGCCGTCGCGGATGTTGATCATCACGCGGGAGTCGGGCACCCGGTCGTAGTAGGTGTCCAACGGCCGCTCGGCGACGGTGAGCGGCGGCAGGGTGGAGTTCGTCCCGGCGAGGACGGCGACCACCTTCAGCGGCACGGACCCGGCCAGCTCGGTCTTCACCGTGACCGTGTCACCGACCTTGACGCCCAGGGCGGAGGCCGCGTAGTCGAGCAGCGCGACCTGCCCGGCCGACAGGCCCGCGATCGAGCCGGACAGCACCTCGGGGGTGACGGTCCCGTGGTAGGTGCCGATGTCGAAGCGCCGGTCGCCCACCTTGGCCGGGGTCTCGCGGATCTGCAGCACCGAGGCCAGCTCGGGACGGCCGCGCAGCTTCTCGGCCACCGACCTCGGCACCCCGCTGTCCTGCACCTGGCCGGCCAGCATGTAGTCGACCGGGAACTGCTCGTCGAGCTTGTTCCACACGGTCAGCCGGGTGGAGGCGCTGAGCACCGAGATCAGCGTCATCAGCGTGACGCCGATGGTGAGCGCGACCGTGGTGGTCGCGGCGCGCCGGGGGTTGCGGGCCGAGTTGTCCAGGGCCAGGCGGCCGGGCACGCCGAACAGCTTGGCCGGGACCCAGCCCACCACCGCGCTCAGCGGCCCGACCAGCACCGGCCCGAGGATCAGCACGGCCAGGAAGACCAGCGCGCCGCCCGCCATCACGACGAACAGCGTGCTCGTCTCGCCCGCCGGCAGCCCCGCCACGCCGTACGCGGTCAGGCCCGCCCCGGCCAGCAGGAACAGCCCCGCGAACACCGAGCGCAGCAGGCCGGTGCGGAAGTCCTGCTCCTCCGGCTGGGCGCGCAGCGCCGCGACCGGCGGCACGCGCGTGGCCGCCCGCGCGGGCAGCAGGGCCGCGAACAGGGTGACCACCAGGCCGACGGCCAGGCCGATCCCGACGGTGGCCGGCGTCAGCGCGACCGCCGCGTCCGTGGGCATGGGGGCGTCGAACGCGGCCAGCAGCGTCAGGGCGAGCATGGCCAGCCCGTAACCGGCCAGCAGGCCGAGCGCGGAGGCGAGCAGCCCGACCGCGACCGACTCCAGCACGATCGAGCCGAACACCTGCCCGCGGGTCGCGCCGATGCAGCGCAGCAGCGCCATCTCCCGGGTGCGCTGCGCGAC
Source organism: Nonomuraea sp. NPDC003560 (assembly GCF_042878785.1). Classification (NCBI taxonomy): domain Bacteria; kingdom Bacillati; phylum Actinomycetota; class Actinomycetes; order Streptosporangiales; family Streptosporangiaceae; genus Nonomuraea; species Nonomuraea sp. NPDC003560. The sequence continues at coordinate 233,824 of NZ_JBIAOF010000003.1, read as the reverse complement.
CAGGATGGTGAAGGTGTTGTAGATGACCAGCGCGGCCACCATCATCGCCACCGCCCCGAACAGCAGCAGGCCGATGGTCAGCGTGCGCATCGACAGCCCGGCCGAGGCCGCCAGGTCGTCGGCCAGCTCCGTGCCGGACTTGACCTCGTACGCGTCGCCGAGCGCCGCGGCCACGGCCTGCTTGAGCCCGGGGGCCGAGCCGGCGACGTCGATCTCGCGGTAGCCCTTGGCGCCGGTCATGCGCTGCGCGGTGGCCGCGGTGAAGCCGACCGCGCCGGTGAAGGACAGCTCCTGGTCCACCCCGGGGTCGAGCAGGCCGACCAGCCGGAACTGGTGGCGGGCCTGCTTGCGGTCGAGCACGGTGATCGTGTCCCCGAGCCGCAGGCCCTGCGACTTCGCGGTGTTCTTGTCCAGCACGGCCGCCTGGTCGTCGGTGCCCGGGCCGGTGCCCGCGACGATCGCGGTGCGGTCCAGCGGGCCGGGGACGATGGACAGCGCCGTGGTCGGGCTGCTGCCGACCGCCCTGCCGTCCTTGCCGAGCAGCGGCGCGGGGTCGCGGATCAGGCCCTGCGCCTCGGTCACGCCGGCCAGGGCGCGCACCCGTTCCAGGGCCTGCTCCGGCAGCACGCCGTCGCGCTCCTTGGGCAGGACGGCCACGTCCACCTTGTCGGCGTCGGCGGTGACGCGCTGGGAGAAGCCCGCCTGGATGGTGTCGTTCAGCACGAACGTGCCCGCGATGAAGCCCACCCCGAGCGTGATCGCCAGCGAGGTGAGCAGCAGCCTGAGCTTGTGCGCGCGCAGCCCGGCCAGCGCCGTCTTCAGCACCTCAGCCCTCCAGCTTCACGAGCGTGTCCAGGACGGCCTGCGGCGACGGCGAGGTGATCTCGGTGACCAGCTCGCCGTCGCGCAGGAACACCACCCGGTCGGCGTAGGCCGCCGCGACCGGGTCGTGGGTGACCATGACGATGGTCTGGCCGAGCTCGCGGACCGAGGTGCGCAGGAAGGACAGGATCTCCGAGCCGCTGCGCGAGTCCAGGTTGCCCGTGGGCTCGTCGGCGAAGATCACCTGCGGCTTGCTGATCAGGGCCCTGGCCACGGCCACGCGCTGCTGCTGGCCGCCGGACAGCTCGGTCGGCCGGTGCCCGAGCCGGTTCCGCAGCCCGACGGTGTCGATGACCCGGGCGAACAGCTCCTCGTCCGCCTGCCGGGCGGCGATGTCCAGGGGCAGCCTGATGTTCTGCTCGGCGGTCAGCGTGGGCAGCAGGTTGAACGCCTGGAAGATGAAGCCGATCCGCTCCCGGCGCAGCAGCGTGAGCTGCCGGTCGGCCAGGCCGGTCAGCTCGACGTCGCCGATGTGCACCGTGCCCGAGGTGGCGGTGTCCAGGCCGGCCAGGCAGTGCATGAGCGTCGACTTCCCGGAGCCGGACGGGCCCATGATCGCCGTGAAGGCGCCGGTGGCGAAGGCCACGTCCACGCCGCGGAGGGCGTGGACCTGGGCGTCGCCCTGGCCGTACACCTTGGTCAGGGCCTTGGCCACCACCGCGGGCGGTGCCGCGCGCCAGGACTCGGTGAGGGTCACTTTCACTCCTTGTCGCAATTTCTCGTCGCGACCCACGTTAGGAGTGGAAATTTCAGGAATTGTGGGCCCTGAGGAGGGACTTCGTGTAGGACCTCAGACGACCCTCGTCAGCCTTTCGGCCGATGCGAGGGCACGACGAGCCCCGCCTCGTAGGCGTACACGACCACCTGGGCCCGGTCCCGCAGCCCCAGCTTGGCCAGCACCCGGCCGAGATGCGTCTTCACCGTGGCCTCGGCGACCTCCAGGCGGCCCGCGATCTCCATGTTCGACAGGCCGCGGGCCACCATGAGCAGCACCTCCCGCTCGCGCGGGGTCAGCTCGGTCGCCGCCGGCAGCTCCTCCACCGGCAACTGGGCGGCGAAGCGGTCCAGCATCCGGCGCAGCGTGCGCGGCGAGACCACGGCGTCGCCCGCGTGCACCTGCCTGATGGCGTTGACCAGGTCGGCCGGCGGCACGTCCTTCAGCAGGAACCCGGCCGCGCCCGCCTTGATCGCGGCCAGGGCGTACTCGTCGAGGTCGAACGTGGTCAGGATCAGCACCTTCGGCCCGTCGATGCGCCTGGTCGCCTCGACGCCGTCCATGCGCGGCATGCGGACGTCCATGAGCACGACGTCCACCTCGACGCGGTCCAGCAGCTCCAGGGCCGTGACGCCGTCGGCGGCCTCGGCCACCACGTCGATGTCGGGCTGGGCGCCGAGCACCATCCGGAACCCGGCCCGCAGCAGCTCCTGGTCGTCGACCAGCATCACCCTGATCATCACGCCGCCCTGGCCGTCGGGAGGCGGGCCAGCACCTCGAAGCCGCCGCCGGTCAGGGGACCGGCCGAGACCGCGCCGCCGTACATGCCGACGCGTTCGCGCATGCCGATCAGGCCGTGCCCGTCGGGGCTGCGCGGCGCGGCGGCGCCCCGCCCGTCGTCGGTCACCCGGACGACCAGCTCCGGCCCGCCGTAGTCGATCTCGACCCGCGCCTGGACGTGCGGGCCGCCGTGCTTGAGCGCGTTCGTCAGCGCCTCCTGGACGATGCGGTAGACGGCGAGCTGCTGACCTTCGGGAAGCTCGCCGGGCACGCCGCCGATCCGCAGGCTGGCGGGCACGCCGGCGCCGCGTACCAGCTCTTCGAGCTGGCCCAGGCCGGGCTGCGGAGTGTAGTCGGTGCCGTCGTCCTCGTTCTCGCGCAGCACGCCGACCATCCTGCGCATCTCGGCCAGGGCCGCCCGCCCGGTCTTGGAGATGTTCCGTACGGCCAGCCGGGCCTGCTCGGGGTCGCTGTCGAGGGCGAAGCCCGCGCCGTCGGCCTGCACCACCATCACGCTGACATTGTGCGCCACCACGTCGTGCAGCTCCCTGGCGATCCGGGTGCGTTCGGCCGCCGCGGCCATCCTGGCCTGCTGGTCGCGTTCGCGCTCGGCCCGCTCGGCGCGTTCCTCCAGCCCTTCGAGGTAGCGCCGGCGGGTGTTGGCGTACAGGCCGGCCAGCCAGATGGTGACGACGAAGATCGAGCCGCTGAAGAACATGCCGAAGGTGGCGACGGACCAGTTCACCAGCGCCAGGAAGATCCCCAGCTCGGCCACCAGCCCGGCGGCCAGCGCCCACCGGAACGCGCACTCGGAGGCGACCGTCCACAACGCCACCATGACCGCGAGGTTGGCGGGCAGCGGGTCGACGTGGGCCAGCCACTGCCCGAAGGAGGCCAGCGTGATCACCGCGTACGCCGCCAGCGGCCTGCGCCGCCACAGCAGCGGCGCGATCAGCAGCACCGAGAGCGCGAGGTAGCCCGCCACGCCCAGGTACCGGCCGCCCCCCGCCGGGGTGAGCGAGGCGTAGGGGATCGCCAGAAGCAAGCTGAAGACGGCGAGGGGGGCGACCCGCAGGACGCTCACCAGCCCGCCGTGGCGCCTCGACCACGCCCGTACCCTGCCGAACACATCATCACGATATGTAAGCCACGCCGCGGGTTTGTCCGCCTGGAGGGGGAAGTCCGCCTACGACCCAGGTCTTACATGGGTCTTACGGGGGACCAGGCATGGTGGTACCTGGGAGCGCCCCTCGCGGGCGAGTAAAGGGAGATCGTGATGGCGGATCATGATCGAGACGCGGGTCGCGCGGTGAAGAGGAAGCACCGCGCGACCCGGCCTCCCGGACGGCGCGGCCCGCGCAGCCGCCGCGTGTGCGGGCGGGGGGACTCGAACCCCCACAGTGTCTCCACCAACAGGACCTAAACCTGCCGCGTATGCCATTTCGCCACGCCCGCGATCCCGCCGAGGCGGGCTGGGAACAGCTTAGCGCTCCGGCCGTGGCCGGGCAGCCTTCCGCGACGACCGCGGGCCCCCTGTCGGCGGGGCCCGCGAGCCGGGGTCAGGCCAGGCCGAGCTTCTTCTTGAGCGAGGCCACGTGGCCGGTGGCCTTCACGTTGTAGAGCGCCTGCTCGATCTTGCCGTCGGCGTCGATGACGAACGTCGAGCGGATCACGCCGATCATCTCCTTGCCGTAGAGCTTCTTCGGGCCGTACGCGCCGTACGCCTGGTGGATGGCGAGCTCCGGGTCCGACAACAAGGGGAAGGTCAGGGCGTCGCGGGCGACGAACTTGGCCAGCTTCTCCGGCTTGTCCTTCGACACGCCGAGGACGACGAAACCCTCGCCGGTCAACTGGCTGAGGTTGTCGCGGAAGTCGCAGGCCTGTTTGGTGCAGCCGGGCGTCATGGCGGCGGGGTAGAAATAGAGGATCACCCTCTTGCCGCGCAGGCTGTCGAGGGAGACGGTGCCGCCGTCGGCGGTGGGTAGCGTGAACTCGGGCGCGGCGTCGCCGGGCGCGAGCTTGGTCTCTGTCATGGGCCCTCCTGAGTTCCTCCGGCAAACCTACCGGCCCGGCCGCTGTGCCGTACGGCACGCCGACCTGACAGACTGATCACGACCAGAACGGACGGAGCTCGCGACGGACAACGTAGCGGGCGCGACCACGCGTACGGTCGAAAGGAGAGCCATGGCTGACACCGATCCCGACGAGTTGGAGCGGCGGATCGCGCGCACGCGCGCGGAGTTGGCGCAGACGGTCGACGCCATCGCCGACCGGGTGAGCCCCAAGCGGGTCGCCGAGCGTACGGTCGCCGATGTCAAGACCCGGGCGGGCCACTTCGTGGCGTCCGTGGGGGACGCCCTCGGGGTGACCGCCCGCCCGGTCGACTACGGCGACAAGCCCGAAGGGGTGTGGGAGGACGAGCAGCCCAACCTGGCGCCGGTGCTCATCGGCGTCGGCGCGGTGCTGGTCGTCGGCGCCGCGATCGTGCTGTTCCGGCGCAGGCGCCGCCGGCGCTGAGCGGGTGTGCCGGGGCCGGGGCCGGGGTCACAGGAACGTCCGGCCCTCGCCCCGGTACGTCGGCACCGACTCGGCCAGGGTGTCGCCGTCCACGAGGTGGAGGGTGTCGAAGCGCTCGCACATCTCGCCCGCCTTGGCGTGCCGGAACCACACCCGGTCCCCGACCCGCAGCTCCTGGGCCGCCTGGCCCAGCAGCGGGGTCTGCACCTCGCCCGCGCCCTCGTCCTGCGCGTACCGCAGGCCGGCGGGCAGGTACGGCTGCGGCAGCCGGCTCGGCCCGGGAGGGCCGGAGGCGAGGTAGCCGCCGCCCAGCACCGTCACCGTGTCCGGCCCGGGCCGCCGGACGACCGGCAGCGCGAACAGGGCCGCAGGACGGCCGGTGAAACGCCGGTAGAAGTCGAACAGCCGCGGGTGGAAGAAGCCCGATCCGGCGGCGACCTCCGTGATCGCCTTCTCCCTGACCGTCGTCTCGATCGAGCCGGTGCCGCCGCCGTTGACGAACTCCAGGTCGGCGACCTGGCGCACGGCGTTCACGACGCGGCCGCGGCGCAGGATCAGCTCGCGGGCCGAGCGGGCCTGCATGACCCGGACGACGCGCGCGAAGGCGGCGTTGCCCGGCGGGGCGTCGCCCACCCCGGCGATCTGCGCCTCGTAGGCCATGAGCCCCACCAGGCGCAGCCCCGGACGCTTGGCGATGGCCGTGGCCAGGTCGGCGGCCTCGTGGGGCTCGCGCACGGGGGAGCGGAGCGCGCCGGCCCTGAACTTGCCGCCGAGGGCGACGTAGCCGGCGTCCAGGTCGAGGGAGAGCCGCAGCTCGGCCCTGGGATGCACGTCCGACACGGCCTGCTCGACGAAGTCGAGCTGCTCGCGGGAGTCGACGGTGATCGCGATCTCGGCGGCGGCCCGCGGGTCGGCGGCCAGGGCGGCGAGCGCGCGCCGGTCGGCCGTGGGGTAGGCGACCAGGATGTCGGTGAAACCCTGTCCGGCCAGCCACAGGGCCTCGGGGAGGGTGAAGGCCATGATGCCGCGGAAGCCGTCCATGGCCAGGATGCGTTCGAGGACCGCGCGGCTGCGCACGGACTTGCTCGCCACCCGGATCGGCTTGCCGGCGGCGCGGCGCACCAGGTCGGCCGCGTTGGCCCGCATGGCCGCCAGGTCGAGGATCGCGAAGGGCGGTTCGAGCGCGGCGGTGGCGCGGTCGTAGCGCCGGCGGTCATCCATGTCAGCAGGGTAACGGCATATCGGGCGAATGAATATGAGTGAGGTTCATATTCCTTTCCGGAGCGCGGGAGAGGTTCACTTTCCTTGGTGCGGCCGTAATGATCGGGCAAATGGGCGGCGAGGGCGCGGTCGCGGCCCCCGCGCACCCATGTACGTCTGTCGTTGTGATGACCACGCTTCAGCAGATGGTGCCCGCAGCCATCACCGCCCAGCACCACACCGGGCTGCGCAGGGCGAGACGGGCGCTCAGACCGGCGCGCACGCTGCCCGGCGCGCTCGTCGCGCTCGTCCTGGCCGCCGTGCTCGGCGCGACGACCGCCGAGGTGGTGACGTCGCTGCTCGGCAAGCCGCTGGGCTGGGTCCCGGTGAACGAGGCGGTCGAGCTGGCCGGCGCGCGGACCTGGCCGCAGGTCTCCTCGGCCGCGCTGCTCACCGCCGGGGCCGGGCTGCTGATGCTGCTGCTCGCGATCGTGCCGGGACGGTCCAGAACGGTCCCGGTCGAGACGTCCGACCCGCTGATCGTCATCGGCATCACCCGCGCCGGGCTGCGCCGCACCCTGCGCGCGGCCGCCCAGAAGGTCAACGGCGTGGACCGGGCCCGGGTACGGCTGCGCCGGCGCACCATCGAGGTCACCGTCGTGACCGGGCCGGAGAGCTCGGGCGCGATGCTCCGGCAGGTCGGCACGGCGGTCGGCGACCGGCTGGCCGGCGTCGGCACGCTCGGCACCGGCGAGGTCGTCGTCCGGCTGCGCAGGAAGGGCGTGTGATGCGGCAGTACACGGGCAACCGCGTCGGCCTGGCCCTGGTCGGCCTCGCCCTGCTCGCCGTGGGCGGCTACGGCTGGCTGCGTGGCAGGGGCCTGCTGTTCGACCTGCCGCGCAACGCCAAGGTGCTGCCCGCCGAGTTCGCCCGCACGCTGGCCGCCGACCCCTGGACGTTGTGGCTGCTGGCCTTCGCCATGCTGATCCTGGCCATGCTCGCCGTGCGCTGGCTGCTGCTCAGCCTGGGCTGGGGCCGCCGGGGCGCGGCCAGCGGCACCGGCACGGCCATGCTGTGCGTGGGCCTCAAGGGCGTGGACGGCCTGGGCCGGGCGGCCGTACGGGTCGCCGACAACGGCCTGCGCGTCGCCCTGACCTGCCCCTCCGACGCGGACGTCGGCGCGGTGGTGACCAAGCTCGACCAGGACATCGTCGGCCGCATCCGCCGTGAGGTGCGCGACGACGAGACGCCCGCGGTCGTCCGCGTGCACGTCCGCCGCCAACCGGCCGAGCGCCGCTGACCAGTCAACCGGCTGCTCGTAGCTGAAGGAAGAAGGCGCGACTCGGCGCCTTCGTCGTCGAATCCGATCGGGAGGTCGTCATTCACCGCATCATCGGCGCGTTCGCCGCCGCAACCCTCGCCCTCGCGCTCGCCGCGCCCGCCGCCCACGCGGCGACGGGCGACGGTTTTCCGCTGATCCCCTGCAAGATCGGGGAAGACGGCCAGATGCACTGCGTGGGGGACCACCTGCCCGGCCTGCTGGCCCAGGCGCTCAGCCCCGCGGTCGGCCTGATCTGCGTGGACAGCCACACCACCACGGTCATCTGCCGCTCATCCGCCTGAACCCCGGCCCCCGGCCCTCTCCCGCGGAGGGGGCCGGGCGGGTCTACTCGTAGTGGTAGCGAGCCTGCAGGACGACGATCTCGTCGTGCAGGACGAGGTACACCAGGCGATGCTCGTCGGTGATGCGCCGGGACCAGGCGCCCGCCAACGCGTACTTGAGGGGCTCGGGCTTGCCGATGCCCTCGTAAGGATCGCGCAGGACATCCTCGACGAGCCGGTTGATGCGCTTGAGCACCTGCCGGTCAGCCGTCTGCCAGTGGACGTGGTCCTCCCAGCCCTGGCTGGTGAACGCCACCTTCACCGAGCAGCCTCGTCGCCCAGCAGCTCGTGCCGCTCATGACGCCCTTGGATCGCTTCCTGATAGGACTCGATCAGCCGGCGGGCGTTGGCCGGGGAACGTAGCAGGTAGGCCGTCTCCTGCAGTGCTTCGTACTCCTCTGCGGCCACCAGGTAGGCGCTGCCGCTCTTGGACACGATCTCCACGGCGGTGCGGTCGTTGTTGACCTCTTCGATGAGGGGGAACAGACGACGGCGAGCCTCGCTGGCGGTGATGGACATGGTCGCCTCCTCCGAGCGGTACAACTTGGCGGTACCACTCGGAGGCGGGTCAGCACTCGATGACGTTGACGGCCAGGCCGCCGCGGGAGGTCTCCTTGTACTTGTCGAGCATGTCGCGGCCGGTGTCGCGCATGGTCTTGATGGCCTTGTCGAGCGCCACGTAGTGGCGGCCGTCGCCGCGCAGGGCGATCCTGGCGGCCGTGATGGCCTTGTTGGAGGCCACCGCGTTGCGCTCGATGCACGGGATCTGCACCAGGCCGCCGATCGGGTCGCAGGTCAGCCCGAGGTTGTGCTCGATGCCGATCTCGGCGGCGTTCTCCACCTGCTCGGGGGTGCCGCCCATGACCTCGGTCAGGCCGGCCGAGGCCATCGAGCAGGCCGAGCCCACCTCGCCCTGGCAGCCGACCTCGGCGCCGGAGATCGAGGCGTTCTCCTTGAACAGCACGCCGATCGCGGCTGCGGTGAGCAGGAAGCGCACCACGCCGTCGTCGTCGGCGCTCGGGACGAACTTGGTGTAGTACGTCAGCACGGCCGGGATGATGCCCGCGGCGCCGTTGGTGGGGGCGGTGACGATGCGGCCGCCGGCGGCGTTCTCCTCGTTGACGGCCAGGGCGAACAGCGCCACCCAGTCCATCGCCTGCAGCGGGTCCTTCTCGGCCGACTCGGCCTGCAGCCGCCGGTGGAGCTGGTTGGCCCGGCGCTTGACCTTCAGGCCGCCGGGCAGCACGCCCTCCTTGCTGATGCCGCGCCGCACGCACTCCGACATCACCCGCCACAGGTTGAGGATGCCCGCGCGGATCTCCTCCTCGGTGCGCCCGAAGGCCTTCTCGTTCTCCAGCATGAGGGCGGAGATCGACAGGCCGGTGTTCGAGCAGTGCTTGAGCAGCTCCTCGCCCGAGGCGAACGGGTAGGGCAGGACGGTGTCGTCGGGCTTGATGCGGTCGGCGCCGGTGGCCTTCTCGTCCACGACGAAGCCGCCGCCGACGGAGAAGTAGACCTTCTCGCGCACGGTCTCGCCCTGCTCGTCGCGGGCGGTGAAGCGCATGCCGTTGGGGTGCTCGGGCAGGGAGATCTTGCGCTCGAAGACGAGGTCCTGGCCCACGACGAAGGGGATCTCGTGCTCGCCGTAGAGCTTGACCGTGCCCGCGGCGCGCATCTCGGCCAGGCGGGCGTCCACGGAGTCGACGTCGACCAGTTCCGGCTTCTCACCGGACAGGCCGAGCAGCACCGCCTTGTCGCTGCCGTGGCCCTTGCCGGTCAGGCCGAGCGAGCCGTACAGGATGACCTCGACGCGGGCCACGCGGGGGAGCAGGCCGTCGTCGTGCAGCCCGCGGGCGAACTTGTGCGCGGCGGCCATCGGGCCGCCCGTGTGGGAGCTGGACGGTCCGATGCCGATCTTGAAGAGGTCGAAGACGCTGATCGCCATTGATGGGCGCCCTTCAGTTCAGGAAGTGCCGGGGCCCGCGGCGGGCCCCGGCGTTGGTGTCAGGACTCGCCTGAGGTGAGCGCCGTGTACTCCTCGGCGGACAGCAGGTCCTCCGCGTCGCCCTCCATGCGGACGCGGAACATCCAGCCGTCGCCGTACGGGTCGCTGTTGGCCAGCGACGGGTCGTCGGCCACGGCCGAGTTCACCTCGACGATCTCGCCGCCGACGGGCGCGTAGATCTCGCTCACCGACTTGGTGGACTCCACCTCGCCGACCGAGTCACCCGCCTCGACGGTCGAACCGACCTCGGGGAGCTGCACGAAGACGACGTCACCAAGAGCCTCGGCGGCGAAGGCCGTGATGCCGACGGTCACGGTGATGCCGTCGTCCACGCCCGACACCCACTCGTGCTCCTTGGTGTAGTTCAGGTCGTCAGGGATGTTGCTCACTTGTTCCTCCTGTAGAAGGGCAGCTCGACCAGGTCCATAGGTTCATGGCTGCCCCGGATGTCCACGGCCAGACCTGTGTCGGCCCCGGCGTCCACGTAGGCCATCGCGATGGGCTTGCCCAGGGTCTGGGAGGGCGCACCGCTGGTGACCTCGCCGACGACGGCGCCGTCGCGGGTGACCGGGTAGCCGTGACGCGGCACCCGGCGGCCCTGGGCGACCAGGCCGACGAGGCGGCGGCGGGGCTGGTCGTCCTTGACCGCCTCCAGTGCCGCCCTGCCGACGAAGTCACCGGGCTTGTCGAATTTCACCACTCTGCCCAGCCCCGCGTCGAACGGGGTCAGGTCGGAGCTCAGCTCGTTGCCGTAGAGCGGCATGCCGGCCTCCAGCCTGAGGGTGTCGCGGCTGGACAGACCGGCGGCGCGCAGCCCGTGCGGCTCGCCCGCGGCCTCCAGGGCGCGCCAGAGCGGCACGGCGTCCTGGTTGGCGACGAACAGCTCGAAGCCGTCCTCGCCGGTGTAGCCGGTACGGGCGATGAGCGCCTGGCGGCCGTCGACCACGCCGGGCAGGCCCGCGTAGTACTTGAGACCGTCGAGGTCGGCGTCGGTGAGCGTGGCCAGGATCTCCTGGGCCTTCGGGCCCTGGATCGCGATGAGGGCGTACTGCTGGGAGCGGTCATCGACCGTCGCGTCATACGACTTAGTACGATTTTTCAGCTCATCCGCGACCTTGTCGGAGTTCGAGGCGTTGGCCACCACCATGAACTCCTCGTCCGCCAGCCGGTAGACGATGAGGTCGTCGAGCACCCCGCCGCGCTCGTCCACGATCATCGTGTACCTGGCCCGGCCGGGCGCGAGCGCCGACAGGTGGCCGACCAGCGCGTAGTCGAGGGCCTCTCCGGCCTGCGGGCCGGTCAGGAAGATCTCGCCCATGTGCGAGAGGTCGAACAGCCCGGCCGCCTCGCGGACGGCTTTGTGCTCCGCGGACTCGCTGCCGTACCGGAGCGGCATGAGCCAGCCGGCGAAGTCAGTCAGCGTGGCGCCTAGGGCCTCGTGGACGTCTCGTAGCGGCGTAGGTCGGGACATTTGTCGCACCTCAGGACAGGATTGGATGCCAGCATCCTCCCCCTCTGTCATGGATGCCTGAGAGCTTCGCCCGAGTTTTACCGGACTTTCACCTTCGGCGAGGCCCCGAGGGCCTGCTTTCCAGAGGTCACCTCCCCGTAAGAACGCCTTACAGGGCTGCCGCGCGGTCCTTTGCCTTGAGAGGTTCGCGGGGAGGGCTTGCTCCTTCAGGGACCCTGACCGGCTGTCAGGGTGCTCTCCCGCACGGTTTCGCCGGTGATGTCCGTCAGCCTAGTGCCGTCATGGGGGTGTTGTCGCGCTTCGCCCTCCACCATCCGCGGCATCCTCGACATCCCGCACGCAGCGAAAAGCGGCCGCGGCCCCGGAGAGGCGGGGTCGCGGCCGCGTTGGTGGCCGCGCGCGAGCCGGTCATGGCAGGTCAGCTCGCACGCGGCAGCTCGGGGCGGGCCGGCGGTGACCGGCCCGCGGGGATCAGGCCCTACAGATCACAGGCCCGGAGATCAGGCCCGACGGTCAGGCCCGCGCCCAGAGGGCGGGCACGTTCGGCGGCTCCCAGCCCGGCAGGCTGGTGTGCGCCTGGAGGCAGCGGTAGCTGACCCCCTGGTAGGTGACGACGTCCCCGGCCGTGTACGACTTGTAAGCCGTCCACGTGGTGCCCTGGCCGTCCCCTCCGACGGTCAGGGTGAAGGACGCGGAGTGGTCCGCCGTCGCCCCGTCGCCGTTGATCCCTATGGTGTACGTCCCCGCCGCGACGCCGCCGGTGGTGGCGATCGTGACGGTGGACGACTGGCCCGCCTGAACGGTGGACGGGCTGAAGGAGACGGTGACCCCGCTCGGCACGTTCCCGGCGGAGAGCGCGACGCTCTGCGCCTGGCCGGACGTGACCTGGGTACTGACCGCCGCGGTAGCCGACTGACCGGCCTGGACCGATGCCGACGACGGGGTCACCGAGATCGAGTAGTCGTTCTCCGTGGGCGTGCCGGTGCCCACGGCGAGCTTCCATATGGCGTAAGCGATGGCGTCGGAGTTGCGGTCGAGCGCCGTGGTGTTGATGGCGCTCGGGTAGCTGTCGCACGCGCTGTGGTAGCAGCGGTCGAACGCCTGCCCGGCCGAGCCGCCCCACTTGGCGGCCTGGGCCGAGCTCTTGACCGCCCCGGCCCCCGTGGCCAGGCCGCCGACCCGGACGCCCGCGCTCTTGAACGAGGCGTGGTCGCTGCGGCCGTCGCCCTCCCTGTCACCCTCGGTCTGCAGGCCGATGGTGGCGAAGTAGTCGTTGAAGGTGCGCTGGATCGCCGCGTCGTCGTCGTAGACGAAGTAACCGGCGTTGGTCGAGGCGATCATGTCGAAGTTCAGGTACACCTCGACGCCGCTCGCGCCGCCGTTCTGCACGTAGTACCTGGACCCGACCATGCCCGCCTCTTCGGCGCCCCACCAGCCGAACCGCACGTGCTTGGTGAGGGTGGGCTTGCGGGCGGCCAGGGTGAGGGCGTTCTCCAGGAGCGCGGCCGAGCCGGAACCGTTGTCGTTGATCCCGGGGCCGGCCGCGACGCTGTCGAGGTGGGCGCCGAGCATCACGGTCTGGTTGGCCGGGCCGCCCGGCCAGTCGGCGATCAGGTTGCTGCCGCCGCTGAAGTTCTGCACGCGGGTGGTGAAGCCGGCCGCGTCCAGCTTGCCCTTGATGTAGTTCATCGAGGCGGTGAAGCCCGGCCTGCCCGAGGCGCGGTTGCCGCCGTTGCTCGTGGCGATGGACTGCAACTGGCTCAGATGCGCCGTCACGTTCGCGACGGGGATGTCGGGCGCGGGGTCGGCGGCGGCGCCGACCGGTCCGGCCGGCGTGGTGAGGGTCAGGGCCAACGCGGCGGTGGCCGCGGCGCCCAGCCTGAGCATGGCGTTCACGATCTGTGGCTCCTCAAGGGGGTTGGGCGGCCACCCCGGCGTGGCCGCCCAGGTCGTGCGACTTAGACCGGCTGCCAGAGGGCAGGGGTGTTGGGCGGCTCCCAGCCCGGCAGGCTGGTGTGCGCCTGGAGGCAGCGGTAGCTGGTGCCCTGGTAGGTGACGGTCTGTCCGGCCGTGTAGGCCGTGTACGTCTGCCACGTGGTGCCCTGGCCGCCGCCCACCGTCAGGCTGAAGGAGGCCGAGTGGTCGGCGCTCGCGCCGTCGGCGTTCAGGCTGATCGTGTACGTGCTGGGCGTCACGCCGCTCGTGGTCGCGAACGTCACCGTGGACGACTGCCCCGCGGTGATCGTGGACGGGCTGAAGCTGACCGTCACGCCCGCGGGCACGTTGCTCGCCGCCAGGGCGATGCTCTGCGCCTGACCGGCGGTGACCTGCGTGCTGACCGTGGCGGTGGCCGACTGGCCGGCCTGCACCGAGGCCGACGACGGGGTCACGCCGAAGGAGTAGTCGTTCGGCGAGCTCTGCCCGATCTGCAGGTTGTAGGTCGCCTGGCGGTCCACGTCGGCGCCGTCGGCCGTGATGGCGATCGAGTGGCTGCCCTGCGGGCTGCTCGCCGAGGTGGTGATCGTCAGCGTCGAGCTCTGCCCCGCGGTGATGGTGGCCGGGCTGAACGAGGCGGTCACGCCGGCCGGCAGGGTGCCGGTCCGCAGGGTGATCGACTGCGCCGAGCCGCCGGTCACGGTGGTGCTCACCGTGGTCGTGGTGCTCTGGCCGGGGGTGACGCTGCCGGAGGCGGGGTTCAGGTTGACCGAGAAGTCGTTGCTGCCCTGGGTGCAGGTCGGCTCGCCGGACTGGGCCCGTACGCTGACGCCGTCCCAGGCGTTCTTGACCACGTTGAACTCGGTGCAGCTGCCCGGGTACAGGGTCTTGGCGGCCTGGAGGGTGGCGACCCTGGCCTTGGCGTGCGTCCACGGCTGGGTCTTCGTGTTCAGCGCGGACATGAACACCTCACCGGCCTTGCGGATGCCGATGCCGGTGATCGCGGCGCCGTTGTCGCAGCGGGTGCTGGCGGGCTTGCCCGAGGGGTTGGTGCCCTCGGCCACCAGGTAGAACCAGTGGTTCTGCGGGCCGGCCGCCGCGTGCACCTCGGTGTTCGGGATGGAGGCGCTGTAGCAGTTCGGGTGGTTGAGGGCCGACGGGTTGTACATGTTGCGGATCGGCCCGGACCCGGAGAGGTTGACCTCCTCGCCGACCAGGTAGTCCGGCGGGTCGTTCGGGTTGTTGGCGTACGCCTCGGTGAGCGCGCCGAAGATGTCGCCGGTGGACTCGTTCATGCCGCCGGTCTCGTTGCCGCTGCCCGAGCCGCCGCTGGTGAACTGGAAGATGCCGTGGCCGAACTCGTGGCCGACCACGTCCATCGACGTGAGCTGCTGGGAGTTGGCGGAGTTGTGGCCGAAGGAGCCGTACTGGCCGTTCCAGTAGGCGTTGACGTCGGCCAGGCCGACGCGGGCCGGGTAGCCGCCGCCCTGGCCGTTGATGCCGTTGCGGCCGAGCCAGGCGCTCAGCATGTCCCATTCCCGCTGCGCGGCGTAGAGCGCGTCGACGCAGGCGGTCTCCAGGTTCGTGCCCGAGCCGTTGCCCCAGGTGTCGGTGGTCTTCGTGTACGGCGAGCCGTTCTGGCCGCCGCACGCGACGCCGCTCCTGCGGGGGTCGCGCATCGTGTACGAGGGGCTGGTGTCGATGGTGACGGTGCCGACGTAGTAGCTGTTGCCGGTGCCGTCGCGCACCTCGTCCCAGTCGTCGATGACCTTGCCGGTCAGGGCGTCCACGTAGACGTGGAGCTTGGTCTCGTGACCGGCGGCGGTGGCGCCGGTGACGAGGACCTCCCAGGCAAGTCGCGGGGTCGTCGTGGTGGCGTGCACGGACAGCACGGGCGTGGCGACGGTCTCGACCCTGGCCACCTTGGCCCTGGCCGTCACGGCGGCCTGGGCCGCGGTGACCTTCGCCTTCGTGCCGATCCCGATCTTCGTGCGCTGCCCGGTGGCGACCGTGTCGACCACCGCGCCGGAGGCGTCCGTGGCGACGACCACGTCGCCGCCGTAGACGGGCAGGCCCGCGTGCTTGCGGGCGTAGGTCAGGTACTGCAGGCCGCGGACGCCTTCGACGGTCGACGTCAGCGTGAACGTGTCCTGCTCGGATGCCAGCAATGCCGCCGAGTCGGCCAGGATCGCGTTGTGTGCGGTGGCGATCGCGTTCCTGCGCTCGTCGGGGCTGGGAGGATCGGCCACCTGCGACGCTTGGGCTGTGGCGCTCGTGGCGCCCACCAGCGAGCTGGTGGTCAGGGCTAGCGCGAGCATTGCGGCAGCCCCCAACCTGAGTTTGGGGTTCACTCTCTGGCTCCTCAGGGGGGTGTGGAGTGGAAGAGCCCCGGCCGGCTGGGGATGAACACAGGGTGACACCGGGATGGCGCGACCCGGTACCCAACAAGTTCGCTATAACGTGGTGGTATGGCCCCCTGAGCTGGGATTTCGCGCGATTTGAGGGCGCAGAAAAGGTAAAGAAGCTTTCCAGTAACGGTCTCAGCAGGCCGCCGTGAACGCCTCGAAGAGCGCCGGTCCCTCGCCCGCCTCCGGGTGCCACTGGACCGCCACCGCGAACCCGCCGGAGTCGAGCTCCACCGCCTCGATCGTCCCGTCGTCGGCCGTGGCGGTGACCGTGAGGCCCCGGCCGAGCCGGTCGATGGCCTGGTGGTGGTAGTGCGGGACCGCCACCGGGTCCGTGCCGAGCACCTTCGCCAGGCGGCTGCCGGGGACGGGCGTGACCGGCAGGTGGCCGAACTCGCCGGGCGCGGGGGAGTGGCCGGTGTGCCCGGTCACGTCGGGCAGGTGCTGGTGCAGGGTGCCGCCGAGCAGCACGTTGAGCACCTGCAGGCCGCGGCAGATGCCCAGGAACGGCAGCCCGGCCTCCAGGGCCGCCGCCAGGAGGGCGAACTCGGCCTCGTCCCGGAACTCCCGGACGTAGCCGGTGCGCTCGTGCGCCGCCCGGCCGTACCTGGCCGGGGCGACGTCGCCGCCGCCGGCCAGGACGAGACCGTCGAGCCGCCCCACGACCTGGGCGGGATCGCCGGCCGGCGGCAGCAGCACGGGCTGCCCGCCGGCCTGGACGATCTTCTCGACGTACATGTACGGCAGCAGCGCGACGGGCAGGTCCCACACGGTGAACCGGGCGGGCTCGACGTACGTCGTGACGCCGATGACCGGACGGGTCACAGCGGCGTCACGTACGCGCCGGAGATGCCGCCGTCCACCAGGAACTCGGCCCCCGTGATGAAGGAGGCGTCGTCGCTGGCCAGGAACGCCACGGCGGCGGCGATCTCCGACGCCTCGGCGAAGCGGCCCACCGGGATGTGCACCAGGCGCCGCTGGGCCCGCTCGGGGTCCTTGGCGAACAGCTCCTGCAGCAGCGGCGTGTTCACCGGCCCCGGGCACAGCGCGTTGACCCGGATGCCCTCGCGGGCGAACTGCACGCCCAGCTCGCGCGACATCGCCAGCACGCCGCCCTTGGAGGCCGTGTACGAGATCTGCGACGTGGCCGACCCCATCACCGCCACGAACGACGCGGTGTTGATGATCGAACCCTTGCCCTGCCGCCGCATGTACGGGATGGCGTGCTTGCAGCACAGGTACACGCTGGTCAGGTTCACCTCCTGGACGCGGCGCCAGGCATCCAGGCCGGTCTCCAGGATCGAGTCGTCGTCGGGCGGCGAGATGCCGGCGTTGTTGAAGGCGACGTCCACGCTGCCGTAGGTCTCGTGGGCCGTGGCGAACATCCGGACGACGTCGTCCTCGCTGGTCACGTCGGCCTTGACGAAGAGGCCGCCGACCTCGCCCGCGGCCTTGGCCCCGGCCTCCTCGTCGATGTCGACGCAGACGACCTTTGCGCCCTCCTGCGCGAACCTGCGCGCCGTGGCCAGCCCGATGCCGCTGCCCGCGCCGGTGATCACGGCCACGCGGTCCTGCAAACGCTGCACTGTCACTCCCTGTCCGATTGGTCGTTCACCTTCCTCATTCGCTTCGCGAAGGGCTTCGTTCCTCAGCCCTTCACTCCGCTCACTGCGTCAGGTTCACTCCCATGAAATGAAGACGTTCTTGGTCTCGGTGAAGGCCGTCAAGGCGTCGGGGCCGAGCTCACGGCCGAGGCCGGACTGCTTGAAGCCGCCGAACGGGGTCCAGTAGCGCACCGAGGAGTGCGAGTTCACCGACAGGGCGCCCGACTCCACCGCGCGGGCCACCCGCAGCGCCCGCCCGACGTCGCGCGTCCAGATGGAGCCGCTCAGCCCGTACGGGGTGTCGTTGGCGATGCGCACGGCCTCGGCCTCGTCGGCGAACGGCACCACCGACACGACCGGGCCGAAGATCTCCTCGGTGAAGGCGCGGTCGGTGACCTTGGAGGTGAGCACCGTCGGCGGGAACCAGAAGCCCTTGCCCTGGGGGCAGTCGCCCTGGAGGTAGGGCGTGCCCTCGACGAAGCCGCGGACGCGCTCCAGGTGCTCGGCGCTGATCAGCGGGCCCATCTCGGTGGACTCGTCGAGCGGGTCGCCGACCTTGACGCCGCGCACCGCCGCCGACAGGCGTTCCAGGAACTCGTCGTACACCTCGGCCTGGACGAGGATGCGCGAGCGGGCGCAGCAGTCCTGGCCGGAGTTGTCGAAGACCGCATAAGGGGCGGTTTTTGCTGCTTTTTCGAGATCCGAGTCGGCGAAGACGATGTTCGCGGACTTGCCGCCCAGCTCCAGCGTCACCCGCTTGACCTGCGCCGCCGCCTTGGCGGCGATCTCCTTGCCCACCTCCGTCGAGCCGGTGAACACGATCTTGGCCACGCCGGGATGCTCGACCAGCCGGGCGCCCGCGACCTCCCCTGCCCCGGGCAGCACCTGGAGCACCCCCTCGGGGAGGCCCGCCGCCAGGGCCAGCTCGGCCAGCCGCAGCGCCGTGAGCGGAGTCCATTCCGCCGGCTTGACGATCACCGTGTTGCCCGCCGCCAGCGCCGGGGCGACGCCCCACGACATGATCAGCATCGGGAAGTTCCACGGCACGATGACGCCCACCACGCCCAGCGGCTCCTGGAACGTGATGTCCACGCCGCCGGGCACCGGGATCTGCTTGCCGTGGTTGCGCTCGGGGGCGGCGGCGTAGAAGTGCAGCACGTCGCGGACGGCCCCGGCCGCCCAGCGCGCGTTGCCGATCGGGTGCCCGGCGTTGTCCAGCTCCAGCCGGGCCAGCTCCTCGCCGTGGGCGTCCACCAGGTCGGCGAAGCGGCGCAGCACCCGCGCCCGGTCGCCCGGCGCCACCTCCCGCCAGCTCCGGTACGCCTTCGCGGCCCGCTCCACCGCCCGGTCGACCTCCGCCGCGTCGGCCATCTCGACCTCGGCGACGACCTCTTCCGTCGCCGGATTAACGATCCTCATGCCTACCGTCACATTCGCTCGAAACCACGGAACAGCTCCCAGTCCGTCACCGCCGCGTCGAAGGCGGCCAGCTCCACGCGCGCGTTGTTCGCGTAGTGCTCGACCACGTCCTCGCCGAACGCCTCCCTGGCCAGCTTCGACCCCTCGAACAGGGCGAGCGCGTCCCGCAGCGTGTGGGGCACGGTCTCGGCGCCGGAGTCGTAGGCGTTGCCCGCGAAGGCGTCCTCCAGCGGCAGCTCCCGGTCGATGCCGTCCAGCCCGGCCGCGATCAGCGCCGACACCGCCAGGTAGGGGTTGACGTCCCCGCCCGGCACCCGGTTCTCCACCCGCAGCGACGGCCCGTGGCCCACCAGCCGCAGGGAGCAGGTGCGGTTGTCCACGCCCCACTTGACGGCGGTCGGCGCGAAACTGCCGGGCACGTAACGTTTGTAGGAGTTGACGTTGGGGGCGTACAGCAAAGTGAGCTCGCGCATGCGGGCGAGCTGCCCGGCGATGAACCGCGCGCCGAGCTGTGAGAGCCCGTACGGCCCCTCGCCCGCCATCGCCAGGCCGCCGTCGAGGCCGCGCAGCGAGATGTGGATGTGGCAGGAATTGCCCTCGCGCTGGTTCGGCTTGGCCATGAAGGTGATCGAGCGGCCCTCCTGGGCGGCGATCTCCTTGGCGCCGTTCTTGTAGATCGAGTGGTTGTCGCAGGTGCGCAGGGCCTCGTCGTAGCGGAAGGCGATCTCGTGCTGGCCGAGGTTGCACTCGCCCTTGGCCGACTCGACGTACATGCCGGCGCCCTCCATGTCGCGCCTGATGCGCCGGAGCAGCGGCTCGACGCGGGCGGTGCCGAGAAGGGAGTAGTCGACGTTGTAGAGGTTGGCGGGGGTCAGGTCGCGGTAGGCGCGCCGCCAGGCGTCCTCGTAACTGTCGTCGTAGACGACGAACTCCAGCTCGGTGCCCACGTACGCGGCCAGGCCCCGCTCGGCCAGGCGGGCGAGCTGGCGGCGCAGGATCTGCCGCGGCGAGGCGGTGACCTCGCCGCCCTCCTCCCAGGCCAGGTCGGCCATGACCAGGGCGGTGCCGTCCTGCCAGGGGACCCGGCGCAGGGTGGACAGGTCGGGCTTCATCGCGAAGTCGCCGTAGCCCCGGTCCCAGGAGGACATGTCGTAGCCGGCGACGGTGTTCATGTCCACGTCGACCGCGAGCAGGTAGTTGCAGCCCTCGGAGCCGTGGTGCAGCACCTCGTCCAGGAAGTAGCGGGCGGAGAGCCGTTTGCCCTGCAACCTGCCCTGCATGTCGGCGACGGCGAGCAGCACCGTGTCGATCCGGCCGGAGGCGACCTCGCCCCGCAGTTCCTCGACGGACAGGAATCCGTTGCCCGCTGGTTCGCTCACCCTAGGTCGCTCCGATCTGCTCTGAAGCGCTTTCCCGTTGATTGGGCTAGTCTCAGACCATTGATGTGCATGCCGGGATCGCTTGTCAAGACCTGAGGACACCTTGGACGATTCGGCGCGTTTGATGACAGTGCTGCGCCCGGTGAAGGCGGGAAACGCCTTCGAGGAGACCGTGGAACGGCTGCTCCAGGCGATCAAACTGGGCGTGGTGGCGTACGGCGACAAGCTGCCGCCCGAGCGCGAGCTCGCCGTGCGGCTGGGCATCAGCAGGGTCACCCTGCGCGAGGCCATCCGCGCCCTTCAGGACGCGGGCTACCTCGATGTGCGGCGCGGCCGGTACGGCGGCGCGTTCGTCACCTATGTCCCGCCGCGGCCCGACGCGGGCGACCTGCGGCAGGCGGTGGCCGACATGGGCATGGCCGAGCTGTCGGACGCGCTGACGTTCCGGCTGGCGGTCGAGTGCGGGGCGGCGCAGGTGCTGGCCGCGGCCGAGCTCACCCCCGCCCAGCGGGAGGTGCTGCTGCGCCGGCTGGCCGAGCTGGACGCGGCGCCCCTGGAGGACTACCGGCGCCTGGACACGGCCTTCCACCTGTCGATCGCCGAGCTGACCGGCTCGACGCTGCTCGCGGCGACGTGCGCCGACGCCCGCTCCCGGGTGAGCGACCTGCTGAACGCGATCCCGATGCTCCAGGTGAACATCGAGCACGCGGCCGCCCAGCACCGGGCCATCGTGGACGCCATCCTGGCCGGCGACCCGGACGCGGCGCGCCGGGCGATGGCCGAGCACCTGGAGGGCACGGCAGCCCTCCTGCGCGCCTTCCTGGCCTGAGCGTGGGCCTGAGCGCCTTCTGGAGGGCCGGCGCGTGGGTCTCAGCGTGGGCGGGCCGTCAGGCGGCGGTGTCCGGGGTGCGGACCTGGAAGGTGTGGCGGGTGCCGTCGGGCCAGGTCAGCGTGATCTCGTCAGCCGTCACCGCCGCCGACGGCACCGTCAGCGTGATGTCGTCGGCCGCCGCCGACGGCGTCCCGGCCGGGTCGCCGTCCAGGACGGCCGTGCTGACCGCCCAGCCGTCCGCCGCCACCCCCTCCAGCACCGGCACGGCCGCCGGGGCCCCGAAGGCGCTGCCCTCGGGGGCGTCGGCGACGTAGGCCCGGCTGTAGCCGCGCACCGCGACCAGCTCGGAGACCAGCCCGTCGCCGTCCCGGGCCCGGACCCGGACGCCGGGCCCGCCGGCCGGGTCGTCCTGGTCGGCCTGGTCGGCCGGGTCGGCGGACGCGACCAGCGCCCAGCCGCTCTGCCGGACCGCCGAGCCGGGCGCGACCCGATGGACGCGCACCTCGACGGCCCCCCTGATCACGCTCAGGCTCTCCACGCCCGCGCCCGCCGACGCGGCCCACGCCAGGTCGCCCGCCGAGCCCGCCCCCCGAGGGGTGATCGTGCCGCGCCCGGCGACCGTGCCGTCCGGACCGACCACGCCGAAGTGGTTGTCGGGGACGCCCGTCGTCGGCGCGGTGCGGGTGGAGTAGGCGTAGCGGTCGTACAGGGGGTCGCCGGGGTGGTGCTGGCTGCCGTGGTTGAGCAGGCGGGCGACGTCGCCGGTGTGCTGGACGACCAGTCCCGGACCGGGCAGCGCGGCCAGGCCGGTGGGGCCGGGCTCCTCGGTCGCGGTCCACACCGGATGGCCGGCCGGCAGCAGCAGCCCGAGGAACGCCTTCGACGCCCAGTACGGCGACGCCGAGCCGGAGTAGGACTGCAGCGAGGGCTCGTGCGGGCCGTGCCAGCCCAGCGTGAGCAGCCCCTCGGGGGAGAGCGCGCCCTCGTCGAGGAAGCGGCGCAGGACGCCGGAGGCGATGCGGCGGGTCTGGCCGGGGGAGAGCGGGGTGGCCTCCAGCAGGGCGCCGGCGAAGAGCGAGGTCGCCGAGGCGAAGCGGTAGGTGAGGGAGCGGCCCTGGTAGAGCATGCGGCCGTCCTGGTCGAAGGTGAGGGCGTAGCTCTCCAGGAAGCGGCGCAGGCGTGGCCCGGGGGAGCCCTGGCCCGCCAGGTGGGCCAGCAGGGCCGGGTAGAGGTGCATGGCCCAGCCGTTGTAGTGGTCGAAGGAACGGTTGTCGCCGTCGGCGTACCAGCCGTCGCCGGCGTACCAGGGCTCGATGCGGGCCAGGCCGCGCTCCACCGCCGCGCCGGCCTCCTCGGCGTGCAGGCCGACGGCCGACAGGAAGCCGCCCACCATGGCGGGGAACAGCCACCAGTTGTTGTCCACCGGCTCGTGGCGCAGCGCCCCGGCCAGGTACACGGCGACGCGTTCACGGGTGGCGGGGGACAGGCGGTCCCACAGGCGTTCGCGGGTCAGCCAGAGCGACAGGGCGATCGAGGCCGCCTCGACCATGGGCTGGGTGCGGTCCTCGATCGGCTGCCAGACGCCGGGGCCGGACTCCAGGCCGCGCGCGTACGGGGCCAGCAGCTCCTCGGGGCCGCCGCCGGCCACGCGGAAGGCGGCCAGCAGGAAGGTGCGCGCGTACCCCTCCAGGCCGTCGCAGCGCGACCAGCTCTCGCGTCCCGGCAACGTGATCACGGCGCCGTCCGCGGAGCGGTACGGTTCCACCGCGGCCAGCAGCCCGTCGGCCACCGCCTCCCAATGGGCGCGGGTCCAGCCGGTGTACGGGCTGAGCGTTCGATCCTCCGGCGGAAGCGGGAACATGCGGCACTCCAAAGGGACGTCCGGTCTCGGCCGGGACCTTAGCATCCTGATCGAACGAAAGCATCCGTTCAAAAACGAAAGCACTTCCCGCTAGGATCGTAGGGTCGAGTCAGAAGGAGTCGCGGTGTTCGCCGAACAACGTCATGAACTGATCCTGCGCGAGGTGCGCGAGCGCGGTTCCGTACGCCTGGCCGAGCTGGTCGACCGGCTCAACGTCTCGATGGTCACCCTGCGCAGGGACGTCGAGCACCTGGCCGGCCAGGGCCTGGTCAACCGCGTGCACGGCGGCATCACCCGGCCCGAGTCCGCGCCCGCCCCGGCCAGGGAGCGCTCCCTGACCCTCGGCATGCTGGTGCCCTCGGCCACCTACTACTACCCGGCGGTCATCAGGGGCGCCCGCGAGCAGGCCGAACGGCTGGGCGCGCGGCTCGTCCTCGGCGTCTCGCGCTACGACGACGAGGAGGACCGCACCCAGGTCAGGCAGCTCGTGGACGGCGGCATCGAGGGCCTGCTGCTCACCCCGAGCAGGCAGCCGGACGCCTCGCACGAGGACTGGCTGGCCGAGCTGGGCGTGCCGGCGGTGCTCGTCGAACGGCGGGCCGAGCTGGGCGGGCCCGCCTCGCTGCTGGACGCGGCGGCCTCCCACCACGCCCACGGGGCCTTCCTCGGCACCCGGCACCTGGCCGAGCTCGGGCACCGGCGCCTGGCGATGGTCTCGCGGGACAGCCCCACGGCCCCCCGGGTGCGGCACGGGTTCCTCGCCGCCGTCCGCGACCTGGGGCTGGCCGAGCCCGTCCACCTCGACGTCGCGCAGGAGGGGCCCTCGCGCGAGCAGGTGGCCGACGTGGTCGCGGCGATCAGGGGCGGGGTCACCGCCATGCTGGTGCACAACGACGAGGACACGTTGCTGCTGGTCCAGCACCTGCGGACGGCCGGGGTGCGCATTCCCGAAGAGGTGTCGCTGGTCGCCTACGATGACGAGGTGGCGGCGCTCAGCGACCCCCCGCTCACGGCCGTCGCGCCCCCCAAGGCCGCGGTCGGCCGCTGTGCCGTCGACCTGCTGGTGAGCCGGATCCAGGAGGGCCCGCGGCGCCCTGCCCAGCACGTGGCGCTGCTGCCCGAGCTGAGGGTCCGGGAATCCACGGTCGCGCCACGTCCGTGACGTTACGCATCCATTTCGTTATTGATCGATTTGTGGCCTCTCTCTAGACAATCGATCGAGTATGAGCGAATGATGCCTTATCGATCGAAAGCGATGAGGAGCCATCGATGGGACGCAAGAGCGCCGGCATTGCCGGACTGCTGGCCGGTATGAGCCTGCTCGCCGCCGCGTGCGGCAGCACGGAGCCGGCGCAGCCCGCGGGCGAGGCGGGCAAGCCCGCCGAGGTCACCTTCTGGGGCTGGGCCAAGGGCACCCAGCAGGTCGTGGACGCCTTCAACAAGTCGCACAAGGACGTCCAGATCAAGTACGAGGAGATCCCCTCGGGCAACGCGGGCGGCTACGCCAAGTTCTCCAACGCCGTCAAAGCCGGCAACGCCCCCGACGTCATGTCCGTGGAGTACCCGCAGCTGCCCGACTTCGTGAACCAGGGCGCCCTCCAGGACATCTCGGCCGACGTGGCCGACGTCAAGTCCAAGTACCCGGCCGAGGTCTTCGGCCTGGTCGAGCTGGGCGGCAAGGCGTGGGCGCTGCCCATGGACGCCGCGCCGCAGGTGTTCTTCTACCGCAAGGACCTGTTCGAGAAGAACAAGATCGAGGTCCCCAAGACCTGGGACGACTTCCGCGCCGCCGCCGAGAAGGTCAAGAAGGCCGACGGCAAGTCGCGCATCGCCACCTTCTTCCCCGACGACCCGAGCGTGCTGGCCGCGCTGTCGTGGCAGGCGGGCGGCAAGTGGTTCGGCACCGAGGGCGACGCCTGGAAGGTGACGATCAACGACGAGCCCAGCAAGAAGGTCGCCGAGTACTGGCAGGGCCTGGTCAAGGACGACCTGCTGAAGGTCCAGCCGTCCTTCAGCCAGGAGTGGAACGCCGCCTTCGAGGACGACACCCTCTGGGGCTACGTCGGCGCCAACTGGGGCGCGGGCGTCATGAAGGGCAACCACGCCGGCCAGGCCGGCAAGTGGGCCATCGCGCCGATCCCGAACTGGGGCACCCCGGCCAGCGGCATGCTCGGCGGCACCACGTTCGGCGTGAGCAAGGGGTCGAAGAACGCCAAGGCCGCCGTCGAGGTCGTCAAGTGGCTGACCGGCTCGGAGGAGGCGTGGACCGCCCGCCTGTCCTCGGGCACCTCCAGCGGCTTCCCGGCCATCGCCGACCTCGTGCCGGTCGCGGCCAAGAGCTTCGACGCCTCCTTCTACGGCGGCCAGGACATCTACGCGCTGTTCGCGGAGTCGTACAAGACGGTCCAGCCCGGCTGGACGTGGGGCCCGAGCATGGTCCAGACGCTGACCACGTTCAAGGACGCCCTCGGCAAGGTCTCCAGCGGCGGCACCACCATCCCCGGCGTGCTGGACGCCGCCCAGACGGCCACCGTCGGCGAGATCAAGAGCCGCGGCCTCAACGTCGCCCAGCAGTAGCACGACGCTCGCGGCGGAGCGCCGGCTCCGCCGCGACCCACCGAAAGGCAGCTTGTGACTCCTCCAGTAGGAAGCGGTCGCGGCGGCGAGGGGTGGCGGCGGCGGGGGGCGATCCTGCTGTTCGTCGGGCCGTTCTTCGCGCTGTTCGCGGCCGTGATCGTGGCCCCGCTGGCCTACGCGGTCTACCTCAGCCTGTTCAGCGAGAAGTCGTCGGGGCTCGGCTTCGGCGGCGCGGAGACCGTGTTCGTCGGGCTCGGCAACTACCTGGACACGCTGAAGGACTCCGCCTTCACCGACGGCTTCCTGGTCATCCTCGGCTACTGCGTGCTGTACATCCCGCTGATGATCGGCGGCGCGCTCACGCTGGCGCTGCTGCTGGACTCCGGGCTGGCCAGGCTGGCCAAGTTCTTCCAGCTCGCGCTGTTCATGCCGCACATCGTGCCGGGCGTGATCGCCGGGCTGATCTGGCTCTACCTGTACCTGCCCGGCATCAGCCCCATCGTGGACCTGCTCGGCGACGTCGACTTCCTCGGCGGCGACCACGTGCTCGGCTCGGTGGTCAACATCGCGCTGTGGGAGTGGGTGGGCTACAACATGATCATCTACTTCGCGGCGCTCCAGGCCATCCCGGCCGAGGTCGTCGAGGCGGCCAGGATGGACGGCGCGGGCCCGCTGCGCGTCGCCCTCCAGGTCAAGGTGCCGCTGATCCGCGGCGCCGTGGTCACCACCGTGCTGTTCACGATCATCGGCTCGCTGCAGCTGTTCACCGAGCCGATGGTGCTCGACAACGTCAGCGACGGCGTCGTCAGCACCTGGACGCCCAACATGTACGCCTACAACGAGGCGTTCGGCAACAACGACTACGGCCAGGCCGGCGCGGCCTCCATCCTGCTCGCGCTGCTCGCCGCCGTGCTGTCCTACGCCGTCACGAAGTGGGGGAACCGCCGGTGAAGTGGATGTCCCGCGCCACGGTCAACGTGCTGCTGATCATCTCCGCCCTCTACACGCTGCTGCCGCTGACGTGGCTGCTGTTCGCCTCCACCAAGTCGCTGTCCGACCTGTACTCGACGCCCGGCTTCTCCTTCGCCGGCTTCAACCTGTTCGAAAACATCAGGGCGGTCGCGCAGGAGGGCGACGGCGTCTTCTTCCGCTGGTACCTCAACAGCGTCCTGTACGCCGGGGTCGGCGCGGCGGTCAGCTCGTTCGTCACCGTGATGTGCGGTTACGCCTTCGACAAGTACTCCTGGTTCGCCAAGGAGAAGATGTTCGGGCTGGTGCTGCTCGGCGTGCTGGTGCCGACCACCGCCACCGCCGTGCCGCTCTACCTGCTGGCCTCCAAGATCGGCGTGGTGAACACGTTCTGGTCGGTGTTCGTGCCGGTGCTGGTGCATCCGTTCGGCGTCTACCTGGCGCGGGTGCTCTCCTCCGGGTACGTGCCCGGCGAGGTGCTGGAGGCGGCCAGGTCCGACGGGGCCGGCGAGCTGCGCACGTTCGTGTCCGTGGCGCTGCCCATGCTGCTGCCCGCGTACGTGACGATCTTCCTGTTCCAGTTCACCGCCATCTGGAACAACTTCTTCCTGCCCCTGGTCATGCTGAGCGACCAGCGGCTCTACCCGCTCAGCCTCGGCCTGTACGGCTGGGAGAAGCAGGGCAACGCCTTCCCCGAGTTCCACAGCCTCGTGATCACCGGGTCGCTGCTGTCCGTGGTGCCCCTGCTGCTGGTGTTCGTGTCCCTGCAGCGGTTCTGGAAGGCCGGGATGACGGCGGGCAGCGTCAAGTGAACGAGCTCTCGGGGGAGAACATGAACAAGCCGGTGACGGTCGTCGCCATGGCCGCCGAGGTCGCCGGGCGCATGCTCACCGGCGAGGTGCGCGCCCGGCTGGCCAGGGTGGCCGACGTCCGGGCCGAGGTCGCCGCGTTCGACGACGCCGACCTGTCGCAGGCCGAGGTGCTGCTCACCTCGTGGGGCTGCCCGCCGGTGACGGCCGAGGTGCTGGCCCGCGCGCCCCGGCTGCGGGCGATCGTGCACGCGGCCGGCTCGGTCAAGCACCACGTCACCGACGCCTGCTGGGAGCGCGGCATCGTGGTCTCCTCGGCCGCCTCGGCCAACGCCGAGCCGGTGGCCGAGTTCACGCTCGCGGCGATCCTGTTCGCGAACAAGCGGGTGATCGACATCGCCCGCGCCTACCGGGCTCGGCGGGCCAACGACGACTGGGACGCCCGCTTCCCCGGCTTCGGCAACTACCGGCGGGTGGTCGGCGTCGTCGGGGCCTCCAGGATCGGGCGGCGGGTGATCGAGCTGCTGCGGCCGTTCGACTTCGAGGTGCTGGTCAGCGATCCTTACCTGACGGAGGACCTGGGGGCGCGCCGGGTCGGGCTGGACGAGCTGGTCGCCCGCTCCGACGTGGTCAGCCTGCACGCGCCCGACCTGCCCGAGACCCGCCACCTGATCGACGCGGGCCGGCTGGCCGCCATGCGCGACGGCGCCACGCTGATCAACACGGCCAGGGCCGCCCTGGTCGACCAGGACGCGCTCGTCGCCGAGCTGACCTCCGGACGGCTGTACGCGGTGCTCGACCACACCGAGCCGGAGTTCCTGCCCGCCGACTCGCCCCTCTACGACCTGCCGAACGTGCTCGTCACGCCGCACGTCGCCGGCTCGCTGGGCGGCGAGCTGGCCAGGATGGCCGACCTCGCGCTCGACGAACTGGCCCGGCACGCCCAGGGCCTGCCCTTCGAGCACGGCGTCGAGCCCGGCACGCTGTCCCGGTCCGCCTGAAGCCCCCTCTGAACCGCTCTGAACTGATCAGAGCTCGCCTGAAACACCCCCGGAGAGGAAACATGCGCCTTCAGTTAGTCGCGGCCCTGGTCGTGGCGGCCGGACTGGTCGCCACCCCCGCGGAAGCGGCCGCCGCCCGGAACTTCTTCGTCGACTGCCAGGCGCCGGACGGCGGCTCGGGGCGCAATGCCGCCGGGCCGCTGAACAGCCTGGACGCCGTCAACGCCATCACCTTCCGCGAGAAGGACACGATCAAGTTCAGGGCGGGGACCGTCTGCGCCGGCCGGCTCGAACCCGTCGGCTCGGGCACGGCCGCGCACCCCGTCGTCTTCACCTCCTACGGCGAGGGCCCCAAGCCGATCATCCAGGGCGACGGCGGCGAGTGGGCCGTCCACCTGGTGGACAACAGCTACGTGACGCTGGAGAAGCTGCACATCACCAACCCGGCGGCCACCACGGCCAAGCGGACCGGCGTGCAGTACAACTCCACCACCCCCGAGCCGAAGGCCGGGCTGGTCCTGCGGGACCTGGAGATCTCCGACGTCGCCGGATGGGGCAACAAGACCGGGGCGAACAGCTCCTGGTTCGCCTACTCGGCGGGCATCAGCGTCCAGGCGCTGCCCGAGGGCAAGGTCGGCTACCTCGACGGCATCACGATCACCGGCAACTACGTGCACGACACGGGCGGCGGCGGCATCAAGATCAGCCGCAAGGGCACCGACTACCACCGGAACGTGCTCATCGCCCGCAACACCATCCGCGCGGTCGGCGGCGACGGCATCGTGGTGCACGCCTCGGACCGGCCGCTGGTGGAGCAGAACCTGTTCGACGAGGGCGGCGCTGGGAAATACCCGTACGTAGACGGAAATTTCGCGGGAATGTGGCCGATCAACTCTGTTGACCCGGTATTTCAGTTCAACGAGGTGACCCGGCAGCGGCCCACCATCTTCGACTCCACCGCCTGGGACTGCGACGGCGGCATCAAGGGCTCGTGCGTCTACCAGTACAACTACTCGCACGACAACGCCGGCGGCTTCTACCTCGGCTGCCAGAGCTGCACCGAGTTCCCCAACTACAAGGCCACCGCCATCCTGCGGTTCAACATCGCCCAGGACGACTGCCGCATCGCGGGCAACGCCTCCGGCGACAACACCAGCCCGCTGTGGCTGTACAACAACACGTTCTTCTGCCCGTCGCAGAAGCTCGACGTGGCCGTGCCCACCGGGAACTCGAAGATCGTCAACAACATCTTCTACGCGCCGTCCGGCACGCTGCCCGCGGCCCCCGGCATCGGCTACGACTCCAACGTCTACCACGGCGGCGTGGCCGTGCCGGCGGCCGACGCCCGCGCGGTGACCGCCGACCCCGGGCTCGCCGCCCCCGGCACCGCCGACGGGGCCGCCGACGTGAACGGCTACAAGCTGCTCGAAGGCTCGCCCGCGCTCGCGTCCGGCGCGGTCGTGGACGGTCTCGGCGACCGCGACTACTTCGGCAACCAGGTCGCCGGCACGGTCTCGCGCGGGGCCTACAACGGGCCGGCCACCGCGCCGGTCGTGGCGGGCTCGGTCGAGGAGGCGTACAACAACGTCGCGGTCAGCTCCGACCTCAACCCCAACGTCGGCGGCTTCTCCACCAGCGGTCGCAGCTACTCCGGCCAGGCGCTGGAGAAGGCCGGCCTGACGCCGGGCCGGACCGTGAACGTGCTCGGCGCCGACTTCGTCTGGCACCCGCGCCCGTACGGCATGACCGACAACGTCAAGGCCGCCGGGCAGACGGTCGCGCTGCCGGGGCAGGGCGCCAGGCTGGTCCTGCTCGGAGCCGGTGGCCTGAAGGCGCGCGAGGGCGTGTTCAAGGTCACCTACACCGACGGGACGACCGAGGACAAGACCGTCAGGTTCGGCGACCAGTGGGACGCGACCGCGCCCGCCGGTGGCGTGCTCGTGGCCCGCGCCGACTACCACAACATGACGCAGACCAGCTACAAGAACCCGGCCACCGGGCAGACGCGCGAGTCGGGCGTGTCGGTGTTCGGCTACGCGGTGCCGCTCGACGCGTCCAGGACGGTCGCCACGGTGACCTTCCCGGCGGGCAGCCCGCTGGCGAACGCGGGGTTCCACGTCTTCGACATGAAGATCGCGAGCTGACGCCGTGACGAGCACCACGGCCACCGGCCGGTCGCGCCGGGCGTCCGGCCCGCGTCCGGGGTTCCCGGCGCGCGGGCGGGTCCTGTGGGCGGCTCTCGCCCTGGCCGGGATGCTCGTCGTCGGCATCGCGGTGTCGGGGAAGGAGACCGGAGGCGGGGTTCCGGCGCGGGCGGCGTCGGCGGGCGTGGCGGAGGTGCTCGGGATGCGTCCCGGGGACACGGTCGTCACGTTCGAGGGGGAGCCGGTGAGCGGGGCCGAGGTGCTCAGGGCGGCCGAGACCGTGCGCGCCGAGGTGATCTCCGAGTTCGCCGCCCAGGGGCTCGGTCCTGGCTTCTGGGACCGTCCCCGCGACGGCGTCACCCCGGCGCGGCGGCTCAGGGAGCGGGCGGTGCGGGCCGCCGTCCTGGACAAGGCGCGGCGGATCTGGGCCCGCGAGGCGGGCCTGCTCGCCGACGTCAGCGAGCAGGGGTTCCAGCGCGAGCTGGCCGCCGAGAACGCCCGCCGCGCGCAGGCCGCGCGCTCCGGCCGCCCGATCCCGGGCGTGCCCTCCTACGACCAGTACACCTACGCGCAGGTGCGGGCCGCCGAGCTGGACTCGGCGCTCGGCAAGCTGCACGCGGCCGCCCTCGACCTGTCCGAACGCCGCCTGCGCGACCGGTACGCCCGCACCGCGGGCCCCGGCGCGCCCCCTTTCGACCAGGTGCGCGACACCATCAGGCGGCAGCTCGTCATCGAGGGCTACGAACGGGCCCTCCAGGCGAGAGCCGCCTCATGAGCCCTCCCGCAGCGGACATACAAGGCTGTTCCGGCTCGTACCATCGACTTCTAAGGTCATGGGGAACTGGTTCCAGAGCAACATCGTCACCACGGGACGGCTGCCGCTGTTCTGTTACTTCGTCACGCTCATCGTGGCGTTCATCGCCACCCGCATCAACGTCCGCCTGATCAGGGCCAAGGTCGGCTGGTTCCGCAACGTGAACGTGGGCGAGATGCACATCCACCACGTCGTGTTCGGCGTCGTGCTCATGCTCATCGGAGGCGTGACCGGGCTCATCGTCAACGGCGCCGCGCAGGCCGGGCAGGTGGTCGCCGCCTGCGTGTTCGGCGTCGGCTCCGCCCTCGTGCTGGACGAGTTCGCGCTGATCCTGCACCTGCACGACGTCTACTGGGAGGAGGAGGGGCGCACCTCGGTGGACGCGGTCTTCATCGCCGTCGCCGTGACCGGCCTGCTCCTCATCGGCCTGCGCCCGCTGACCTGGGACTACGGCACGCCGGTCAACCCGGCGGCGCTGATCGTGGCCAACCTCGCGCTGGCGGTGATCACGCTGCTCAAGGGCAAGATCTGGACCGGGATGGCGGGGCTGTTCCTGCCTTTACTGCTCGTGGTGGGCGCCGTGCGCCTGGCCCGTCCCGGCTCGCCGTGGGCCCGCTGGTTCTTCCGCGGCGGACGCTCGCCCCGCAAGCTGGCCACCGCCGTCCACCGTGAGGAGCGCTGGCGGCGGCCGGTCATCAGGGCCAAGATCGCGTTCCAGGAGTTCCTGTCGGGGCGGCACGACCTGCCCTCCAGCCGGCGCGGCCGTCGGCATACTTGACCCATGACACCGCTCGCGCCCCCCGCCGCGCTCTGATGCGCTTACCGCCGTTCCCCGAGCGCCTGCTGCGGGCGCTGTCCCCGGCCGGCGAGCGGCATGGGCTGCTGCTGGCGGGCGGCCACGCCCTGCGGGCCCACGGCTTCACCGACCGCCTGGTCGACGGCCTCGACCTGGTGACCGCCGCCGAAGGGCCCCTGCCGTCCGCCGCCGATGACGTCGTGGCCGCGTTGCGCGCCGGGGGGCTGGTCGCCGAGGTCGCCGAGAGCGCCGCGTGGGCGGCCCGCCTGATCGTCACGGACCCGTCCATCGGGCGTGAGGCCGAGATCGTCCTCACCCGCGAGGCGCTGCGCGAGCCCCCGGTGGTGTGCGACGGCCTGCCGGTGGCGGCCCCGGCGGACGTGATCGGGCTGCGGGTGCGCGACCTGCACGAGAGGGGGCTGCCGGCCGACGTCGCCGACGCGGCCTCGGCGGCGCACGTTTTCTCCTTCCGCGACCTCGAACGCCTCGCCGCCGTCCACCTCGACGACTTCTCGCCGCAGGAGCTGCTCATGCGGCTGGAGTTCGTCGAGCTCATGAGCGACGAACGCTTCGAGGCCCACGGCCTGGACGAACGGCACATCGCGGACATCCGTGCCTTCGCCCGGGAGTGGGCCGAGGACATCAAGCTGCGCAGGGCCGACGACGGCGACGCCGACTACGACGATCCCGACCTGCCCGAGGTCGACTGATCCGGCAGGCCGAGGGGCACCGGCGCGAGCGCCGGGCGCTTGCACACCCGGCCGTCGCCCGAGGAGCGGCCCCGCAGGCGCCGGGCGATCCACGGCCCGGCGAACGAGCCCAGCCAGCGGGCCTCCGCCGCCGCCGTGCGCAGGCGGCCGGGCGGCGGCAGCACGGGCAGCGGCAGGTTCCAGCCGTCGTCGCTGCCGGGCAGCTCCAGCGCGTACGCCACCGACGCGGCGAACCTGGCGTGCCCCGCCGGGCTGGCGTGCAGCCGGTCGGGGCTCCACAACCGCGCGTCGGTCACCGCCGTGTCGGGGAAGGTGTCCACCAGCGTCACGCCGTGCCGGGCGGCGGCCTCGCGGACGCGGGCGTTGAGGTCGAGCACGCGCGGCAGCAGCGGCCTGGCCAGCGGCGCGATCCGGCCGATGTCGGGGAAGGTCACGGTCACCACCCGCGCGCCCGCCCCGGTCAGCGCCGCGAACATGTGCTCCAGGTCGGCCGCGACGGCGGCGGCGTCGAAACCGGGACGGATGATGTCGTTCATGCCCGCCATCACCGTGGCCAGGTCGGGACGGAGCTCCAGCGCGGCGGGAAGTTGCTCGGCGCGGATCTGGGCGGCCACCCGGCCGCGCACCGCGAGGTTGGCGTAGAGCAGGCCGGGATTGCCGCGGGCCAGGTGCTCGGCGAGCCGGTCGGCCCAGCCGCGGTGGCCGAGGACGTCGTCGCCGTCGCCGAGGCCCTCGGTCTGGCTGTCGCCGAGCGCGACGTAACGGGTGTAGGTCACGGGTTCTCCTCCGAGGTCCGGGCGGCGCGCTCGCCGAGCGTCCGGGC
Organism: Nonomuraea sp. NPDC003560; assembly: GCF_042878785.1. NCBI lineage: Bacteria > Bacillati > Actinomycetota > Actinomycetes > Streptosporangiales > Streptosporangiaceae > Nonomuraea > Nonomuraea sp. NPDC003560. The sequence goes on along the minus strand of NZ_JBIAOF010000003.1, from coordinate 200,514 downwards.
GGTGCTCAGGCACCAGTCGCGCATCTCCCGCTCCAGGCGGCAGCCCGCCAGGCAGGACAGGTACGGGCCGACCCGCTCGCCTTCGCGCAGGAACGACTCCTCGTCGCGGTCGCCGCGCAGGCGCAGCAGGGTCTGCTCGAAGAACGCGAGCTTGGCGGCGGCCTCCCCGGCGCGGTCGAGGAGCTGGGCGATCAGCGGCGCCGGGTCGAGCCGGTCGGCCGCGTGGACCTTGACGGCCAGGTCGTCGCGGAGCAGCAACGGCTTGGCCGGAGCAGCGGCGAAGGCGGCCAGCTCGTCCAGGCCGGCCGGGGTGACCGAGAACAGGCGCTTGTTCGGACGGCCGCGCTGGACCACCTCCCGGCCGGTGACCAGGCCGTCGGCCTCCAGCCTGGTCAGCTCGGCGTAGAGCTGCTGGGGGGCGGCGTACCAGAAGTTGGAGACGCCCACGTCGAAGATCTTGGTGAGCTGGTAGCCGCTGTACTCGCCGTCGAGCAGCGCCGCCAGCACGGCATGCCGCAACGCCATCAGCGACGCTCAAGAACATGACTACTCATGGACATGACTATAGGGCCGCCGCCGATCCCGGTGCCAGAGGGCGGCGATCGTCCGTGCGTCTCCTTCCCAAGGAGGAGACGTCAACGAAAGTTGACATACTTTGGTCGTCAATCTAAGTTGACCCTGGCGCGGCGGTGCGGATCGCGCTGCGCCGTTCGTTGGGCAATTTCGAGAAATGTCGTGAGAGGAGTTGGGGTGCTCAAAGAGCTGCTGGCCTACCTCAGGCCGCACCGGAAAGTCCTGATCGCGGGCGGTCTGCTCGGGTTGATCGGCTCGGTGGCGGGGCTGGCGATGCCCCTGCTGGCCAAGTACGTCGTGGACGCCTTCGGAGAAGACCAGTCGCTGGCCGCGCCGCTGTTAGGACTGACCGTGGCGGTGCTCGTCGGAGCCGTCGTCTCGGCCGGGGGCACCTACCTGATGGAACGCACCGGCGAGGGCGTCGTGCTGGGCGCCCGGCGCAGGCTCGTCGACCGGATGCTCCGGCTCAGGGTCGCCGACGTCGACCGGCTCAAGCCCGGCGACCTGATGTCGCGGGTGACGAGTGACACGACGCTGCTGCGCGCGGTGCTGACCAACGGGATCGTGGAGTCGGTCAGCGCGGTCTTCATGCTGATCGGCGCGATCGTCATGATGGCCACCATGGACGGCGTGCTGCTGCTGGTCACACTGCTCGTGGTGGTGGTGATCGGCGGCCTGGTCGCGCTCATCATGCCGCGCATCCAGCGGGCGCAGACGCAGGCCCAGGAGGCCGTCGGCGAGATGGGGGCCGTGCTGGACCGGGCGCTGCAGGCGTACCGGACGGTCAAGGCCAGCGGCGCGGAGGAGCGGGAGATCGCGGTCGTCGGGGAGGCGGCCGAGCGCGCCCGCGACCGCGGACTGCAGGTGGCCGGCTGGACGTCGCTGGCCGGCGTGGCGACCTGGATGGCCGTGCAGATCGCCTTCCTGTGCGTGCTGGCCGTCGGCGGGTCGCGGGTGGCGTCGGGCGTGCTGGAGGTCTCGTCCCTGATCGCGTTCCTGCTCTACCTGTTCTACCTGGTGCCGCCGATCGGGCAGCTCGTCCAGGGCGCCGTCCAGCTCCAGAACGGGCTGGCCGCGATGCGGCGCATCAAGGAGATCGAGGACCTGCCCGGCGAGCCGGTCAGCGCCGCCGTCCCGGTCGCGGGCACGCCGGTGGGCCTGCGGTTCCAGGACGTCGTCTTTCGGTACGGCGACGACCGTCCCGCGGTGCACGACGGCGTCACCTTCGAGGTGCCCGCGGGCGGGCTCACGGCGCTGGTCGGGCCGTCGGGCGCGGGCAAGTCCACGGTGTTCGCCCTGCTCGAACGCTTCTACGAGCACCAGGACGGCCTGATCTCCATCGGCGGCCGGGACATCCGCGACTGGCCCCTCGGCGAGCTGCGGGCCGCGCTCGGCTACGTCGAGCAGGACGCCCCCGTCCTGGCCGGCACGCTGCGCGAGAACCTGCTCTTCGCCGCCCAGGACGCCACCGAGGACGAGCTGCGCCGCGCCGTCACCCGCACCCGGCTCGACGACCTGGTCGCCCGGCTGCCCGAAGGGCTCGACACGGCGGTGGGCCACCGCGGCGTGCTGCTGTCCGGCGGCGAGCGGCAGCGGGTCGCCATCGCCAGGGCGCTGCTGCGCAGGCCCAGGCTGCTGCTGCTCGACGAGGCCACGTCCCAGCTCGACGCGGTCAACGAGCTGCGGCTGCGCGAGGTCATCGCCGAGGTGGCGGCCGAGACGACCGTGCTGGTCATCGCCCACCGGCTGTCCACCGTGACGAACGCCGACCGGATCGTGGTGATGGAGGCGGGCGGCGTACGGGCGGTCGGCACCCACGCCGAACTCGTCGCGGACGACGACCTCTACCGCGAACTGGCCGCCACCCAGTTCCTCACCAGCTAGGGGAGCCTCACGTTCAACCCAACGGTGGACCGCTGGACGCTTCGGGACCGTAGGCGCAGGCTTCGCCTGCTGCCTGCGGTGGACCGCTGGACGCTACGGGACCGTAGGCGCAGGCTTCGCCTGCAGCCTGCGGTGGACCGCTGGACGCGGTCCACCGTAGTCTTCGGGTGACAAAGGTGAATGTGTTCATTCAGGAGGGTCACCATGAGCCGCAGCGTGCGCGCACCGCGAGGCACCACGATCACCGCGAAGGGGTGGCCGCAGGAGGCGGCGCTCCGCATGCTCCAGAACAACCTGGACCCCGAGGTCGCCGAGCACCCCGAGCAGCTGGTCGTCTACGGCGGCTCCGGCCGGGCCGCCCGCGACTGGCCCTCCTTCGACGCCATGGTCAGGACCCTGACCACGCTGGAGGGCGACGAGACGCTGCTGGTCCAGTCGGGCCGCCCGGTGGGCGTCTTCCGCACCCACGAATGGGCCCCCCGGGTGCTCATCGCCAACTCCAACCTGGTCCCCGACTGGGCCAACTGGGAGGAGTTCCGCCGCCTGGAGGCGGCCGGCCTCACCATGTACGGCCAGATGACCGCCGGTTCGTGGATCTACATCGGCACCCAGGGCATCCTCCAGGGCACGTACGAGACGTTCGCCGCGGTCGCCGCGAAGCGGTTCGGCGGCTCGCTGGCCGGCACGATCACCCTCACGGCCGGCCTCGGCGGCATGGGCGGCGCCCAGCCGCTGGCCGTCACCATGAACGGCGGCGTCGCGATCTGCATCGACTGCGACCCCCGCTCGGTCACCCGCCGCATCGAGCACCGCTACCTCGACGTGCAGGCGGCCTCCCTGGAGGAGGCGCTGCGGCTGGCCTACGAGGCCCGCGACGCGCGCCGCCCGCTGTCCATCGGCGTCGTGGCCAACGCCGCCGAGGCCCTGCCCGAGCTGCTGGCCGGGGGCGCCGAGATCGACATCGTCACCGACCAGACCTCCGCGCACGACCCGCTGATGTACCTGCCGGTCGGCGTCGCCTTCGAGGACATGGGCGCCGAACGCGACAAGGACCCGGCCGGTTTCACCGAGCAGGCGCGCACGTCGATGGCCCGGCACGTCGAGGCCATGGTCGGCTTCAAGGACGCCGGCGCCGAGGTGTTCGACTACGGCAACTCCATCCGCGGGGAGGCCCAGCTGGCGGGGTACACGCGGGCCTTCGACTTCCCCGGGTTCGTGCCGGCGTACATCAGGCCGCTGTTCTGCGAGGGCAAGGGGCCGTTCCGGTGGGCCGCGCTGAGCGGCGACCCGGCCGACATCGCCGCGACCGACCGCGCGATCCTGGAGCTGTTCCCCGACAACGAGCCGCTGGCCAGGTGGATCGCGCAGGCCGGCGAGAAGGTGCACTTCCAGGGCCTGCCCGCGCGCATCTGCTGGCTCGGCTACGGCGAGCGCAACGTCGCGGGCGAGCGGTTCAACGACATGGTGGCCTCCGGCGAGCTCCAGGCGCCGATCGTGATCGGCCGCGACCACCTGGACAGCGGATCGGTGGCCTCGCCGTACCGGGAGACCGAGGCCATGGCCGACGGCTCGGACGCCATCGCCGACTGGCCGCTGCTCAACGCCATGCTCAACACCGCCTCCGGCGCGGCCTGGGTGTCCATCCACCACGGCGGCGGCGTGGGGATCGGCCGGTCCATTCACGCCGGGCAGGTCACGGTCGCCGACGGCACCGCGCTGGCCGGGGAGAAGCTCAACCGCGTCCTGACCAACGACCCCGGCACGGGCGTGATGCGCCACGTCGACGCGGGGTACGAGGAGGCCGCAGAGGTGGCCGAGGCCCGTGGCGTGCGCATCCCCATGCGCGAGTCCTGACCCCGTCGTCGCCGTCCCCCGCGCGGCGCGGGGGATGAGAATGCCGGTGGCGGAGTGTTGGAGGTGGCGTGGCTGACGGATATCACGGTGGGCTCGGCGTGCTGCTCGACGGCCGGAGGTTGTCGCCGGTGCAGCGCAGGATCGCCCATTACCTGGGCGAGCACCTCGACGAGGCGATCTTCCTGTCCAGCGTCGAGCTGGCCGAGCGGGCCGGGGTCAGCCAGCCGTCGGTGACCAGGTTCGCCATGGTGCTCGGCTTCGCCGGCTATCCCGAGCTGCGCCAGGCGCTGCGCCCGCTGGTGCTCGGGGGCGGCGTGGTTGCGCCCCAGGAGAGCCTGCTGCGCAACGCGATCGACAGCGAGATCCGCAACCTCGCCGTGGTCCGCGAGCGGCTGGCCGCCCTCCCGCTCAAGGAGCTGGGCGAGCAGCTCGCCGCCACCGAGCCGCTGCCGGTGCTGGGCCTGCGGGTCTCCTGCGGCCTGGCCACCACCTTCGCCTACTACGCCAGGCGCATCCACCCCGACGTGCGCCTGCTCACCCACGGCGGCTCCGAGCTGGTCGAGGGGCTGCACGCGGCGCGGCGGGCGGGTGCGGAGTGGGTGGTGGCGGTGGTGCTCCCGCGTTATCCGGCCGAGGTCGTGCAGGCGCTGGAGTACGCCGGGAAGCTCGGCCTGCGCGTCGCCGCCATCACCGACAAGCCCGGCTTCCCGGCCGAGGTCGTGCTCGACGGCCCGGTCGGGGACCGCCTGGTGTTCGACTCCCACGCGGCCCCCCTGGCCCTGGCCATGGCCCTGGTCGAGGCCATGGCCGACGCCGCGCCGCTGCGTACCAGGGCCAGGCTGGAGGAGTACGAGCGGATGACCGACGAGGCCGGCACGTTCCTACCCGGCGATCCTGCGTAGCGACCGCGTCGACCAGAGCGTCGTGAGCACCGCGAGCACGATGAACAGCGCGAAGGCGATCGGGATCGACGAGTCGTCCAGCCGTCCGGCGAACAGCGCCCGCCCGGCCTCGACCGCGTGGTAGAGCGGGTTGACCGGCGCGATCGCCCGCATCCAGCCGGGCGCGAACGCGATCGGGATGAACAGCCCGGCCAGCAGCATGATCGGCAGCATGAACAGGTTGAGCGTCTGCGACATGCCGTTCTCGTCGCGCACGGTCAGCGCCAGCCCCTGCGACAGCCCGGAGGCGAACAGCCCGGTGGCCGCCATGAGCGCCAGCACCAGCACCAGCTCGACGCCGCCGATCCGCACGCCCATGGCCACGGCCACGACCAGCACCAGGACCGCCTGGCACACCAGCACGACCATGTCCTTGGCCACCCGCCCGAGCACGATGGCCGGCCGCCAGGCGGGGCTGACGGCGTACCGTTCGAGCGAGCCGTTGCGCAGCTCGGCGATCAGGCCGAACCCGGAGAACAACGAGCCGAACACGGCGATCATCATCATCGACGCGGGCGTGAACATGCGCAGGGCGTCGACCGTGCTGCGGCCCGGCGTCAGGTCCTTGAGCAGCGGCGCGAACATCAGCAGGTAGAGCACCGGCTGCAGGATGCCGAACAGCGGCCAGACGGGGTTGCTGAAGGACTTCTTCAGCTCGTAGCCGGTGAACAGGGCGATGTGGCGGATCATGCGGCGGCTCCGGTGTCGCGCAGGGACCGGCCGGTCTTGGCCAGGAAGACGTCGTCGAGGGTGGAGCGGTCGAGGGCGATCGAGCGCAGGCCGATGCCCTGCTCCTCAAGGACGCGCAGCAGCGCGGGCAGGGTGTGCTCGCCGTCGTCGACGTAGACGCGCAGGGCGTCCTCGTCCAGGCGGACCTCGCGGGCCAGGGGCCTGAGCGCCTCGGCGGCCCGCTCGGGCTCGGCCAGCCGCAGCGTGACGACGTCGCCGGAGACCTCGCGCTTGAGCTCGCCGGGCGTGCCCTCGGCCACGATGCGCCCGTGGTCGACGATCACCAGCCGATCGCAGAGCGCGTCGGCCTCGTCGAGGTAGTGGGTGCTGAGCAGCACGCTCGTGCCGGCCTCGCGGAGCTGTCTGATGCGGTCCCAGAGGTTGGCCCGGTTCTGCGGGTCGAGGCCGGTGGTGGGCTCGTCGAGGAAGAGCAGCGGCGGGGCGTGCACCAGCCCCAGCGCGATGGCCACCCGCCGTTTCTGGCCGCCGGAGAGCGTGCGGCCGGGCCGGTCGGCCATCTCGGCGAGGTCGAAGCGGTCGAGCACGTCAGCCGTGGCCTGCTTCGGGTCGGCCACGCCGTGGATCTTCGCGGCCATCATGATCTGGGCGCGGGCGCTCGTGGTGTCCTCCACGCCGCCCGCCTGGCTGACGTAGCCGAGCCGGCGGCGCACGGCCTCGGGCTCCTTGCGCAGGTCGTGGCCGGCGACGACGGCGGTGCCGGAGTCGGGCGTGATCAGCGTGGCCAGCATGCGGATCGTCGTGGTCTTGCCGGCGCCGTTGGGGCCGAGCACGCCGAAGATCTCGCCCTTCTCGACGTCGAGGTCGATGCCGCGCACGGCCTCGACGGTCTGTGAGCCCTTGCGGCTCCTGGTGGTGAACGTCTTGCGTAACTCACGTGCCTCAATGATCATTTTTCTCCTCAGGGCAGTTCGTCCTTCTCGACCCGGCCGATCGCGCCTTCGACCCAGTCGAGCTGGGCCTGGAGCATGGCTTGGGTCAGGCGGAGGTTCTCGTCGAGGTGGCGGGGCTCGCCGTAGCGCTGCTTGGTGCCGTACGCGTGGTCGATGGTCTCGATGTTCAGTCGCAGTTGCCGAATCCTGCCATGCAGGGCGTCGAGAATCTCCTGCTTTTTCATCCGATGCATGAACGTCAGCGCGACCTGGAAGGGGTCGACGACGGGTCTCACCTCGGACCAGCTGTGCATGAGCAGCCGGTGGAACTCGTAGCGGCCGGCCTCGGTCAGCTCGTAGACGACCTTGCCGCCCTTGCCGGCCTCGACGACCGCGAGCAGCCCCTCGTCGGCCATCTTGCCCAGGCCGTGGTAGATCGAGCCGAAGGCGACGTTGGCCCAGGTGTCGGCGCCCATCATCTCCAGCCGGCGGCGGACGCCGTAGCCGTTCATGGGGCCGTCGAGCAGGGAACCGAGGATCAGGATGCGCGTGGACGCCGACATGTGCTCAAGTTTGTACTCAAATTTGTATAACCGTCAAGGTCATAAACTCGGCACCATGACTGAACGACCGACTGCGCTGGTCACCGGCGCTTCCCGTGGTGTGGGCGAGGCCGTGGCGCGGGCGCTGGGCCCCACGCATCACGTCATCCTCGGCGGCAGGGACGAGTCCGCGCTCGCCAGGCTGGCGGCCGAGCTGCCGGACGCCCGGCCCTGGCCCGTCGAGCTGACCCGGCTCACCGAGGCCGACGTCAGCGGCGTCGAGCGGCTCGACGTGCTCGTGCACAGCGCCGGGATCGCGCTGCTCGGCCGGATCGCCGACCAGCCCGTCGGCAACTGGCGCACGACCATGGAGCTCAACGTCGTCGCGGTCGCCGAGCTGACCCGGCTGCTGCTGCCCGCGCTGCGCCGCGCCCGGGGGCACGTCGTCTGCGTGAACTCCGGCGCGGGGCAGCGGGCCAACCCCGAGTGGGCCTCGTACGCGGCCAGCAAGTTCGCCCTGCGCGCCTTCGCCGACGCGCTGCGCCTGGAGGAGCCCGAGCTGCGGGTCACCACCGTCTACCCGGGCCGGGTGGCCACCGACATGCAGCGCGGCGTGCGCGCCCAGGAGGGCGGCGCGTACGAACCGGACAAGTACCTCACCCCGGAGAGCGTCGCGCGGGCCGTGCTCGCCACGATCAACGCCGGACCCGACGCCCACCTCACCGAACTGACCATCAGACCGAGTGCGGGCCCGGCCAACTGACATCTGAATGGATCCATTCACTACAGTGGACCCATGCTTGAACCACTCGCGCACATAGGACGAGATCCCCGCTCCGGCGGATACGTGAGAGACGCCTGGTCGGCCGCCGACATGGAGCTACGCGGGTGGTTCGCGGGCGAGGCCGCGCGCCGCGGGCTCGACCTGCGGGAAGACCGCAACGGCAACCTCTGGGCCTGGTGGGGCGACCCGTCGCGCCGGCCCGGCGTGGTCACCGGCAGCCACCTCGACTCCGTGCGCCACGGCGGCGCCTACGACGGCCCGCTCGGCGTGGTGTCCGCCTTCGCCGCCCTCGACCTGCTGCGCGAACGGCAGGTCACGCCGGGCCGGCCGATCGGCGTCGCCTGCTTCACCGACGAGGAGGGCGCCAGGTTCGGCGTGCCGTGCATGGGCTCCCGGCTGCTCACCGGCGCGCTGACGCCGGAACGCGCCCTCGCGCTCACCGACGACGACGGCGACACGCTGGCCGACGTCCTGACGCGGGCCGGCCGCAAGCCGGCGGACGTGGGCCCCGACGCCGAGACCCTGGCCACCGTCGGCACGTTCGTCGAGCTCCACGTCGAGCAGGGCCGCGGCCTGGTGCACGAGGGCCGCCCGGTGGGCGTGGCCAGCGCCATCTGGCCGCACGGCCGGTGGCGGTTCGACTTCCACGGCAGGGCCGACCACGCGGGCACCACCCGGCTGGCCGACCGCGACGACCCGATGCTGCCCTTCGCCCGCCTGGTGCTGGCCGCCCGGGAGGCGGCCGAGCGGCACGACGTGGTGGCGACGGTCGGCAAGACCCGCGTCTCGCCCGGCAACGCCAACGCCGTCCCCGGCCTGGTCACGGCCTGGCTGGACGCCCGAGGCCCGGCCGAGCCCGCGGTCCGCGCCCTGGTCGAGGAGCTGTCCGCGGCGGCCGGCGCGGACGTGCGCGAGGAGTCGTGGACCCCCGAGGTCGCCTTCGGCGCGGCGCTGAGGGACCGGCTGGCCCGCGTGGCGGGCGGCGACACGCCCGCGCCGATCCTGCCGACCGGAGCGGGCCACGACGCCGGAATCCTGGCCACGGCGGGCGTCCCGAGCGCGATGTTGTTCGTACGCAACCCCACCGGCGTGTCCCATTCCCCCGAGGAGCACGCCGACCAGGCAGACTGCCATGCGGGAGTGGTGGCACTCGCGGACGTGCTGGAGGATCTGTGTCGCTGACCTACTGGTGCGAGCAGGCCTGGTTGCCCGACGGGGTCGCCCACGGCGTCCTCATCGAGGTCGAGGGCGCCCGGATCGCCAGGATCGGGCGGGGTGAGCCCGGCTCGGCCGAGCGGCTGCCCGGCCTGACCATCCCCGGCCTGGCCAACGCCCATTCCCACGCCTTCCACCGGGCCCTGCGCGGCGCCACCCAGCGCGGCAAGGGCGACTTCTGGACCTGGCGCGACCAGATGTACGAGGTCGCGGGCAAGCTCGACCCCGACACCTACTTCCAGCTCGCCAGGGCCGTCTACGCCGAGATGGCGCTGGCCGGGGTGACCTGCGTGGGCGAGTTCCACTACCTGCACCACGGGCCCGGCGGCCGCCCGTACGAGGACAGGAACGTGATGAGCCACGCGCTCGTCCAGGCCGCGCGCGAGGCCGGGCTGCGCATCACGCTGCTCGACACCTGCTACCTGTCCGGCGGCATCGGCGTGCCGCTGTCGGGCACGCAGCTGCGCTTCAGCGACGGCAGCGCCGACGGCTGGGCGGCCAGGGCCGACGAGCTGGCCGCCGCCTACGAGGGGCAGCACGACGTGGAGATCGGGGCCGCCGTCCACTCCGTGCGCGCGGTGCCGCCCGACCAGATGCCGGTGGTGGCCGAGTTCTCCCACCGGCACGGCGCCCCCCTGCACGCGCACGTCTCCGAGCAGCGCGCCGAGAACGCCGCCTGCGCCGAGACGTACGCCGCCACGCCGGTCCAGATCCTGCACGAGCGCGGCGTGCTGGGCCCGCGTTCGACCGCGGTGCACGCCACCCATCTGACCGACTCCGACGTGGAGCTGCTCGGCCAGTCGGGCACGTACATCTGCATGTGCCCCACGACCGAGCGCGACCTCGCCGACGGCGTCGGCCCGGCCAGGGCGGCGGCCGACCGCGGCACCCCGATCACGCTCGGCTCCGACGGCCACGCCGTGATCGACCTGTTCGAGGAGGCCCGCGCGGTCGAGCTCGACGAGCGGCTGACCAGCGAGCGGCGCGGCCACTGGAGCGCCGCCGACCTGCTCACCGCCGCCACGGGCGCCGGGCACACCTCGCTCGGCTTCGCCGACGCCGGCCGGCTCATCCCCGGGGCGTGGGCCGACCTGGTGTCGGTCCGGCTCGATTCGGTGCGCACGGCGGGCATCGGCGGCCTGGAGGCCGTGGTGTTCGCGGCCACGGCCTCCGACGTGCACTCGGTGGTCTCCGGCGGCCGCAGGGTGGTCGCGCAGGGCCGCCACGAGCTCGGCGACGTCGGGCACATGCTCTCCGAGGCGATAGGAAAGGTGCGATGACCACCACGCTGATCGACGGGATCGGGCTGCTCTACACCGGCGACCCCGAGCGCGAGGAGATCACCGACGCGGCGCTGGTCGTCGAGGACGGCCTGGTGGCCTGGGTCGGCCCCGCCGCCCAGGCGCCCGACGCCGACGAGCGCCTGCACGCCGGCGGCCGGGCCGTGCTGCCCGGGTTCGTGGACAGCCACGCCCACCTGGTGTTCGCCGGCGACCGTACGGCCGAGTTCCAGGCCCGCATGTCGGGGCAGCCGTACACCGGCGGGGGCATCAGGACGACCGTCGCCGCCACCCGCGCGGCGAGCGACGCCGACCTGGCCACGCACGCCCGCGCCCTGGTGGAGGAGATGCTCGCCCAGGGCACCACCACCGTGGAGATCAAGAGCGGCTACGGCCTGTCCGCCGAGCACGAGCGCCGCTCGCTGGAGATCGCCACCACCCTCACCGACGAGACGACCTACCTGGGCGCGCACGTCGTCCCCGAGGGCGCCGACGCCGACGACTACGTCCGGCTGGTGACGGGCGAGATGCTCGACGCCTGCGCCCCCTACGCCAAATGGGTGGACGTCTTCTGCGAGCGCGGCGCGTTCGACGGCGACCAGACCAGGGAGATCCTGAACGCCGGGATCAAGGCCGGGCTCCAGCCCCGGGTGCACGCCAACCAGCTCACCGAGGGGCCCGGCGTGCGCATCGCCTGCGAGCTGGGCGCGGCCTCGGCCGACCACTGCACCCACCTGTCGGCCGCCGACGTCGACGCACTTGCGTCGAGCGGGACGGTGGCGACGCTGCTGCCGGGGGCCGAGTTCTCCACCCGCTCGCCCTATCCCGACGCGCGGCGGCTCATCGACGCGGGCGTCACGGTCGCGCTGGCCACCGACTGCAACCCGGGCTCGTCGTTCACCTCGTCGATGCCGTTCTGCGTGGCGCTGGCGGTGCGCGAGATGGGGATGACGCCGCTGGAGGCGGTGCGCGCGGCCACGTACGGCGGGGCCCGCGCGCTGCGCCGCACGGACGTGGGGTGGCTGCGTCAGGGAGCCCGCGCCGACCTGGTCGTGCTCGACGCCCCCTCCTATGTCCACCTGGCGTACCGACCCGGCGTTCCCCTTGTCCACCAGGTGTTTCAGGCCGGTCTCCTCCTTTAGGAGGACGTCCAAGACCCTCCCTCTGGCGTAGCTGTTTAGGGAATCTTTGCTTCCGGCCGGACGTTGGCGGGATATAGGACGCAGCTGCGGAACGAGGTGCCAGGGGATGGCAAGGCCTACGGGGAGTCGCACGCAGGAGCAGCACGTCGCTGACCGCGACCTGCTGGGGACGTATCTGGCCGAGATCGGCCGGGTCCCGCTGCTCACGGCGGAGGAAGAGGTGGAGCTCGCCAAACGGATCGAGGCGGGCCTGTTCGCCGAGCAGCTTCTTGACAGCGGAGGCTCCGAGCCGCGGATCGGGGACGCGGCGGACGAGGAGCTGGAACGCCTGGCCGTCTCCGGCCAGCGCGCGAAGGACGAGTTCATCCAGGCCAACCTGCGCCTGGTGGTGGCGGTGGCCCGGAAGTACTCGGGCCGGGGGATGCCGCTCATCGACCTGGTCCAGGAGGGGAACCTGGGCCTGGTTCGAGCGGTCGAGAAGTTCGACTACCGCCGGGGGTACAAGTTCTCCACCTACGCGACCTGGTGGATCAGGCAGTCGGTCGGACGGGCCATCCACGAGCAGGCCCGTCCGGTCCGGCTGCCGACGCACGCCGGCGAGCAGATGACCCGGCTGATGCGGGTGCGCCGCGACATGCTGGCCGAGTTCGACGCCGAGCCGACCGACGGCGACCTCGCCGAGATCCTCGACCTGCCGATCGAGCGGGTGCGCGAGCTGCGCCGCTGGGCGTCCGACCCGGTGTCGTTGCAGCTCGGCGTGGGTGACGAGGACGAGACCGAGCTCGGTGACATGATCGCCGACGAGACGTGGGCCGATCCCGAGCAGCAGGCCATCGACATCCTTGAGCGCGAGCGGCTCGACCAGTGGCTCACCGGCCTGGAGGGCGACACCAGCGAGATGCTGCGCTGGCGCTACGGGCTGCTCGACGGGCGCGAGCACACGCTGACCGAGGTGGGGGAGCGCTACGGCATCGGCCGCGACCGCGCCCGTCGCATCGAGCGCGACGCCCTGGCCCGGCTGCGCCGCATGGCCAACGCCGCCGCCTGACCTTTCTCCACGTTTCCGGCCCCGCCGCCCGGCCTTCCGGGCGGCGCCGCCGTCTTCAGGGCCGTGTAGCAGCGCCCTGAAGGCCTGCTACGGCTTGAGGACGCGGCGCAGGAACTCCTCCACGGCGGCCTCCGCCGTCGCCGTGTCGCCGCCCCTGGCGACCAGCAGGGCGCTCTCGTTGACGGCGGCCAGCAGCATGTGGGCGTGCAGGTCGACGAAGTCGTCGGGGACCGCGCCGGTCGCCTGCAGGGCCGCCTTCAGCATGCCGAAGGAGTACCGCTCCTCCATCGCCCGCCAGCTCTCCCAGCCCAGCACCGCGGGCGCGTCGATGAGCACGATGCGCCGGATCACCGGATCGCCCGCCAGCCTGACCCAGGCCAGCGCGCCCGCCAGGAGCGCCGCCGCCGGGTCGGCGATGCCGCGCACCGCCTTGGCGATCTTGACGCCGATGGCCGACTCCGTGGCCTCCAGCACCGCCTCGAACAGCGCGTCCTTGCCCGCGTAGTGGTGGTAGAGGGCCCCGCGGCTCAGCCCCGACTCCTGGAGCACGGTCTCGATCGACGTGTCGTCGTAGCCCCGCTCGGCGAACAGCCGCGTGGCGATGGCCAGGACCCTGTCGCGGGTGGCCGCGCCGCGCTCTGCCTTGAGGTTCATGCCCTCACTCTAGACAAACCGACCAACGGTCGGTAATTTCCTAGACCGACAGTCGGTCTGTAATCGAGAGGGAGCCGGCATGGACGGCATCAACTACGTGGACGTGGGCCAGGGCCCGGTGACCCTGTTCGTGCACGGTGTGGGCACCAGCTCGTACCTGTGGCGCAACCTCATCGCCGAGCTGCGCGACGAGCGCCGCTGCGTGGCCCTGGACCTGCCCGCGCACGGCGGCAGCGAGCCGCGCGCGGACCTGTCCGTCCCCGCGCTGGCCGAGGCCGTGGAGGAGCTGTGCGCCGGGCTCGGCCTGGACGAGGTGGACCTCGTGGCCAACGACACCGGCGGCGCCGTCGCCCAGGTCTTCGCGGTACGCCACCCCCGCCGCCTGCGCTCGCTCACCCTCACCAACTGCGACGTGCACACCAACACCCCGCCGGAGGCGTTCAAGGACACCGTGGAGCTGGCCGCCAAGGGCGAGCTGGCCGGGCTGGTGGCCGCCGTGCTCGACCACCCCGAGCTGCTGGCCAAGACAGCCTTGGGCGCCGGCTACGAGCACATCGACGACCCCGCCGCGCTGGTGGACGCCTACCTGCGCCCGATCCTGGCCAGACCGGACGGCGGCCGCGCCTTCGAACGCCTGCTGGCCTCGATCGACGCCGCGGACATGGTCGCCATCGAGCCGCAGCTCACCGTGCTCACCGTGCCGACGCTGGTCGTGTGGGGCACCGGCGACGTGTTCTTCGACGTGAGCTGGGCCCGCTGGCTGCGCGACACGATCCCCGGCGTGCGGGAGGTCGTGGAGATCGACGGCGGCCGGCTGTTCTTCCCCGACGAGCGGGCCGCCGAGCTGGTCCCCCACCTGCGCCGCTTCTGGGACCGGGCCTAAGCTCTCGATCATGCATGTCGACACGTTGCGCCGCTATCCGGTGAAGTCGATGCTGGGCGAGGAGGTCGCCGAGAGCGAGGTGACCGAGCGCGGCCTGGCCGGCGACCGGGCCCGGGCGGTGCTCGACGTCGCCACGGGGAAGATCGCCAGCGCCAAGAACCCGCGGCTCTGGCGCGACCTGCTGACCGTCGAAGGCGCCCGCGTGCCGGGCGACGAGGAGCTGTCGAAGCTGCTCGGCCGCGAGGTGCGGCTGATCGACGTGCCGCCGGAGGGGGCCGAGCTGGAGCGGTCGGTGCCCGAGCGGGTGCTGGCCGAGGGCATCGAGGCGGAGGTGCCGTACACGGCAGGCACGCTCGGCGGGGCCTCGCCGGCGGGCACCTTCTTCGACTTCGCGCCCCTGCACCTGATCTCCACCTCGACGATCGCCCGCATCGGCGAGCTCAGCCCGCGGGGGCACGTCGAAGCCCTCCGCTACCGGCCCAACCTGATCATCAGGACGGACGCGGCGGGCTTCGTGGAGAACGACTGGGTGGGGCGCGAGCTGCACGTCGGGGACGAGGTCGTGCTCCAGGTCATCGTGGCCAGCCCGCGCTGCGCGGTGCCGACGCTCGCCCACGGCGCGCTCGGCCGCGACACCGAGGCGCTGCGCGTGGTGGCCCGGCACAACCGGGTCCAGGTGCTGGAGGCCGGGCTCCAGGCGTGCGCGGGCGTCTACGCGCGGGTGCTGCGGCCCGGCCGGATCGCCCGGGGCGACCGGGTCAGGCCAGCGGGCTGAGGTACTTCTCCAGGTCGTCGAGGATCTTGCCGGCGGCGGTGACGCCGATGCCGGTCATCCAGATCTCGTCGTCCACGTCGTGGGCGTGGCCGGCCTTCACCGCGGCCAGGTTCTTCCACAGCGGGCCGCCGGTGACCGTGGCCTGCGACTTGGCGGCGGCCTCGCCGTAGGCGCTGTAGAAGACGGCGTCGCCGTCGGCCTTGGCGATGTTCTCCTGGCTCAGCTTGCCGAAGCGCTTGTCGTCCTGGTCGGCCAGGCGCTGGGCCTCGGGCCGCTGGACGCCCGCGTCGCCGACCACGATGCCGCTGAACGACTCGGGGCCGTACATGCGGATCTCGGTGGGCATGAAGCGCACGATGCTCACCGACAGCTTGCCGAACTTCCCGCCCAGCGCCCCGGCCCGCTGCTCGTAGGCCGACAGCAGCCCGGACGCCTGCTCCTTCTTGCCCAGGGCCTCGGCGTCCAGCAGGAAGTTCTCCTTCCAGGTGACGCCCACCTTCTCGGTGAACACGGTCGGCGCGATCTTGCTGAGCTTGTCGTAGAAGGCGGCCTGGCGGAACTTCGAGCCGAGGATGAGGTCCGGCTTGAGCGCCATGATCGCCTCGATGTTGGGCTGCTGGAGGGTGCCGACCGGCTTGGTGGCCGACAACGCCGAGCCGAGGTACTCCGGCCAGGTCTGGTTCTCGCCCGCCTGGGCCGCGCCTATGGGGGCCATCCCGAGGGAGACCATCGTGTCCAGCTTGTCGGTGTCGAGCACGACGACCCGCTTGGGGGTCATCGGCACCTTGGTCTCGCCCATGGCGTGCTTGACGGTCCGGGTGGGGCCGGCGTCCTCCGTGCCGGTCGAGGTGCCGCAGGCGGCCAGAGCGAGGACGGGGAGCAGGGCCAGAAGCCGGAGACGCATGAGGGATTCCTTGATCTATTAGGTTAGGCAATCCTAAGTATCTCATGACCGGATCGGCGCGTGTGAAGGGGCCGAAACCTACCCGAAACACCGTGCCGGTGAGATTCACCGCCGCGAAACACTGCAGGTCGAGCCACGAAACCCCGGCCGAACACGCTGTGGCAACACGTCACACGTAAGGAGGGTCGCGTCGTGAAGATCGATAGCGGCACCACAGCCTGGATGCTCGCGGCCACCGCGCTGGTGTTGCTGATGACTCCGGGCCTCGCGTTCTTCTACGGGGGCATGACCAGGGCCAAGAGCGTCCTGAACATGATGATGATGTCCTTCGGCGCCATCATCACGGTCACCGTGGCCTGGGTGCTGTTCGGGCACTCGCTCGCCTTCACCGACAACGGCAGCTCGCTGCTGAACAACGTCGTCGGCGGCTTCGACGCCCTGGGCCTGCAGAGCCTGGTGGAGACGGCCACCAAGGACGACGGCACCGGCATGCCGAGCCTGGTCTTCTCGGCCTTCCAGCTGACGTTCGCCATCATCACCGTCGCCCTGATCAGCGGCGCGATCGCGGACCGGGCGAAGTTCGGCGCGTGGATCCTGTTCAGCGTCATCTGGGCCACCGTGGTCTACTTCCCGGTCGCCCACTGGGTGTGGGGCACCGGCTGGCTCAACACCATGGGCATCGAGGACTTCGCCGGCGGAACCGTCGTGCACATCAACGCCGGCGCCGCGGCGCTGGCCCTGGCCCTCGTGATCGGCAAGCGCCAGGGCTGGCGCAAGGAGCCGATGCGGCCGCACAACCTGACGCTGGTCCTGCTCGGCGCGGGCCTGCTGTGGTTCGGCTGGTTCGGCTTCAACGCCGGCTCGGAGCTGGCCGTGGACGGCACCGCCGGGCTGGCGTTCATGAACACCCAGATCGCCACGGCGGTCGCCGCGGGGGCCTGGCTCGTCGTGGAGAAGCTGCGCGACGGCCACGCCACCAGCCTCGGCGTCGCCTCCGGCGCGGTCGCCGGCCTGGTCGCCATCACGCCGGCCTGCGGCTTCGTGGACCCGTGGGCCGCGATGGTCATCGGCCTGGCCGCCGGGGCCGTCTGCGCCTACGCCGTGGGCCTGAAGTACCGGCTGGGCTTCGACGACTCGCTCGACGTGGTCGGCGTGCACCTGGTCGGCGGCGTCATCGGCGCCGTCTCGCTCGGCTTCCTGGCCGCCTATCCCTTCCTCGACCAGCAGAGCAAGGGGCTGTTCTACGGCGGCGGCCTCGGCCAGCTCGGGCTGCAGGTGCTCGGCCCGGTCGCGATCGGCGGCTACTCGTTCGCCGCCACCTGGATCGTCGGCAAGCTCATCGACAGGACGATGGGCTTCCGCATCTCCGCCGAGGACGAGCTCACCGGCATCGACGTCACCACGCACGCCGAGACCGGGTACGACCTCGGCACGGTCTACGCCTCCGGCGTGACCACCCCGAACGGTCCGCTCACCCCGGCACCGGCTCCCAAGAAGGTGGAGGCATGAGGCTCATCACCGCGATCATCAAGCCGTTCAAGCTCGACGACGTCAAGGCGGCGCTGGAGCAGTTCGGCATCAAGGGCATGACGGTCAGCGAGGCCAGCGGCTACGGCCGCCAGCGCGGCCACACCGAGGTCTACCGCGGCGCCGAGTACCAGGTGGACCTGGTGCCGAAGGTGCGCCTGGAGGTGCTGACCGAGGAGGACGACGCCGAGGACGTCATCGACGTCATCGTCAAGGCGGCGCACACCGGCAAGATCGGCGACGGCAAGGTCTGGTCCGTGCCCGTCGACACGGCCGTGCGCGTACGCACCGGAGAGCGAGGGCCGGAGGCCCTGTGAGAGGAGAGGCGCGCTCGTACGCCGCGGCCCGCAAGGAGCGGACCGCGGACACCGACCGCTGGCTCAAGGACCTCTTCAGGACGGCGAGCGACGGCGACCAGGTCTCTCTGGTCGCCGTCGGCAGCCTCGGCCGCGGCGAGCCCGCCCCCGGCAGCGACCTGGACCTGGTCCTGCTGCACGACGGGCGGGCCGACGTGGCGCGGATCGCCGAGCGCATCTGGTACCCGATCTGGGACTCCGGCGTCGGCCTCGACCACTCCGTGCGGACCGTGGCGGAGGCCGTGGCCGTGGCCGGGCAGGACCTCAAGGCCGTGCTCGGCCTCATCCAGGCCAGGCATGTCGCCGGCGACCCCGAGCTGACCAGGAGGGCCAGGGAGGCGGTGCTGGCCGAGTGGCGGGCCGACTCGCGGCGCAGGCTGGGCGAGCTGCGCGCGTCGGCCGACCGCCGGGCCCAGGTCAGCGGCGAGCTGGCCTTCCTCCTCGAACCCGACCTCAAGGACGGCCGCGGCGGGCTGCGCGACGTCCAGGCGATGCAGGCCGTGGCGGCGGCGTGGGTCGCCTCGGCCCCGGGACCGCGGGCGCGCGAGGCCCACGAGTTCATCCTCGACGTGCGGCACGCGCTGCACGTCGTCACCGCGCGCGGCGCCGACCGGCTGGTGCTCCAGGAGCAGGACGCGGTGGCCGGGCTGCTCGGCCTGCTGGACGCCGAGGCCCTCATGCGCCGGCTCGCCGAGGCGGGCCGGACCGTCTCCCACGCCTTCGACGCCACCTGGCGCACGGTTGACAGGCTGCTGTCAGGACCGGTCCCGAGAGGGCGCCGCCCGCTGGCCGACGGCGTGGTCGAGCACGGCGGCGAGGTGGTGCTCGCCAGGGGCGCCGACCCGCGCAAGGACCCCGTCCTGGTGCTGCGGGCCGCCGCCGCGGCGGCCGGCTCGGGGCTGCCGCTGGCGCCCGCCACGGTGTCCGTCCTGGCTGCTCAGTCGGCTCCGATGCCGGTGCCGTGGCCGGAGGAGGCGCGCGACGCGCTGGTGTCCGTCCTCGGCGCCGGACGGGCCGCCGTGCCGGTGTGGGAGGAGCTCGACCAGGCGGGCGTGCTTGTCAAGCTGCTTCCTGACTGGGAGCGCGTACGGCACCGTCCGCAGCGCAACCCCATCCACCGCTTCACCGTCGACCGGCACCTGATCGAGGCCGCCGCGAACGCCGCCGGCCACGCCCGCGAGGTCTCCCGTCCCGACCTGCTGCTGATCGGCGCGCTCCTGCACGACATCGGCAAGGGCTGGCCGGGCGACCACTCGGCGACGGGCGAGGTCGTGGTCCGCGACATCGCCCGGCGCATGGGGCTGCCCGCCCGCGACGTCGAGACGCTGGCCACCGTCGTACGCCACCACCTGCTGCTGCCCGAGACCGCCACCCGCAGGGACCTCGACGACCCGGTCACGATCGAGAAGGTCGCGGCCACGGTCGGCTCCCGTGAGGTGCTCGACCTGCTGGCCGCGCTGGCCGTCGCCGACGGCAACGCGACCGGGCCGGCCGCGTGGAACGCCTGGAAGGCCGGGCTGGTCGCCGACCTCGTGCGCCGCGTCAGGTCCGTGTTGTCGGGCTCGCCGCCGCCCAGGGCGCCCTCGATCCCGCCCGAGCAGGCGGCGCTGGCCCGGCACGGCGGCGGCGCGGTGCGCGTCAACGGCGGGGCGGTCACCGTCGTCGCGCCCGACCGGGCCGGGCTGTTGTGGAGCGCCGCCGGGGTGCTGGCCGCCCACCGGATGGTCGTGCGCTCGGCGTCGGCCGCCTCGGCGGGCGGCACGGCGGTGATCGAGTTCGCCGTCGTGCCCGAGTACGGCTCGCCGCCCGACCCCGCCACCCTGGAGGCCGACCTCCGTCTCGTCCTTGCCGGCCGTCTTGACATCGAGCAGCGGCTGGCCCGCCGGACCAGGTCCGTGCGGCCGCCGCGGGTACCTGTGGCTCCACCTCGGGTGACACTGGTCGACGACGCCTCCGCGACGGCCACCGTGGTGGAAGTCAGGGCCCATGACAGGCCGGGGCTCCTGTGGCGCATCGGACGGGCGTTCGGGGAGTGCGGTCTTGACGTGAGAGCCGCCCGCGTGGAGACTCTCGGCGCGGAGGCGGTGGACGTCTTCTATGTCGTGGACCGCGCCGGTCGCCCCCTCAGCGACAGCGCGCAGCGAGCTCAAGTCCACGATCAGGTGCTGGCCGCACTGCGATAACCAACAGTGAACAACTGTCGGTCACATATGTAACGATTGTGTCCGAAATGCCTGTTAAGTCGGATGCTGCGGATACCTTGTGGACGGCTTGAACACCCGTCGTTTGAACGGGACGATTGAGGGGTAGCGAAAGCAGTGATCACGGGGAACTCCGACAGCGGCCATGCCGCGAGGCGGGACCGCGGGAAGCGGTCGCTGCCTCGCCTCGGCCTGCGGAACTGGCGCGTGAGATGGCGTCTGACGGCGCTCATCCTCGTGCCCACCATCGCCGGCGTCGTGCTCGGGGGAGCACGTGTGGTCGGCTCGGTCCAGAGCATCGGCGACTACGACCGCACGGCCACCGCGGCCGAGCAGGCCGGCCGGATCCGCGACCTGGTGCAGGCACTCGGCCTGGAGCGTGACACGGGGGGCTGGATCGGCGCCTATCCCAAGTTGCGCAAGTCGAAGGCCGGCGAACTCGCCGAGTACAAGGCCGCGGTCGACAAGCTGGTCACCAGCGTCCGCGCGGACCTCGACACCATGGACGAGTCCTACGGCGAACGCGTCGTCAAGGCCGCCGGCCAGGCCAAGTACGACCTCAACCGGCTGAGCAAGATCCGCGCCGAGGGCCAGGCCGACACCATCCGGTACGACTTCCTGACCGACACCCTGCTCAAGCTGCACGACGAGCTCTCGCTGCTGTCGGACGACTCCCAGATCATCGGCCACTTCCGCGCCCTGAGCGCGCTCGCGCAGGCCAAGGAGGAGATGTCCCGCCAGCGCGTGCAGCTGCTGAAGAACTCCTACAACGTCGAGCGCGTCGACGCCAAGGAGGTCGAGCGGTTCATCGCCTCCAACGCCCGCGAGCAGAGCGACATCGCCACCGTGGGCGCCGAGGCCGGCGTCGAGATCGGCCTGCAGCTGTCCAAGCTGCTGACCGGCAAGAACGAGTACGTCAACGTCCAGCTCACCAAGGCCCGCGCGGTCACCCTGGCCAGCGGCCGGGCCCCGGGCGTGCGGATCGCCGACAACCTGATCTCCTCCCGGTCCAACGCCCGCGAGCAGTGGTTCAACGACAACAAGGTCGCGATCGGCGTCCTGCACGAGATCGAGAAGGACCTCGCCGACAAGGTGAACCTGCGCAGCCAGGAGCTGCGCGAGGCCGAGATCCGCAACGCCATCATCGCCGGTGTGCTGATCCTGGCGCTGCTGCTGATCGTGCTGCTGCTGACCGTGGCCATCGCCCGTTCGATGGTCGGCCCGCTGCGCCGGCTGCGCACGGAGGCGCTGGAGATCGCCGGTTTCCGGCTCCCCGACGTGGTCCGCCAGCTGCGCGTCTCGGGCGAGGCCAGCACCGAGGTCCGCCCGATCGAGGTCGAGGGCCAGGACGAGATCGGCGAGGTCGCGCGGGCCTTCGACCAGGTCCACCGCCAGGCCGTGCGCCTGGCCGGTGAGGAGGCCGAGCTCCGCAGCAACATCAGCTCGATGTTCGTCAACCTCTCGCGCCGCACCCAGACGCTGGTCGAGCGACAGATCTCGCTGATCGACGGCCTGGAGAAGGGCGAGCAGGACGGCGGCCGGCTGGCCGACCTGTTCAAGCTCGACCACCTGGCCACCCGCATGCGCCGCAACTCCGAGAACCTGCTGGTCCTCGCCGGCCACGAGGCCACCCGCCGGCGCAGCCAGCCGGCCAAGCTGGTCGACGTCGTGCGCGCCGCGCTGTCGGAGGTCGAGGGCTACGAGCGGGTCCAGGTCAAGGTCCACCGGGCCACGTCCGTGCAGGGCAGCGCCGCCAACGACCTCGTCCACCTGGTGGCCGAGCTGGTCGAGAACGCGATCCAGTTCTCCCCGAGCAACTCCCAGGTCCTGGTCTCCAGCAGCCTCATCGAGGGCGGCGGCGCGCTGCTGTCGGTGAGCGACTCCGGCATCAGCATGACCGAGGAGGAGCTGGCCGAGGCCAACCGCCGCCTGGCCGAGCCGCCCGTCGTGGACGTGTCGGTCTCCCGCCGCATGGGCCTGTTCGTGGTCGGCCGGCTGGCGCTGCGCCACGGCATCCGGGTGCAGCTGCGCAAGGGCGAGGGCGCCGGGCTGATCGCCATGGTGCTGCTGCCGCCCACGCTGATCGCCGACAACATGCAGCAGCCGCTGCCGCAGCGCCCCGCGTTCGGCGGCGGGACCGTGCCGCCGCCTGCGCCGAACGGCTCGTTCCGGTCGTTCGGCAGCTTCGACTCGGTCGAGGCGAACGGGGCGAACGGGGCCAGGCCGGCTCCGGGCGACCCGGCCAGGTTCGGCACCGGGCCGTCGGCGTCCCCGGCGGGCCCGGCGCCCTCGGGGACCTTCGACAGCGCTCCCTCCGGGCCGCCGTCCTTCGACAACCCGCCGCCGCCCGCGCCCAGGCACGGGCTCGGGGCGTTCAACTCCGACCCGGGCCGTCCGGTCAACGGCTTCACGGCCGACACCGACGGCGGTTCCTACCGGCGGCAGCCGTCCTCGTTCGACTCCGGGGCCTACCCGTCGTTGTCGTCGGGCACCGGCTCGTTCCCGCCGTACCCGGCGAGCGGCGGGACGTTCCCGACGCCGCCGCCTTACGCGACGAACTACGGGACGAACGACGTACGCCGTCCCGATCCGACGCCCTCGGTGGACGTCTCGCCGATGGAGCCGGAGCAGGAGGAGTTTCTGCCGATCTTCGCGTCGGTGGAGTCCGCGTGGTTCCGCAGGCCGCCGGGGGAGTCGGCGCCCGAGGCGTCCTCGTCCGGCGAGAACGGCGGTGAGGCGAGGCCCGCGCAAGCCGTACCCTCTGGGGAGGAAGCGTGGCAGACGGCCGCGGACGCCGGTTGGCGTGCGGCGGCCAAAGCCAGCGAGCCCAGCCTCGGCGGCGTGACCGCCGCGGGGCTCCCCAAGCGCACCCCCAAGGCCAATCTGGTCCCCGGCACGGCCAGCCAGCCCGCTCAGCAGCAGGCTCAGCAGTCGCCGCCGCCGGCGCCACCGGTCTCAGCCGACCGGATGCGCAGCCGCATGGCCAGCTACCAGAAGGGTGTGCGACGGGGCCGCCAGGAAGTACGTGGACAGGAGGAACAGAGTGAGTAAGCGTCCCGCTGGGGAGGATGCGTGACAACGCTGAGCCATGAAGCGCACCGCTTCGACTGGCTGATCACCGACTTCGTGCGCAACACTCCGGGGGTCGCGCACGCCGTGGTCGTCTCGGCGGACGGCCTGTGCCTGGCCGCCTCCGAGGGTTTCCCGCCGGACCGGGCCGACCAGCTCGCGGCGGTCTCCGCCGGTCTGCTGAGCCTGACGGTGGGCGCGTCCAGGGTGTTCGAGGGCGGCGCGGTGTCGCAGACCGTCGTCGAGATGCAGCGCGGGCTGCTGCTGGTCATGGCGATCAGCGACGGCTCGGTGCTGACGGTGCTGGCGGGTCCTGATTGTGACATGGGGCTGGTGGCGTACCAGATGACGCTGCTGGTAGACAGAGCGGGACAGGCGCTCACGCCGGCCCTGCGCGCCGAACTCCAGGCCGCCAGGACCCGGTGATGTGATGGAACTGATGGGAGAGGGCCGTGTACGGCAGTGACGGGACCGGGGACGACGAGCCCCTGTTCCGTCCTTACGCGGTGACCGGCGGCCGTTCCGAGCCGCGGTATCACCTCGCGATGGAGACGCTGATCTCGTCGATGTCGATCCCGGACGACGAGATGGCCATGCTCACCCCCGAGCAGGAGGCCATCATGCAGCTCTGCAGGACGTTCCGGTCGGTCGCCGAGATCTCGGCCCTGCTCCGCGTCCCGCTGGGCGTGGCGAGGGTGCTAGTGGCGGACATGTCAGACGAAGGTCTCGTCCGCCTGCACCAGCCACGCCTCAGCCAGGGACAGCCAGACCTCAACATGCTCGAAAGGGTGCTCAGTGGACTTCGCAGGCTCTAGCCCCGGGCTCACTTCGACGAAGATCGTCGTCGCTGGTGGGTTCGGCGTCGGCAAGACGACGTTCGTGGGGGCGGTGTCCGAGATCCTCCCGCTCACCACGGAAGCGGTGATGACCGACGCGTCCGCGGGCATCGACGACCTCGGGTTGACGCCGAACAAGCAGACCACGACCGTCGCCATGGACTTCGGCCGGCTCTCGCTCGACCGCGACCTGATCCTGTACCTGTTCGGCACGCCCGGACAGCACCGGTTCTGGTTCATGTGGGACGACCTGGTCCGCGGCGCCATCGGCGCGGTCGTGCTGCTCGACACCCGCCGTCTGGCCGACAGCTTCCCCGCCATCGACTACTTCGAAGAGGCCAAGCTGCCGTTCGTGGTGGGCATCAACGGCTGGGACGGGCAGTTCCCGCACACCGACGACGAGGTGCGCGAGGCGCTGGCGCTGGGCTCGCACGTGCCGATCGTGCGCACCGACGCGCGCAACCGCGAGTCGGTCAAGACGACGCTGATCTCGCTGGTCGAGCACGTCGTACGGCTGCGCGCGGCCCCCGTCCGCTAGCCGCCGACCGCCCACGGGACGCTCTCCAGCGAGTTGAGCACGGGCACCAGCGTCCGCTCCTCATGGTCGAAGTGGCTCTCCAGCTCGGCGGCGACGCGTTCGATCGCCGCCGGGTCGCTCGCCGCGCGCAGCTCCTCGACCAGCGCCGCGATCACCTCGTGCTCGCGGCGCAGCCGGTCGAGCGCCTCCTTCAGCTCCGGGCGCGTGCCCTCCAGGTAGGGGAACGCCACCCGGTCCTCGCCGGAGTGGTGGAAGCTCAGCGCGTCGCAGAAGGTCAGGCAGTGTGCCCGCAGGTCGTCGGTGACGGCCCCGCCCGCGCGCAGCTTCGCCAGCTCGCCCCTGAACCAGTCGTGTACCTTGACCAGCTCGTCCCCGAAGGCCCGCACCCGCTCGTCCATGTCACTATCCTTTGCCCAGACGACGACAAATTAGCTTTGCGAACGAAGCTAATTTAGACAGCAAGGTATTGGCGATGTCAACCGACGGCTTGAGCGTGGACGAAGGCATCAGGACGCTGCTGCTCCTGATGCCGCGCATGGTGGGCCGGGCCAAGCGGCTCAAGGTGCCCGAGGCGCTGCGGTCGTTGGCGCTGGCCCCCCGGCACCTGTCGTTGCTGGCCTACCTGCTGTTCGACGGCCCGACCACGGTCAACGAGCTGGCCGGGCGCCTGGAGGTGGCGCCGGCCACCGTGAGCCTGATGGTGGGCGAGCTGAGCAGGAAGGGCGTGCTGGAGCGCCGCGAGGACGACGCCGACCGGCGCCGCACGATCGTCAGCATCGCCCCGGCCCACCAGGAGGCGATCACCGAATGGCTCGGCTACGGCGCCACGGCCTGGCGGGCCGCGCTCGACCCGCTGACGCCGCAGGAGCGGCAGACGTTCGTGCGCACCCTGCTGGCCTACGAGCAGGCGTTGTCAGCCCGCTGACCGGCTGTTGACCAGCACCTCGACGCCGTCGAGCACGCGCTGGAGGCCGAACTCGAAGGCGTGCTCGGGGCTGTAGGCGGCCTGCAGCGCCTCCCCGGCCGCCTGGCCGACGCGCGAGGCCGTGGGGAACATGGCGGGATCGGAGATCCGGCTGAGGAAGGGCGCGTGCGCGGCCCACCACTGCAGGTCCGTCATGCCGGTCCGGCTCTCGGCCTGGGCGGCCTCCACCGCACCTCTCGCGGTGCCGTGCACGAAGCCGGTGACCAGCGTGATCACCGAGTCCATCTCCAGGTCGGTCAGGCCGATGCCGTCGACGGCGCGCAGCTCGTAGTCGTACTTGGCGGTGACGTTGGGGCCGAGGACGGGGCGGCTGGCCGCCACCTGGAGCAGCCACGGGTGACGCAGGTAGAGGGCGAAGTTCTCGCGGGCGATCAGCTCCAGGCGGGCCCGCCAGCCGCCCGGCACGTCCTCGGGGCGGGCGGTCTCGCCGTAGACGGTGTCGAGCATGACGTCGAGCAGCTCGGGTTTGCCCGGCACGTACGTGTAGAGCGACATCGTGCCCACGCCCAGCTTCTCGGCCACCCGGCGCATGGACAGCGCCGCCAGCCCCTCGGCGTCGGCCACGTCGATGGCGGCGCGGACGACGCGCTCGACGCTCAGCTCCGGCTTGCCCTTGCGGCTGGCCCGTTCGCTCGTCCGCCACAGCAGCGCGAGGCTGCGGGCCGGGTCGCCCTTGCCCGGGTACTCAACAGTCACCCTCGTACGGTACACCGTACGGTTGCGTGCGTCGATCGTATATTGTACGGTACGCCGTACGATTCGACAGGGAGGTGGCCATGTCCGCAGTGCTCGCCCAGGGCCTGCGCAAGACCTACGGCTCGACGACGGCGCTCGACGGCATCGATCTCGACGTGCCCGCCGGCACCGTCTACGGCCTGCTCGGGCCCAACGGCGCCGGGAAGACCACCGCCGTCCGCATCCTCACCACGCTCCTTCGCCCCTCGGCCGGCCGGGCGGAGGTGGCCGGGTTCGACGTGACGGCCGAGCCCCGCCGGGTCCGCGCCGCCATCGGCCTGGTCGGTCAGCAGACGGCCGTGGACGAGATCCTGACCGGAAGGCAGAACCTGGAGCTGTTCGGCCGCCTCTACCACCTGAGCGCGCCGGCCGCCCGCGCCCGGGCCGCCGAGCTGCTGGAGCGCTTCGGCCTGACCGGGCACGACGGCCCGGCCAAGGAGCTGTCCGGCGGCCTGCGCAGGCGGCTCGACCTGGCCGCGAGCATGATCCTGGCGCCGCCCGTGCTCTTCCTCGACGAGCCCACCACCGGCCTCGACCCGCGCAGCCGCGCCGGGATCTGGAACGCGGTGCGCGAGCTGGTCGCGGGCGGCACGACCGTGCTGCTGACCACCCAGTACCTGGAGGAGGCCGACCAGCTCGCGGACCGCGTCGCGGTGATCGACTCCGGCCGGCTGGTGGCCGAGGGCACGCCGGAGGAGCTGAAGGCCAAGCTCGGCGGCGACCGGCTCGACGTGGTGATCAACGACCCGGCGCGGCTCGACGAGGCGGCAGCGATCCTCTCGGCGGCCGCCGCGGGCCCCGCCGAGATCGACCGGGACACCCGGCACGTCAGCGCCCCGGTGGCCGAGCGGGTGAGCGCGCTCACCCGGGTCCTGCCCGCGCTGGCGGCGGCCGGCATCGAGGCCGCCGACGTCGCGCTGCGCCGGCCGACCCTCGACGAGGTCTTCCTGAACCTGACGACTGCGGGAGGCGATCGATGACCGCACTCAGATGGGCGCTGGCCGACGGCTGGACCGTCGCCCGCCGCGACCTGATCCACTGGGCCAACCAGCCCATGACGGTGGTCTTCGGGGTGCTCTTCCCCGTGGTGATCACCCTGGCCTTCGGCTACCTGTTCGGCGGCGCGGTCGAGGTGCCCGCGGGGGCCGACTACTTCGCCTTCCTCATGCCCGGCATGTACGGCATGACGATGCTCTTCGGCCTGAGCTCCACCATGATCGCCGTGTCCTCCGACGTCTCCAAGGGCGTCACCGACCGGTTCCGGTCGATGCCCATGGCGCCCTCGGCCGTGCTGGTCGGGCGGGCCGTGGCCGACCTGCTCAACTCGGTCCTGATCCTGGGCGGGCTGCTGCTGTGCGGCCTGGCGGTGGGCTGGCGGCCCGCCTCGGCCGGGGGCGCGCTCGGCGCGATCGGCCTGCTGCTGCTCCTGCGCTTCGCCCTGCTGTGGGCGGGCATGTACCTCGGCCTGCTCACCCGCGAGCCGGGCGCGGTGGTCGCGATCCAGACGCTGGAGTTCCCGATCGGCTTCCTGTCCAACGCCTTCGTCGCGCCCGGCACCATGCCCGGCTGGCTGGGCGCGATCTCGGAGTGGAACCCGCTCTCCTCCACGGTCGCCGCCGCCAGGCAGCTGTTCGGCAACCCGGGCTGGGGCGGCGACTCGTGGGTGGCCCAGCACGCCGTGACGATGGCGGTGCTGTGGCCGGCGGCGATCACCGTCGTCTTCTTCGTCCTGTCCGTCCGCCTGTACCAGCGTCTGGACCGTTAGACCGGGTCAGGCGTGGCGGTGGAAGGCCGTGGTGTCGGGGGCGAGGGGGGTGTTGCCGAGGATCAGGTCGGCGGACTTCTCGGCGAGCATCATGACCGGGGCGTAGATGTTGCCGTTGGTGACGTACGGCATGGCGGAGGCGTCCACGACGCGCAGGCCGTCCAGGCCGTGCACGCGCATGGTGGCGGGGTCGACCACGGCCAGGTCGTCCACGCCCATCTTGCAGGTGCACGACGGGTGCAGGGCGGTCTCGCCGTCCTTGGCCACCCAGGCCAGGATCTCCTCGTCGGTCCGGACGTCCGGGCCGGGGGAGATCTCGCCGCCGTCCAGGCCGGCCCAGGCGGGCTGGGACAGGATGGCGCGGGCGTGCCTGATCGCCTCCACCCACTCGCGGCGGTCCTGCTCGGTGGAGAGGTAGTTGAAGCGCAGCGCGGGCTTGGCGCGGGGGTCGGCCGACCGGATCCGCACCGAGCCGCGGGCGTCGGAGTACATCGGGCCGATGTGCACCTGGTAGCCGTGCCCGCCGGCCGGCGCCGAGCCGTCGTAGCGCACGGCGATCGGCAGGAAGTGGAACATCAGGTTCGGGTACGCGACGTCGTCGTTGGAGCGGATGAACCCGCCCGCCTCGAAGTGGTTCGTGGCGCCGGGGCCGCGCCGCAGGAACAGCCAGTCGGCGCCGATGAACGGCCGCCGCCACATCGCCAGCGACGGCTGCTGCGAGACCGGCTGCGTGCAGGCGTGCTGGACGTAGACCTCCAGATGGTCCTGGAGGTTCTCGCCGACGCCCGGCAGGTCGTGCACCACCCGGACGCCCACGGACTCCAGGAGCGCCTTCGGCCCGACCCCGGACAGCTGGAGGAGCTGCGGGCTGTTGATCGCGCCGCCGCACAGCACGACCTCGCGCGCCTCGATGCGCTCGCCGCCGCACTGGACGCCCACCGCCCGCGTCCCGTCGAAGAGCACCTTCTCCACGTGGGCCCGCGTCCTGACCGTGAGGTTGGGACGGCGGCGCACCGGATGCAGGTAGGCGCGGGCCGCGCTGAGCCGGCGGCCCCGGTGGACGTTGCGGTCGAAGGCGGCGAAGCCCTCCTGGCGGTAGCCGTTCACGTCGTCGGTGAGCGGATGGCCGGCCTGCTGGACGGCCTCGAAGAACGCCTCGAACAGGGGGCCGCGGGCCGGGCCGCGCTCCAGCTTCAGCGGGCCGTCGTCGCCACGGAAGGGGGAGCCGGGGTCGGCCAGGCAGTTCTCCATGCGCCTGAAGTAGGGCAGGCAGTGGGCGTAGTCCCAGTTCTCCATGCCGGGATCGGCGGCCCAGCGCTCGTAGTCCAGCGGGTTGCCGCGCTGGAAGATCATCCCGTTGATGCTGCTGGAGCCGCCCAGCACCTTGCCGCGCGCGTGGTAGATGCGCCGGTCGTTCATGTGCGGCTCTGGCTCGGACTCGTACTTCCAGTCGTAGAACCGGCTGCCGATGGGGAACATCAGCGCGGCCGGCATGTGGATGAAGACGTCCCAGAGGTAGTCCGGCCGGCCCGCCTCCAGCACCAGCACGGACACCGACGGATCGGCGCTCAGCCGGTTGGCCAGGGCGCAGCCGGCCGAGCCGCCGCCCACGATGACGAAGTCGAAGCTCAACGCGGGATCCAGTCCTTCCACACGATCTTGTTCTCCTCCACCCACTGCCGGGCGGCCTGCTCGGCGGTCTTCTTGCCGTTGATCATCTCGGCGGCCACGGCGTTCTGGTTGTCGTTGGTCCAGGTGAAGTTGCGCACCAGCTCGTACGCCTTCCCGCCGCGCTCGGCGAACCGCCTGCTGACGATCTTGTCCAGCAGGTACGGCGGGTAGTCGCAGGCGACCCTGGCGGGCACGTCGTCGCAGCCGACCGCGTACGGGGGCAGGTTGACCTTGACCAGTTTGACCTTGGTGAACAGCCATTGCGGTTCGTAGAAATACATGAGCAGGGGCGTGCGGGTGCGCGCCGCCGTCTGCGCGGCCTTGATCAGCGCGTCCTCGCTGCCGGAGTAGACGACCTTGTAATCGAGGCCGAGGTTCTTGATGAGAACCTCGTCGTTGGTGACGAATGTCGGGTCCCCGTCGAGTACCTGACCCAAATTTCCGGTTTTGGCGGTCCGGAATAGGTGTGCGTACTTGTTCAGGTTCCGATAGTCGGTGATGTCGGGATATTTCTTGGTCATCCACTCGGGGACGTACCAACCGATCACGCCTTTGTTGCCGGTGAGCCCGGCCGACAGCGCCACCTTCTTCTGCTCGATGTACTCCTTCTTCAGGTCGTTGTGTCCCCAGTTCTCGACGATCACGTCGACCTTGCCGGATTCGAAATCGCGCCAGGAATCGCTCTCGTTGTTCTTGCGCGTGTTGACCTTGTAACCCAGCTCGTGTTCGAGCAGGTAGGCCAGGACGGCGGCCTGGGCCTCGTACCCGACCCAGGCGTGCACGTCGATGTTGACCGTGCCCTTGGCGGCGACCCCGGTCTCGGGGGCGCCGCCGGAGCAGGACGTCAGGAGCAGGGCCGCGAGCAGCGGCCCGGCCAGCTTCTTGGTTCGCATGAGAGGTCTCCGCGACCGCGCCTCCTCCGTCCCCGCCGGCGCCCGGCCGGAGGGGACGCGGTCAAGAGGGGTCACTTGGGGAGCCAGGCCTGCCACTTGGCGGTGTTGGCCTCGACCCACTTCTTGGCGGCCTGCTCGCCGGTCAGGCCGTTGTTGGTCATGTCGTTGGCGACCGCGTTCTGGTCCTCGTTGGTCCAGCTGAAGTTCTTGACCAGCTCGTACGCCTTGCCGCCGGTGTCGGCGAACTTCTTGCTGACGATCTTGTCGAGGTCCAGCTCGGCGTAGTCGCAGGCGACCTTCTTGGCGTCGGCGTCGCAGCCCTCGGTGTACGGGGGCAGGTTCACCCGGGTCAGCTCGACCTTGTCGAACAGCCAGTGGGGCGTCCAGAAGTAGAACAGCAGCGCCTTCTTCTGCGCCTGCGCCTGCTCGGCCGCCTTGAGCAGGGCCGCCTCGCTGCCGCCGGTCACCACCTTGTAGTTCAGCTTGAGGTTCTTGACCAGGGCCTCGTCGTTGGTGACGTAGCTCGGGTCGCCGTCGAGGAGCTGGCCCTTGCCGCCGGACTCCGACGTCTTGAACAGGTCGGCGTACTTGTTCAGGTTCTTGTAGTCGGTGATGTCGGGGTACTTGTCGGCCATCCACTTGGGCACGTACCAGCCGATGACGCCCTTGTTGCCGGTGGAGCCCGCCGAGAGCGCGACCTTCTTCTCGTCGATGAACTTCTTCTTCAGGTCCGGATGGCCCCAGTTCTCGATGATGACGTCCACGTCGCCCGTCTCGAAGCCCTCCCAGGCGACCTGCTCCTTGATCTCGGGCAGCTGCACGTCGTACTTGAGCTCGTTCTTCAGCAGGTAGGCGACGACGTTCGCGCTGGCCTCGTAACCGACCCACGGGTTGATCGCGATCTTGACGGTGCCGGTCGTCGCCGCGCCGGAGGCGGCGCCGGCCGACGGGGCGGCAGAGCTGGGGGAGGTCTCCACCTTGGCGCCACCGCCGCAACCCACGGCGGTGAGGCCGACAACGAGCAGGCCTGCGAGCAGGCGAATCTTCATGTGCGCTTCCTCTTTCGGGGGGAAGGACGCCTGTCGGCGCCCTGCGTGATGCGGTCGAGCATGACTCCGAGCAGGACGGTCGCGATGCCCGCCACGAAGCCCATGCCGAAATCCGTGCGCTGGGAGAAGCCGACGACCACGTCGTAGCCGAGCGCGCCCGCCCCGACCAGGCCGCCGACGACGACCATGGCCAGCGTCATCACGATGCCCTGGTTGGCGGCGAGCAGGATGGCCCGCCGCGCCATCGGCAGCTGCACCTTCCACAGCAGCTGGCCCGGGGTCGAGCCGGCCGACGCGGCCGCCTCGACGACCGTGCCGGGCACCCCTCTGATGCCGTCCTCGACCAGGCGCACCACGGGCGGCACCGCGTAGATCACCGAGGCGAAGATCGCGGTGAACCGGGTCGTCTCGAACAGGGCCAGCGCCGGCAGCAGGTAGACGAACGCGGGCATGGTCTGGGCGGCGTCCAGCAGCGGGCGCTGAACGGCCGACCAGCGCGGCGAGCGGGCCGCGGCCACCCCCAGCAGCAGGCCGACGACGAGGGTGACGAGCACCGCCACCGCGACCGTGGTCATCGTCTGCATGGCGTGCTCCCACACGCCGAGCAGCGCGATCGCCAGCAGGCAGCCGAGCGCGGTCAGCGCCGGGCGTACCCCGCTCACCCGCCAGGCCAGGGCCAGCACCGCGAGGGCGACCAGCCACCACGGGGCGGAGGTGAGCAGGCCCTCCAGCGGGTTGAGCAGGAAGGCCGAGGTCAGGTCCTTGACGAACGTCGTGACCGGGTACCAGGTCGTCTCGGCCCAGCGGACGGCGTCGTTCACCGCGCCGGCGAAGGTGACCGTCAGGCCGTCGGGCCAGCCCGCGGGCAGCGCGAGCCCGGCCGCCACGCCCGCGACCGCCAGCGCCGCCGCGACCGCCAGGTCCGGCCGGCCGAGCGACGCGTGCGCCTCGCGGCGGGCCACCGACATGAGCACGCGGTCGAGCACGACGGCCATGACCACGATGGCCAGGCCCGCCGGGAGCATGATGCCGACCTGGGCCCGCGACAGGCCGCGGATGATGTCGCCGCCCAGGCCGGGGGCCGAGATCAGGTTCGCGATCACGACCATCGACAGCGCCATCATGATGGTCTGGTTCACCGCCAGCGCCATCGTCGGACGGGCCAGCGGCAGCTGCACCTTGAACAGCGTCTGACGGCGGGTCGCGCCGAGCGACGCCGACGCCTCGACCGCCGTGGCGGAGACCCCCTCGACGGCCAGCGCGGTGATCCGGATCGCGGGCGGGATCGAGTAGATCATCGTCGCGATCGCCCCGGCCGGCGCGCCGATGTGGAAGAACAGCACGAGCGGCGCCAGGTAGGCGAACGTCGGCATGATCTGCATGACGTCCAGCACCGGCGTCAGCACCCGGCGCACCCGCGCCGACAGCCCGGCCCAGACGCCGAGCGGCACGCCGACCGCCAGCGACAGCAGCACCGAGGCCGCCACCAGCGCCAGCGTGTCCACGCTCGACTGCCACAGGCCGAGCACCCCGAACGCGCCCACGCCCGCCGCCGCGAGCAGCGCGATGCGCCAGCCGCCCGCGAGCCAGGCCAGCGCGGCCAGGACGCCGATGAGACCCGGCCAGTTCAGGGCGGTGAGCACGGTCTGGAAGAAGGTGTAGACGCCGTCGACGAACAGCCGGATGTAGTTGAGGAAGTACAGGAAGAGCGGGCTCTCGTTACGGTGGTCGTCGATCCATTCGCGCAGCTCGGTGACCGCCAGGAACTGCGGCGCCTCCTTGTCGTGCGGCAGCGTGCCGGTGCCGCGGAAGACCAGGTACGCCACGGCGAACAGGATCGCGACCCCGGCGGGAGCGGCGCATCTGGGGATCTTGAGCCTGGTGGGGGCGCTGACCGCGGTGGTGCTCACGCGCCTGCCCTCACCGCGGCGTCCGCGCCGGCGAGGAAGGACAGCAGGTCCACGCGGTCCACGACGCCGGTCAGCTCGTCGCCGTCCATCACGCGGATCGGGCGGGAGGAGGCCGAGGCCGCGGCGATGGCGTCCTTGACCAGGGTGGTGGCGGGGAGCTGGGGGCCGTCCAGCGGCTCGCCGGGCTCGGGGGCGCGGCAGATCCAGCGCAGCGTCAGCACGTGGCTGCGCGGCACGTCGCGGACGAAGTCGGCCACGTAGTCGTCGGCCGGCGCGCCCACCAGCTCCTCGGCCGTGCCGAGCTGCACGATCGAGCCGGCCCGCATGATGGCGATGCGCTCGCCCAGCTTGAGGGCCTCGGACAGGTCGTGGGTGATGAACACCATCGTCTTGCCGACCTCGCGGTGGAGCCGGATCACCTCGGTCTGCATGTCCCGCCGGATCAGCGGGTCGAGCGCGCTGAACGGCTCGTCGAACAGCATGACCTGGGGATCGACGGCCAGCGCGCGGGCCAGGCCGACGCGTTGCTGCATGCCGCCGGAGAGCTGGTCGGGGTAGGCGCCGGCGTACCCGTCGAGGCCGACGAGGGTGAGGATCTCGGCGGCCCGCGCGTGCCTGGCGGCCCTGGGGGTGCCCTGGATCTCCAGGCCGTAGGCGACGTTGTCGATGACCCTGCGGTGCGGCAGCAGGCCGAAGTGCTGGAAGACCATGCTGACCCGGTGGCGGCGCAGCTCGCGCAGCCGGGCGGGGGAGGCGCGGCCGACGTCCTCGCCGCCGATGCTGATGCGGCCGGCGGTGGGCTCGACGAGCCTGGTCAGGCAGCGTACGAGGGTGGACTTGCCGCTTCCCGACAGGCCCATGACGACGAAGACCTCGCCGGGGCGCACCTCGAAGCTCACGTCGCGGACGGCGGCGGTGCAACCGGTCTTCTCTCGCAGAGCGGCGGGGTCGAGGTGTCTGTCCTCGCTGTCCAGCACCTTTTGCGCCCTGGATCCGAAGATCTTCCAAAGCCCTTCGACGCTGATGGCCGCGCTGTCGGGAGAATCCCGCACCCTCGCCTCCTCGATTGCCGAGGGCTCAACATATGCGGTGAATAACGCAAATCTCAACGCTGTGACCTGTGAGAGACCTGGCTGCTCCTCCCGTGTTATGCGCTTGGAACGCACTAAACGCCCATACGCGGACATATGAATGTATAGAGGGCTATTTCTGGTTCGATGGACGGCGAGATGGGGCTCCAGCTTTCGTCCCACTGGGCACAGAAGTTGAATTTCGCACCGATATGTGCGGGTGGCCACCTCCGCTTAGGATGTGTTCCAATTACCCGCACTTGCTGATTTCTCCCAAGGGCCACAGCCCTGACAAATACGCCGATTCGGGCGAGGTGCGTTCGGTGACAACACAGCTGGGCGAGCGGCAGGCCGTCGAAGGCAACTGGCGCCTGCGCAATTGGCGCGTACGTGCGCGCCTGGTCGCCCTCATCCTGGTGCCGACCGCCGCCGCCGTGCTGCTGGGCGGCGTCCAGGTGCTGTCCTCGACGGGCGCCGCCGCCGACTACGACCGGACGAACCGATTAGCCGTGCTGTCGGAGCAGGTGGGCGACCTGACCCACCAGCTCGCCGGTGAGCGGGCCAAGACCGCCTGGTACATCGCCAGGAACCGGCCCGTGAACGGGCTCGGCGGCGTCCGGTCCCAGATGGACCAGGTGGACGTCGCCATCAGGGAGGTACGCGGCACCGCCCAGCAGATCCTGGCCGACGTCGAGGGCCGCACGGCCGACCAGATCGAGAACATGCTCACCCGCCTGGACGACCTGACCTCGCTGCGCGAGCAGGCGATGGACGCCGACCTGCTGCCCGGCCCCGCCGTCGACCTCTACACGACGGTGATCGGCGACCTCCTCTCCATCCACACCGAACTGATCAAGGGCAGCTCCGACGACGAGCTGTTCCGCCAGACCCGCATGCTGGACGGCCTGGCCAGGGCCAAGGAGAGCGTCTCCTACCAGCAGGCGCTGCTCACCACCGTCCTCGTCGAGGGCGCCTTCGGCCAGGACCAGCTCAAGCGCTTCCTCGGCGAGCTGTCCGCCGAGACCGCCGACCGCAGGGGCTTCGCCGCCGAGGCCACCGCCGACGAGCGCCGCTTCTTCGACGAGACCGTCAACGGCCGCAGCGCCGACCGCATGTTGTTCCTGCGCGAGCTGGTGCTCATCAGGGCCTCGGCCTCGCTGCCGCTGCGCGGGCTGGACCTGGCCAAGCGCGACGACGCCAAGGAGTGGTTCGACGCCTCCAACGTCGTCGTGGACTCCATGCGCAAGGTCGAGCAGCGCCAGGCCGCCGGGATCGTGGCGCGCAGCGCCACGCTCAGCGCCGAGGAGCAGCGGCGGGCGCTGGTCATCGCGGGCGCGGTGCTCGCGCTGCTGGTCGCCGTCCTGCTGATCACCACCGGCGTGGCCAGGTCGCTGGTCAGGCCGCTGCGCAGGCTGCGCGGCGAGGCGCTGGAGATCGCCGGGCGCCGCCTGCCGGACTTCGTCCAGCACCTGCGCGAGTCGCGCGACGGCGCGGTCGACGCCGAGGTGCCGCCCATCGGCATCTTCTCCAGGGACGAGGTCGGCGAGGTCGCCCGCGCCTTCGACGAGGTGCACCGCGAGGCCGTCCGGCTGGCGGGCGACGAGGCGCGGCTGCGCTCCAACGTCAACGCCATGTTCGTCAACCTGTCGCGGCGCAGCCAGACCCTGGTCGAACGGCAGCTCACCCTGATCGAGCGCCTGGAGCGCGGCGAGCGCGACGACGAGCGCCTCGGCGACCTGTTCAAGCTCGACCACCTGGCCACCCGCATGCGCCGCAACAGCGAGAACCTGCTGGTCCTGGCCGGTCAGGAGGCCGCGCGCAAGTGGAGCGAGCCGGTCGAGCTCATGGACATCGTGCGCGCGGCGCTCGGCGAGGTCGAGAGCTACGACCGGGTCAGCGTCCAGGCGCAGTCGGACGTCGCCATCGCCGGGCAGGCCGTCACTGACGTGGTGCACCTGCTGGCCGAGCTGGTCGAGAACTCGGTCTCGTTCTCCTCCAAGGACACCAAGGTGATCATCTCCAGCAGCCGCATCGACGGCGGCGGGCTGATGGTCTCGGTGACCGACAACGGCATCGGCATGACCCCCGAGGAACTGGCCGAGGCCAACTGGCGGCTGGCCCACCCGCCGGTCGTGGACGTGTCCGTGTCGCGGCGGATGGGCCT
Source organism: Nonomuraea sp. NPDC003560 (assembly GCF_042878785.1). Classification (NCBI taxonomy): domain Bacteria; kingdom Bacillati; phylum Actinomycetota; class Actinomycetes; order Streptosporangiales; family Streptosporangiaceae; genus Nonomuraea; species Nonomuraea sp. NPDC003560. The sequence goes on along the minus strand of NZ_JBIAOF010000003.1, from coordinate 163,647 downwards.
GTTCGTGGTCGGGAGGCTCGCGCTGCGGCACAGCATCAAGGTGCAGCTCCGCCGCCAGGACATCGGCGGGCTGACCGCGATGGTGCTGATCCCGGAGATGCTGCTCGCCGCCGTCCCCGGCACGGTGGCCGGGCACCTGCACGGCTCGATGGCCGCGGCCGCGCACACCCCGGCCATGTCCGCCATGGGCCGCCCGGACCAGGGACGCGCCGAGCCCTTCCAGAGCGCCGAGCCGTTCCAGAGCGCCGAGCCGTTCCAGAGCGCCGAGCCGTTCCGAAGCGCTGAGCCTTTCCGCAGCGCCGACTCGTTCCGCAGCGCCGACCCGTTCCAGAGCGCCGAGCCCTTCCAGGGCGCCGAGTCGTACGCGCCGCCCACGGCCCCGATGCCCGCCTACGGGCACCCGTCGTTCGACCCCATGCCGTCGGCGTCCGAGTCGTCGTGGTTCACCTCGTCCTCCTCGCAGTCGGTCGAGCAGCCGGAGCCGCCGGCGTCCGGGGCGTCGTACCCGTCGTTCGCCACGGGGCCCGAGCCGGCCCAGCCGGCGGCCGGGAACGAGTTCCTGCCGATCTTCGCCTCGGTCGAGGAGAGCAGCTGGTTCAGCAAGGCCGCGCCGACCGCCGACCGGCGGGACCCGGCCTGGTCATCGCCCGCCGACCAGGGATGGCAGGCGGCGAACACGACCGCCGAGCCCGCCCAAGGCGGCACCACGAACTCCGGCCTGCCCAAGCGCACGCCGCGAGCGAATCTGGTACCGGGTACCGCGGTTCCCCAGCCGCCGCCCGTGCCGGTTCCTCCGCCGTCCCCCGACCGGCTGCGCAGCCGGCTGGCCAGCTACCAGCAGGGCGTGCGCAAGGGCCGAGCCGAGCTAGAGGAGGACTGATGAAGGAACTGAGCCAGGGGGCCAGGGACATCAACTGGCTGGTGAGCGCGTTCGTCGAGGAGGTGCCCGGCGTGGCCCACGCCGTGGTGGTCTCCGCCGACGGCCTGCCGATGGCCTTCTCCCGCGGCTTCCCCAAGGACCGCGCCGACCAGCTCGCCGCCATCGCGGCCGGGCTGGTCAGCCTGACGCAGGGGTCGGCGCGGGTCTTCGAGGGCGGCGGCGTCACGCAGACCCTGGTGGAGATGGAACGCGGGCTGCTGCTGGTGATGTCGATCAGCGACGGGTCGTGCCTGGCGGTGCTGGCCGCGCCCGACTGTGACATGGGCCTGGTGGCGTACCAGATGACGATTCTGGTCGAACGCACGGGGCAGGTGCTGACCCCTGCCGTACGGGCGGAGTTGTCATCCGCGCGCCCCTGGTGATGGGAGTGGACGTTGGCATCGTGGCATGACGGGGAGCCGGAGCCCCAGCGCAGCTCGCTGGTGCGCATGTACGCCGTCACTGGCGGCAGGACGGCGCCGCGCACCGGCCTGGCCATGGAGGCGCTGGTCTCGTCGGCGACCTCGGCCCGGCTCGGCATGACCTACACCCGCGAGTACCGCGCGATCAGCGAGCTGTGCCGCCAGGTGCGTTCGGTGGCCGAGATCTCCGCGCTGCTGGCCGTGCCGCTCGGCGTGGCGCGGGTGCTGGTCGCCGACATGGAGGCGGACGGGCTGGTCAAGGTCTACCAGCCGCAGCTGGAGGCCGGGCTGCCGGACCGCAGGCTGCTGGAGAGGGTCCTGAGTGGACTTCGCCGGCTCTAGCCCAGCGCTCACCTCGACGAAGATCGTCGTGGCGGGCGGGTTCGGCGTGGGGAAGACCACCTTCGTCGGCGCGGTGTCGGAGATCGTGCAGCTGACCACCGAGGCCGTGCTGACGGACGCCTCGTCCGGCATCGACGACCTCGCGCACACACCGGGCAAGTCCACCACCACGGTCGCGATGGACTTCGGCCGCGTCTCCCTCGAACGCGACCTGATCCTGTACCTGTTCGGCACGCCCGGCCAGCACCGGTTCTGGTTCATGTGGGACGACCTCGTCCGCGGCGCGATCGGCGCGATCGTGCTGGTGGACACCCGCCGCCTGGCCGACAGCTTCCCCGCCGTCGACTACTTCGAGGAGGCCGGGCTGCCGTTCGTCGTCGGCCTGAACGGCTGGGACGGGCGGGTTCCCGCACGTGGAGAGCGAGGTGCGCGAGGCGCTCACGCTCTCACCGCAGGTGCCCATCGTGCGCACGGACGCGCGGGCCCGCCAGTCGGTCAAGAACACCCTGATCACCCTGGTCGAGCACGTGATCGGCGCCCGTCCCTACTGAGCGTTCCACCAGTACGCGGCCACCAGCTCGGCCACCAGCGTCTCGGTGAGCAGCGCCACGCCGGGGTCGTCGTCGTGCGCGTAGCGGATCGCCGCCGCGGCGTCCTTCACCTCGCCGCCCACGGAGATCACCGTGGAGCCGCGCTCGCGCACCCAGTCCATGGCCTGCTCGTCGTAGCGGGAGCCGGGGAAGAGCAGTGCCCGGTAGTCGAGGGTCTTGGTGAGGTAGACGTCGACGTGCGACCAGTCGCCCGCCTCGCAGGCGTCGGCCGCGCGGCGCGGGCCCTCGCGGAACATCAGCGCCGACTGCTCGGCCGACGACAGCCGCTCGGCGGGGGCGATCGTGTAGACGCCGTGGGGCCCGTCCAGGAGCTCCATGGTCAGCGGGAGCCATTCGTCCCGGCGGTCCAAGAGGTCGCGGGTGGCCTCGGCGGCCCGGGTGAGCAGCGCGGGCAGGTCGCCGCCCGTCCCGGTGAGCCGGGCTTCGAGCGCCAGCAGCAGGGCCAGCGTGTGCTGGAACGTCCGGCAGGCCACGCCGCCGCGCTCCTCGCCCGCGCCCATGGGGACGACCAGGTCGGCCGCCTCGGTGACGGGCGAGCCGGGCACGTTCGTGATCGCGGCCACGTACGACGGGCCCCCGGCGTAGCGGGCGAGGGCGTCGAGGGTCTCGCGGCTGCCGCCGGTGGCCGAGATCGGCACGACCAGCGTGTCCGGCCCGGCCGGGTAGGTCGCCGCGGCCGAGGCGTAGTCGGCGTAGGCGTCCACGCCGGCCGCGCGCAGGCGCAGGGCCGCCACCCCGGCGGCGTACCGGGAGCTGCCCATGCCGAGGAACAGCACCCGGCGCACGCCCTCGGGCAGCCCGGCGAAGGGATCGGCCGCGCGCAGCCCGTCGGCGAGGGCGGCCAGGGCGGCGGGCTTGGCCTCCAGGTCGGCCAGGTAGAGCTCGGGATTCACGGCAGGTTCTCCTCGGGGTACCAGGTGCGCAGCACGCCCATGGGGGCGTAGCGCCAGCGGGGCAGGTGGCGGGCGGCGTAGATCAGCTCGCGGCACTCCTGCTCGACCTCGAACGGGCGGATCAGGGTCTCGTCCAGCAGGTCGGAGCGGCCGAGGCCGGACAGGCGGTCGCGGTAGGCGTCCAGCAGGCCGGCGCGGGCCCGCGCCGCCCAGGCCGCGGCGTGGGCGGGCGGGGTGCCCCGGCGCTTGACGGCGACCTGGGCCACGTGCTCCAGGCTGGTGGTGAGCTGGGCGACGTCCCTGGCGGCCGGCTGGCGCACGCCGGTGTCGGCCACGGTCGGGTTGCCGTCGAAGTCGATCACGGCGTAGCCGTCGCGCCACCGCAGGATCTGGCCCACGTGCAGGTCGCCGTGGATCCTGATCACCGGGCCCGCGAAGCCCGCGCGCAGCGGCTCCAGCTCGCAGGCCAGGGCGCCGGCCCGCGTGGCCAGCCACGCGCCGTCGGCGCCGCCGGTGAGGGCGAGCGCCTCGGCCAGCGCGTCCGCGGCCCGCGCCGCCGGGTCCGCCTGCCGCGCGGACGAGCCGCCGGGCAGGGTGGACAGCGCGACGTGCAGGTCGGCGGCCAGCCGGCCGAGCTCGCCGGCGAACCGCGTGCCGCCGGACTCGGCCTCGTCCACGCACCACTCCCAGCCGTCGCGCGCCTCGGGCAGGTAGCCGGTCACCAGCGCGAGCAGCTCCTCGCCGGCGTCCGACGCGCGGGTCAGCGCCAGGTACGGGGGCGCGGTGCCGGTGAAGCCGACCTCGACGAGGTGGGCGAAGATCTCGGGCGTCGGGTGGGGCAGCGGGACCGGCGGGGCCAGCCACTTCACGACCATCCGCTCGTCCACCACGACCGAGTGGTTGGTCTGGTCGACGTGCGGCCCGAAGCCGCGCTCGGCGGCCGTCGCCGCGAGGACGGGAAGGTCATGGAACCGGCGGACGGCGAACGGGGGCGGCGGGTCGTGCGCCAGCGCCCGCAGCAGGCTCGTGGACAGGCCGTGATCCCGGTCGGAGACGGGCTCCGCCGCGAGGGCGGCGAGCCGGATCGCAATTGAATCCCAGTTCAACAGATTGACCATCGTTCCCGATCGACGTGTGGAAGGAAGTCTCGCTCATGTTGATATCCGCTGCAACTTCGCCCTCTTCGGAGCCCGTCCGCGCATTAGGGGAAAAGCGCCTGCGCCGGTCAGGAGGGTACGGTCCCGCCCGCGGTGCTCGCTCCGGGCCGCCCCTGCCTCGATGCGCCGGCGGGGGCCGCGCGGTGTCGCCGCGACCGATAACCCGCTCTCAGCGGATCCGGATCGTTCACCCGTTCGCTGAGCACCCGCCAGGGATCGCACGCTCCCGAGCCGATAGATTACGGCTGGGAGAGATGGCGCGAAGAGCGCGGCCCAAAGGCGGTCCGTACGCGAGGTGAGAGGTCCCTCACGGACCGGGATGAGGCGACTCCGTTATTGAATCTCGATTCAACACTCTGATCAAACTTCCTGGTAGCAATGTCGGGAAAAGTCTTGCTCATGTTGATTTCTGCTGCAACACTCCTGCTCTGGTCTGCCGTGTCCAGTAAGGTCGCGCGACCCCTCAATCCTCAGCACCAGAAGGAGTAGCGGCCGTGTCCCGTAACCGGTTCACCCGTCGTCTTCCGGCCGCCGTGGCGGTGGCCGGCCTCGCGCTAGCCGTCGCGGCGTGCGGCGGTGGGTCGTCGAGCAGCTCAGACGGCACGACCGCGGCCAAGGCCGAACAGCTCCAGCCCAACGCCGACCTGACCAAGCAGTCGCTCCAGGTGACCGTCTGGCCGGGCTACACCCCGGAGGAGCTGCCCGAGAAGGTCAAGCAGCAGCTCAAGGTCAAGGAGATGGGGATCACCAACCACGACACGAACGAGCTGGCGATGGCCAAGCTGACCGCCTCCGGCGACAGCGGCATCGACGTGGCCTTCGTGTCCGGCCAGTACGCCCAGGCGCTCAACGCCCAGGGCCTGCTGGAGCCCATCCACGCCGAGCTGATCCCCAACCTGGCCAATCTCTACCCCGAGGCCACGCAGCTCTCCTACGACAAGGGCAACAAGTACTCGGTGCCCTACACCTGGGGCACCACCGGCATCTGCTACCGCAGCGACCTGGTGAAGACGCCGCCGACGAGCTGGAACGACATCCTCAAGCCCGCCTCCTGGGCCGAGAAGAAGGTCACCATGATGACCACCGAGCGCTGGCTGGTCCTGCCCGCGCTCAAGGCGCTCGGCTACTCGGTCAACACCGAGAAGGACGAGGAGATCGCCAAGGCCAAGGAGCTCCTGGTCTCGCAGAAGCCGCACCTGCTGCGCTACGACGACACCACCTTCGGCGACCGGCTGAAGTCCGGCGAGGCCATCATGGTCGAGGCGTGGGACGGCTGGTGCCCGACCACGGACGAGAAGCAGAACATCAAGTTCGTGGTGCCGAAGGAGGGCAGCGACCTCTGGGTGGACACCATGGTGATCATGAAGTCCTCCAAGAACAAGGAGGCGGCCCACGCCTTCATCAACATGATCCTCGACCCGGAGATCCACCGCTGGGCGGCCGAGAACATCAACTACAAGGTGCCCAACAAGGCCGCCATGGACAAGGTGACCATCCCCAAGGGCTCGCTGCTGGACATCAAGCCGGCGGAACTGCTCAACGGTGAGTCGATCATCGACCTGGGACAGGCGTCGACCAAGTTCAGCCGCCTGTCGCAGGAAGTCACGGCCGGATAGTCGTTGGTGCAGTGAGATCCGAGGTCAAGGCCCGGCCGGTGTCCCGTAAGCGGGGTCGCCGGCTGGGCGCGTTCGTTTTCCTTTCGCCAGGTCTGACGTACCTGGTCGTGCTCCTCCTCGTGCCGCTGGCGCTGGTGCTCAGCTACACCGTCTTCCAGCGGGGGCGCTTCGGGGGCATCGTCTACGAGTTCACGCTGGAGAACTTCCAGCGCCTGTTCGACTCCCTCTACCTGAACGTCGTCGGCGACTCGCTGAAGATGGCGACGATCGCCACGCTGATCGCGTTGCTGCTCGGCTACCCGACGGCGTACCTGATCGCCCAGCTCCCGTCGAAGTGGAAGACGATCGCCCTGGTGGCGGTCGTGCTGCCCTTCTGGACGAACTTCATCATCCGCGTCTACGCGTGGATCATCATGCTCAGCAGTCAGGGGCTGCTCAGCTCCCTGCTGGGCAAGGAGATGGAGCTGCTGTACACCCAGGGCGCGATCGTCACCGGGCTGCTCTACTCGTACCTGCCGCTCATGGTGCTGCCGTTGTACTCCTCGATCGAGAAGCTCGACCCGCAGTTGCGCGAGGCGTCGGCGAACCTCGGGGCCTCGGCGTTCACCACGTTCCGGAAGGTGACGCTGCCGCTCACCCTGCCCGGCGCGCTGACCGGGGCGATGTTCGTGTTCGTGCCGAGCTTCGGCAACTTCGTCATCCCCGAGATGCTCGGCGGCAACAAGTCCATCATGGTGGGGAACCTGATCCGCAACCAGTTCCTGGTCGCGCGCGACTGGCCGTTCGGCTCGGCGCTGGTGCTGGCGCTGATCGCGGTGCTGATCCTGCTGCTGCTCGTGCAGGCGTGGGCGGCCCGCCGTGCGTAGACCCAAGCTGCTGTACGTGCCGTTCTGGGCGACCTACGCCTTCCTGTACGTGCCGATCATCGTCCTGGTCGTCATGTCGTTCAACTCCGGCAAGTCGGCCTACACCTACGAGGGCTTCAGCCTCAAGTGGTACGGCGAGCTGGCCGCCGACGAGAAGATCAGAGAGGGCCTGGTCAACACCCTGATCGTGGCCCTGGGCTCGACGGCGATCGCCACCGTGCTGGGCACGCTGCTGGCCGTCGGCCTGGCCCGGTACACCAAATCGAAGCTGCTCGACGCGATCTCGCTCATGCCGGCCGTGCTGCCCGACCTGGTGCTCGGGATCGGGCTGCTGGTCCTGTACGCCCTGATCAACACCTTCCTGGCCCAGTGGGACGCCCAGTTCGCGCTGGGCCTGCCCACCGTGACCATCGCGCACGCCGTGTTCTCGATGGCGTTCGTCGCGGCGGTGGTGCGCACCCGGCTCACCAACGCCGACACCTCGCTGGAGGAGGCCTCGCGCGACCTGGGGGCCGGGCCGGTGGTCACGTTCATGAAGGTCACGCTGCCGCAGCTGGTGCCCGGGATCGTCGCCGGGGCGCTGCTGGCGTTCACGCTGTCGCTGGACGAGTTCGTGATCGCCTTCTTCACGATCGGCAACGCCGAGCCGACGCTGCCGATCGTCATCTACTCAATGGTTCGTTTCGGGGTGACCCCGAAGATCAACGCGCTGGCCGCGATCCTGCTCCTCGTGAGCTTCACGGCGGTGATCGCCGGGCAGCGGATGACCAAGATCGGGAAATCACGTGCTCAGGATTGACGGGGTCACCCGCAGGTTCGGTGACGTCACCGCGCTCGACGGCGTCTCGCTGGAGATCGAGCAGGGCGAGTTCTTCGCCCTGCTCGGGCCCTCCGGCTGCGGCAAGACCACCCTGCTGCGCATCATCGCCGGGTTCGAGACGCCGGACGCCGGCACGGTCACGCTCGACGGCGAGGACCTGCTGTCCAAGCAGCCCAACCGGCGGCCGATCAGCCTCATGTTCCAGTCGTACGCGCTGTTCCCGCACATGACCGTGGCCAAGAACGTGGCCTACGGCCTGGAGCGGGAGAAGCTGCCCCGGCAGGAGATCAAGCAGCGGGTCGGCGAGGTGCTGGAGACCGTGGGCCTGTCGGCGCACGCCTCGCGCAAGCCCGCGCAGCTGTCCGGCGGCCAGCGGCAGCGGGTCGCGCTGGCCCGCTCCATCGTCAAGCGGCCGCGGCTGCTGCTGCTCGACGAGCCGCTGTCGGCCCTGGACAAGAAGGTCCGCGCGGACATGCAGCTGGAGCTCAAGCGGCTGCAGAGCGAGGTCGGCATCACCTTCGTGGTCGTCACGCACGACCAGGAGGAGGCCATGTCGCTGGCCGACCGCATCGCGGTCTTCGACAGCGGCAGCGTGCGCCAGGTGGACGCCCCCGTGGCCCTGTACGAGCGCCCGCGCTCGCCGTTCGTGGCCGACTTCGTCGGGGCGAACAACCTGTTCGAGGGCGTCTGCACCGGCCTGGACGGGATCAAGAGCGAGGAGTTCGGCATGCTGGCCGGCACGCCGCTCGAAGACCTGGCCGCCGACGCCAAGGCGCTGCTCGCGGTGCGGCCCGAGAAGATCGAGCTGGCCGACGAGAACGCGGCGCGGGGCCTGAAGGGCAGCGTCCTGGACGTGAGCTTCTACGGCGGCGTCTCGCACATCTCCGTGGACGTGCCGGGACGGGCCAAGCCCGTGCTCGCCGCGGTGCAGGGGGCGAGCACGGTGCAGCCCGGCGCCAAGGTGAAGGTGCGCTGGGAGGCCCAGGACGCCGTCATCATGGCGGTCGATCAATGAGCCAGGTCGTTGCCCGTCGCCGCCCGCGCGTACGACAGGATCAGCTCGGCCGCCTCGTCGGGGCCGATCAGCGGGTGCCTGGCGGTGATGCGGTAGCCGTAGGCGTCCTCCAGCGCCACCAGATTGCGCGCGACGGTCACGGAGTCGGCCGTCAGCCGGAAGACCCCGAGCGCGGCCCCGGTGTCCAGGATCGCCTGGTACATCGACACCTGGCGGTCGTACAGCGAGGTGAGCAGCACGCCGTAGACCCGGTTGCGGCCCGCGGCGCCGCCCAGCTCGTTGAGCAGGCGGACGTCGGGGTCGAGCGGCCCGGTCGGCAACCCCGACCGGATCGTGACGACCAGCTTCTCTACCGGGTCGGTGAAGTCGGCCAGGCGGCGCATGCGCAGCTCGTAGAACCGCTCCATGCCCGCGTGCTGCGCCTCGACCAGCAGTTCGCCCAGGTCGGGGTAGTGGTAGAGCACGGCGCCGGAGGTCAGACCGGCCTCCTCGGCGACGTGCGAGAGCTGTACTCCGTCGATGCCGTGGCGGATGATGGCTCGGCGCGCGGCCTCGATCAAGTCGATGCGCCGGTCACTACGGCTTTTGCGCTGGGCCACGACCACCACCCCCCGTGCGTTTGGTCACCATTCAGATCGGCCGTGACCATAGTGCACTTAACTTGCGCTTCACGCTAGATGAGTATTTGAATTCCTCTTCAATTTGACGAGTTCCCCCGGAGTTCACGATGTCCCTCACCATCCTGTTCATGCCAGAGAGCGCGTACGGCCCCACGAACAACTGCATCGGCGTCGGCGACATTCTCCGCCGTCGCGGGCACCGCGTCGTCTTCGCCGCGGAGTCGTCCTGGAAGGGCAAGCTCGAAGCGCTCGGCTTCGAGGAGGACCTCGTCGACCTGGCCCCGCCGCCCGAGAACGCCGAGGAGCAGGACGCCGGCCAGTTCTGGAAGGACTTCATCCGCGAGACCGCGCCGGAGTACCGCAAGAGCACGCTGGAGCAGCTCGACACCGTCATCAAGCCCATCTGGGACTCCCTCATCGACGGCGCCAAGTACTGCGAGCCGCAGCTCAAGGCCATCATCGAGCGGGTGAACCCGGACGTGATCGTCGAGGACAACGTGATCACGTTCCCGGCGCTGCTCACGGCGGGCAAGAAGTTCGTCCGGATCGTCTCCTGCAACCCGCTGGAGGTGCGCGGCGAGAACGTCGCGCCGGTCTTCTCCGGCCTCCCCGCGGACGACCGCTCCGGCTGGGACGCCTTCCGCGCCGAGTACGACCGCACCCACCGCGAGATCTGGACCGCCTTCAACGAGTGGTGCGTCGAGCAGGGCACCGCCCCGCTGCCCGACCTGGACTTCATCCACGAGGGCGACCTGAACCTCTACGTCTTCCCCGAGATCCTCGACTACACCGACGCCCGCCCGCTCGGCCCGAGCTGGCACCGGCTCGACTCCTCGGTGCGCGAGACCGACGAGGACTTCACGCTGCCCTTCCAGCGCAACGACGGCTCGCTGATCTACTTCTCGCTCGGCTCGCTCGGCTCCTCCGACGTCGAGCTGATGCAGCGCGTGATCGACATCCTGGCCGGCACGCGGCACCAGTACATCGTCTCCAAGGGCCCGCTGCACGAGGAGATCAAGCTCGCCGACAACATGTACGGCGCCGAGTTCCTGCCGCAGACGAAGATCATCCCCCTGTGCGACCTGGTCATCACGCACGGCGGCAACAACACCACCACCGAGGCGGCGCACTTCGGCAAGCCGATGATCGTGCTGCCGCTGTTCTGGGACCAGTACGACAACGCCCAGCGGGTGGACGAGCTGGGCTACGGTGTCCGGCTTTCCACCTACACCTTCACCGACGAGGAGCTGACCGGCGCGGTGGAGCGCCTGCTCGGCGACACCGAGATGCGCGCGAGGCTCGCCGCCGCCGGCGAGGAGATCCGCCGCCGCGACGGCCTGCGCAAGGCCGCCGACCTGATCGAACAGCTCGGCCAGTAGGGATTTCGAGGACCTTCCATGCGTGAACTGATCAACCCCGCCACCGGCCTCCCGTGCGCCGAGATCCCGGACACCCCGGTGGCCGACGTGGCGGCGGCCGTCCGGACCGCCCGGGGCGCGTTCGAGGAGTGGGCGCAGACCACCCCCGCCGAGCGCCAGCGGCTGCTGCTGCGCCTGGCCGACCTGGTGGAGGCCGACGCCGAGGAGCTGACCCGGCTGGAGGTGGAGGAGACCGGCAAGCCGGCGGCCGTCTTCAGGGACGGCGAGCTGCCCTTCGCCGTCGACAACCTGCGCTTCTTCGCCGGCGCCGCCCGCTCGCTCGAAGGGTCGGGGGCCGGGGTGTTCAGCGCCGGTTACACCTCGGTGCTGCTGCGCCGTCCGGTCGGGGTGGTGGGGTCGATCGCGCCGTGGAACTTCCCGTTCGTCATGGCGGTGTGGAAGGTCGGCCCGGCCGTGGCAGCCGGGAACGCCGTGGTCATCAAGCCGGCGCCGCAGACGCCGCGCACGACGCTGCGCCTGGCCGAGCTGTTCGCCAAGGCGGGCGCGCCCGAAGGGCTCGTCCAGGCGGTCACCGGCGACGCCGAGGTCGGCCAGGCGCTGGTCACCGACCCGGGCGTGGACATGGTCAGCGTCACCGGCTCGACCGGCACCGGCCGGGCGGTCATGACCGGCGCGGCGGCCACGCTCAAGCGGGTGCACCTCGAACTCGGCGGCAAGGCGCCCGCCCTGGTCTTCCGGGACGCCGACCTGGCCGAGATGGCCCGCGGCGTGGCCATGGGCGCCACGTACAACACCGGCCAGGACTGCACCGCGGCCACCCGCGTCTACGTCGCCCGCGAGATCTACGACGACGCCGTCGAGGCCATCCGGGCGACCCTCGCCGAGATCACCGTGGGCGACCCCTGGGACCCGGCGACGGACATCGGCCCGCTGATCTCGGCCGCCCACCGCGAGCGCGTGCACGGCTTCGTCGCGCGCTCGGGCGGACGGGTCGTGCACGGCGGCGCGCCCGTCGAGGGGCCCGGGTTCTTCTACCCGCCGACGCTTGTGACCGATGTCGCACAGGACAGCGAGATCGTCCAAGGTGAACTTTTCGGACCGGTCCTTGTGGCGCTGCCGTTCGACGGCGAGGACGAGGCCGTCCGGCTGGCCAACGACACCCCCTACGGGCTGGCCTCGTCGGTGTGGTCGCGCGACGTCGCGCGGGCGATGCGCGTGTCCCATCGGCTCGACGTGGGCGTGACCTGGGTGAACGATCATCTGCCGATCGCCAGCGAGGCGCCGCACGGCGGCGTGAAGGGCAGCGGGTTCGGCAAGGACATGAGCCAGGAGGCGGTGCAGGAGTATTCGGTGACGCGTCACCTCATGGTCAAGCACGCGGCGCCCGTGGAGCGGGATTCGTTCCGGCCCGCCTGAAAACGTGTACGGCGATATGACGCCCAAAGTGTCGCTTTGGGTGCATTTAGTGGGAAATGTACGGTTGGCCGTCTGGTACGGACTGTGTTCCAATTACCCAGCCGGACAGAATCCCATGCGCCACACGCGTGTCTGATTTCTTTCGAGCACGTACCGGCGAGAGGTAGCGAGAGTCAGTGAGGACGGAAAACCCCAGGCACACGAGGTCAGGGGAGTACACAGGCGGAAGGTTCCGGCTGGGGAACTGGCGTGTGCGCTCGAGGTTGATCGCGCTGATCCTCATCCCCACCATCGTGGGCGTGCTCCTCGCGGGCGTGCAGCTCGCCAACGCCATCGGGACGAGCTCCGAGTACCGCCGGCTGACCCAGGTCGCCGAGCTGGTGCAGCGCATCGGCGGGCTCAACCACGAGCTGGCCAAGGAGCGCACGCTCACCGCGTGGTACGTGACCGACCAGTCGAAGGCGGGGCGGTTCGTCCAGCTCAAGACCCAGCGCGCGGCCGTCGACGCGGCCAAGAAGAAGGTGCTGGCCTCGGCCAACGCCATCGACGCCGCGCACTCGGCCCGTATCCGCGACGGTGTGGAGAACATGCGCCGGTGGCTCACCGGCCTCGACAGCCTCCGCACGTCGATGGTGGCCGAGGGCACGCCCCCGCGAGCCGCGATCACCACGTACACCACCATGATCGGCGTCTTCTCCGCGATCCAGGGCGACCTGGGCGACGGCGTGAACGACGACGACCTCCAGGGTGACGTGGCCGCCCTCGGCTCGCTGCAGCGGGTCAAGGAAGAAGTCTCCAGGCAGCAGGCCATTCTCATGATCGCGCTCATCGAGCGTGAGCTGGACTACGACGACCTGTCGGAGTTCCTCGGCTCGTGGAGCCGCCAGCAGGCCGAGCTGACCGCCTTCGAGCGGGAGGCCGACCCGGCGGACCTGCGCGCGTACCAGAAGAGCATGCGCGGGCCGGACATCGACCGCGCCGACGCCATGCGGCAGCGCGCCCTGGCCCAGGTCCGCGAGTACAACCGGATCCGCGACCTCGACGTCACCTCCGCCCGCGACCTGAGCCGCTGGTACGACAGCACCACGCTGGCCGGCAACACCATGCGCAAGGTCGAGGACTCCCTGGCCACCAAGATCGTGACCAGGGCCCGCGAGCTGAGCGACACCGAGCAGCGCAACGCCATCATCAGCGGTGCGACCATCCTCGTCCTGCTGCTGCTGGTCCTGATCATCACCACCCGGGTGGCCGGTTCGCTGGTCCGCCCGCTGCGCCGGCTGCGCGCCGAGGCGCTCCAGGTGGCCACCACCCGGCTGCCCGAGACCGTCCGCATCCTGCGCGAGTCCGGCGACGGCGCGCAGATGCCCGAAGTGCCCTCGGTCGGCGTCAACACCCGCGACGAGATCGGTGAAGTGGCGCGGGCCTTCGACGAGGTCCACCGCGAAGCGCTCCGGCTGGCCGGCGACGAGGCCAAGCTGCGCGCCAACGTCAACGCCATGTTCGTCAACCTCTCCCGCCGCAGCCAGACGCTGGTCGAACGGCAGCTGCAGCTCATCGAGGGCCTGGAGCAGGGCGAGGAGGACGAGCAGCGGCTCGCCAACCTCTTCCGCCTCGACCACCTGGCCACCCGCATGCGCCGCAACAGCGAGAACCTTCTGGTCCTCGCCGGCCAGGAGGCCGCGCGCAAGTGGAGCGAGCCGGTGCCGCTGGTCGACATCGCCCGCGCCTCGCTGTCGGAGGTCGAGAACTACGAGCGGGTCCAGATCAAGATCCCGTCCGGCACGCTGATCGTCGGCCCGGCCGTCACCGACGCCGTCCACCTGCTCGCCGAGCTGATCGAGAACGCGATCTCCTTCTCGCCGCGCGAGAGCAAGGTCGAGGTCTCCAGCGTGGCCGCCGACGGCGGCGTCATGATCTCCATCAACGACCTGGGCATCGGCATGAGCCCCGAGGAGCTCGCCGAGGCCAACTGGCGCCTGGCCAACCCGCCCGTCGTGGACGTCGGCGTCTCCCGCCGCATGGGCCTGTTCGTGGTCGGCCGCCTGGCGCTGCGCCACGGCATCCGCGTCCAGCTCAGCATGCGGGAGACCGGCGGCCTGAGCGCGCTGGTGATGATGCCCGACATGCTCATCAGCGGCGGCGCCGGCATGCCGCAGCAGCCCGGCAGCCAGTACGAGGCGTTCACCACGTTCGACCCGAGCCAGTTCGGCGTCGCCGCCGCGCCCGCCGAGGCGAGCCAGAACGGCGCCCCCGTCTCCGCGCCCGACGCGGCCGACCGGGTGCTGGACACGCAGTGGCCGGGCTCGCTGCCCGCTCCGGGCACCGGCAACTGGCCGTCCTTCGCCGACGAGTCGGCCCAGGAGGAGACCCGCTGGGGATCCTTCGGCGAGGAGCCGGGCCGGGACGAGCCGCGCTGGCCGTCGTTCGCCGAGGAGCCCAAGCCGTCCTTCGGTGACGAGCCCAAGCCGTTCTTCGCCGACGAGCCGAAGCCGTTCTTCAGCGATGAGCCGAAGCCGTCCTTCGGCGACGAGCCCAAGCCCTTCTTCGGCGACGAGCCGAAGCCGATCTTCGCCGACGAGCCGCCCGCGGCCAAGCCCGAGCCGCAGCCGCAGGCGCAGTCCCCGTGGGGCGAGCAGCGCTGGCCGTCCTTCGCCGAGCAGCCGCCGCCGTTGCAGGACGACGAGCCCCGCTGGCCGTCCTTCGCCACCGAGCCGCCGCAGAGCGGGACGGAGGAGCCCCGCTGGTCCTCCTTCGGCTCGCCGTCCTTCGGCGACACCTCGCTCGGCCAGTCGGCCTTCAACGAGGAGCCGCCGCGGCGGTCCCTGTTCGAGTCGGTCGACCCGCCGCGCCCCTCGGCGTTCGGCGAGGAGCCCTACCGGGCGGCGTTCGGCGACCTGCCGGGGTTCGGCGCGGAGGAGCCCAAGCCCGCCGACCAGTACGAGCAGAGCCGTCCGGGCGCCTACGGCCCGTTCGGCCAGGGCGACTACTCCTCCCAGGACCTGACCGGCCCGCTCCCCGTGGTGCGCACCTCGCCCCTGGAGGAGCAGAGCGAGGAGTTCCTGCCGATCTTCTCGTCCGTCGGCTCGGACTGGTTCCGCAGGCCCGACCCCGAGCAGCTGCGTCAGCAGGAGCAGGAGCCCGAGCACGAGATCACCGCCGTGCATCCGGCCGTGCCCGCCGACCCTCCGGCGGCCGCGCCGCCCGACGCCCCGGCGGTGGGCCGGTCCGGGCTGCCGCAGCGCAGGCCCGGCCAGTCGGGCGCCGGCGCGTCGTGGTCCTCGCCCGCCGACTCCGGTTTCCAGGCGGCGCAGGCCGCCGCGCAGCCCGCCCAGGCCGGCACGACGTCCTCGGGGCTGCCGCGCCGGGTGCCCAAGGCCAACCTCGTGCCCGGTACGGCCAGTCTCGCCGAGCCGCAGCCCACGTCACCGCCGCCGCAGATCTCGCCCGAGCGGTTGCGCAGCAGGCTCTCCAGCTTCCAGCAGGGAGTGCGGCAAGGCCGCGCGTTCACCCGCGGAGAAGAGAATGAGGAGGACAAATGAGAGAGATGAGCCAGGGAGCGCGTGGCATCAGCTGGCTGATCACCGACTTCGTGAACAACGTGCCGGGCGTCGCGCACACCGTCGTGGTGTCGTCCGACGGCCTGCCGCTGGCCTTCTCGGAGGGTTTCCCCAAGGACCGGGCCGACCAGCTCGCCGCGGTCGCCTCGGGCGTGATCAGTTTGACGCAGGGCGCCGCGCGGGTCTTCGAGGGCGGCATGGTCACCCAGACCGTCATCGAGATGCAGCGCGGGCTGTTGATGATCATGTCCATCAGCGACGGGTCCTGTCTGGCCGTCCTCGCGGCTCCCGACTGTGACATGGGCCTCGTGGCGTACCAGATGACGCTGCTGGTCGAGCGCGCCGGTCAGGTGCTCACCCCGGCCGTACGCGCTGAGCTGCAAGCGGCCCGCCCCCGCTAGCGGGCGGTGACAGGAGATCATGGTGTCAGGTCAGGGTTGGGCTGGTGATAGCACTCCGCCGCATCCGGCGGCCCCTCGTCCGCAGAAGCCGAGTTCCCTGGTACGGCCCTATGCCGTGACCGGGGGGCGCACCGCGCCGCGGATGAAGTTCGCCATGGAGGCTTTGGTGTCCTCCGTGACGTCGGAATACCAAGACATTTCCCTACTGAGTCCGGAGTATCAGGCGATCATTCAGCTGACCCGGAACGTCCGGTCGGTTGCCGAGATCTCCGCCCTTTTACGCCAGCCCCTTGGTGTGGTCCGGGTGCTGATCGCCGACATGGCGTCGGAGGGCCTGATCCGCGTGCACCAGCCTGCGCTGGACGCGGGAAAGCCGGACCTCAACTTGCTCGAAAGGGTGCTCAGTGGACTTCGCAGGCTCTAGCCCCGGTCTGACCTCGACGAAGATCGTCGTGGCCGGGGGCTTCGGCGTGGGGAAGACGACGTTCGTGGGAGCGGTCTCGGAGATCCTGCCGCTCACCACGGAAGCGGTCATGACGGACGCCTCGGCCCACGTCGACGACGTCTCGCTCACGCCGAACAAGACGACCACGACCGTGGCGATGGACTTCGGACGTGTGTCGCTGGATCGCGACCTGATCCTCTACCTGTTCGGCACCCCCGGACAGCACCGGTTCTGGTTCATGTGGGACGACCTCGTGCGCGGCGCGATCGGCGCCGTCGTCCTGGTGGACACGCGCCGTCTGGCGGACAGCTTCCCCGCCATCGACTACTTCGAAGAGGCCAAGCTGCCCTTCGTCATCGGCATCAACGGCTGGGACGGCCAGTTCGCCCACGCGGAGGACGAGATCCGCGAGGCGCTGTCCGTCGGCGGGCACATCCCGATCGTCCGCCTCGACGCCCGCCAGCGCGACGCGGTGAAATCCACCCTGATCACGCTGGTGGAGCACGCGCTCACCCGCCACTCCCACACGCCGGTATAGCCCGACGCGCCCCGGGCGCCCGGCTGAGGCCGGGCGCCCGCCCGCGCGTCAGACGGTGGTGGCGTGGCCGCGCACCAGGCGGCCGACCTCGGCGCGGAGGTGCACGAAGTCGGGGTGCTCGCGGGTGGTGATCTGGTCGCGCGGCTCGGGCAGGTCGACCTTGAGGTCGCCGACCACGTGCGCGGGGGCCTTCGACAACACCACGACGCGGTCGCCTACGTAGACGCTCTCGTCGATGTCGTGGGTGATGAGCACGATCGTCATCTGGTGGTGGCCGCGCACCTTCAGCACGAGGTCTTCCAGGTCTTCGCGGGTCTGGGCGTCGACCGAGCCGAACGGCTCGTCCATGAGCATGAGCGAGGGCCGGTAGGCCAGCGCCCGCGCGATCGCCACCCGCTGCTGCATGCCGCCGGAGAGCTGGAACGGGTACTTCTTCTCGGCGCCCTGGAGCCCGACCGACTCCAGCGCCTCCTGGGCGGCCTCGCGGCGCTGCTGCTTGTCCATGCCCCGGCGGCGCAGCGGCAGGGCCACGTTGTCGGCCACCGACATCCACGGGAACAGCGAGCGGCTGTAGTCCTGGAAGACCACCGCCAGGTTGTCGGGGGTCTGCCGCACCAGCTCGCCCTCGACCCTGACCTCGCCGCCGGTCGGCCTGATCAGCCCGGCGATGGAGCGCAGCAGGGTCGACTTCCCGGCTCCCGACGGCCCGACGATGCACAGCAGCTCGCCCGCGGCGACGCTCAGGTTGAGCCCTTCGATGGCGTGGTGAGCGTTGGGGCCACCGCCGCCGTACACGTGGGAGAGGTTCTCTATCTCGAGCATGGATGTCCTAGGGGGCGAGGCCGCGAGCGGAGGACCGACTCGGGAAGCCGGAAATGTCGGTATGGCTCTACGGTGTCGGATCTTACCCTTGAGTCTTCGCGGCTGTCATGGGATGCGTACGCTCCACGACTCCCGCTCGTTCAGCGCCCGGACGTCGGCGTCGGAGATGCGCCGCTGCGCCCCGGCCATGGCGGCCAGCTCGGCCTCCGTCAGCACGTCGGCGATGTCGGCGAACCCGTCGGGCGCGCGCTCGGTCACCAGGCCGATCGTATCCTCGATGGGCAGCGCCCGATGCGCCATCACCAGCGCCGACGTGGGCGGACGCCGTTCCTCCTCGTACGCCTTGAGCGCCGTGACCGGGTCCCCGGACGTCGCCAGGCACCGGGCCAGCACCCGCGCGTCGAGCACCGCCTGCGAGCCGCCGTTCGAGCCGATCGGGTACATCGGGTGCGCGGCGTCGCCCAGCAGCGTCACCCGGCCCTCTCCCCAGACGGGCAGCGGGTCCCGGTCCACCATCGGGTACTCCAGGATGCGCGGGGAGGCCGCGAGCAGCCCCTGGACGTCGGCCGGCCGGTACCGCCAGTCGGCGAAGTGCGCGGCCACCTCCTCCAGCCGGCCCGCGCGCGACCAGTCGGCCTCCGCGGCGACGCCGGGCTCGGCCACCTTGACCTCGGCCACCCAGTTGACCAGCCGGGGGTTGCGGGCCGAGATGTGATAGGTGACGAACTTCCCGGCCCGGTTGGAGCCGCCCACCAGCACGGTGGCGCCGTCCAGGACGCGGTCGGCCTCGGCCACCCCGCGCCACATCCTGATGCCGGACCACAGCAGCGGGTCGTCCGACGGGTGCAGCAGCGCCCGCACCGTGGACTGCACGCCGTCCGCGCCGACGAGCACGTCCACGCGTTCCTCCACGAGCTCGCCGCCCTGCCAGAGCCGGACGAGAACCTGCTCGCCGTCCTGCTCGAAGCCCTCCAGGCGGACGCCCGACCGCACCGGGACGCCCCGTTCCTCGACCGCGGCCAGCAGCGCCATCTGCAGCTCGCCCCGGTGGATGCTGTACTGCGGCCAGCGGTAGCCGGCCGAGCGCCCGCGCGGCAGCGCCAGGATCACGTTGCCGTGCCGGTCGGCGAAGGTCATGAAGGTCGTCTCCACGCCCAGCGCGGCCAGCTCGCCGGCCAGCCCCAGCTCGGTCAGCTCCCGTACGGCGTGCGGTTGCAGGTTGATCCCGACGCCGAGCGGCCTCAGCGTGGCGGCCGCCTCCACGACCACGCACTCCAGCCCGGCCGCCGCCAGGCTGAGCGCGGTGGTGAGCCCGCCGATCCCGGCGCCCACGACCATCGTCCTCACGTCGCCCCCAGTGGTCTCGATCCGGTCCCACGTGTCCCTGACGGGGAACATGACGATAAGTTTCTCGCCCTTTGCAGGCCGAAGACCAGAGTTATCCCATTAACCTCGTTCCTATCTGGGTGTGAGGTGTGTGATGCGCGGATTCAGTGACGGGGAGTTCGCCTACCTGCTTGAGCACGACCTGGCGCGGCTCGCCACGGCGGGAGCCGGGGGAACGCCGCACGTCGTGCCCGTGCGGATCCATCTCCAGCCGGACCGCGGCATGATCGCGGTCGGCTCCCGCCTGCTGCCCGGCGGCGTGCGTCCCCGGCGGTACCGCAGGGACGTCAGGGACAACCCCGAGGTGTCGCTCGTCGTGGACGACTTCACCGAGGACGGGCCGCGCGGCGTCCTCGTCCAGGGGGTCGGGCGGGTCCACGCCAAGGGCGGCGAGCGGCTGAAACCCGGGTACGAGCCCGTATGGGTGGAGATCATGCCGCTGGCCGTCGCGTCGTGGGGCATCGACTCGGGCGCCTACGAGCCGCCGCGCAGCCGCCCGGTCGCCGCCGGCACGTTCACTGCTCCGTGAGCCGCTGCGCGCCGAGGTGCCAGGCCAGCACCCGCCGCTCGGCCACCAGGAACAGCTCGTTGAGCAGGTAGCCCAGCACGCCGAGCAGCACGATCCCGGCCCACATCGCGGGCAGGTCGAACGTCGAGTACGCGGTGGTGAGCTGGAACCCGATGCCGTTGGAGGCCCCCGGCAGCAGCTCGGCGAAGACCATGACGATCAGCGACAACGACAACGACAGCCGCAGCCCGGCGAACATCTTCGGCAGCGCCGACGGCAGGACGACCCGCAGCAGGCGCTCGGTCCCCGACAGCCGGAACACTCGCCCGGTGTCCAGGTGCAGCGGATCGACCGCCCGCGCGCCGTCGGCGGTGTTGAGCAGCACCGGCCACACGACGCTGAACATGATGAACGCCAGCTGCATGCGCAGCCCGAAGCCGAACACCACCAGGAACACGGTGACCAGCGCGGGCGGCGGGATCGCGCGCAGGAACTGCAGCACGCCGTCGAGATAGTCGTAGACCCGCGCCGACAGCCCGAACGCCAGCCCGAGCAGCACCCCGGCCACCGCCCCGCCCGCGAACCCGGCGGCCATCCGGCCCAGGCTCGGCAGGACGTCGTCCACCGCCGCGCCGGTCAGGAACAGGCTGCCGGGCGGGCCGGAGAACCACATCTGGTGCATCCGGGCCACGATCGTCGTCGGCGGCGGGAAGAACGAGCTGCCCGCCAGCCGCGTGCCCGCCTCCCAGGCCAGGACCAGCACGGCCAGCACGGCCACCCGGAACGCCGTGCCGCGCGTGCGGTCGCGGGCCGACGGCCCGCGCCGGGCCCCGGTCACGACCCCTCCGTCAGCCGGGCGTGGTGCCAGCGGAAGGCGCGCTGCTCGGCCGCCACCAGCATCGCGTTGACCAGCACGCCGAACAGTCCCACCCAGAACACCCCGGCCAGGATGTCGGTCATCCGGGCCGGGACCGCGATCCCGGCGAAGAAGATGAACACGCCGATGCCCTCCCCGCGCCCGGCCACGATCTCGGTGCTGACGGTCAGGATGAGCGCCACGGACGCCGCCAGCCGCACGCCCGTGGTGATGAACGGCGCGGCCGACGGCAGGCTGACGCGCAGCAGCACCGACAGCGGGCCGAAGCCGTAGGAGCGCAGGGTCTCCTTGGCGACGGGGTCGACGCCGCGCAGGCCGTACATGGTGTTGTAGAGGATGGGCCACATGGCGGCGTAGAGCACGAGCGTGACGCGGAGCTGCAGGCCGGTGCCGATCACGAGGGCGACCAGCGGGATCAGCGCCACCGACGGGATCGGCCGCAGGAACTCCACCACCGAGCGGGTGGCGGCGTCGATCACCGGCACGCTGCCGAGCAGCAGGCCGAGCGGCACCGCCACCAGCACCGCGAGGCCGAGCCCGAAGGCCCAGGCCAGCAGGCTGGTGCGGGCGTGGGTCAGGAAGGCCGGATCGGCGAGCAGCGCCAGGCCACGCCCGACGATCCGCGTGGCCGGCGGCAGCACCTCGGCGTCCACCAGCCCCGACCGGCTCAGCAGCTCGACGAGGACGGCGAAGCCGGCCGCCCCCGCCGCCCGGCGCGACCACCGCGTGGCGGCGCCGGCCGGACGGCGGACGACGCCCGTCGCGGTGCTGCTCACCCCGACGTCGTCGGGGACATCAACGTCTTGACGTCGATCTCCTTGCCCAGCCACTTGGCCTCCCACATCCAGTCGGCCACCCGCTGCAGCCGCACCGGGTTGTCGGAGCTGGAGAAGTAGGGGAAGGTGACCGTCGCCGCCGTGGACGCGTCGATCTGCGTGAAGTTCGGCAGCACCTTGGCCACCACCTCACGGTTGTTCTCCATCAGCTTGGCCGCGTTGTGGATGGCCCGCTGGAAGGCCGCCGCCGTCCTCGGGTTCTTGTCGTACCAGTCCTGGGTGCTGATGTATCCCGAGATCGGGAACTCCGCCGCCGGCCCGGAGGCCGGGTCGAGGATCTTGCGCGCGCCCATCGACGAGGTCGCCGCGGTGACCAGAGGCTCGCCCAGGTAGGCGGCGTCGATCTGGCCGCTCTTCCACGAGGCCATGATGTTCTGGAACGTCACGGGGACGTACTTGATCGTGCCGGGGTCGATGTTGTTGGCCTTGAGCACCTGGGTGAGCGCGAGCTCCTGGAAGTTGTGCAGGACGTTGACGTTGATCGTCTTGCCCGCGAGGTCCTTCGGCGTCTTGATGGGGGAGTTGGGCAGCGCCATGATGCTGAGCGAGTCGGGGGCGGCCCGCGAGCCCTCGGCGAGCACGTGGATCTTGATCGCCCCCTTGTCGTGCGCCTGGAACATCGACACGTAGTTGCCGAACATGGCGTCGATCTCACCGTTGACCAGCATGGGGATCGCCTCGGGGGCGGCCTGGACGACCTGCGGGGTGACGTCGAGACCCTCCTGCTCGAAGAGCTTCTGGTCGATGGCGACGTAGATGGCGGCACTGTCGATGGCGGGCAGGGTGGCGATCTTGAGCTTCGTCTTCTCCAAGGCGCCGCCGCCGCCGTTCGCGGAGGCGGAGGGTGGTGCGCTGGCGGTGGTTGAGCCGCCGGTGCTGCACGCTACGGCGCCTAAAGTCACAGCGAACCCGATGATGGCGGCCTTGGCGGAGCGGCCAAGCCTCATGTCAGGGACTCCCTTCAAGACGTGGAGCCGGGGGGACCGGGTGGCTGAACTGCCCCCGGGGCTGAGTGCCTGACGAACAAGCAGGAATCGACCGTAGCACCACATTGGCAGTCATTATCAAGAAAATGACTCTTGTGGTTGCAATGTCCGTTTGCCGCTCTATCGTAAATAGAGGCGTGAGATGTCTTTGTCCGTTTTGGGAAAGAGGGTGGCGACCGGGGCGTCTGTTACTGGTGGGACTAGCTGACCTGGATCGTTCCGCGGGCGGAAGGGGGCTTGCGGAACACGTTTCGGCTGCCCGTTTTTGCAGGTAAACGGCGGTCTACCAATTTTGTCACAATTTTTGGACAATCCGGGATATAAGCCTCAGAGGGGCACTATAGGTGGTTGGTCCTGACCGGTACCTGTGCTCAAATGGCCCTCATCTCGATTGTACATATTGCCCCACGTGCATTTACCTGCATGGTCTTCGAGAATTCCCCTCCGGGGCGAGAGGTTGCGAGGCAAGTGAGAACGCAGAGCGCTGAAGCTTCCGCTGACCGCGAGCCGCACGGGCACCAGAAGCGACGGCTGCCCAAACCTGCTTCTAACAGGTTCGGATTGGGCAATTGGCACGTACGATCGCGCCTCGTGGCGTTGATCGTCGTACCCACGGCTGTCGCGGTGGGCCTGGGCGGGCTGAACGTGATCACCTCCCTCAGGGACGCCGACACCTACCAGACACTCAGAGAGGTGGCCGAGCTCAGTGAGCAGCTCGGCGCCGTCACGCACGAACTGGCCTTCGAACGGGACGAGACCGCTCTCTACATCGCCCAAGGCCGTCCGGAGAGCCGCGCGGCCCAGCTCCGCACCACCTACAGCGGGGTCGACAACCTCATCGACGAGGCCAAGGTGCGGGCCGGCGCCCTCACCGACACCCACGCCGACTCCGTACGCCCGGTGCTGCGCCGCCTGGAGGAGATCCAGACCCTGCGCGACACCGCCGTCAAGGGCAAGATCCAGCCGCTGCCGATGATCCAGAAGTACTCCCAGATCATCTCCACCCTCCTGCAGTTCCACGACCAGGTGGGACAGGTCGCGGTGGACGACGACATCTCCCACAGCGCCAGCTCCATGGCGGCCATCGCGCGCGCGAAGGAGCAGGCGTCCAAGCAGCGCGGCATCCTGGCCAGCGCCCTGGACAAGAAGAGCTTCGACAGCGGCGAGCTCGACGCGCTCTCCGACGCCAAGGCGCGCGAGGAGAGCGAGGAGACCCTGTTCGCCACCCTCGCCAGCATCGACCAGCTGGAGCTCTACCGCGACACCGTGGTGGGCAGGGACGTCGACCAGACCGACCTGTTCCGGCTGCGGGCCATGGCCCAGTCCGTCGAGGCCAAGCCCCTGAGCATCGGCGTACGGCCGGACAAGGACGTCGGAACCTGGTTCGACGTCAGCACGGGCAAGATCGACGCCCTGCGCAGCGTGGAGAAGTCGCTGGCCTCCTCGGTCATCCTGCGGGCCCGCGCCCTGGAGGAGGCGGCCAACCGGTCGGCGCTGATCTCCGGCGTGCTCATCATGATCCTGCTGATCGTGGTGCTGATCATCATCACCTTCATCGCCCGCTCGCTCATCAGGCCGCTGCGCAGGCTGCGCGGCGAGGCCCTGGACATCGCCGGCAAACGCCTGCCGGAGACCGTGCGGGCGCTCCGCGAGGCGGGTGACGGCAAGGTCGGGCCCGTCCCGCCGATCGGGGTGGACACCCACGACGAGATCGGCGAGGTGGCGCGCGCCTTCGACGAGGTCCACCGCGAGGCGGTCCGGCTGGCCGGTGAGGAGGCGCGGCTGCGCTCGAACGTCAACGCGATGTTCGTGAACCTGTCGCGGCGCAGTCAGACGCTGGTGGAGCGGCAGATCACCCTGATCGACGGTCTGGAGCAGGGCGAGCAGGACGAGCAGCGGCTCGGCAACCTGTTCAAGCTGGACCACCTGGCCACGCGCATGCGGCGCAACAGCGAGAACCTGCTGGTGCTGGCCGGCCAGGATCCGCCGCGGCGCTGGAGCCAGCCGGTCAAGCTGGTCGACGTGGCCCGCGCCTCCCTGTCGGAGGTCGAGAGCTACGAGCGCGTCGTGCTCCAGGTGCCCGACGGCGTGTCGGTGGCCGGCCAGGCCGTCAACGACGTCATCCACCTGCTGGCCGAGCTGGTGGAGAACGCGCTGTCGTTCTCGCCGCGCGAGACCCGGGTGGCGGTGTCGGGCAGCAGGATCGACGGCGGCGGCGTGATGTTGTCGATCACCGACTCCGGCATCGGCATGACCCCCGAGGAACTGGCCCAGGCCAACGACCGCCTCACCGACTCGCCCAGCGTCGACGTGTCGGTCTCGCGGCGGATGGGCCTGTTCGTGGTCGCCAGGCTGGCCCACCGGCACGGCATCAGGGTGCAGCTCCGTCCGCACAGCTCGGGCGGGCTGACCGCCATGGTGCTCGTCCCGGAGAACATGCTCGGCACGCAGCCGCCCGGGTTCGCGGGCATGCAGCCGGCGGCGGCCGAGAGCACGTCCGGGAGCGAGCCGTACGTGGGGCCGCACGCGGCGCCCCCGGCCACCGACTGGCCGCCGATCTCGGCTCCGCCCGAGGCCGACTGGCCCGCGGCCGCCTCCGCCGCCGGGGCCGACTGGCCGCCCGCGCCGCCCGCGCCGGGAGCCGACTGGCCGCAGGCGCCGCTCACACCGGCGGCCGACTGGCCGCAGGCGCCCCCGGCCGCCGGACAGGACTGGCCGCGGCCCACCTACCAGATGGGCCCCGCGCACCCGTCGTACCCGTCGAACCCGGAGGCGGGGGGCAACTGGCCGCAGTGGCCCTCGTCCGACGGCTGGCCCTCCGACCCGCACGGCGGCGGCTTCGACAGCCACGACATCTGGTCGCCGCCGCGCAACAACGGCGACCGCGGGCTGCCCAAGCGTCCCCCGGCCGAGCCGCCGCCCCCCTGGAAGCAGGACGGCCTCCAGCGCCCGCGGCCCGACTTCCCCGAGACCGAGTCGGCGGCCACCGGCCCGATCCCGCCCGTGCCGCCCGCCTCCGCCGGGGACGACTACCTGCCGATCTTCGCCGCCGTCGAGTCGGCCTGGTTCGGACGCGACGAGGGCGGCTGGGGCTCGACGAAGGCCGACGCCGGCTGGAGCGCCGCCGAGGCGGCGGCCGAGCCGGCCCGCGACGGCACGACCGCGGCCGGCCTGCCCAAACGGGTGCCCAAGGCGAACCTGGTGCCCGGCTCGGCCGACACCTCCGCCTCGCCCAAGGGCGTGTCCCCGATGCCCTCGGTCTCGCCGGACCGGGTGCGGAACAGGTTGTCCAGCTTCCAGCAGGGCTTCCGGGCGGCCCGCGACGACATCACCGAGGGCAGGGCGTTCCAGCCGGGCCCTCGCGGCTCCTACAACGGTGAAGCCCACAACAGTGAAAGAGAGGAGGGCGCATGAACGACCTGAGCCACGCGGCGCGCGGAGTCGACTGGTTGATCACCGACTTCGTCAGCACGGTCCCCGGTGTGGCACATGCGGTGGTCGTCTCGTCCGACGGGTTGCCGCTTGCGGCCTCGTCGGGTTTTCCGGCTGACCGGGCCGACCAGCTGGCCGCCATCGCGTCGGGGCTGGTGAGCCTGACGCAGGGTGCGGCCAGGGTGTTCGAGGGTGGTGCGGTCAACCAGACGATCGTGGAGATGCAGCGCGGGCTGATGCTGATCATGTCGATCAGCGACGGCTCGTGCCTGGCGGTGCTGGCGGCTCCGGACTGTGACATGGGGCTGGTGGCGTACCAGATGACTCTGATGGTGGATCGCGCCGGTCAGGTGCTGACCCCGGCTGTGCGGGCCGAGTTGCGCGCCAGCCAGACCAGGTGATGTAGGTGACGGACCAGAGATGGAACAGCGGCGGCTGGGCGCCTCCGCCCAGGCCACAGCCCCAGTCGCAGCTGCACCCCGACCCCGCCTCGCCCGTCCGCCCGTACGCGGTGACGGGTGGGCGGACGGCGCCCAGGGTCAAACTGGCGATGGAGGCCCTGGTGTCGTCGGCGACGGCCGAGCACCGGGAGTTCTCGCACATCACGCCGGAGTACCAGGCGATCAGCCAGCTGTGCAGGCAGGTCAGGTCCGTGGCCGAGGTGTCGGCGCTGCTGCGGATCCCGCTGGGCGTGGTGCGTGTTCTGATCGCCGACATGGCGGCCGAGGGCCTGGTCCGCGTGCACCAGCCACAGCTGGACGCCGGCAGGCCGGACGTTAATCTGCTCGAAAGGGTGCTCAGTGGACTTCGCAGGCTCTAGCCCCGGCTTGACTTCAACGAAGATCGTGGTGGCCGGTGGTTTCGGGGTGGGCAAGACGACGTTCGTCGGCGCGGTCTCGGAGATCATGCCGTTGACCACCGAGGCGGTGATGACCGACGCCTCCGCGGGGATCGACGACCTGGGCATGACGCCCCTGAAGTCGACCACGACCGTCGCGATGGACTTCGGCCGCGTCTCGCTCGACCGTGACCTGATCCTCTATCTGTTCGGCACGCCGGGCCAGCACCGGTTCTGGTTCATGTGGGACGACCTGGTGCGCGGCGCGATCGGCGCCGTCGTGCTGGTGGACACCCGCCGGCTGGCCGACAGCTTTCCCGCGATCGACTACTTCGAGGAGGCGCAGCTGCCGTTCGTGGTGGGCGTCAACGGCTGGGACGGCCAGTACCCGCACAGCGACGCCGAGGTCCGCGACGCCCTCACGCTGGCCCCCCACATCCCGCTCGTCCGGCTGGACGCGCGCTCCAAGGACGCCGTCAAGAGCGCGCTGATCCAGCTGGTCGAGCACGCCCTGTCGATCAGGATGGCGGTGCCGGGCTGGAGCGGCGGCAGCTGATCCGGCCCGCCGCCGCCCCTCGCGCTCAGCGGGGCCGGGCCTCGATGAGGCTGGCTCCCGAACCCAGCTCGACGACCTCGGCCAGGCGCAGGTCCGCCCGGTCGAGCAGTGCCGTGTACTGCTCCCGGCTGCGCTCGGCGCCGCCGTCGAAGATCGCCAGCATCCGCATGTCGATGTCCTTGCCCAGGTGCGGCGCCTCGTCGTCGGGCAGCACCACCTCCAGCACCAGGACGCGGCCGCCGGGGTTCATCGCCCGGCGGACGTTGCGCAGGATCGTGACCGCGTCCTCGTCGTCCCAGTTGTGCAGGACGCTGGCCAGCAGGTAGACGTCGCCGCCCGCCGGGACCTCGGTGAAGAAGTCGCCGGTGACGACCTCGCTCCGCTCGCCCAGCCCCTCGGCGGCCAGCAGCTCCCTGGCCCGGTCGGCCACGTGCTCCAGGTCGAACAGGATGCCGCGCATGTCCGGGTTGGCGTGCAGCACCGTGGCCAGGATGTGGCCCTTGCCGCCGGCCACGTCCACCATGGTCGCGGTGGCCGGGAAGTCGTACCGCTTGGCCAGGCCCTCGGTGAAGGGGATCGCGCGGGCGGTCATGTAGTCGTCGAACAGCTTGCCCGCCCCGGGGTTGGCCGCCAGGTAGTCGTACAGGTGGCCGTAGCGGGCGGCGAAGGCCGAGCCGCCGTCGCGGACGGTCGCGGGCAGGTTGCCCATGGCGTGCCAGAAGCCCTCCTCGCCGAGCATCCTGATCGACGAGCGCACCGAGTCGGGCACGTCCGAGCGCAGCGCCGTGCCGCGCTCGGTCAGGTCGAACGTGTCCGGCCCGGCGCCGCGGACCACGCCCATCCCGGCCAGCTCGCGCAGCACGCGGCGCAGCCGGGGGGCGTCGGCCTCGCAGCGGGCGGCCAGGTCGGCGGTGGTGAGCGGACCGTGGGCGAGGTGGTCGGCCAGGCCGAGCTCCGCCATGGTCAGCAGAGCGGCGAAGCGCGAGATGTCGGCCACGGCCCCCCAGAGGAGGTCATCCGAGTGGGGCATGGGGTCCTTCCAGAAGTCAGACGTTGCGGTTGGCCTGCCGGTGCCACACCAGCAGGCGGCGCTCGGCCAGCACGAACAGCGAGTTCACCAGGTAGCCGAGGATGCCGAGCAGGGCGATCGCGGCCCACACGCCGGGCCCGTCGAAGCTGCGCTGGGCCTGCAGGAGCTGGTAGCCGATGCCGTCCGTGCTGCCGAACAGCTCGGAGATCACCATGAGGATCAGCGCCAGCGACAGGCTCAGCCGCAGCCCGGCGAAGATCTTCGGCGAGGCGGCGGGGAGCACGACGACGCGCAGGCGCTGTGCCTTGGACAGGCCGAACACGGTGGCGGTCTCGGTGTAGGTGCGGTCCACGGCCCGGACGCCCTCGATCGTGTTGAGCAGCACCGGCCAGATCACGCCGAACACGATCGTGGCGAGCTGCATGCCGAGCTGCGCGTACTCGGTGCGCGCGAACAGCGCGACGAACAGCGGCAGCAGCAGCGGCGGCGGGATCGCCCGGCCGAACTCGAACAGCGCGTCCACGTAGTCGGTGGCCGTCTTGGAACGGCCGAGCGCCACGCCGAGCAGCACCCCGAGCAGCGAGGCCAGGATCCAGCCGCTGAACATGCGGCCGAGGCTGGGCAGGATGTTGCCGATCGCGTCCTCGGTGAGGAACAGGTGGGAGACGGGCCCGGAGAACCACATCTGGTACATGCTGGTGACGATGGTGAGCGGCGGCGGGAAGTCGCTGTCGTCGATGAGCCGCCCGAGCAGCTCCCAGACGACCAGCACGACCGGCACCACCCACAGCCTGGACAGCCGCCTCACGACTCCGACGCTCCCATCCGGACGCGGTGCCAGCGGAACAGCCGCCGCTCGCCGGCCAGCAGGACGAGGTTCGCGAACACCCCGAACGCCCCGGCCCAGAACGTCGCCGCCATGATCAGGTCCATCCGGTTGCCGCTGCCCGCCTGGATCGTGTAGACGCCGATCCCGGCCGTGCCGCCGGCCAGCAGCTCGGCGCTGACCGCGAGCACGAGCGCGATGCCGGCCGCGATCCTGATGCCGGTCGCGACGAAGGGGGCGGCGCTCGGCAGGCTGACCCGGGCCAGCACGGCCAGGCGGCCGAAGCCGAAGCTGCGCAGCGACTCCTTGGCCAGCGGGTCCACGTCCTGCATGCCGTACAGGGTGTTGATCAGGATCGGCCACATGGACGCGTACACGATGACCGAGACCTTCATCAGGCCGTCCACCGGGATCAGCAGGATCGCCAGCGGGATGATCGCCACCGAGGGGATCGGGCGCATGAACTCCAGCAGCGGCCGGATCGCCCGCTCCACCGGCGGCACCGCGCCCAGCAGCACGCCCAGCGGCACGGCCACGACGATGGCGGCGAGCAGGCCGAGCGCCCAGTTGGTGAGGGTGGTGACCAGGCCCTCCGTGAACACCGGGTCGGCGAGCAGGCGCACGGCTTCGTACAGGATGACGGAGGGCGCCGGGAAGATCACGCCGTCGCTCAGCGCGAAGCGGATGACCAGCTCACCGGCGATGAGGAACCCCGCGGCGCCGGCGGCGCCGCGGAGCAGACGCGCGGTGTTCATCAGCTTGCAGGGGCGGCGATGACCGACTTCACGTCGACCGGGCTGGTGAGGTACTTGTACTCCAGCATCAGGTCGGCGACCTTCTGCAGCCGGTTCTCGTTCAGCTCGCTCGGGTACGTGCCGAGCGTGATCACCGAGGCCGTCTTGGCGTCGATCTTGGTGTACTTCGGCAGCGTCTCCTCGATGACCTTGCGGTCACTGGAGGCGAGCTGCTGCGCCTTGGCGATGGCCCGCTGGAAGGCGGCCAGCGTCTTCGGGTACTTCTGCACCCAGTCCTCGGTGGCCATCCAGCCGGCGATGGGGAAGTCCTCCGTCTGGCCGGTCATGGTGTCGGCGAGCTTGCGGAAGCCGAAGGCGCTCTGGTTGGCGGTGATGAACGGCTCGGTCATCCAGCCCGCGTCCGCCTGCGCGGAGTTGATCGCGTTGCCCTGCTCCGGGAACGGCTTCTCCACGAACTTGACGTCGGACTCGGTCAGGCCGGCGACCTTGAGCTGCGTCTCCACGGCCAGGGTGGCGATGTTCCTGAGGTTGTTGACGTAGATCGTCTTGTCCTTCAGGTCCGCCACCGTCTTGATGGGGGAGTCCTTGGGCACCATGATGTTGAACGTGTTCGGCGCGGCCTGGTACATGTCCGCGACCAGCTTGATCTTCTTGCCCTTGCTCACCGCGAGGAAGGTCGAGACGTAGTTGGTCTGCGAGATGTCGAGCGCGCCGCTCTCGATCTGCGGCAGCGCCGCCGCGCCACCGGTGATGGTGACCGGCTCGACGGTCAGTCCCTCTTCCTTGAAGAAGCCCTTTTCGTTGGCGAGATAGACCGACACAACGTCGGGCACGGGGAGGGCGCCGACCTTGATGGTGGTCTTCTCCAGGCCCTTGCTGTTGGCCGAGCTCTTCGCGGTCTCGCCGCTGCCTCCGCCGCAGCCGGCAAGGGTGAGCGCCAGAGCCACGCCGACGACAATGGCGTGACCGCGCATAGTGCGTGTCATGGGGGGGTTCTCCTACCAGGGGGAAGTTCCGGAGATCGGCACGGGATGCCGGGCGTGAAGCGTACCGGAGCCGACTTCGGATCTACAGCGCTATGCCGCGTATATGTTGGTTTATCGCGAAAATATGACAAATCGGCGCTATAGATGTAAATCTGAAGATTAAGTACGTTTAGTGGTGATATGTCCGTATTGGGACGGTGGTTGCGCTCCGTGTGCGCTGGTATGCGACGTGAAGGGAGTGCGATGTGGAACGGTTGAAAACCACCGAAACGTTGGCCTAAGTATGAGGTTTGTGCTCAAATTGGGCCTCGAACTTGCCTGCGATCACTCGTCCGCGTGACGAAGCCGCTGATTCCCCCTGAAGCAGGCCATGGCGAGAGGTTGCCACCAGTGAGGACAACAACGACCGGATCCGGTCGTGGCCGGGCTCCGGACGCCCCGGAAAAGGCCGCGGACGGCGAGGTGCGGCAGGCCCACCCGCCCAAGGCGGGCAGCCCGTTCGCCCTGCGCAACTGGCGCGTGCGTACCCGCCTCATCGCCCTCATCGCCATTCCCACGCTCGTCGCCGTCGTCCTCGGCGCCCTGCGGGTCACGACGTCGATCAACAGCGCCCAGCAGTACCAGGACATCAGCAGCGTGGGGACCCTGGTCGCACAGCTCGGCGAGCTCGCCCGCGACCTCGGGCTCGAACGCGACCTGGCCACCCGCCACGTCGCCACCAACCGCGGAGCCTCCGACGAGCAGCGGTTGCAGAGCCAGCACGAGATCGTCGACAAGCGCATCGCCAGCACCCTTGAGGCGGGGAAGAAGTCCGAAACGTCGCTGTCCGACCTCGGCAGGAAGTCCCTCGACCACATCCGGATCCGGCTCGGCCAGATCCCCACGATGCGCAAGGCCGTCGCCGAGACCAAGCTCGGCCCGCTGCCCACCAGCGAGAAGTACTCCGAGGTCATCGCCGAGCTGCTGCAGCTCTACGACGAGCTCGGCCAGGGCTCCACGGACGAGGAGATCATCGCCACCAGCGCGGCCCTGCGCGCCGTCGCCCGCGCCGAGGAGGAGGCCTCCAAGCAGCGCGGCCTGCTGACCAGCGCCCTGATCAGAGGCTCGTTCGAGGAGCCGGAGTACAACGCCTTCCTCGACGCCCGCTCCCGCCGCAACAGCGAGCGGGACTCCTTCCGCGCCGTCGCCACGCCCGCGCAGCGCCAGTTCTACGACAACACCGTCGCCAGCCTGAAGATCGGCCGCGCCGAGTTCTATGCCAGCCGCGCGGTGCTGCTGCACAACGCCAACCAGTCCCTGCGCCGGCTCGACACCTCGACCAGGGACGACACCGACCAGTGGTTCCAGTCCATCACCGAGACCGTCGAGCGCCTGCACACCGTGCAGAAGTCGCTGTCGGAGCAGATCGCCACCCGAAGCGCCGACATCGCCAGCAGCGACCGGCAGCTCGCCGCGATCAACATCGGCATCGTGATGGGCCTGCTCGTCCTGGTCCTCGCGATCACCGCCCTGATGGCCGGCTCGCTGGTGCGCCCGCTGCGCCGCCTGCGCTCGGACGCCCTGAAGATCGCCGGCCAGACGCTGCCCGACCTGGTCCGGCAGCTGCGCAACACCGACGTCAGCCCGGAACAGCTCCAGGTCCCGCCGATCGAGGTCAACTCCAAGGACGAGATCGGTGAAGTCGCCCGCGCCTTCGACGAGGTCCACCGCGAAGCCGTCCGGCTGGCCGGCGAGGAGTCCAGGCTGCGCTCGAACGTCAACGCGATGTTCGTGAACCTGTCGCGGCGCAGTCAGACGCTGGTGGAGCGGCAGATCACCCTGATCGACGGCCTGGAGCAGGGCGAGCAGGACGAGCAGCGGCTCGGCAACCTGTTCAAGCTGGACCACCTGGCCACGCGTATGCGGCGCAACAGCGAGAACCTGCTGGTCCTCGCGGGGCAGGACCCGCCGCGGCGCTGGAGCCAGCCGGTCAAGCTGGTCGACGTCGCCCGCGCCTCCCTGTCGGAGGTCGAGAACTACGAGCGCGTCGTCCTGGAGGTGCCCGAGGGCGTCTCCATCGCCGGCCAGGCCGTCAACGACGTCATCCACCTGCTGGCCGAGCTCATCGAGAACGCGCTGTCGTTCTCCCCGCGCGAGACCCGCGTCCCCGTCTCCGGCAGCAGGATCGACGGCGGCGGGATCATGCTCTCCATCAGCGACTCCGGCATCGGCATGACCGGCGAGGAACTGGTCCAGGCCAACGAGCGCCTGACCGACGCCCCCACCGTGGACGTGTCGGTCTCCCGCCGCATGGGCCTGTTCGTGGTCGCCAGGCTGGCCCACCGCCACGGCATCAGGGTGCAGCTGCGCCCGCACGGCTCCGGCGGCCTGACCGCCATGGTCCTCATCCCCGAGACGCTGCTCGGCGCGCAGCCCGCCGCGGTCGCCGGCGCGGGCGGCAACACCGCCGCCACGACCGCCCGCGAGGACGCCTTCGCCGCCTCCCAGCCCGCCGCCGGGGCCCAGCAGTGGCCCGGCGCCTCGGGCTTCGGGCTCGCCCCCGGGCACCCGTCCTACCCGTCGTACCCGTCCGAGCCGGCCGGCGGGTCGTGGCCGTCGATGCCGAACTCGCTGCCGTCCTCGATGCCGCAGTGGCCCTCGACGGAGTCGACGAACACCGGCTCCGACTGGCTGCCGGACTCGTCGTCCGACGTCTGGGTGTCCTCGCGCGGGCCGGTCACCGGGGAGCACGCGCCGCCGCAGCGCGGCCTGCCCCCCGAGGAGCCCCGCGCCTGGTCGGCTCCGCCGCAGGAGACGTCGCCCGCGTCCAAGTACGACTACCCCGAGACCGAGTCGGCGGCGACCGGCCCGATCCCCGTCGTCAAGCCCGCCTCCGGCGGGGACGAATACCTGCCGATATTCGCCGCGGTGGAGTCGGCCTGGTTCGACCAGGGCGAGCCGAGCGCCACCTGGGGCTCGGCCAAGGCCGACGCCGGCTGGAACGCGGCGGCGTCCGTGGTGGAGCCCGTACGCGACGGCTCGACGGCGGCCGGGCTGCCCAAGCGGGTGCCCAAGGCCAACCTGGTGCCCGGATCGGCGGACACGGCGTCCGCGCCCAAGGGCGTGGCTCCCATGCCGTCGGTCTCGCCCGACCGGGTGCGCAGCAGGTTGTCGAGCTTCCAGCAGGGCTTCCGAGCAGCGCGTGACGACATCAGCGAGGGCAGGACATACCAATCCGGCCCGAGGAACGACAGTAGGGAGGAGGGCGCGTGAATGACCTGAGCCACTCGGCGCGCGGAGTCGACTGGTTGATCACCGACTTCGTCAGTACCGTCCCGGGGGTCGCGCACGCGGTGGTCGTGTCATCCGACGGGTTGCCGCTCGCGGCTTCGTCGGGTTTTCCGGCTGACCGGGCTGACCAGCTGGCCGCCATCGCGTCGGGACTGGTGAGTCTCACGCAGGGTGCGGCCAGGGTCTTCGAGGGTGGTGCGGTCAACCAGACGATCGTGGAGATGCAGCGCGGGCTGATGCTGATCATGTCGATCAGCGACGGCTCGTGCCTGGCGGTCCTGGCGGCTCCCGACTGCGACATGGGACTGGTGGCGTACCAGATGACCTTGATGGTGGATCGCGCCGGTCAGGTGCTGACCCCGGCGGTGCGCGCGGAGCTGCGCGCCAGCCAGACCAGGTGATGTAGGTGACGGATTCCTGGAACAGCGGTGGTTGGGAGCCCCAGCCGCCGGTCAGCTCGGACCCGGCCTCGCCGGTGCGCCCGTACGCGGTGACGGGCGGGCGTACCGCGCCCAAGGTCAAGCTGGCCATGGAGGCCCTGGTCTCGTCGGCTACGGCCGAACACCGGGAGTTCTCCCACATCACCCCCGAGTACAAGGCGATCAGCCAGCTCTGCCGTCAGGTTCGGTCGGTCGCCGAGGTGTCGGCGCTGCTGCGGATCCCGCTCGGTGTGGTGCGTGTTCTGATCGCTGACATGGCGGCCGAGGGCCTGGTACGGGTGCATCAGCCGCAGCTGGATGCGGGTAGGCCGGACGTCAACCTGCTGGAAAGGGTGCTCAGTGGACTTCGCAGGCTCTAGCCCCGGTCTGACCTCGACGAAGATCGTGGTGGCCGGCGGCTTCGGCGTGGGCAAGACGACGTTCGTCGGCGCGGTCTCGGAGATCATGCCGCTCACGACGGAGGCCGTCATGACGGACGCCTCCGCGGGCATCGACGACCTGGGCATGACGCCGCTGAAGTCGACCACGACCGTCGCGATGGACTTCGGCCGCGTCTCGCTCGACCGCGACCTGATCCTGTACCTGTTCGGCACGCCCGGACAGCACCGGTTCTGGTTCATGTGGGACGACCTCGTGCGCGGCGCCATCGGCGCCGTCGTCCTGGTCGACACCCGCCGCCTGGCCGACAGCTTCCCCGCGATCGACTATTTCGAGGAGGCGCAACTCCCCTTCATCGTGGGGATCAACGGCTGGGACGGCACGTACGCCCACAGCGACGCCGAGGTCCGCGACGCCCTCACGCTGGCCCCCCACATCCCGCTGGTGCGTCTCGACGCCCGACAGAAGGACTCGGTCAAAAGCGCTCTGATCAACCTCGTCGAGCACGCGTTGACCGTCCGGATGGCCGTGCCAGGCTGGAGCGGCTAGGAGAGCGGATAGGCTGAAGTCTTAGACGTACATTCGCTTCGAGGACTGGCCAACCACGTGTTCGAGACGCTTTCCGACCGGCTGACATCGGTCTTCTCCTCCCTCCGATCCAAGGGTCGGCTGTCCGACGCCGACATCGACGCCACCACCCGCGAGATCCGCATCGCCCTGCTCGAGGCCGATGTCGCGCTCCCGGTGGTCAAGGCGTTCGTCGCCCAGGTCAAGGAGCGCGCCCGCGGCGCCGAGGTCTCCCAGGCGCTCAACCCGGCGCAGCAGGTCGTCAAGATCGTCAATGACGAGCTGATCGAGATCCTCGGCGGCGAGACCCGCAGGCTCCGCTTCGCCAAGACCGCCCCGACCGTCGTCATGCTCGCGGGTCTCCAGGGCGCCGGCAAGACCACCCTGGCCGGCAAGCTGGCCCGGTGGCTGCGCGATCAGGGCCACGCGCCCCTGCTGGTCGCCGCCGACCTCCAGCGGCCCAACGCCGTGCAGCAGCTCCAGGTCGTGGGCGAGCGCGCCCAGGTCGCCGTCTTCGCGCCCGAGCCGGGCAGCGGCGTCGGCGACCCGGTCGACGTCGCCCGCCGCTCGATCGACGAGGCCCGGCGGCTCAACCACGACATCGTCATCATCGACACCGCCGGTCGCCTGGGCATCGACCAGGAGATGATGAAGCAGGCCGCCGACATCCGCGACGCGGTCCGCCCCGACGAGGTCCTGTTCGTGGTCGACGCCATGATCGGCCAGGACGCCGTCACCACGGCCCAGGCGTTCATGGACGGCGTCGGCTTCGACGGCGTCGTGCTGACCAAGCTCGACGGCGACGCCCGCGGCGGCGCCGCACTGTCGGTGCGGCACATCACCGGCCGCCCGATCATGTTCGCCTCCACCGGCGAGAAGCTGGAAGACTTCGACGCCTTCCACCCCGACCGGATGGCCTCCCGCATCCTCGACATGGGTGACATCCTCACCCTGATCGAGCAGGCGCAGAAGACGTTCGACGAGGAGCAGGCCGCCAAGATGGCGGGCAAGCTCACCTCGGGCGAGAACTTCACGCTCGACGACTTCCTCGAGCAGATGATGATGGTCCAGAAGATGGGCCCCATCAAGAACCTGCTCGGCATGATGCCCGGCATGGGGCAGATGCGCGACCAGCTCAACTCCATCGACGACCGCGACCTCGACCGCATCGCCGCCATCATCCGCTCGATGACGCCCGGCGAGCGGCAGGACCCGAAGATCATCAACGGCTCCCGCCGCGCCCGCATCGCCGCCGGTTCCGGCGTCACGGTCAGCGCCGTGAGCAACCTCGTCACGCGCTTCTTCGAGGCGCAGAAGATGATGAAGCGGGTGGCCGGGGGCATGGGGCTGCCGGGCATGCCCGGGGGGCGCGGGAAGGCGTCCAAGGCCCAGAAGAAGGCCAAGAAGGGGCGGCGCGTCAGCGGCGACCCGCGCAAGGCGGGCCTGGAGAAGTCGGCGTCCCCGTCGCCCGACGGCGAGGGCGGCGCGCCCAAGGCCGGAGGAGTGCTGGGGAACCTGGGCGGCAAGCTGCCGCCGGGGCTCGAACTGCCGCCGGGCTTCGACCCGTCGAAGCTGAAGCTGCCCGGGCAGTAACCGCGCCGACCGGGGCGGGCACCCGTTCCGCCCGCCCCTGCCCGGCGTGCACGTCTGCCCGGCCTGCACTTTTGCCGGGCCTGCACATTTGCCCGGCCTGCGCGGCCTGCGCGTCTGCTGGGCCTGTGCTTTTGCCGGGCCTGCGGGTTTGCACGGCCTGCGGGTTTGCACGGCCTGCGGGTTTGCACGGCTTGCGCGTCTGCTGGGCCTGCCGCGTCCGCCTCTCGCGCCTGCTTGTCGGGCAGGTCCTTTCACGTGTCGTCTGGCATGTAGCTGTCTATTGCGTGGCCTTCTGTCGCGCGTCTCCTTGCCGGGCGCGCGCCTGTCCCTGACCACGACCCTGGGCTGGCCGACCGGCGCGTCCGTCTGTCCGCCGCGCCTGTCTGGCGCCTGACTCGGAGCAGTGTCTCTTACGCGTGCCATGGCGGGCCTCGCCCCGCACCGGAAGCTCTGGGCATCCAGGCGCGCCCTTACACCTGCGCCCCTTGCGATGGCGGCCCCTTACGCCGGCGCCCCTGTGCTGGCGGCCTCTGTGCTGGCGGCCCTTGCGGTGGCGGCGCCTGTGCTGGTGGCCCTTGCGTCGTCGGTGCTGTGCCGGCGGGTTTTGGCGCCGGTCTTGCTCGCCCCGGTGCCCCCTTCGCGCCGATTCTTCTCGTACTACCCCTACTCGCGCCGCCTTCATGACGGTGGTTTGCGCGTCGGGGCTGTGTCGCTGTTCGCCGGTGTGTTCGCGCTCGCCCGAACGGGTGCGCGCCCGGGACCGTGGTCGGTCACCGGGCGCGCGGATGTGAGGCCGTTCGGCCTGCTCTAACGGCAGAGGAGCATCCACTGAAGAGCGGGGTCCATGAGGAGCCACCCTGAGGCGGCCGTTACGGGCATCCACATCGGCAGGCCGGTGAGCGGCGACCTCTGGGTCACCCAGGCGTCTTCGTGCGCCGGACCGAACTCGCCGCCGTGATCGCCGGGCCATTGATGACCGCTGGGGTCGCCGTGGTGGTGCGGCTCATGCGGGTTGTACGGCCACTCGCAAGAAGGCCAGTGGCTCTTCTCATACGGCTTGTGAGTCTTGTGCGGCTTGTGAGTGCAGTCATGCGTGGGCGTCGGGCTCGGCGTGGGCGTCGGCGTCACAGTGGGCGTCGGATTCGGCGTCGGCGTCACGGTGGGTGTCGGCGTGACCGTGGGTGTGGGTGTCACGGTGGGTGTGGGTGTCACGGTGGGTGTCGGCGTCACGGTCGGCGTGGGCGTCACCGTGGGCGTCGGTGTCACGGTGGGCGTAGGAGTGACGGTCGGCGTCGGCGTGACGGTGGGCGTCGGGTTCGGCGTCGGCGTGACGGTGGGCGTCGGTGTCACGGTGGGGGTGACCGTGGGTGTCACGGTGGGTGTGACCGTGGGGGTGGGTGTCACGGTGGGCGTAGGGGTGACGGTGGGCGTGGGTGTCGGGGTCACCGTGGGGGTGATCGTGGGCGTCGGGGTGGGCTGGTTGGGGACGCAGTTGACCTCCACCCGGCCGATGGTGACCTCCGTGAGCGGCCCCTCGTAGACGACGTTCCCGTCGGCGTCCCGCAGGCTGGCCGAGATCGAGATCGTCATGTCCGCCTCGGCGGAGGTCGCGTCGTTCGTCGTGGCGTTGTCGGTCCTGACCACCGTCAGGATCCCGTCGTACACGCCGGGGTACCCGAGCTGCGCGCCCGTGGCGGGCACCTCCGTGGTCCCCTGGTCCACGGGGACGCCGAGCACCGTGATGGTCCCCGGCGCCGCCTGCACGGACGCCATCGCCGGAGCCGGCGGCGTGCACCGCGCGTGCGTCTCCACATTGCCCGTGACCAGCAGCGGCTCGGACGCGTCCGGGTTCAGCTGAAGGGTGTTGACGACCAGTTGGGCGCTGGCCTCCCAGACGTCCGGCGCGTCGAGGCCGTCGGCCTGGATCTGTTCGTTGGCCAGGCTGACGAAGTCGGTGACCCCGTCGGGGTCGCTCCAGTCGCCGGTGTCGGTGCCGGGGTCGGGCCCGACGGACGCCGTGCCCCAGGTGCCGGAGAAGCCCGGCTGGCCCAGTTCCGGGATCTCGGTGATGGTCAGGCCGATACCGTTGGCGTTGGCGAACTCGCCCGCCGCGGCGGTGGCCGTAAGCCCGAACAAGGCGCCGGTGAGCAGGACGGACGCGCCGGCGGTGAGCAGCCGCGCGCGCGTGAACAGCGGATTGGTCGTGGTGGTCACCCACCCATTCCGCAGGGAAGTTGATCAAGTCGGGCGAGGTGACACGCGGCCCTTGCCGAGCCTTTGCCGCGGCCTGCCGGGACAGGTCGAAGGCACTGTCCGCGGTCTGGCAGAATGACATGTTGGAACATCGTGACCAGGTGGGTGCCCTCTCATCTCCTGCCGGCCACGCCTGTCCCTGGAACGTCCTCTCATCGTGCCCCACTCGATGAGGTGCCGTTCACCCACGCTCGAATGCAGGAGAGACCACACCAGTGGCAGTCAAGATCAAGCTCAAGCGGCTCGGCATGATCCGCAACGCTCAGTACCGAATCGTCGTCGCCGACAGCCGCACCAAGCGTGACGGCCGGGCGATCGAGGAGATCGGCCTGTACCACCCGAAGGAAAACCCTTCGCGCATCGAGGTCAACGCCGAGCGTGCGGCCTACTGGCTGGGTGTCGGCGCGCAGCCGACCGAGCCGGTGCTCAAGCTGCTCAAGCTCACCGGTGACTGGCAGAAGTTCAAGGGCGAGGCCGCCCCGGCGCCGCTGCTGGTCGCCGAGCCCGCGCCCGACCGTCACGCCCTCTACGAGGCCGCGGCCAAGGAGGCGCTGTCCGGTGGCGACACCGGCACGGCCGCCACCACGGCGCCCAAGCGTGCCAAGAAGAAGGAAGAGGCTGAGGCCGCCCCCGCCGCCGAGACCCCGACCGAGGGCGAGGGCTGACGTGCTCGAGGAGGCTCTCGAGCACCTCGTTAAGGGCATCGTCGAACATCCCGACGATGTCCGGGTCCGCGCTCGCCGCATTCGCAGCGGGCGCGTCCTGGAGGTCCGGGTGCACCCCGAGGACCTGGGCAAGGTCATCGGACGCGGCGGGCGCACCGCCAAGGCGCTGCGCACCGTTGTGAACGCCCTGGCCGACGGGAAGTACGTACGGGTCGATCTGCTCGACCTGGACGAAGCAGTCCGTTAGCGTCAGGAATTCGCGCCCTCATCGGTCCCGAAGGGGCTGATGGGGGCGCTTGCGTTAGGAGAAGGTGGGTTTACGTGCAGCTGGTCGTCGGCCGGATAGGCCGTCCGCACGGTGTACGCGGCGAGGTCACCGTGGAGGTGCGCACCGACGATCCCGAGCTGCGCTTCGCCGAGGGCGTGGCAGTCGCGACCGACCCGGCGAGCGCGGGGCCGCTCGTGGTCGAGAGCCGCCGCTGGCACAAGGGCGTGCTGCTGATCGCGTTCGAGGGGGTTCACGGCCGCGACGCCGCCGAGGAGCTCCGGGGCACCATGCTGGTCATCGACTCCGCCGACGTGGAGTCGTCGGACGACCCGGACGAGTTCCACGACCACCAGCTCGTCGGGCTGGCGGTGGAGACCGTGTCGGGCGAGCCCGTCGGCGAGGTCACCGACGTGCTGCACCACGGCCAGGACCTGCTGGTCGTACGCCGGCGCGGGCAGGACGACGCGCTCATCCCGTTCGTGAAGGCCCTGGTGCCCGAGGTCGATCTGACGGGCGGGCGCCTGGTCGTCGACCCGCCAGAGGGCCTGCTGTGATGCGCCTCGACATCATCTCCATCTTTCCCGAGTACTTCGCCCCGCTCGACGTCTCGCTGATCGGCAAGGCGCGCGAGCGCGGCACCCTCGACGTACGCGTCCACCAGCTCCGCGACTGGGCGCACGACGTGCACAGGACGGTCGACGACACGCCGTACGGCGGCGGTCCCGGCATGGTGATGAAGCCCGAGGTCTGGGGCGAGGCCATCGACTCGGTGATCGGCGACGGCGCTCCGCGGGTCATCGTGCCGACGCCGAGCGGGCGGCCGTTCACCCAGGAGATGGCCCAGGAGCTGGCCGCCGAGCCGTGGCTGCTGTTCGCCTGCGGGCGCTACGAGGGCATCGACTCGCGCGTCATGGCCGAGTACGGCGCCCGGCTGCGGGTCGACGAGGTCAGCATCGGCGACTACGTGCTGGCCGGCGGCGAGGTCGCGGTGCTGGTGATGGTCGAGGCCGTCGGCAGGCTGCTGCCCGGCGTGCTGGGCAACGCCCAGTCGGCCGTGGACGACTCCTTCGCGCCGGGTTCGATGCAGAACCTGGTGGAAGGCCCGGTCTACACCAAGCCGCCGGTCTGGCGCGGGCACGAGGTTCCCTCGGTGCTGCTGTCCGGACATCACGGAAAAGTCGCCCGATGGCGACGGGACGAGGCGCTCCGGCGTACGGTGCGGAACCGGCCGGAACTGGCCGCGGCGCTCGATCCCGAGACGCTCGACAAGCACGACAGGAAGCTGCTCGACGAGCTCTCGTTTCGCGTCCGGCCGGAAGATGTGGCAAACTGAATCGCTGCCGACCATCACACGGTTGGTCCGTCATGCCCGGGTAACGGTCCCGGGTTCATCAAATCAGCAAGCGTGTCCGCCGCGAGCTCCGGCCGGGTGGACCTCCGCGTGCTCGCGAGGACTTGAGGACAGCTCTCATGCACACGAAGATCCAGGAGCTCGAGAAGGCGACCCTTCGGAGCGACGTCCCGGCGTTCCGCCCCGGTGACACGCTCGAGGTCCACGTACGAGTCGTCGAAGGCAACCGCTCCCGTATCCAGGTCTTCAAGGGTTTCGTGCTGCGCCGGCAGGGCAGCGGCGCCCGCGAGACCTTCACGGTCCGCAAGGTCAGCTACGGCGTCGGCGTCGAGCGCACCTTCCCGGTGCACAGCCCGGTCATCGAGAAGATCGTGCTCGTGACCCGCGGTGACGTGCGTCGCGCCAAGCTCTACTACATGCGCGACCTGCGCGGCAAGGCCGCCCGCATCCGCGAGAAGCGTGAGTCCACGCCCGCGAAGTAACCCCAATCTTTTCCGAAAGGCCCGTGCACCGCACGGGCCTTTCGGCTTTGCGGGGCCATTTCCTTTATGTGGAGCGACTCGTGCGTGGGTGTAACGTCGGTCGAGGCTTGTCGAGCCGTTCCATCATCTAGGCTCGTCAGCGATGACAAGCGAAGACCAGGAGCACGGCGCCTCGCGCCGCCCTGTCGAGGACGAGGTGGACGTGGTCGCCGAAGAGACTCAGAAGCCGGCAAAGGGCGACAAGGAGAAGAAGGGGTCGTTCTGGAAAGAACTCCCCGTACTTGTCGTTGTGGCCCTCGTGCTGGCCCTGATCATCAAGACGTTCGTGATCCAGGCCTTCTACATTCCGTCGGAGTCCATGGAGAACACCCTGCTCAAGAACGACAGGGTCCTGGTCAACAAGCTCGTCTACCACACCCGTGACATCGAGCGCGGCGACGTGGTCGTCTTCTCCGGCGTCGACTCCTGGGACGGCGAGTTCGAGGTCGAGGAGCCGTCCAATCCGATCGCGGGCTTCTTCCGCTGGGTCGGCACGGCCTTCGGCGTCGTCCCCGGCGAGAAGGACTACATCAAGCGGGTCATCGGCGTGGGCGGCGACCACGTCAAGTGCTGCGACTCCAAGGGGCGCATCACGGTCAACGGCACGGCCATCGACGAGGAGAGCTACCTCTATCCGGGCAATGTGCCGTCCGACCGGTTCTTCGACATCACCGTGCCGCCCGGGCGGCTGTGGGTGATGGGCGACCACCGTTCCGTCTCGCTCGACTCCCGCTCGCACACCGGCGACCAGGGCGGCGGCTCGATCCCCGAAGGTCAGGTCATCGGCCGGGCCTTCGTGATCGTCTGGCCGTTCAACCGGGCGGGCGTGTTGTCCATACCCGACACCTTCGCGCAGCCCGCGCTCCAGGCACTCGGAGGGGCCGTACCGCTGGTGGCCGGGTTCGGGCTGGCCGTACCCTTGGTCCTGGTTCGTCGGCGCCGGTTGGGGAGGAAGCGCTGATGGCCGTCACCAAGAAGGCGGAGGGCGTGGCCAAAGAGAAGAAAAAGGGCGGCTTCCGGGAGACCGTCCTGCTGCTGGTGCTCGGCGTGGGCATCGCGTTGTTGCTCCAGGCGTTCGTGATCGGGTCGTTCTACATCCCGTCGGAGTCGATGGAGAACACCCTGCTCATCAACGACCGGGTCTTCGTCAACAAGCTGGCGGGCGATCCCGAGCGCGGCGACATCGTGGTCTTCAAGGGCTGGCGTACCGGCGAGGACACCATCAAGCGGGTCATCGGCGTCGGCGGCGACAAGGTGGTGTGCTGCGACTCCAAGCACCGCATCAGCGTCAACGGCACGCCGCTCGACGAGGAGTCCTACCTCTACCCCGGCGACTTCGGCGGCGGCGACAAGTTCAGCGTCACCGTCCCGGCCGGCAAACTGTGGCTGATGGGCGACCACCGCACCGCCTCGGCGGACTCGCGGGCCCACATGGACGAGCCCGGCGGCGGCTTCATCTCCGTCGACGACGTGATCGGCAAGGCGGTCGTCCGCTACTGGCCGCTGTCGCGCGGCTACCTGTTCTCCACGCCCGAGACTTTCGACAAGGTCAAGTAAGGGGCTTTCGGTCGCGGTTTGCGGCGAATGGGGCGTACGCTTCGAGTGTCATGACAGTTGCGTTCCGCCCTCGACCGAGCGTCGTCCGGCGCGATTCCGGACTCTACGCCTACGAGCGGGCGCTGGCCCGCCGTGGGCTGACCCCGATCGCGGGCGTCGACGAGGCGGGCCGCGGCGC
Source organism: Nonomuraea sp. NPDC003560 (assembly GCF_042878785.1). Taxonomy (NCBI): domain Bacteria; kingdom Bacillati; phylum Actinomycetota; class Actinomycetes; order Streptosporangiales; family Streptosporangiaceae; genus Nonomuraea; species Nonomuraea sp. NPDC003560. The sequence continues at coordinate 119,751 of NZ_JBIAOF010000003.1, read as the reverse complement.
CTGCGCCGGGCCGCTGGTCGTCGCGGCCGTCGTCCTGCGCAGGGAGATCGACGGTCTCGGTGACTCCAAGGTGCTGTCCCCGCCGGTGCGCGAGCGCCTGTACGACCGCGTCGTCGCCACCGCCCACGTGGGCGTCGTGGTGATCCCGGCCGCCGAGATCGACGCCCGGGGGCTGCACAGGAGCAACATCTCCGGAATGCGGCGGGCTGTGGCGCAGTTGCCATGTGATCCGGAGTACATCCTCACGGACGGCTTCCCGGTGCCCGGCATGCCCGCGCCGTCCCTGGCGGTGTGGAAGGGGGATCAGGTGGCCGCCTGCGTGGCGGCCGCGTCGATCGTGGCCAAGGTGACGAGGGACCGCCTCATGGTCGAGCTGGATCGAAGGTTCCCTCAGTACGGTTTTGCCGAGCACAAGGGGTATGTCACGCCAGGACACCGTTTGGCACTGGAGAGACACGGCCCGTGCCCCGAACACCGTTACTCCTTCGTCACGGTGGCCAGGGGGATGGGTGAAAATGAGATGGGGGCCGGGGTTGCCTGAGCAGGCGAACCGGGGGACCGGTACGACAGGAGGACCGCGATGAGCGCAGAGGATCTCGAAAAATACGAAACCGAGATGGAGCTGCAGCTTTACCGCGAATACCGTGATGTCGTCGGTTTGTTCACATACGTCGTGGAGACTGAGCGTCGGTTCTACCTGACCAACTCGGTCGACCTCGACGTCCGTACGGCGGAGAACGGCGACGTCTTCTTCGATGTGAAGATGCAGGACGCCTGGGTGTGGGACATGTACCGGCCGGCGCGGTTCGTGAAGAACGTGCGGGTGGTCACGTTCAAGGATGTGAACGTGGAAGAGCTGGCCAAGGCCGACCTGGAGATGCCCAAGGAAGGGTTCTCGGGGTAGGTCGAAGGGGCGCCGTCGAGGCGGGGGCCGGTGGGGCGGCGGGTGTTGTTGGTGCGTCCGGCGGTGGCGGCGTGTTGGGCTCGGTTGAGCTTGCGCTCGCACCTGGAGTTCCAGGGTTCTGGGGTTGCAGCGTGACGCCGCGGCTGCCACGCCGTATCGGGGGACTCATCGATCTGGGCGGCTATTGGTCCCAGGATGTCTCGTTGCTGGTTGACCAACGCTGACCTCATCGGCCCGATGCCTTGCACAATGCGCACCTGCACCTGCTGAGTACCGCCGCCTCCTGCACGCTGGCCCCATACTGCACGCTGAGCACCCGCCTGCTGCTAGCTGGGTGCTGTCGGCACATGTTGGGCTCTGCCGGGACGTTGGGCTCTGCCGGGACGTTGGGCCCTGCCGGGACGTTGGGCCCTGCCGGGACACGTTGGGCGCTGTGGGCACACGCTGAGCGCGATGAGCGCGTGCTGGGGTGTCATCCGGCTTGCGATGGTCGTCGTCGAGCGCAAGGTGAGGGGCGCCGGGCAGGCGGGAGCATTAGCCAGCTCAGGGTAGCGACGCCTGGCCCGCGATGAGCGTTGGCAGCAGGCTCAAGATGAGCGCCAGCTGGCCCACGACGGAGGCGCCTGCCCCCTCCTCCTGCCACGCGCTACACGTCCCCCGCTACGCGCTCACCCGCCTCCTCCCACGTGCTGCCCGTCATGTGCCGCCTCGTGGGATGGGGGCCGCGTCCTACCCACACCGTCACCGCCAGCCGTCCGCATCGCTTCAGGGCCGTGGAGGGCCGCAGGGCTCATGATGCGCCTCCGCCGCCCCTGCGCTGTGCAGTCGCCGACTGTCGTGCCACGGCGAGCCGCCTCGGGCAGGACGGTCACAGCGCACATCGCACCTGATCACACAACGCTCTGACCCGTCCCGTCATCTGGGCATGGATGCACAGATGACGCCCCTCGAATGGCCCGGCAACGAGCCTCGGTTGCGTGGAGTTATCCACAAGCCACCGCCCAGCTCTCCCCGCTATCCCCAGAATCCCGTTCGCCTCCGTCTGATCTCCCCGCCATCCGCCAAGGTCGGTGACCGAACACAGCACCGACGACGGACGAAGGGACGCCACCCATGGCTCCGAAAGACGAGCTCGGCAAAGAAGGCGAGCACCTGGCCGCGATCTACCTCGAAGCCAAGGGAATGACGATCCTCGAACGCAACTGGCGCTGCCGTCGCGGCGAGATCGACATCATCGCCCTGGACGGTCAGGTCCTGGTGGTCGTCGAGGTCAAGACCAGATCGAGCAGATCCCACGGCACAGCCCTGGAATCCGTGAACCACACCAAACTGGCGCGGCTCCGCATGCTGGCCGCCAAATGGCTGTCGGCGCAGTCCCGGTCCTTCGAAGCCGTACGCATAGACGTGATCGCCCTTGAGCGCTTCGCGGGCAACTTCGCCCTGCGCCACATACGGGGGGCGATCTAGATGGCCGTGGCCCGCACCCGCAGCGTCGCGCTGGTCGGTGTGAGCGGCCGCAGCGTCGAGGTCGAGGCCGACGTGGGCAACGGCCTGGCCGGCATCCACCTCATCGGCCTGCCCGACACGGCGCTCAGCGAGGCCCGCGACCGGGTGCGATCCGCCGTGGTCAACAGCAGTTATCCCAGGACGACCCCGGTCTAGCTGGGTAAACGCTCATTCGGGCCGTCCTTGGGCCGCCTGTGGGCCGCCAGCCGCAGAGTCAGGCCGTCTCATCGCCGCGTCGATGATCCTCCGCATCCGCTGTTCCGACTTCGGCAGCACGTGGGCGTAGACCCTCAACAGCAGCGCGCCGCCGTCCGCGTGGCCCAGCCAGTCAGCGACTGCCTTCGGGCTCTCGCCCTCGGCCAGCAGCACGGAGGTGAAGTACTTCCGCAGCATGTGCATCCCGTGCTCGCGGAAGTCGTTCCCACGCTTCTCGCGCCGCTTCAGAGGCACGATCCCCGCCTGCTCGAGCGCTACGTGCCACGTCCGGAGGAACGTCGAGGGGTGCACCGGCCGGCCAAAGGAGTTGGCGAAGAACAGCCGCGCGGTGTGCGGCGGCCCGTCCTCCTTCATCCATGGCAGTGTCACCTCGACCGGCTCGAAGCGGCGCATGTGCTCAGATAAGGCGATCTTGACGCCCTCGGACAGAGGCACATCCCGCGGCTTGTCGCCCTTGGGTAACGCGAAGATGAGCCGGTCGTTGAGAATCTTGATCTGCCGCTGAACGTGCACCACGCCGGGAAGCCATTCGATGTCGTCCGGGCTGAACGCGAAGATCTCGCCCTGCCGCAACCCCAGCCCCCGGCCGGCGTCGACCATCGCCTGGTAGCGCTCAGGCAGGGCGTCGTGGACATCGAACACCTGATCGGCAGTCCACAAGATGAGCTTCTTCTTGGTCGCCTTCGGGATCACCACGGCGCTGGACTTGAGCGGATTCTTGACGATCAGCTCGTCATCGATGGCCACCGTGAATACGAGGTTCACGTGCGCCATGATCACGCTGATCGTGTTCGGGGCGAGATGCTCCGCCAGGCTCGTCACCAGGCCCTGCAGAATGCTGGGGCGCTTGGCTAGGCGGCCCAGCTCCTGGCCGCCGATCGCGGGGTAGACGTGCGTGGCGAGCCGCTTATGCATCTTCGCGCGGGTGCTTGGGTTGAGGGTGCGGTTCTTGATGACCTCTTCGGCGAACGCCTTGAACGTGACCTTGCCCGCGTCCGGATCGATGTACGTGCCGCGCTGTAGGTCAGCCTCGACCTCGATCTTCCGCCGGTCGGCATCGACCTTCCTGCCGAAGCTCTCGTTCTTCTCGCGGCCGTCAGGCCCGTCGTACCGGAGCCGCCACCGCGAGCCCTTGCCGTACCTTGTCGGGTCCTTCTCTAGGACCGGCCTGCCCCTATCGTCGAGCAGCACCTTGCCGTCCGGGCCGCGCGCCTTCCGCATCCAGCGGTCTTCGACGTGAGCCATCTCGTCACACCTCCTTGACAGGGAATTCCTGGTACACAAGATCGGGAGCCTCGAGCCAGGCATCCTCTCGGCCCTCGATGTGCTCCGTGTACCAGTTCCTCATGACGTGGATGAAGTCTTCCTCGGGGAGCCGGTGAGTCCCGCCCTTGTCCGGCCGGCCACTGATGAGCCGCAGTCCTTCCCATGTGGATCTGAAGAACCGATCGGCGTGCAGTGCTTTGAAGACCCAGAGCAGACCCCAGGCCGTCACCGGGTCGAGGTCATGGGTGCCGGTCTCCAAGCGCGGTCGCATCGCCGCGGCGAGCTTGTGCATCTCCTCCTGCCAGGCGACGAATGAGGCGGCTACCTGCTCAGAGATGTCGAGCGACGCGCGCCGGAACCGGTCCACGGTGAAGCGGAGTTCTTGATCCGTTGTTCCCTCGGTCAGCATCCCGTTGAAGTCCGCCTCGAGGACCCTTGCGATCACAATCGCCTCGTTGAGCCGCACGGGGCGCTCGCCGTTCTCGATGCGCTGGACGGTCGGCTGATGAAACGGCAGACCGTACGCCTTGAGTTCACGCGCCAGGTCGGTCTGTGTCATCTTCCGCGCCTCGCGGAGTCGCTTCATCTGCTGGACGAAGTTGTGTTCCCACCTGGGATTCGGATGCTCAGCCACAGGTGCAATATAACGCTTTGTTGGCGCTAAGTCTGCAGTTCGTTGCACAGATGTGGCTAGTGGTGTTAGATAAGGAACTGAAGGTCTCGGATCTTCAAAACCGTATCTCCGGGTACGTAAACGGCCCAGCAGGGTCAGTCGCCAAACATCCCCCTGCTGGGCCGCGAGAACCCAACCCATGCCGTTGACCAGCACAGGAAGGCTCATGGCTCACAGTACACGCGCCCCCCAGCGCAGACGTCCGGCCGACGACCAGCTCATGCTGCTCCCCGAGATCGCCGAGTACGTTCGCAGTACCCCCGCCGGTCTCCGCTATCGTCGCCACACCAACGACCCCTCCGCGCCGCCGATCTGGAGGCAGGGTAGGCGGCTCGTCGCCTGGAAGTCCGAGATCGACCAGTGGCTCGACGAGCAGCGCGCCGCCGACGAACAGCGGCGTAGCGCGTGAACAGCGCCGCCGGACAGCAGCCGCCGGCACCACCGCCTGACAACGCAGAAGGGCGGCCTTCGCGGGGCCGCCCCTCAACAAGTTCGACGCTCACCAGCGCCACCATCACGACAACGAGCGTACCCCGCTCCGCCGTCCCCGTCATCGGCGTCGCCTACGCGCCCGCCGCGCGCCGTACGCGCTGGCTCTCCGTCGTCGAACGTTGCCCACACTGCCGTGGCACCCACGTCCACCGCGGCGCCGCAGACGCGCCCATCGACGGCGAACGCCAGGCCGGATGCGGCCTCGGCCTCTACTACGTCGTTCCGGCCCAGAGAGGAGCGGCATCGTGAACGGCCGTCAGGCCCGGCACCGCCGCTTCGTCGAGCAGGTAAGGCAACAGCGCGCCCTCGACCAGGCCCAGCACGCTACGCCCGTGCTCGTCTTTGTGATGCCCAGTGGCAACGAGGTGTGGATGGTCGGCCCCGTCATGGTCGTTATCCCGCCCCTCCACGACGACTTCCCGCCAGAGGTCAAACACGCGGTCGACCGCCGCCGCCGCGCCACCCTCACCGGGCAGTGCGACTGCGGTGCTGTACGCCGCCTCACAAGGTCGGGAAGCGCCGCCATCGAGCACGAGCCCGGCTGCATGGCCGGTGACCACCTGCTCGCTGAGATCGGCGCACGCCATGGGATCACATTCGCGAGGTGGGGTCAGTGAGCGCCGCACTCGCCGCCGTCCTGCAACGCCTGTACGAGGTCACCGGCCACGTGCCTCGCGGCAGCGGTACTAACCGATCCGCGCGCTGCCCGGCTCACGACGACCGCAACCCGTCCCTCTCGGTCGGGCTGGGCCGGGATGGCGCCGTGGTGCTGCGCTGCCACGGCGGACCCCAGTGTCCGGTCGAGGACATCGTGGCCGCTCTCGACCTGTCGATGTCCGCGCTCTGGCCTCCTGACCAGCAGCGCACCCGTGACCGCCTCACCGGTCCAGACATGTGGATGCCGTGCGGCCACGACAAGGTTGCCGAGTACCTCTACCGCGACGAACAGGGCGCGGTCCTGTACGGCGTGGCCAGGTGCGCCCGGAAGGGGAAGGGCTGCCAGGGCTTCCGGCAGTGGCGGCCCGACGCATCCGCGAAGTCCGGCCGCCGCTGGAGCCTCAACGACGGCGGGAGGATCGCGGTGCGCCTAGTGCCCTACCGGCTCCCCGAGGTCCTCGCTGCCGTCCGCGACGAGCGCGTGGTCATGATCTGCGAGGGCGAGAAGGATGTCGAGGCGCTCAGCGCCCGGCCCGGCATCACCGCGACCTGCAACCCGATGGGGGCCGGGAAGTGGCGGCCGGAGTTCGCCGAGCACTTTCACGGCGCGGACGTGTCCATCGTGGCCGACCGCGATGAGGCCGGCCGCCGCCACGCCCAGGCCGTCGTCGACCACCTCACGCCGGTGGCCCGGTCCATCTACGTCATCCAAGCCCACCACGGCAAGGACGCCGCCGACCACCTCGCCGCCGGCGGGCACACCGGCGACTTCCTCGACGTGTGGGCACCCAAGCCGTACCACCTGGAGTCCTGCACGTGACCACCGCACCGGCGTGGGCGCCTGACTTCGTAAAGCCGCCCACGCCCTGCCCGCCTGAGGGATGGCCGCCGCTGGTGTCGCCTGACGGCGTGTTGCCGCCGGTCCTCCCCGAGGAGTTCTGGCGGGCCCGCCCCATGTTTGCCCATGTGCGCCAGGCCGCACACAGCCGCCTCATCGCTCCGGATGGGGTCATGGCGGCTGTGCTCGTCCGCGCGTCCGTGACCACGGACTACCGCGTGTTGATCCCGCCCATCGTCGGCCGCTACCAGCCGCCGACCTTGTACGGGGCCTTGGTCGCCGCGTCCGGCGGCGGCAAGGGCGCTTCGCTCGACGCCGCCGCCGAGCTGCTCCCGTTCGTCAGCCTCCCGGATCACCGGATCCGGGAGCTGTCGGTGGGGTCCGGAGAGGGGCTGGTCAAGAAGTTTTTCGTCAAAGACAGCGTCACCGACGACACCGGCAAGGTCATCGGCACCGAGTGGCGGCAGGCATGGCAGGCCATGCTCGTACGGATCGACGAGGGATCCATGCTCGGCCCGATGATGAAGCGCCAGGGGCAGACCACCCTGGAGACGCTCCGGCAGGCGTGGTCAGGCGAACGCCTCGGCGGCACCTATGCCGATGAGGAGCGCGGCCAGCAGCTCGCGCCGCACACCTATCGGCTGTGCGTGGCCCTCGGCATCCAGCCTGAGACCGCCGGCTTCCTGTTCGAGGACGTCCACGGCGGCCTGCCCCAGCGGTTCCTGTGGCTAGCCGTTCAGTCCCCGACCATGCCCGGCCTCGACGAGATCCCCGAGCACCCCGGCCAGCTCCGATGGGGGCCGCCGCTCGTTGACGCCCGCCACCTCAAGGCCAACATCAACGGTCTGCAGCGCTGCCTCGTCGACATCGCCCCCGAGATCATGCACGAGATCCGGGTCGCCCACCTCGCCCAGGTGCAGGGCCGCACCGACGGAGACGCCCTTGACGGGCACGCCAACCTGGCCCGGCTCAAGGTCGCCGTCATCCTGGGAGTCCTCGACGGCCGCCTGTCGGTTACCTCCGACGACTGGGCCATCGCCGCAACCATCGCCCGCACGTCCACCGCCGTGCGTCGGTGGATGCAGGCCCGACTCGCGGCCAGCGAGAACGAGACCAGGCAGGCCCGGAACAAGGCGTACGCGGAGCGCGAGGTGCAGGCCGAGGACGCCAAGGTCAAGGCGCAGACCTTGCGCATGGCCAAGCGTGCTCGCACGTACGTGCTCAAGCTCACGGCCGCCAACAAGAAGGCCGGGCTGCGTGAGCTCGGCCAGAGCTTCGGCGGCTCGGAGCGGCACCTGATGAGTGACGCCATCGACTACGCCCTGTCGATGGACTGGATTCGGCGGGAAGGCGGCGGGTTCGTCCTCGGGGGGTCGGAGCCGCGATGAGGGTCCGTAGGAACGCTGCTCCCCGGAATGTTGGAAGTAGGAATTTTCCTACACCGATCCGCCCCCGCCCCTCTCTTATAGATCATAAATCGAGAGATATATGCCTTAGTGTCCGAAATTCCGGGGGGTTCGAACACGCCTCATGTAGGAAACGTTCCTACTTTTCCTACGTCCAGCAGCCCCCACGACGCGCTCGACAAACCCCGGGCTGGAGCCCAGAGCCGACCCACACGGAGTTCTCATGACCAGACCCATCACCCCGACCTGGGAAACCATCGCTACCGTCGAGCCCCTCGCCGCCGCCCTCGACGCCCTCACCGATCACGTCGCCGCAGGCATCCCCAACGACAACACCCGCTGGTGCGCCAACACCTTCTTCCACGCTCACCTCAAGCCGTTCATCTGCGAAATCGTCGGCTGGGAACGCGGCTACCCCATTGACGAAGCCAGGCCACCGAGCACCACATGGCAGGTCATAGACCTTGGCCGCCACCTCGACGGCACCGAGGAGAAACTCCGCAGGCCAGCGACCAACCCCTTCGAGGAGATGCTCCGCACCTCCGATGCCTACGAGGTCGTCTACCGCCGACTCCTCAACAAGCTGCCCGACTGCCGCGACTGCGGCTGCTACCGATGACCGTCTGGAGACCGCCCATGAGCACCGAACCCCCGTACACCGTCGCCGACGGCATCGCTCTCCCCACTCCCGCCGGTCTCGCCCTCCTCTGCGGCGTCGAACCCGACCAGCTCCAAGCCGAACTCCACCGACTCGCTACCAACCCCAACGACGAGTTCCCCGACATCTGGATACGCCGCGCCGCCAACACCCTCACCCGCGCCCTCCAGTCCCACGGCGCCGCCGGCCTCATCCCCGCCACCCTCGACCAGCTCGCCGCCCTGCAGGCCAGCGAGCAGACGCGACCCCTCTGAACGCCCCCGCCCGGCCAACCCATGAGAGCGCCCCTGTGAAGATCCGCCCCGCCCTCCGGTGCATCGGCCACCGCAGCGACGGCACCCCGTGCAAGGCGTACGCCATGCACGGCACCACGGTCTGCTCAGCACACGGCGGCCGGGCGCCCCAAACGAAAGCAGCCGCGGCCGTACGGGTCGCAGAACGGAAGGCACTACGTGCCATGGACAGACTGACCACCAGCACGCCCGCGCCACTTGAAGACCCCGTAGGGGCCCTGCTTCGGCTCGCCTCAGAGATCGCCGCGTTCAAGGAGTTCGTGGCCGGCCGCGTCGCCGAGCTGCGCGCGAACGACTGGCGGTTCACCGACCACAAGGGCGCCGAGCAGCTGCGCGCCGAGCTCGCCCTCTACGAACGCGCCCTCGACCGGACCGCCCGGGTGCTCGTCGAGATCAACCGGCTCGGGCTGGAGGAGCGGGCGCTGCGCAACGCCGAGCGCGTCACGGCACGGCAAGGCGAGCAGATCGCCGACGTGATCCGGGCCATCCTCGAGGCCATGCTTGGCCACGCCGAGCGGCTGCTGGGCGATGTCGAGCCGTGGGCGGCCGAGCAGCTGCGCGCCCGGTGGCCAGCTTGGATCGGCGAGGTGGTGCCGCGCGAGCTGACGCGCATGGCCGAGCAGGACGCACGCCGTGGCTGACCGGCCGCCGCTCACGGACGCCCAGGCCCTCGACCGCGCCGTCTTCACTCTCGAGGTGGCCGCCGGCCTACGCGACTTCGGCGCCGCCCTCGCTGGCGTCCGTATCACCTTGAGCGACCTCGACACCGACGAGCTGCGCAGCGTCGCCGCCCGTCTGGCTGTCCACGCCGTACGTGCCATGCCGCCGGCCGACGTCGCCCGCTGGCTCGACACGCTCCGCCTCGAGCACCTCATGCAGCTGGACCTGGCGGGCCGCGAGCCGCGATGACCCATCCCGACCCGCTGGCGACCGGCCTGCCCGGCGGCCTGGTCCTGCTGGGCCCGGTCGGGGTGGCCTACTGCGAGCGAGCGTTACGGCTCGCGCAGCGCGCCGCGGTGAGGGACGGTGCCGCCTCCCGGCCCCAGGTGCGGCGGCTGGCCGAGCTGCTCGGCGCCGCCCTCGAGGCGATCGCGGCCGCTGCCCAAGATCGGGCTTCCGTGTCCGGAAGTGCGGAAGTGCCGCAAGATCCGCCCCCGCCACCCTCGGAAGCGGTTGGTACGGAGGAGGCGGCAGAGCTCCTCGGCATCACAGCCCGCGGCGTGCGTGACCTGTGCCGTCGGGGGACTCTGCCGGCCGTCCAGGTGGGCGGACGTTGGGTGATCGACCGTGCCGACCTTGTCGCCTATGCCGACAAGCGATCAAGGAGCGGCACCATGTCTCACGAGTACACGAACCCCCCGATGAGGGAAGCGGCGCGTGCCCACAAGCCCGCCCCGCACCCGGCGCCGCCGGTCGACGGGGCGACCCCGGCCAAGCTTCGCCAGGCGCTCGGCTTGGGGGCGGACGCGACGGACCGGCAGGTGCGCGCCGCGTTCGACGCCCAGATGAGAGACCTCGAGGGGCAGCGGGTCATCGACGCGGCGATCCTGGCGCGCAAGATCCCGGGTGCCCGCCGCGACCACTATCTCGACCTGTGGGCGGCCGACCCCGACGGCACCAAGAGCCTGCTCGACGAGCTGACGCCGGCGCTGACCGATCGCGTCGAGGATGAGCGCGTGCGCGCGGCGTTCTGGGAGACCGCCCACACCTACGACGCGCTGTTCCCCGGTCAGGCCTGATCGGGCACCGCCATGGCTGGCACTCCGCTTGCGGAGGCGTTCGTCCGCGTCCGCGCGCTCACCGACAAGTTCAAGGACGACGTCCGCGACGGCCTGCGCGGCACCGGGCTCGACTTCGGTAACTACTTCGGCCAGGAGATGGCGGCCAGCCTGCGGGCCCAGCGCGGCACGTTCGAGGCTGAGGGCCGGGAGATCGGCGATGAGGCCGGCCTCGCGGCCGGGCGCGCTTTCGCCGACCGGATGCAGGACAGCGCCGTCAAGTTCGGCGAGGACGGGGCGCCCTTCGTCCGCGCGGGCAAGCAGCTGGGCCGTGAGTCCGGCGACGCGGCCGGCCGGGAGTTCGCCGACCACATGGAAGAGGGCGCGGTTCGCTTCGGCGACGACAAGTCGCCGTTCGTCCGGGCCGGGGCCAAGCTCGGTGACGAGACCGGCGCCGCGTTCGCGCGCGCGTTCACTGAGGCGTTCAAGCTGGACGACAACGGCCGCTGGCACGACGCCCGGGGCCGGTTCGTGGCGGATGCCGAGGCGGTCGGCGAGGAGACCGGGGAAGGGTTCCAGCGCGGCGTCGACCGCGGGGCCGGGAACGGCAACCGGGACCGTGGACGCAGGCTCGGCAAGGACTTCGGGGACGGGTTCGCAGACGGGCTCGGCGCCGCGCTGAAGAACCTGGCACCGGCGTTCGAGAGCGTCGCCGTGGCCATGAACAAGGTGCTCGGCACCGGCAGCCTATGGGGCGGGATCTCCGCCGGCGTGGCGGGCCTTGGCGCTGCCGCGGCGTCGTCGGCCGGGTACGTGGTCACGCTGGCCGCGGACCTGGCGCCCCTGTCCGGGCTCCTGGCCGGCCTGCCAGGTGTCGCCCTGGTGGGGGCCGGTGCGTTCCTGACGTGGAAGCTGGCCGTCGGCGGGCTGGGCGACGCGATGAAGGCGGCCCTGGCCGGCGACGACAAGAAGCTCGGCGAAGCCCTGGGGAGACTGTCGCAGGGCGGACGCGACTTCGTCACCGAGTTCCAACAGGTCATCCCGCAACTCCAATCGTTCAAGGCGGCGGCGCAGGACGCGTTCACCGAGCAGCTCGCGGGCCACTTGCGGCCCTTCATCGACGGGATCTCAGGGCTGAAGTTCTCCCTGAGCGAGATCGCCGCTGCGTTCGGCGGCATGACGCGGCTGACGCTGGACTGGGTCTCGGCCGCCGGCACGGTGGAGCAGCTCGACAAGGTGCTCGTCAACGTGCGCACGCTGCTGGACGGGGTCTGGGAGGCGTTGCGGCCGTTGCTGCAGGGCTTCACCGATCTGGGCGTGGTTGGGTCGACGTGGCTGGCCGGCATGTCCGGCGGTCTGGCCGACGTGCTGACCAGGTTCGGCGAGTGGATGTCGCAGATCAGCGCGGGTGGACAGGCGCTGGCCTGGCTGAACGATGCCACCGACGTGCTCAAGCAGTTGGGCGGCCTGGTCAAGGACGTGTGGCAGGTCTTCACCGGCCTGCTCAAGGCGGCGGAGACCGCGGGCGGCGGCGCGCTCGGCGTGCTCGGCCAGCTCGTCGACACGTTCAACCGCTGGGTCAACTCCGCCCAGGGGCAAGACGTGCTCGTCACCGTCTTCAAGGCGCTGAACGACGTCGGCCGCGCGCTGATGCCGGTGCTGACCGCGCTCGGCGGCGCGGTGGCCGCCATCGCCCCCGAGGCCGCCAAGGTCGCGACCGCCCTGGGCCCCGTGCTCGCTGACGCGATCAAGACCCTGGGGGCCGGGATCGCCGCCATGGGGCCCGGCCTGGTCGCCATGGTGCAGGGGTTCGGCCGCATGGTCGAGAACATCGGACCCTTGACGCCGCTCGGCGCCGCGCTCGGCGACGTGTTCGCCGCGCTCGGCGGCGCGCTGGCCCTGATCGTCCCCCAGATCGCACAAATCGCCCTGGCCCTGGCACCCGCCCTGACCGCTGCGATCAACGCTCTGGGGCCCGCTCTGGCCGCGCTCGGACCCGGCCTGACGACCGTTGCCCAGTACCTGGCCATCGCGTTCGCCGACCCCGCGATGCAGGCCGGGCTGCTAGCCCTGGGCAAGGGCATCTCCGACGTTCTGATCGCCGCGGCGCCGCTGCTGCCCATCGTGGCGCAGCTGGCCGGCATCCTGGCCCAAGGACTGGCCATCGCCATGTCCAACCTGGGCGCGGTGCTGGGCCCCATCGTGGTCGCCCTGGCCGACGCGCTCAAGCCCGCGCTGGCCGCGATCTCCACCGCCTTGACGCAGCTCGCGCCGCTGATGCCGCCGATCTACCAGGCGTTCGGCGAGATCGCCGCGGCCGTGCTCACGCAGGTGCTGCCGCCGATCCTCAACCTGATCCCCAGCCTGCTCACCGGGCTCGTGCCCGCGTTCGTCGAGCTGTGGAAGGCGACCGAACCGCTTCTACCGATCTTGACCGATCTCGCCATCAAGTTCATCAACGAGATCCTCCCCGCCGTGCTGCCGATGATTCCCCAGCTGACCGACCTGGGGCTCGTGTTCGCCAAGATCGGCATCATCGCCGCCCAGCTCGCGGCCGATCTCGCCCCGAAGATCACGGCCATCATCGGTGACTTTCAGCGGCTGACCGACCGGGCCGGGCAGATCATCGGCTGGTTCGGGAACCTCCCTCAGATGTTCGCCACCTGGCTCGGCCAGGTGGTCGACTGGGTGGAGAACAAGTGGAACCTGATCAAGAACGCCATCGCGGACAAGATCGAGGACATCAAGACCAAGATCCGCGACACCCTTGACGCGATCAAGCAGAAGTGGAACGACATCTGGGACGGGCTCAAGACCTTCGTCTCCGACAAGTGGAACGAGATCAAGACGGCCGTGAGCGGCAAGGTCGACGACATGATGGGCACCATCCGGGACATCCCGGGCCGGATCACCGGCGCGCTCGGCAACCTCGGGTCGCTGCTGTGGGACTCGGGCCGGTCCGTCGTCCAGGGCCTGATCGACGGCCTGTACTCCAAGCTGCAGGACGCGGCCAACGCCGCCTCGGACATCTTGAAGCGGATCCGCGACTTCTTCCCGTTCTCGCCGGCCAAGCGCGGCCCGTTCTCCGGCCGCGGCTGGGTGCTGTACTCGGGTGAATCGATGATGACCGCGCTGGCCGACGGCATCCGCGGCCAGGAGGGCGAGCTCGTCGCCGCGGCGAATCAGGTGATGCGGGCCGGGGCCGACGCGTTCGCGCCAATGCTGCCCGGCCTGTCTGCTCTGGCCGTGCCGTCGCCGGCGCCCGGGTTCGACGGAGCGTTCGGCGCGGTGACCGCCGGCCCGGCCGGCGGCTCGGCCGCGCGCGGCGTGCACGTGGAGAACCTCGTGGTCAACGTCCAGGGCATCATCGACCCCAACAACCCGATGTCGGCCCGCCGGTTCGCCGAGGCGATCCGCGAGCAGATCCGCCAGCTCGACCGGGAGGTGTACCAGGGATGACGGACTTCAACGCGAGCGCGCAGGTGGTTGCCCTGGTGACGGGCATGCGGTCGGGGCTCGAGCTGCACGACATCCTCAAGATGACCAATGAGGCCGTGCGGGAGGGCGCGACCTCGGACAAGGAAGTCATCTACCGCCTGGGCAAGCTGGTGGGGGCGTTCGCGGCCACGACCGCGTGTATCTGTCAGGCGTGGGACGAGGCCGACGGCACGGCGGTCGCGACGCGGTTCATGTCGCAGTTCGGCCAGATGGTGGCCGCGCAGGGGAGCGACGAGACTCCTCCATGAGCGTGGTCCCGGCCGTCGGCAACTGTCCTCCGACCGGCGGCCGGGACCATCCCCCAGGTAACAGCGGCCCGGGGAGCGGTGCGGCGGCGGGGGCATGGAGCCCGCCGCCGCACCGCTGTATTTCCGGAGTTTCGGGAGGACCCTCACGCGCACGCGCGGAAGGGCCTCATTCCGTCGATGCTCTCTTGTCCTGGTCGCTTGACGGGCCTGGGTTGCCGACGGACCATCGGGGCGCGCAACAATCCGCAACCAGCAAGGAGCGAGCATGCGCCTCACGTTCGTCGCGAAGGACCCTGACAGCAACCCGACCCAGTCACCGACGCTCTACCGGACAGACCGGGGGAGCTGGGTGGTCCAAGGGTGGGTTGTTACCGACCCAGACGCACTCCAGCTGATGAACATCCCCGAAGGTGAGACCGCGGTCGAGATCCCGGACAGGCTCGTCCCGTTCTTCCAGGGTGGCGCGTGATCATCTCTCCTGCCGAGTTCGACAACCTGCTGAGCGGCATCGAGCGCGAGGCCATCCACCTCGAGACCAGAGACGCCTACGGAACGGCGATCGAACTGCCCTACATGGCGAAGTGGGCGGCCGGAGAGCCAGACGACCTCGAGTGGCTCCAGGGCTGGTGTGCCACGCTCCGAGAGCACACTGCCGCCGGGAGGACCGTTCGCCGCGCACGGGTCGTCTCCGAGCCGCTGAGCGACTACCAGAGGTGGTCTCACTCCATCGCCCATCCGATGGTGGACGCCGGGGAGGATATCCGTTGGGTGCCGCGCCACCAGCTCACCGAGCCGGGTGCCGTCGTCATGCTGCCGGCCAACGACTTCTACGTCCTCGACCACCGCCTGGTGGTGTTCCTTACCTACACTGGCGATGGCCTCACCCGCGCGATCACCGGGTCCACCGACCCCAGGGACGTCAAGACCTGCGAGAACGCGTTCGCCGACGTCTGGAAGTACGCCATCCCGCACCGTGACTACTCGCCCTCCTAACCCGGAACGGCAGATCGCCGAAGAACTCGGCGCGCGTCTGCGGGAGATCCGCATGGGCGCGGCCCTCACCGGCCGCGCCCTCGCCGCGCAAGCAGGCTGGCACTTCACCAAGGTCAGCCGCATGGAACACGGCGTGAAGATCGCCACCGAGGAAGAGATCCGCATCTGGTGCCGCATCTGTGCCGCTGACGACCAAGTGCCCGACCTCATCGCCACCGTGCGCGCCATCCAGACGATGTACCAGGAGCTGCGCCGCCAGACCCGCGCGGGCATGAAGCGGCTCATGCGAGCCCCCGTCCCGCTGTACGAGCGGACTCGCCGGTTCCGGATCTACGAGCACAACGTCATCCCGGGCCTGTTCCAGACGGCCGGCTACGCCCGCGCGATGCTCACCTTCTGGTTCGGGTTCCTCGACGCCCCCAACGACCTCGAGGAGGCGGTCGAGGCGCGGATGGAACGGCAACAGGTCATCCACGCCCCGGGCAAGCGGTTCGATGTCCTCCTGGAGGAGCAGGCGCTACGGACATGGTTCGGCTCGGCCGCCGAGCAGCGCGAGCAGCTTCAGCGGCTGCTGACGGTCATGTCGCATCCGCACGTCTCGGTTCGCATCATCCCCTTGATGATCGAGCGGCCCTGTGTTGCCTCGGCGGGCTTCTGGATCTTCGATGACGAGCTGGTGACCCTGGAGACCCCCACGGCCGCGCTTGAGGTCACCCGGCCGCGCGAGGTCGAGCTGTACGTGCGGATGTTCGAGCACCTGGCCAGCGTGGCTCTCACCGGCCGCGCGGCGCGAGCGCGCGTCCTGGAGGTCATCGACGACCTTGCCGGCCGCTGATTGCCGCAACATTGCGCAACATCCTGGCCTGGCGCTGGCCGTCGTTCTTACCGTCCTGGGCATGGACAGTCACGGGTCCGAACCCCCCATGCGAGCGCAAGCCCCCGCGTCGGGCATATGCGCCACCACGAGCAGGCCGGTCGGCCCCGACACCGTGACCGGGTGTCGGCCGGCCGTCGAGGTCCCCGGGTTCCGCCACGTCGAGCAGCGGCCAGACGGCTCCTGGACCGCCGTCCACCGCGCCAGCGGCGAAGTCATCGAGGCGTCGACCTTCGAGCGCCTGGAGCGCATCGAGGCGCCGATCGTCCGCCTCGCTCACGGCTGGCGGCGCGGCGCATGAGCAGCCTCACAGACTCGGGCGGGAGTCCTGTGATGGGCTTCCTGTTCTGCTTGGCGTGTGCCGCTTCCGTCGAGGAGAACGCGTTCGGCGACTGGGAGAGCGCGAAGGGATCTGTCTGCCCCAAGCGCCAGGGCGGTCATCTGGTTGAGCAGGTCGTCCCGGAACCGGAGGAATCGGCGTGATCCCCCGCGACTACCGCGACGAATTCGCCGTCATCGCCCCAAAGGGCGTCACCTACTCCTTCGAGATCGACGTCGAAGGCGGCTGGTGGCTCACCGAAGCTGGCCGGCGAGGCCATCAGGAGAAGCCATGGCGGCCTGCCGAGGACTGCGACGTTCTCGCCGCAGTGACCCTGCTCTACATGCTCAACGACCTCGGGCCCGTGCCGATCAGCGGCGACTACGCCAAGGCGGCGGCGAAGGCGCGCATCTCCGAGAATGATCTACGCGTCGGGCTGATGCACAGGGCCTACGGCATGTATCTGCGGCACCTCAGGCGCTGATCCCTTAGACCACCCCCGCTCTAGTACTGGAGGGGGCTAGACGGGGGTGCACACGCCGCCCTCGGAAGACGCTTCGCCGCACCCCAGACCTCGCGGACCTGGGGTTGCTACAGCGAAGGAAGCGCGTCTTCCGAGGGCGGCTAGGCAAGCAGCATCTAGCGCCCGAAACGGCCACGGATCTCGCCCGACCGCCGACAGCGCGCGCATGGCCGGTACCGCCACGGCAGCACCCACGAGCGGACCATGCCGCTGCCCCCACAGCGGGAGCACCGGGTGAGCGGGTTGCGGGTGACGGCGATGTAGAGCACAGCCACGACCGCCGCGGCGATCAGCAGAGCGGTGAACGGGTCCATGGTGACCCTCCCTCCTGTAGCGGCGATCCCGCTACACGTAGCGGCGCCGCTACAGGGCCCGCTACCGGCTGACATGGGGGAACGTGCGCTTGTAGCGGGTAGCGGCCACCCTGCCCGGGCCCGGGATACGGCCTGAACGGGCTCACCGCAGGACCGGCCGGCCGCTACCGCCACCGTTCGACTCGATGGCCCGCCGCTCCGCGGCCTGCTTCACCGCAGCCAGCTTGCAGCCCTTGAGCGGGTCCCCGGTGACCGAGTCCCGCACGTTCTCGCTCGCCACGCCGAGCTCACGCAGCTTGGCGCTGATGGACTCCTGCGTCTCGCTGGCGTAGCCCTCCGGAAGCTGCTCGCGCAGACGCTCGGCCAGCAGCCGCCAGGTCAGCTTGTCCTCGCCGCCGTAGAACACCTGCTGCACGTCGTACAGCACGTCTCGCGCCTGCTTGACGGCCTCCTCGCCGGCGGCCATCCCCGACAAGGTGCCCGCCTTCTCCCGCAGGGTCCGCGCGTAGGTGAGGATCTTTTCGGCGTCGCCGGCGTCGGCGAGGTGGAAACGGACGGTGGGCGTGTCGTCGGAGGCGCCGCGCAGCATCCCGACGCCCTTGTACGTGGGCAACAGGGTGGAGGTGTCGTATCCCTCCGTGGACGAGCCGGACCCGAGCACCATGTCCGACACCTGGTAGGAGCCGGTCCGCAGCCCGATGCGCACCTGGTGCTGGTCGCGGAACGCGGTGAACCGGGTGGCGATCTCGCCGGAGCCGACACCGCCCGGCTTCTGCGTGGCGTCCAGCACGATCACGCCGGCCGCAGGCGCGACCTTGACCAGGAACACCAGCAGCCCGGAGATCTCCTTGTCCAGCTCCTTGTCTCCGGTGTCGAAGTACTCCTGGCACTCGTCGATCACGACCAGCCGGACCGGCATGCCGTAGCGCGGGTCACGGGCGAGGTCGCGCGTCAGCTTCCCCTCCGGGCACACGTCCACGGGCAGCTCCGACAGCCGCTGGTAGCGCCACTGCACCTCTGCCTTCAGCTCGCGCAGCGTCTCCACGAAGATCTCCAGCGGGTCGCCGTCGCGGGACATGGCGAACCCGAAGCTGAACCGGTCGGCCACGAGCGCGAACTTGCGCCAGTCCGGCGAGCCCTTGCCGTCGAACACGCACAGCTTCACGTACGGGTCCAGCGCCGCGTACAAGGCCAGCAGCCGGGCGGTGAAGCTCTTGCCCTGCCGCGGCTGGGCACCGACCAGGATGGACACCCACATCATCAGCAGCGTCACCGCCTGGCCGCGCTCGTCGAGCCCGAGCGGCGCAGGCTGCCAGATGTCGGTCGGCTGCAGCTTCAGCAACGGCGTGCGGCCAGCCGGGATGGACAGCGGGTCCCGATCGGCCACCCACAGCTTGTGCCGCCTGTTGGAGGACGGGTCGCGGGTGAGGAACACCTGCGAGACGGCCACGTCGAGGCCGGACGCGAGGTCCTCCTTGGCCTTGACCACGTGGCCGAACCCCTTGCCGTACGGGAGGTCGATCAGGACAGCGCTGCCGTCGCCCTCGCGCCGCATCACCGACCCGAACGTGACCTGCTGGTCCTTCTTGTCGGGGTGCCCGAGCCCGGCCGCGTAGTAGCCGCGCAGGACGACATCCGGGGTCATCTTGCGAAACCGGGGAGCCACCACCGCGGCGTGCACGATCCGCTGGTCGACCGGATGGCCCACCTTGGCCAGCAACGGCAGCACCGCCGCCAGGACGCCGGCCTGCACCCACCACGGACTGACGCGCGCCAGCACCAGCAGCGAGACGAGCAGGCAAGCGAGGCCGATGATGAACCACGGCAGGCGGTGGCGGCGATGCTTGTCGGCCACCTCGATGAACTTCAGCGCCGCCTCGGCATCGGGGGTCACCTTGGCGCGGCTCATGGTGTCGCTGTCGAACGCCCACCTGCCCGCCGCAGCCAGAACCTTCCATGCGCCCGCGGGTGCCCACCACAGCGCCAGCGCCGCATACCAGGGGGTTCGCAGGCTGTGGTAGCCGAGCCGGTGCGCCAGACGGCCGAGGAAGCGTCTGGCGGCGGGCCGGCGGTTCCCGCGCCGGAGCGCGGCCGGAATGATCGGCCGCGCTTCGTGGTCCTCGGTGACGACGTCGGCATAGACCGGCTTGCCCGCGTCCGGCTCGGGCTCGGCGTCCAGCTCGATTTCGTAGTGCGTCTGCCGCGCAGCCTTCTCGGACTCGGTCACCGCGCACCAACCGCGATGATGAGGGCGGTGACGAACAGCCAGGCGATGTGCCAGGACTGGTCGAGGGCGTAGGCGCCGGTGCCGCACGGGGCCGCCTCGCCGAGGCCGAGCCGGTAGAAGTCGCCCTTGCCGGTGCGGTCGGCGAGCCAGGCCAGGGTGTAGCGGCGGTCGGCCCAGTAGTGGCTGGCGCCGTCGACGGCCAGAGCGATGGCGGCGGCTGTGAGCGAGAGGTGCAGCCCAGTCACGATGCACAGCAGGCCGAGCGCGACCGCCTTGTGCGCGGCCAGCAGGACGACGTGGCCGAGGCAGTGCCGGACGCCCTGGCGGGTCCGTGCGCCCTTGCCGAGCGCCTGCCGGTGCGTCTGGCCGAACCAATGGTCACCGAAGGAATGGGCAGCGTACAAGGCGGCAAACACGGATGCGAACGCCGCGACGGCGGGGCTCATGCGGCCCCCCTGGCGGGTCGCCTAAACACGACCCTCCGGCCATCCCAGTCCACCGTGACCAGCTCCCAGCCGGACCGGCAGTGCCGTTCGAGGACGTTCTCGAACGTCGTCCACTTGTCGCGGTAGGACTCGACGAGGTACTCCCACCCGGTCAGCTCGGTCAGCAAGGGGACGGCGCGGCACTTCTCGGCATGTGCCTGCGCCTCGCCGCGCGCCTCGGCCAGCTTGCGGAATCCGGGGTCGTTGTAGCTGTCGCCCTCGCGGCCATAGGCGGCACAGCCGCGGCAGCGCCAGTTCCAGCCGTCCACTGCATACGGCTCGTCGCACGCGTACGGAGGCCCGGACAACCACTGCGTCATGAACCGTGCGGTGTGCAGCTCGACGATCGCGCCGCCGAGGTTCACGAAGCCGGCGACCACGTCCCCGGCCCACGCGGTGTGCGAGGTCGCGTTCACTGGTCCTCACCGGCCTGCCCGTTGCTGGCGGACGACTCGGACCCGTAGTTCATGAGCGCCTCGTTGCGCATCTGGGCGATGCGCTGGCGGACCTCCGGCGAGGCTGGCATGCCGACGTCCTGAGACGGCACGGGGACGACGCGGTCACCCCAGCGGACGGGGCGCTTCTGCACGGTCGCGGGGTGAACCTCCGCGGGCTCGTCGTCGGGAGCGGCGGGCTGCTCGGTGAGCCGGGCGTTGATCAGCTCGACCGCGCGCCGCTCTGTGATCCCGAACCGGGTGACGAGCTGGTCGGGGTGCGGCGGCTTGCCTTGCATCTGCAGCGTGATGGCGACCAGTTCGTCAGCCACCTCGCCAATGATCGCCCGAGCAGCGCCACGGGTCAGCTTGAACCGGTCGGACAACTTGCGCTCGGACAGCGGTTCCCGGGTGAGCACGCTCGCCTCGTACGCGAACCGTGCCGCCTCCTCGACCGTGCCGGGCACGACCGGCTCGGGCCGGTCAGCTTCCGGCTCCTCCCGCTCGCTGGGCTGAGCGTCGGCCTCCTCGACCGGCCGGTGGTCGATGACCGGGCCGGTGTGCGGGGAGCGGCGCAGCATGCCCATGAGCAGCTCGTACGCCACCACGAGAACGATCGGTGCGACCGCGCTGATCAGGCTGGACGCCAGTCCGCCAGACCAGCCGTGCGCCACGTTCGCCGCCAGCGTGGCAACTGCCCCGGCAATGAGCGCGAGCCGGGCCAGCCACGGAGAACGGTGCCGCCGGCGCGAGGCGTCGAGCATCACGAGCGACCCCATGATGATCACGCCATCGATCAGGACGGGCAGGGTCCACGCCGTCGACGCGGGTTCACCGGCGGACGTGGCGAGCCCGTGCTGATGCCGGAATGACACATAGGCGGCCACGGCCGCGATGACCGACACGACCGCGATGGCGACGCGGCGCGTGGCCACACCGTCGACCGGCCGGGCGGGACTGAGTTCGAGCGGTCGGTCGACCGGCTCGATAGGGTTTCGGCTCACAGCCGGATCTCCTGTTCTGGCAGGGGTCGGGTTGAGGTCCCCGGCTGGCGGTAGGGTCGCCTGCCGGGGACCGGCTTCTAGTGGTCGGCGTCGTCCTCGTTGAGCAGCCGGGCGCCCTCGGCGAGCAGCTGCCCGAACTCCCGCACCCCGCGCCGGTCGAACAGCTCGACGATCCGCCCGATAACGCCCGCCTGCTCGGCGGTGAAGCGGACGCTGCTCGTCGTGCCATCCACGTCGGTGAGCACCACCTGTAGGTGCGGGTCGACGACGGTCTGCACGTTGACCTCGATCAAGCACGCCCGGTGGTCCAGGTGCTCGATCAGGTCGAGGTTCCGGCGGTGCGGCCGGTCCGCGTGGGAGCTGGCTACCACTGCACGCTCCCGGGGGTGTGCGGGCCCTGGGCGGCACGGCGCAGACCGGCGGCGAACTCGCCGAAGGTCGGCACTGTGAGCAGGGCCAGGATGTCGGCCAGCGCCGTCGCGGCGTCCGGGCGGATGTCGAGGGTGTTGCTGAGGGCCCAGTCCGGGCCGTACAGGACGCGCAGGAACGGCACGCGGGCGGGCTCGCGCTCGGCGTACCGGACCTCCACGGTGGTGTTGTCGGCGCCGGTGCTGGCGGCCACCTGCCAGTGCAGGCCGGCGTCGCGGGCGGTGCTGTGGTCGGCCTGGCACCACGGGATGCGGCAGCTTCCCGGGCCGGCCGACGGTACGGTGTCGGTCACGTCGATCTCCTGGGTCCTCAGGGGATGGGCCAGGCCCTGGCAGGTGTTGGAGCACCGGCCAGGGCCGTCGTGCTATCTGGACGCCCTACGGGCGCGGGAGACCTGAGTGTCGAGGGCGCGCAGAAGCTGCTCGGCCTCGTCGAGGGTGAGGTCCTCGACCTTGCAGTCGAGGTTGATGATGTGGCCGAGCTGGCTGTCGAACCACAGCACGACCCGCCCGGCCGCGTGGCCCGGCTCGACCGGCGCCGCCTCGGGGAGGGCGATGCAGGTGAACCCCTCGGGGTCGGTGTTGTGGCCGGCGCACCAGGGGCGGCAGCCGGGGGCGGCGAGCAGCTGCAGGCCGCGCTCGGCCAGGCCGCGCTCGACCAGCGACATGCACGGGTCGCAGCCGTGGACGGGGGCGCCGTTGCCCTCGAGTAGCGGGCGCACCTGCTCGACGGGGCGGCGGAGCGGCAGGTGGGTCTTGCGGCACCAGCGGCAGGCCGGTGCCTCGAGCTCGGGCCGCGCCGTCTCGGCGTCGGAACGGACCGGGGTGCTGGTGGCGTCGTCGTTGACGTAGGTACGGTGGTGCATTGGCGCTCTTTCCTGGTTGTGCAGGTGAGGGCGTTTGCGGGGTCGGTGGTGGCTCACCGGCCCCGCCCGCCTGGACGTCGGAGGGGGAGGGGCGGTCCTACTTGCGGGCCGTCTTGATCTGCTCGACGATCGCCGCCTGGCCGGCGGGGTCGTCGGTGGCGAACGAAGCGAAGTCCGCCAGGTCCTGGTCGGTCAGGTCGGCCGCGGCGAGGATCTCCGCGGTCTGGGGGGCGATCTGCACGGTGCTCCTCGGAGGTCAGGCCGCCTCGACCAGGTCGGCGGCGGCGAGGTGGTAGCAGTTCAGGCCGCGGATCGCCGCGCGGCAGGTGCAGGAGTGCTCGGCCTGGTCGACGACGTACTGCGAGGTCCCGTCGGAGGAGATCGCGACGTAGAGCGCCGGGCGCGAGGTGGCGACGATGCCGCCCTGCTCGATGAGCTCGCGGGCCTTGTCGAGCTGGAAGGGCTTGTACTGGTCGAGGTTGACGCTGAGGGTGATGATCCACCGGCCGCCGACCTTGACCGCGTCGAGCTTGCCCTTGGCCGCCCAACGCTGCACGGTGCGAACCGAGACGCGGCGGGCCTGGGCGATCTCGCGGGTGGTGACGGTGGTGTCCATCTCGCGCTCCCTGTCATCTGACTTCGCGAACAAAGTTGACGCTATAGGGAGAGTGGAATGATGTCAACAATGTTCGCGTTCTATGTTCCGGCACTTTGTTGTGAGAGCATGCCTCCATGGCCAAGGACGAGATTCCGGAGCTGCGCGAGCTCCGCGACGCATACGACCAGGCGCGGGCGGCGCTGTTCGCCGGCATCCGAGAGCAGATCGGCAAGGGCGAGAGCCTTGCCAAGATCGGGCGGTCGGTGGACTGGTCGCGCGAGTACATCGGGAAGATCCGTGACGGTAAGGCCACGGAGTAGCTACAGCCGGGCCGCCCGTGGGCCGTCTGTGGGCCGCCGCAGTGCCTAACGTCGCCTAACACAACCAACGCCAACAAGTAGCGTTCTTGCAGCTCACGGCCGATGCGGGCGTCATTCCCCCAGGTCGGAAACGCCCAGCATGGGGAACAGCAGCTACCCATGGCCGGACGCCCGCATCACCGTCAGCCTCTTCCCCGCCAGCCTCCCCAAGCGCGGATCCCAGTTCGACCTCGCCATCGCCATGGCGATCCTGGGAGCCGCAGGAGTCGTCCCGGCGGAGCGCATCGCCGAGCCCTTCTTCCTGGGCGAGCTCGGTCTCGACGGCCGCATCAGGCCCGTGCGCGGAGTGCTTCCGTCCATCCTCGGTGCCGCGGCGGCGCACGAAGACGCCACGATCATCGTCCCGTCGGAGAATTCGGGGGAAGCGGGTCTGGTCCCCGACGTGAACGTGGTCCCGGTGGCTCACCTGCGCCAGCTGGTCGAGTGGCTACGCAAAGGCGACAAGCCACCCGAACCCGAGGTCGCTGGCCGCGTCGACACGCCCAAGCCCGTGGCCCAGCCCGCCGTCGACCTGGCGGACGTCGTTGGCCAGCCCGTGGCCCGCCGGGCGTTGGAGGTGTGCGCCGCAGGCGGCCACAACCTGTGGATGGTGGGCCCGCCCGGCACCGGCAAGACCCTGCTGGCCGAACGCCTTCCCACCCTCCTGCCGGACCTGGAGCTCGACCACGCCCTGGAGGTCACGGCCATCCACTCCGTCGCGGGGCTGCTGCCACCCGACAGTCCCATGATCAACCGTCCGCCGTTCGTCAGCCCCCACCACACGGCGACGGCGGCCGCCATCATCGGTGGTGGCAGCACGGTCGTCCGTCCGGGAGCGGTCTCCCTCGCGCACAGGGGCCTGCTGTTCATGGACGAGGCCCCCGAGTTCCCTCGTCACGTCCTCGACTCGTTGCGGCAACCGCTGGAGTCGGGGCGCGTCACGGTGTCCAGATCCGCGGCGTCGGTCACGTTCCCCGCCCGGTTCATGCTGGTGCTGGCCGCCAATCCGTGCCCCTGCGCCCAGGCCGACGACCAGGCCGGCGCGACCTGCCGCTGCTCGCCCACCACAAGACGTCGATATCTGGGCCGGCTGTCTGGTCCCCTCCTCGACCGCATCGACATGAAGGTCACGGTCGTCCGTTCGTCCAGACGCGAGCTCCTGGCCGACCGCCACTTCGTCGAATCCAGTGAAACAGTGGCCGAACGCGTCCTGCTGGCCCGTGAGCGCGCCGTCAAACGCCTGGCCCACACCCCCTGGCGGACGAACGCCGAGATCCCCTCATCCGTCCTCCACTCCGACCTCCGTCCGTCCGATGCGGCGATGAAGCCCATGACCTCCTGCCTCGACTCTGGCTCCCTCACCGCCCGCGGCCTCGACCGCACGCTGCGCGTCGCCTGGACCCTCGCCGACCTCGCCGGCAAAGACCGCCCAGAAGAAGACGAGACCACCGCAGCCCTCGGCTTCTGGCTCGGAGTACAACCGTGACCCCGGCCGTCCGCCTGCACACGAACCCGCCCATGAAGATCACCAGGAGGCCCCTGTGATTAGTCCAGAGCATGAGGCACGTGCGGCCCTCATGCGAGCCGCCGACGTGGGCGACACGGCCATGGGCCGCCTGGTGGCGCACCTCGGTGCCTCCGGAGCGGTGGAGGCGATCCGCGAGCGCGCACTTCCACCGGCCTTCACCGCCCAGGAGTCCCGGCAGGAACGTCCGTGTGACCTGTCGGGTCGGCTGAACGCCTGGTTCCTCCGGCTGGCTGCGTCGAAGCCCGCCGCTGATCTGGAGGCCGGCGAGATGCACGGAGCCAGGCTGATCGTCCCCGGCGACCCCGAATGGCCCACGCAACTTGACCATCTCGGCCCGAGCCGCCCCCTGGGCCTCTGGTTGCACGGCACGGCCGATCTCCGCTTCGCCTGCCTGCAGTCCGTGGCCGTCGTAGGAGCCCGAGCCGCCACCCAGTACGGTCTGCACATCGCGGCCGACTTCGGCATCGGCCTCAGCGAAGCGGGCTGGTCCGTCGTCTCCGGCGGCGCCTACGGGGTGGACGGCGCGGCCCACAAGGGCGCCCTGCTGGCCGGCTCACCCACGGTGGTCGTTCTCGCCTGCGGAGTGGACATCTGCTACCCGAGCGGCCATCAGGAGCTCTTCGCCCAGGCCCGCGAGCAGGGCGTCGTGGTGAGCGAATGCCCGCCCGGCGTCCATCCGACCCGCGCCCGGTTCCTGATCAGGAACCGCCTCATCGCCGCCCTGACCAGAGGCACGGCCGTCGTGGAGGCAGCCCTCCGCAGCGGTGCCCTGAACACCGCCGGCCACGCGCTCACTCTCAACCGGCACCTGGGGGCGGTGCCCGGGCCCACCACGTCTGCGTTGTCGGCCGGCTGCCACAAACTCCTGCGCGAACGCAAGGCGGTCTGTGTCACCACTCCGGAGGAAATGATCGAACTAGTCGGCGTCATGGGCGACGACCTGGCCCCGCAGACCCGAACGCCCATCGTCCCCCGCGACGGTCTCAGCGAATCCACCAAGAGAGTCCTGGACGCCATCCCCACCCGCGGCGGCGCCGGTCCGGCCTCGATAGCGGTCTCAGCAGGCGTCAGCATGGACATCACACTGAGCGCCCTGGGCGGTTTGGCCGCAGCCGGATACATAGAACGGGCGGGCGGCGGCTGGCGCCTCCGCAAAACCACATCCAGCTACCCGAAAGCCCCCGAAACCATGGCCCTGACCCCACCCCCGGCCAACGAAGCCCCAGTCACAGACCCTCCGCCACCTGCGGAAGACGACACCCCACCCCCGCCTCACCCCGAAGAACTCGCACCTCCTACCTGACCAATCGTTGTGACGTGGGGGCATGCGACACCGCCGATGTGACAGCCACCATGACCCAGGTGGCGAGTTCATCGGGTGAGATGGTGAAGGAAGAAGGCATGTAGGCGATTGAAGATGACTGACATGTGGGCAATGAGACGCGCAACCAAGCCGCAGCCGACGTCCGCGCCGTGCCGTGCCGTGCCGTGCCGCGCCGTGCCGCGCCGCGCCGTGCCGTGCTGCGCCGTGCCGCGCCGTGCCGCGCCGTGCCGCGCCGTGCCGCGCCGTGCCGTGCTGCGCCGTGCTGCGCCGTGCCGCGCCGTGCCGCGCCGTGCCGCGCCGTGCCGTGCCGCGCCGTGCCTTGCTCGGCCGCTGGGACGGACGCTCGAGCGGTTGAGCTGCACACCGCTCCCATGGCGAGCCCGAGGCATCAGGCGGCACAGCAGTGACAGAAGTGGCGAATGTTCGTGGGGACAGTAGGTGAAGCCTTGAACAGCGACCTGAACGACAGCCTGAACCGCGACCCAAATCCCGATCTGAACCCCAACGTGAACGCAGACCAGAACCCCAACGTGAACGCAGACCTGAACCTTGATGTGAACGCGGACCCGGACCCCCACGTGAACGCTGACTTGAACCCCCACGTGAATGCGGACCTGAATCGTGACCTGAACCCTGGTCTGCACCGTGACGTAAATGCCGACGAAGTGCTTGCCGAGTTCGAGAGGTATTTGCGGTTCGAGCGAGACCTTTCCCCACATACAGTGCGCGCCTACCTGTCAGACATCACCGCCCTCCTCGACCACCTCCGTGGATGGCTTGACCGCCTGGACATCAGCGAGCTGCGGGGCTGGCTGGCCGACCAGCACAGTGCAGGCAAGGCAAGAGCCACGTTGGCCCGCAGAACGGCGTGCGTCCGTACCTTCACCGCGTACTGCCACCGCCGGGGTTGGCTGGCCGCCGACCCCGGCCTGTTGTTGGGCAGCGCCAAGGCGCCCCGTCCCTTGCCTGCCGTGCTCGACCAGGATCAGGCCCAGGCCGTCCTGAGCGCGCCCCAGTCCACCGGCGATCCCAAAGACCTTCGAGACCAGGCGCTCTTGGAACTCCTCTACGCCACGGCTGTGCGGGTGGGCGAGCTCTGCGCGCTCGACGTCGACGACGTGGACCGGGACCGGCATGTCATCAGGGTCCTGGGCAAGGGACGAAAGGAGCGTTCCGTGCCGTTCGGGCTGCCAGCGCTTCGAGCTCTGGACCGATGGTGCATCAACGGACGTCCCATCTGGGTTCGGGAACGCTCTGGGCCGGCCCTCTTCCTCGGTGTCCGTGGCGGCCGGATCGACGCTGGCACCGTACGACGGGTGGTGCACGCGCGGCTGGCCCAGACCGAGGGCGCCCCCGACATGGGCCCACACGGACTGCGGCACACCGCGGCAACCCACCTGCTCGAAGGGGGCGCAGACCTGCGTAGCGTCCAGGAACTACTCGGTCACGCCTCCCTCAACACAACCCAGATCTACACCCACGTCTCGATCGACCGCCTCCGCACCGCATACCGCCAAGCCCACCCCCGCGCCTGACCACAGACACCAGCACGCCATTGCCTCTCTCACCCACCCCTCGCTCCCCGGCTGAGCGGCAAGGGCCATAAGACGTCGAACCAAGCGTCCACGCAGGCATTGGGCCCGGCCGAACCCGCAGCTAGGCGACGCAGCACGACACGTTCGGGAGTGCTGCGCAGTTCCCACACCGACGCCAACGCCCCAAGACCCGTAGCCACGTCGGCCAGAGAACCCGACGGCGCGACGACACGACAGTGCCGTCAATCCGCGAGGGATGCGAAAGGAGCGAGAGGCAAGGACGCGAGAAGCATGTTCCTGCCGCGCAGGCAGTGCTGGATTCATGGGGTGGAGCGAAAGACCGGCGGCGACCACCTAACCGACGGGTGCTCTACCGGAGAGGCGCGCGGGAGTCGAGCACGCGGAGGTGCGGGTCACGTGCAGCGCCTTGATTGAGGACCTGATACTCCTGGCTGGCGCCGGCTTGCTGGACGCTCCAGATCACGCGCCGTCATCCCACAGCAGGACGCGTCTATACCCAGCCCCCTCCAAGGAGGAACTGGGAACGAAGGACCGCGCACGAAAGCGGCGCGGACGGTAGAGGAAGAAGCCCAACCGGAGTCGGAGGCGTATTCGCGGGCATGGTCCCCCAGCAGGGGCCAGCCATCGCGGGGAGTCTCTCACCCCAGCAGGGCGTTGCGGGGGCTTAAGCGCGGGTCTAGCGATCGCTTGGGTGAGTCCCCGCCCCACTGGGGTGCAGGCTCCGGTGCGGGTCTAGCCACCGCCCGGCTGAACGCCGCTCCCTGGGGGTGCGGGCTCCGGTGCGGGTCTAGCCATCGTCCGGGTGAACGCCCGCCCCCTTGGGGTACGGGCTCCGGCATGGGGCCAGCCCTCGCCCAAGTGAGTCCCGGCTTGGTTCGGTCTGCTGCTGGACGAGCTTCCCTTACGGCGCATAGAAGCGTCTCGCATGCAGGCGAGCGGCGGCCATGTGGCGACTGGGCTTACCTGCGGCGGCCAAGAAATGGGTGGTCCCCATTCACATGGCGCGGGTGGCCTGTGCCGCTACAGGCAACCATAACCACGCACGGCGCTGGTGCCGTGCGCTTTACGTAGGCCGCAACTTGGCAGTGCGGTCCTGGTGCACCGCATTCAGTGCCTCGCTCGGCGGTGAGGATGCCAAGGAGCAGAGGGCACGAGGGCGGAGGGCACGAGGGCGGAGGGTTCAGAGACGGTTGGCCGGTGCCGGTGCCGGTGCCGGTGCCGGTGTCGGGCGTCGGCGGTGGGTGGTGGGCGGACGGCGGTGGACCGACAGCGGTCGACCGGCAGCGGTGGGCGGATGGCGACTGAGGCGGTGGACGGAGGCTGGGCCGTGGAGCCAGAGGGCGAACAAGGCGCTCTTATTAGGCGGGGTTTGGTCCGGATCAAGGGCGCACGCGTTTCCCGATGAGGTTTGACGGTCGTGTTCATCCAGCGGCGGTGAATGGATGGGCATCTTGGTTGCCTTGAAGGCATTTCTGGATTGATGCGGGTGGCCGTTGTGGGGGTCTCGTTGTGAGCTTGGAGGTTCTCGGCAGGTGTCGGGTTCAGGGCTTGAAGAGTGAGTCTCTGAGGGCGGTTTGAGGGGTCAGGAGGAGCGTCGTGAGGGTGGGTTGGGGCGTCTGTGGAGTCCTTCTGTTGGGGGTTTGCGGTGTTGGCCGCTTCCGCTTCTTGAGCCGTGGTGTTTCTTGTGGGGGCGTCGGCGGCGGCGTAGGGCCGTGATCAGGAGGGCGGCGCCGAGGATGGTGCCCAGTCCGATCGCTGGGGCTGCTGGCAGCGAAGCCGCATGTGTCAGGAGGCGGAGGACGGTTGCAAGGGATCTGGAGGGGACGTGAGTTGGGTCATGCCGCTGCTCGGGAGTTCTGGCTGATTGGTTGCGGAGGGGAAGGTCGCTGGAACGCGTCTCCGGGCGTGAGGGGGTGACCGCAGGGGTGATGAGCGGGGTCTCGGGGGTGGGCTCTGCGGTGAGGGCAAGCGCCTGCAGGACGGTGGAGTAGGCGGATGGGAGCGCGTTGTGCTGGTTCGCGGATGAGTCGTGGTGCGCGAGAACTGTGAGCAGGGACGGGGGGAGAGGGACGAGGAGCGGGGGCGGAGGAGGCACGGGGGCGTCGGAGACAGGTTCCGTGCGAGCGAAGCAGACGGGTTCAGGCGTGGAAGCAGGGGCGGGTTCGGGCGGTAGAAGGCGGCGGACAGCTTGGTGAGCAGGGGGAGGGTGGGTGGGGTTGAGGTGCTGCCTGCGAACGCCTCCGAGGGGTTGGACGAGACGTCAAGCGGAGCTTCGGAGGGCTCAAGGGGGACGGCAAGGGGTGCTTCGGAGGGCTCGACGGGGACGGCAAGGGGTGCTTCGGAAGGCTCGGAGGGATAGGTAAGGGGTGCTTCGGAGGGTGGTCTGGGGGCCGGAGGGAGCAGGGGCGGGGTGGTCTGCGGTGGGGCGGTCTTGGGCCAGATGGGGAGGAGGCGGATGGGGGCGTGGCCCAGGAGGAGAAGAGGGTCCAGGTAGCGGGCGCTTTGGATCAGGCCCCAGTGCAGGCATGACTCCTGGCAATGGCCGTGTACGGCTTGTACGACTCCCAGACGGCTGCCCATCGTGATCGGCTCACCCTGCTTCACCGATGCGCTGATCGGCAGGTACGTCGTTCGGAGGCCGCCTGGGTGGTCGATGGTGACGACTCCCCTTCCGCCTACTGGGCCTGCGAAGCGGACGGTGCCTGAGCCTGCGGCCAGGACGGGCGTGTCGGCGGAGGCCGCCAGGTCTATGCCGCGGTGTCCGGCCAGCCAAGGAGCCAAGGGCGGGGCGAAGCGGCGCAGGACGCGGGGGCTGCCGTCGAGTGGCCATCGCCAGGAGGGTGGGGCGGCCTTCGCCAGCGGAGCCGGGGTGGCAATGGTCGTGAGCGTGATCGCCGTCGCGAGCACGACCAGGGGGATCACGGCACGGCGGGCCACGTTCTGCGTGCATGGTCTCGGCGGTGGTGGTGCTGAGCAAGGGGACAGGGCGGGGAGGCGTGGGCGAGGGGGCATGGCGGGGAGTCTTGCCGGGAGCGGCCTGCGGAGGTCGAGGCGAGCGGGATTCTGTGGATACAGGAAGCGGTGGGGAGCCTCCTGTGGACAACCTGCCCTGTACCGAGCCCGCCGCCCGCCCGGCCGAGTGGAAATCCAATGGACGAGGTCATCCGGGCGATGCAAGAGTCCCACCGTGAGCCCGACTGCAGCGTCCCCCGCACCCGTCCCGCTGGCCGACGGCCTCGTTCTGCGGCAGGCACGGCCGGCGGACCTCGACCAGATCAGCGCGCTGCTCACCGAACGCGGCGACTCGGCCGACGCCCTCGACCACCGGCTGGTCGTCTCGGACCCGGAGGTCGGCTGGTCCGCCTGCGCCGTGGTCGTGGATGGAGAGCGGGTCGTGTCCACGGCGACGCTCCTCGACGAGGAAGTGCGCGTCGGCGGCATCCGCCTACCCGCCGGCCAGGTCGAACTGGTCGCCACCGACCGCGAATACGAAGGACGCGGACTTGTACGGGCGCTCATGCGATGGGCTCACGACCGCTCCGCCGCCCGTGGTCACGTCGTTCAGGTGATGATCGGGATCCCGTACTTCTACCGGCTGTTCGGCTACGAGTACGCCATCGACATCCCGTCGGCGCTGACCGTGCACACGCCCCGGGCCGGTGAGGGCACGCCCGCACTCCGCGTCGCCCGGCCCGCCGACATTCCCGCCATGGCAGCTCTGCAGGACATGGCTCAGGACCGGTTCGACGTGGCCATGCCGCATTCGGCGGCAGGCTGGCGATGGCTGCTGGACCACCAGGCGAGCACCTCCTGGGTCCTGGAGCGCGCCGGCACCGTCATCGCCACCGGACGCACCACGCCTCCCGACGACGACGAGGTGCTGCTGGCCGAGGCTGCCGCCGCCGACGAGGCCGCGGCCCGCGACCTGCTCAGTGCCGTCGTCGCCCAGTTCCCCGGGAGTGAGCTGAAGGTCGTCCATCGGGCCGGATCCGTGACTGCCACCGCCTGGCAGGAGTTCCTCGACCACGAACCGCGGAAGCGGGCGGAGCAGTACTACGTGCGCATTCCGGACGTCGCGGTGTTGCTCGACCGGCTCCGGCCGCTGCTCTGGCAGCGCCTCACCGCAGAGGGGACGGACCGCACCGGCGATGACATCGTCATCTCCACCTTCGGCGCCCATTACCGGATCCCGGTCGGCGCCGATGGCCTTG
This sequence comes from Nonomuraea sp. NPDC003560, assembly GCF_042878785.1. Lineage (NCBI taxonomy): Bacteria > Bacillati > Actinomycetota > Actinomycetes > Streptosporangiales > Streptosporangiaceae > Nonomuraea > Nonomuraea sp. NPDC003560. Next base: position 87,335 of record NZ_JBIAOF010000003.1, on the reverse strand, counting down.
GCGAGGTCGTCACAGGAGGGCCGATGCAGCGACCTGGATCCGTGAAGGGCATCGGAGTGGCACCCGACCACCTGCCCGCCCTGTTGTTCGGCCCGCACGGGATCGAGGGGCTGACCCGCATCCGGCCCGACGTCTACACCGGAGAGGAAGAGCTGTTCCAGGCGCTCTTTCCGCCGCTCACCGCGGATCTGCTCAGCTACTACCTGCCGTATTAGGCCCGTTCCAGCTTCAGGTCGCTGTTCGGCGGAGCTTGATAGGGCCGAGTGCTGCGGCCCCTGGGCGGCCATTGATGGCCGCTTCCGGCGGTGACGGCTCAAATTGGCTTCAGGACGTCGATGAAGTGGCAGGTCGATTTCTGCCTGGTCAGCATGGGACGCACCATTGCGTCACCACCATGCGGCTGGTGTGGCGATCGATCCAGAGCTGCGCCAAGAGCTGGAGAAAGGCTGTGCCCAAGAAACGGGCCGCCCCCAGTGACGGTAACCGCCGACGCCGGGAGGTGAAGGCACTAACCGTGGGAGGGGCGTTGCAGGCCGTAGGGCGAGGGCTCTGGCTGTGTGCCGTACGACCGGTGCAGGCACCGTGGGTGTACGTGCGGTTGGCGAGATGGCAAGGGGCCGAGAGGGGGGCGGGGTGTAGTGGCAGCGGGAGCGAGACGTGGTGTAGGCGGTGCGGGATTTGGGGGAGTGGAGGTGGCTAGATGACTGAGTGGCGCTTGGATTCGATCAGGTTCTTCAGTGTCTGGGGGCTGGGGTTGTGAGGGGGCGCGGGTGGGGTGTGGGAGGTCTGAGGGCGGTTGGGACGTAGGGGGGAGAGCCAGATCCAGAGGCTGCTCAGGGCGATGCCCGCCGCGCTCAGCAGGATGACCGGGCGCAGGCCCATGAACTCGGCCAGTACGCCGCCCACCAGGCCGCCGACGGCCAGGACGCCCTGTACGGCGAAGGTCATGGTGGCGTTCACGCGGCCTCGGAGGGCGGCGGGGGTGTCGCGGAGTGTGATCACGCCCATGCAGGTGGCGAAGGCGACCACGATGACGCCGGTCATGACGCCCGTCAGGCCGAGGACGGTGAGCTTCACCCAGAGGGGGCCGGTCAGGAGGCCGACGGCGAGGATGTCCAGCGGGAAGAACAGGACCGAGACGAGCAGGATGCGGTTCTCGCCGTAGCGCTTGGACAGGCGGGAGGTGAGCCAGGCGCCCAGGAGGCCGCCCGCGCCGCTCAGCGCCGTGAGGAGGCCGATCATTCCCTTGGGGATGTCGAGCGTGTTGACCATGTAGAGCATGTAGACGGCGATGTACGCCATGGCGAAGAAGTTGATCGTCACGCCGGCGCCCAGGACGGCTCGGAGCGTGGGGTGGGTGAGGCTGGTTCGCAGGCCCTCGACGATGTCGTGCCACATGCTGGACGAGCGGGTGGGCTCGTTGTGCTCCGGGGTGCGGATCGAGCGGAGCAGGATGGCGGAGGCGAGGAACGACAGCGCCTCGGCCAGTACGGCGAACGGCGCGGTGAGCGTCTGGACCAGGATGCCGGCCAGGCCGGGGCCGCTCACGGAGGCCACCGAGTACGAGGCTTGGAAGCCGGCCATGGCCTCGGTGCGCTGCGACGGGTCCACGACCGCGGCTATGTAGGGGAAGTTGGCGGATTTGAAGATGACGCCGGCCGTACCGATGACCAGGGCCACGATGATCAGCCAGGGCACGGTGAGGACGCCGAGCAGCCAGGCCAGCGGGACGGTGGCGGCGGCGGCGCAGGAGACGAGCTCGCAGGCGATCATCAGCGGGCGGTGCCGGGTGAGACGGTCGGCGATGGCGCCCGACTGGAGGCCGAACAGCAGGGCGGGCAGCGGCGCGGCGGCGGTGAGCAGCCCCATCTCGGCGGGTGAGGCGGTCAGCAGCGTGATGGCGGTCAGTGGGACGGCCAGCTTGGAGACCTCCGAGCCGGTGATCGAGATCGTGCGGGCACTCCACAGCAGGCGGTAGTCACGCTGCTTGCGGAGGGGGAGTGGGGGCGTCGTGTCCATGCTGGGGTCTCCGGTGGCGAGTTCGGGAGGAGGTGAAGAGGGCCGGGCGGACAGGGTGGGGAGAGATGTGAAAGGAAGACTTCATAAGTATGAAGGGATCCCTTCAGAGTTGTAAAGGGAATGCTTCACATCTCTTGCCGGGTACCTTTGGCACATGACGCAGGACATGGAGGGGCTCAGCGATCCCAAGATGATGCGGGCGCTGGCTCACCCGGCGAGGCTGTTGATCCTCAACCGGCTCGGCGTGCAGGACAGCGCCACCGCGACCGAGGTGGCCGAGATCGCGGGGATCACGCCCAGCGCCGCCAGCTATCACCTGCGCATGCTGGCCAAGTACGGCTTCGTCGAGGACGCCCCGCCCAGAGGGGACGGACGCGAACGGCTGTGGAGATCGACGCACAAGCCGTTCAGCGTGGGAGTGCTTCCGGACGACCAGCCGGAGGTCCGTGACGCCAAGACCCTGTTGATCAAGGCGTTCCGCAAGGAGGCCGGCGACGAGGCCGACCGGGCCCTGGCCAGCATCGAGCACGACACGGACGAATGGCGCGACGCGACGCGCTTCAGCCGCACCCGGATCAGGGTCGACGCGAGCGAGCTGGGACGGCTGAGCGCGGAGATCGAGAAGCTCCTGGAGCCGTACATCGCCCACCAGCGCAGCCAGGAGGACGCGCCGAGCGGTGCCAGGATCGCGGAGGCGCAGATCAACCTCTTCCCGGTCGCCCCCAGGACGTCGCCCGGGTTGCCCACGGAGGACCACGATGTGGGGTGAGCCGTACCCGGCATGTCGGTTTGACCTCCGACGGTCAGCCTGGGGCGGTGTGGGAGGTAGACTTTTCGATGGCCTGTGGCAACAGGCCGACTTCGCATGCCCCGTTGCGGACCGCACCCTCGGTCCGGGCCCCGGCCCGGCTGGAGCGGTTTTGGGGCATCAGGGCGGTAGACAACGCGCTGCCGCGGCACAACCGAGAACTGCGCCCATCCGCAGGGCGCCCAGACCTGGAGGACCATCACATGGCCCCCGTCGTCACCATGCGACAGCTGCTCGAGAGCGGCGTTCACTTCGGCCACCAGACCCGCCGGTGGAACCCGAAGATGAAGCGCTTCATCTTCACCGAGCGCAACGGCATCTACATCATCGACCTGCAGAAGTCGCTGTCGTACATCGACCGTGCCTACGACTTCGTCAAGGAGACCGTCGCCCACGGCGGCACGATCCTGTTCATCGGCACCAAGAAGCAGGCTCAGGAGGCCATCTCCGAGCAGGCCGCGCGGGTCGGCATGCCGTACGTGAACCAGCGCTGGCTGGGCGGCATGCTCACCAACTTCTCCACCGTGCACAAGAGGCTTCAGCGTCTGAAGGAGCTCGAGGAGCTCGACTTCGACAACGTCGCCGGCTCGGGGCTCACCAAGAAGGAGCTCCTCATGCGCCGTCGCGAGAAGGACAAGCTCGAGCGCACGCTCGGCGGCATCCGTGACATGGGCCGCGTGCCCAGCGCGGTGTGGGTCGTGGACACGAAGAAGGAGCACATCGCGATCAGCGAGGCCAAGAAGCTTGGCATCCCGGTCGTCGCGATCCTCGACACCAACTGCGACCCCGACGAGGTCGACTACCCGATCCCGGGCAACGACGACGCCATCCGCGCCGTCGGCCTGCTCACCAGGGTCGTCGCCGACGGTGTCGCCGCCGGTCTGATGGCTCGCTCCGGCGCCGCCCGCGGTGACGAGAAGCCGGCCGCCGCCGAGCCGCTGGCCGAGTGGGAGCGCGAGCTCATCGAGCAGGGCCAGGGTCAGGCCGCCGAGGCCGCCCCTGAGGCTGCCCCCGAGGCCGCCGCCGAGGAGGCCCCCGCTGCCGAGGCTCCGGCCGAGGAGGCGCCTGCCGCCGAGGCCGCTCCGGCTGCCGACGAGACCCCCGAGTCCGAGCCGCAGGCCTGAGACACGGCCGCCGCGCCCGGTCGTGAGGCCGGGCACGGTACAGGCGCCGGCTCCGCGCCGCAGGTCGTCATCGACCGCGGTGCGGGGCGGGCAGCCGGCCGATAGAGGGTGAGCGGAACCGAGGTCCTGCGCGGGCCGAGGTTGTGAAAGGCAAGGCCGAGGTCCTGCGCGGGCTGAGGCTTGGTAGGGCAAGGTACGCGTCTCGACTGGGCAAACGGCCGAGCCGGGACGGCAAGCCGGACAGGACGGCACCCCGCCGAGGCGATAAGTCAAGGCAGGGTGGCGATCAGGCCGAGGCGATAGGTCAAGGCAGGGTGGCGATCAGGCCGAGGCGAGAGCCTGGGCAGGGTGGCGATCAGGTTCGGGCGGTAGGTCAGGGCCGGGCGTCGGAAGCCGAGGCGGTAAGCCGAGGTGGATGACCATCGGGCCGGAGCGATAAGCCGAGCCTGGCTGGGCAGTATGCCGAGCGAGGCGGAGCGGAGCTCCACCGGCGGAGCCCGTCCTGCTGAGCGGAGACCTGGGCGAAAACCCGGGCCCGAGCGGAGTCCGCGCCCAGGCCGGACGAAGCCCGAGCCCAGACCGAGCCCAGGTGCGAGCGAAGGTTCCGGAGGCAGCCGGACGGGCCAGGCGAAAGCCGGGCAAGTCAGGTGAAAGCCAAAGGGGCCGGGCGGAAGCCCAGCCGGCACGACCCGGCGCCACCGCTTGAGACCGTGCAAGACCTGGGCAAGACCGCGCACGACCGAGGCAGAACGCACGACCCGCGCACGACCCGCGCACGACAAGGCCCTGGTGCGGCGCGCGCCTGCCGCACCGACCAGGGGCGGGCGCCCAGGGCGTCCACTCCGATCCACGACGACGACGAAATCCCACAAGGAATAAGAGCAATGGCTTCCGTGAACATGGCCGACGTCAAGCGGCTTCGCGAGATCACCGCTGCCGGCATGATGGACTGCAAGAAGGCGCTTGAGGAGTCCGAAGGCGACTTCGACCGCGCCATCGAGCTCCTGCGCCTCAAGGGCGCCAAGGACGTGGGCAAGCGCGAGGCCCGTACGGCCTCCAACGGCCTCGTCGCGCTCCAGCAGGACAGCGACTCCTCCGCCGCTCTTCTCGAGCTCAACTGCGAGACCGACTTCGTGGCCAAGGGCGAGCGCTTCCAGGAGCTGGCCGCCGGTGTGGTCGCCCACATCCTGGCGAGCAAGCCCGCTGACGTGGCGACGCTGCTCGACTCCTCCTTCGACGGCAAGACCGTCAAGGAGCACCTGGACGAGGCCAACGCCGCGCTGGGTGAGAAGATCGAGATCCGCCGCTTCGCCGTGCTTGAGGGCGGCTACATCGGCTCGTACATGCACAAGACGGACCCGGCGCTGCCGCCGGCGGTCGGCGTGCTCGTGCAGCTCGACAAGCCGAACGCCGAGGTCGCCAAGGACATCGCCCAGCACGCCGCGGCGATGGCCCCGCAGTACCTCAAGGCCGAGTCCGTCCCCGCCGAGGTCGTCGAGAAGGAGCGCAAGCTCTTCGAGGAGATGACCCGCGAGGAGGGCAAGCCCGAGGCCGCCATCGGCAAGATCGTCGAGGGTCGCGTCAACGGCTGGTACAAGGACTTCACCCTGGTCCAGCAGGCCTTCGTGAAGGACAACAAGAAGAGCGTGGGCAAGTACGCCGAGGAGAACGGCGTCGAGGTGCTCGCCTTCGTCCGATTCAAGGTCGGCCAGGCTTAGGCTTGAGCGAACTGCCAGCCCAGAGTTCCACCCAATGAAGGAGGCCGCCGCCGTGCAGGACCACCGGGAGTCAGCCCACGAATCCACACGGACGGCGGCTTCCTCATCACCCAGCCCGCAGGGTCCACTGAGGTGGAAGCGGGTGATGTTGAAGCTGTCAGGCGAGGCGTTCGCCGGAGACGACCCGCTGGGCATCGACCCGGCCGTCGTCGACCACCTGGCCGACTCGATCACCGAGGCCGTGCGCGAGGGCGTGCAGGTCGCGGTCGTGGTCGGCGGGGGGAACATGTTCCGCGGCGCCACCCTGTCCCAGGGCGGCATCGACCGCGCCAGGGCCGACTACATGGGCATGCTCGGCACGGTGATCAACTGTCTGGCGCTCCAGGACTTCCTGGAGCGGCGCGGCGTCGAGACCCGCGTCCAGACCGCCATCACCATGCAGCAGGTCGCCGAGCCCTTCCTGCCGCGCCGCGCGATCAGGCACCTGGAGAAGGGCCGCGTGGTCATCTTCGGGGCGGGTCTCGGCTCGCCGTACTTCTCCACCGACACCGCGGCGTCGCAGCGGGCCCTGGAGATCGGCGCCGAGGCGCTGCTCAAGGGCACGCAGGTCGACGGGATCTACGACTCCGACCCGCGCAAGAACCCCGACGCGGTCCGGTTCGACCATCTTGACTACGGCGAGGTGCTGCTGCGCGACCTCGCGGTCATGGACGCGACCGCGATCAGCCTGTGCAAGGACAACGATCTGCCGATCGTGGTCTTCGACCTGATGGGCGAGGGCAACATCCTGCGAGCGGTACGCGGTGAGAAAATCGGCACGCTGGTGAGTCCCGCAGGCAAATGAGGGAGCTAGCCCGACACCGCCAGCTAGTAGACAGGGAGCCGCTGTGATCGACGAAACCCTCCTCGAAGCCGAGGAAAAGATGGACAAGGCCGTCTCGGTCGCGAAGGAAGACTTCGCGACCATCCGGACCGGCCGGGTCACCCCCGCGATGTTCAACAAGATCAATGCGGAGTACTACGGCACTCCGACTCCGGTGCAGCAGTTGGCCTCGTTCCACCTGCCCGAGGCGCGCATGGTCATCATCCAGCCCTTCGACAAGAGCGCGATGGGCGCGATCGAGAAGGCCATCCGCGACTCCGACCTCGGCGTCAACCCGACCAACACCGGCGACGTGATCCGCGTGACCTTCCCGGAGCTGTCCGAGGAGCGCCGCAAGGAGTACATCAAGGTCGCCAAGAACAAGGGCGAGCACGCCAAGGTGTCGATCCGGAACATCCGTCGTACGGCCAAGGAGGCCCTCGACAAGATGATCAAGGACGGCGAGGCGGGCGAGGACGAGGTCCGTCGCGCGGAGAAGGAACTCGACGACCTCACCCAGAAGCACGTCGCCAAGATCGACGAGCTGCTCAAGCACAAGGAAGCCGAGCTGCTCGAAGTCTGAGCGGCACGCCTCGCGGCCCTCGCCGGAAGGCGGGGGCCGTGGCTATGGAGAGTGTCTGTGGAAGAACGTACGGCCGGCACCGGCCCGGACGGCGGCAGCCGTACCGGAAGGAACCTGCCGGCCGCGATCGCGGTGGGTGTGGGGCTGGGCGCGCTGGTTCTCGGTACCCTCTACACGATCAAGGAGCTCTTCCTCCTGGTGATCGTGGTGTGCGTCGGCGTGGGCGTGCTGGAGCTGACCAAGGCGTTCGCCACGCGCGGGATCAAGGTCCCGGCCGTGCCCGTGCTCGCGGGGCTGGTGGCGATGCAGGCCGGGGCGTACTGGGGCGGGCCGTTCTGGCTGCTGGGGACGTTCGCGGTGTTCGCGTTCGTGCTGCTGGTCTGGCGCATGTTCAGCGACGGCACCGACGGCTACGTGCGCGACGGCACCGCCTCGGTGTTCACGTTGTTCTACCCGGCGATGCTGGCGGCGTTCGCGGCGTTGCTGCTGGCGCCGCACGACGGCCGCGACCGGGTGCTGATCTTCATCGCGGTGACCGTGGCCAGCGACATCGGCGGATACGTCGCGGGTGTGCTGTTCGGCAGGCACAAGATGACGGTCATCAGCCCGAAGAAGACCTGGGAGGGTTTCGCCGGGTCGGTGATCGCCTGCACGCTGGTCGGCGGCTGGCTGGTGACCTGGCTGCTGGACGGCCCGCTCTGGCTGGGCGCGCTGATCGGGGCGCTGGCGGCGCTGCTGGCGACCGTGGGCGACCTCATCGAGTCGATGATCAAGCGGGACCTCGGCATCAAGGACCTCGGCACGATCCTGCCGGGGCACGGCGGCCTGATGGACCGCCTCGACTCGCTGGTGACCACGCTGGTGCCGGTCTGGCTGCTACTGACGCTGTTCCTCTAACGCCTCCGTCGTGACGGGCGTGAGCCACAACCACCGTACGGCCTCCCCGCCGAACGCGAACCCCGACATGTCAGGCATGTCGGGTGGGTCGGCTCGCATGAGCACCCCCGAGTACTGCGGCCCCAGCGGGAACGTCGAGGGCTCGTGGTACCACTTGGCCGTGTGCCCGTGGCCGAGCCAGGTCACCGAGTGCCACGGATACTGGGCCAGCCACACCAGCAGCAGCGCCGCGTCCCTGGGGTCGTCGTGGGTGGCCACGGCCAGCTCGATCCGGGCGTAGGCGTCGGGGCGGTCGATCCACTGCTCGACCGTCGGCATGCGCTGGCAGCTCATCCCCACCGTGGACAGCACGGTCGGCTCGCGGCCCGCGTACGGCGGCCGTTCGGTGATGCCGACGGTCGGCAGGCGCTCGCCGCTGGCGTCCCAGTAGCGCCCGGCCGGGCCGAGCACCCGGTCCAGATGGCCCATGACGAACTGCTGGAACGACGGCCACGACCCCTCGCCGTGCCGCCAGCGCCAGTAGGACGTGGCATTGGAGATACGCGGCCGCAGCCCCTCCAGCGCCTCCGACAGCGCCCACGCGAACGGCGACTCGCCCACGGCGTCACGGGCGTAGCCGGGCATGCCCCTGCTCATGTCGGCCCAGCCGGGGATGACCGCGAGCAGGTCGTCGTCCTCGTAGAGGGCGACGCCGTCGCCCTCCTCGAACCACAGGGCGGACAACTGCCCGAGCGGCCTGCGCCCCTCGGGGTGCGTCGTGTTGCCCCTCGGCATCAGCGGGGGCAGGCCGGAGTTGATCCGGGCCAGGTCGACCACCGCCGGGGCCGGCCGGTGGTTGGCCAGCCAGACCGCTCCGTGGACGGCGCCCTCGGGCGAGCACAGGTAAGCTACCGAGGAGTCCTCGTCCCGCTCGACCACGAGCGTGCGGCTGCCGTAGGGGTTACCGGCGGCGAGGACGACCTCGGTGCCACCCTCGCCAGATGCCGACCGGAAAATCGCCATACGAGATGACTGTAGATCGGGCGGTGACCCTGACGCGAGCCGTACCGTGATCAGGAATGCCTCCTCGGCGGCCGGCGTTCACTAACCTGGCCGGTGAGAAATCCCGGAAGTCCCAAGCAGAGTCCCGGAAGTCCCCCAAGCAAAGGCAGGAACGTGTCCCAGCAGCCAGGCCAGCTCACCTTCGTCGCACCGCGACGGGCCAAGCCCGCGCGGCACCTGGCGGACCTGTCCATGGCCGAGCGCCGGGCCGCGGTCACCGAGCTGGGGGAGAAGGCGTTCCGCGCCGACCAGCTCTCGCGCCACTACTTCGAGCGCCACACCGCCGACGTCGCCGAGATGACCGATCTGTCCGCGGCGGCCCGCGACAAGCTGTCGGCGCTGCTGCCGACGCTGCTCACGCCGGTCAAGGAGCTGACCACCGACGGCGGCACGACCCGCAAGACCCTGTGGCGGCTGTTCGACGGCGCGCTGGTCGAGTCGGTGCTCATGCGCTATCCCGAGCGGGTCACGATGTGCGTGTCGTCGCAGGCCGGTTGTGGCATGAACTGCCCGTTCTGCGCCACCGGACAGGCGGGCCTGACCCGGAACATGTCCACCGCCGAGATCGTCGAGCAGGTGGTCTCCGGCGCCCGTGCGCTGGCGGCGGGCGAGGTGCCGGGCGGTCCCGGCCGGGTGAGCAACATCGTCTTCATGGGCATGGGCGAGCCGCTGGCCAACTACAAGCAGGTGATCGGCGCCGTGCGCCGCATGGTCGAGCCCGCGCCGCACGGTCTCGGCATCTCCGCGCGCGGGGTCACGGTCTCCACCGTGGGGCTGGTGCCCGCCATCGGCAAGCTCGCCGACGAGGGGCTGCCGGTCACGCTCGCGCTGTCGCTGCACGCGCCCGACGACGAGCTGCGCGACACGCTCGTCCCGATCAACACGCGCTGGAAGGTGGCCGAGGTCCTCGACGCGGCCTGGTCGTACGCGGCCAAGACCAAGCGCCGCATCTCCATCGAGTACGCCCTGATCAAGGACGTCAACGACCAGGAGTGGCGGGCCGACCTGCTCGGCAAGCTGGTCAGGAACAAGCTCGTGCACGTCAACCTGATCCCGCTCAACCCCACGCCCGGCTCCAAGTGGACGGCCTCCCGGCCGGAGGACGAGCGGGCGTTCGTGCGCCGGCTGGAGTTCCACGGGGTGCCGGTGACCGTGCGCGACACCAGGGGTCGCGAGATCGACGGCGCCTGCGGCCAGCTCGCCGCGGCCGAGTAACCGGCCCCGGCCCGAGCGGGTAGCCGGCCCTCTTCGAGCAAGCGACCGGCCCCGACCGGCGGCCGCCGAGCAGGGCGGCCGGCCTATCTTGTGGCGGGCGAGCGGGCGGCGAAGGTCCCGATCAGGTCCGCGATCATGGCCGCGCCCCGGCTGTTGAGGTGCACGGTGTCGGTGGTGAGCCGCAGGCCGCGGCTGCTGGAGATGGCGTCCAGGCTGCGGCCGAGCAGGAAGTGCTGCATCGCGGCGGTCTGCGCCTGGTTGCTCTCGGGACGGTAGTGGGTGCGGGGCGAGGTGCCCTCCAGGTCGGCGGTCATGCGCTCGTTGAGCGGCAGGTAGGTCACGCCCTGCTCGGCGGCGACCGTCCTGACGATCTCGGCGAACTCCTGGGTGCGGCGCACCGGGACCGAGTCCAGGTCCTCGCCGATGACCGGCGGGGACAGCAGCGCCACGCGGGCCATGGTCTCGTTCTGCAGGCGGGCGGCGATGGCCGTCAGGTTGGCGGCGTACGCGGCGGGCGTGGGGGTCTCGGCGAGCTTCCAGCGCTTGCGCAGGGCCCTGGCCCGCTTCTCGCTCAACGTGGCGTTGGCGTCGTTGGTGCCGATGAGCACGGTGACCACGTCCGGATCCTGCCGTACGACGTCGTCGAGACGCTTGAGCAGCTCGGACGACGGCTCGTAGTTGACGCCCGCGTTGATCACCGTCTCGCCGGGCAGCCGGTCGCGCAGCATGGCCACATAGTCGACGCTCACCTGTCCGCGGGTGATGCTGTCACCCAGGCAGATCACCTTCACCGTTGCCTCCTCAGGGGTGAGTGAACGCTTACTAACCTACCCTACGGCGCCTCCAGGCATACAGGGCGAGTCCCGCCAGGCACCACACCAGGGAGATCGCGGACAGTTGGGGCAGCTGGTCGAGCAGCTCGCCGGCCCCGGCCGTACGCATCCAGACCACCAGCGGAACCGTCAGCCAGTACGCGGGGGACGCGCTGAGCAGCAGCATCACCAGGTAGCCGAGCACCAGCGACATGATCGAGACCGCGGGGGAGCGCAGCACGGCCTGGCTGGTGAGCGCGCCGAGCGCCGTCCCGGCGAGCACGGCCAGGGCGTGCAGGACGAGGGCCGCGCCGAGCACGTCCCGGCCGGGGCGCTCGCTCAGGCCGAGCAGGACGGCCCACGCGAGGCCGACGGCGGCCAGCGCGGCGCAGGCGACCAGGCTCGCCACGAGCCCCGCGGCCACCTCCTTGCCGCGCCCGCCCGCGGTGACCGCCGACAGCTCGCGCTGCCGGTCGGGCTCGGTGTCTAGGAGGCTCCGCGTGGCCCAGGCGAGGATGGGGATGATCAGGACCGCGCCGTCGGCCAGCACGGCGGCCTCCGTGCCCTTTGGCGCGCGGCTGCCGTAGACGACGGCGAGCATGGCGAGGGTGAGCAGGAGCGCCTGATGGACCCGGTGCGACCGCACATAGGCGGCCAACCGGAAGACGGCCAGAGCGATCACCGGCACTCCTCAGGCGAGCGGAAGACGGCCAGGGCGGTCACCGGCACTCCTCGGTCAGGCGGACGGCGGTCAGGGCGATCACCGGCACTCCTCGGTCAGGCGGGCCAGGGCGATCATCCGGGCTCCTCGGGCGGGTGGGGGTCGGGGTGGTCGAGGGCGGAGGTTCGGTAGCCCTGGTCACGCATCCTGGTCAGGAAGAGCGGGAGCTTGTCGGCGGGCAGGGTGACCGCCACGGTGGTCAGCGGGCGTTCCGGAGTGTGAGCCGGAGGAGACGCGGAGGCCGCCGGGGCCACCTGGGCGACGGGGGTGGCGGAGATCCGGGCCGCGGGGGGCTCAGGGGCCGCAGGGGTGGACTCCTTCAGGTGGCCGTCCACGAGGGACCATGAGCGCAGCCCGGGGAGGCCGCGCAGGCCGCCCTGGTGGTCGCTGGCGACGACGATGCCCCCGCGCCCGGCCACCTCGGTGACGATGGCGGGCAGCGTCTCGCGGGCGTCGGCGTCCAGGCCGGCGAAGGGCTCGTCCAGGATCAGCAGGCCGGGGTCGGCCATCAGGGCCTGGACCAGGCCGACCTTGTGGGCGCTGCCCTTGGACAGCTCGCCGAGCGGCAGGCTGAGAAGGTGGCCCATGTTCAGGCGTTCGGCCCAGGGACGCCATCGGGCGCCGCCCCGTACGGACGCCATGTGCGTCAGGTAGGACGTCACCGTGAACGGCTGGGCCGTCGGGAAGCGGTCGGGGGCGAAGCCCACGACGCCGGGACGGTCGGTGATGTGGCCCCGCGTCGGCCGCGCGAGCCCCGCGAGGAGCCGCAGCAGCGTGGACTTCCCCGCCCCGTTGGCCCCGGTCAGCTCGATCGCGTCGCCCGGCGCGAGCTGCGCGTCGGCCTCTTCGAGGACGAAGGGCTGACGTCTTCGGTAGCGAAAAGAGACCTGTAACAGTCGCATGGTGCTGTAACGGTATATGTCAGGGCGCAGGGCCGTGATAAAGGGCCGCACTGCTATAACGGGCCTCACCGCTGTAAAGGGCCTCACCGTGATGAAGGGCCTCACAATGGAGAAGCCCCCGGCACATCTCAGGAGGAGTGGGCTTGAACCGCTTTCCGCGCGTCATGGGTATGCGTTCAGGCTATGACCCCGTGGAAGTCGACGCCCTGATCGCGCGCATCGAGTCGACCCTGGGCAGAGGGCCGCACACGGTCGAGCCCGTCACCGCCGACGAGGTCCGCACCGCGACCTTCCGCGCCAAACGCGGCGGCTACCACGAGACCGCGGTGGACTTCGCGCTGGAGGCGTTCGTCGTGGCCCTGGAGACCCAGGCCAAGCGCCCGGTGCGGCTCGCCATGGCCGAGCCCACCGGGGAGCTGCTGCGCGAGGAGTGGTTCGAGACCCAGGCGGCCCGCGTCGAACGGGTGGCCTTCCGCCCCGGCCGCATGGGCACCGGCTACAACGAGGACGAGGTCGACGCCTTCCTCGACCGCATCGTGGCCACCCTGCGCGGCACGACCGAGTTCGCGGTGACCGCCCAGGAGGTGCGCGAGGCCCGCTTCTCGACCGTGCTGCTGCGCGCCGGCTACCTGATCACCGACGTCGACTCCTTCCTCGAAGGCGTCGCCGAGATCCTGGAGAAACCCCGCTAAGCGCCCGAGCGCCGCCGTCAGGCCCGTTCGACGGCCGCGAGCAGGCCGCGGAGGTCGGGCAGGACCACCCGGACGACCTCGGGCCCGGCGGGCCGCTCGCCGTGCCGGTTGATCCACACCCGGCGCACGCCCAGCCGCTCGGCCGGGATCATGTCGTGGAAGTGGCTCTGCGCCACATGCACCCATTCGGCCGGCTCGTAGGTCCTGCTGAAGTGCTCGAAGTGCGCCTCGTCCGGCTTGTAGGCCCCGGCGTCCTCGGCGGTCACCACCGCGTCGAACGGCACGGGCAGCCGCCGCAGGGTCTGGGCGATCAGGTCGCGGTCGCAGTTGGTCAGCAGCGCCAGCCGCCGGCCCGCCGCGCGCAGGGCCGACAGCTCCGCCCCGACCTCGGCGTACACCGGCCAGTAGGGCAGCGTGGCGGCCAGCACCGAGGCGTCGTCGTCGTTCAGCGGGACTCCGGTCTCGGCGCAGGCGCGGCGCAGCGCCTCGGCCATGACGTCCCGGTAGCGGGCCCGTGGCGTCTCGGCCTCGACCGCGCTCTCGTGCCGCAGGTACGCCGTCAGCAGCTCGTCCCCCCTGCCGGGCGCGATCAGCTCAAGGCTGGTGCCGATGCCGTGCCGCCAGTCGACGAGGGTGCCGAAACAGTCGAACGTGATCCATCGCATAGGTCACATGATGACCCTTCCGAGCACCTGGTCGAGCGCCCGGCCGACCTCGCCCTCGACCGCCGGTCCTTCGGCCCGCCAGGCCACGTAGCCGTCGGGGCGGACCAGGACGGCGGTGGCGTCGCCGTAGCGTTCGGCCCAGGCGTCCTCGACGTCGAGCACGTCACCGCCCACCCGGTGCACCCGCACGCCGGGCCCGGCGGCCCGCGCCCAGTCCGCGCCGCCGGGGCCGCACAGCAGGACGAAGGCGTCGTGGAACAGGTCGTGGACGCCGATGCGCTCGCCGTCCCGGTCGAGCCAGAGGTGCGGGGCGCGGGTGCCGGGACGGGCGCCCTGGGCCGCCGGGTCGCCGAGCACCGTCTCGTGGGTGGCGCCGACCATGGCCGACGAGCGGTAACGCTGTCCCAGGATCGCCGCGACGTGGTCCAGCGGGTCGTCCTCGGGGTTGGGGCCGAACCTGGCCGCCTGGCTGCGTACGGTCAGGTCGGCCAGCTCCAGGGCCACCGGGCGGCGCTCGGCCTCGTAGGTGTCGAGCAGCGCGTCGGAGGCCCGGCCGGCCAGCACGGCGGCCAGCTTCCAGGCCAGGTTGTGGGTGTCCTGGACGGCCGAGTTGGCGCCCAGCCCGCCGGCCGGCGGCCAGACGTGCGCCGCGTCGCCGACCAGGAAGACCCGTCCCTCGCGGTAGCGCGTGGCGACGCCCACCGCCTCCTCCCACGCGGCCCTGCTGACGATCTCCACGGGCAGGTCGCGGCCGATCAGCTCCTTGGCCGAGGCGACCAGCCGCTCGTCGGTGAAGTCGTCCGGCGACTCGACGGCGGGGTCGTACGTCAGGGCCATGCCCCAATGGCCCGGCAGCGCGTGGGAGACCATCGCGCCCGAGGCCGTCCCGCCGGGCGCGCCGAGGATCCAGAACAGCGCCCGCTTGGTGACCAGCTCCGACAGGTCGGCCCTGAAGACGAAGGACTGGTAGGCGCGCAGGACGCCGAGCCCTTCGCGGGCGATGCCCAGCCGCTCCCTGATCGTGCCGCGGTAGCCGTCGGCGGCGATCAGGTAGCGGGCGCGCAGGGTCCGGCGCTCGCCGGTGCGGGCGTCCTCGGTCACCACCGTGACGCCGTCCGCGTCGGGCTCGATCGACCTGCATATGGTGTCGAAGCGCAGGTCGGCGCCCCGGGCGCGGGCGGCCTCGGCGAGGATCGGCTCGACCGTGCTCTGGTCGGCCATGCCGTACTCGCCCGCGGTCAGCTCGGGCAGCGCCCGGGAGGAGCCGCCCTCGAAGAGCCACTGCCATTCGCCGGCCAGCGTCTCGCAGCGGGCCACGCCCCCTTCCTCGTCGAAGGGCCGCCCGGCCTCCTTGACGGCCTGCTCCAGGCCGAGCGGCCGGTAGATCTCCATCGTGCGCGGGGTGATGCCGCGCGCCCTGCCCAGGAGCGACACGCCGGAGTGGCGGTCGACGAGCACGCAGGGCACCCCGTGGTGGGACAGGAACAGGGCGGCGGTGAGCCCGGCGTAGCCGCCGCCGACGATCAGCACGGGAATCTCGGTCATGACGCCCTCAGGGCGGTCTGCTGTGGTCATGGGGAGATAGTTGCATTGCAACTAGTCTCAAGTCAACTAGTTGCTGTGCGGCTACGATGAGGGCCATGGCTCTCGACCGCGGCTCACCGCTCGCCCTCACCGTGCTGGCCCTGCTGCGGTCCCGGCCTCTGCACGCGTACGGCATGCAGCGCCTGCTCAAGCAGTGGGGCAAGGACCAGGTCGTCAACGTCGGCCAGCGGGCCGGGCTCTACCGCACGATCGAGCGGCTGGGGGAGGCCGGGCTGCTCAGGGTCAGGGAGACCGGCCGCGACCAGCAGTACCCGGAGCGCACGGTCTACGAGCTCACCGACGCCGGGCGCGAACGGCTCGACGTGTGGCTCGACGACATGCTCAGCCGTCCCAAACAGGAGTTCCCGCAGTTCCCCGCCGCGCTGTCCAACGCGATGCTGCTCCCGCCCGGCGTGCTGGCCGACGCGCTGGAGCGGCGGGCGGCGGCCGTGGAGCAGACGCTGGCCGAGCTGGAGTCGAGCCTGTCGGCCGAGCAGGACCTGCCGCGCATCACGATGCTGGAGTCCGAGTACCTGCGCGAGGTGACGGCGGCCGAGGCCCGCTGGCTCCGCGCCGTCATCGCCGACCTGCGGGAAGGCCGCATCCAGTGGTCGCGCGAGGAGCTGGAGGCGGTCAGCTCGGCCCGGGAGTGATCAGGTGCGGGCGCGGCCGCCGCAGCAGCGCGACGAGCACCGAGGTCACCGGCGCGGCCAGGAAGGCCCCGGTGATGCCCGCGATCACGCTGCCCACCGTGATCGCGATCAGGATGACCGCTCCCGGCAGGTCGAGCGCCTTGCCGTAGACCTGCGGCGCCAGCACGTGCCCTTCGAGCTGCTGCACCGCCACCGTCACCGCGACCACGATCAGCGCCACCAGCCACCCCTTGGCCACGAGCGCCACCACCGCCGCCAGCAGCCCGGCCATGAACGCCCCCACCACCGGCAGGAACGCCCCCACGAACGTCAGCACGGCCAGCGGCAGCGCGATCGGCACGCCGAGGATCCACAGGGCGAGCCCGATGAAGAAGCCGTCGACCACGCCCACGATCGCCACGCCGCGGATGTAGCGCCCGATCACCCCGAAGATCAGCACGCCGGTGTCGTGGCAGCGCGTCTTCGCCGCGTCGGGCATCAGATCGACGATCCAGGCGAACAGCCGCTCGCCGCCGTGCACGAAGTACACCGACAGGATGACCGCCAGCACCGCGCCGACGACGATCTCGCCGGCCGTCCTGACCCCGGCGATGGCGCCGCTGGTGATCTGCCTGCCCTGCTTGGAGACGTAGTCCCTGGCCTGGGCGAGCAGCCGCTGGTCGTCGAGCCCGAACCGGGCGGCCAGGCCGTGCAGGTCGCCGAACGCCTTGCCCAGGCTGGTGCGCATCTCGCTCAGGCTGTCCACCGTGGGCGGCACCAGCAGCGCGATCAGCGCGCCGGCCAGCAGCAGGCCGCCGACGAAGACGATCGTGGTGGCCAGCGCCGGGCCGAGCCCGCGGGCGGTGAGCCAGCGGGCCGGCGGGTGCAGCAGCGCCGTGAGGAAGACGCCGATGATCACGGACATGACGACCGTGCGCAGGTGATAGAGGCAGAAGAAGGCGACCGCGATGATCGCGATCCACCCCAGCACCCGCCACGGCCTCATGCCCAACCCCCGATCGTGCCTGGTCAGTGGCCTTCCCGGCGGTGATCGAGGGCAACCCTGGTCAGGACGGCGGGCTCAGGTGCGCGCGCTGTGACCGTTTGGCCTCCTCGTACGCCGCCCGCTCGGCCGGCGCGCCCACCCCGGCCACGGGCACGTCCCACCACGCCTGCGAGGAGGGGACGTCGTCGGCCATGGGGTCGGTGCGCACGTGCACGACGGTCGTCTCGCCGGACGAGCGCGCCTCCTCCAGGGCCTTGCGCAGGTCGGCGAGCGACTCCGGACGCAGCACGACCGCGCCCAGGCTGGCGGCGTTGGCGGCCAGGTCGACCGGCAGCGGGCCGCCCGTACGCGACCGGTAGGACGTGCCCAGGCGGCGCGCGCCCACGCTCTCCGACAGCCGCCCGATGGAGGCGAAGCCCGAGTTGTCCACCAGGACGACGACCAGCTTGACGCCCTCGGCGACCGCGGTGACCAGCTCCTGCGCCATCATCAGGTACGACCCGTCGCCCACCAGGACGAACACCTCGCGCTCCGGCGCGGCCAGCTTGACGCCGACGCCGCCCGCGATCTCGTAGCCCATGCAGGAGTTGCCGTACTCGACGTGGTAGCCGCCGGGGCCGCTCGGCCGCCACAGCTTGTGCAGGTCGCCCGGCATGGAACCGGCCGCGCACACCACGACGCCGTCCGGGCCCGCGGCCGCGTTCACGGCGCCGATGATCGCCGCCTGCGACAACGGGGAGCCGTCGAGCGCGTACGCCCGGTCCACCTGCGCGTCCCAGTCCCGGGAGAGCGCGGCGGCCCTGGCCGTCCAGGCGTCGTCGGAGCGCCGGCCGGCGACGGCCGAGACCAGGTCGGTCAGGCATTCGCGGGCGTCGGCGACCAGGTGCAGCCCCGACAGCTTGGCGGCGTCGAAGGCGGCGACGTTGACGTTGACGAACCGGGCGTCCGCGGCGAAGAGCGACCTCGACGCCGTGGTGAAGTCGCTGTAGCGGGTGCCGACCCCGATGATCACGTCGGCCTCGCGGGCCAGCGTGTTGGCGGCGGTGGTGCCGGTCGCGCCCACCGCGCCCACCGCCAGCGGATGGCCGTGCGGCAGCGACCCCTTGCCGGCCTGGGTCTCGGCGACCGGGATGCCGTGCGCCTCGGCGAAGGCGGCCAGTTCGGCGGTGGCCCGGCTGTAGATCGTCCCGCCGCCCGAGACGATCAGCGGGCGGGCCGCCGTTCTGATCACCTCGGCCGCCCTGGCCAGTGCGGCGCGTTCGGGGCGCGGGCGCGGCACGTGCCACACCCGGCGGGCGAACAGCTCCTCGGGCCAGTCGTACGCCTCGGCCTGCACGTCCTGCGGCAGCGCCAGCGTCACCGCGCCGGTCTCGACCGGGTCGGTGAGCACCCGCATGGCCGCCGTCAGCGCGGACGGGAGCTGTTCCGGCCGGTTGATCCGGTCCCAGTACCGCGAGACCGGCTTGAAGCAGTCGTTGACCGAGATGTCGTACGAACGCGGGTCCTCCAGCTCCTGGAGCACCGGGTTGGCGGCACGGGTGGAGAAGACGTCGCCGGGCAGCAGCAGCACGGGCAGCCGGTTGATCGTCGCGCCCGCGGCGCCGGTGATCATGTTGGTCGCGCCGGGGCCGATCGAGGTCGTGCAGGCCAGCGTGGCCAGCCGGTCGGCGGCTCGGGCGTAGGCGGCGGCCGTGTGCACCATGGCCTGCTCGTTGCGGGCCAGGTAGTAGGGCAGGTCGTCGCCCACGGTGGCCAGGGCCTGGCCGAGCCCGGCGACGTTGCCGTGGCCGAAGATGCCGAAGCAGCCGCCGAAGAAACGGCGCTCCTCGCCGTCGCGCTCGCTCCACTGGGCGGCCAGGAAGCGCACGACGGCCTGCGCGACGGTCAACCGGGTCATGCGTGCCCTCCGAACGGCAGTCTCGGGTCGACGTCCTGGCCCGACCAGGACGAGCGGATCCAGGCGTGACGGGGATCGTCGCAGAACGCCATCGAACGCTCCTCCGCCGGCCCCGCCAGCACGTTGAGGTAGTACAGGTCGTAGCCCGGGGCGGCCATGGACGGCCCGTGGTAGCCGTAGGGCACCAGGACGACGTCGCCGGAGGAGACCTCGGCCAGCGTGTCCACCTGCCCCCGCTCGGAGGAGTAGACGCGCTGGTAGCCGGGCCCGTCGCCGGCGACCTCGAAGTAGTAGACCTCCTCCAGCACGGCCTCGCCCGGGTTGGGGGTGTCGTGCTTGTGCGGCGGGTAGGACGACCAGTTGCCGCCCGGGGTCAGCACCTCGACGGCCATGAGCTTGTCGCAGTCGAAGACGCCGGGGGCGCAGAAGTTGTTCACCTGCCGGCTGGCCTGCCCCGCGCCCCTGATCTCCACCGGCACCCGGGAGGCGGGCACGTGCCGCGGCGGCAGCGACCGGGTCGCGCGGGCCGACGGCAGCGCGACGCGCCCGCCGCCGCTCAACGTGACCTGGACGCCGATCGGCAGGTACGCGAAGTCGCTCGGCCCGTCGAACACCGACCCGCGCCCGGCCAGCACGAACGTCTCACCGCCGACCTCGACCGTGCACGACCCCGACAGCGGAAGGACGATCATCTCCTCCTCTCCGGTGCCGAACGACAGCGGCGTGCCGGTCAGGTCCGCCACGCGCAGCCCGGAGTAGGTCCAGCCGGCCAGCGAGGGGGTGATCTCCACCGACCAGGGGCCGTCGGCGGCCTTGCCGTAGGGCAGGTAGGTCATGCGTGTGCCTCTCGTACCAGGGCGGCGGCGCCGTCCACCGCCGTCGCCACGTCGTCGTCGGATGGGTAGAGCAGGGCGCGGCCGACGACCAGGCCGAGCACGCCGGGCAGGGCCAGCGCGCGGTGCCAGTCGGCGTAGGCCGTGCCGATGTCGGGCGGATCGCCGCCGAGGAGCAGGGTGGGCAGCGTGGTCGCGGCCATCACCCGGTCCATCTCGGCCACCACGGGGATCTTCAGCCAGGTGTGGGCCGAGGTGGCCCCCAGCGCCTGGGCGACGCTGATCGAGCGGATCACGGCGTCGGGGGACAGGTCGTTGCGCAGCACGCCGGACTCCGAGCGCGCCGCCCAGAACGGCTCGACCATGGCCACCAGCCGCCTGCGGGCCAGCCCGGTCACCGCGTGCGCGCACGACTCCAGGGTGGCGGCCGTCGCGTGGTCGCCGGGGTCGATGCGGCACAACATCTTGCCGCCGTCGAGGCGCATCGTGTCGATGGCCTCGGGGTCGAAGCCGGTGAACCGGTCGTCCAGCTCGAACACCGAGCCCTGCAGGCCGCCCCGGTTCATCGAGCCGAAGGCCAGCTTGCCCTCCAGCGCGCCCAGGAGCAGCAGGTCCTCCAGGACGTCGGGGGAGGCGAGGATGCCGTCCACGCCGGGCCGGGCCAGGGCCGCCTGGAGGCGGTCGAGCAGGTCGTGGCGGCTGCCCATGGCCAGCGGGCGGTCGCGTACGGACAAGGCTCCCCTGGCCGGGTGGTCGGCGGCGATGATCAGCAGCCGCTCGTCCGGCCCCGGCATCCGGCGGCGCTGCCGGCGCGCGGCGGCCGCGGCGATCTCCTCGGGGCGGGTCGCGCGGATCCGCGTGAGCCACTCGTAGCGGGCGGTCCTGGGCAGCGTGAGGTCGCTCACGTGGGCACCTCGTTCAGCAGTTCGTGCACCTCGTCGGTGGTGGGCATGGCGTCGGCGCAGGCCAGCCGGGCGGCCACGAACGCGCCGGCGGCGCCCGCGAAGCGGATCGTGCGCTCCAGCGGCCAGCCGCGCAGCAGCCCGAGGCAGACCGCGCCGCCGAACGCGTCGCCGGCCCCGATGCCGTTGACCACCTTCACCTCGACCGGCTCGGCCACGACGGTCTCGGTGGCGGTGCGGGCGAGCACCCCGGCCGGGCCCATCTTGACGATCGCCACCTCGACCCCGGCGTCGAGCAGCGCCTGCGCCGCCGCCTCCGGCTCGCGCACGCCCACGGCGGTCTCCACCTCGTCCAGGTTGCCGACGGCCACGTTCGCGTGCGGCAGCGCCTCGCGCGCCGCCGCGCGGGCGGCCGCACGCGACTCCCACAGCGCCGGACGGTGGTCGAGGTCGAACACGGTCCAGCCGGAGGTGCGGGCCGACAGGGCGGCGGCGTGCGCCGCGCGGCTCGGCTCCTTGCTCAGGCCGGTGAGGGAGAACCAGAACAGGCCGGTCGCGCGGATGGCGTCGAGGTCGAGGTGGCCGGGGGTGAGGCGCAGGTCGGGCGGGTGCTCGCCGCGGTAGAACCAGATGGGGAAGTGGTCGGGCGGGAAGATCTCGCAGAACGTGACCGGGGTGGCCGGGCCCTCGATGACGCTCACGTAGGCGTCGTCCACGCCGAAGTCGCGGATGGCCCGCCGGACGTACGCGCCGAAGGGGTCGGCGCCCACCGCGGTGATCACCGCCGAGCGCAGCCCGTGACGTGCCGCCGCGACGGCGACGTTGGTCGGGCTGCCGCCGAGGAACTTGCCGAAGGTCTCGACGTCGGCCAGCCCGACGCCGGTCTGCAGCGGATAGACGTCGACGCCGCAGCGGCCGATCGTGATCAGGTCGTACAACGCACCTCCAGAGGACGCACCCTACCTCGACACTATGGCATATTGTCATGACATAAGGATGTCCGCTATGTTGTTGATGATCCTTCAGGACGGGCCCCCGTCACCTCACTTCTGTAGTGTCGGGCGGTGAGGAGGTTCGCTCATGTTCGTCCCCAACGGCGTCCATCACGAACAGCACACCACCAAGCTCTCCTTCCGCCCCGCCTCAGGCAAGGGCGGACCGGCGTGAAAGGCCACTGGAGCCTCGACGACCGGCTGGAGCGGTCGTTGCGCGAGGTCCCCTTCGAGGTGCCCGCCGGGTCGGAGTCCGTCACCGTGCGGCTCGACTACGACCGGTCGCGGGGCGTGCTCGACCTCGGCTGCGGCTCGCCCGGCGGCTTCCGCGGCTGGTCGGGAGGGGCGCGCTCGGAGTTCACGATCGCCCGCGACTGGGCCACCCCCGGCTACCTGCCCGGCGTCCCCGAGCCCGGCACCTGGCACGTGTGGCTCGGGCTGCACCGCGTGCCGCCGCAGGGCCTCGACTTCACCCTGGAGATCTCGGCCGCGCGCACGGCCCCGCCGGAGCCGGTCGCCGCCGAGCCGCCGCCCGGCGAACGGCCGCCGCGCCGGGACGTGCCCGACGTCGGCGGGCTGCGCTGGTTCGCCGGCGACTTCCACGCGCACACCGTCCACAGCGACGGCGCGCTCACCGTCGCCGAGCTGGCCGAGCTGGCCCGCGGCCGGGGCCTGGACTTCCTGGCGGTCACCGACCACAACACCGTCAGCCACCACCCCTGGCTGCGCGCGACCGACCGCGGCGTCACGCTCATCCCCGGCCAGGAGGTCACCACCGACCGCGGCCACGCCAACGTGTTCGGCGAGGTCGGCTGGGTGGACTTCCGGCGGCCCGCGGGCTCCTGGACCGAGCACGCCGGGCGCGCCGGCGGCCTGATCTCGATCAACCACCCGCTGGGCGGCGACTGCGCCTGGCTGCTGCCGGTCGGCGAACGCCCGCGGGTGGCCGAGGTGTGGAGCTCCGGGTGGTGGGACCGCCGCTGGGGCGCGCCGCTGGCCTGGGCCGACGCCTGGCGCGACGACGTGGTGGCGATCGGCGGCAGCGACTTCCACCGGCACGGCAGCGACGGCCTGCCGGGCGCGCCGACCACGTGGGTGCTGGCCGAGGAGCCGGGCGCGGTGCTCGACGGCGTGCGCGCCGGGCGCACCGCGGTCTCGGCGGGGCCGGACGCGCCGCTGCTGCTCCGGCTGGGCGACGAGCTGCTCGCGCTCGACGCCGACGGCCTGGTGCTGGTCCGCCCCGGCGGCGCCCGCCAGGTCGTACGCGGCGAGCGGGCGCTGCTTCCCGCGGCCGAGGGACGCCACCGCCTGGAGACCTACGAGAACGAGGTGATCGCCCTATGCGAGTGAGGAGAGTCGCGAACGCGCCGGTGAGCTTCGGCGTGTTCGAGCTCAGCGACGCGCCGCCGCCCCTGGGCCCCGACGAGATGGTCCGCGCGCTGGCCGAGGCCGGTTACGCGGGCATCGACTCCGGGCCCATCGGCTACCTCGGCACCGGCGCCGACCTGGCCGCCCGGTTGTCGGCGCACGGCCTGCTGCTCGCCGGCGGCTGGGTCGACCTGCGGTACGGCGACGCCGAGGCGTACCGGCGGGGGCTGCCCGCGCTGGAGGCCGCGCTCGACGTGTTCGCCGCCGCGCCGCAGGCGCCCGCCCTCTTCGCGCCCCGGCCCACGCTGGCCTGCTCGGGCTCGCCCGAGAGGTTCGCCAGGCCCGGCGGCAGCGTCGCCGGGCTGCCCGCCGCCGACTGGCCCGGGTACGCCGCCCGCGTCCAGGAGGCCGCCGACCGCTGCCGCGAACGCGGCCTGGAACCCGCCTTCCACCACCACCTCGGCACCTACGTCGAGACCCCCGACGACGTCGAGCGCCTTCTGGAGCTGACCGACGTCCAGCTCTGCCTGGACACCGGTCACCTGCTGCTGGCCGGCGGGGACCCGGTCGCGGCGCTGCGCGCGTGGGCCGGCCGCGTCGGGCACGTGCACGTCAAGGACGGCGACACCAGGATCCTGGCCGCCGCCCTGGACGACGGCGCCGACCTGCGCGAGCTGATGGCCAGGGGCGGCTTCACCCGCCTGGGCGACGGCGAGCTCGACCTGCCCGCGGTCGTGGCGGCGCTCGACGCCATCGGCTACGAGGGCTGGATCGTGGTCGAGCAGGACACGATGCCGGGCCGCCGCCCGGTCGGGCGGAACATCGCCGACCAGGCCGCCAACCGCGAGCGGCTGAGGGAGCTGGGCCTGTGAGGATCGCGCTGGTCGGGTGCGGGGCCGTCACCCAGGCGGTCTACGTGCCGCTGCTGTCCAGGCGGCGGGACCTGTTCGAGGTGAGCGCCGTCTGCGACCTGTCGCGCACGCTGGCCGACGTCGTCGGCGACCGGCTGGGCGCGCCCCGGCGCTACACCTCCCTGGCGAAGATGCTGGCCGACGGCGGTTTCGAGGCCGTGGTGGTGCTGGCCTCCGGCTCCCACGGCGAGACCGTGCGCCGGGCGCTGGCCGCCGGGTACGCCGTGCTGTGCGAGAAGCCGCTCGCGCTGACCAGGGCGGAGGTGGCCGCGCTGCCCGAGGGGCGGCTGATGGTCGGCTACATGAAGCAGTACGACCCGGCGGTGCGCCGGGCCGTCGCGCTGCTGGAGGAGCTGGGCGGCCCGGCGGCCGTCCGGTCGGTCGAGGTGACCGTGCTGCATCCCAGCGGGGAGTCGCAGCTCGCGTTCGCGAACCTGGCGCGGGCCGGCGACGTCGATCCCGGCGTGCTCGGCTCGTTGCGCGAGGCCGAGGACGCGCTCGTCTCCCGGGCGCTGGGCCAGGCCGCCCCGGAGTCGCTGCGCAACGTGTACGCGGTCTCCCTGGGCTCGATCTGCCACGACCTGTCGCTGCTGCGGCGCTTCACCGGAGCGCCGCGGGAGATCACGTACGTGGACAGCTGGGGGCCGGCGCCCGGTTCCGTGGAGATCTCCGGGCCGCTGCCCGTGGCGGGCCGGTTCCACATCCGCTGGCACTACCTGGACGGCTACCCCGCCTACCGCGAGACTGTCGCGATCCACCACGACGGGGGCACGCTGGAGCTGGTCTTCCCCACGCCCTACCTGATGAACGCGCCCACCACCCTCACCGTGGTCTCCGGGGCCGAGACCCGCGCCGAACACCGCCAGGTGACCGAGGCGTTCGAGGTACAACTGACGGCCTTCCATGCTTATGTGAACGATGGCAGCCCGCCGCTCACCGACGCGGCCGGCGCACTGGAGGACATCGTGACGGCTCAGCGGATCGCCGCCCGCTACGCCGTCCAGCATCGGCTGCCCATCGGAGGGGAGGCGGCGGCATGGACATAGTGGTCGTACCGCACACGCATTGGGACAGGGAGTGGTACGAGCCCTTCCAGCGCTTCAGGCTGCGGCTGGTGGACCTCCTCGACGAGGTGCTCGACACCATGGAGCGCGAGCCCGCCTACCACTTCACCCTCGACGGCCAGCTCGCCTGCGTGGACGACTACCTGGAGGTGCGCCCGGAGAACCGGGACCGCGTCGCGGCGCTCGTCGAGTCCGGGCGGCTGGCGGTGGGGCCGTGGCAGATCCTGCTCGACGAGTTCCTGTGCTCGGGCGAGAACATCGTGCGCAACCTCGAACTCGGGCTGGCCGGCGCGGACGCGCTCGGCGGCGCGATGCGGGTGGGCTACCTGCCCGACATGTTCGGTCACACCGCCCAGATGCCGCAGATCCTGCGGCAGGCCGGGCTTGAGCACGCCTGCGTCTACCGCGGGGTGCCGTCGTCGGTGACGACCGACGCCTTCGCCTGGGTGGCCCCCGACGGCACCGCGATCCGCACCCAGTACCTGCCCGAGGGCGGCTACGGCAACGGCGCCCACCTGTTCTCCGACGTCAAGGGGCTGGAGGAGCGGGCGGCGGAGTTCGTCGCCACCATGCGCGCCTGGCACGGCCCGCAGGGCGAGCTGCTGGCCATGTACGGCGCCGACCACTCGGCCCCCGTGCGCGGGTTGCCGGAGATGGTGGCGGCCGTCGGCGCCCGCATGGACACCTTGTCTGGATATATCGAGAAATTTTCGGGTGACACCGCGGGGTTGCCGCAGGTCGTCGGCGAGCTGCGCTCGCACGCCCGCGCCAACATCCTGCCCGGCGTCATCTCCGCCCGCGTCGCCGTCAAGCAGGCCATGGGCCGGGCCGAGCGCATGGTCGAGCGCTACGCCGAGCCCCTGGCGACGCTCTGGGGCGGCCCGTGGCCCGGCCGGTTCCTCGACATGGCCTGGCGGCGGCTGGTGGAGGCCAGCGGCCACGACTCGGTCACCGGCTGCGGCGTGGACGAGACCGCCCAGCAGGTCGCCGCCCGCATCGCCGAGGCCGAGCAGCTCGGGCAGGCCGTCCGCGACATGGTGACCGCGCGCCTGGCGGCGGCGGTGCCGGCCGACGGCGTGCTCGTCGTCAACCCGACGCCGGCCGTGCGCAGCGGCGTGGTGATCGCCGACGTGGCCGGCGGCAGCGGGCCGCTGGTGGATCCCTCCGGCGCGGCGGTGCCCACCCAGCCCCTGGACTGCGCGCCGGTGCTGCTGCTGGACGAGCGCATCGACCCCCTCACCGTGCTCGGCTTCGTGCACGGCACCGAGCTGTACGGCCAGCACGTCATCGACTGGCAGGTGTTCGACGACATCCTCCTCATCACCGTGGGCAGGGAGCCGCGCGGGCCGTTCGACCAGGCCGAGCTGCGCCGCGCGCTCGACGGCGTGACCTGGGTCCGGGTCGAGGCCGAGCCCCGGTCCACGGTCGCCGCCTTCGTCGAGGTGCCCGCGCTCGGCCACACGAGCCTGCGCCCCGGCCCGCCCGAGCCCACATACCCCGCGCCGCGGGCGGAGGTCCGCAACAACGGCCACCACCAGGACTGCTGGCTCTCCTCCGACACGGGGGTCCTGCCCATCAAGGCCAGCTCCACGGTGCTGGACAACGGGCTGCTGCGGGTCGAGATCGAGCCCGACGGCACCCTCGGCCTGTTCGGCGAGGACGGCCGGACGATCACCGGCGTGGGCCGCATCGAGGACGGCGGCGACTCCGGCGACACCTACAACCACGCGCCCCCCGCCGACGACCTGGTCGTGTCCGAGCCGATCTCGATCGACACGGAGATCATCGAAGGCGGCCCGCTCGTCGCCTCCGTGGAGATCACCCGGGTCTACCTGTGGCCGGCGGCGGGCGAGCCCGTCCCGAACACGCCGGAGCTGCCGCCGCCCGCGCGTACCGGCGCGACCGAGGACGTCGAGGTCACCATGCGGGTCGAGCTGCGGGCGGGCGAGCCGTTCGTCCGGCTGCGGGTGTCGTTCGACAACCGGTGCGCGGACCACCGGGTGCGCTTCCACGTGCCGCTGCCGAGGCGGGCCGACCATTCGCTGGCCGAGGGGCAGTTCGCGATCGTGCGGCGGGAGCTCGAAGCCGAGGGCGGCTGCGGCGAGACCCCGCTGCCCACCTTCCCCGCCTCCGGCTGGGTGGCCGCCGGCGGCGTCGCCGCGCTGCTGGAGCACGTCACCGAGTACGAGCTGCTGGACGACGGCTACGAGCTGGCGCTCACGCTGCTGCGCTCGGTCGGCTACCTGTCGCGCAACCACAACAGGCTGCGCCCCGAGCCGGCCGGTCCGCAACTGCCCACCCCCGCCGCCCAGTCACGCGGGCCGCACACCGTGTCGCTGGCGCTGATGCCGTACCTGGACTGGCGGGACGTGCCGCCGCAGGCGGAGCTGTACCGGCACGACCTGCTGGTGGTGCCGGGCGGCGGCGATCGCGAGCTGACCCCGCCACCGGCGGCGCACGGGTTGTCGGTGTCCGGTCAGGGCGTGACGATGAGCTCGCTGCGCCGCCGCGACGACTGGCAGGAGCTGCGCCTGGTGGCGCTCACCGCGTCCGGCACCGAGGCCGTGGTGCGGGGCGACTTCACCCGGGCCCGGCGGGCCGGTCTGACCGGCGGCGGCCCCGGCGAGCCGCTGGAGACGGCGGACGGCACGCTCAGGCTGCCGCTGAGGCCGTGGGAGATCGCCACCGTCCAGCTCCGCTGACCCCGCAGCCCTAGCAGAGGCCGAGCTGGCGGGCCGCGCGCACGGCCAGCCAGACCTCCGCGAACGCCGCGCTGGACGACAGGTCGCGCCCGCTCAGCGCGGCGAACCGGCGCAGCCGGTAGGCCAGCGTGTTGGGGTGGACGTGCAGCGCCGCCGCCGCGTCCTCGACGTGGCGGTTGCGCTCCATCCACGTGCGCACCGACAGCAGCAGCCGGGAGTCGTGGGCCTCGTCGTAGGCCAGCACCTCGCCCAGCACGTGGTCGACCAGGGCCGACAGCGTGGAGGGGTCGTTGGGCAGCCAGCGGCCGGTGGTGTCGTCGCCGTAGTGGACCAGCGCCTTGCCCGACTCGGCGGCGTGCGCGGCCGCCCACACGGCCTCACGCTGGGCGACCCGCAACGACTCGCCCGGCGGGAACGGCCGGCTCACCCCCGCGCTGGCCCCGGGCACGGCGGCCACCGCCGGCCCCAGCTCGGGCGGCCCCAGCAGGTAGTGGTCGTCGCCGCGGCGCAGCAGCAGGTGCGGCAGCTCGCCCACCGCGCGGCGCAGCGCGTCGTCGGGCGCGTGCCGCACGACGAGCAGCACCGACCCGGTCTCCAGGGGCAGGCCCATCCTGGCCAGCCGGCGCCGGGCCGAGGGCGGGTCGAGCACGTCCTGGAGCAGCTCGGCCAGCGTCTCGGCGCCCTCCCGGCGCAGGGTCTCGCGCTCGTGCCTGGCCATGGCGACCTGGAGGGCGGCCACGGTGGCGATGTGCTGGACCACGGCCAGCCCGGCGGGCCGCGCACCCTCCCGCTCGAAGGCCACCAGGAACCCGGCGGGGCCGCCGGGCGCCGGCACCGGCAGTGCGAAGCCGCCCGGGATCGTGGGCGGCGCGTCGGGCTCGGCGGGCAGGACGTCGAGCGAGGGAACCGGCACGCCGGGCAGCAACGGCCGGCCCTGCGGGGTGCACAGGTAGACGTCGTAGCCGGACAGCCGTTCCAGGCGCTTGAACAGGGTGACGGTGTCGAGGTCCTCGGCGGCCAGCCAGCGCAGCGCGCCGAACACCTGGAGCTGGGCGCCCAGCCGGTGGCTGGCGTCCTCCTGGAGCGCCGCCGCCACCTCCTGCGAGACGGCGATGAACGGCACCGCGAGCGGCACCTCCAGCACCGGCATGCCGCGCTCCTCGGCGGCCTCGAAGAACGCCCGGTGCAGCGGCGGGACGTGCAACTGGGCCGACAGGGCGAGCGCCGAGACCCCCGCGTCGTCGAGCCGTTCGAGGTAGGCGCGCTGCCGGGCGGCCGAGCGCGGCAGGCCGAGCCCGGTCGTCATGATGACCTCGGCGCCGAGCAGCCAGGGCGTCGGGTCGGCCAGCTCGCTGACGTGCGCCCACGAGACCGAGCGGGACAGCCCGGCCTCGCCGGCGAGCACGCGGAGCTGGAGAGCGGGGGAGCGGAGGAGGTCTTCGACCGTCAGCTTGTGGTCAGCCACAACACACACCGTATTACTTTGTGGGAGTAACAATTGCCGCAGGTCAGAAGCGTGACGAACACTGACGAACATGCACATCGGTCCCGTCGACTCCTCTCGGGTCCCGCGTTTCGCCGGGCCCGCCACCTTCGCCCGGCTGCCCCGGCTCGACCAGGTCGAGCGGGCGGACGTGGCCGTCGTGGGCGTGCCCTTCGACGCGGGCGTGTCCTACCGTCCGGGCGCCCGGTTCGGCCCCGCCGCCGTACGGGAGGCCAGCCGGTTGCTGCGGCCCTACCATCCGGGGCTGGACGTCTCGCCGTTCGAGCGCGTCCAGGTCGCCGACGCCGGTGACATCGCGGCGAACCCGTTCGACATCGGCGAGGCCGTCGAGACCATCGAGGCCGCGGCCGACGAGCTGGACGCCCGGCTGGTCACCATCGGCGGCGACCACACGATCGCGCTGCCGCTGCTGCGCTCGGCGGCCAGGAAGCACGGCCCCGTGGCGCTGCTGCACTTCGACGCGCACCTCGACACCTGGGACACCTACTTCGGCGCCGAGTACACCCACGGCACCCCCTTCCGCCGGGCGGTCGAGGAGGGCATCCTCGACACCGAGGCGCTCAGCCACGTCGGCATCCGGGGCCCGCTGTACGGCAAGAAGGACCTGGAGGACGACCGGCGGCTCGGCTTCGGCATCCTGACCGCCGCCGACGTGCTCCGCCGCGGCCTGGACGAGGTCATCGACGTGCTGCGGCAGCGCGTCGGCGACCGCCCGCTCTACGTCTCCGTCGACATCGACGTGCTCGACCCCGCCCACGCCCCCGGCACCGGCACGCCGGAGGCCGGCGGGCTCACCAGCCGGGAGCTGCTGGAGATCCTCCGCGGTCTGGCCGGCTGCCGCCTGATCGGGGCCGACGTGGTCGAGGTGGCCCCCGCCTACGACCACGCCGAGATCACCTCGGTCGCCGCCTCCCACGTGGCCTACGACCTCGTCAGCCTGCTGGCGATGCAGGAGAAGACATGAGCATCACCGAGATCGAGACCTACGGCGTCGAGCGCATCCCCGACGCCGACCGCACCGCCGGGCCGTTCGACCTGTTCCGGGTCGCCTTCGGGGGCGCGAACACGTTCGCCACCTGCGTGCTGGGCGCCTTCCCCATCCTGTTCGGCCTGTCGTTCTGGCAGGGGCTCGCGGCCACCGTGCTCGGCCTGGTGGTCGGGGCGCTGATCCTGGCCCCGCTGTCGCTGTTCGGGCCGCTCAACGGCACCAACAACGCCGTCTCCTCCTCGGCCCACCTGGGCGTGCACGGCCGGGTGGTCGGCTCGTTCCTGTCGCTGCTGACCGCCATCGCGTTCTTCTCGATCTCGGTGTGGTCGTCGGGCGACGCGCTGGTGGGCGGCGCGCACCGGCTCGTCGGTCTGCCCGACACCGACGTGTCCTACGGGGTGGCCTACGCCGTCTTCGCGCTGCTCGTCCTCGTGGTCTGCGTGTACGGCTTCCGCTTCATGCTGTTCGTCAACAAGATCGCGGTCGCGGCGGCGTCGCTGCTGTTCGTGCTCGGGCTGTTCGCCTTCGCCGGGGACTTCGACCCGTCCTACCCCGGGACGCTGGCGGCCGGCGACCCGCTGTTCTGGCCGTCGTTCATCGGCGCGGCGCTGATCGTGTTGTCGAACCCCGTGTCCTTCGGCGCCTTCCTGGGCGACTGGTCCCGCTACATCCCGGCCTCGACCCCGCGCTCCCGCGTGATGGCGGCGGCCTTCCTGTCGCAGCTCGCCACCATCCTGCCGTTCTTCTTCGGGCTGGCCACCGCCTCGATCATCGCCGCCAAGGCCGCCGAGTACGTCGACCCGGCCGCGCCCAACTACGTGGGCGGGCTGCTGGCGATCTCGCCGGCCTGGTACTTCGTCCCGGTCTGCCTGATCGCGCTGATCGGCGGCATGTCCACCGGCACCACCTCCCTGTACGGGACCGGGCTCGACTTCTCCAGCGTGTTCCCGCGCTTCTCCCGGGTGCAGGCGACCGTCTTCATCGGCACCCTGTCGATCGTCTTCATCTTCGTCGGGCGCTTCGCGGCGAACCTGACGGCCAGCATCTCCACGTTCGCCACGCTGATCATCACCTGCACCGCCCCCTGGATGGTGATCATGATGCTCGGCTACGTGACCCGCAGGGGCTGGTACGACCCCGACGCCCTGCAGGTCTTCAACCGGCGGCAGCGCGGCGGGCGGTACTGGTTCACCCACGGCTGGAACTGGCGCGGCCTCACCGCGTGGCTGCTCGCGGCCGCCGTGGCGCTGACGTTCGTGAACCTGCCGGGCCAGTTCGTCGGGCCGCTGGGCGACCTGGCCGGCGGCGTGGACGTCTCGCTGCCGCTGGGCCTCGCGGTCGCGGCCGTGCTCTACCTGACGCTGCTCGCGCTCTTCCCCGAACCGCGCGAGGTGTACGGCCCGCAGGGCCCGCGCCTGGTGCGCTCGGCCGACACGCCGATCCTGCCCATCGTGGACGCGGCAGAATCGATGGCGTGATGGAACTCGTCGACCTGTCGGTGCCCGTCGAGGCGGGGATGCCGGTCTATCCGGGCGATCCCGAGGTCTCGGTCGCCCCGGCGCTCACCGTCGCCCGCGACGGCGTCAACGTGCTGCGCCTGCACCTCGGCTCGCAGTCGGGCACCCACGTCGACGCCCCCTTCCACATCGACGACGCGCTGCCGGCGCTCGGCGACCTGCCGCTGTCCCGCTTCGCCGGGCCGGCCGTGGTGGCCGACGCCCGGGGGCTCGCGCCCCGGTCGCAGATCGGGGCCGGGCTGCTCGACGGCCCGGCCTGGCCGTCCGGCGGCGACGCGCCGATCGTGCTGGTCGCGACCGGCTGGTCGGCCCACTGGGGCGGCGGGTCCTACCAGGCCCACCCCTTCCTCACCGAGGAGGCCGCCAGGCTGCTGGTCGAGCGGGGCGTGCGCACGGTCGGCATCGACGCGCTGAGCGTCGATCCGACGCCGGCCGACGACTTCCCTGCCCACCGCGTCCTGTGCGGGGCGCACGCCGTGATCGCCGAGAACCTCACCGGCCTCGACCGGCTGCTGGACGCCCAGGCCAGGGGGCGGCCGATCGAGGTCTGGATGATGCCGCTGCGGCTCGACGGCGCCGACGGCGCGCCCGTGCGGGCCGTGGCGCGGATCGGTTAGCGCGTGCCCCAGGAGTACGACTGCTTGCGCAGCTTCAGGTACACGAACGACTCCGTGGCCCGGACGGCGGGGATGGCGCGGATCTTGCTGAGGATCTCCAGCAGGTGCCCGTCGCCCTCGCAGACCACCTCGACGATCACATCGAAGGAGCCCGCCGTGAGCACCACGTAGTCGATCTCCTCGATGGCCGACAGCTCGTCGGCCACCGACTCCAGGTCGCCCTCGCAGTTGACCCCGATCATCGCCTGGCGGGGGAAACCGAGGGTGAGGGGGTCGGTGACCGCGACGATCTGCATCACCCCGGCGTCCTGCAACCGCTGGACGCGCTGACGGACCGCGGCCTCGGAGAGCCCGACGGCCTTGCCGATCGCCGCGTAGGGCATGCGCCCGTCTGACTGGAGCTGCTCGATGATCTGCTTGGAGAGATCGTCGAGCACGACGGGCCCGGAACTGGCGTTGTTTCGTCGTACGCGGGGCGGCGTCGTCATGTCAGAGGAATCCTCCTAGCGGTCCGGCGTTACGGGGGCGTTCCCGCTCGATTGCCGTCCTGGTGCGACATGTTGTCAGTTCTTGGCGGTGTGTCAAGCGAATTCGTAGCAATTTGATATCTTCACCACGAAATCCCTTGTCCAGATGCATCTGCTCTGTAAGAGTCGCGGCATCTCAGCCACCTCAACGAGGAGGTCGTGCATTGACCACCCGTCTGCAGAACTTCATCAACGGTGAGTTCGTGGACGCCCAGAGCGGCCGGTTCTCCGACATCATCGACCCTTGCACGGGAGAGGCCTACGTTCAGGCCCCGATCTCCGGCGTCGAGGACGTCGACGCGGCCTACGCCGCGGCGGCCGTCGCGTTCGAGTCGTGGGGTCGGACCACCCCCGGTGAGCGGGCGAACCTGCTGCTCAAGGTCGCCGACGCGATCGACGCCCGGGCCGACGAGATCAACGAGGCCGAGTGCCTCAACACCGGCAAGCCGCGCGCCCGCATGGCCGAGGACGAGACGCCGGTGGCGGCCGACCACTTCCGCTTCTTCGCCGGCGCCGCGCGCACCCTGGAGGGGCCCACGGCCGGGGAGTTCCTCGCCGAGCACACCAGCGTCATCAGGCACGAGCCCATCGGCGTCGTCGGCCAGGTCACCCCCTGGAACTACCCGATGATGATGGCCGTGTGGAAGATCGCCCCGGCGCTGGCCGCCGGGAACACGATCGTCCTCAAGCCGTCGGACACCACCCCGGCCTCGACGCTCAAGCTGGCCGAGATCGTCGGCTCGGTGCTGCCGCCCGGCGTCTTCAACGTCGTCACGGGCGACCGCGAGACCGGCGCGCTCGTCGTGGGCCACCCGACCGCCGCCATGGTGGCGATCACCGGGTCCGTCGGCGCGGGCATGGCGGTCGCCAAGAGCGCCGCCGACGACCTCAAGCGGGTGCACCTGGAGCTCGGCGGCAAGGCGCCGGTCGTGGTCTTCGAGGACGTCAAGGACCTCGCCAAGGCCGCCGCCGACATCGCCACCGCCGGTCTCTACAACGCCGGCCAGGACTGCACCGCGGCCTGCCGCGTGCTCGTCCAGGAGAGCGTGCACGACGAGTTCGTGGCCGCGCTGACCGAGGCCGCCGCCGCGACCGTGACCGGCGACCTGGGCAACGAGGAAGCGCTCTACGGCCCGCTCAACAACGAGAACCAGCTCGCCAGGGTCCAGGGCTTCATCGACCGGGTCCCCGGCCACGCCAAGGTGCTCACCGGCGGTAACCGCGTCGGCGACAAGGGCTATTTCTTCGCCCCGACCGTCGTGGACGGCCTGCGCCAGGACGACGAGATGGTGCAGAACGAGGTCTTCGGCCCCGTCATCACCGTCCAGACGTTCACCGACGAGGCCGACGCGCTGGCCAAGGCCAACGACGTCAAGTACGGCCTGTCCAGCTCGGTGTGGACCTCCGACCACGGCCGCGCCATGCGCATGTCGAACCGTCTCGACTTCGGCGTGGTCTGGGTCAACACGCACATCCCGTTCGTCTCGGAGATGCCGCACGGCGGCTTCAAGCACTCCGGGTACGGCAAGGACCTGTCGGTGTTCGGTCTGCACGACTACACCAGGGTCAAGCACGTCATGCACTACATCGGCGAATAAGGACGAGCCCTGGACATGACCGAGCTATCCGCGATTCAGCTTGAGGACGTCGTCAAGGAGTACCTCTCGCACGGCGAGGTCGTCCAGGCGGTCAAGGGTGTGTCGCTGGACATCGCCGAGGGGGAGTTCTTCTCCCTCCTCGGCCCGTCCGGATGCGGCAAGACCACGACCATGAGGATGATCGCCGGCTTCGAGGAGCCCACCAAAGGGCTCGTGAGGCTGCACGGCAAGGACGTCACCGACGTCCCGCCGAACAAGCGCGACGTCAACATGGTCTTCCAGTCCTACGCCCTGTTCCCGCACATGAGCGTGTGGGACAACGTGGCGTTCGGCCTGAAGCAGCGCAAGACGCCGCCGGAGGAGATCCGGCGGCGGGTCGGCGAGATGCTGGAGATCGTCGACCTGACCGGCCGGGAGAAGCGCCGGCCGCGCGAGATGTCCGGCGGCCAGCAGCAGCGCGTGGCGCTGGCCCGCGCGCTGGTCAACCGGCCGCGGGCGCTGCTGCTCGACGAGCCCCTCGGCGCGCTCGACCTCAAGCTGCGCCAGGCCATGCAGATCGAGCTCAAGCGCATCCAGCGCGAGGTCGGCATCACGTTCGTGTACGTGACGCACGACCAGAACGAGGCTCTGACCATGAGCGACAGGATCGCCGTGATGAACGACGGGCTGGTCGAGCAACTGGCGAGCCCGCGGGAGATCTACGAACGGCCGGCCACCGCGTTCGTGGCGGGGTTCATCGGCACCTCCAACCTGATCACCGGGACGGTGACCGGCGGGGTGCTGGCGATCGGCGGCGGCCGGGTGCTGGTGCCGGGCCACGAGGGCGACGTGACGGTGACCGTCCGCCCCGAGAAGATCACGATCTGCGCGGACGAGCCGGGGCCCGGGCTGAGCGCCGTCCCCGGGACCGTCACGGAGATGGTCTACCTGGGCACCTATAACAGCTACGCGGTGCAGCTCGCCGACGGGGCCGAGATGACCGTTTTCGAGCAGAACGCGCATGACGCGACGGCGACCGCGGAGCGGGGCGACTCCGTGTGGCTGTCGTGGGAGGCGCAGCACTCTTATGTGATTGGAAGTTGATAGCACCCCATGAACCCCCGCCAGATCACCCCCGCCCTCCTGAGGGGCATGACCCAGCCCCGCACCCGCCGCGACTTCTTCCGCGTCACCGGCCTGTCCGCCGCCGGCCTCGCGCTCGCCGCCTGTGGCGTCCAGGGCCAGAAGGCCGCCCCTCCGAAGGCCGACGCCGTCCAGGACTACTGGTCCAAGCAGAGCAAGCACGGCAAGCTCGTCTTCGCCAACTGGCCCGAGTACATGCCCGAGGACCAGGCCCCGCTGAAGAAGTTCACCCAGACCACCGGGATCTCCGTGGAGTACAAGGAGGTCATCCAGGAGAACGCGGAGTTCTTCGGCAAGGCCGACCCCGTGCTCCGCGCCGGCCAGTCGCTCGGCTACGACATCGTCGTGATGACCAACGGCGTGCAGCTCCAGCACATGGTCGAGCTCGGCTACATCGTGCCGCTCGACCACAGCCGGATGCCGAACTTCCTGGCCAACGCCGGTGACAAGTACAAGGAGCGCGCCTACGACCCGGGCAACCAGTACACGATGCCCTACACCTCGGGCGTGACCGGCATCGCGTACAACACCAAGTACGTCAAGGACGACATCACCAGCATCGAGTCCCTGTTCGACCCCAAGTACAAGGGCCGGGTCGGGATGATGGCCGACGCGCAGGAGATCGGCAACTTCGCGATGTTCGCGCTGGGCGTCGATCCGGAGAAGTCGACCGAGGCCGACTGGAAGAAGGCCGGGGAGAAGCTCAAGCAGCAGCGCGACGCGGGAATCGTCCGGAAATATTACGACCAGAGCTACATCGACGCGGTCTCCAAGGGCGACGTCTGGCTGAGCATGGCCTGGTCGGGCGACATCTTCCAGCGGCAGCTCGCCGGCGAGCCGGTCAAGTTCGTGGTGCCGGCGGAGGGTGGCACGATCTGGACCGACAACATGCTCATCCCCAAGGGCGCGGCCAACCCCGTGG
Organism: Nonomuraea sp. NPDC003560; assembly: GCF_042878785.1. Lineage (NCBI taxonomy): Bacteria > Bacillati > Actinomycetota > Actinomycetes > Streptosporangiales > Streptosporangiaceae > Nonomuraea > Nonomuraea sp. NPDC003560. The sequence continues at coordinate 50,590 of NZ_JBIAOF010000003.1, read as the reverse complement.
ACGCGCTCACCCTCATGGACTACCTGTACCAGCCCGCGGTGGCCGCCGACCTGGATGAGTTCATCCAGTTCGTCACCCCGATCCCGGCCGTGCAGGACCTCCTGCGCGAGAAGGCCACGACGGCCAAGGGCGAGGACAAGAAAGCCCTGGAGGACATGGTGGACAGCCCGCTCATGTTCCCCTCGGAGGCCGACTACGCCAAGCTGCGCACCTACACCACGCTGACCACCCAGCAGGAGCAGGTGTTCAACTCCATCTTCCAGTCGATCACCCAGGCATAGCCATGAAACGGCTCACCCCCTACCTGCTCGCCCTGCCGAGCTGGCTGTGGCTGGCGATCTTCCTGGTCGTGCCCATGGTGGCGATGGCGTCGGTCTCGCTCCAGACGGGCAACGCCATCGACGGCTACGCGATGACGTTCAGCTTCTCCAACTACGCCGACGCGCTCGGCAGGTACAGCGACCAGCTGCTGCGCTCGCTCCTGTACGGCGGCCTGGCCACGGTGGCCATGCTGGTGATCGGGTACCCGGTGGCGTACTGGATCGCCTTCAAGGGCGGCAGCCGCAAGTCGGTGTACCTGTTCCTGCTGCTGCTGCCGTTCTTCGTCTCGTTCGTGCTGCGGACGATCTCGTGGAACTTCCTGCTGGCCGACAACGGCATCCTGTTCGGGACGCTGAAGGGCTGGGGGCTGCTGCCGGAGGGCTTCCACGTGCTGGCCACGACCGTGGCCGTGGTGGGCGGGCTCACCTACAACTTCCTGCCGTTCATGATCCTGCCGATCTACGTGGCCCTGGAGCGGGTGGACCCGCGGGTGGTGGAGGCGGCCCAGGACCTGTACGCCACCCGCGCCGGGGCCTTCCGCCGGGTGGTGCTGCCGCTGTCGCTGCCCGGCGTCTTCGCCGGCGTGCTGATGACGTTCGTGCCCGCGACGGCCGACCCGGTCAACGCGCAGATCCTCGGCGGCACGGCCAACACCATGATCGGCAACATCATCCAGACCGAGTACCTGACCAACCTCGACTACCCGACCGCCTCGGCGCTGTCGTTCACGCTGATGGCGATCCTGCTGGTGGGCATCTTCGTCTACGCCCGCGCGCTCGGCACCGAGAACGTCCTGGAGGCGGCGGCGCGATGAGCGGTGAGCGAGCAATGAGCAGGGGCACGCGGGGCAGGTTCGGCGACCGCCTGCTGCACGTCTACACCTGGCTGATCATCCTGTGGCTGTCGTCGCCGATCGCCGTCATGATCCTGTTCGGCTTCAACGACAAGAAGAGCAAGTCGAACACGAGCTGGCAGGGCTTCACCCTCAAGTGGTACGGCGAGCTCTTCGAGATCTCCGACCTGACCACGGCGCTGCGCAACTCCATCGTGATCGCCCTGGCCAGCACCGTGATCACGGTCGTCATCGGGACGATGCTGGGCCTGGCCGTCGGCCGGCACCGCTTCCGCGGCCTCGGCGCCACGAACTTCCTGGTCTTCGCCGCCATCTCCACACCGGAGCTGGTGATGGGGGCCTCGCTGCTGTCGCTGTTCGTCTCGGGCAACGTGCCGCGCGACGGCAACACGATCATCGTCGCGCACGTGCTGTTCTCGCTCTCCTTCGTCGTGGTGACGGTCAGGGCGCGGGTCATCACGCTCGACCCGTCGCTGGAGGAGGCGGCCAAGGACCTCGGCGCGACCGCCTGGGGCACGTTCCGGCAGGTGACGCTGCCCTCGATCATGCCGGGCGTGCTCGCGGGCGCGATGCTCTCCTTCGCGCTGTCGATCGACGACTACGTGGTGACGAGCTTCGTCAACGGCTCGACCGTCACCTTCCCCCTGTGGATCGTGGGTGCGGTGAAGACCGGCATTCCGCCGCAGGTCAACGTGATGGGTACGCTCATCTTCGGGATCGGTGTGCTGATCGCCGTGGCGAACGCCGTGGCCGCCAGACGCCGCGCCTAGGATCTGCTCCAACAGGCTTTCCCCCCGCGATCCGGCGGGGGGATTGGTGTATTCCGACCAAGAACAGGGAGGCGAGATCGGATTTCGGCGGGGGGAACCCGCGCGTGATCACATCATGCTTTTGGATCCCGCAATCAACAAAGAACAACTAAGACTTTCGTAGGGAAGTGGGATTTGTGGATCCGCTGAAGGCGCTGGCTGACGCGGAGCGCAAGCCGTACTGGCTGGACAGCCCGGCCAGACCCGAGCCGCGCGCGCGGCTCATCGGAAACACCGACGCCGACCTGGTCGTCGTCGGCGGAGGCTTCTCGGGGCTCTGGACCGCCCTGATGGCCAAGGAACGTGACCCTTCGCTGGACGTGGTCCTGCTCGAAGGGCGCAGGATCGGCTGGGCGGCGACCGGCCGCAACGGCGGGTTCTGCATGGCGACCCTCACCCATGGCCTGGCCAACGGCCTGGAACGGTGGCCGGAGGACATCGGCCGCCTCGAACGCATGGGCGTGGACAACCTCGACGAGATCGAGCGCACGCTGGAGCGGCACGGCATCGACTGCTCCTTCGAGCGCACCGGAGAGCTGCACGTGGCCACCGAGCCGTGGCAGCTCGACTCGCTGGGCGAACACCTGGACCTGATCTCCGAGCTCGGCCTCGACTACGTGCCGATGGACGAGCGGCAGGTGCGGGCCGAGGTCAACTCGCCGACCTACCTGGGCGGCCTGTGGGAACGCAGCGGCTGCGCCATGCTGGACCCGGCGCGGCTGGCCTGGGGATTGCGCGAGGCGTGCCTGCGGCTCGGCGTACGGGTCTTCGAGCGCAGCCCGGTGCGTTCACTGCGTGACGACGGCACGACGATCACCCTGCGCACCCCGTACGGGTCGGTCGTGGGCCGCCGGGTGGCGCTGGGCACGGGGGTCTTCCCGCCCCTGCTGCGCAGGCTCAAGCACTTCGTCGTCCCGGTGTACGACTACGCCCTGATGACCGAGCCGCTGAGCGCGGCCCAGCTCGCCGAGGTGGGCTGGCACAACCGGCAGGGCGTCGGAGACTCGGGCAACCAGTTCCACTACTACCGGCTCACCGACGACAACCGCATCCTGTGGGGCGGCTACGACGCGGTCTACTACAACGGCGGCCTGGTCAAGCCGGAGTACGAGCAGCGCGACGAGACGTTCGTCAAGCTGGCCGAGCACTTCGCCACCACGTTCCCGCAGCTCTCCCAGGTGCGCTTCACGCACCGCTGGGGCGGCGTCATCGACACCTGCAGCCGCTTCAGCGCCTTCTACGGCACGGCGCACGGCGGCCGGCTGGCCTACGCCGTGGGCTACACCGGCATGGGCGTCGGGGCCACCAGGTTCGGCGCCAACGTGATGCTCGACCTGCTGTCGGGGGAGGCCACCGAGCGGACCGAGCTGCGGATGGTCAAGGAGAAGCCGGTGCCGTTCCCGCCCGAGCCGGTCCGGTCGGGGGTGATCCAGTTCACCCGGTGGTCGATCGCCCAGGCCGACCAGCATCAGGGCAAGCGCAACCTGTGGCTGCGCACGCTCGACAGGATGGGCCTCGGGTTCGACTCCTGATCCGGTGTTCCGAGGGGGCGCCGGGCCCGCCCGCGGCGGGCCTGGCGCACACTTGTCACCATGAAAGTCGAGTTCGCCGCCGACGGCGTGCGCCTGACCGGTGACCTGCGGACGCCCGAGGGCACGGGCCCCTGGCCGGGGCTGGTGCTCACCGGGCCGTTCACCGGGGTGCGCGACCAGGTCACCGGCCTGTACGCCGAACGGCTGGCCCGGCGCGGCTACGTGACGCTGTCCTTCGACCACCGCAACTGGGGCGAGTCCGGCGGCGAGCCGCGCGGGCACGAGGATCCCCAGGGCAAGCTGGCCGACCTGCGGGCGGCGGTGTCGCTGCTGCGGTCGCGCCCCGAGGTGGACGGCGACCTGATCGGCGCGGTCGGCATCTGCCTGGGCGCCGGGTACGCGCTGAGGTTCGCCGCCTTCGACCCGCGCGTACGGGCGTTCGCGGGCATCGCCGGGGCCTACAACAACCCGTACACGATGCGGTCCGGCATGGACTACCAGGCGGCGCTGGCCGGGTTCGCCGGCGTGCTGGAGCGGCAGGACCGGGGCGGCCCGGTCGAGTGCCTGCCCGCCGTGGCCGAGGAGGGCGAGGCCGCGATGCCGGGCGACGAGCCGTTCGCCTACTACGGCACCGAGCGCGGGGCCTCCGCCTCCTGGCGGAACGCGGTGACCCGGGCCGGGCTGCGCGAGCTGATCACCATGGACAACATGATGGGCGCCGACTTCCTGTCGCCGAAGCCCGCCCTGATCGTGCACGGCGTGATCGACAGGTTCTGCCCGCCGGAGGGGGCCGAGGAGGCGTTCAGGCGGCTCGACCAGCCCAAGAGGCTCGTCTGGGTGGACGCCAAGCAGCACATCGACCTCTACGACCGCGAGCCGTACGTGTCGCAGGCCGTGGACGCCACCGCGGACTTCCTCGCCGAGCACCTCCGGCCGGGAGGCTCCGGAGCCTGACGTCTACGCTGGGGGGTATCGCGCGGAATGGGGGGATTCATGCGTGCCATCCAGTTCACCCGCTTCGGCGGCCCGGAGGTGCTCGAAGAGGCCGAGGTGCCCGATCCGGTGGTGGGGCCGGGCCAGGTGCTGGTCGACGTCGAGGCGGCGGGGCTGAACTTCGCCGACGTGCGGCAGATCTCCGGCCACTACTCCGCCCCCGACCGCCTGCCGCACATCCCCGGCAGCGAGGTCGTCGGGCTCGATCCCCGGGGGCGGCGGGTGATGGGCTTCACCGCCAACGGCTACGCCTCCAGGGCCGTCCTGGACGAGGGCGACGTCGTGGTCGTGCCCGGCTCGCTGCGGGCCGGGGAGGCGCTGGCGCTGCTCGTCCAGGGGCTCACCGCCTGGCACCTGCTGCGCTCGTCGGCGCGGCTCAGGGAGGGCGAGAGCGTGGTCGTCCACTCCGGCGCGGGCGGCGTCGGCAGCCTGGCCGTGCAGCTCGCCAAGGTGTTCGGGGCCGGACGCGTGATCGCCACCGCCTCCAGCGAGGACAAACGCTCGCTCGCCCTCGACCTCGGCGCGGACGCCGCCGTGGACGGCGCGGCCGACGGGTACGCCGAGCGCGTCATCGAGGCCAACGGCGACCGGCCGGTGGACGTCGTGCTCGACGCCGTGGGCGGCGCGGTCTTCGACGCGGCGCTGACCGTGCTGGCCCCCTTCGGGCGGCTGGTGAGCTACGGGTCGTCGTCGGGGGAGCAGGCCGCGCCGGTCGAGGTCGCGCGGCTGACCGCGGGCAACCTCGCCGTCCTCGGGTTCTGGCTGCGTCCGCTGCGGGGGCGGCGGGAGATGGTCGGACCCCCGCTGGGCGAGCTGCTCGCGCTGACCGCGGCCGGGCGGCTGAGGCCGCTGGTGGGCGGCGAGTACCCGCTGGCGGAGGCCGGCCGGGCCGTGGCCGACCTGGCCGGACGGCGAACTGTCGGAAAAGTGGTGCTCCTGCCCTGACGTGCAGGGTGTGACCATTGACGCCACTGGGCAGAAGGTGATCAAAACCCCCGAGACGTGACGATCGCGGGGGTTTGCGGGTGTGGTGGAGATGGCTGGCCGTCGTGGTGGTCTGGGGGCTCGCGGCCGGGTGTGCGGCCGGACGGCTGCCCGAGGTGCCCGGCGTGCGGAAGGCGCCGGTGACGGTCGGCCGATGCGTCCTGAAATTTCAGGACAAGAGGGCTGGGAGGGCGGCCCGCGACCGGCTTGAGCACGACATCGAGCAGTACCTGTCCAGACGCCCGGGACGGGTCGCCTACAGCATGCTGGAGCGCGACAGCGGCATCACCCTGGGCCGCGGCGAGCACCAGCACGACATGATCACCGCCAGCGGCGTCAAGGTGGACATCCTGACGGCGCTCGTGCTCGGCCGCGGCGGCCTGGGCGAGGAGGAACGCGACCTGGCCGAGCGCATGATCACCGAGAGCGACAACGGCGCCGCGGACGCGTTGTGGGGCCGGGTCGGCGGCGCGATGGGCGAGTTCTACCGGCGCATGGGCCTGACCGAGACCGTCCCCGGGCCCGGCGTCTTCTGGGGCGGCACCAACACCAGCCCCGCCGACCGCATCCGCCTGCTCCAGGTGCTGGTGGAGGGCGGCGAGGGCCTGTCCGGCCGCGACCGCGACCTCGTGCTCGGCCTGATGGGACGCGTGGTCAAGGACCAGTCGTGGGGCGTCAGCGCGGCCGCCCGCCCGGTGGACCGGGTGGCGTTGAAGAACGGCTGGACGCCACGCCCGTTCATCCACAACACCTGGGCGGTGACCAGCTACGGCCGCGTCGTCGGGCCGGGGCGCGACCTGCTGCTGGCGGTGCAGACCGACGAGCAGCCGGGGGAGGGGGCGGGCATCGAGACCATCGAGGGGGTGGCCAGGATGATCGGCTCCCGCCTCGACGAGCTGTCGCCGACGATGATCCGGTCCTGCCCGAGGAACCCGGGCCCCTGACGCCGCCCCTCCCGACCCCCAAGACCTCCGGCATCCCGGAGTTGAAGTCAACGACAAATGAAATAAGTCGCCCGTTTCCTGCAATAGGATCGGCTCTCGTCGCGTTTGACTGAAGTGACTGATTGACCGCTCGGCGGCCGGCACCCGCCGGTATCTACCCCGGTCGAAGCCCACCTCCGACGGTGCGCTCCCCCGGGGGAGGACTCCGTCATGATCTGGACGGAGACCCTTGAAGTCCTACCTCGACGTGCTGGCCACCCCCGGCGCCTGGCGGTTCCTCGTGCCCGCGCTGCTGGCCCGGGTGCCGTTCGCGATGACCCAGATGGGCATCCTGCTGCTGGTCCAGTGGTCCACCGGCTCCTACGGCGCGGCCGGGATCACCGCCGCCGCCTCCGCCGTCTGCCAGGCCCTCATCGGCCCCCAGACGGGCCGCCTGGCCGACCGGTACGGCCAGGCCCGCGTGCTGCTCCCGCAGGTGGCCCTGCACGCCCTGGCCATGGGCGGCCTGCTGGCCCTGGCCGCCGCGCACGCCCATCTCGCGCCGCTGGTCGCCATGGCCGCCCTCGTCGGCGCGTCAGGACCGCAGGTCGGCTCGATGGTCCGGGCCCGCTGGGCGCACCGGCTCGGCGGCACCGGCAGGCTGAACACGGCGTTCGCGGTCGAGTCGATCACCGACGAGCTGACGTTCACGCTGGCCCCGGTGCTGCTGGTGGGGCTGTCCACGGCGTACTCGCCGGTGGTCGCGCTGCTCGGCGGGCTGGTGCTGATCCTGGTGGGCACGGTCGTCTTCGCCGCCGTCCGGACGGGCGCGCCCGTGCCGGTGCCGGTCAGGATCGCCGCCTCCAAGGGCGTGCTGCGGCGGCGCGGCGTGGCGCTGCTGGCCGCCGCCTTCCTGGCCATGGGGTCGGTCTTCGGCAGCCTCCAGGTCGGCGTCACCTCGCTCACCACCGCCCTGCACGCGCCCGCCGCCGCCGGACCCGTCTACGGCGTCTTCTCCGGCGCCAGCATGCTCGGCGGCCTGCTGTACGGCGCTGTCCGCTGGCGGTCGTCCGCCCGCGCCCGGCTGGTCGCCGGACTGGCCCTGCTCGCGGTCGCGACCAGCGCGTTCACGCCGGCCGGAGCCGTCCCCCACATGTACGTCGCCGCCGCCCTGGCCGGCCTGGTGATCGCCCCCGTGGTGATCACCGGCTACACCCTGGTCGAGGGCCTGGTCGCGGCGGAGGTCCGCACCGAGGCGTTCACCTGGCTGAACGGCGGCATCGCCCTCGGCATCGCGGCCGGGTCGTCGGTCGCCGGGCAGCTCGTGGACCATTTCGGCGCGTCCCTGGCGTTCGTCGTCGCGCCGGCGGCGACGGGCGTGGCCGCGCTGCTCGTGCTGGCCAGGGTGCGCAGCCTGCGCCCGCTGCCCGCCGGGCCCGCGGAAGAGACCCCGTCGCTCACCGAGGGACCGGCTGCTCTTCCTGGATGACCTTCGGCACGCCGCGCAGCCAGGCCAGCGCGAACACCGCGACCACGGCCAGCAGGACCGCCGTGACCAGCGTCGTCACCTGCATCCCCGACACGAACGCCGTGCGTGCCGCGCGCATCAGCTCCCCGGCCGCCTGCGGGGGCAGCTCCGCCGCCGTGGCGGTGGCCCCGGCGATCGACTCCCGCGCCGCCTTGCCGGGCACCCCCGCGGGCACCAGCAGGTTCGCGCGGTAGACGCTGTTGAGCACCGTGCCCAGGACCGCGATGCCCAGCGCCCCGCCCAGCTCGAACGCCGTCTCCGACACCGCGGCCGCCGCCCCCGCCCGCTCCTTGGGCGCGGTGGCCAGGATGTTGTCGTTGTTCACGGTGAAGGTGAGCCCGACCCCCAGCCCGCCGATCATCATCACCGGCAGCAGGGTGAGATAGTCCAGCTCGGTGCCGAGCATGGCGTACCGGACGAACGCGCCGGCGTTCAGCGCCAGGCCGAGCGCGACCACGCCGTTCCTGCCGAGCCGGCCGATGAGCCGGGCCGCGAGCACCCCGCCCACCGCGCCGCTGAGACCGCCGGGCAGCTGCGCCAGCCCGGCCTGGAGCGGGGTCCACCCCAGGACGAGCTGCAGGTACCAGGCGAACAGCAGGTTCATGGCTGACAACGCGAAGATCGCCAGCAGGTTCGTGCCCACGGACGCGCTGAAGGCCCGCCGCCGGAACAGCCGTACGTCGATCAGCGGCGTGGCCAGCCGGCCCTGCCGCCGGACGAACAGCACCAGGCACACCGCGCCCACCACGGCCGTCCCCAGCACGTCGGCGTGCGCCAGGCCCTGGTGGGCGGCCTCCTTGACCGCGTAGACGGCCGTCACGACACCGGCGAAGGACAGCACCACGCTGGGCCCGTCCACCCGCCCGGCGGGGCCGCGCGACTCCGGCAGCACCAGGAACCCGCAGACCAGCACCAACGCCATGATCGGCACGTTGATCAGGAACACCGACCCCCACCAGAAGTGGTCCAGCAGCACGCCGCCGACGACCGGCCCCAGCGCGAACCCGGCCGCGCTCATCCCGCTCCAGATCCCGATGGCCGCGGTCCGCTCACGCGGGTCGGCGAAGACGTTCCTGACGATCGAGAGCGTGGACGGCATGATCATCGCGCCCGCCAGGCCCAGCAGCGTCCTGGCGGCGATCAGCAGCTCGGGGTTCGGGGCGTAGGCGGTCACCACCGAGGCGGCGCCGAAGCCGGCCGCGCCGATCAGCAGCAGCCGCTTGCGGCCCACGCGGTCCCCGAGGTTGCCCATGGTGACGAGGAGTCCGGCCAGGGCGAACCCGTACATGTCGCCGATCCAGAGCAGTTGCGTCGAGCTCGCACCGAGGTCGGCGACCAGCCGGGGGAGCGCCAGGTGCAGCACGGTGAGATCGACCGAGAGCAGCAGCGTCGCCAGGCAGGCGATGGCCAGACAGGCCCATTTTCGCGTCATGCCGTCCACGGTGGCGAGGACGGCTGACGGGCCGCCTACCGTTCGCTGACCGCCCGGCCGAGGGCCTCGTCGATGCGGTTGCGGATGTCCTCGGTGCTGTACCAGTCGTCGGGGCACTCCGCGCGGGCCTGGGCCAGCAGGGACAGCGCGGCGTCGCGCTCGCCGCCGATCAGCGCCACCTCGGCCATCCCGAGGTGCGCCCACGCCAGCATGTCCATGGAACCCACGCGACGGGCCAGCTCGGCCGCCTCCTCGTAGTCGGCCCGCCCGCCCAGCGGCTCGCCCATGCCGAGCAGCGCGTCGCCGCGCCGGCACAGGGCCTCGGCCATCTCCGCCCGCGCGTCGAGCTCGCGGGCCAGCGTCAGCGCCTCGTCCGACAGCGCGTACGAGGCCGCGTAGTCGCCCTCGCGGGAGGCCAGCTCGCCGAGGCCCGACAGCACCAGCACTGCCCCCCAGCGCTCGCCGATGCCCCGGAAGGCGGCCAGGGCGCGCCGGAAGGCGGCCAGCGACTCCTCGACCCGCCCGAGGATCTGCAGCACGAACCCCGCGCCGCTGTACGACAACGCCCGCTGCCAGGGCGGCAGCCCCTCGGTGTGGGCCTGCAGCTCGTGGTAGATCTCCTCGACGTCGCCCGGCGGCCCGGTGAACATCGACCGCATCATCATCAGGAACTCCACCCGCTCCGGCAGATGGGTGATCGGCAGCAGCTCGCGCACCTCGGCCAGCCGCTCGCGCACGACGTCGTCGGCCACGCCCGTCCAGGCGGTGACGAGCAGGCACATGACGTACTCCTCCTCCATGCCTGCGGGGCGGGCGTCGCCGATCCTGGCCAGCAGCGCGGCGGCCAGCCCGGCGATGACGCCGCGGTGGCCGCGCATCCACCAGTAGCAGGCGCTGTGCGCCAGCAGCCGCAGGCCGGTCTCCGGCTGCCCGGACGCGGTCGTCCAGCGCACGGCGGCTTCGAGGTCGTCGCTCTCCTGGTCGAGGCGGGCCAGCCAGGTGAGCTGGTCGGCGGTCCGCAGCAGCGGGTCGGCGGTCAGGACGAGGTCGAGGTAGTAGGCGGTGTGCGCGTCCCTGGTCGCGGCGGTCTCGCCGGACTCGGCCAGGCGTTCCGCGCAGAACGCCCGGATCGTGTCGAGCATGCGGTACCGGCCGCCGACGTACTCCACCAGCGACTTCTCCGCCAGCGAGAACAGCACCTCCTCCGGCAGCCCGCACACCCGCTCGGCCGCCTCGGGCGTGGCGCCGCCGACGAACACGCTCAGGCGGGCGGCCAGGCGCTGCTCGGCGTCGTCCAGCAGGTCCCAGCTCCACGCGACGACCGCGCGCAGCGTCTGGTGCCGGGGCAGCGCCGTACGGCTGCCGCGGGTCAGCAGCCGGAACCGGTCGTCCAGGCGCGCCGCCACGTCGGCGACCGACAGCGTGCGGAGGCGGGCCGCGGCCAGCTCGATGGCCAGCGGCAGCCCGTCGAGCGCCCGGCAGATGCGCACCACGTCGGCGGCGTTGCCGGCGTCCACGGCGAACCCCGGACGCACGGCGGCGGCCCGGTCGGCGAACAGCCGGACGGCGGCGTACTCCAGCGGGTCGTCCGGCTCCGGCGGCGGCAGGCGCAGCGGGGACACCGGCAGGATCGACTCCCCGGTGATGCCCAGCGCCTCGCGGCTGGTCGTCAGCACCCGCAGCCCCGGGCAGGAGGCCAGCAGCGCGTCGGCGAGCTCGGCGACGGCGGCGACCAGATGCTCGCAGTTGTCCAGGACGAGCAGCAGGTCGCGCTCGGCCAGCGCGGTGAGCAGCCGGGTGACGGGACCGACCGCGGCGCGCTGGGGCGCGGGCAGCAGGGCGTCGCGGATGTCGAGGGCGACCAGCACCGCGCCGGGCACCCCGGCGGCGCCCGCCACGTGGGCGAGGGGCACGAAGCACACGTCGCCCGGCTCCTGGGCGGCAGCCTCCTGCGCCAGCCTGGTCTTGCCCGCGCCGCCGGGGCCGATCAGCGTGACGAGCCTGCTGTCCCGCAGCCGCGCGCCCACCTGCGCCAGCTCCTCCGCCCGGCCCACGAAACTGGTCAGCTGCGCCCGCAACCCCTGCTTGAACCCCCCGCGCGACGACCCGGCAGGCCCTCCGGGCGCGGGAAGGGACGAGGGAACCGGCGGCTGGATCGGCGCGGCAGCCGGTGCGGAGGCCGGCGCAGCGTTCGGCGCGGTGCTCAGCGGGGGGTTCGGTGCGGTGCTGAGCGGGGGGTTCGGCGCGGTGCTCAGCGGGGGGTTCGGTGCGGTGATCTGCGGGGTGAGGGACGGGTCGGCGCGCAGGACGGCGAGGTGCGCGGCGGCCAGCTCGGCGCCCGGCTCGATGCCCAGCTCCCGGTCGAGCAGCCGCCGCGCCTCGTCGTAGGCGGCCAGCGCCTCGGCCTGCCGGCCGCTGCCGTACAGGGCGCGCATGAGCTGGGCGCGCAGGCGCTCGCGCAGCGGATGGGCGGCGGTGAGCCGGCGCAGCTCGGCGACCAGGTCGCGGTGCCGCCCGAGCGCCAGGTCGGCCTGGAGGCGGTCCTCGACGGCCGCCAGCCGCAGCTCCTCCAGCCCGGCCGCGGCGGACACCGCGTGCGGCGCGTCGGCGAGCGGCGCGCCCCGCCACAACTCCAGCGCCTCGGAGAGCAGCGCCGCCGCCCGCCCGGCGTCCCCGGCGGCCAGCGCCCGCCGCCCGTCCACGGCCAGGAGCTCGAAGCGGCGCGCGTCCACGTCGTGCGGGTCGGCGACCAGCCGGTAGCCCGCCGGGTGGAACTCGACCAGGTCCCGGCCGAGCGCCCGGCGCAGCCTGGACACCTGGGACTGCAGCGCGTTGGCCACGCCGTCCGGCGGGTGGGGGCCGTAGAGGTCGTCCACGAGCTGTCCGGCGCCGACGACGCGGCCGGCGTTCAGGGCCAGCAGGGTGAGCAGGGCGCGCACCCGCGGCCCGCCGAGCGCCACCGGCGCGCCGTCCTCGTCCAGCACGCTGGTGGGTCCGAGGATCTCGAAGCGCATGCCCCGATTATCGGGTCTGCGGGAGGAGCGCGGCGATTTCTCCGTACGTCGGCAGCGCCGGGGCGTCCTTGCCCTGCGCGCCCAGCACGGCGGCCAGAGCGCCCTGGAGCGCGGCCCGGTAGAGCAGCGAGCCGGTGCTCACCCGGGCCACCCCCGCCTCGGCCAGCCGGTCCAGCGTCGGCCCGCCCGGCTGGTAGAGCACGTTGAGCGGCAGCCGCGTACGCGCGACGACCTCGGCGATCTCCGCGAGATCCGAGAGCCCGGGGACGAAGATGCCGTCGGCGTGCTCGTAGGCGTCCACCCGTTCGCGCCAGTCGCCGGTGCCCAGCCAGTGGGTGTCGGTGCGGGCGTTGACGAACACGCCGTGGCCCTTGGCGGCCTCGATGATCCGCCGGTGCAGCTCGACCGGGCGCAGCGTGCCGTCCGGACGGCCGTCCTCCAGGTTCACGCCCGCCACCCCGAGCGCGGCCAGGCTCGCGACCAGGTCCGACACCTCCTGCGGGTCGTCGCTGAAGCCGCCCTCGATGTCCACCGTGACCAGCACGCCCAGGTCCTTGACCGTCTCGGCGAGTTCGATCGTCTCGGCCCTGGTCGCGCCGGCGGCGTCCGGCTTGCCGTGCACGGCGGACACGCCGAGGCTGGTGGTGCCGATCGCGGGGAAGCCGTGCGCGGCCAGGATCGCGGCCGAGCCGTAGTCCCACGCGTTGGGCAGCAGCAGCGGGTCGCCCGGCTTGTGCAGGTCGTGGAAGTTCATCGGCGGGTCCCTTCGAGGAGCGCGTCGAGCACGCCGGCGGCCAGCGCTAGGGCGTGGGCGGGAGCGGGGCACGGGCGCAGGCCGTCCCCGAACGTCAGGTGGGGGGCGGGGCCCCGGGAGGCGTCGAAGCGGTCGGGGTCGGCGAACACCTCGGGATCGCGGTTGGCCGCGACCAGGTCGATCGTGACCTCCTCGCCGGTGCGGGTGTCGAGCCTGCGGCTGGCCTTCAGCGGCGGGTCCTGCCTGAGCGTCTCGCGCAGCACCGCCTCGGGGTCGTCGCCCGGCACGGCGTGGGTGAGCGCGTTCTCGATGAGCGCCTCGGTGGCGGCGTGGCCCTGGAGCAGCAGGGTGACGGCCGGCAGGTCGGTCAGGCCGAGCAGTTCGGCGACGGCGGCGTCGGCCTGCGGGCTCCCCTCGCCCGACAGGTAGCCGCTCGCGGCCGCGGGCACGGCCGAGGTGTCCGGCACGCCGAGCGCGGCCCCCAGCACGGCCGTCGGCACGCCGCGCCAGTCGCCGTCACGGTCGCCGTCACGGTCGCCGTCACGGTCGCCGCAACGGTCGAGCGTCGCGGCCCTGGCGGCCGTCCGCAGCTCGGCCGGGTCCAGGGCGGACAGGCGCTCGACGACCAGGCGGCGGCGTTCGGCGTGCGTCTCGCCGGTGCTGAAGCGCGACACGTGGGCCCGCAGCCAGGCGAGCGTCCCCGGCTCGCCGTCCTGCGGGACGGGCGGCGGCACGTACCGGCCGTCGGAGAGCACCGCCCGGGCTTCGGCGTGGTGGGTGATGAGCATGGGTCCACGCTAGGCCGCCGACCGTTCGACGGCGGACGAAGTGTGGCTGCGCATCCCCGTCACGCCGCCAGCCGCTGCGGGCTCTCGGGCTGCGCGGGCGCCCCGGTGGCCCGCGTGCCCTGCTCCCGTGCGGCGGCGCGGCCCGGTGCGCAGGCCAGCGCCATGGCGACGACGAGCACGATCTCGGCCAGCACCAGTCCCCGTTCGAGCAGCCCGTAGTACGCCTCGCCGCCGATCAGCGAGGAGGTGACGGCGGCCGGGTGGGCCGCCAGGTAAGCGACCAGCGTGAGCCCGGAGGTCACGCTCAGGGCCTTGACCGCGCTCCAGCGCGCGGCCGCCGCCCGTCCCCTGGCCAGGGTCCAGCCGGCGACCGGCAGCGCGGTGAAGACCACGGCCGCCGACCAGCGGTGGATCTCCCCGCCGAGCGTGCTGACGTCCGACATGCCGGGATCGGTGGGGAAGATGGCGCTGAGCATCAGCCCGGCCGCCCCCGCCAGCAGCAGCACGCGGGTCGCGGCGGTCCGCCCCGGCTCCCGGGCGGCCAGCCCGTACGCCAGCGCCAGGCAGGCGGCGGCCAGCGCCAGCGTCCCGGCCAGCACCGGCAGCATGCCGCCGGGGACGAGTGCGTAGTCGCTGATCAGCGGCTGCTCGGGCAGGGTCACCTGCGCGTAGCCGAGGGCGGCCACCGCCGCCACGGCTCCGGCCACGGGAGCGAGCACGGCACGCCAGGTCATCGTGTCACCTCGTCGTAGATCTGCTCGAAGCGGGCCAGCGACACCTGGTCGTCGTGGGTCAGCGCCAGCGCCCGGCTGGCGTTGCCCAGGCGGGCGCGCAGGTCGTCGTCGGTGAGGACGGCGGTCAGGTGCCTGGCCAGCGCGACCACGTCGCCCGGCTGGTAGAGGTAGCCGTTGCCGTTCACCAGGTGCGGCAGGGCCATCGCGTCGGCGGCCACGACGGGCAGGCCGGACGCCATGGCCTCCAGCGTGGCGATGCTCTGCAGCTCGGCGATGCCCGGCATGGCGAACACGTCGGCGGCGGCGAACGCCTGCGGCATGCTCTCGTCGGGCACGAACCCGACGAAGAACACCCGGTCGCCCACCCCGATGCGCTTGGCCAGCTTCTCCAGCTCCATCCGCTGGTTGCCGCGGCCCACGAACGCCACCTGCGCGTCGGTCTCGTTGAGCACGAGGGGCAGCGCGCGGATGAGCTCGTCGAGGTGCTTCTCCTCGTCCAGGCGGCCCACGAACAGGGCGGTCGGCCGGTCGGGCAGCGCGAACCGCCGGCGCGCCCACGACTTGGGCTCGGCGTGCGGGTGGAACCTGGCCAGGTCGATGCCGCACGAGACGGCCTCGACGTCGCGGGAGAAGCCCTGGTCGGACAGGAGCTTGGCGGCCAGCGGGGTCGGCGTGGTGATGTGGTCGGCGCGCTTGAAGACGCGGCTGAAGTCGCGCCAGGCCAGCCGGCCCGCCCTGGCCCGCAGCGCCTCGGGGACGTGCCCGAACTGGAAGAGGTTGTCGGGCATGAAGTGGTTGGTGGCCACGACCGGCACGCCGCGGCGCCGGGCGGCGGCGATGGCGGCCCGGCCGACCACGAAGTGGCCCTGGGTGTGCAGCACGTCCGGGTCGATGTCGGCCACCAGCCGGTCGAGCCTGGTCGGCACGGTGACCCGCATGGTCGGGTGGACCAGCAGCGGGGCCGAGCGCAGCCGGTGGACGATCACGCCGTCCACCACGTCGGCGCTGGCCGGCCCGGCCTCCGACTGGCACACCACGTGCACCTCGTTGCCGCGCGCGGCCAGGCCGGTGGCCAGGCGGTGGGTGAAGTAGGCGGCGCCGTTCACGTCGGGGGGATAGGTGTCGGTCGAGATCAGGACGCGGCGGGGACGTTCGGGGGCGGGTGCGAGCTGGGCGTGGTCGGTGACGTTGCGCAGGGGCATGGCCATGACGGTGACTCCGCTTTCACAAGGGGGGACGGCTGGGGGAGGGCCGATGGACGAACAGGGGGTTTCGGTCAGGGGAGGGGATCAGGCGAGGTCGTTGCGCGCCTCCAGCGGGGACGTCCGGGCCAGGGCGAACGTGCCCGCCGCGGTCAGGGCGGCGGCCGCGATCGGCGCGAGGCCGGACGGCAGCGGCTCGCCGAGCAGCAGCGCCCCGAAGGCCACCGCCGTGAGCGGGTCGGCGATCTGCAGCGAGGCGAAGGAGACGCCGAAGTGCCCGACGGCGTAGGCGCGTTGCAGCATCACCAGCGCCAGCAGCAGCGGCACCGGCAGGGCCAGCAGGTACCACCAGTTCCAGCCGCCGTCCACGAGCACGCGCATGAGCGTGGCGGTGGCGCCGTACAGGACGCCGGAGCCGGTGGCGAGCAGCGCGGCCCGGCCCGCGGGGGAGGCCGCCTTCGAGCCCGCCCACAGCAGCACCGCCGCGACGCCGGCCACGGCGAGCAGGGTGAGCACGCCCGTGGGCGCCAGGTACGTCGGCCCGTCGGACTCGGGCACCAGCAGCACCAGGCCGATCAGCCCGGCCGCGACCACGCCCGCCGCGGCCAGCTCCTTGCGGGAGGGCCGGCGGCCGTGCAGCGCGGCGGCGATGGGCAGCGCGAACAGCAGGCTGGCCACCCCCATCGGCTGCACCACGGTCAGCGGGCCGAGCCCGAGGGCGACGATGTGCAGGCCGCCGCCCGTCACGATGGAGAGGCCGCCGAGCAGCCAGCGCGGCCTGCGCAGCAGGGCCAGCAGCGCGGGCTTCGCCGAGCCCGCCGCCTCGAACTGCTGCAGCGCGGCCCCGAGCGCGAAGAACAGCGAACCGACCAGCGCGATCGCCGCGGCCAGCACACTCATGCGCACTCCCTTCAGACGGATGGTTGCCGGACAGGGTCAAACGGACGTGTCCACCGGAAGACGTTCCGGGGAAGGCTGGGTGGCGCGCCGCTTCCTGGCCCACCGCACCAGCTCGACGAGCCCGGTGATCGACAGCGCGATCCCGAGGCCCAGCAGCAGGCCCTTGATCGGGTCGTTCTCGAAGGCCATGCCGCCGAAGAAGCCGATCAGCCCGGAGTACACCGCCCACGAGCTCGCCGCGATGGCGTCGAAGAACGTGAACGAGCGCAGCGGATGACCGACGGCGCCCATGGTCAGCGTCGTCGCGGTCCGCCCGCCGGGGATGTACCTGGCCACGATCAGCACCATTCCGCCCCGCTCGGCCAGCGCGCCGCGCGCCCAGACGAACGCCTTCTTGTCCCGCAGCCGCCTGGCCGACTTGTTGCCGATCAGGTACGACACGTGGTCGCCCACGAACGCGCCGAGCGCCGCGACCACGATCACCAGGGCCAGGTTGGTCTGGCCGGAGGCGGCGAACACCGCCGCGGTGATGACCGACGTCTCGGCGGGCACGACGGGGAAGAACCCGTCGAGCAGCGCCAGGGCGAACAGCGCCACGTACAGCCATGGCGATGACATCACCTGCTGGACGAGGTCGAGAATGGCGTGCGACATATGCGTGGACTCCGATCGTCAGGGCACTCACCAAGCCTGTCGGCGTGAGCGGACCGGGGACATCGGGGATGCCCCCGGTCGAACGCGGGCCCGTCCCCTAGGAGGGTCAGGGCCGCCTACCCCATGAAGGTAGAAATTCCGCAGGTCGTGGCACATCGGCCCATCGGCACGCGCCACCCCCTACTTTCGTCAGGGGCGAACGTGCGACTTCCGCGTGACACCCACGATCAAACCGGTTGCGCGCCCCGGAAACAGGAGAGGAGGTATCCGCCTTTCAGGTGGGGTTAGCCCCACCGTGATCACTGCACGAGGCCCCACCCTGACTTTCGTCAGGGGCGCCGCATGACCTTCGGGCGGGACCGGCCCCGCCGGGCGGCGGATACCGTCGGTGCGTGAACCGTCTGCGTCGTGAGAGCCGCCGTCAGGTCGTCCTCGACCTGCTGCTGTGGGCCGTGCTGGGCATCTTCGTGACCGCCATGGGCCCCGACCCGTTCGCCGATCCGGCCGGGTTCGCGTTGGTGACGCCGCCCAGGGTCGGGCTGGCCGCGCTGGCCGTGCTCGTGGGCCGGCCCTGGCCGCTGGCGGCGCTGGTGCTGCTGCTGCCGCTCGGCCCGTGGACCTTCACCGAGGGCTTCGCGACGGTGGACCTGACGTGGCTGCTGCCCCGGCGCGACGTGAAGATCCTGCCGCTGCTCGCGACCTCGCCGTTCATCATCTGGTACGCCTACCTCACCGGCCGGCGCCTGACCCGGCTGTGGCCCGCGGGCGCCGTGTTCTGCCTGATCACGGCCATCGGCTGCGGGGTCGTGCTGCTCCAGGGCGGTGACCTGGCGCTGTGGGTGTCGATGGGCACCGGGCTCGTCGGCACGTACCTGGTGCCGTACCTGCTGGGGCTGCTCCGGCGGGGCGTGCTCCAGCAGCGGCGGCAGGCGCGGCTGTCGGTCGAGGCGCAGGCGCGGCTGCGCGAGCGGGCCAGGATCGCCCGCGAGATGCACGACTCGCTCGGCCACGACCTGGCGTTGATCGCGGTGCGCGCCGGCGGGCTCGAAGTCGCCCCCGGGCTCGGCCCGGCGCAGGTCAAGGCGGCCGGCGAGCTGCGCATGGCGGCGGCCGACGCGACCGAGCGGCTGCGCCAGATCATCGGCCTGCTGCGCGAGGACGCCGAGGAGGCCCCGCTGTCCCCGGTGGGCGAGGACGTCGCCGAGCTGGTCGGCCGGGCCAGGGACTCCGGCATGTCGATCACCCTGGAGCTGGCGCCGGGGGCGTCGTCGGAGCTGGCGCACGCCGTCGTCCAGGAAGGGCTGACGAACGCGGCCAAGCACGCGCCGGGGGCGGCGGTCGCCGTGTCGGTCGCGCCGCACCGGGTGGTCGTGCGCAACGGCCCGCCGAGCTCGCGTCCCAGCGCCCGGCGCGGCGGGCTGGGCCTGGCGGGGCTGCGCGAGCGCGTACGGCTGGCCGGCGCGACGCTGACCGCGGGCCCCGACGGCGACGGCTTCCGCCTGGCCGTCGAGCTCCCCCGCGAGGGGGAGGCGGATCCCCGCCGGTCGGGAGGGGACCGGCCCGCCTGAGGCGCACGATCGTGGCATGACAGAACAGCGAGCGGGCATCGGCCGGCTCACCGCCGCGATCGTGGCGGTCGCCGCCACGCTGCCCTACCTCACGATCAAGACGCTCTGGCTGACCGGCGACCCCGTCGGCGTCTCCGACCCGGCGCTCATGGACAACGGGCAGATGCTGGGGATGAACGCGCTGACCTTCGCCATGGAGGCCGCCGGGCTGCTGCTGGCGCTGGCCTTCACCATGCGCTGGGGCATGCGGCTGCCCGCCTGGCTGGTGCTGCTGCCGCTGTGGGTGGGCACCGGCCTGCTGTCGGTGCTGGCCGTCACGACCCCGCTGATCGTGCTGATCGGCGGCCTGACGATCTTCAGCGGCGGCCCGATCCAGACCTGGGTCTACCTGGTCGTCTATGGCGGTTTCATCACCCTCGGCGTCGCCCTCATGACGGCCTTCGCCCTCTACGCCCGCGACCGCTGGCCCGCCGTCTTCGCCACCCCGGTCAGGCTGCCGTTCCCGAGCGCGACCAGATCGTTCCAGGAGGTGGTGGCGTGGGGCGCGCTTCTGGTGGCGACCGCCGTCGGGGCGCTGCGGGTCGTCATGGCGTTCGACGGGACCGTCCAGGCCGTGCAGAACGGGCTGAAGGCGCTGCTCGCGGTGGGCGGGGCGGCCGCGCTGGTGGCCCTGGTCAGGCGGCGCGGGAACGGCCCGTTCTGGCGGCCGCTGGCGCTGGCCTGGCTGGGGTCGGGCTCGCTGTTCGGCTGGGGGCTGTTCTCGATGATCGTCAGGTCCACGGGCGGCCCCCTGGCCTACGGCGGCACGGGCGTCGCGGACTTCGCCGAGCTGTTCGGCATGCTGACCGGGCTGGTGATGGGGATGTGTGGAGCGTTCCTGCTGGCCGAACGGTCAGGCGTGGGCCACGTGCAGCCTGGCCAGGACGCGCTTGAACGCCAGGATCGAGAAGGTGATCGCCAGCCCGCTGATCACGGCCACCGCTGAGGTGCGCAGCACCATGAACGCGCCGAGCGAGCCCTCCAGCTTCTCGTAGACGGCCAGGAAGATGCTCAGCGTCGAGTTGGCCAGCAGCACGAACGCCCACAGCAGCGTGATCCTGGCGAAGAACCTGCGCACCCGCTCGTGCTTGAGCACGGCCGACGGCAGGTGGATGTAGTCGAGGGTGAGCTTCTGCACCAGCGGCCGGTTGAGCCGGACGGAGGCCAGGAAGACCATGCTGATGCAGATCGTGCCCAGCTCCGGCTGGATGAAGAACCACATCCAGGTGCCCGTCCAGAACGACACCAGGGCCCGCACCGTGACCGCGAACGCGGCCAGGAACATGGTGGCGGGCACCTTGATCCCTCTGACCAGCCGCCAGGCCACGCCGAGGTACACCCAGGAGACCGTGGCCACCAGGGCCCACTTGAAGCCCAGCACGACCATGGCGAGGTAGAACACCAGCAGGGGGGCGACCACGCCTTCGAGCAGGCGGGGGGCCGCCTGACGGGCGAGCGCGGTCAGACGGGGGAGTGCGACCGGATGGTGGTTCAAGGCTGCTCCGCAGATAGGCCGACGATCAGCGTCTACCCGGGCTTCGGGGGTCCAGGCTTGCCGGATGGACCGGTCGTCGTCACCGCCGGATGCGACTCCGCCCGGTGCGACCCCGAAGGCCGGTGGCCTACCGTACCGGAGCCCGGCGAGTAGGACTGCCGCTTTTGCCGCGTTCCATCTGTTCCATACGAAACCAGCTCACCCTTGAACCCGGCTTTCAGCCGAGTGACGCCGTGGCGAGCTTGGCGCCGAACCCGAGGAACAGCGCGCCGACGCCCGAGGTCAGGCCCGCGCTCAGCTTCCTGTGCCGGCGGAACTGACCGGCCAGGAACGTGCCGGAGAAGATCAGCGTGGTGAGGTAGAGCACGCTGAAGATCTGGATCACCGCGCCCAGGATGAGGAACGACAACCAGGGGGCGCTGTACCCGGGGTCCACGAACGGGATGAAGAACGACAGGAAGAACAGGATCGCCTTCGGGTTCAGCAGGCTGATCGTCAGGGCCTTGCGGAACGGCCTGGCCTGCCGCACGGGGGCCGCCCCGGACTCGTCCGCCGCCGCCGTACGGGCCCGCCAGGCCCGTACCGCGCCGCGGATCATCTGGAAGCCCATCCAGGCCAGGTAGGCGGCGCCGGCGTACTTGACGACGGTGAACAGCACGGGCGTCGCGCGCAGCAGGGACGCGGCCCCGGCGGCGGCGAGCACCATCAGGACGGTGTCGCCGAGGAACACGCCCGCCGCGGCCCGGTAGCCCTGCCGGACGCCGTGCTGGGCGGCGAAGCTGAGGACGTACAGGGAGTTCGGGCCGGGGAGCAGCACGATGAAGAAGGCGCCGACGACGTAGGTCCAGATGTCCGTGATACCGAAGAACACGCTTAACGGTATCGCGTGATATGTGCCGATTCAGTCGGTCGGTGGCTGCACATTGCGGCGCTGATGCCTATTGACCCAGTAGGGATACTCGTGAATATCTGGTGTCATGGCTCTCTGGACCCCCGACCCCACGTTCTATCCTTCCCCGCGCGACGCCGTCGAGGCCCCCGTGGAGAAGCTGGCCTACGTCGCCGCCTTCGACCGGTCGGCGAACCGTCCGGACGCGCTGGCCGTGCTCGACACCGACCCCGCCTCGCCGGCCTACGGCACCGTGATCGGCTGGACCGACCTGCCCGGCACCGGCGACGAGCTGCACCACTTCGGCTGGAACGCCTGCAGCAGCGCCCTGTGCCCCAACGCGCCGCACCCGCACGTCGAGCGGCGCTACCTGGTCGTGCCCGGCCTGCGCTCCTCGCGCATCCACATCTACGACACCAAGGACCGGATCAGCCCCGAGCTGGTCAAGGTGATCGACGCCGAGTCGCTGGCCAGGCGGGCGGGCTACTCCCGCCCGCACACCGTCCACTGCGGCCCCGAGGGCCTGTACGTCTCGGCGCTCGGCGGCGCGGACGGCGCCGAGGGCCCCGGCGGCATCGCCGTGCTCGACCACACCTCCTTCGAGGTGCTCGGCCGGTGGGAGCTGGACCGCGGGCCGCAGTACCTCGCCTACGACTTCTGGTGGCACATCAACCACGACGTGCTGATCACCTCGGAGTGGGGCACGCCGTCCATGATCGAGGACGGCGTGGTCGGCGAGCTGCTGCTCGGCCGCAAGTACGGCCACAAGCTGCACTTCTGGGACCTGCGCAAGCGCCGGCACGTCCAGGAGGTGGACCTGGGCGACCAGCACCAGATGCCGCTGGAGCTGCGCCCCGCCCACGACCCCACCCGCCTGTACGGCTTCGTCGGCGTGGTCACCAGCGTGGAGGACCTGTCGGCCTCCGTCTGGCTGTGGTTCCACGAGGACGGCCGCTGGCAGGCGCGGAAGGTCATCAGCATCCCCGCTGAACCGGCCGACCCCGCCCTGCTGCCGCCCGTGCTGCAGCCGTTCGCCGCCGTGCCGCCGCTGGTCACCGACATCGCCCTCTCCGTGGACGACCAGCGCCTGTACGTCTCCTGCTGGGGCACCGGGGAGCTGAAGCAGTACGACGTGTCGGACCCGTACAAGCCGGTCGAGCTGGGATCCCTGCGGATCGGCGGCATCACCCGGCGCACCCCGCACCCCGCCGAGCCCGGACTCCCGCTGCGCGGCGGTCCCCAGATGGTCGAGGTGAGCCGCGACGGCCGCCGCGTCTACCTCACCAACTCCCTGTACGGCTCCTGGGACGACCAGTTCTATCCCGAGGGCGTCGGAGCCTGGCTCGCCAAGGTCGACGCCGACTCCTTCACCTTCGACACCGCCTTCTTCCCCCACGGCGACGCCTTCCGCGGCCTGCGCCCCCACCAGGTGCGCCTCCAGGGTGGCGACGCCTCCTCCGACTCCTACTGCTACCCGTGACCATGCCTGCCACCATGCCCGCCACCATGCCCGCCATGAGCACCGCGACGGTCCTGCTGCTCGGAGCCTTCCACGGCCTGAACCCGGCCATGGGCTGGCTCTTCGCGGTGGCCCGCGGCCTGCAGGAGCGCAGCCGCGACCTGCTGCTCCAGTCGATCCCCGTGATCGCCCTGGGCCACCTGGCGTCGGTGGCCCTGGTCGCCCTGGTCGTGGCCGCCACCGGCTCCCTGGTGACGGGCGCGGCGCTGCCGGTGGCCGGCGGGCTGGTGCTGGTGGCGTTCGGGCTGTGGCGGCTGCTGTCCACCCGCCACTTCCGGTGGGTGGGCATGCGCCTGTCACTCGCCCAGCTCGCCGGCTGGTCGTTCCTGATGTCGTCGGCCCACGGCGCCGGGCTCATGCTGCTGCCCGTACTCACCGGGCTGCGCGCGGAGGGCCACCCGGGGCACGCCGTCTCAGGAGGACTGGCGGTGGCGGCCCTGCACACACTGGCCATGTTCGTGGTGGCCGGCGTCGTGGCCCTGGTGGTCTACGAGGTGCTCGGCCTGACGATCCTGCGCCGCGCCTGGTTCAACGTGGACCGCATGTGGGCCGCCGCCCTGATCGCCGCCGGCCTCCTCACCCTCCTCCAGGCCTGACCCGAACACCTCGCAGAGCCGATCGGCGTGAACGGCCCTGTCGATCCAGGTTTCGAGGAGGGCGATGTCCGTGCAGGCGGTGACCCTCTCCCGCACGTCATCGGGCACCTCCACGCCTCGCCCGTCCAGCAGCCGCAAGAGCCCCCTGGCCATGCCCCTGGCCATGCCCCTGGCCCTGGCCTCCGCCCTGCCCTCGGCGCGCAGCATCTCGGCGTACTCGGACCGGTAGCGGTACGTCATGGCCGCCGGTCAGCCCTGTTCCGGTTGCTCGTCGTCCATGCCGAAGATGTCGGTGAGGCTGGTGGCGTGGATGGCCCGCTTGCACCAGGTTTCGAGGACGGTGGTGTCCGCGCAGGTGGTGATGCGCCGGCGCACCTCGTCGGGGATCACCACTCCACGGCCGTCGAGGATCATCAGCAGCACCTTGGCTTCGCCTTCGGCGCGCAGCATCTGGGCGTACTCGGACTGGTAGCGGTAGGTCTTGGTCGCCATCAGGTCTCTCCAGATTCGTCGGGCGTCGGTGTTTCCGAGGCCTATTTCGGTTTGTTCGGCGATGTGTCCCGCGCTGGTGGTGTCGGTGGTGTCCAAGGCGTCTGCCAGGACTTCCAGTATGGCAGCGACCTCCTTGGAACGGGCGTGGGTCAGCGCCGAGAACATGGTGAGCACCACGTCGTTCACCGCCTCGGCGAGGTCGTCGATCACGGGGATGTTGTGCGGGCCCACGACGACCGCCCGGACGGACAGCGTCGGCCAGTCCGGCAGGCCGATCGTCTTCGGAAGGGCGGCCCAGGTGGCGGTCGCCTCGTCCTGGCAGATCACCAGCAGCGTCACGGGGCAGCCGAACTTGACGTGCACGTGGCTGATGTAGTGCGCCCAGGCGGCGGTCTTGCGGTCATCGGGCTTGGACTGCGACTCGGTGATGACCGCGTGCTGTCCCTCCAGGGACGTGAACATCATGATCGTGTCGGCGCGCCGCTCGATCGGCTTGATCTCGGTCAGGTCGGTGTCCACCACCGCGACCTCGGTCGGTGACGGGAAGGGGATGTCGAGCACCTTGAAGACGCTCGTGCAGAGCTCTGGATTGTCACGGAAGACGCGGTGCAGCGCCTCGTGCTGGGAGGAGATCACGGGCGGAACGTTAGCGGCCGATGACGCTCTGTGTCCGCGAAAAAGGACGGCAGGCGCGTGGAGGTGGAAAGAGTTGATCCCTGGGAGGAAACGGGCGGGAGAAAGATCTCTACCGGAGCATGTGCGCAGGCAGGGCAGGATGTGATGGATGCGGATATCCATCCTGGGGCCGTTGGAGGTCGAGGGCGACGGGGGAGCGGTCGTGGTCGGCGGTCTCCGGCTGCGGGCGCTGCTGGCCGTGCTGGCGCTCGAAGCGGGCCGTACGGTCACGGCGGAGCGGCTGATCGACGTGCTCTGGCCGCAGGAGCCGCCCGCCAACGCGGCCAACGCGCTGCAGACGCTGGTCAGACGGCTGCGGGCGGCGCTCAGGCCCGGCGAGGTGATCGACAGTCGCCCCGGCGGGTACGCCCTCGCGCTCCCCGCCGAGCAGGTGGACGCGCTGGAGTTCCGGCGGCTGGCGGGCGAGGACGCGGACCGGGCACTGGCGTTGTGGCGTGGGGCGGCGCTGGCGGATCTCATGTCGGTCCCGTACCTGGCGGACGCGGCGACCGCGCTGGAGCTGGAGCGGCTGGCGGCGGTCGAGGCCAGGGCCGAGCGCCTGCTGGCGGCCGGGCGGCCGGTCGAGCTCGCCGCCGAGGTGACGGCGCATCCGTTGCGCGAGCGGCTGGTCGGGCTGGCCATGCGCGGGCTGGCCGCGTCCGGACGGCAGGCCGAGGCGCTGGAGCTGTTCGACCGCACCCGTCACCGGCTGGCCGACGAGCTGGGCGTCGATCCCGGCGCCGAGCTGCGGGCCGCGCACCTGGCCGTGTTGTCGGCGGAGCCGCCTCCGGTCGCGTGGCCCAGAAGCCGGCCGAAGGGCAACGTACGCAAGCCGCGCACCAGCTTCATCGGCCGGGAGGCCGAGCTCGGACGGCTCACCGGCCTGCTCCGCCACGACCGGCTCGTCACGCTCGTGGGCCCCGGCGGCGCCGGCAAGACCAGACTGGCGACCGAGGCGGCCCTCCAGCTGTCCACCGAACCCCGCACCGACGCGGCCCTCCGGCCCGCCACCGAACCGCGCACCGAGGCGGGCCTCCGGCCGGCCGCCGAACCCTCCACACCTCGGACGGCAGGCGAGCCCGGCGGTCGGCAGGGGGTCGTGGCGTGGATGGTGGAGCTGGGCTCGGTCAGTGACCCGGTCGGCGTGTCCGGAGCCGTGCTCGACGCGCTCGGCCTGCGCGACGACCGCCCCGGCTACCGCCCGCCCGAGGCGGCCAAGGACGTGGTCGAGCAGGTCGCCGAGGCGCTGGGCGAGCGGCCCGCGCTGGTCGTGCTGGACAACTGCGAGCACGTGGTGACGGCCGCGGCCGTGCTGGTCGAGCGGCTGCTCGACGAGTGCCCCGAGCTGCGCGTGCTGGCCACCAGCAGGGAGCCGCTCAACGTGCCGGGCGAGCGGCTGCTGCCCCTCCCGCCGCTCGAACCGCCGCCGGCGGGCGCCGGGCCCGCCGAGGCGGCGGCCTACCCGTCGGTGCGGCTGCTGGTCGACCGGGCGGCGGCGGCCCGGCCGTCGTTCGCCGTGGACGAGGGCAACGCGGCGGCCGTGGTCGCGCTCTGCCGCAGGCTCGACGGCATGCCGCTGGCCATCGAGCTGGCCGCCGCCCGGCTGCGCACGATGACCCCGCGCCAGCTCGCCGACCGGCTGGACGACAGGTTCAGGCTGCTCGACGGCGGCAGCCGTACCGCGCTGCCGCGCCAGCAGACGCTGCGGGCGGTCGTGGAGTGGAGCTGGGACCTGCTCGACGAGCGGGAACGCGTGCTGGCCAGGCGGTTCGGCGTGTTCGCCGGCGGCGCGTCCCTGGAGGCCGTCGAGGAGGTGTGCGGCGGCACGGCCGACGTTCTCGGCGCGCTGGCCGACAAGTCCCTGGTGCTCCTGTCGCCCGAAGGCCGCTACTCGATGCTGGAGACCATCCGCGCCTACGCCCTGGAACGCCTGGCCGAGGCGGACGAGACCGCCGAGTACCGCGACCGGCACGCCCGCCACCTGCTCGACCTGGCCGAACGCGCGGTGCCCGAGCTGCGCACCGCCACCCAGGTGGAGTGGATCGAACGGCTGGCGGCGGAACGCGACGACTTCGCGGCGGCGCTGCGCTGGCTGATCGACCGGCGGGACGCCGGGCCCGCGCTGCGGCTGTGCGGGGCGCTCAACTGGTACTGGTGGATGTGCGGCTACCGCCGCGAGAGCGCGGCCTGGGCCAGGCAGGCGCTCGACCTGGCCGGGGACACGCCGCCGCCGGGGCTCGCGGAGGCGTACACGTCCTGCATGTTCGCCTACGGCGTCGACGTGTTCGGGACGATCAGCAACGACCGCGCGGCCATGCTGGAGCTGTCGGCCCGGATGGAGGAGCTGGTGGAGCGAGCGGTCCGGGAGGGGCCGGTGCACCCGCTGCTGCTGATCAGCAGGGTCGTCATGGCCGCGGCGGCCGGGCAGGACGAGCGGGCGGCCGCGCTGATCGGCGACTACGCCGCCAGCGACGACCTGTGGTTGTCGTCCGCCGCCCTGATGATCGGCGGCCGGATGCGGCCGGGGGGAGAGCGGGAGCGGGAGCTGGAACGGGCGGTCGAGGGGTTCCGGCGGCTCGGCGACCGCTGGGGGCTGAGCGAGGCGCTGCTGGGCCTGGCCGACCTGCGGGCCGAGCGCGGCGCAGGCGCCGACGACCTGATCGCCGAGACCAGGTCGCTGACCAGCGAATGGATCAGCGACGACGAGTCGATCTCCACCCTGATCCGGCTCGCCCAGCTCCGCCTGCGGGTGGACGACCTGGACGGCGCGGGCGCCGACCTCGCCATGGCCAGGTCCCGGGTGGGCGAGGAGACGTCGCCGTGGACGCTGGTGCTGCTCGGCCTGGGGGAGGCCGCGTACCAGGAGCGGCGCGGCGACCTGGCCGGCAGCCTGGCGATCTACCGGGACATGGACGGCGTCGTGGCCGCGGCTCCCCGGGTGCCGCAGATCACGGCGGTGTACCTGACCTCCTACGGCCGGGCCCTGGCCCGCGCCGGCGACCTGGACGCCGCGCTGGCCCGGCACCGCCAGGCGCTCGACGTCCTCGGCGACGTCAGCCCCGACCGGCCGCTGCTGTCGATGACGCTGGCCGGGTTCGCGCTGGCGGCGCAGGCCGCGGGCGACCAGGAACGGGCGGCGGTGCTGTTCGGCGGGGCGTCGGCGGTCGTCCCGCAGGACACCTCGCCCGACACCGCGGAGGGACACGCGGCGGCCAGGAAGGCGCTCGGCGACGAGCTCTTCGACCGCCGTTTCGCCGAGGGCGCCGCCCTGCCGCCGGACGAGCTCTACGCGATGGCCCGCAGCACCACGTAGGAGGGCGCGGCGGCACCACGTAGGAAGGCCCGGCGGCACCACGTAGGAGGGCGCGGTCACCGCACTTTCCGGTTGTAGGCACGAAGGGCGAAGGGGGCGAAGAGGGCGAGCAGCGCGGCGGCCCAGCCGAGCGTGATCCACACGTCGGACGCCGCCAGGCCGCCCACCAGCAGCCCGCGCAGCGCGCCGGCCAGGTGCGAGACCGGGTTGACGCCCATCCACCAGGTCAGCCAGCCCGGCAGGTCGGTGGCGGGGATGAAGGCGCTGCTGCCGAACGTGAGCGGCAGCAGCACGGCGGTCGCGATGCCCTGCATCGAGGCGACCGACTTGGCCACCAGCCCGATCCAGGCCGACCCCCAGCTCAGTGCCGTCACCATGAGCAGCACCAGGCCGATCCCGGCCAGCGCGCTCAGCGGATCGGTCCGCACGCGGAAGCCGACGGCGTACCCCACGGCCAGCGACATGGCGATGGTGATCAGCAGGGTCAGCAGGTCGGCCATGATGCGCCCGGCCAGCGGCGCCGACCTGGCGATCGGCATGGTCCTGAACCGGTCGAACACGCCGTTGCCGATGTCGGTGGCCAGGTTCATGCCCGTCGTGATCGTCGCCATCAGCGCGACCTGGACGAGCACGCCGGGCAGCATGTACGACACCGCGCCCGCCCGGTCGCCGCCGGCCGCCCCGCCGAACAGGTAGACGAAGATGACGATCATGAAGACGGGCTGGAGCAGCAGCCCGGCGAGCTGGCCGGGGTTGTTCTTCAACGGGATCAGGCTGCGCCAGGCGAGCGTCAGCCCTTGGGAGAGCGCGGTGGTCATGAGCTTGCTCCGGTGAGTGTGCGGAAGACGTCGTCGAGGGAGGGCAGGCGCAGGGCGTGCTCGGCCAGCACGATCCCGGCGTCGTCCAGCCGCCTCAGCAGGTCGGGCGGCGCGGCCAGGTCGTGCACGGGCACGCTGAGCAGCCCGTCCACGGCCGTGGCGCCGAGGATCGAGCCGGCCTTCTCCAGGTCGGCGACGTGCAGCGGCCGGACGTCCAGCCGGTGGCCGCCGGCCAGCGACTTGAGCTCGGCCGGCGTGCCGCTCGCCGCCACCCGGCCGCGGTCGATGACCAGCAGGTCGTCGGCGAGCTGGTCGGCCTCCTCCAGGTACTGGGTGGTCAGCAGGACCGTCACCCCGTCCGCGACCAGCTCCCTGACCACGTCCCACAGGTCGCCGCGGGCCCGCGGGTCGAGGCCGGTCGTCGGCTCGTCGAGGAACAGGATCCGGGGCCGGCTGACCAGGCTGACCGCCAGGTCCAGCCGGCGGCGCATGCCGCCCGAGTAGCCGGCCGCCGCCCGGCCCGCCGCCTCCTCCAGGCCGAACCTGGCCAGCAGCTCGGCGGCCCTGGCCCTGGCGGCCGCTCTGGACAGGCCGAGCAGGCGGCCGACGAGCACGAGGTTCTGGGTGCCGGTCAGCTTCTCGTCGACCGAGGCGTACTGGCCGGTCAGGCCGATCAGCTCGCGGACCCGGCGGGCCTGGGTGACGACGTCGTGCCCGCCGACCGTGGCGTGGCCGGCGTCGGGAGCGGCGAGGGTGGCCAGGATGCGGACGGCGGTGGTCTTGCCCGCGCCGTTGGGGCCGAGCAC
Source organism: Nonomuraea sp. NPDC003560 (assembly GCF_042878785.1). Lineage (NCBI taxonomy): Bacteria > Bacillati > Actinomycetota > Actinomycetes > Streptosporangiales > Streptosporangiaceae > Nonomuraea > Nonomuraea sp. NPDC003560. The sequence continues at coordinate 20,959 of NZ_JBIAOF010000003.1, read as the reverse complement.
GCCGAGCACGGTGCCGGTCCTGACCCGCAGGCCGACGCCGTCCAGCGCGGTCTTGTCGCCGTACCGCTTGACGAGCCCTTCCGCTTCGATCGCGTATGTCATGCCCCTACGGTCGCGGAGGGCGCTGGCAGCGGCCTGGCACCTACCTGTCAGCCGCCGCCAGCGGCAGCACCCGGTGCGGCACGACGGTCGACAGCGCGATGACGGTGGTGCTCCGGCGCACGCCGGGGATCGTCAGCATCCGGTCGATCACCCGCTGCACGTGCTCGTTGTCGCGGCCCGCGACGCGGCACCAGACGTCGCCAGGACCGGTCACGATGCACGCTTCGAGCAGCTCGGGGATGGACTCCAGGGTTCTGGAGATGTGCTCGCGGGCGGCCTGCTCGACCTCCAGGGTGGTGAACGCCTGCACCGGGTAGCCGAGCGCGGCGGGGGACAGGTTCGGGCCGTAGTCGGTGATCACGCCGTCCGCGGCCATCCGGTCCAGCCTGGCCTGTACGGTCCCCCGCGCCACCCCGAGCAGCCGGGCGATCTCCAGCAGCCCGCTGCGCGGCCGGTCGGCGACCAGGCGCAGGACGCGCAGGTCCAGATCGTCGAGCCCGCGGCGACGTGCCGGCATATTCGCCTCCCAAAAGCCGATTCGGCTGTCAGATCGGCAGCATACGGCGCGCGGTGTTGTCAGACCCGCCGGTCGTGCCGAGACTGCGGATCTTATGGAGCACCAGTTTCCGTTCGTCCCCTACCGGCCCGAACGTTACGACGCCGACGAGATGGTCAAGCGCGGGGAGGAGTTCCACGCGCTGGCCGACCGGCGGCGCAGCGTGCGCTTCTTCAGCGACGAGCCGGTGCCGTACCGGTGCGTCGAGCTGGCCGTGCGGGCGGCCAACACCGCGCCGTCGGGCGCGCACCAGCAGCCGTGGAAGTTCGTGGTGATCGGCGACCCGGAGGTCAAGCGGCGCATCCGCGAGGCCGCCGAGGAGGAGGAACGCCGCAACTACGAGGGCGGCAGGCTGCCGCAGGAGTGGCGCGAGGCGCTGGCCCCGCTGGAGACGACCTCCGACAAGGGCTACCTGGAGGTCGTGCCGTGGCTGGTGGTGTGCTTCGCCGAGAAGTACGGCGTGCGCCCCGGCGGCCGCAAGGTCAAGCACTACTACGTCAACGAGAGCGTGGGCATCGCCTGCGGCCTGTTCATCACCGCCCTGCACGCCATGGGCCTGTCCACGCTCACCCACACCCCCAACCCGATGGCCTTCCTCAGCGAGATCTGCGAACGCCCCGCCAACGAGCGGCCCTACATCCTGTTCCCCGTCGGGTACGCCGCCCCCGACGCCGAGGTGCCTGACCTCGCCAGGAAACCGCTGGACGAGGCCCTGATCCGGTTCGACGGAAAATTGGGCCTTTCCTAGGGCACCCATCGTCTTCACTCTCAGTTCAGGCGCGGGTCAAACCCCCCAGTCCCGCGCGGGCGAGGAGGACGAGGTGAAACGCCGATTACTCATCCTGCTGGCGGTCCTGGGCATGGTCAGCCTGACCGGCATGACCGGCGCCGGGGCCGGCGCGGAACCACCGGCGAACAAGCAGTACCGGGTCTCCGGCCCGGCCGACGCGCGGCAGCGCAGCGCCGTGGCGGCGACGGGCGCCGCCATCGAGGACGTGCAGGCGGACTCGGTGCTGGTCACCGCCACGGGAGCGGAGATCGCGGCCATCAGGCGGCTCGGCTACCGGGTGACGGAGGCCCCGCGCCCGGCGCCGCCGGACGCCGTCGGGACGTTCGACTTCCCGCCATCGGACTCCGGCTACCACAACTACGCCGAGATGACGGCGGAGATCAACACCCTGGTCGCGGCCCATCCGGGGATCATGAGCCAGAGCACGTTCGGCACCTCGTACGAGGGCCGGCCGATGCGCCTGGTCAAGATCAGCGACAACGTGGGCACGGACGAGGCCGAGCCCGAGGTGCTGTTCACCGCCCACCAGCACGCCCGCGAGCACCTCACGGTCGAGATGGCGCTGTACATCATGCACCTGCTGACCGACAACTACGGCACCGACGCCAGGATCACGAACCTGGTCAACACCCGTGAGATCTGGATCATGCCGGACCTCAACCCGGACGGCGGCGAGTACGACATCGCCAGCGGCACCTACCGTTCCTGGCGCAAGAACCGGCAGCCGAACTCCGGCTCCTCGGCGGTCGGCACCGACCTCAACCGCAACTGGGCGTACCAGTGGGGCTGCTGCGGCGGCTCCTCGGGCTCGACCTCCAGCGAGACCTACCGCGGCGCGAGCGCCGAGTCGGCCCCCGAGGTCAAGGCGGCGGCCGACTGGGTGCGCAGCCGGGTCGTCGGCGGCGTGCAGCAGATCAGGACGAACCTCGACTGGCACACCTACAGCGAGCTGGTCCTGTGGCCCTACGGCTACACCTACAACGACACCGCCCCCGGCCTGACCCAGGACGACCGGGACGCCCACGCCACCCTCGGCCAGAACATGGCCGGCACCAACGGCTACACGCCCGAGCAGTCCAGCGACCTCTACATCACCGACGGCACGATCGACGACTGGATGTGGGGCCAGTACAAGATCTTCAGCTTCACGTTCGAGATGTACCCGGTCGGCGCGAGCCCCGGCTTCTACCCGCCGGACGAGCAGATCGTCCCGCAGACCACCCGCAACAAGGAGGCCGTGCTGCGTTTCCTGGAGTACTCCGACTGCGTCTACCGGATCATCGGCAAGGAGTCGCAGTACTGCGGCACCGGCACGCCGCCGGTGACGGTCTGGTCCGACACGTTCGAGACGGCGACCGGCTGGACGGCGAACCCGTCCGGCACCGACACCGCCACCACGGGCGCGTGGGAGCGCGGCGACCCGGAGGCGACCACCTCCTCGGGCGCCAAGCAGCTCGGCACCACGGTCAGCGGCACGAACGACCTGGTGACCGGCCGCCTGGCGGGCGCCGCGGCCGGTGACTACGACCTCGACGGCGGCGTCAGCTCGATCCAGTCGCCGCCGATCACGCTGCCCTCGACGGGCACGCTGAGCCTGTCGCTGTCGTGGTACCTGGCGCACGGCTCCAACGCCTCCAGCGCGGACTACTTCCGGGTCCGCGTGGTCGGCGGCACCACGACCACCGTGTTCCAGCAGGCCGGCGCGGCCACGAACCGCAACGGCGCCTGGGCCGTGGCGACGGCCGACCTGACCGCCTACGCGGGCCAGACGGTCCGCATCCTCATCGACGCGGCCGACGCCTCCGGGGCCTCCCTGGTGGAGGCGGGCGTGGACGACGTCAAGATCACCCAGCAGCCCTGACCCGACCATCGCGCCCCCTCGTCCGGACCCCGGTCCGGGTGAGGGGGCGCTGCCGTTGCCGCCGGCACCCCGCGTTTCGGCACGTCACGGGCCGTCACGTGATTGGGTCTTGTAAGCACAGGGTGTCAAGGCTACGATCGCGACAACTCTTAGGAAACTTTCCTAAAAGAAATCATGGATCGGATGGCCCATGACTCGCTCGCCGCCCGCATGACTCGCTGCTGAGCTGCGGAGACATCCGCCCGAACGACCCCTTCTTCCACGCCCCCGGTGCTGCGGGCGTGCACACCCCCCATCTCTTCCCAGCCGCTGGAGCGGTCACGCGGCCCGGCCGGGCGCACCGGCCCTGACTGCCGCTGCAAGCTCCGCGCGCGCCTGCCTTTCCACCGGCCTGCGCCGACACCCCCCGAAAAGGCCCGTGTCTCACCTCCACGGGCCCGTGCCGTACGGCTTGCGCTCTCACCCCCCGGTGCAAGCCGTACGGCACGCCAGAAGAACGGAAATCGACAGTGAGATTTCGCGCGATCTTCTTAGCGCTCGCGACCCTCGCACTGAGTCTCCTGGCCCTGCCCGCCCACGCCGCCGCCGCCACCGCGACCTTCGTCAAGGTCGCCGACTGGGGGTCCGGCTTCGAGGGCAAGGTCACCGTCGTCAACGGCACCACCGCCCCCCTGGCCTGGAACGTGCAGTTCGACGTGCCGGCCGGGTTCTCCATCCCGTCCGCCTGGGACGCGGTCCTGACCAGGAGCGGCCAGCACTACACGTTCACCGCGCCGAGCTGGGCGGGACCGCTGGCGGCCGGGGCGAGCACGAGCTTCGGCTTCAACGGCGCCCCCGGCAACTTCCCCGGCATCACCGGCTGCACGCTGAACGGCTCCTCCTGCGGCGGCACGACCGTCGAGGTCCCCGGCAAGCCCGGCACGGCCACCGCGACCAGCACCGACACCAGCATCGCCCTGTCCTGGGGCGCCTCCACGGGCACGGTGACCGGCTACCGCGTCTACGAAGGCGGCGCCGTCAAGGCCACCGTCACCGGCACCACGGCGACGATCTCCGGCCTCGGGACCTGCCAGAGCCACACCTACACCGTCAAGGCGTACAACTCGGCGGGCGAGTCGGCCGCCGGCGACGCCGTGACCGCGACCACCACGGGCTGCGGCACCGGCGTGCCCGGCAAGGCCGGTCCGATCACCGTGACCGGCACGTCCCAGACCGGCGCCACGGCCACCTGGCCGGCGGTCGCCGGAGCCACCGGTTACCAGGTCCGGCTCAACGGCTCCCAGGTGGCCACCGTCACCGGCACCTCCTACACCCTCACCGGCCTGACCGCCTGCACCTCGTACTCGCTGACGGTCACCGCGTCGAACGCCGCCGGCGACGGGCCGCCCAGCGACGCCGCGACCTTCACCACCCCGGGCTGCACCACCGACCCGCTGCCCAAGCACTTCCTGACCGGCTACTGGCACAACTTCGTCAACGCCGCGACCGAGCTCAAGCTGTCGGCCGTGCCCAACGAGTACGACGTCGTCGCCGTCGCCTTCGGCGAGGCCACCTCCACCGCGGGCGAGGTCGTCTTCTCGGTCGACCCGGGCCTATCCACCGCGCTCGGCGGCTACACCGACGCCCAGTTCAAGGCCGACGTGCAGGCCCTGCACCAGCGCGGCAAGAAGGTCATCCTGTCGGTCGGCGGCGAGGCCGGCCGCGTGCAGGTCTCCAGCGGCGCGGCCGCCACGAAGTTCGCCGACACGGTGTACGCGCTGATGCAGAGCTACGGCTTCGACGGCGTGGACATCGACCTGGAGAACGGCCTCAACGCCACCTACATGGGCCAGGCCCTGCGGTCGCTGCGCGCGAAGGCCGGCAGCGGACTGATCATCATGATGGCCCCGCAGACCATCGACATGCAGTCGACCGGGATGGAGTACTTCAAGCTCGCCCTGAACATCAAGGACATCCTCACGGTCGTCAACATGCAGTACTACAACTCGGGCTCCATGCTCGGCTGCGACCAGTCCGCGGCGTACTCGCAGGGGACGGTCAACTTCATGACCGCCCTGGCCTGCATCCAGCTGGAGAACGGCCTGCGCCCCGACCAGGTGGCACTGGGCCTGCCGGCCGGGCCCGGCGCCGCGGGCGGCGGCGTCGTCTCGCCCTCCCTCGTCAACCAGGCGCTCGACTGCCTGGCCAAGCGCACCAGTTGCGGATCCTTCGTGCCGCCGCGCGCCTACCCGGACATCCGGGGCGCGATGACCTGGTCCATCAACTGGGACGCCAGCAACAACTGGTCCTTCTCCAAGACCGTCAAGCCGCACCTTCAGGGAATGCCATGAGATTACGTAGCAGACTGATCAGCTCGGTGGCCGGCCTGGCCATCGCCCTCACCGGGGCCGGCCTGGCCACGGGCGTCCCCACCGCCTACGGCGCCGCCGCCCAGCAGCTGGCCGCCGCCTGGGCGCCGTGGACCGCCTACGCCACCGGCGCCGCCGTCACCTACAACGGCGTGGACTACGTGGCCCTCCAGGGTCACACCTCCCAGCCCGGCTGGGAGCCGCCGAACGTGCCCGCGCTGTGGAAGCAGGGCAGCGGCGGAGGCGACCCCACCCCGCCGTCGGTGCCCGGCAACCTGCGCTCGACCACCGTCACCGCCACCAGCGCCGGCCTGGCCTGGGACGCCTCCACCGACAACGTCGGCGTGACCGGCTACAACGTCTACCGCGGCGGCACCCAGGTCGGCACCGCGACCGGCACGACGTACACCGACAACGGGCTGACGGCCTCGACCACCTACAGCTACACCGTCCGGGCCCGCGACGCCGCGGGGAACCTGTCCGGCGTCAGCAACGCGCTCAGCGTGACCACCCCCGGCGGCACCGGCGCGCCCGGCCAGCCCGGCACGGTCACCACGACCGTGACCGACACCAGCATCGCGCTGTCGTGGGGCGCCTCCTCCGGCACGGTGACCGGGTACCGCGTCTACGAGGGCGCGACCCAGAAGGCCGAGGTCACCGGGACCAGCACGACGATCTCCGGGCTGAGCGCCTGCCAGAGCCACACCTACACCGTCAAGGCGTACAACTCGGTGGGCGAGTCGGCCGGGCGTGACGTCTCGGCGACCACGACCGGCTGCCCGACCGGCGGCAAGATGCCCGGCGCCCCCTACCTCTACACCGGCTGGGGCGACCCGCCCTCTCCCACCACGGTGATGAGCGCGACCGGCATCAAGTCGTTCACGATGGCCTTCATCCTGGCCAGCAACGGCTGCAACCCGGCCTGGGACGGGCAGCGCCCGCTGACCGGCGGCCAGGACGCGCAGGCCATCTCGGCCATCAAGGCGGCCGGCGGCAGCGTGCAGGTGTCCTTCGGCGGCTGGCAGGGCAACAAGCTCGGCCCGAACTGCTCCACGCCCGAACTGTTCGCCGGCGCGGTGCAGAAGGTCATCAACGCCGTCGGCCCGGCCGTGGTGGACTTCGACATCGAGAACACCGACGAGTTCGAGAACCTGACCGTCCAGGACCGCATCCTGAACGCCCTCAAGATCGTCAAGGCGGCCAACCCGAACGTCAAGATCGCCGTCACCTTCGGCACCGCGACCACCGGCCCGACCTACTACGGCACCCGCCTGATCAACCGCGCCAAGGAACTGGCGGTGCCGATCGACAACTACACGATCATGCCGTTCGACTTCGGCGGCGGCGCCAACATGTACCAGAACACCGTCAACGCGGCCGAAGGGCTCAAGAACGCCCTGAAGACCGCCCAGGGCTGGACCGACGCCCAGGCGTACGCCCACATGGGCATCTCCGGCATGAACGGCCTGTCCGACCAGCAGGAGCTCACCAACCAGAGCACCTGGACCCAGATCCGCGACTACGCCAACTCCCACGGCCTGACCAGGCTCGCCTTCTGGTCGGTCAACCGCGACCGCCCCTGCCCCGGCGGTGGCGTCGCGGAGAACTGCAGCGGTATCGCCCAGGACAACTGGGAGTTCACCAAGATCACCGCTGGCTTCTGACCCGCTGAGGCGGCCCGCCACCCCCCGGTGGCGGGCCGCACCGGCGCGCGGTCCGCACCCCCCGAAAGGACCCGCATGAGACCCCGCACGAGACTGCGCGGACTGGCGGCCACGGCCCTGGCCGCACTGGGACTCACCGTCCTGCACGCCACCCCGGCCGCCGCCGCGAACATCCTGTCCAACCCCGGCTTCGAGTCCGGCCTGAGCGGCTGGACCTGCCCGGCCGGCGCGCAGGCCGTCACCACCCCCGCGCACGGCGGCACGCAGGCGCTCCAGGCCACCCCGCAGGGCTCCGACCTCGCCCGCTGCCAGCAGACCGTCACGGTCAAGCCCGGCACCGCCTACCAGCTCTCGGCCTGGGCCCAGGGCTCCTACGTCTTCCTCGGCGCGACCGGCGCCGGCGTCAACGCCAGCACGTGGGGCGCCCCCGGCAACCAGTGGGGCCAGCTCAGGACCTCCTTCACCACCGGAGCGGGCACCACCTCCGTGACCGTGTACGTCAGCGGCTGGTACGGCCAGAGCGCCTACACCGCCGACGACGTCGTCCTCGACGGCCCCGGCGGCCCGCCCGACACGCAGGCGCCGACCGTCCCCGGCGGCGTGGCCGTCGGCGGCCCCACCGGCACCTCCCTGACGGTGACCTGGTCGCCCTCCACCGACGACTCCGGCTCGGTGGCCCGCTACGAGGTCTCCAGGGACGACGCCGCCCCCGTCGCCGTCCCCACGACCAGCCACACCGCGACCGGCCTCACCCCCGACACCTCCTACGCCTTCCGCGTGCGGGCCTGCGACGCCGCCGGCAACTGCTCGGCCTACTCGCCCCCGGTCAGCGGCCGCACCACCAAGGACACCGTCCCGCCCGCCGGCGACATCCGGTACGCCCCCTACATCGACATCACGATGACCAGCCCGTCCCTGGTGGGCGCGGCCAACGCGACCGGCGTGAAGAACTACACGCTGGCCTTCGTCCTCGGCGACAGCAGCGGCTGCAACCCGGCCTGGGGCGGCACGATCCCGCTCGCCGACACCCGGATCGTCAACGACGTCAAGGCCCTCCAGGCCCAGGGCGGCCAGGTGGTCGTGGCCAGCGGCGGCGCGGTCGGACCGTACCTGGAGCACGCCTGCGGCACCTCGGCGGCGCTGCTGGCCGCCTACAAGAAGGTGCTCGACACCGTCGGCACCAACCACCTGGACGTCGACGTCGAGGCGAGCATCGACGCGAACAAGGTGAACACCGCGCTCAAGCAGCTCCAGGCCGAGCGCGGCACGGTGATCAGCTACACGCTGCGCGTGCAGGGCCAGGACTACGGCGTGGACCCGTTCTCGCTGCAGATCCTCCAGGACGCCGCCGCCAAGGGCCTCGACGTGATCGTCAACCCGATGCTGATGAACTTCGGCTACACCGGCAACTGGGGCGACGCGATGACCGCCGCCGCCCAGGCCACGCTCGGCCAGATGAAGGGCGTCTGGCCGGCCAGGAGCGACGCCCAGCTCAGGCGCGCGCTCGGCGTCACCCCCATGATCGGCAAGAACGACACCGGCATGACCACCACCCAGGCCGACGCCCGCAAGCTCCTGACCTGGGCCAACAGCAACCACATCGGATTCGTCGGCTTCTGGTCGGCCGCCCGCGACAACGGCGGCTGCCCCAACGGCCAGGTCTCCCCGACCTGCAGCGGGATCTCCCAGTCCAGCTACGAGTTCACGAACATCTTCAAGGGGTTCACCGGATGAGCGGCATCTTCAGGTGGCGCACCGCCGTCGCGGCGGTCGCGCTCGCCCTCGGCACGGCGGGCCTGACCGCCACCCCCGCCCTGGCGGCCAACATCGCCGTCAACCCCGGCTTCGAGGACGGGCTGACCGGCTGGACCTGCAGCGCCTCCGCCGGGGCCGCGGCCGTCACCTCGCCCGTCCACGGCGGGACGAAAGCGCTCAAGGCCACCCCGGCGGGGGCCGACCTCGCCCGCTGCCAGCAGCAGATCAAGGTGCAGCCGTCGTCGTCGTACACGCTGTCGGCCTGGGTGCAGGGCGGCTACGTCTTCCTCGGCGCGACCGGCACCGGCGGCACCGACCCCCAGACGTGGGGCTCGCCCGGCTCGGCCTGGACGCAGCTGCGCACCACGTTCACCACCGGCGCCGCCACCACGTCCGTGACCATCTATCTCAACTCCTGGTACGGCCAGAGCGCCTACCTCGCCGACGACGTCGTCCTGGACGGCGCGCCCGGCGGCGGAGGCGGCGGCGACACCCAGGCTCCCACCGTCCCCGGCAACCTGACCGTGGGCGGCGCGACGAGCAGCTCGCTCACCGCCACCTGGTCGGCCGCCACCGACAACGTCGGCGTGGACCGGTACGAGGTCTCCCGCGACGGCGGCGCCCCGGTCGCGGTGACCGCCACCAGCCACACCGCCACCGGCCTGGCCGCCTCCACCTCCTACCGCTTCAAGGTCCGCGCCTGCGACGCCGCCGGCAACTGCTCGCCCTACACCGCCGAGGCCACCGGCACCACGACCGCCGGCGGCGGCGGGGGAGGCGGCCTGCCCAAGCGCGTCCTGGTCGGCTACCTGCACGCCTCCTTCGCCAACGGCTCCGGCTACATCCGCATGGCCGACGTGCCCGCCGAATGGGACGTCATCAACCTCGCCTTCGGCGAGCCCACCTCGGTCACCTCCGGCGACATCCGCTTCCGCCAGTGCCCGGCCGCCGAGTGCCCGAACGTCGAACCCGAGGCGGACTTCGTCGCCGCCATCAAGGCCAAGCAGGCCCAGGGCAAGAAGGTGCTCATCTCCATCGGCGGCCAGAACGGCCAGGTGCAGCTCACCACCACGGCCGCCAGGGACAAGTTCGTCGAGTCGGTCGCGGCCATCATCGACAGGTACGGCCTGGACGGCCTCGACGTGGACTTCGAGGGCCATTCCCTCTACCTCAACCAGGGCGACACGAACCTGGCCAACCCCACCACGCCCGTCGTCGTCAACCTGATCTCCGCGCTGCGCGCGCTCAAGAGCCGCTACGGCGCCAAGTTCGTGCTCACCATGGCGCCCGAGACGTTCTTCGTGCAGCTCGGCTACCAGTTCTACGGCCCCGGCCCGAACGGCTCGGCCGACAGCAGGGCCGCCTCCTACCTGCCGGTCATCCACGCCCTACGCGACGACCTGACCCTGCTGCACGTGCAGGACTACAACTCCGGCCCGATCACCGGCCTGGACAACCAGTACCACACGATGGGCGGCCACGACTTCCACGTCGCCATGACGGACATGCTGCTGGCCGGCTTCCCGATCATGGGCAACCCGAACAACGTGTTCCCGCCGCTGCGCCAGGACCAGGTGGCCATCGGACTGCCCGCCTCGCCCAACGCGGGCAACGGGTTCACCACCGTCGCCGAGGTCCAGAAGGCGTTCGACTGCCTGGCCAAGGGCAGCAACTGCGGGACCTACAAGCCGCGCGGCGTCTACCCGAACCTGCGCGGCCTGATGACCTGGTCGATCAACTGGGACAGGTACAACGCCTTCGAGTTCTCAAGGAGCCACCGGGCCTACCTCAACGGCCTGTGAACGGCCGGACGAGCTGGGTGGGCTTGAGCGGCACCCCCAACCCCGGCGGACGGTAGGTCGGCAGCGCCTCGCCGTACTCGTGCATCCAGGCGTGGTCGACCATCAGGCGCATGCACCCGTCCGCCGGCGTGCCGTCCGGGTCCGCCCGGGACGTCCGCCCGGCCAGCCGGGCCACCGCCTCGGCCACCAGGCCCGCGTCCGGCGGCGCCAGGTCGCACTGCTCGTCGGGGCCGATGAGCAGGTCGACCTCCGGCGGCAGCGGGTAGATCGGCCGGGGGATGGCCAGCACGCGCGGCGAGGGAGCCATCGGCCACCCGTCGCGCACCGCCTCCAGCAGCACCGACCGCGACGTGCGGCGCGCGAACAGGCCCTCGCACAGGGCCCAGCTCAGCGCGCCCACGTCGGCGCGGTCCTCGCCGCAGGCGTGCAGGCACAGGTACGGCACCAGCGGGATCCCCGCGCCGCCCGCCGGCTGCGCCCACCCGCTGCCGCACCCGGTCAGCACCAGCAGCGCCAGCATCGCCCGGTAGGCGGTGTCGGCGTGCGGCGTCTCCAGCCGGCCCGGCACGATCATGCACCGCCCGCCGGTCTTCTCCGCCGTCACGCCCAGCTCCCGCGCCGTCTTCACGGTCCGCGAGGCGGCCACCCCGGTGTAGATCTCCTGCCAGCCCGGCGTGTACGGCTCCCGGTCCCCGTACCCCTGCGGCCACACCCCCGGCAGCCCGTCCCGGGCCACGCCGTAGGCGGCCAGCAGCAGGTCGAACACCGTGGTCACCAGCTCGCCGCCGTCCCTGACGACCGGCACGCCGCGCCGCAGCACGCCCGGCCCGAAGTCGAAGCGCGGCAGCAGCACCTGCACCGCCTCGCCGCCGTACACGCTGAGCCGGTCGCAGGCCCGGCCGAGCAGCCCGCCCGGCACGTACGCGTCCTCGCGCTCGCGCAGCCGCACCAGGAACGGCAGGTCGGTCCGCTCCATCGCGTGCGCGGCGAACGGCGGCCGGTCCAGGAAGAACTCCTTCAGCAGGACGTGCCCCATCGCCATCGCCAGCGCGCCGTCCGTGCCCGGCCGCACGACCAGCGTCTCGTCCGACAATCGGGTCGGATGGGTGCCGATCGCCACCACCTTCTGGCCCTTGTACCGCCCGGCGATCACCCAGGGCGTGTCCGCCGTCCGGGCCAGCCGGTTGTTCTCCCCCCACAGCAGCACGTACGCCGCCCGCGCCCAGTCCTCGGCCCCCGGCCCCGTGAACCGCGGCCCGAGCACCTGCTCCGACGCGCACGGATGCTCGGTCAGCAGCGCGCCGCCCAGCCCGTCCACCACGCCCGCCAGCGGCGACGTCGCCAGCGCCGCCACCCGGTCCGCGCCGTGCTCCGACGCCGTGTGCACGATCGCCGCCGCCGCCAGCTCGGCCGCCGTGGCGTCGTCCAGCGGGACGCGCCGCTCCCCGCGCCGCGCCTGGTAGACCTGAGAGTTGCCTGTGAGTTTCGCCCAGGCCGCGACCGGGTCACGGACCCCGTCCCTCACCTCGAAATAGAGCCTGACCAGTGCCTGGTTGACCTGCGATCCCCCCATGGAAAAAGTTCAACACAGACAGTCATGTTCTATCGCGTTACGTGTCCGCATGTCGGGGATAAGAATTGGAAGCCCAGGTGGCGGCACTCAGATTGTTACGGCAGGCTAGGGGCCGCCATGGATTACGCAGTTCTCACGGGGGTCGTCCTCGTCACCGGTGTCGTCCTCGCCCTCGTCGCGCAGTGGCGCGACTGGCGTCCGCCCCTCTACGTCGCCGTGCTCGTCGGCATCGCCGTCCGCGTGCTGATCATGTACACCTCCGCGATCGACTCATGGCAACCCGTCGACTTCATGGAGAGCTTCAAGCCCGCCGGCGAGGCGGTGCTGCAGGGCAAGGACCCGGTGCTGGCCAGCGAGGGCGGCTGGCACTTCCTGCCGACCATCCCCTACGTCTACGGCATCCTGCTGTGGCTCGGCATCCCGTGGGAGTACGCCGGCCGCCTGGTCACCGTCGTCGCCGACATCGTGCTGATCCCGCTGGTCGGCAAGCTGGCCGGCGGCCCCAAGGCGTCCCTGCGCGCCCTCCAGTACGCGTTCAACCCGCTGGCCGTGCTCATCGCCAGCGTCCACGGCCAGGTCGAGCCGGTCGCGCTCGTGTTCGGCGTGGCCGCGTTCGTGGTGGCCCGAGGGCCCGGCGCACCCGACCGTCCCGGCGTGGCCATCGACGCCGCCGGCCTCGCCGCCGCGGTGCGCCGCCCTGTCGCCATGCTGCGCCGCGCCCTCATGCCCGGCTCCGACGACCGCGCCGACCTGCGGCGCGCCATGCTGGCCGGGCTGCTCATGGGCCTCGCGCTGTGCGCCAAGAGCTGGCCGATCTGGCTGATCCCCGGCATGCTGCTGCTCCTGCCCCACCTGCGGGCCAGGATCGCCGCGCTCGTCATGACCGGCATCGTCCCGGTGTTCTTCCTGCTCACCTCGCCGATCTTCGCGGGCACCACGCTCGACGAGATCCCGGCCGTCATCCGTACTATCCAGGACATCCGTCCGATCGTCGGCGAATGGGGTTACACCCCGTGGTTCACCGGCGGTGACTGGGCCCTGATGCCGGGGCTGGCCTCGTTCGGCACGAAGCTCATCTACGTCAGCGTCGTCGGCGTCCTGCTGCTGTGGCGGCGGGCCGACCCGATCGACCTGACCACGGCCATCCTGCTGATCTTCATGGTCATGACGCCCCGCCTCGGCGCCCAGTACCTGCTGTGGTTCATGCCGTTCCTGGTGGCCAGGCCGACCAGGTGGGCCTGGCCGGCCATCATCGGCACCTCCTTCTGGGCCGCCTTCGGCTACCTGTACATGACGCAGTTCAGCGTCAACGACTGGTGGTACCTCCACCGCGACTGGTCACGGGCCTCCATCGTGCTGCTGCCGGTGCTGCTGCTGGCGATGCCCTGGGCCCGTCGCGTGTCGACGGCCCAGGACAGAGTCGCCGCCGTCCCGCCGAAGGTCGCCTCAACGGCGCTCTAGCCGTCGCCACAGGCTCACCCACTGGTCCGGGTGCACGTGCCCCACGACGGCGTCGCGGGGCACGCCCGCCTCGCCGAGCGCCGCGTCCACCCCCTGGTAGCGCGGGCGCAGGGAGGCGCGCACCGAGCCGCCGACCCCGCCGAAGCCCAGCTCGACCAGCTCCAGGTAGCTCCCGCGGTCGCTCACCAGCGGTTCGGGCCGCCGTCGCACGCGCAGGATCGCCGAGTCGACCGACGGCACGGGACGGAAGCTCTCCCTGCCGATCGTGTCGCCGAGCCGCCAGTCGAACCACGGCCACGACGACACCGTGACCAGGCTCCACCGGCCGTAGTCGCCGGTGCGCTTGCGCGCGTACTCCCGCTGGGTGAGCAGCGTCGCCGAGGTCAGCTCCCGCGCCCGCAGGCACCAGTCGACGATCCTCGACGTGATCGAGTACGGGATGTTGCCCACGACCGCGAACGGCTCACGCGGCGCCCGCGCGGCCGTGAAGTCAGCCCTGACCACCTCGATCCGCGGATCGTCGCGCGTACGCGAGGCCAGCCGCCCGGCGAGCCGGGGATCGAGCTCGTAGCCGATCACCCGCGCACCGGCCTCGGCCAGCGCCAGCGTGAGCGCCCCCGGCCCGGAGCCGGGTTCGAGCACCAGCCCCTCCGGCGCCGCCGCCTTGATCATCAGCTCCACGGCATGCCGGTCGGCCAGGAAGTTCTGCGAGAGCTCACGCCTGAGCCGGTCGGCGGGCGTGCGACCGCCGCCGCCGCCGTTCCTGACGTTCTTCTGGGTGTGTGAATAGTTTCCGTGCGCGAAGTTCTGCGCCACAGCACTGCCCTTTCGGGTCCTTGAGACGAACAGGTCTCGAAGGGCCCTGGGCGCGCCGGCGGACGCGCGGTGTCAGCCGTCCGCTAGCGGGCCAGAGCCCGGCCGCGGCGGATGCGGATGAACACGGTGCAGAACATGGAACACATGGCGCCGACAGTAGGCCGGGCGGCGCCACCAGGGCAAACGATTAAATGTGATGCGCGGGCACGCCCGGTTCGTCACCCTTGGACGCATGCAGGCAACGGTCACCGTCACTCCGGCGCAGCTTCCGGAGGTGCTGCTGCACGTCGCCGTGGTCCGCCCGGTCTTCCTGTGGGGCGCGCCCGGCATCGGCAAGAGCTCGCTGGTGCGCGAGTTCGCCGGCTCACTCGGCCTCGACTGCGTGACCCTGCTCGGCACCCAGCTCGCCCCCGAGGACCTGATCGGCGTGCCCGAGCTGGTCGGCGGGCGCAGCCGGTTCGCGCCGCCGGAGTCCATCGCCCGCGACGAGCCCTACTGCCTGTTCCTCGACGAGCTCAACGCCTCCGCGCCCGAGGTGCAGAAGGCGTTCTACTCGCTGATCCTCGACCGCCGCATCGGCACGTACGAGCTGCCCGCCGGCTCGGTCGTGATCGGCGCCGGCAACCGGGCCACCGACAACGCGCTGGCCCGCCCGATGGCCTCGGCCCTGATCAACCGCCTGGTCCACGTGCACCTGCGCGCCTCGGCCGACGACTGGCTGAAGTGGGCGGCGTCCAGCGGCATCCACCCCTGGATCGTCGACTACCTCGTCCAGCGCCCCGACCACCTGTGGAGCCCGCCGCCCAAGACCGAGGAGCCGTTCTCCTCCCCGCGCGCCTGGCACATGCTCTCCGACGTGCTCACGTCCTACGGTGACGACGTCGGCGACGAGACCCTCGCGATGCTCGCCTTCGGCACCCTCACCACCGCCCACGCCTCCGCCTTCCGCGCCTACGTCAGGACCGTCCGGCACGCCTACGACCTCGACGCCGTGCTCAAGGGCGAGGCGCCCTGGCCGCGCCGCCCCGAGGAGCGCGACCTGCTCTACTTCCTGGCCGAGACCTTCCGCGCCCGCCTGATCAAGGAGCTGCCCGCCGACAAGCGCGGCGCCTCGGCCCGCGGCCGCGACCTCGGCTTCCGCGCCAAGACACTGCTCGTCGAGCTGGCCGAGATCTCCCTCGAATGCGCCCAGCTCGTCATCGCCAACGACGCCGACGGCGCGCCCGCGCTGCCCACCTGGTTCCTCGTCGAGATCGGCAGGGACGTGCCCCGGCTCATGGCGGCCCGCTCGTGAGCCGCCGCAAGCCCAAGGCCGACCCCTGGCGGGCCGAGGTCATGAACGGCTGGGCCGCCGTCAACCGCCACCCGCTGTTCGCCGGCCTGCACGGCACCCTGCTGGAGGCGGCCGACGGCCGGCTGCCGCCCGAGACGTGGGCCGTCGTCAGCCAGGACGGCGACGTCACCTTCCACCCCAAGCGCCGCGCCCCCGCCGAGGAGTGGGCATGGGTCTTCGCCCACCTGCTGCTCCACCTGGGCTTCGGCCACGCCGACCCGCGCGCCTGCGCCCCCAAGGACGTCGACGGCGACCTGCCCGACCCCGCCTACCACGCGGCCTGCTGCCTGGCGGTCGACCGTTTCCTGCGCACCGTCAAGATCGGACACTGCCCCGCGCCGCTGCCCGCCGAGCTGCCCGAGGAGGACGAGGTGACGCTCTCCGAACGGTGGCGCAGGACCGGCGTCCCGCCCCCGTTCCAGCCGCTCGGCCCGGCCGACTTCCACATCGGCACCGAGCAGGACGCCGCACACTTCGACTTCCAGCGCGGCTTCGCGATCGGCGTAGCCTGGTCCGCCACGTCCGCGCTCGACCGGGCCGGCGCGCCGCGCACCCCCGCCGAAGGCCACGTCAAGGGCCCCTGGGACGGCGCCCTGCGCTGGTTCATGTCGTCGTACCCGCTGCTCGGCGCGCTGGCCGCGGGCATGAAGATCGTCGCGGACGCCGAGCTGGCCAGGGCCTGGGACATCTCGATCGCCGCCGTCAGCGCCGAGGCGGCCGAGATCTACGTCAACCCGCTGGCCACGCACACCGAGCACGAATGGCGTTTCGTGCTCGCCCACGAGATGCTGCACGCCGCCCTGCGGCACGGCGAACGAGCCGGCATGCGCGACCCGTACCTGTGGAACGTCGCCTGCGACTACGTGATCAACGGCTGGCTGGTCGAGATGGGCGTCGGCGAGATGCCCGAAGGGCTGCTGTTCGACCAGTCGCTCAGCGGGCTGTCCGCCGAGGCCGTCTACGACCAGATCGCCGGCGACCTGCGACGCATGCGCAAGCTGGCCACCCTGCGCGGCCGGGGCATGGGCGACGTTCTCGACCGCCCGGCACGCCAGGCCCGCGGCTACGTCGACCTCGACGACTACTACCGCAACGCCCTGTGCACCGGCCTGGCCTACCACCACTCCAGCGGACGCGGCCTGCTGCCCGCCGGGCTCGAACAGGAGATCCGCGCGCTCGAACAGCCGCCCCTGCCCTGGGACGCCCAGCTCGCCCGCTGGTTCGACGAGCACTTCCGGCCCGAGGAGTCGCGCCGCTCGTACGCCCGCGCCTCCCGCCGCCAGGCCGCCAGCCCCGGCATCCCCCGTCCCGGCCGGATACGGCCCGAGGAGGTCGTCCGCAGGAAGACGTTCGGCGTCGTCCTCGACACCTCCGGCTCCATGGACGTCAAGCTGCTCGGCAAGGCACTCGGCGCCATCGCCTCCTACGCCGCCGCCCGCGACGTGCCCCGGGCCAGGGTCGTCTTCTGCGACGCCACCGCCTACGACGCCGGCTACCTGCCGGTCGAGGAGATCGCCGGCCGGGTCAGGGTGCGCGGCCGCGGCGGCACGATCCTCCAGCCCGGCGTCAAGCTGCTCGAACGCGCCGACGACTTCCCGCCCGACGGCCCCATCCTGCTGATCACCGACGGGCAGTGCGACGTGCTGCGCATCCGCCGCGAGCACGCCTTCCTGGTGCCCCAGGGCGCGCCGCTGCCCTTCCGGCCGCGCGGCCCGGTCTTCTTCATGAAGTGACCCGCCGACGCGTCCGATTCCGACAAGACCCGTCCGCGCCCCCGCCGGTACCGTCGCAGGACACGGCTCTCTCCACGGAAGCGGACACGGAAGCGGACATGCAAGCGGACATGGACACACTCGACCGAGCGGCACAGTTCCTGCGACTCCACGGCAGGCTCATCGACAGACTGAGATTCGAGGCCCTGTTCGCGGGCGGCTCCCGCGCCCGCGTCCTCGACGCCCTGCGCTGCTACCAGAACGCCGACGGCGGCTTCGGCAACGCCCTGGAGCCCGACCTGCGCGGCGCCGGCAGCCAGCCGCAACCGGTCGAGGTCGCCTTCTGGATCCTCGACGAGCTCGACGCCTTCGACTCGCCGATGGTCGCCGCCGCCTGCGACTACCTGGCGGGCATCACGGCCGCCGGGGGCGGGGTGCCGTTCGTGCTGCCGTCCGTCCGCGACACGCCGCGCGCGCCCTGGTGGCAGGCCCCGGACGACCCGCCCGGCGACCTCAACCCCACCGCCGCGCTCGCCGGGCTGCTGCACAAGCACGGCGTCACCCACCCCTGGCTCGGGCCCGCCACCGACTTCTGCTGGTCGCGCATCGCCCGGCTCACGCGGACCACTCCGTACGAGGCCCGCGCCCTGCTCGTGTTCCTCGAACACGTCCCCGACCGGGAGCGCGCGGCCGCCGAGTTCGACCGGCTGCGCGAGGCCGTCCTGGCCACGGTCACCTTCGACCCGCACGCCGAAGGCGCGGTCCACCACCCCCTCGACTTCGCGCCCACACCGTCGGCCCTGCCCCTCTTCGACGCCGCCACCCTCGACCCCCACCTGGACGCCATGGCCGCCGCCCAGTCCCCGGAAGGCGGCTGGCACCCGAACTGGAACACCTGGACCCCGTTGGTCGCCCACGAATGGGCGGGCTACCTGACCGTGGCACGCCTGCGGACCCTGCGCGCGTACGGCCGCCTGCCCGCCTGAACGGATTCTGTCGGCGGGGTCGCGTACGTTGGAGGCATGTACGCGGAACGGCACCCGGGCGACGCTCTCTCCAGCCGTGTCGCCTGCGTGTGGCAGCAGGTCAGCGAGGGCGACACCACGCAGCTCGTGGTGCCCGACGCCTGTCTCGACCTCGTCTGGGGGCCCGGCGGCCTCTTCGTGGCCGGCCCCGACACCGGCCCGGTGCCCACCCCGATGGCGGCGGGCGACGCCTACGTCGGCATCCGCTTCAAGCCCGGCGCGGCTGGGGCCGTCTTCGGCGTCCCGGTCCGCGAGCTGCGCGACCGCCGCGTCCCGCTCGCCGCCCTGCCCCCCCTCCCCGTCGCGTCCCCGCTGCTGTCCGACGCGGCCCCCGCGCCCGACCCGGCGGCGCGGCTCGCGGCCATGCGCGCCGCCGTCCTGACCCGCCTGCGCGAAACCCCCGCCCCCGACCCGGCCGCGCCCGCCATCGCCGGGGCGCTGCGCATGGGCCGCAGCGTGCGCGACGTCGCCTGGGCCATCGGCCTCAGCGAACGCCAGCTCCACCGCCGCAGCCTCGCCTCCTTCGGCTACTCGCCCAAGACCCTCCAGCGCGTCGTCCGCTTCCAGCGCGCGCTCACCCTGGCCCGCGCGGGCGTGCCGGCGGCGGAGGCGGCGGTCCGCGCCGGCTACGCCGACCAGGCCCACCTGTCCCACGACGTGAAACGGCTGAGCGGCGTCCCGCTGGGCCGCCTGCTCTCACCCGTCCGGCATCTTCCCTGACACCAGCGCCTGCACCCACTTCGCGCTCGGGTCGCTGTCGATCAGCACCGCCCGCGCCAGCAGGCTGAGCGGGATCGCCAGGATCGCGCCGAGCGGCCCCAGCATGAACGTCCACACGATCAGCGACAGGAACGTCATCGTGGTCGAGAGCCCCACCGCGTCCCCCAGGAACTTCGGCATGATGAACGACTGCGTGACCACGTTGATGACGATGTAGGCCACGACGACCAGCACCATCGTCTTGACGCCGCCGTGCAGGAGCGCCAGCAGGGCGGGCGGCAGCAGCCCGATGACGAACCCGATGTTCGGGATGTAGTTGGCGATCAACGCCAGCACCCCCCACAACAGCGGCAACGGCACGTCCAGCAACGACAGCACGATGACGTCGAGAACCGCGTCGATCAGCCCGAAGACCGTCGAGACGATGAGGTACCGCCGCGTCTTGTGCGCGAACGTCGCCAGCGCCGTCACCAGCTGCGGCCGGTTCCCCTCGCCGGTGGTGAGGATCCGCGCCGTCACCGGCGCGTCGAGGCACATCGCCAGCAACAGCACCACGATCAGGAACAGGCTCGACAACACGCCGATCAGGCTCCCGAGCAGGCTCTGCGCCAGCCCCAGCATCCGGCCGGGATCGATCGCCTGCACCGCCTTGGCCAGCACGTCGTTGCCCAGACCGTGGGTGCCGGCCCAGTGTTGCGACGCCGCCAGCAGCTCCTCGAACTGTTTGGCGTACGTCGGCAGCAGCGAGGCGAGCTGGGTGACGGAGATCGTCAGGATCCCCACCATGCCGAGCAGCACCAGCACCACGATCAGGAACGGCACCGCCACCTGCACCCATATGGGCGCCCGCCGCGCCGTCAGCCAACTGCGCACCGGCGCCACGGCGATGACCAGCACGAGCGCCAGCACGACGGGCCCGACGATGGAATTGATCTCGCGCAGCCCGAACAGAGCGATCACCGCGCCGGCGATGCCCACCAGGAGGATGAGTGCTCTCGGCACGGATTGGTCTCGCACGCCGGAATACCTACCCACCATGTCTTCCCGACGCGTGGCGGGTCGCCGATTTGACGGTTCTGGGGACCGTACATAGAGTTCACCAGTCCCACGAGGAAGGCGTTGATCGCCGACCTCACTCGGGGGCCACCTCCAGACACTGCCACTCCGGCGGACGTCCGCGTCCAACGGAAGGTCGATTCGACAAGAGTCAGGCTTGGGAGTAAGTTAGAGGGGTTGTCCCGGAAGCGGGGCGCGACTTAATTCCAGCAGGTCGAGCAAGTCCGGTCAATTTGACAGAGACTTGAACGGCTGAAAGAATTAAGACACAACGAAAGAACGCAAGACGAAATGAACGCCTCCGAGCGGGGATCCGGGAACGGGTTCTGGTGAGGAAGTACGCGTCCGTTTCTTGAGAACTCAACAGTGTGTTAAAAGCCAGTGC